>NZ_BCVE01000007.1 GCF_001591585.1 Niallia circulans NBRC 13626 | reverse complement strand
TTAATATTATCGCGGGGTGGAGCAGTCTGGTAGCTCGTCGGGCTCATAACCCGAAGGTCGCAGGTTCAAATCCTGTCCCCGCAATCTGGTCCGGTAGTTCAGTTGGTTAGAATGCCTGCCTGTCACGCAGGAGGTCGCGGGTTCGAGTCCCGTCCGGACCGCCATATAAAATGGCTCAGTAGCTCAGTCGGTAGAGCAAAGGACTGAAAATCCTTGTGTCGGCGGTTCGATTCCGTCCTGAGCCACCATTTTAGTGCAATCTAAAATGAATAATAAGTATAATGGCGGCTATGGCGAAGTGGTTAACGCATCGGATTGTGGCTCCGACACTCGTGGGTTCGATTCCCACTAGTCGCCCCATACAAATAAAATATGCGGGTGTAGTTTAATGGTAAAACCTCAGCCTTCCAAGCTGATGTCGTGGGTTCGATTCCCATCACCCGCTCCATATATGGGCCTATAGCTCAGCTGGTTAGAGCGCACGCCTGATAAGCGTGAGGTCGATGGTTCGAGTCCATTTAGGCCCACCATAAAAATATTCCGCAGTAGCTCAGTGGTAGAGCATTCGGCTGTTAACCGAACGGTCGTAGGTTCGAGTCCTACCTGCGGAGCCATTTTTTTGGGGAAGTACTCAAGAGGCTGAAGAGGCGCCCCTGCTAAGGGTGTAGGTCGCGTAAGCGGCGCGAGGGTTCAAATCCCTCCTTCTCCGCCATTGGCCCGTTGGTCAAGTGGTTAAGACACCGCCCTTTCACGGCGGTAACACGGGTTCGAATCCCGTACGGGTCATAAAAACTGATAGCATTTGCTATCAGTTTTTTTATTTCTTATAAGATTCTTTCCGATAAATTCTCTATAGTCTCTAGGAGAACCTATGAGTTTGTATCGATTAAAATTTTCCCTGTCTCAGATTTTCTTCCATTTATCCTCACTTGTAAATAATCTATTCCCCGGGTTTTTTTAATCAAAATCAGAAAGAAATCCAGTATCAGGACCTCTAAACAGATCAATTGCTAGAACTTTTTTGTCTGTTGTTTCAAAAAAAGGATTCATTTCTTCCCCTATTTGTTCTTTTAAATATTCTTCTTCCCTTTTACTCATTATCATTTTCCTTCCTTATGTTAGAAATTCACTTTAGTATTCCTCTTCATAAAAAAAACTATGTTAAAAGTTCACAATCTAAATGAGTCAATTAAACATAAAAAGATTTATAGTATCATAAAATTTTAAAAACAAAAAAGGATTTACCTTCTATTGATAGAATATTAAAATTAATCAAATTTAATTAATCACCAATTTTTTAGCAATGTATGCCATAAATTGTTTTGGAAGCAAAAAAAAAGGGAATTGAAAAGTACAAAGTGTAAAATTTACTCACTTAATATTATTTGTAATAGAAAGTAGGATGACAGTGGAGACAGTATATCCAACAGAATTTCAACTACATTTATTTCATGAAGGAAACTTATTTGAGAGCTATAGATTATTTGGATCCCATATTCATCATAAAAATGGAGAGAATTATACCAGTTTTTGTGTTTGGGCTCCCAATGCTCTAAGTATTCAAGTGGTTGGGGATTTTAATAATTGGAATGGTGAAGGTTATTCCCTTGAAAAAATTAATAATGAAGGTGTGTGGCTTCTAAATGTAGAGAGGGATTTAACGGGTGCTATGTATAAATATAAAATAACTGCACCTGATGGAAGAGTTTTTCTTAAAGCTGATCCTTATGCTTTTCTCTCCGAGGTAAGACCTAATACAGCTTCCATTGTTTATTCCTTGGAAGGTTACAAGTGGAATGATACAAAATGGAAACAAAAAAAGACAAAAAAGAACTATTTAAATGAACCTCTTGCTATATATGAAGTCCATTTAGGATCATGGAAAATCCATGAGGATGGAGAACTGTATACCTATAGGGAACTTGCTGATGAATTAATTCCATATGTTGTGGAACAAGGATTTACCCACTTGGAAGTGCTGCCCTTAGTAGAACATCCACTCGATATCTCCTGGGGATATCAAGGTACAGGATACTATTCTGCAACAAGCAGATTTGGAGAGCCAAAGGATTTGATGTATTTCATCGATCAATGTCATCAACATGGGCTCGGCGTGATATTAGATTGGGTACCTGGACATTTTTGTAAAGATGAGCATGGACTTTATCAATTTGATGGAACTAGTCAATATGATTATAAGAATCCGGCGGATAGAGAAAATTATGTTTGGGGAACGGCCAATTTTGATTTAGGAAAAAATGAAGTCCAAAGCTTTTTAATTTCAAATGCAATTTTTTGGATGGAATATTTCCATGTAGATGGATTTAGAGTTGATGCTGTTTCTAATATTATTTATTGGCCAAATTCAAATGAAAATAGCGTGAACCAATTTGGAATCGATTTCCTCCAAAAACTGAATCAAACAGTTTGTCAATACGATCCAACAGTTCTAATGTTTGCAGAGGATTCTACTGATTGGCCTCAAGTAACTGCACCAGTTCATTATGGTGGCATTGGATTTCACTACAAATGGAATATGGGCTGGATGAATGATATTTTAACCTATATGGAAACTGATTCAGTTAATCGAAAGCAAGTACATGATAAAGTCTCCTTTTCCCTACATTATGCCTTTTCCGAAAATTTTGTTTTACCATTTTCACATGATGAAGTTGTTCATGGAAAGAAATCGTTAGTAGATAAGATGCCAGGAGATTATTGGCAAAAATTTGCTCAATTCCGGCTCCTCTTAGGATATATGATTACACATCCAGGAAAAAAATTATTATTTATGGGAAATGAATTCGCCCATTTTGCTGAATGGAAGGATAAAGAACAGTTAGATTGGATGCTGCTAGATTATGAGATGCATCAAAAAGCAAATGAGTATATGAAGGAATTACTAAAAATCTATAAAAGGTCCAAACCTTTATATCAGTTGGATCATGTCAATGATGGCTTTGATTGGATTGATGTAAATAATAGAGAGCAGTCTATCTTCTCTTTTATACGTAGGGCAGAAAAGGAAGAAGATTATTTAGTCGTCATTTGTAATTTCACTTATCATACATATGAAAATTACAGAATCGGCGTTCCTTTAAATAACTCTTTCCGAGAAATATTAAATAGTGACACTGATAGATTTGGTGGAGCTAATTATATAAATAAAAAGGTAATAAAAGCAGAAAAAGTAGAATTTCATGGAAAACCTTATTCTGTTCAACTAACGATACCAGCTTTCAGTATAATCATTTTACGTCCAGTTCAACACCGGAAGGGGAGAAAAGGAAATGGGAAAGAAACGGTGCGTCGCAATGCTATTAGCAGGAGGAAAGGGGAGTAGACTTTATTCCTTAACAAAAAGTCTAGCAAAGCCAGCAATCCCTTTTGGAGGAAAATATCGAATTATCGATTTCACTTTAAGTAATTGTTCCAATTCGGGAATTGAAACTGTTGGCGTCTTAACGCAATACCAGCCGCTCGTTTTAAACTCATACATTGGAATAGGGAGTGCATGGGATTTAGACCGTGTTAATGGAGGAGTAACCGTATTACCTCCTTATAGTGAGTCATCAGAAGTGAAATGGTATACAGGAACAGCAAGTGCTATTTATCAAAATCAGAACTACTTGTCTCAATATGATCCCGAATATGTTCTCATTTTATCAGGAGACCATATTTACAAAATGAATTATGAAGAAATGCTTGAATATCACATAGATAAGCAAGCAGATGCTTCTATCTCCGTGATTCAAGTACCATGGGAGGAAGCGAGCAGGTTTGGTATTATGAATACAAATAAAGAGATGAACATTGTAGAATTCGAAGAGAAGCCTAAACATCCAAAAAATAATCTAGCTTCGATGGGAATCTATATTTTTAAATGGCATGTTCTGAAAGAATTACTAGTAGAAGATAATTTAAATAAAAATTCCTCCCATGATTTTGGCAAGGATATTATTCCTTTACTCATCGAAAAACAGAAAAAAGTGGTTGCCTATCCATTTAAAGGGTATTGGAAAGATGTCGGAACTGTTCAAAGCCTATGGGAAGCAAACATGGATTTATTGGATGATAATTGTGAATTAAATATTTCTGATTATAATTGGAGAATTTATACGGTAAATCCCAATCATCCACCACAATATATTTCTAGTGAGGCGCATGTGAAAGAGTCGATGGTGAATGAAGGGTGTATTATTAGTGGGAATTTAGAGAAAACCATTGTTTTTCAAGGTGTTACTGTAGGAGAAGGGACAATTATTAGAAGTTCTGTCATCATGCCTGATGCGAAGATTGGTAATAATGTTTATATTGAAAAGGCTATTGTCCCTTCTGAAATAACCATACCAGATGGAATGGTCATTAAACCAAAAAAAGACTCCAATGAAGTAGTCCTTGTAACAGAAGAAATGGTTAATGAAGTGATTTCCTAACAAACTAGATAGGAGGGGTTAAGATGATAAGAACTATGCTGGGCATTATTGATGCAACAACACATAAGGAAGATTTAGAAGAATTAACTGCACATCGCACACTTGCTGCACTTCCGATAGGCGGACGGTACCGCTTAATTGATTTTGTCCTTTCCAATATGGTGAACTCTGGAATAGGTAGTGTTGCTATTTTTCCAAAGTATCAGTATCGCTCGTTAATGGATCATTTAGGTTCGGGGAAAAACTGGGATTTAGATAGAAAGAGAGATGGATTGTTCTTTTTCCCAGCATCTTTAACCGCAACAAATACAGATGGAATAGGTTCTTTTAATCATTTTGCGGCAAATATGGATTATTTTCAGAGAAGCAAGCAAGAATATGCGCTAGTTGCAAATTGCTTTACTGTGTTTAATATGAATTTTAATCCTGTATTAGAGCGGCATCTCTCTTCTGGTTGTGATATAACGGAGATCACGAATAATGGAAGTTCGTTAGAAATATATCTAATTAAGAAGTCAAAGCTGATTGATTTAATAGAATCTAGAGCTGTTACAGGTTATACATGTATGAATGATGTTGTCTTAGATATGAATAATCAGCTAAAAATATGTGAATATGAATATAACGGCTATGCCGAAAAAATAGATTCAATATCCAGTTACTATCATGTAAGTAAAGATATATTAAAAGCTAAAGTCTGGAATCAGCTTTTTATCAAAGAAAGACCAATATTTACAAAAGTTAAAGATGAACCACCTACACGATATACAACTACAGGTGAAGTGAAAAACTCCATGATAGCAAATGGGTGTTTTATTGAAGGCGAGATTATAAATAGTATTGTTTCTAGAGCGGTTAAGGTTGGAAGAGGTTCAAGTTTAAAGAATTGCATTATTATGCAAAAATGTACGATTGGAGAAAATTGCCACTTGGACTCAGTTATTTTAGATAAAGATGTGGTTGTAGAAAGTGGTACTGTGATGACTGGTACTGCAAGTTCTCCCTTTGTAGTCAGAAAAGGAACAGTGCAAGGAGCGTTGATGAATTCGTGAAAGTATTATTTGCAGTTTCAGAATGTGTACCATTTATAAAATCAGGGGGACTGGCAGATGTAGCTGGTTCTCTTCCTAAAGAATTAAAGAAGCAAGGTACGGATGTAGCGGTAATTATGCCAAAGTATCAAGATATTCCAGCACATTTACTTGCCAATGTTAAGAAAAGATGCTATTTCTTTGTTCAAGTAGGTTGGCGAAATCAATACTGTGGAATTGAAGAATTAGAAGTAGATGGAATTACTTTTTATTTCATTGATAATGAATGGTATTTTAAGAGAAGTGGTTTATATGGTTATGGAGATGATGGAGAACGGTTTGCCTTCTTTAATCGAGCCGTACTAGAGAGTTTACCTTATTTAACAGACTATCCTGATATTATTCATTGCCATGATTGGCATACGGCTATGATTCCTTTCCTGTTGGATGTAGACTATAAATGGAAAAAAGAGTATAGCAATATTAAGACTGTATTTACCATACATAATCTTCAGTTTCAAGGAATATTGCCAAGAGAAGTTCTTGGTGATTTATTTAATCTAAATGATTATTACTTTACAACAAATAATCTTGAATTCTATGGAAATGTTAATTTGATGAAAGGGGGACTTATCGCTGCTGATAAGATAACGACAGTAAGTCCTACCTATAAAAACGAAATACAAACAGAATATTATGGTGAGAAGCTGAATAATGTATTAAAGCAGAGAGAGAAAGATTTATATGGAATTATAAATGGGATTGATGAAGAAACATATAATCCAGAAACAGATCCGGTAATTGCAGCAAATTATACGGTTACTTCTCTAGATAAAAAGCAAGAAAATAAACGATTTATTCAAAAAAAATTCGGATTGAAGGAAGACGTTGAAATCCCAATAATTTGTATGATAACTAGGTTAACTAGTCAAAAGGGATTAGAATTAGTTAGACATATATTTCATGAAATAATGGAAGAAGATGTACAGTTTCTCGTATTAGGAACAGGAGATCCTGAATTCGAGAACTTTTTCCGTGAGATGGAATATACGTATTCTGACAAATGCAAAGCTTATATTGGGTTTGATGAAAATTTAGCTCATCAGATGTACGCAGGTGCAGACTTATTTTTAATGCCATCAAAATTTGAGCCTTGTGGATTAGGGCAGCTAATTGCTTTACGATACGGGAATATCCCCATTGTGAGAGAGACAGGAGGGCTAAATGACACTGTTTTCTCTTATAACGAATGGACAGAGGAAGGAAATGGATTTAGTTTCACTAATTTCAATGCCCATGACATGCTTTACACGATTAGAAGAGGCATTCATTTTTATAAAGAGGAAAAAGAAGTATGGCATAAGCTAATGAAGAATGCCATGTCGATGGATAATAGTTGGGCTCAATCTGCATTTAAATATAATCAGTTATATGCAGAGCTTATCTCGAGGAGTGAATCCCATGTTTTCTAATAAAGAAAGTTTTAAAAGGTATTTCTTACAAAGGCTTGAAATGACTTATGGAAAGACCTTTGAAGATACAACAAGTAGTGATCATTTTCAAACGTTAGGGCATATGATTAGAGAATATGTAAGCTCAAACTGGATTCAGACAAATGAACAAAGTCGTAACAACAACGGAAAACAGGTATATTACCTTTCTATTGAGTTTTTATTAGGGAGATTACTTCATAATAATTTAATTAACTTAGGGATTGATCAAGTTGTTATCGAAGGTTTGAAAGATCTTGGAATCGATTTTTTTGAAGTGGAAGATATGGAGCACGATGCCGGACTAGGCAATGGTGGATTAGGAAGGTTAGCAGCTTGCTTTTTGGATTCTTTAGCTACATTAGACTTACCAGGGCATGGTTGTGGGATACGTTATAAACATGGTTTATTCGAACAACGAATTGTTGATGGTTACCAACTTGAATTGCCAGAACAATGGTTAAAGCAAGGCCAGGTTTGGGAAGTTCGAAAGGAAGACTTAGCGGTAGATATTTATTTCTGGGGAAATATTGATATGTATGAGAAGAATGGAAAGTTACAGTTTCGGCATTTAAATGCCGAAACTGTAACAGCAGTTCCCCATGATGTACCAGTCATTGGCTACCATACGACGACTGTTAATACATTAAGATTATGGAATGCTGAACCGTCGTCCTTAATTGCAAAAGATGTGAAGGATATAATGCGTTATAAAAGAGAAACAGAATCGATATCTGGTTTTTTATATCCAGATGATTCCAATGATGAGGGAAAGATATTACGGTTAAAACAACAATACTTTTTAGTTTCTGCAAGCTTGCAATCCATTATTCGAAATTATAAGCAGCAATATAAAAACATTAGTGAAATGCATCACTATATAAGCATACATGTAAATGATACACATCCCGTATTGGCAATCCCAGAGCTAATGAGAATATTAATGGATGAAGAAGGATTAGGCTGGGATGAAGCATGGGAGATTACTACAAATACTATTTCTTACACCAATCATACCACGTTATCTGAAGCATTAGAACAATGGCCAATCTATATATTCCAGCCCCTATTACCCCGAATTTATATGATAATTGATGAGATAAATGAACGTTTCTGCATGAAGTTATGGAAAAAGTATCCTGGTGATTTTTTGAAAATTGAAAAAATGGCTATAATTGCCCATGGCATGATTAAGATGGCCCATTTAGCATTAGTGGGTAGCTATAGTGTAAATGGAGTAGCGGAAATTCATACAGAAATTTTGAAGAAACGAGAAATGGCTGATTTTTATGCCTTCTATCCAGAAAAGTTTAATAATAAAACGAATGGAATTACTCATAGAAGGTGGCTAATAAAGGCAAATCCTAAGCTTACAAACTTAATTTCTAATATAATTGGTGATAAATGGGTCAATCAGCCAGAATCATTAAGGGAATTATTAAATTATCAAGAAGATGCTAGTTTACAAGAAAATCTCGCAGCAATTAAGCAAAGTAATAAGGAAAGACTTGCAAAGATAATCAAGGAGAAAAATGGAATTCTTGTAGATCCTTCCTCTATTTTTGATGTTCAAGTAAAGAGACTGCATGCTTATAAAAGACAATTATTAAATATTTTGCACATCATGTCTCTTTATAATAAATTAAGAGAAGATCCATCCATTGATATGGAGCCTAGAACGTTTATTTTCGGAGCAAAGGCATCACCGGGATATTATTATGCAAAAAAGATTATTAAATTAATTAATACAGTTGCTCATAAGGTTAACAATGATAAAAGGATACAAAATAAATTAAAGGTTGTTTTTATAGAAAATTATCGAGTTTCCTTAGCGGAACATATTTTTCCAGCTGCTGATGTAAGTGAGCAAATCTCCACCGCAAGTAAAGAAGCGTCGGGCACTGGTAATATGAAATTTATGATGAATGGTGCATTGACACTTGGAACAATGGATGGAGCAAACATTGAAATGCATGAATTAGTGGGAGATGATAATATTTTCATCTTTGGGATGAATGCAGATCAAGTATTAGAGCTTTATCAAAATGGTGGCTACAGCTCTCGAGAGTATTTTTACCATGATGATAGAATTCATGAAGTAGTGAATCAATTAAAAAATGGTTTTTATGATCATCCAGTGGGTGAATTCGATCCTATTTTTGATTCGTTACTAATTGAGAATGATCAGTTCTTTGTATTAAAAGATTTTAATTCTTATGCAAGCATTCATGAAAAGGTGAACCAAGCATTTAAGAATAAACAAGACTGGCTGCGAAAAAGCATTGTAAATATTGCGATGTCGGGCCATTTTTCAAGCGATCGAACAATAAAGGAATATGCAGAGGAAATTTGGCGTATAAAACCTTATATTTAATTGTTTAGAAGCAGGCTGGGATATAAAGAAATTCAGCCAAAAACCGAGCAATTTTACGGAGATGCTAATAAGCTTCGTATAATTGTTTGGTTTTTTTATTCATTAAAAAAAGAAGGTTTGTAGTTTAATTCATGCCTGATACACCTTGATTTCCATGGGGCGAGCGGTGAGTTCTCCTGTTAGACGACACCGTTCTCACGCCACTCCCATAGAAACTCTTCGAGCATGCAGGCTGCTTTATTTTTCCGACTCCTTTATTATCCAATAAATTTCCCAACGAAAATTAAACCAAAAATATTCAACTTCACTGATTGGACCTTTAGTTTTATTTAAAAGTCTCTTAATCCTCCTCTTCTTCAGTATCCTCTTCTATATATCCATCTGATTTATGGAATGGAACATCACCAAAGGGAGCTTCTATTCCTTCCTCATCTAATGCTTGTTCATATTTTTCTTGATCTTTAGATGGATATACAGCTCTTTCTGTTCCATCGATATTTGTAGCTGTAAAGTTTTCATAATCTTCCGGGAAGGTATCATCGTCGTTCTCTCTATCGTAGAGACTGTCATAATCTTCGAAATCACCTCGTAAATCTGATGGCGTTTCAGAAGTTCCATAGCGAGCTACCTCTTGAAAACTATCATCGTAGTCTCTAACATCGCCAGTATCATAATGACGAAATTCATTACCATGAGCTAATTCTAGAATATCTTCCTCTACAGGTCGATCATTTGCAATAGTTTGTTCATCACTATATTCTTTTAGCGTAAGAGCTGTCGGAATTGCTTCTAATCTTTCGTAAGGAATTTCTTTACCTGAAACCTTACAAATTCCATAAGATCCGTCTTCTATTGCCTTTAAGGCGTTATTGATTTTTTCTAATTCAGATTGGTCATGTTGTTCTAAGGCAGAATCTTTTTCTCTTTCAAATAATTCTGTTCCCAGATCTGCTGGATGGTTATCATAACTAGATAATTCTCCAACTGATTCCAAGGCATTTTCTTCACTGGCGTATCCGTTTGTTCTATCTAATAAAGTTGCTTTTCTTTCTTCTAATTCTTTTTTTAAATGACTTATTTGCTCTGTTGATAACAAGGTAAACACATCCTTATCTGTTCCTACTATTAGTATATATAGACAACCTGTTCATAAATTTCCCTGTATTATGTTTATCAAACCTACTTTTCCATTTGTTATCCTTTTCTTAAGAAAAATAAATAGTTGAAAAGTGCATTAAGAATTCACTATGATTGACATAATATTAAAGACAGGTGTATCGTAAAATATGCTAAAATAGTAAGTGGCGTATATCTTTGAACCAATATAATCAAGCGTATATTCTTGATTAGTTTTAGGGGGATTTACAAAGGGATGAATGATAGCAAAGGAATAATGGTACAAACAATAATAAAGGAAAGTGATTCTCCTACTATCTTAGTTAGTGAAGTGAAGAAACTAGAAAAGAAAATAGATATTCTGGAGTTTTTTTCAAATTACAGTTCTTATAAAGGAAAACGTTTTTTCTGGAAGGACCCTTCTGAAAAAAACATGCTTGTAGGAATCGGCATTTGTGAAGGGATAGAGTATTCATTAGGGGAGAACTCTTATTCATTTGTAGAAAAAAAATGGAGACAGCTGTTAGACAATGCAATAGTATTTAATGAATATAATGAAATAGGGATCGGACCAGTCCTTTTAGGTGGTTTCTCCTTTGATCCATTAAAAGAGAAAACACAAGTCTGGGATGGCTTCTCGGAAGCACATTTTTACGTACCTCAATTTATGTTAAGTGAAATAAATGGAAGTCAATTTATTACTACTAATATAATGATTCAATCAGATAAAAAGGATGATGCAAAAGAAGAGTTAAAAAAGCATTCTATTAGGTATCAAAGAGTAGAAGCATTTTCTACAACTTTGCCTTTGATTGAAAAGATTACTGAAATCGATCAAGAAACATGGAAGGATAAAGTTAATAAAGTAATAAATGAGTTAAATGGAGATTTAAAAAAAGTAGTGTTAGCACGTGCTACTCAAGTGCATTTTTCTAATGATGTTGAGACAGAGTTTGTTCTTAAAAATTTAATACAACAACAAAGCAATGGTTATATTTTTGCTTTAGAAGCAAAAAACAAATGTTTCATCGGAGCTTCTCCAGAAAGATTGGTAAAAAAAGAAGGACCAACTGTTTTTTCTACCTGTCTGGCCGGGTCAATTGCGAGGGGAAAAAACAAAGAAGAAGACGATACCTTTGCACAAGCCTTACTTTCGGATTCGAAAAATAGAGAAGAACATAATTATGTTGTTAAAATGATTAAGAATGCTATGGAGGAAGTCTGTAGTACGGTAGAAATGCCATCCAATCCAAAAATCTTGAAGATGAGAGATATTCAACATCTTTATACTCCAGTTAGCGGGAAGGTAAAAGAAACAGAATCCTTAATTTCCTTTATTCGCTTATTGCATCCAACTCCAGCTCTTGGTGGATTCCCTCGAGAGGAAGCCTTAAAGGTTATTAGAGAGGTGGAAGGATTAGATAGAGGGATGTATGGTGCTCCTATCGGTTGGCTTGATTACCAGGGGAATGGAGAATTTGCAGTAAGCATCCGTTCTGGTTTAATAGATGGGAATGCCGCAACCATTATTGCTGGATGCGGTATTGTAGCTGACTCTGATCCAGAATCTGAGTATGTAGAAACTGCAATTAAATTTAAGCCAATGCTAACTGCGTTAGGAGGAAAATAAAATGAGTCATCAGCAACAGTTAACTGCCTATTTGGATGCGCTAATATCCGAGTTGGTAAAAAACGGGGTAGAACATGCTGTTATCAGTCCAGGATCAAGATCAACCCCCATCAGTTTATTGCTTGCAGAGGAAGAGGACATAAAACTGCATGTTCATATTGATGAAAGATCAGCTGCCTTTTTTGCTTTAGGAATAGCGAAAGCGTCCAAAAAACCAACTGTATTAGTATGTACTTCTGGTACTGCCGCTGCAAATTATTTTCCGGCAATTGTAGAGGCGAAGATTTCTCGCATACCTTTAATCGTACTGACGGCAGATCGGCCCCATGAACTTCGTGATGTGGGAGCACCGCAGGCAATTGATCAATTAGATCTCTATGGAAAGCATGTTAAATGGTTTATGGAAATGTCGACACCTGATAATAGTCCAGGTATGATAAGATATGCTAAAACAGTGGGTGCTAGAGCGGTAGCAATGGCAAAACAGCATCCTAGCGGTCCAGTGCATGTGAATATTCCATTGAGAGAACCATTAATTCCTGATTTAAATAATTTAGAACGCTACCGTTCAGAAGACCAGGAAACAAGAACTATCCAGATTAAAACCGGGGAGTTTACGATTCATGATTCCTATTTTCATGATTTAGCAGCAAGCCTGGAAGCGGAAGAGGAAAGAAAAGGGATTATCATCTGTGGAGAGATCGATAAAGAGGACTTTTCTTTAAAAATACTTCAATTGGCTGAAAAAACTGGTTTTCCGATTATAGCTGATCCACTTTCCCAACTACGAAGTAAGAGTGCGGACAAGGACGTTGTCATCGACACCTATGATACTTTTTTGCGAAATGAAAGGATTAAATCACTATTAAAACCGGATATCGTTATTCGTTTTGGAAGCATGCCGATTTCTAAACCATTAACTATATTCTTACGAGAAAATGAAAAGGCAAAACAGATTGTAATAGATGGGGGAAGCGGCTACCGTGATCCCAATCAACTGACAACAGAAATGGTTTATTGTGAAGAAGGATATTTTTGTGAACAGCTTTCATCTTTTGTTTCTCCTTGCTCAATAAATCACTATTTGAATAAATGGATAGAAATTAATGAAAAAACCAAAAAGGAATTAACAAAAATAGCAGAAATTAAAGAAATGAGTGAGGCAAAGCTTTTTCATTGCTTGGGTGAAATGATTCCCAATAAGGCCGTTTTATTTGTAGGAAATAGTATGCCCATTCGCGATTTGGATACTTTTTTTCATAAACAAAAAAAACAAGTAACCATTATTGCAAATAGAGGAGCAAATGGAATTGATGGGACGATATCTACTGCGCTCGGAGTGGGGGTTATTAAGCAGCCGCTCTTTTTAATTGTAGGGGATTTAACCTTTTTCCATGATTTAAATGGATTAATCCTTTCTGAGCTATATCAGCTTCCAATCACTGTCATATTAATAAATAATAATGGAGGCGGAATCTTTTCATTTCTTCCTCAAGTAGAATTGCCGAGACATTTTGAATTATTATTTGGAACGCCTTTAAATATTGACTTTAAGCATGCAGTGGAAATGTATAAAGGACAATATCAGCTTGTTAACAGTTGGAATCATTTAGAGATATTATTCCAAGATAGTGATTTCGCGGAGGGCTTAAGAGTGTGGGAAATACGTACTAATCGGGAAAATAATCTTTTAGAACATCGGCAAATGACGAATCGGATTCTAAAGATGTTAGATCAATTAGATTAAAAAGGTGAAGCCTATGTTTATCAAACTACAGGATATAAGCTATCATGTAACGGTTGAAGGAGAAGGAGAACCTCTTTTATTATTACATGGATTTACTGGGGATAGTGGAACTTGGATGCCATTTATTCCTTTATGGAAGAAGAACTATAAGGTTATTACGGTCGATATTATTGGTCATGGAAAGACGGATTCGCCGGAAGAAATAGAAAAGTATACTATGCAAGAAAGTGTCACTCATTTAAGAGCGCTTATTGATCATCTTCAATTGGCTTCTGTTTATTTATTAGGTTATTCGATGGGTGGTAGGTTAGCGTTAGCATACGGTATGAATTATCCTGAAACAGTTAAAAAACTTATTCTAGAAAGTTCCTCTCCCGGCTTAAAAACGGATTTAGAGAGAAAGCAAAGACGAATACAAGATGAGAAACTGGGAGACTCTATCCTTGAACAAGGAATAATAAACTTCGTGAAAAAATGGGAAGAAATTCCATTATTTGAAAGTCAAAAGATGCTGAGTGAAGCTGCAAAGGAAGCAATTAGGAAGCAGCGGCTAGCTAATAACCCAGTTGGATTAGCAAATAGTTTAAGAGGAATGGGGACAGGTGCACAAAATTCGTATTGGTCCTCTCTTTCTCGCTTATCAATAGATACATTGTTAATTACAGGAGAACTTGATCAGAAGTTTTGTCAAATCGCTGAAGAAATGGTTGACTGTAATAAAAAAATAAAGCATTTAACTATAAATGATGCTGGTCATGCAATTCATGTGGAGAAACCAGAAATTTTTGGTACAATAGTATTGGAGTTTTTAAGGAGCTGACATTGATGTTCAGCCCTATTAATAAGGAGGAAAAAGAATGACAGTGGAATGGGTAGCTGGCAGACAATATGAAGAAATCATTTATGAAACATATAATGGTATTGCCAAGATTACAATTAATAGACCTCATGTACATAATGCATTCACGCCAAGAACCGTTAGTGAATTAATTGATGCGTTTGCAATGGCAAGAGATGATAGTGATGTAGGAGTTATCATTTTAACTGGTGCAGGCGATAAAGCATTCTGTTCTGGTGGAGATCAAAAAGTTAGGGGTCATGGTGGATATGTAGGAGAAGATCAAATTCCCCGCCTAAATGTCCTTGATTTACAACGTCTAATCAGAGTTATTCCTAAGCCTGTCATTGCGATGGTAAAAGGATATGCAATTGGTGGAGGACATGTGCTGCATATTGTCTGTGATTTAACGATTGCTGCAGATAATGCTATTTTTGGACAAACTGGTCCAAAGGTAGGTAGCTTTGATGCTGGTTATGGTTCTGGTTATTTGGCAAGAATCGTTGGCCATAAAAAAGCTAGGGAAATTTGGTTCTTATGCCGTCAATATAATGCCCAAGAAGCTCTAGATATGGGATTAGTAAATACGGTAGTTCCGTTAGAAAAAGTAGAAGAAGAGACGATTAAATGGTGTGAAGAGATTTTAGAGAAAAGTCCAACTGCCCTTCGTTTCTTAAAAGCTGCCTTTAATGCAGATACAGATGGTTTAGCTGGTATACAGCAATTTGCCGGTGATGCAACTTTGCTTTACTATACAACCGATGAAGCAAAAGAAGGAAGAGATTCCTTTAAGGAAAAACGCAAACCTGATTTTGGACAATTCCCGCGTTTTCCTTAATGGAAAAGGATGAATGAAAAGCTAGCTATCCAAGAGATGGAATCGCAATTCATTCGTATTAATTAATAGATACTGGGGTGACACTCGTTTTTAGCAATGGTGTTTTAATGGACATGCTAATAATAGTGTCACCTTTGTTTGTATAGAAAAGAGGGTTAATAAATTGACAGAAATACTTCCGAATTTTATTAAAAATAGAGCACAGTTAACACCAGATAGAGAGGCAATTGTATTTAAAGAAGAAAGACTAACATTTAAAGAATTATATGAAAAGGCTTATTACCGTGCAGGGATTTGGTCAGCCATTGGAGTAAATGACACAGATTATGTGGGGTTTCTTGTTAAAAGTGATTTAGAAACTGTACTTCACTTATTTGCTATGCAAATTATTGGAGCAAAGGCAGTTCTTCTTAATAATCGCTTAACAGCGAAGGAAATGGCTTATCAATTAAACGATGCGAATGTTTCCTATTTAATCTCAGAAGAAGCGTTTAAAGAGAAGGCAGCTTTGCTTGAAAAAGAGAAAGAAATGACTGTATTTTATAAAGAAAATATAACAGAAAGTACCTACATTGAGCCAAAAGAAAAGGATCAAGTGTCTTTAGAGGAAACTTGTACGATAATGTATACGTCAGGAACAACCGGACTTCCGAAAGGAGTCATTCAATCTTACGGTAATCACTGGTGGAGTGCCGTGGGAAATACGTTGAATGCAGGCCTATATGAAAAGGATACCTGGTTATGTACCGTTCCATTATTTCATATCAGTGGATATTCGATTTTAATGAGAAGTATCATTTATGGGATGAAAGTCGTTTTGCATGATTCCTTTGATGAAAAGAGGGTATTAGAGGATTTATGGAAAGAAAAAGTAACGATTATATCGGTTGTCACCACGATGCTAGAGCGAATCGAAAAGGCTGCTCATGATAAGTTTCCACCTTATTTTCGGTATATGCTTTTAGGTGGGGGGCCAGCCTCCATAGAACTGCTGACTAGATGTATGAATAAAGGGATTTCTGTTTATTATTCATATGGAATGACGGAAACTGCCTCACAAATTGTTACCCTTTCGCCAGAGGATAGTATTAGAAAAATTGGTTCAGCCGGAAAGCCACTTTTTCCTGCTCAATTACAAATTGTTAATCAAGCAGGAGATCGTTTAGGATCAAATGAGGTAGGCGAAATTAAAGTGTGTGGGCCGAATGTATCAAAAGGCTATTTAAATAAAGAGAATCATTTACAAGATAGCTGGTTTTTTACCGGTGACATAGGGTATATAGATTCTGAAGGATTTCTCTATGTGTTAGATAGACGGTCAGACTTAATTATTTCGGGTGGAGAAAATGTTTATCCAGCAGAAGTCGAAGCTGTACTGACTGAAATGGACGGGATAAAAGAAGCGGCAGTGATAGGGATTCCTGATGAAGAATGGGGACAAGTACCGATTGCATTTATTGTTACAGATGAAAGTATGCAAGAGAATACAATTATCGAAAAATGTACAAACGTTTTAGCAAAATATAAAATCCCCAAAAGAGTATTTTTTATATCAGAAGTTCCACGAAATGCCTCAGGAAAAATAGTCAGAAGAGAATTAAGAAAATGGATAGAGGAACAATCGAACTTATCTTTGTATTTTAACTAGTTCATGTTATTGTGGCTACTAGTAAAAAAATTCAATGAAAGAAGTGTACGCATGAGCTTATATCATGGATCATTATATTGGCCAACAACGGTTCAGGAAAGACCCGTTTATCCAAAGTTGAATAATCATGTTACTTGTGATGTGCTTGTAATTGGTGCTGGAATGTCAGGCGCCTTATTAACTTATATGCTTGCAAAGGAATCGCTTCAGGTGATTCTAGTGGATAAAGGTAGTGTTGGCAATGGAAGCTCTGCTGCCAACACAGGGCTATTGCAGTATTCTAATGATAAAATGCTGCATTCCTTTGCAGAAAGTATTGGGGAAGAAGATGCTGTTCGATTTTACGAATTATGCCTTAATGGGATGAAGGAATTGAAAAGTATCGCAAGTTCCTTACACGAAGATGTCCAATTTGTAAATAGACAAAGCTTATATTACGCAAGTACAGATTCAGACGTATTTTCTCTAAGAAAAGAATATGAGATGCTAAAAAAGTATAAATTCCCAGTAGAATTTTTAGAAAAGGATATGATTTATAAAGCATATGGATTTAATAAACATGCGGCAATAAGAACAAGTGGGGACGCAGAAGTGAACCCAGAAAGGTTTATTATTTCCTTAATAAAAGAGGCTGCACAAAAGAGCAATGTTCAAGTTTTTGAAAACACGGAAGTTTCAAAGCCTCAGAATAAAGATGGCTGCTGGTTGTTTAACAATGGCGATTCCAGTATAAAGGCAAAGCATGTCGTGTATGCAACTGGGTATGATTTAGATAATTTTGCAATAGACATACCTACAAAAATAAATAGAACGTTTGCAATCGTTACAAACCCAGTATCTTCTTTTCCACATTGGGAGGATCGGTGTTTAATTTGGGAAACCAAACGTCCGTATTTCTATATGCGAACAACCCTTGATGGAAGGATAATAGCGGGTGGTTTAGATGAAGAAATAATGGAAGCGCCTAGAGACGATCAGATTTTACAATTATATGCGGATAGATTATTAGTTCGTATTAAAGAACATTTTCCCCATTTGCAACTAAAAGCTGACTATGTATATGGAGCAACATTTGGAGAATCAAAGGACGGAATTCCCTTTATTGGCGAACATCCACAGCAAAAGAATTTATATTATTGTTTAGGATTTGGAGGAAATGGTACAGTTTATAGTGCTTTCGGTTCGACCATATTGAAGGATTTAATAATAAAGGGGAAGCACCCTGATGCTGATTTGGTACGATTAGATCGATAAAAAAAAGGAATCCCTAGTAGTTTTGATTGGGATTCCTCTTTGCATTTCCATAAGTTTAGCTTAAGCTATTTTCAGGTTCAAATGTCTTACAGTCTGTTTCATAACTTGTATCCGCATGTTTTCCCACATTACTTACAACATAAATTTGGTCGGCTCCACAACGGTTTCCTTTTTCCCAAAAAGTACAATTCCTTACTTCACAAAGTACGTCTTTTGCCATAGGATACCACTCCTTTTCTTAAGTTGTTAATCCAAAGCCTTTTTAGGAGATGTCTTCTATTTGCACATAGGATGCAATTGAGACTGTTAACAGTCATTGCACTTTAGTATTATTAGAAGGTTGGAGGAATTACATACATAGGACAAATGAAAAGAAGTACCAATGTTGGAAAGTATCATCTATTTCAAATTTGTATATTAGGCAAATTTTCATTACTATTAATAAGGAGACTCTTTCTTTAGAACAGAAATTATTTGTATTTTATGAATTGATTTTTTTAAGGAGTGCAAAAATGAGCCTATTACAAGATATGTTAGTCTATAATGAAGAATTTGTAAGGGAACAAAAATATGAAAAATTTATTACAGGTAAATTTCCCAATAAAAAAATGGTGATTCTAACTTGCATGGATACAAGATTGTTAGAACTTTTGCCACAAGCATTAAATCTTTCTAACGGAGATGTGAAAATTATAAAAAATGCAGGAGCAGTAGTTGTTCACCCATTTGGAAGTATTATGCGAAGTATTTTGGTTGCAGTATATGAGCTGCAAGCTGATGAAGTGATGGTAATAGGTCATCATGACTGTGGGATGAGTGCATTGCATTCAGATAGCATGGTGGAAAAAATGAAAGAAAGAGGCATATCAGACGAAACGTTTGCAACTTTACAACATTCTGGAATTAATCTAGAAAAATGGTTGACAGGTTTTGATTCTGTATCAGATAGTGTTACCCATAGTGTAGAAATGATTAAAAGGCATCCGCTATTGCCAAGTGGCGTTCCAGTTCATGGGTTAGTGATAGATCCAAAGACTGGAAAATTAGACTTGGTAATAGACGGTTATTAATTTTTCTCTTTTGGCGAATGAGGATGATTTCTACAGTGCCAATCTTCTGGTACTGGATCCAGACCACCTGGATGAAAGGGATGACATTTAAGAATTCGTTTAATGGTTAAGTACCCTCCTTTAAAAGCGCCAAATCTTTGAATCGCTTCTAAGCCATAACTAGAGCAGGTTGGATAAAAACGGCAAGTTGGCGGTTTTATTGGAGAAATTACTTTGCGATAAAATTGGATAATAAATAAAAAGACGTATTTCATTATGCTGTTTCCTCTCCTTCTTTGCATGTAGTATAACATGGGTGAAGAGAGGAGTAAAAGTAATCACTGTTTAACACAAAATTCCCACTGGAAAAATATTATATATATTAAGTTGATGAAATTACTCGGCTTTTTAGATATAATAAAGATAGAAGAAGAAAGGGAGATGACTTTATGCCTTCAGTTGAAAGTTTTGAATTAGATCATACTGCCGTAAAAGCCCCATATGTAAGACATTGTGGTGTACACAAAGTTGGTAGTGATGGAGTAGTTAATAAATATGATATTCGTTTCTGTCAGCCAAATAAGCAGGCAATGAAGCCAGATGTTATTCATACGTTAGAGCATCTACTTGCCTTTAATTTACGCGCACATGTAGAAAAGTACAATCATTTTGATATTATTGATATTTCTCCAATGGGGTGTCAGACTGGCTATTATTTAGTTGTAAGTGGGGAACCAACCGTTGAGGAAATTATCGATTTATTAGAGGCAACGATGAAAACGGCAATTGAAATTACTGAAATTCCAGCAGCTAATGAAACACAATGCGGTCAAGCAAAACTACATGATTTAGAAGGTGCAAAAAAGCTGATGAATTTCTGGTTAAGCAAAGATAAAGAAGAATTAAAACAGGTTTTTGCTTAAAAAAAGAAATAAACATTCCAACCAAATAGAAACCCAAACAAATTGTACGGAAATGCTAATGAAAAATTCCGTATATTGTTTGGGTTTTTATTCATAAAATTGATTTATCTTTAAAACATAATAACCAAAATATTAAGCTCTACAAAAGGGGACTAAGAAGCCTTGAAAATGATTCTTTGAAACGGATCCATAAGGATCTTTTTGAATATTGGTCGGCTGTTAAATGTGTGGATAAGTCCATGTCCTTTAAGAAATCGTCTGTCAGCTCATTAGCAATCTGTTCACTATAAATAAAGGCGTTTACTTCAAAGTTGAGTCTAAAGCTTCTCATATCAATATTAGCAGTTCCAACTGAAGCGATTTTTCGATCGACTAAAATTGTTTTTGCATGGATGAATCCATTTTCATATATATAAATCTTTGCTCCTGCTTTTAACATTTCTCCAATATAAGAATAAGTGGCCCAGTAAACAAACATATGATCCGGTTTATTAGGAATCATAATTTTAACGTCTATTCCTGAAAGAGCTGCAATTCTTAAGGTATCCAGCAAACTGGCATCAGGGATAAAATAAGGTGTTTGGATATAAACACTTTCTTTAGCAGACGTGATCATTTTTATATAACCATTTTTTATTTGTTCCCACTCTGAATCAGGTCCGCTTGAAACGATTTGCATTCCGATATTACCAATAATTTCTTCAATCTTACCAGGAAAATATTCAGGCGAATATTGAATTTCATGGAGATGAGAAGCTTGATTCCAATCAAGAATAAATCTTGTTTGAATGGCATAGACAGCTGTACCAACAATACGTAAGTGAGTATCTCTCCAATATCCAAATTTCGGGTGAAGTCCTAAGTATTCATCACCAACATTAAAGCCGCCGATATAGCCGATTTTCCCGTCAATAATTCCTAATTTTCTGTGATTGCGATAATTTAATCGCAAATTGATGAGGTGAAATTTACTAGGAAAAAAAACTTCAACAAAGCCGCCAGCTGCCCGCAGCTCTTTAAAAACCCTTTTACGTAACGTTCTTGAGCCGAGCTCATCATATAATAAGCGTACTTCTACTCCTTCTTTTGCCTTTTCAACAAGTAAGCTAATAAGATCGGAGCCGATCCCATCATTCTTCAAAATATAGTATTGTAAATGAATAGATTTTTTAGCATTTCTGATATCTTCAAATAATTGATCGAATTTTTTATGACCATCTGTAAATATCTGAACAGCATTATTCTCCGTAAGTACTGCATCATTATTAAATAAATTCATATAAATAAGATCTTGGTTTTTTCTAATGACTTCATTTGTTGTCCGCAATTGATTAGAACTTATTTGCAACAGTTGAGAAGCTAAAATTGGCTCTATGCCAAGTTTTTTTCGGCCATCCCATTGAAATAGTTTTCTATTTCGTAGATTTTGCCCGAAAAGTAAATATAAGATAAACCCAAGAATGGGGATAAAGGTCAGCACCATTAGCCATGCCCATGTTGCAATAGGATCTTTTCTTTCGAAGAAGATAACAAGAAAAGCAAAAATGATATTAAGTATAATAATTACACTTAAAACAATTGAATAGATGTGCATCGAATTTTGTCCTTTCTCACAAAAAAAGCAATAATATGTGCGATAAAAATAAGATAGAGTGTGTATATGACTGCTCTAAAATAAATATCCTGTATAATTATAGGGTAAAAGGGTAAAACTTTGTACTATTTTGTATTTATTTTAAAAAAGAAGAATTTCCCTTTTTTCTTTAATGTGATAAAGTAAAGATAAAACGAGAAGTACTTACTTAATAAATAATAACAAAGTTGTTTATGCAAGATATATGGTTTTTAACCTCAAGACTGCTAGCTTAAATCTCACCATAGATTAAGTTTTATGTTGGAAAAAACGAGTTAAAGTAAGGAGCTTTTATGGAAGAATTACATCTTGGTATGCTACTCTTTTTAATTGCCGCTGGATTTATCGCAGCATTTATCGATTCCGTAGTTGGCGGCGGCGGACTAATCTCATTACCGGCTCTATTGTTCACTGGATTGCCGCCGCAGATTGCGTTAGGAACAAATAAACTTGCTTCCACTATGGGCTCATTAACAAGCTCGATCTCTTTTATAAGGCATGGAAAAACAGATAAAAATTTACTATCAAAACTCTTACCTCTTTCCATTATTGGTTCTGCAATTGGAGTTTATGTAGTACAAAAAATCCCATCAGAATCGCTCAAGCCGCTGATTCTTGTTGTTTTAATTGTAGTGACCATTTATACCCTTACGAAAAAAGAATGGGGAATTCATTCTACATACAACGGAATGACGAAAAAGAAACTCTTATTTGCTCTATTTATTGTACCATTAATAGGATTCTATGATGGTTTTTTAGGAGGAGGAACGGGTTCGTTCTTTTTATTTTCCTTTCTTCTGATGGGATTTGATTTTGTGGAATCTGCGGGAAATGCTAAAGTTCTTAACTTTGGAAGTAACCTTACAGCACTTATTGTTTTTTTATATTATGATTCTGTGTATTATTTATATGGGCTTGTGATGGGCATTGCCATGATTTTAGGAGCATACATTGGTTCTAGAGTAGCTATTGCGAAAGGGTCTAACTATGTAAAAATATTATTTGTCTTGGTCTCCGCTATTTTAATTGGAAAAAATATATTTGATTATATAACAAATCCATAATATAAAAGGCTGTTTGCTATCCTAAACATTTTGTTTGGGATGTCAAACAGCCTTTTTATAGAAAATTAATGGAGATTTCGATGGGTAAAGATTGGGTTATTCGGTTTTCGATAATCTTCACTTGCAAATTTACCCTTTAAACTTTCAATTAAATAAAGACCCATTAAATCATATAATTCTTGTTCATTTAATTCTTGGATTATATGTAATAAATCTTCTCTACTCATTTCCTCTAAAAAAGCAAAGGCAAGCATATCGATATCCTCTTCATCACCAGTTAATTTATTTTTATATAAGTTATATAGTTCATCTACAATTTTCATCATTGTTTCCTCCTATTTCAGCCAGTTTTAAATGTAACCGTTTTATTTAACCGTATTATATATGATTACATCCTATTATTACTAGCTATTATGTGAACATTATGTTAAAGAATAATACAAATATTCATGTGCCATTCTAATTACCATACATGAAAATTCACTCTGAAAATAAATATCATTAAGAACTGTCTCTTCTATAAAAAATATACCCTATTTTAGTGGAAAAAACTCCTGTTTCAATGGTAGTATTTGCTATGATAATAATAGACAGTAAATCAGCTTAATGGCATGCTGTTTGCTTTAGTATGCAAGCTACTTATATTAATAATACATAATAATGGAGTAGGTATGGAAATATTTTATGATCAAAACAACAATTTAGTGAAACTTTCATTTGTAAAAAATGAATGGAACGAAGAAGCAAGACATGTATTAGTTATCTGTCAGTATAAAGATCAATGGTTATTAACAAAACATAAGGAACGTGGATTGGAGTTTCCAGGTGGAAAGAGAGAAACGGGCGAAACTACTATTCAAACAGCTCAGAGAGAAGTGATGGAGGAAACAGGCGGCATTATAAAAAGTCTGCAATGGATTGCAGCTTATCAGGTTTTTGGGGAGGTTCCTTTTTTGAAGGATGTATTTTTTGCAAGAATCAGTCAGTTAAGCTCCAAAGAGGATTATCTTGAGACAGATGGTCCTGTTTTGATTACTGGCAATATAATAAAAAAGCGATGGAAAGATTCCTTTAGTTTTATTATGCAGGATGAGGTCATCCAATTTTGTATATCTTATATTGAAAATGAATTATTAAGCAAAAAGAAGGGGTAATATAGGAGAAAAAAGGAAAGGAGCAGATAGTATGCAAAATGGCGATATAATAGAGAAAATTCGATTTCCATCTCCTAACCCTTCCATTGATTTATTTTTAGTTACTTATTATGTCGATGGTTTACGAGTAAAAGGAATGCTCGCTTCACCAAATGATGGGAAAACTTATGACGGCTTTCTTTATCTAAGAGGGGGTATAAAAAATGTTGGCAAAGTCCGTCCGGGAAGAATTATTCAATTTGCATCCGAAGGCTTTGTAGTCTTTGCTCCCTTTTATAGAGGGAATCAGGGTGGCGATGGAAATGAAGATTTTGCAGGAGAAGATAAAAATGATGCTATAGCAGCATTTACACTCCTTAAGAATTTATCGAATGTTCAGGATGTCCATGTATTTGGTTTTTCAAGAGGAGGAGTTATGGCTCTATTTGTAGGTATTTACTGCCCTGTAAAATCAATTGTTACATGGGGCGGCGTAAGCGATATGTTCTTAACATACGAAGAACGTAAAGATTTGCGCAGGATGATGAAACGAGTTATCGGGGGAACTCCTTCTAAATATCCAGACAGATATGAAGAAAGAACTCCGCTTTATCAATTAGAACAAATAAATGCTCCTACTCTTATTATTCATGGGAAGCTGGATAAAAATGTTTCGATTGATCATAGTCTCAAATTAGAAGAAAGATTAAAACAACTCGGAAAAGAAGTAGACTCTTGGTATTTTCCAGAGTTTACTCATTACTTTCCTCCAGCTACAAATCGAAAAGTGGTCACATCCTTAACCAGTTGGATGAAAAAACAAACGGAAAGGATGGTAAAATAAAAAATAAGCTTTATTATCTTAGTTGATGTTCCGATTTTATGGTCATGCAAGGAGCCTTGATTGCCGGTAACATATTACGAAAGAGAAAAAAATAGAGAAGGGGAATGTAAAATGGGCATGCCTTTAGAATTAAATACAATGATTGTTACAAAGGGAAAAGAAATAAGATTAGAAGAAAATTTATTTTTGTTAGAAAAAGAAGATTATCGTTTATATCCAATGAATATCCCGTTAGAGGTAAGAAGAACAAAAACTGCTGAGATATCGGGGATTGCTACGATTGAAAAATTAGAATGGGAAAAGAATAAAACATCGATTACTTATAAATTGATTTCATTAAATTCCACAAATTAATGAATAAAGTGAAAAATGATTGACATGTATTGATGGATTAAGCTATCATTTTACCTTGAACGGATACTCTCTTATCCTGAGCTGGTGGAGGGACTGGCCCGATGAAACCCAGCAACCTACTATGTGAAGAAAATTACTGAATCATTCATGTTTACATGTAATGGGACAGACATTCTCTTAGGAAAGGTGCTAACCTGAAGCAAGGAAATTCTTCCTTGAACGATAAGAGTGAAAGGTGCGAATTGATTTTACTAGGAGCCTTTTCACTAATGAAAAGGTTTTTTGTGTAAAATGAATTATTTATCTTTTATAAAAATGTATATTTTTAGATGTGTGTTTTTATTAGAAACAAAAATCTTCGTTATATATATTATATTTTTAAACATTTTTTCAGTTTTACATATAATAATGCACGGAATTGACTTCGGATAAAAACGCCATTTTTACTTCATACTATCTAGGGAATGAGTACCGTATCAAGATAAGGTTAAGGAGTGCAGGAAGAAACCACACTCTACTTTTTTCTAAAATAAGGAGGAAATCAGATGTCAACAAAACGTCGCTTGTTTACTTCTGAATCGGTAACTGAAGGTCACCCAGATAAAATTTGTGATCAAATTTCAGATGCTATTTTGGACGCTATATTGGCTAAAGATGCTAATGCAAGAGTTGCTGCTGAAACTTCTGTAACAACAGGTCTAGTACTCGTTGCAGGTGAAATAACTACTTCTACATATGTGGATATTCCAAAAATTGTTCGTGAAACGATTAAAGAAATAGGATATACACGTGCAAAGTATGGATTTGATGCAGAAACAAGTGCAGTATTAACTTCTATTGACGAGCAATCCGCTGATATCGCATTAGGGGTAGACCAAGCTCTAGAAGCTCGTGAAGGTAAGATGACGGATGAGGAAATAGAAGCAATTGGTGCAGGAGATCAAGGCTTAATGTTCGGATTTGCATGTAATGAAACTAAGGAACTTATGCCTTTACCCATTTCGTTAGCACATAAATTATCAAGAAGACTAGCTGAGGTTAGAAAAGAAGAAATCTTACCATATCTACGTCCAGATGGTAAAACACAAGTTACAGTCGAATATGATGAGAATAATAAACCAGTGCGCATTGATACAATTGTAATTAGCACACAGCATCATCCTGAAGTGACATTAGAACAAATTCAGCGCAATATTAAGGAATATGTAATCAATCCTGTTGTACCAGCTGAATTAATCGATGAAAACACGAAGTATTTTATTAATCCTACTGGACGCTTCGTGATCGGCGGACCACAAGGTGATGCTGGATTAACTGGACGTAAAATCATCGTTGATACATATGGTGGATATGCACGGCACGGCGGTGGAGCGTTTTCAGGAAAGGATCCAACAAAAGTTGACCGTTCCGCAGCTTATGCAGCACGTTATGTAGCAAAGAATATTGTCGCTGCAGGATTAGCTGATAAAGTAGAAGTACAATTAGCGTATGCAATCGGCGTAGCGCAGCCAGTATCTATTTCTGTTGATACGTTTGGCACAGGGATTGTCTCAGAAGATAAACTAGTAGAAGCAGTTCGTGAAAATTTTGACCTGCGCCCAGCAGGAATTATTAAAATGCTCGATCTTCGCAAACCAATATACAGACAAACAGCCGCTTACGGACATTTTGGCCGTACGGACATCGATCTACCATGGGAACGTACAGATAGAGCAGAGCTAGTAAAAAAAGCAGTAGAAGCATAAAAATTATTTCTTTTTGTTAACAAAAAGGGTATATGAAAATTAGCATTACAATTTCATGCATTGCTTAAAGTGGTAGGGGTGAGACTCCTGTGGGATTAGCGAGACAGTCTGAGCCCCTGCAGGTTGAAGGCAAACTGCGGCTCAGCGCGTGCTCACGGAAAGCAGCATTCCGATTCAAAGTGATTAATATATATGCTATACTCAAACTTCTTCTTCCAAAATACAGGAGTTTGCGGTTAATCTGAAAGAAGTTACAAGAAAGTGTAACTTCTTTCTTTTTTTTTCGTCTAATACTTAATGATGACAATTGTTTTACATGTATAAAAAATAAGGATGGAAATGCTAATAACTGATTTATATATTTACACTATTTATGTTAAAATAGAAGACTAAGTGAAGATTTTATAAAACTTATTACCTATTAACATCTATTCTATTTAAGCGTATAGTAAAAAATTGATTATAGTTCTGCTATTAGAACAATGAGTTAGTTATAGATGTCTCAATGCATGTAGGAAAAGAAATGGAGAAGGTGAGAGCAATATGTGTGGTTTTGTTGGCTGTGTACATGAAAAAGCACAGAACTTTCAAGAAGAACAAAAAGAACTATTTGCAGGAATGAATCGTGTTATAACACATAGAGGTCCTGATGATGAAGGATATTATTATGATAACCACATTCAATTCGGTTTTCGCCGATTAAGTATCATCGATATTGAAAGTGGGCATCAGCCTTTAACATATGAAAATGAACGTTATTGGATAATCTTTAACGGAGAAGTATATAACTATTTAGAAATAAGAGAAGAGTTAGTGAAGGCGGGATTGACCTTCCAAACAAATTCAGATACAGAAGTAATTATTGCTTTATATAGCCATGAAAAGGAAAAAGCGGTAGAGAAATTACGTGGTATGTTCTCTTTTATCATTTGGGATAAACAAGAAGAAACATTATATGGAGCACGCGATCCGTTTGGAATTAAACCATTCTTTTATTTTGATGACGGAGAGAAAACATACTTTGCTTCTGAGAAGAAAAGTATATCATTGGCATTAGAAAGTGATGTTATTGATTATCGTTCTCTGCAGCATTATTTAACCTATCAATTTGTTCCTGAGCCTTATACGATGTCAGAGGGAATTAAAAAGCTAGAACCAGGCCATTATTTTACCAAAAAAATTGGTAAGCCAATGGAGATTAAACGTTATTGGAGAGCATCCTTTAAACCTGTTGTAAAGCAAGAGGACGAGTATACAAAAGAAATTAAAGATGTGTTGTTTGATAGTGTGAAAATGCATATGAGAAGTGATGTTCCTGTTGGATCATTCCTTTCAGGAGGCATTGATTCATCCATTATTGCCAGTATTGCCAAGGAATTCCATCCAAACATTAAAACATTTTCTGTAGGATTTGAACATAATGGATTCAGTGAAATCGATGTAGCAAAAGAAACAGCTGATAAATTAGGATTAGAAAATATTAGTTATATCATTACTCCACAGGAATATATGAACGAAATTCCGAGAATTATGTGGCATATGGATGATCCTTTAGCAGATCCAGCTTGTGTGCCATTATATTTTGTTGCCCGTGAAGCAAGAAAGCATGTAACAGTTGTTCTATCTGGAGAAGGTGCAGATGAATTATTTGGTGGATATAATATTTATCGGGAACCACAATCTCTTGAAGTATTTAATAAAATTCCGAATGTCGGAAAAAAATTGTTACGAGCTGTAGCAAATATTCTTCCAGAAGGCGTGAAAGGAAAAAGTTTTATTGAACGCGGAGTTACACCGATGGAAGAAAGATATATTGGAAACGCGAAAATGTTCTCTGAGTTGGAAAAAGAAAAACTACTTTCTGTCTACAACAATGGTTTGCATTATCGTGATATTACTAATCCATTATATGAAGAAAGCAGAGGGTATGATCCTGTGGATCGTATGCAGTTTATTGACATTCATACGTGGATGCGTGGGGATATTTTATTAAAAGCGGATAAAATGACGATGGCTCATTCACTAGAATTACGGGTACCATTTTTAGATAAAGAGGTCTTTAAGGTTGCTTCTAAAATTCCTACTTCCTTAAAAACGGCGGATGGTACAACAAAATATATTTTACGAAAAGCAGCAGAATCCTTTGTTCCAGAGCATGTACTAAATCGTAAAAAGCTAGGTTTCCCTGTTCCAATTCGTCATTGGTTAAAAGATGAAATGAATGACTGGGCGAAAAACATTATTAAAGAAAGTGATACAGATCACTTATTAAATAAATCGGTTGTTCTACAGTTGCTAGAAGACCATTGTCAAGGTAAAGCAGACAATAGCCGTAAAATATGGACCGTACTGATGTTCATGGTTTGGCACAGTATTTATATTGAAAAAAAATATTCCTTCGAAAAGGAATATTTAAAAGAAGGAAAGGTAGCAATTAAGAATTAATCGTAATTGCTTGACTTCCCATTTGCACCCAGGATTCTTTGAAATCCTTTATGGGTGCTTTTTTATTTTTTTCTCCTGTAAGTGGATCATTAAAGTAGACAAATGTTTCATCATAGCCAGTAATAAGAACCGAGTGCTCTGAATAAGTTATTTTTACAGTTCCGCTTGGTGTGTTCCATGTCCGGAATTGGCTCTCTGGTAACTTTTTGAATGTTGAATTTGTAATGACCCATACAGGTCGATTATTTGATAGATGATTTTTTATTTCCTCAAAATCAGATCCAGTGAAATCGACAATAGAGTCTGGTAAATATTTCTCCGCTAATGCAGCAATTGGTTTATGGTATACACCTAAACCTGGACCGCTTAATGAGTACATATCCCCAATAAATCCATCATTCGGATGTCCATAATAAATTTTACCATCGACTCTTGTATAGGGAGTAGTATCTTTTTTAATTTGCTTTGCTAGTGTCATTTTATCGACATCTACATCTGCATATTGAAGCAGCATAGCAAGACTTGTTACCTCACAGCCTCGTGGAAGCTCTGGTAACTGGTTTAAAATAGGCGCATCTAATAATACAGATTCTTTTATTAAATTTGTTTCCTCTTTTATGGATATGAGGGCTTTTCGAGTATTCTGTGTGGCAAACTCCTTCGCATAAACAATTGCTTGATAGCCGTCTCTATTTATAAGTAGAAAACTAATTGCAATCATGGCGAATATCGTAAATAAATAGAGACTTTTGACAAAGATGCTTAGTTTATTTCTTACTAATAAATATAATAAGAAAAATAAAGTAATCAATGAAATTACTATTATTGTATTTGATTCCATTTAAATATCACCTAATCAATTTCTTTATTAAATTATATCGGCTTGAAAAAAAGTTCTTTTAGAAAATATATAAATTGTCACAAAATTTCCTTTCTTTAAGTTAATGTGGGAACTTTCTAAAAAAATGGTAACCATTTTTGCGTTCCTTTTCCCTATTTTTCGACAAATGAAACCATTTTAGTATACCATTTTTTTTGAATAATGATGAGGTTTGTATTATAAAGGTACATTTCTAAGTAATTTGCTATAATTAAAGTAACTTTGGCTCATAATAAAAAAGCTGATCTTCGTTTATTCGCATTTATTATAATGATTATATTACAAAGCAAATTTTTATTTTTTCTCAATAATTTGCTGGTTTGTTAAAGTTGGATAAAGCTAATTTAGATTTTTTACATGGGATGGAGGAGCTTTTATGTGGAAATGGGAAGCTGAGGGAAACGCGAAAGCGGTCATTGTTATTGTTCATGGAGCAATGGAGCACCATGGTAGATATGGCTGGCTTATCGAAATGTTTCGGTTAGCTGGTTTTCATGTTGTAATGGGAGATCTTCCTGGACAGGGAATGACAACTAGATCTGATCGAGGACATATTGATTCATTTGATGAATATACAATAGAAATTAAAGACTGGATTCAAGCTGCCTATCAATTTGATCTGCCTATTTTTTTATTAGGGCATAGTATGGGTGGCCTTGCTTCTATCAGACTTCTCCAACAGGAGAAATTAAAGATAGCAGGCTTGATTTTATCTTCACCATGCTTAGGGCTGATTAATTACCCCTCCAAGCTGATGAGTTTAGTATCACTTCTCTTGAATAAAGTGGCCCCAAAGCTAAGGGTTAATTCCGGTTTAACGATTGATATGGCAACTCGTAATGCAGAAGTAAGAGAAATTGATTCAAATGATACCTTATATATAACAAAAGTTTCTATCAGATGGTACCGAGAATTGATTAATGCAACAAAGAAAGCCTTTGAAGACATAGCCAATACGCAAGACTTGCCCCTTTTGCTTATGCAAGGCGGCGGCGATTTAGTTGTAGATAAAAAAATGGTAAAAACCTGGTTCAATATGATACCATTATCTGAAAAGAGATATAAAGAATGGCCAGAGTTTTATCATGAAATTTTTAATGAGCCAGAAAGAGATGAAGTTTTTGAATACACGAAGGATTTTATTAATAGTCAATTGAAAGCAATTGGTTATATTGTATAAGCGAGGTTTTTTATATGTCAGTTCCAAAGATGCCATTAACATTAATGTCAAAAGTTTACTTAAAGGTTTTTCCAGTTGTCCATCAGGAATTAAGTTATTGGACGCAAAGGGCAGGGAGTATTCCTAATTTAGAATTAAGAAAACAAGCATTAGCAAGTATTGAGAATAAAACATTTCATTGTGAAGGTGGCTCCATCATGGCTCTAATTGCCATGAGTAAGTACAAAGAAGTGATTAAATTTATTGTAGCCTACCAAACGATAAGTGATTATTTAGATAATCTTTGTGATCGAAGCACTTCGCTTGACCCGAAAGATTTTTCTGCTTTACATGAATCAATGGAACACGCTTTAACAGTTGGAGCTAAACCAAGTAATTATTATCGTTATCGAGAGGATCAAGATGATGGAGGCTATTTATATGATTTAGCTAAGACATGCAGAGATACGCTGTCAAAGCTGCAGAATTACGGAAGCATTAAGGAACAGCTTTTAGAATTATGCCGCTACTACTGTGATTTACAGATACATAAACATGTGATAATGGAAGAACGGATTCCTCGACTGAAATTTTGGTTTGAAAAAAATAAAAATCATGTCCCTAAAATGGAGTGGTATGAATTTTCTGCTTGCTCTGGCTCGACTTTAGGAATTTTTTGCTTAGTCTCTTATGCATTTCGTGATGATTTTGATGATTCTTATCCGGCGCTAATTCGAGATGGATATTTTCCTTATATTCAAGGACTGCATATCTTACTGGACTATTTTATCGATCAAGAAGAGGATAAAATAGGTGGCGACTTAAACTTTTGTTTCTATTATAAAAATGAAGAGGAATTATTTAATCGTTTAAAGCATTTTGTAACAGAAGCCGATCGCCATACTAATAAACTCCCTCATCAAAAATTTCATAAACTGATTAACAGAGGTTTATTAGGCGTCTATTTATCTGATGAGAAGGTAAATAAGCAACGAAATATCCGCAAACTTGCTAAAAACATGATAAGGACATCTGGTCCAATCGGTTATTTTTTCTATCTGAACGGAAGAGCCTATAGAAAGTTTCAAAAAGTAATACCGATTGGAGCATTGAGAGCATTGAGCAAATAAAAATAGACAAACTCCCTGGAAGTGGAGTTTGTCTATTTTTACTCTATTGAGCTATGGGCACTTGTTATCCGCAGGAGAAAAACGTCCATAGCTCCATTCCATTTCATTTCGTTTTTAAAGGTATCCTTTGGTAGGAAGTTATAAATATTAATACTACTTTTTCTCAATCGCGATAATAAAAGGAGGATTATTAATGCCGTTTATAAACTGATAACGAAGCACATGAGCTTCCTGTTGATTTATATTTTCAACATAGGTAATAAGTTTGTCCCGTTCAATAGCTCCCTCTGGATGACCATGATAAATCACTAATACAATAATTCCTTCTTTAGACAGGATTTGAAGTAGCTGTTCGATTGCGGCAATAGTTGTTTCAGCCTTTGTGACAATCGACTTGTCCCCACCAGGTAAGTAGCCTAGATTAAAAACAGCTCCTGTGACTTTTCCGTGGTACTGAGAAGGAATCACATTCATTATATGCTCATGTCCGCACAAATGAAGAGAAGCAGCTTCTTGCAATGCTTGATTAATTAGCTTGTCCTTTGTCGCCAGTAAAGCAGCTTCCTGAATATCAAAGCTGAATACCTTTCCTTTTTTTCCAACAAGATTGGCTAAAAAAACGGTATCATGACCATTTCCCATTGTAGCATCGATTGCAATATCTCCGGCCGATATTGCTTTTTCCAATAATTGATGAGCAAATGGAATGACTCTGTCTAACTTCATTGTGTCACCTTCTTATTTGCCTGATAAAATTTACCTTGCCAGCTATTGCGGCTTTTTAATTCTGCATCAATTTTGTTTAACACTTCCCACTTATTTACACTCCACATTGGTCCAACCATTAATTCAATTGGTCCATCTCCAGTAATTCGGTGAATAATCATTTCTGGTGGTAATATTTCTAATTGATCGCAAACCAATGATATATATTGATCAAATGTTAAAAATTCCAGGAGGCCCTTTTCATATTGCTTGACCATCGGAGTTCCCTTTAATAAATGAAGCAAATGGATTTTAATTCCTTGTACATCTAGCTCGCTAACGCTTTTGGCTGTTTCCATCATCATTTCGTTCGTTTCCATTGGTAAACCATTAATAATATGGGAGCAAATACGAATATTATGCTTTCTCAGCTTATTAACGCCTTTCACATATGTTTGAAAATCATGAGCCCGATTAATAAGGTTTGCGGTTTTTTCATGAACGGTCTGAAGACCTAGTTCTACCCATAAATAAGTACGTTCATTTAGTTCAGCTAAATACTCGACAACATCATCTGGTAAACAATCTGGGCGTGTTGCGATAGAAAGACCAACGACATTTTCCTGCTTAAGCACCACTTCATATTTTTCTCGAAGTACATCAACAGGAGCATGAGTATTGGTGTACGCTTGAAAATAGGCCATATACTTTCCGTCTTTCCATTTCGTATGCATCTTGTTTTTTATATCATGGAATTGCTTTTCAAGGCTATCCACACGATTGCCAGCAAAATCGCCAGAACCAGCTGCACTGCAAAAGGTGCATCCACCATGAGCTACCGTGCCATCTCTATTCGGACAATCAAAGCCGCCATCTAGGGCGATTTTGAAAACTTTGTGACCGAATTCATTTCGAAGATGATAATTCCATGTATGATATCTCTTATTATCAGAGGCAAATGGGAATGGGTTATTCTGATTCATATCAGTGTAACCTCCTAAGTAATTTTAATTCTTTTTTTTGTCATTTCCACCTAAGCATTTTAACATGACTCAGTACTTTATCCAACAGAATTTCTTCATCAGTTAAGAAAAGGAAGTAATAGGAGAGGGACATTAGACAGATACTACTTGTGAAGCAATCTGCTTCTAATTGAAAAGATTGTTGGGAGGTTATTTTTTGGCTACTCGTGATTCCATGAGCGACTTACTACAAAGATGTAATGATGTAATCAATTTTGCAGAGCAGCAATATGAAGCAGCAAGACGTCAGGAACATTTTAATGATACGGAATATACGGATGCACAAATGCAATTAGAGAATATTTACAATGATTTGCACACGATGGATCGCAGTGCAAACCAGCAGCAAAGAGAAGAACTGCATCGCATGCGATTATTGATAGAGCAAATGCAAAATCAAATGACATTAAGATTGCATTAAGGGGGAATTAAAATGGATAAACGTTCGAAGAAAAATAATCCAGAACAAAAAACACGTAATGGGATAAATAATCAGGATGTAGAGCTGGGGAAAGATGTTGATCTAATAAAAGCAGCCAAAAAGAAATATGAGAATTCTGGAGGCCAGCCTGCTAAATCCAAATCAAGACAAGAATAATTTATTAATAAAAAATGTCCCAACGGCATGAAGACTGTTGGGACATTTATATCAATTTGTTTTAGGCGTTAACTTAGAAGCTTCTTTTGTTGGATAATCATAGAAAAAGGCTGTAAACAAGCTAATTACAAGCAGTACGACTAATATAGGCACAAGCAAAGTCATACCACTGCTGTCTACAAGCATGCCTCCGACAAGTGGACCAATCATTCTGCCACCAGTTGCTGTACTGTTTACGATTCCTTGGAAAAATCCTTCCTTCCCTTTAGGAGCCAGCTTATCAGCAATGGTCGGAACTGCTGGCCAAATAAGCATTTCTCCGATTGTTAAGATAATCATCGCCGCAAGAAAACCAGTAAAGAATTCCGCTTTTCCTACAATAAGGAAGGAAACAATAAAAATGCCGATTCCAATAAGCATTTGTTTCTTTATAGATGTACAAACTTTTTTGGTGAAAAAAGAAATCAGCGGTTGGCCGAATACAATAAGACCACCATTAACAGCCCATAATAAACTATATTGTGTTAAAGGAATACCTAACTCCTGTGTATGGGTAGAAATGGTAGCTTGCCATTGGACATAGCATATCCAGCACAATAAATAACCCAATCCTAAAATTCCGAGAGAATACATAGCAGGACTGCCTTTTAACAAATGTTTTCCCTTTCTTTTAGAAGCAGTACCACTTGTAGAGGGAAGAACATCTGCTTTTACTTGAATGTTTTTATAACTAAAGAAGGCAATAAGGAAAAATACCCCATACATTAGGGTGTTGGACAAGAAGATTAATTGGAACGAATAAGAAGCGATAAAGCCGCCAATTGCTGATCCTAGTGCCACGCCAACGTTTTGCGCAACATAAATACTATTAAAAGCTTTTCTTCCTCCCTCTGGCCAAACATTCCCTGCCATTGCGTACATGCTAGGATATATAATACCTGATCCAAAACCAGATAACGTAAAGAATGTACAATAAGCTTCCCAATTGTGGAACAGAGTCAATCCTAGTAAAGAAAAGGCGGTTAAAGAGATTCCTAATAAGATGGACGGATATCCCCCTAATTTATCGTAAAGAATGCCTCCGATTAAATTACCGATAACACTTGCTCCTGAATTAAGCATAAGAATAAAACCTGCAACCGTAAGTGTTTTTCCTAAATGCTCATGAATGTATATACTATTTAAAGGCCAAAGTAAGGAAGATCCTGTAACGTTAACAGCCATTCCAATAACTAAAAGCCATAGAGAACGAGGCATAATAATGCTCCTTTTCAACTTTATTCTTAAATACCAAAATAAGTGTAGTTGCTTTTTAACAAACCTGCAATAGAATAGTGCCCATTTTTATATAGGCGGAATTTTCTGATAGAAAAGTGCAAGGAAAAGAGTTTTTGAAGAGTAAATTAAGAAGAAAAGTCAATTACAATAATTTTAATATTTAATTTGTTTGAAAAATAAGTATTTTTCTAATAAAGTAGTAATAACCCCCAAATTAAGCATGGAGAGAGGATAAAATAAATGACGAAAATATGTTTAATAAGGCATGGAGAAACAGATTGGAATGCACTGGGAAGGATTCAAGGAAAAACAGATATCCCTTTAAATGAAAATGGCAAGAAGCAGGCAGAACAATGCCGTGACTATTTAAAGCATTCAGAGTGGGATGTCATTGTTACAAGTCCTCTAAAAAGAGCAAAGCAAACGGCGTTGATTATAAATGAAGCTTTGCAACTAGAAGTAGTAGAAATGGATGAATTCATGGAGCGTAGTTTTGGCGATGCGGAAGGAAAAACAAGAGAGGAACGAGCGATTCTTTATCCAGATCACCAATATCCAAACCAGGAGTCGAGAGAAGCTCTCGTAAAAAGACTAACGGACGGCCTCGAAAAAGTTATTTGCCGGTTTCCAGACGAAAAAGTATTGTTAGTTGCTCACGGTGCAGTTATCCATACATTATTAACCATAGTGTCAGAAGATTCGCTCAAAATAGAAAAATATTTATCAAATGCTTGTATTAGCAATATTCAGTATAAAGAGAAGCGTTGGGAAGTGAAAGATTACAACTTGGTTGATCATTTAGTGGAGATACCTGAATAATGATTGGAAGGGGCAGTGATCAATGAGCGATTTTGGTGCATATATCGATAAAAATATTTCATTGAAACCAATAAAACGAGGAAATTTGGATGGGTTGACTTTCGCTGTAAAGGATGTTTTTACAATTAAGGACTATCTTTCCTCTGCAGGAAATCCAGATTGGCTTTCTAGTCATCCCCCTGCTAAAGAAACAGCACCTGTGATAACTAGCTTGCTGAATAATGGTGCCCGGCTGCAGGGTACAACGATCACAGATGAATTGATGTATAGTTTAAATGGAGAGAATTTTCATTACGGAACTCCAGTCAATCCTAAGTCTCCTAATAGAATTCCAGGTGGTTCCTCCAGTGGTTCAGCTGTTACGGTTGCTGCTAAGCAGACGGATTTTTCCTTAGGGACAGATACAGGAGGATCGATAAGAATTCCATCTTCTTATTGTGGGATATATGGAATCCGCCCCTCCCATGGAGTAGTGAATATAGAAGGAGTCATCCCTCTTGCCAAAAGCTTTGATACCGTTGGATGGATGGCAAATGACGCAGAAATTCTAAATGAAGTTGGAAAAGTACTTTTACCTGTCCAAAGAGACGGCTCTTTTACGAGATTTATCATGGGAAGTGATGCATGGGCATTGGCCGACCAAGAAGTACATAAAGCTTTTGCTCCTTTATTGGAGAAATTAGAACAGTCGGTACCTAATTACGTAACAACGGTTATAGCAGAAGAAGGACTACATGAGTGGTCTGAAGTCTTTAGAATGCTGCAGGGCAGAGAAATTTGGCAAGAGCATGGAGAATGGATTCAAAAAGCAAAGCCTACGTTTGGTCCGGGAATAGCAGAAAGATTTAAGTGGGCTAGTACTATAAAAGACGAAGATTTAGCACCATATCATCAGTTGAGACGTAAAATTCAGCAAAGAATGGAAGAACTGCTTAAAGATGATGCAGTTTTGATCATTCCTACAGCTCCAGGAATCGCACCTCTTTTAAATCTACCTGTTTATGAATTAGAAGAAAGAAGAAAGCAAACCTTTCAGTTATGCTGTATAGCAGGATTAACAGGTTTCCCCCAAGTGAACATACCATTAACTACAAGCAATGGAGTACCAGTAGGTCTTTCTTTTATAGCTGGTAGAAACCAAGATAGAAATTTACTTCAATTAGTAGCTGAGTGGGTAAAGAAATGGTAATGATATAACCTTAAAGGAAATATAGGCATATTATAAAAGAAGTAGTGAACCTAGTTTTTACAAGAGCGTACTAAGTACCGTATGTAAATGAATAAATACAAAAAGGAAGACCTTTTTTCTTGTAGAATTAAGTTGTTCCACACACAAATTCAAAGTAAGAGGGTCTTTCCTATGAACCAGTTAACAACAGCTTTTGTCGATGGTCTAGTAAAAAAAACAAGAGATTACCGAACAATTTCGTTTATACGGTGAATAAGCAGTCCATGCGCTGCTTGCAGCCGAATTAACAGAAGAAAACACAAAAATTATATCTATTACGCACTTTACACGTTCTCCCATTACAAAGAAAGTAGATGATGTTTTATTAACAGGAACGAGAGAAAGTGTACTTCGAGGCGGTTCCTTGTCGACAAAGTTTACCCAATTATTGTCATTGATATGTTATGCTTGAGGGTGAGAATCGGTTAAAAGAAAAAGCATTGAAATATAGAGAAGCGACTGCAAAAGCAGTGGTTGACAAAGCATACTAGTATATTCACGAGAGGAGTAATTTGATGATTGAGAAACTAAAGGGAGGATTAATCGTTTCTTGCCAGGCATTGGATTCTGAGCCATTACATGGTTCAGAATTTATGGCAGCAATGGCGCTTGCTGCAAAAATAGGGGGAGCTGTAGGAATCAGAGCAAACGGTTACTCGGATATCAAAAGAATTAAAGAGAAAGTAGATTTACCTATTATAGGGATTCTAAAAAAACATTATCCAGGCTATGATGCATTTATTACCACAACTAAGGCAGATGCACAGCTTGTGGCTGATGCGGGCGCCGACATTATTGCGATAGATGCAACCGACCGTTCAAGGGCAGAAGATTTACAGGAATTAATTGATTTTATAAAGGATAACCTTAACAAAAAAGTGATGGCGGATGTTTCCACGCTAGAGGAAGGTATACGTGCAGAGACTATGGGTTGCGATTTCGTTGGTACTACCCTAGCTGGATATACAGTGAAAACGCAACATTTGAAAAATGGTCCAGCCTTTGAATTATTAGAGAATCTTGTTAAAGCAGTAAACGTTCCTATCATAGCTGAGGGGAGAATTGAAACGCCAGAAGATGCCAGAAAGGCATTAGAGCTTGGTGCTTTTTTTGTTGTAGTAGGTGGAGCGATTACACGTCCTCAGGAAATAACTAAACGATTTGTAAAGGGTATGAACAGCTAAAATACATAAGGTGTCTTGTCGAGATTTAAGATAGACAATCAATTATAAAAGGAGCTGATTCAAATGAAAAGAATTCCACTTAGTATGGTGATAAAAGATTTGTCGCATATTCCGCAATACCCGCTTCCAGCTGAATTTCGAATTAGGTTATTTGAAAAAGGTGACGAACATCATTGGGCGTTTGTGGAGGCGAGTGTAGATGAATTTGAAAGCAAAGAAGCTGCTCTAGCGCATTTTTATAAAGAATTTGGACCATATATTGATGAAATGACAAATAGATGCTTGTTCATCGAGAATAAAAAGGGAGAAGTGATTGGAACAACAACGGCATGGTATGGTGACTTAAAAGGAGATGGAGAAATAACAGGAAGAATTCATTGGGTAGGAATTGTCCCTGCATATCAAGGACAGAAACTCTCCAAACCTTTACTAAGCGAGGCGATGAATATCTTGGCTAAATATCACTCAAAAGCCTACCTTACATCGCAAACAACAAGTTACCAAGCAGTTAATATGTACTTAAACTATGGGTTTAAACCGTTTATCAAAGCTCCAAGCTGTCATGAAGCTTGGTCCTTATTAGAGGATACTTTAGACCGAAAAATATTAAAGTGAGCCAATTTTAAAATTTAAGTAACTACTTGAATCTGAATAATCCTTTTTTGGAGAATTTAACGGTTGCTTTCCACTGAAAGTGCTCAAGTAGTCTTTAATTGTAAACTAAACTATTGAAACAGGTACGGAGTTAGCTGCAATAAGAATAATATATGTGATTAAATTGTGTAGGCATTGGAAATAATGAAAACAAGCTGAGAGTTAGATGGGTACCTATCATGCTGAAGTTTATGCGTTGCTTCCTCAAGCAGAATTAGTTGCTTTGTGTGAATACAATGACAAAAGAAGAGCTGAGGCTAAAGAAATAAAGTATATAAAGAGGATCTATAAGTAAGTCTATAAAAAATTGTTCATGTAGTTTTAGTCATTGATGTGATGTCAAGAAGATGGGTTTAAAATGAAAATGGCAAAATTCTAATGAATGTTTGACTATTATTAAGTTACAAAACGAATAATTTAATTTCTCTTATTAATATTTACTTAATCTGAAAACTACTTGCAACATACATTAAAATACAATACAATAAAAAACATATATAAGTAATCAACACGGATAAGGAATAGTAAAGATGCCCTTTTGAAAGAAGAGAACTGACGGATGGTGCAAGTCAGTCAAAAACATCTTGAACTCACCTTTGAGTTGCAAGTGTGAACTTTTAGTAATGCTTGCCGTACACCTGCGTTAAAGGATAATGAAGCGAGTGATTTATTCACTAATTGTGGGTGGTACCGCGGGAGATTATACATAATGCCTCTCGTCCCTATTTGGGATGAGCGGCTTTTTATTTTGGTCAAAACAACTTTATGGGAGGATTTAAGATGAGTTTTAATCATCAGAAAATAGAACAGAAATGGCAAAAGTTTTGGGAAGAAAACAAGACTTTTAAAACAAGTGAAGAAAAAAGCAAGAAAAAGTTTTATGCTTTAGACATGTTTCCATACCCATCTGGAGCAGGGCTGCATGTTGGGCATCCAGAAGGCTATACAGCAACAGATATTCTCTCTCGTATGAAAAGGATGCAGGATTTTAATGTTCTTCATCCAATGGGGTGGGATGCATTTGGTTTACCTGCAGAACAATATGCGCTGGATACGGGTAACCATCCAGCTGAATTTACACAAAAAAACATCGACACATTCCGACGTCAAATTAAATCATTAGGCTTTTCCTATGATTGGGATCGCGAAATTAACACAACAGATCCAGAATATTATAAGTGGACACAATGGATTTTTCTCAAATTGTATGAAATGGGCTTAGCTTATGTTGATGAAGTAGCAGTAAATTGGTGTCCAGCATTAGGAACGGTTTTAGCTAATGAAGAAGTTATTGATGGTAAGAGTGAACGTGGTGGACATCCAGTTGAAAGACGTCCGATGCGTCAATGGGTATTAAAAATAACAGCATATGCTGATCGTTTGTTAGAAGATTTAGATGAAGTAGATTGGCCAGAAAGTATTAAAGAAATGCAAAGAAATTGGATTGGCCGTTCAGAAGGAGCAGAAGTTACCTTCCAAATTGACAATCATGATGAGACATTCACTGTCTTTACAACAAGACCGGATACATTATTTGGTGCAACTTATGCTGTGCTTGCTCCTGAACATGCTTTAGTAGAGAAAATTACAACTTCAGAGCAAAAGGCAGCTGTAGAAGCTTACTTAGAAAAGGTTAAAAGTAAGAGTGATTTAGAAAGAACGGACTTAGCGAAAGAGAAGACGGGTGTATTTACTGGTGCTTACGCAATCAATCCAGCAAATGGCGAAAAAATGCCAATCTGGATCGCTGATTATGTCCTTGTCAGCTACGGTACAGGAAGTATTATGGCTGTACCTGCACATGATGAAAGAGACTATGAATTTGCTAAAACATTTGGTTTACCAATTAAAGAAGTGGTAGCTGGAGGAAATGTAGAAACAGAGGCCTATACTGGTGATGGGGAACATGTAAATTCTGATTTTCTAAATGGTTTAAATAAAGAAGAAGCTATTGTCAAAATGATTACTTGGTTAGAAGGGAAAGAAATAGGAACGAAGAAAATCACTTACAGACTTCGTGATTGGCTATTTAGCCGCCAGCGCTATTGGGGCGAGCCAATTCCTATTATCCATTGGGAAGATGGCACAATGACAGGTGTTCCAGAAGAGGAATTACCTTTGACACTTCCAGAAACATCTGAAATTAAGCCATCTGGAACAGGTGAATCTCCGTTAGCAAATATTTCAGAATGGGTAAACGTTGTAGATCCTGTTACTGGAAAAAAAGGCAGACGTGAAACAAATACCATGCCGCAATGGGCTGGAAGCAGCTGGTATTACTTGCGTTATATTGATCCAAAAAATAACGAGCAGATTGCTGATCCTGAAAAAATTAAAGAATGGCTTCCAGTCGATATGTATATCGGTGGAGTAGAACACGCTGTCTTGCATCTTCTATATGCACGCTTCTGGCATAAAGTACTTTATGATTTAGGTGTTGTTCCTACGAAAGAACCATTCCAAAAATTATACAACCAAGGAATGATCCTCGGTGAAAATAATGAAAAAATGAGTAAATCAAAAGGAAATGTCGTAAATCCAGATGAAATTGTAGCTAGTCATGGTGCAGATACACTTCGTCTGTATGAAATGTTTATGGGACCATTAGATGCTGCAATTGCATGGTCAACAAATGGACTTGATGGTTCAAGAAGATTCCTAGATCGAATTTGGCGATTGTTAGTGGATGATAATGGAGAGCTTACTTCTAAAGTTCAAGATATAGAGGAAATGAAGGCGCTAGATAAAATTTATCATCAAACAGTGAAAAAGGTAACAGAGGATTTTGAAGCACTTCGCTTCAATACGGCCATTTCGCAAATGATGGTGTTTATCAATGAATGTTATAAAGCAGATCGTATTCCGAAGAAATATGTGGAAGGATTCGTGAAATTGCTTTCTCCAATTTGCCCACATATTACAGAAGAGCTATGGCAGATCATTACTGGTTCTAACCAATCCATTGCCTATGAAGCATGGCCAGCATATGATGAGGCAAAATTGGTTGATGATGAAGTCGAAATTGTCATTCAAATTAACGGTAAAGTGAAAGCGAAACTAATGGTTCCGGCGGATGCTAATAAAGATGCTCTAGAGCAGATTGCTATGGAGGATAGCCAAGTTAAAGAGCAAATTGATGGCAAGCAAGTACGTAAAGTTATTGCTGTTCCTGGTAAATTAGTTAATATCGTTGCAAATTAAAAGGGAAGAGGCTGTCTTTTTTGACAGCCTCCTCTTTCTGTCAATTAGGCAGACTAATTGCATAACATAGTCATATAATCTATATTACAATGAGAGAAACTATATACACAGTATAAAAGGTGATAATGGAGGAAATAAAATGGATACGATAAAAACAATTACTACTGAGGAATTAGAGGAAAAGCTGACTAATGAAGAAAAGCTAGAATTAGTTGATGTTCGGGAAGACGAAGAAGTAGCAGAAGGAATTATTCCTGGAGCAAAACACATTCCGATGAATAGCATCCCTGAAAATTTAGATTACTTTTCAAAAGATAAAGAATATATCATGATTTGCCGCTCAGGCAGACGAAGCGAAAATGTATGTTACTATTTGCAAGACCAAGGCTACAAAGTGGTAAATATGGAAGGCGGCATGCTAAATTGGCATGGCAAAACAATTTAAAGGCTGATAAGCTTAATATAAGCGAAAGAGCTCAAAGATAAGGTATTATTTACCTTCATTCTTTGAGCTTTTTTATATGGACTTCGTTTATACATAAAACTTAAATGAAAGCTAAAAGTGTCTACACTATGAAAGTATAAGAATAGTTTTTTAAGAAATTAAAAGAAAGTTAAAAGTTTTCGTGAAATTGATTGAATAGTAAGAATTTTGTCTATCCTTTAATTATAATCTACAAAATAATAGGGAGAGGAAGAAAAGATGATTAAAGTAAAATTATTTGATCAAGAGCACGAGAAGGATCTAGAATTACAGATGAATAAATTTTTACAGAAAATAGATGAGAAGAAATTAATCGATATCAAATACAATGTCGCGGCCATGCAAGAGGATGAGGAGGATCAAATCTATTGTTTCTCCTCCATGATTATTTACAGAACTTAAAAAAGAGAAAAATAAAAAGCAGAGTGACTTTATGGAAAGCACCTCTGCTTATTTTTTACTCGCTTTTAGCAACTGAAGCAGCATTGACACCTGCCAGCCTTCCCGTTACAAAAGCTGATGTAATATTATAACCTCCAGTATATCCGTGAATATCTAATATTTCACCACAGAAGAATAATCCTTCCGTCATTTTCGATTCCATTGTCTTAGGTGCAATTTCCTTAATAGATACACCACCGCCAGTGACAAAAGCTTTTTCTATCGGTAACGTTCCGTTTACATCAAAGGTGAAAGCTTTACATAGACCAACAAATACTCTTATTTTATCTTGAGAAATAGTCGCACATGGAGCAGCTGGATCGATATTTGCTAGCTCCAGCAAATATAATAAATAGCGCTCTATCAATAGACCTTTTAACGTATTTTTAATTGCTTTCTTTGGTTCAGTTTTTAGTAATTTCATTGTATCTTGTAAAAGCTTTTCTTCTTTTTTATCTGGAAATGAATCAATGGAAACTTTCACTTCCTCTAAATTCCATTTTTTCTTTGCCTTCACGACAAATTGGCTGCAGCGTAATACAGCTGGGCCGCTAATGCCAAAGTGGGTGAAAATCATATCCATTTGATGGGTAATAATAGGCTTGCCTTTTGGGTTAAGCACACTTAATGCTACATCTCTTAGCGAAACCCCTTGTAAGGTTTTATTTTGAATAAATGCTTCTTTCGAAGTGATAGGTACTTCTGTTGGAAATAAATCCGTTATTGTATGCCCTGCTTTTTTAGCCCATGCATAACCATCCCCTGTAGAACCAGTATGTGGAACAGATTTACCACCAACTGCAATGATTAGTGACTTACAGGTTTTAGTTTCACCATTTTGTAGAATCACCGTTTTTGTTTTATTTTCATGATAGTTAACTGTCTTAACTGGGGAATTTGTCTGAATGGTTACCCCTAATCTATCTAGTTCGCTTAATAAGGCATCTACGACTGATTGTGCTTTGTTAGAGACAGGAAACATTCTTCCATGATCTTCTTCCTTTAAAGCAATTCCCAGGTTTTCGAAAAAAGCGATAATATCTTCATTGTTAAATTCAGAAAATCCACTGTAGAGAAAACGACCATTTCCGGGAATATGTTTTATAATTTCCTCTATTGGAAGCCGGTTGGTCACGTTACAACGGCCTCCTCCTGAAATTGCTAATTTTCTGCCAAGCTTATTTCCCTTATCGATTAGTAATACTTTCGCCTTTTGTTCCGCCGCTCCAATTGCAGCCATTAATCCTGATGGTCCTCCGCCAATCACGATTACATCATATTGCATATTACATCCTACTTTCTTGAAGAAGTATCGTTTTTTTTGCTATTATTTTAGTTTGTATCTATCTTTTAAAGGAATATGTCAGTGACTCATTTATTTAAAAAAGAGGTTATTTCCTTTTATTGTGAGCCATATCAGCATCATGCTTTTTATTAAAAGTAGCGTTTCTTTTTAAGAAAGGGTACACTACTAATAGTGTGTTAGAAAATGTTCATATTTACTTTTAGTCGAATATATTTTATTGCCTATTTTCATGGTAAAATACTTATTTGTGTAACGTTTTAAGAGAGCTTCGTTTAAGGAAGGGATTTTATGTCATCAAAATTGCTTAAAGGCACATTTATTTTAACACTTGGGACTATCATATCCAAAGCGTTAGGTTTATTTTATGTTATACCATTCAATATGATTGTCGGAAAACAAGGGACAGTGCTATATCAATATTCTTATGTAGCTTATACTATTGTAATAAGTATTGCAACAGCTGGTATTCCATTGGCTGTAAGTAAATTTATTTCGAAATATAATGCAATGGGAGAATATAAAGTTGGAAGAAGATTATTTAAGTCAGGATTAATGATCATGCTGGCAAGTGGGGTTCTGTCTTTTTTAGCTTTATATGCAGCAGCTCCCTTTCTAGCCGGGCTTATTATATCAGACGATGACTTGACCTCAACCGTAGGGCAGGTTACAACAGTTATCCGCGCAGTTAGCTTTGCGTTGATTGTCGTTCCATTTATGAGTTTAATCAGAGGCTTTTTTCAGGGACATGATGCAATGGCACCTTCAGCTGTCTCGACAGTAATCGAGCAGATTGTTCGGATTGTTTTCTTACTTGGCGGGTCAGCTATTGTTCTGTTTTTATTAAAAGGAAAGTTGATTACAGCAGTAAGTATTTCCGTTTTTGCTGCGTTTGTTGGAGCAATAGGGGGACTTGCTGTGCTGTTATTGTATTGGAGAAAAAGTAAAGACGAGTATGATAATCTTTTATTATATGATAAAGGCATGCAGACAGATATTCGTCTGCGCTCTATGTATAAAGAAATTCTTTTGTCTGCTGCTCCGTTTGTTTTCGTGGGAGTTGCGAATCCTTTATTTCAGGCAATCGATACCGTCACTTTTAACCGTGCGATGAGTAGTATTGGGCTAAGTTCAATTTCTGAAACAGCCTTAAATATTTTTAATTACCAAACCCATAAAATCATTATTATTCCTGTATCGCTTGCAACTGGTTTTTCAATGGCATTAATTCCAATGATTACAAGAGCCTTTATAAAAGAGGATCATACCGGTCTTGCCACAAACTTAAATCAAACTTTCCAAGTCTTATTATTTATTACTTTGCCAGCATGTATTGGCCTTTCTGTTCTAGCAGAGCCGGTGTATCGGTTGTTTTATGGGACAGAAGATCTTCTAATGGGTGCAGAAGTGCTAAGATTGTATGCTCCTGTTGCCATTCTTTTTTCCCTTTATCCAGTTACCGCGTCCATCTTACAAGGGTTAAATGAGCAACGATTTACTATATTAAGTTTATTAGTAGGGATTTTAATTAAATTAAGCTTAAATATCCCGTTCATAGAAAGATGGGAAACAAATGGCGCTATCCTTGCAACTTCATTAGGGTATACAGTATCTATCTTAATTAATTTGGGAGTAATAAAAGCATATGCAAATTATTCCTATAAAATAGTTATTCGAAGAAGCATTCTCATCATTGGATTTTCGATAATGATGTATATCATAACAGATATTGTCTATTCATTACTCCGTTTATTTTTATCAACAGAGTCTGTTGTAGCTTCTTTATTAATGGTTGTAATTGTAGCTGTTTTTGGAGTCCTCATGTACGTTTATTTAGCTTACCGCTCCAAATTGGTTTATCGCATTTTTGGAGAGCAAGCTTTTAAAATAAAACAAAAACTAAGACTTCCTTTTTAATTTAGTAGAAACAATAGGAAGCAAGCTTATAAATAATAGAAAAGAGCCTTTAAAAACAGAAATAATAGATAGAGGTTGAGTTTATATGCGAATAGATAAAATGCTCGCTAATTTAGGGTATGGAAGTAGAAAAGAAGTGAAAATGCTCCTGAAAAATAAGGCAGTAAAAGTAAATGATGTAATTATTAAAGATGCAAAGCATCAAGTAGATCCTGAAAAGGACGAAGTATCGTTAAATAATGAAATAGTCGAATATAAAGAGTTTATTTACTTAATGATGAATAAGCCGCCTGGCATTATTTCTGCAACTGAAGATACAAGAGAAGAAACAGTGGTAGACATTCTGCAAATAGAGGATTCCGTTTATAATCCTTTTCCTGTAGGTAGGTTGGATAAGGATACAGAGGGATTACTTCTGCTCACAAATGATGGGAAATTAGCGCATCGTTTATTATCTCCCAAAAAACATGTTCCGAAAACGTACTTTGCTGTTATCAGAGGGGAAGTAGGCGAAGAGGATGTCGAGGCGTTTAAAAAGGGTGTTGTTTTAGATGATGGATACCTTACGAAGCCTGGTCACCTAGTAATATTAAAAGCTGGCGAAACTTCTGATATTGAACTAACGATTTCGGAAGGGAAATTTCATCAAGTGAAAAGAATGTTTGAAAGTGTTGGGAAAAAAGTTGTTTATTTAAAACGGATTTCCATGGGACCACTAGAACTGGATGAAACACTAGAGCTTGGAGAATATCGGGAGTTGACAGAAGAAGAAATAGAGCTGTTAAGAAACTATGAAGTAAAATAATTACATGGGGTTTTAATAGCTCCTATTAGCGGAATGAAAGTAAAAACCTTACTTGGATTTTAGGAAAATATCAATCCTTTCCTGAAAATCTAGTAAGGTTTTTGCTTTTTATTATACAAATTTTAATCTTAAGTTCGTTCCATTCGTTTTAGGATGTCATTTTTACTTTTTTTCTAGTTGTTGTCCATTTTCCACGACTTGGACTTTGTACCAAGTCATTATAAGCTAACACATTCAAATCTCTTTGAATCGTTCGCGGAGTAATACCAAATTCCTCCACTAGCTCTTGTGTTGTAACAGTTCCACGCTTACTAATAAACATGTAGACGGATTTGATACGGTTTAACATCCGGTTAGTTGAAGGTTTCAATAAACCACTCCCTATCCTTTTTTCAAACCTTTGGCAAATTCCAGCGACCGACAGCTTATTTGAAGAGTAAAATCTTCAAGCGTATGTAATTTTCTTTTCCACAGACAACCCCTTTTCAACTGGTTAAATAAATAGTGAAATAGTTAATAGAATGAAATTCTATATAAATATTGTACCCCTATTTACTAATATATTCTACATTATTTGCGTTAATTTACAAAATATTTGCTTATTTATGTCTTAATTTACCACCCCCTGCAGGGTTTCTTTACATTCATCATATGGAATTTATGTTTATGATATGAATAAAAATGCAAAAAGTAAGTAAATAATTTTATTTCCCGATTTTTATGGTTGATAAACCAAATGGAATAAAAAATAAAACGGATAAGCTTTTTTAAATTTCCTTTATATTCATTTTAAAATCCTCAATCATTCTTCGATGGCTCCCGACCATTTTTTCTGGTAGTTCATCAAAATTGAAATATCGGAGACTGAATGCCTCTTCTTGATCATTTTTGAGCTTTCCTTCATATTCTGAAGTGCAGTAGGCAGTTGTTACAGTGTAAAATGGATCTCCATTTGCTGCCACCGCAAAATAATCTTTTCCAGAATAAACGGATAGTAATTGAAGATTCATTACTTGAAGACCCGTTTCTTCGAAAACTTCTCGTTTTGCTGTTTCTTCTGTACTTTCTCCTAATTCCATTAATCCACCGGGTAAACCCCACACATGTTTAGGATGTTTTCTCTCTTGCAAAAGTACTTTCTGGTCTTTAGTGAACAGGATAACTACGGCTCCAACGAGAATAACAGGCATTTTTCCGACAAGCTTTCTTAAATCTTCTACATATCCCAATTAAATACATTCCTTCCATATGCTAGATTAAATATAGTATAGCTTTGTTTTTAATAAAAGGTATACTATACTTAATAATAATTTAGTGAAATAGGGATTTAAAGCTTTTATTTTTCATATAAAGCGTTTTATGATATGTTTTTCCTATAATATATTTATAAGCTTGCAAGGAGGCAGCTATGAGTTCAATTGATTGGTTAAATGAAGTACATAATCGTAAAGATAGTTTTATTAAGGATTTGCAAGGGCTGTTACAAATAAAGAGTGTGTTAGATGAAGAAAATGCAACAGAGGATGCACCTTTTGGAAAAGGCGTGAAAGAGGCATTAACCTATATGCTATCATTAGGTGAAAAAGATGGTTTTGTTAGTAAGAATGTAAAAAATGTTGCTGGACATTTACTTTATGGTGAGGGGGCAGAAAGCGTTGGGGTTCTTTGCCATGTAGATGTTGTTCCTGAGGGAGATGGATGGACAAGTGACCCTTACAAGGCAGAGATTCGCGATGGTAAAATATTCGCAAGAGGCGCTTTAGATGATAAAGGCCCTACAATGGCTGCTTACTATGCAATGAAAATTGTGAAGGAGCTGCACCTTCCCTTAACGAAAGAGATTCGAATGATTATTGGAACCGATGAAGAAAGTGATTGGAGATGTGTAGATACTTATTTCCAAGAAGAAAGTATGCCTACAATCGGATTTGCCCCTGATGCAGATTTTCCGATTATTTATGCGGAAAAAGGAATTTCTGATTTTGACATCGTACAAAAATACACGGAAGCATCTAGCGATTCTGGTGAAGTTAAAATTCTCCGTTTTTCATCAGGTAGAAGATATAATATGGTCCCAGACTTTGCGCAAGCTGTGTTAGAAGTCAAAGAAGGAGCGCAAACGGAGGTTATTCAACGATATCAAAATTATTTGAAACTTGAAAATATCCCTGGCCGCTATTTAGTTGATAATGGCGATTTAGTTTTAGAGTTAGAAGGAGTTTCAGCACATGGTCTAGAGCCTAATAATGGGATAAATGCTGGATTAAAGCTGGCTAATTTTCTCGTAGAGTTAGAATTGGATGAAAAAGCGGACCATTATTTTCAATTTGTAAAAAACTTCTTTGTGAATGATTCTAGAGGAAAAAAACTTGGTATCGATTATGAGGATGAGATAACAGGAGAGCTGACCCTAAATGCTGGGATTTTGGATTATCAGGCAGATCATGGTGGAAAAATAGGACAGACAGTACGTTATCCTGTCACAAATGATATGGATCAAACAAAAGAAAAATTAATAAAATTACTAGCAGAATATAATTTCAGTCTTGAAAACTTTTCGGATTCTAAACCGCATTATGTAGAAAAAGACTCTGAATTAATTCAGACACTAAGTAAGGTCTATGAAGAGCAAACTGGTGAAAAGGCGAAGCTATTATCAATTGGTGGAGGCACTTATGCCAGATCGCTAGAAAAAGGGGTTGCATTCGGACCACTCTTTCCAGGAAGAGAAGATATTGCACACAAAAAAGATGAATATATGTATATAGAAGATTTGTTGAAGGCAACTGCTATTTATGCACAAGCAATATATGAATTAGCTAAATAAAGTTTTATTAAAGGAGAAGAGAAAATGAGAATGGTGTTAATGAATGGGGAATTTATACCAAGAGAACAAGCGAAAGTAGATATTGAAGATAGAGGTTATCAGTTTGGCGATGGAATATATGAAGTAATCCGTGTGTACAATGGTAAAATGTTCATGGCAAAGGAACATCTTGAACGATTATCTGCAAGCAGTGAGAAAATAGGCATAGCTATTTCTTATTCTATCTCAGAATTAACCACTCTTTTAGAAGAGTTAATTGCCAAAAACTCATTAAGCACCGGTATCATTTATATGCAATTCACAAGAGGCGTGAGCCCGCGAAATCATAGTTACCCAACAGAAGCTGTTACTCCAACGTTTGTAGCTTATACTAAGATGTTAAATAGACCACTTGATAATCTAGAGAATGGGGTGAGTACCATTACAGTAGAAGATATTAGATGGTCAAGATGTGATATAAAAAGTTTAAATTTGCTTGGTAATGTAATGGCGAAACAAAAAGCTACAGAAGCAGATTGTTATGAAAGCATCCAGTATAGAGAATTATCTGTAACAGAAGGAAGCTCTTCAAATATATGGATTGTAAATGGAGAAAAGATTCAAACACATGAAGCGAATCAATTTATATTAAATGGAATTACCAGACAAAAAATTATTCAATTATGTGGCGAAAATGGGATTGAGGTTGAAGAAAAGGCATTTTCTATCGAAGATTTAATCGATGCAGACGAAGTTTTTTTATCCAGCACAACTTCCGAAGTTACACCAATCGTTTCTGTGAATAATGTCCCCGTTAAGGAAGGAAAAGTTGGAGAAATGACAAAAAAACTCCAAAATTTATTTGTTGAAGCAATCATTAGTGAGTGTGGACAAATAAGCAATTAGCATTTGCTAAATAAAAATAAAAATGAGTTGTTTCAGTCTGGCTAATAGCCATGTCTCTGAGACAACTCATTTTTTTTAAGAAAGTAATTCAATGGAAAATAAGGTATAGTAAGATATATATTTCTAAAACATCGTACAGATACGGTTAAAATTAATCCGATAGGTTATATAATAGAATAAAGTTACTAGGAGCAAAGACAAAACAAAGACAGGCTGTTCTCCATAAAGTATATTTCTTATAAAGGATGCCAGGTCATGCATTAAGGGGCCGGAATTTAATGAATTTTATGAGGAAACAACACTCTGGAGAAAAAGGCTAAAAGGAAGATTAGATATGAAAACGACTATTCCGCATTATTTTATTGGTATTAAGCCAGATGTACAAGTTATAAATGAAATAGAAAAGATGCGAAAAGAGTTACAAATAAAATTTCCTTTTAAAAGATGGGTACATCCTTTAGATTATCATATTACACTTGCCTTTTTAGGAAGTGCCTCCGATGAACAAAGGGAAAAGTTACAAACTCTTTTAAATCAATTCCCTTTAAGTACCGATTTTCAAATACATATAGATCATTTGGGTGTTTTCGGCCAGCGACAAAGTCCGAGGATATTCTGGGCAGGGATGAAAGAAGAGCAGAAACTGGTTGAGTTAAGAAATCAGGTCTTTGCTGCAAGCAGCAAGGCTGGTTTTCAGTTAGAAACGCGGCCATTTCATCCACATATGACTTTAGCAAGAAAATGGAAGGAAGACTCCATCTTTTCAGAGCAGGAGTTAAACGAGTTTGCATTGCCTAAAAATTTAATTTCTAATATTGATAGTATTCATCTGTTTCAAACACATATGGATAAAATACCTAAATATGAGATAATAAAAAGTTACAGCTTTCATAATCACAAGCAATAGAAACATGTAATATAGGGGGGAAAAGCTTGGCGCAGTTAATCAAATTACAAGATTACGTTTCGCGATATGAGCAGAACATCGTCTTGTATCCATCACGTTTCGTTCGTTTAAAAAAGCAACAGTGGACAGGGCTAAAGAGAGCTTTTGATACAAAAGACAGAAGTCTCTTTTACATAGAGAACCCAATAGAAGACAACTGGTTAATGGAAAAACCGACTTTGCTGGAAAGAGTAAAGAAAACTATCTTAAATCGCAATAAGTTGGAAGAAACAGAAGTGGCAAAAATAAATGATAGCCAAAAAAAGGAAGAAGATGAAGAAGAACTAGACTTCGATTACGATGCCAAAAAATATAAACATCCACAATCAATCGATGAGTTAAAACAGCAATTTCTAAATCAATTATTTGAATTTCAGCTAAAATGGGCCAGTTCTACGCTCACAGAAATGTCAGAAGTAAAAAAAACACTTTATTATGATGATTTATTAAAATATTTCTTGCAAAGATTCCCAGATACATTTTTGGTTCTCTATCAACCGCTGTTCCAATTGAAGAATGCTCCGGTTGAATTGGACACCATTATAGTTACACCAACAGAAGTTTGGTGTATACATGTTCTAGAAGCGGAGAACTCAGCAGTATTTGTTGGTTCGAATGATAAATTTTGGCTTAAAAAAAAGGGGGATAAGGAGAAAAAGATTCTTAGTCCTGTCATATCTATAAACAGAACAGAGAAAATTGTAAAGGGTATTCTAGAAAAGTATGACATCACTTTACCTGTACAAAAAGTAATTCTTACTCGAAATGGCTATGTTGATTTTCCAGCACCACCATATGATTTGAAAATTATCGAAAAAAGAAACTATGAAGATTGGTTTTATAAAATGAGAAATAACCATTCGCCAATTAAAGCAATTCAATTAAAAGCAGCAGAAAGTCTTTTACATTATGGTTTGACGAATTCAAAAAGAAGGTATGAATGGGATACAGAGGAATCATAAGCAATAATGGGGAAGTTGAGAATAGATGGATTTTCATGAGAAAAGGGAGTTGAGGGATTTGTTATCGATAAGAAGGAGTTTCTTTGCCTATTTAGATGAAATGTCATTAATAACTGTTCTACTTCCCTATTCGTATTTTCATGGGGAATCAACATCATTTATATTAAGAGGGGATAAACAAGCTACTAATCTTGTGATTGAATCCAAAGAAAAAATGCAGCATTTCGTCAAGTACAAATGCCGTGCGCATGATAAGATACAAATCGGACAAAAATATGAAGTTGAAGATGGAAATAAAGGTGTGACAGATTTACAGATAGGTGCGGTTATCAGAACACCTTTATTTGATAAGCAATTTTATTATGATGGACCACTAGGTGTTCATTATGCTTCCGATCAGAGCACTTTCTATCTGTGGGCTCCCACTGCCCAACAAGTGAAATTAGTGCTGCAATCCCCAGATTCATCTAGTAAGGAAAGACGAATCGTAGAGATGGAAAGACAAGAAAAAGGCGTTTGGAAAACAACCTATTTAGCAGATTTGGAAGGTTATTATTACAGCTATCTAGTCCTTATTAACTTGGAATGGAAAGAAGCGATTGATCCATATGCTGTCGCTGTTTCTGTAAATGGGGAAACAGGAGTAATCGTTGACTTAAATAAAACCAAAAGGCAGAAACCAGTCTTGCCGCCGTTAGAACAGAGTGTAGATAGTATCATCTACGAAGCGCATATTCGCGATTTAACGATACATCCTGACAGTGGAATTCAGCAAAAGGGCAAATATGTTGGAGTGGCAGAATTAAATACGCGTACGCCCCGAAACAATCTGTCAGGACTAACCTATATTAAAAACTTAGGTGTTACCCATATAGAGTTTCTCCCAGTACATGACTTTGAAGAAATTGATGAGTTAGAGGTACTAAAAAAATATAATTGGGGCTATAACCCTTCCCATTATAATGTTCCAGAGGGCAGTTACTCAACAAACCCAATGGATCCTTATGTAAGAATTAATGAATTGAAAGAAATGATTCATGCTGTACAGGAACAAGGCATTCGTGTCATTTTGGATGTTGTGTATAATCATGTCTATAAAAAGGAAGATTCCTCTTTTGAAAAAATCGTTCCAGGTTATTACTTCCGCTATGATAAGCATGGTATGCCAGCAAATGGAACTGGAGTAGGGAATGACATTGCTTCTGAACGATCGATGGTAAGGAGATTCATTGTGGATTCCGTTCGTTTTTGGATAGAAGAGTATCAAATAGATGGATTACGGTTCGATTTGATGGGGATACTTGATTGCCAAACTATGAATGAAGTCCGGTCAATTTGTGATAATATTGATAAGAGCATCATAATTATTGGAGAAGGCTGGGATCTTGCAACTCCTATCAACCATGATGAGAAAGCCATTATTGCTAATCAACAGTCGCTGCCTGGTATTGGCCAGTTTAATGATCAATTTAGAGATAAAATAAAGGGGAGCACCTTTGATCAATATGATCGAGGGTACGCGCTTGGAAATAAGCAATATAAAGGAGAAATTGCTGAATTATTAGCTGGAAGCGTTGGAATCTATAAAGAGGGTGGCATGTTTCTTGAACCAGGGCAATCTGTAAACTATGTGGAATCACATGATAATCATACATTATGGGATAAAATTGATATTTGTTTTCCAGAGGCATCAGATGAAGAGAAAAGGAGAAAACATCGACTGGCAACTTCTCTCGTTCTTATAAGTCAGGGAATCCCTTTCTTGCATTCAGGACAGGAATTTTTCCGCACAAAATTTGGTGTGGAAAATAGTTATCAATCGCCTGATGAGATTAATCAGTTAGATTGGAATAGAAAAGACCAATTCTTAATGAATGTTGACTATATAAAAGGATTAATTTCCCTAAGAAAAAATAATCGTGCTTTTCGCTTACGATCTGTGCAGGAAATCCAAAAACATGTAACCATAAATCAGCAAGCAAATAACATTATCCAGTATTGTTTAGATGATTTGCAGCAACTTGGAGAATGGGAAACTATCATCGTATTGATAAATGGTAATGATTCTGCCGAGGAAGGCTTTTGTCCGGAAGATGAATGGAAGATACTTGTGGAAGACGGAATCGTATATGAAGACGACTATCCAACAATACATGGAGATAGCCTAATAGTTAACCCAAGCAGTGTAACGATACTTGCCAAATAGTATGCTATTTGGCAAGTGAGATTATCTATTGCTTGAATAGTGGGAATTTAACAAGAGATGTTCTTAATAGGAGAATCCGATATTTTTTTAATAGAAATATTTATTTTAACTGGAGATTCACTTGACTAAAAAATGAAATAAGAGATAATATTTAAATGAGAAACTTTCAATTAAAAATAAGTATTTAAGTAAAATTTAATATAAAATGATTGGAAATATTGGATACATAGTATAATTGTATGGATACTATGTCCTTTTTCTTTTTTATCTCATTAAATTTTAGGCACATATGTGCTAGTTAAAGATTGATAGCTGTACGATGAGTATAATTTACTATAATTGATGAATAGCTAATAACCATTTTTGTTTGTTCTTCCTACAAATTTAGGACAAAAAAGACTCAAACAGGAATTTCTCATCTTTTTTTTGGAGCATAATATATAGTAGGTGAACAATTTTGGAACATTTATTAGGGCAAGATTGGGAAATAACTCCTGCAGGTGGAGAAACAGGCGAAGCCTTTTTTGCACAAAATAATGGACAGAAGCTTTTTTTAAAACGAAATTCGTCTCCATTTTTAGCTGTGCTGTCAGCAGAAGGAATTGTCCCAAAACTTGTTTGGACAAAAAGATTTGAAAACGGAGATGTTTTTACTGCCCAGCAATGGCTGATTGGTAGAGAATTTGGTCATTCGGATATGACGGATGAAAGAGTAACCATGTTACTCAAAAAAATTCATACCTCTAAGCCTTTATTAGAGATGCTCAAAAGACTAGGTAAAACATCTTTTCATCCTGAAATGATTTTGTCAGTCATAAAAGCAGAAATAGACGATGAATTAAAAGATAACGAAGATATCACTCGTTATATCCAATTTTTAGAGGAGAATCTTCCATTTATCAAAACAACAGAGCATGTCGTTTGTCATTGTGATGTAAATCATAACAACTGGCTGCTTTCTGAAGACAACCAGTTGTATTTAATTGACTGGGATGGTGCAATGATTGCAGATCCAGCAATTGATTTAGGCATGTTACTTTATTGGTATATTCCAAAAGAAGATTGGAAAAATTGGTTACATACTTACGGGTATGAACTAACCGATCATTTATCCTTAAGAATGAAATGGTATGTTATTGCTCAAACGATTAATTCCATACGTTGGTATAAGAAAAAAGGCCGATATAGCGAAATGCAAAAATGGATGCAATTTTTACATGACATTGATTAATCGGCCATTTACCTTTTTAAGATAAATTGTTAATTCCATCTACCCATTGCGATAATTGGTCTTGGTGTGAATGAATATGATTGTCTAAATTGGAGGCATTGACACCTTGCTTGCTGTAAAGATGTACTTCCTCTAAAATCGGAAGGATATTTTGATCAATTTGATCATTGGTTCTTAAAGAAGTAATCAATCTCTCGATCTGCTCGCATTCCGCTACAGATCCACAGCAGTCTGTTTGTTGATTACTAAGAATATCGGCTAATAATGCTAATTGATGCTCGTGGTTTATAGGCATACTTAGAACACCCTTTCTATAGGTTCTAGTATGAAAAGAGTAAAATCATTCTTTTCAAATACCAGTTAAGGAATTCACTTATAGGTTGTGAATTCTTTTTTTCTTTATTCAAATGTTCCTAATGTAAATTTATCCTTCAAAAATAATCAATTGCCAAGAAAAGAGTATTGCATCGATGTATAATGCATGATATTGTTTGAAACGATAGTTATTAATAAGGAGTGTCCACATGCGATTAAGACATAAACCATGGGCGAAAGATAAATTAAGCGCATATCCGCAATATGTTATCCAAACCCCGGAAGATTGGAAAGGTAAATGGGATCAGGCATTTAGTCAAAAAGGGCCGATCCATATTGAGATTGGAACTGGAAAAGGTAGATTTATCACAGAAATGGCAAAAGCAAATCCTTCCATTAATTATATCGGCGTAGAACTTCAGGAAAGTGTCATAGTTTCTGCGTTAGATCGATTAATTGAAGCAGAAGTACCAAACTTGAAGTTAATGAATATAAATGCAGAAAAGCTTAAGGATTATTTTGAAAAAGGAGAAATTGCCCGAGTTTATTTGAATTTTTCAGATCCTTGGCCAAAAACAAGACACGAAAAACGGAGACTAACGTATAAAACGTTCTTGGATTCTTATCAATCAGTCCTAATTGATAAAGGAGAAGTGCATTTTAAAACAGATAACCAAGGGCTGTTTGAATACTCTCTTAAGAGTTTTTCTGAATATGGAATGCTTTTAAAATATGTAAGCCTTGATTTGCATAACAGCGATTATGAGGGCAATATCATGACTGAATATGAAGAGAAATTTTCCAATAGAGGCAATAGAATTTATCGTTGTGAAGTGCAATTTAAATAAGGGGAAAAGAGGTTGGAGAGTAAGCTTTCCAGCCGAGATATACCCAACCAATGATGCGGAATTCCAAAAACATTTCGTATCGTTGGTTGGGTTTTATATTTGTTAAAAGCCACTTATTATCGCTAAAATAAAAGTTAAGATAATTGATTAACATCAAGAATTCTGCCTGTCTCACTATCTGAAATGAATTCATATACTTCTTGGGTATCACCATTCAAGCGCGTGATACCACCTCTATAAACAGTAAGGGAAGATTCGCGCGTATGAAGTATTTCTTTCTCCATATTTATCCAAGATCCATTAATCGGTCCCTTTTCTTTAAAAGCTGTTTTAGCTAAAGATAAGACCTGGTCACCCGAAAGACTACTATTTTTAGCAATGACTTCTTTTACGATATAGCTTGCGGCTAGTCCTGCCACAACACCGCCTATGATATGTTTCCAATTCATAATAGAACTCCTTATTTTTTGTGTCGTATTTTCTTGTATTAGGCTAAGTACTTCAAACTACAAAAAAGTAGATATTGTTATTATAACTAATTTATATCATAGAAGAAATGATTAGCCGACTTCTTCCTGAAAACTGGTTCTAAGTTTTAAATTGGATAATTTCTAATTGGGTAGAGGAAAGTAGTGGTATGCAGTTAGATATTTCGGTACAATAAATATATTATTAAAATACATAGTTATTAAAGGGGTTTAACTAGAATGGAACAACAAACATTAGATATGTTCCGAACATTAACGGAACTTCCGGGAGTAGCTGGAAATGAACATCAAGTTCGAAAATTTATGAAAGAACAATTAAGTCTTTATACAAATGAAATCGTGCAAGATAACCTTGGCAGTATCTTTGGGGTAAAAAGAGGAACGGAAAATGGACCAACAGTTATGGTTGCCGGACATATGGATGAGGTTGGTTTTATGGTTACAGCAATCACGGATAACGGAATGATTCGTTTTCAGCCTATCGGTGGCTGGTGGAGTCAAGTCCTTTTAGCACAAAGAGTACAGATTATAACTAATAAAGGACCTGTTATTGGGGTAATCGGTTCGATTCCTCCACATCTATTGGACGAAGCCTTAAGAAGTAAACCAATGGATATAAAAAATATGCTGATCGATATCGGAGCGGATGATAAGGAAGATGCATTGAAAATTGGGATTAAGCCTGGTCAAATGATTGTGCCAATTTGTCCATTTACGCCAATGGCTAATGAAAAGAAAATTATGGCAAAAGCATGGGATAATCGTTATGGTTGTGGTTTAGCGATTGAATTGTTAAAGAATCTTCAAGAAGAGGAGATTCCAAATATCTTATATTCTGGGGCTACTGTGCAAGAGGAAGTAGGTCTTAGAGGAGCTAGAACTGCAGCTAATATGATTAAGCCAGATGTATTTTATGCTTTAGACGCAAGTCCTGCAAATGATGCATCAGGTGATAAAAACCAATTTGGTCAGCTTGGAAAAGGAGCATTGTTACGCATTTATGATGCAACGATGGTTATGCATAAAGGGATGAGAGAATTTATTTTAGATACAGCGGAATCTAATAATATTGCCTATCAGTACTTTATTTCACCAGGCGGAACGGATGCGGGACAGGTTCATATTTCAAATAATGGTGTACCTAGTGCTGTTATTGGCATATGCTCACGTTATATTCATACAAGTGCTTCTATTATCCACATCGATGATTATGCGGCTGCAAAAGAACTGTTAACTAAATTAGTAAAAACGACGGATCATACAACCATTGAAACACTACGTGCAAATCAATAAAAAACAAAACTATTTTATAGATAATTCATCTTAAAAAATTTAATTAAAGGTATCTCCAATACGATTGGTATATGTGAGATACCTTTTTTATAAACTGTTTGGTCATTATATTAGGAGTGAAGCAAAGTGAAAGTTTGTATTGGCACCAATAATAAAGCAAAAGTAAAAGCAGTAAAAAACTGTTTAGAAAAAGATATGACTATAGAGTTTGCTACATTTAATGTGAGCTCTGGGGTAAGCGAACAGCCATTTTCAGATGAGGAAACGATCAAAGGAGCCATTAACCGAGCGAAGGCTGCATTGCAGGAAGGAGCCGGCGAGATAGGGATTGGCTTAGAAGGAGGCGTCCACCGAACAAATGGTATTCTCTTTTTAACTAATTGGGGAGCGCTTGTTGGGAGGGATGGAACCACCTATATAGCTAGTGGAGCAAGAATTCCACTACCAAAGGAAATTGAAACAAAACTAGTTGCAGGAAGAGAACTAGGTCCGGTTATGGATGAATATGCCCAAAAGGAAAATGTTCGCTCAACAGAAGGTGCTATAGGAATATTCACAAACGGCAGAATTAATAGGACTGCTATGTTTGAACATGTTGTTGAATTGCTTCTAGGTCAACTGGAATATCAAGGAAAATAAGAGCTAGAGGAACTTTGGAAATTAGCTGAATTTAAATAGAAAAAGCTTTCCTATTAAGTGATAAAAATGTAGCAATAGGAAAGCATATTAGTAGTGAGGAACCTATAATTCTGATACTATTTATGAAAGGGTACATATTATGAAGGGGGCATTTACATTGAAACATTTACAATCAGCAGACGAATTTGCAGAGCTTAAAAATAGTCCAGAGAAACATATATTTCTTTTTTCAGCAGAATGGTGTGGAGACTGTCGATTTATCGAACCATTTATGTCAGAAGTAGAAGCGAAATTTGATCAATATACATTTATACATGTTGATCGCGATAAATTTATTGATACTTGTATAGAACTAGATGTATTTGGTATTCCAAGCTTTATCGCTTTTGAGGGCGGGAAAGAACTTGGCAGATTTGTAAGCAAGGATCGAAAAACACAGGAAGAAATTGAAAAGTTCATTGAATCTTTATAGGGAAAACAATAGGCGATAGAATGATTTATCCTATTCTCAACACAAGTAAGGATAGTCAAGGCTTATTTAGTCAGTAGAGAATTTTTTTCTTTATTTTGCTGTAATATGTAAAAATAAACGTTTATCTTATAGAAGGTTGTCTCCTATATAAAATGTAGCTTGGAAAGGGACGTAGTTCCCTGCTATATTTTAAGTGGAGATAACCTTTTTCCATTGATTACAAGAAAAACTGCCTATTAAAAAGATGATTATCGATTCATTTAGAGTATAATAAATAGGAAGAAATTGAAGAGGACGGAAGTGAAACAAGAATGAAAATGACAAGTAAAAAAATGAAGGATATGCTCATGCAGCGAATAAGTAACGAGGATCGAACTTTTACATTTGATAGTAAAAAAGATCAAGTACGTATAGAAAGTAAAGCAACGGGAAAGGGAGTTACCGTTTCCTTGCCTGAAATAATTGCAAAATGGGAAACAAAAAAAGAAAAAGCAGTCGATGAGATTGTTTATTATATTGAACATGGCTTAGGAGCAATTGAAAAAGATGAAGAAATAGAAGGAAAAGAGAAAAAAATATTTCCTGTGATTCGTTCTACTTCTTTTCCTCAACAATCAAATGAGGAAATTCCCTTTATAACAGAAGAGCATACGGCAGAAACCAGAGTATATTATGCTTTGGATATGGGGAATACCTATCGTCTTATTGATGAGAGATTGATGGAAAAAGAAAATTGGTCTTCCGCTTCGATTAAGGAAATGGCTCTTTTTAATGTAAGATCTTTATCCACAAATGTAAAAGCAGATAGTGTTGCTGGTAATGTTTTTTATTTTATAAACAGCAATGATGGCTATGATGCAAGTCGAATATTAAATGATGCCTTTTTAAAGGATATGTATGATCAGTGTGAAGGCACAATGACGGTAGCTGTTCCTCATCAAGATGTACTTATTATAGGTGATATTCGGAATGAAACAGGATACGATATCCTCGCTCAAATGACGATGAGTTTCTTTGCGAGCGGAAGAGTTCCAATTACAGCACTATCTTTCCTGTATGAGGGTGGCGAATTAGAGCCTATATTTATTTTAGGTAAAAATAAAAAAAGAGGAAAAGAATAGGGACAATGTAATCAAATCGATTTATAATTTACTTTTGAATGACATCTAATTGAAATATTTTTATACTAAAATAACAATTATGTAGATTGAAAAGCTAGAATGTTTCTATAAGTTCCCTGTTTTAACCTGAAAAAAAGAGAGACTTAATGAAAGAGGCAATTAGGATATACAAACTTTCAAAAAGTGTCTCTTTTTTAATTGCTATATATAAATGTATCTAGTTATAGAACCAGAGTTGTTGGAGCGTTGGCAATTTAAAAAAACAAAGAGGGAATTTATCTTTGTTTAACCTTCTGCTAAAGAGGGAAAGGGAGAGTTGTTAAAAAATAGTGCTCGAAATTCTGAACATAACTGTTAAAATAGTAATGAGATTGGAAAGAAAGAGTGATTACGTGTGAATTGGTTCAAAAAAGTATTTAAACAGTTTGCTAGTGAAGAAGAGGAGCTGAACCAAGTTGAAGAATCGGTTGAAGCAGAACAGCAACCGAAAATGGAGTCTACGGCATGGAAGAAAGAGATAGATTCAAAGATTATTTATCAATATCCGAAAGGGAACTTTCGCTTTCCACTAATTCCTGATGAAGAGATAGATGATAAGAAAGAGATGGATAGAAGGAAAAGAAGGGAACCTAGGCAAGCCTTCCAAGAGAATAGACGTGAAAACGATCAACCATTTAAACGACCATATGCAGAACAGACGAAAAGCGATCAGAAGGAAGAAAAAGTATCGAATACATATAGTACTAATCGTCCTTTCAAACCTACAGAAGTTGTTTCTCCGATATATGGATATAACCGTCCAGAAAGGAAAGCGATAAGGACTACGGAATCACGACCAATAATAGAAAAAAAAGTTGAAATTTCGAAAGAAGCGAGGATTAACCAGAAAGAACAGAACAAAACAAGAGGCAATGAAGAACTACTAACATTTGTTGGAATGAATGATGAGGTGGTTGAATCACAAGAAGTTCGACAGAATGTGGAGATAGCTGAATCACAAAAAGCAGAGAGGAATGTAGAAGCAGCAGAACCGCAAGAAGAGGAAAGAAATGTAGAATCATCTGAACTACAAGAAGCGGAAAAGAATGTGGAAGTAGCAGAACTTCAAGAAGCGGAACGTAACATAGAGTCAGCAGAAACGCAAGAAGCTGGACAACAACATGGCGAAATTCATGTGGAGACAGTTGAACTGCATAAAGCTGAGACAGCTGTTGCGCAAGAAACGGTAACAGTGGACAGGATAATGGAGCAAGATACATCTTTTTCTATAAAAGCTGAGGAATATTTCGCTGAAGAAATAACTTCTAGAGCTGATAGTGCATTAGAGATAGAGAATGTTGCTTCTCTAAGCGTTTTTGCCAGGGAAGCAGAAAAGGAAGTAAATGAGCAGGTAGAAAGTTTAATAGAAGACCAAGAACTTGATAATAATCAATCATTGTTAAAGTTTGAAGAAGCGGAAGTAGTAGAAGAAGTTTATCAGGAAAATGATGAAGAATTAGTAGTAGAAAAAAAGGAAGAAGCCTCCCAGGCGAAAATAGAGGAGAAGAAGACAATTTCTCGTAAAGGTCCTTTACCTTTTAATGTGTTGATGCTGAATAAAGACAGAAAACGATTGGCAAATCAACAAGTCGAGAAAAAAATATGTGAGGAGCCAAAGCCACAGTCGCAGGCAGAAGTAGTAGTTCCCTCTATGATAGAAAAAGAAGATGAGGAACAAAATGACTTACCTTATTACGTTTTTCCCGAAGAAAATTTATTGAATCCACCCATTTTGCAAATAGAAAAGGATGGTTGGATTGAAGAGCAGACTATGCTCTTAAACGATACATTTACCAATTTCAATGTTCATGCAAAGGTGGTAAATGTTACACAAGGACCTTCTGTAACACGTTATGAGGTACAACCAGAACCAGGAGTTAAGGTTAGCAAAATTACCAATCTTTCTGATGACTTAAAATTAAGTTTGGCTGCAAAAGATATCAGAATTGAGGCGCCAATTCCTGGAAAGCATACAGTAGGAATTGAAGTCCCAAACCAAAAAAGTCGACCTGTACTTATAAGAGAGATTTTGGAAAGTGAAGAATTTAAAAGTTCAGCCTCTCCCTTAACGGTAGCAATGGGATTGGATATTTCAGGAAAACCAATCGTTACAGATTTACGCAAAATGCCACATGGATTAATAGCTGGAGCGACTGGATCTGGAAAAAGTGTGTGTATTAATACAATGCTTGTGAGCTTACTATACAAAGCAAAACCAGAGGAATTGAAGCTCTTATTAGTAGATCCTAAAATGGTTGAATTAGCTCCATATAATTATGTTCCCCATTTAGCAAGTCCTGTTATTACAGATGTAAAGACGGCAACTGCTGCACTAAAATGGGCTGTCGAAGAGATGGAAAGAAGATATGAGCTATTAGCACATGCTGGTGTTAGAGATATTACAAAATATAATCAATTAGCAGAAGAGCATAAAAGGTATAGTGAGAAATTGCCATATTTAGTGATCGTAATTGATGAGTTAGCAGATTTAATGATGATGGCACCTGCGGATGTAGAAGAAGCGATTAGTAGAATAGCTCAAAAGGCAAGGGCGTGCGGGATTCACCTATTAATTGCTACACAAAGACCATCAGTTGATGTTATTACAGGATTAATTAAGGCAAATGTTCCAACACGAATTGCGTTTTCTGTTTCCTCTCAAATTGATTCACGTACCGTCATCGATATTAGTGGTGCCGAGAAGCTTTTGGGTAAAGGGGATATGCTATTTTTAGAAAATGGAACATCAAAGCCCGTTCGATTGCAAGGTACATTTGTATCAGATGAAGAAATTGATCAGGTAGTGGCACATGTTAGGAAAGAAAGAAAACCAGAATATTTATTTGAACAAGAAGACCTGTTAAAAAAAGTTCAAATGTCTGAAGAAGAAGATGAATTATTTTACGAAGCTTGTGAATTTATTATTGAACAGGGTGGAGCGTCTACATCTAGTCTGCAAAGGAAATTCAAAATAGGATATAATCGAGCAGCGAGATTAATTGATATGATGGAAAAGCAGGGATTTATATCAGAAGCTAGAGGAACAAAGCCTAGAGACGTATTAATAACAGAAAGTGAATTGCTGTTATTACAGGAAAACGAATAATCGGAGAAAGGATTACTTCGTAAAATGCTTCCATAGATTGGAATTATATTGTTCCGTAGTTTTTCATCATGAAAGATGGTATAATGTATAAATGTGAAATAAAAAAAGGAAAAAAAAGTTAATGTATTGTAGAAACATGAATAATTAATGGAATGAGAAAAATAAAGTGAACAAAGTTGCATACATAAATGCAATGAGCAAATTGAATGAGGATATCATATACTGTTAAAAGATATGCGTAGTTGGAGGTTCTTTATATGACTATTTACCACTTCGTAGGTATAAAAGGGTCGGGTATGAGTGCGTTAGCACAAATTTTACATGATATGGGTTTTGAGGTACAAGGCTCTGATGTGGATAAAAGATTTTTCACTCAGATTGCTTTAGAACAAGCTGGAATAAAAATTCTTCCTTTTCAACGTGAAAATGTTCAACCAGGAATGAATGTTATTGTAGGAAATGCATTTCCGGATACACATGAGGAAGTAGAAGAAGCAGTAAAGCTGGGTCTTCCAGTGATTCGATACCATCGTTTCCTTGGAGATTTTATGAAGCAATTTACAAGTATAGCTGTAACTGGAGCACATGGAAAGACATCTACAACTGGTTTGCTTTCCCATGTAATGAAGGGGGCAAAGCCTACAGCATATTTAATTGGTGATGGTACGGGGAAAGGGGTAACTGGAGCAGAATATTTTGCTTTTGAAGCATGTGAATATCGCAGACATTTCTTATCCTATTTCCCTGATTATGCATTGATGACCAATATTGATTTTGATCATCCAGATTATTTTGCCAATGTGGAAGATGTTTTTTCTGCCTTTCAAGAGATGGCATGGCAAGTTAAAAAAGGAATTTTTGCTTGCGGGGATGACGAACATTTACAAAAGATTCAAGCAAAAGTGCCAGTTGTATTTTATGGTTTTGGAGATGAGAATGATTTCCAAGCGAGGAATGTGGAAAAAACAACTGAAGGTACAACTTTTGAAGTTTATGTACGTAATACGTATTACAACACCTTCTCCATTCCGACATTTGGGGACCATAATATCTTAAATGCTTTAGCTGTTATTACGCTTAGTCATTATGAGGAACTAGATGCAGAAATCGTTAAAGAACGCTTAATGACATTTGAAGGAGTAAAACGAAGATTTACAGAAAAGACAATTGGTACACAGGTTATTATCGATGATTATGCTCACCATCCGACCGAAATAAAAGCAACGGTGGAGGCTGCTCGTCAAAAGTATCCTGATAGAGAAATTGTTGCTGTATTCCAGCCACATACATTCTCTCGTACTCAAGCATTTCTTCAAGAATTTGCAGATAGCTTAAATTTAGCTGATTCTACTTATCTATGTGATATATTTGGTTCTGCACGTGAGAATCACGGAAAGCTAAGTATTACAGATTTAGCTGATAAGGTACCTGGAAGCAAAATTATTTCAGAAGAGACAGTTTCTTCTCTGAAAAAACATGATAATAGTGTAATCTTGTTTATGGGTGCAGGAGATATTCAAAAATATCAAAGTGCTTATGAAAAAACATTAGGGTAATAAAAAGGGATCAGAATTTACATTCAGATTCCTTCAGACTGTAGACAAACTCTTTTAAATTTGAGGTTTTGTCTATGGTCTTTTTTTGTGACTCCTTCTAATAGGGATGTTGACTTCCGCTACAGGGGTTCGCTATCCATGAGTGCCGAGCCGCTTTGTTGCATACGCTCGGACTTTCTCGTATCTCCCATAGGAGTCTCGCCCCTTCGGCTCCGATCAACCTGGTTTCATCATGTTAGTCTAGAATTTTAACTGCTCTTGGTTTTAAAATGTAGATAGATATTTTTTAGAGGTGAAATTATGCTTTCCAAACAGTTATTCAAAGAGACCAATTAGAAATGATTGCTTTAGATCAACTTGTTCCTGATGCAAAAGAAAAGCATGGCATACGATGGACACCTTTAAAGGGACATAAAAAATTATCTATGCAGGCCTTGTTTACTTGTGGATCCGTGAACTTAAAGAAAATGGCCAACTGACTTGGATGAGTCTGGTAACAGCTTGAGAAGAGCATAAAGAATAGATCAAAACAAATCATAAATTGAAAAAGGAGATCAGAATGAAAATATTCTGATCTCCTTTTTCTAGTTTACTTTAAATTTTCTGGATTTAATACTTCTAATTCTGGAATAACAAATTTACCATCTTTTCTTATGAGTACATCATCAAAGTAGATTTCCCCACCACCATAATCAGGGCGTTGAATATTTACCATATCCCAGTGGATATTGGAATCATTGCCGTTATAAGCATCATCATAGGCTTGACCCGGTGTAAAGTGGAAACTTCCATCGATTTTTTCATCGAATAAGATATCTTGCATTGGATGTAGAATATACGGATTTACTCCAATAGCGAATTCGCCAATATAACGAGCACCTTCATCTGTATCTAAAATTTTATTTAATCTTTCGGAGTCATTAGATGTTGCTTCGACAATTTTTCCGTTTTCAAACTTCAGGCTGACATTTTCAAAAGTGAATCCTTGATAAGGCGAAGGTGTATTATAGGTTAGTACACCATTAATAGAATCACGTACAGGTGCAGTATAAACCTCGCCGTCAGGAATATTCATTTGACCAGAGCATTTGATTGCCGGAATATCTTTAATAGAGAAAGTTAGGTCAGTGCCAGGACCAGTTAAGCGAACTTTGTCCGTGCGATTCATTAATTCTACTAGATTATCCATTGCTTTATCCATTTTTCCATAATCTAGGTTACACACGTTGAAATAAAAATCTTCAAATGCATCGGTGCTCATTCTCGCAAGCTGGGCCATAGATGGGCTTGGATAACGAAGAACTACCCATTTTGTGTTTGGTACACGAATTTCTCTATGTACCTTTTTGCCAATGGTTGCACCTTCAATTTTCATTTGTTCTGCAGGAACGTCTGCAAGCTCATTAATGTTATCACCAGCTCGAAGCCCAATGTACGCGTCCATATTACTCATGACATTTGCTTCGAATTGGGCCATCATTTCATATTGTTCTGTTTGAGCGCCTAAAAGCAAGGAGCGATTAATATCATTATCTTTCAGTGAAACAAAAGGATAACCACCAGCTGCATATGCTTCACGCACAAGCGCTTTTACAAGTTCCTTTTGAAGTCCAAAGTTTTCAATAAGAACTTTTTCGCCTTTTTGTAAGCGAATGGAATAATTAATTAAATTTTTTGCTAGTTGATCAATTCGTGGATCCTTCATATGTACCTCCAAAATTTAAAAAAATGTGATAACTCTCTTATTGTACCCGAAAATATTTTTTCCTTAAATAAAAAAACTCAAAATAGAAAAATAGGGAGAAGAAATTACTTGCTTCGAATGTAGGTTTACTCTTGCTAAAGAATCATTTGTTTCTGAAAGTTTTTCCAATTATAATAAAACTAAGGTTTTAGCAAACGCGAATCTGGGAAAAGACCAATAAAGTGGAGGTGCGATAAATATGGTAAATCTTTTATACTTAAGTGTAGCTTTAATAGCTATTGCGTTTACGATTCTTGTCATTTATGTTGCGAGAACATTGAAGTCATTACATACTACACTGGATAGTGTTTCTAAAACACTTGTCGGGTTAGAAAGGCAACTGGATGGTGTCACAAGAGAAACAACTATTTTATTGCAAAAAACGAATGATTTAGCTGCAGATATTCAACAGAAATCTGAAAGTTTAAATTCTGTGGTTGATGCAGTAAAAGATGTTGGTACGAGTGTACAAGGGTTTAATCAATCGGTTCAAGCGATTACAAATAATGTGGAAAACACCCTTGTAAAAAATCAAGATAAAATAGCTCAAATTGTTCAATATAGCAAGGTGTTTATGAATATTAGAGATCAATGGAGAGCTAAGAAGGCTGAACAAAGCCGAACACGAGTAAGAAGTAATTAAAGGAGGATGTTACGATGAAGCGAGAACAAGAAATAATCCATGCAAATGAAAGCTCAAGTTCAAAGGATTTTCTATTAGGTGCTATAGTAGGTGGGGTTGTCGGTGCGGCAACTGCTTTATTTCTTGCACCAAAGCCTGGAAGAGAACTGCTTCATGATTTAAACGGACAAGCTGGCATGCTCAAGGAAAAAGGAATTGAGTTAACTGATACGGTAAAAGAAAAAGGATCAGAGTTTATTTCTATTGCTAAAGACAAAACAGGCAAAATTAGTAATACTGTTACTAAAACGTCTGCTGAAATTATGGATAAAGTAAAAAATACAAAAGGGCAAGAGAATATGTCAGCCCGTTTTGATGAGCTGAAAGAAGAAGCATCTGATTTAAGTTCAAGCTTAAAAAACGCTGAGTTTGATGAAATTCAGCAAAAGTTAGAAGAAACCAAACGTGCATTTGATGAAACAGAAAGTAAGTATAACCATTAATCATTATTTTGTATAAAAGTGAGATAAAGTATCCAGTCTATATACACATTGCTTTCTGCGTTCAATGAGAGCCAAGTCTTTTAGAACAATGCAAGAAGGAAACGGTATATAGACTGTTTTTTTATATGTTTATGATAAATAAATAGATAAAGGATGATTTTTTAAGAATGGAAAAAATAGAAACTATCGAAAAGTTCGAAGAGTTAGTTCAGAATAAAGATGCTTTTTGGCTGGTTAAACATAGTGTAACATGTCCAATTAGTGCAAGTGCTTTCGATGAATATAAGCAATATGAAGGGAAAAATAATGCTGTTGATACTTATTATTTAACTGTGCAAGATGCAAGAGATGTATCTAATTATATTGCTGAAAAATATGAAGTAAGACATGAATCACCACAAGCATTGCTTTTTGTTCATAATAATATTGTTTGGCATGCATCTCACGGGCAGATTACCGCAGCTTCTTTACAACAAGTTAGTGAAGAAAATAAGTTATAAACATTCGATAAAAAAGGAATTCAGAAGGAGTATATTCTGAATTCCTTTTTTATGTAAAATATTAATTATTTATAGAAGAGCTTTTCGTTTTAGCTGGCCAAACAATCGATAATTTATCCCCTTTTTCTATAGGGGTTAAGAATGTAGCTTGTTCACCATTACGCAATAGTTGAAAAGTTCCTCCGCCGCTTTGTGGCATATTGATATCAACAAATGCAAATAAGTCCTGAAATAAAAAGCCTTCAAATGGTTTCTGTTCTATACGAATATCATCCCCGCTGAATAAAAGATCTTCCATTTGGAGGATTTGTCCTCTTCTTTGTATTTGTGCTAGCTGCTTTGTAAGTGTAATCTTTTTGTCATTAAAATAAACTGGAAGCACTTGATACATTAAAATTTGTTTTCTTTCGGCTAATTCTTGAACAGTTGGTGTTTTTCTTTTTTCCAGGATAACTTCATCTTTGTGACTAAGCAATTGGTTTAATCGGCAAGGAAGTCCATTTTTTACAATCTTCCCAGAGAAAGCAGGAAGGATCGTCTCTTTACCGTTAATCAACAGATGGAAAGGTCTTAACTCCTCCATTAAATTCGTTAAATGAAGCGACTCAAGAGCTTCTTGAATAGTAGTGTCTGCTCGGTATTCAATAATATCTTTGTCAGCAATCGGATGTTCAGCAGAAACAGGGTTCCCATTGCAAAGAATTTTGGTATGAAGCGTGTAGCTTTTATTATTGATCTTTATTTCTTTGTCAGGTTCCGCATCTAGTAAGTCCTTTATTTGAACTTTGGCTTGTTCTCCATCTTTCCCACGATAAACCGTTAATGTTTCGCCATCTTCTACTGTATCTTCTAAAGAGCATGGGACATCTTTTCTAAAAATAGTGGGTCCCTCACCATGACTTCCGGGTATGGTAATTTTTTGATTATTGAGTGTAACAATCATTGCATTACCTGGCTTTCCGTATAATTGGTTCATTCGAATGCCAGAGGCTAAAATACAATCCCCGACGGTCAATTTATTTACTTCAAATAGTCTTACTGGCTGCTCATTTATATAAACCGTTTTATATTGGACTGGTGATTTTTCAGCAGCGATAGCAATTCCAACAGGTGTAACAAGCTCCGGCCCTAAATGGAAATTTTCCTCAAAGGTAAGATGAGTAATTGCATCAATGCCTCTGATGGCAACCCGGTTAGAAGGCAGATTAAGCATTTCTGCCATTTTTTGTTGTAAAGCTGGCGTTTGGCTTCCGCCACCAACAAGCATTACTGCTTTAGGCGATTTATGATTGTTTAGTAAAAGAATCTCCCGGCAAATCGTATCTGCTAATTTATCTAAAGCAGGTTCAATTTCCTTAATTACTTCTTCCTTATGCAATTCCGTTGTAAAGCCAAGAATATCAGAAATAGAAATCTGATCTTTTTGAGATAATTCTCTTTTGGCTTGTTCGGCTAATGGAAAGTCTAATAAATATGCATCGCTGATTGCTTCTGTTATTTCATCTCCAGCGACAGGTACCATCCCGTAGGCAATAACGGTCCCCGTATCGGTTATGGCTATATCTGATGTTCCTGCTCCAATGTCTACTAAAGCTACATTTAATCTTCTCATAGATGGAGGAATTAGGACATTAATGGCAGCAATTGGCTCTAACGTCAATGCCTGCATTTCTAAATTTGCTCGATGCAAGGCAGCGATTAATGATTCAACAACTACTTTAGGCAAAAAAGTTGCGATAATTTCTACCTTCGCTATTGATCCTTGCTGATCAATTAAGCTACCCATAGCTTGATCATCTAAAGAGTATTGAAGTACGGAATAGCCCACACAATAATAAAATTGGCTTTTATCTCGCTCGTTTTTTTCTGCGACAGAGCTTTGTGCCTGCTGTACAGCTGTTAACTCCATATGTAAAATATCTTCTTTTGTAATGAGCGGCTTTCTTTCTATATTCATTTCATAAGAAGCCCGTTCTGTTTTTAAGGCTCTTCCAGCAGCCGCGACACTCACTTTTTCTAAAGGTCCATGTTTGATTTCTAACTGATCTTTTATTTCTTTGATAATTTTGGAAACAGCTAACACATCATGTATTTGACCATCTAACATAGCTCTTTCTGTATGTTCGATGGATAATAAATCAGCTACATGATAACTTTCCTCTTTTTTTTCCAAGATAATTCCGACAACTGATCGAGTACCAATATCTAATGCAAATAGTTTTTCATGTTTTTGCATAGAAAACACCTTCTTTTTATTTAAAGATTGTTTATAAAAAAATAAAATAGATTATAGGAAACAATTATCTAACTTCTTAACAAAAATTAATGCTTTAACACTTAAAAGCGTTTAAGCATTAAATAAAATTAGTGACAATGGGATAAATATGATTTATAATTAACCCAATTAAGAGAAATGTAACATATTTTTGCATTTGTATAAAGAATCTAAGCAAATAGTGTAAAGGAAATTACATGGATTTGTGCTTTTAATGAAGGGATGAGATGATTGTGAGTAATAAGGAATTAGAAGAATTACGTAATCGAGTGGATGAATTAAATTTAGAAATTTTAGAAAAAATTAATGAGCGGGCAAGCCTTGTGCAAAAAATAGCCCAAACAAAAGTTACCCACGGTGCACATCGATATGATCCTGTTCGCGAGAGAAAAATGCTCGATCATATTTTAAATAAAAATGATGGACCATTTGATAATGGGACAATTTCACATTTGTTTAAGCAAATTTTCAAAATGGGCTTACAATTACAACAAGAAGATGACAGTAAAGCGTTATTAGTATCTCGTAAGAAAAAAGCAGAGGATACTATTGTTGATATAAAAGGAACAAAAATTGGTGACGGTACACCTAAATTTGTGTTTGGGCCATGCTCAGTAGAATCATATGAACAAGTTGCTCAAGTGGCAGCGTCCGTACAAGCTAAAGGGTTAAAGCTTCTTCGTGGTGGCGCGTTTAAGCCAAGAACATCTCCATATGATTTCCAAGGACTTGGTGTAGAAGGCTTGAAAATCTTAAAAAGAGTGGCAGATGAATACGATTTAGCAGTAATTAGTGAAATTGTTAGTACGGAACACATTGAAACGGCGTTAGATTATATTGATGTTATTCAAATTGGTGCTCGTAATATGCAGAACTTTGAGCTGTTAAAAGCTGCAGGAAGTGTAAAAAAACCGATTCTATTAAAACGTGGTTTAGCGGCAACCATTGAAGAATTTATCAATGCTGCAGAATATATAATGTCACAAGGAAACGATCAGATTATCCTCTGTGAACGTGGTATTCGTACGTATGAACGGGCAACAAGAAACACATTAGATATTTCTGCTGTTCCAATTTTAAAACAAGAAACACATCTTCCTGTCTTTGTTGATGTAACACATTCAACTGGAAGAAAGGATTTATTATTACCTTGTGCGAAAGCAGCTTTAGCAATTGGGGCAGATGGAGTAATGGCAGAAGTTCATCCAGATCCTGCTGTCGCATTATCTGATTCAGCACAGCAAATGGATATTGAGCAATTCGATGAATTTTACCGTGCGTTACAAGCTACACCATATGTAAATGCATAAAAATATGATAAATGCCTCGTAAGTGTTTAGAAACACTTACGAGTTTTTTTATAGAAATACTTTTTTTAATAAGAATTTGATAGTATGACAAATTCATTTATATTTTTCATCATTTTATGGTAAACTGAATGGAAGAATGTTTAATAAAAAAATTTTTTTGCTAAAAAAGCGAAAAAAAGTCGTTTTTTTTGAAAAAAAATGAAAGCTTGTCATTGCGGGTTTTCCTGCTATATCGTATCATTAGTACATAATTAGACAAGATTAGCTAAATTGGGAATCTTTTATGATTAAGAAAGTAGCTTCTTGCCATAAAATAATAGAAAGAAATAGTTCGACTAAAAGGAGTGCAAAAATCACAATGAATATCACAATATATGATGTCGCAAGAGAAGCTAGTGTTTCTATGGCAACCGTTTCCCGTGTTGTTAATGGAAATCCAAACGTTAAGCCAACAACAAGAAAAAAGGTATTAGAAGTTATTGATCGATTAGGATATCGTCCAAATGCTGTAGCAAGAGGGCTAGCAAGTAAGAAAACCACTACAGTTGGAGTAATTATCCCTGATATCTCAAGCACATTCTTTGCGGAATTAGCAAGAGGAATTGAGGATATTGCTACAATGTATAAATATAATATTATTTTAAGTAACTCTGATCAAAATAAAGATAAAGAGCTGCACTTATTAAATACCATGTTAGGCAAACAAGTGGATGGTATTGTATTTATGGGTGGCAATATAACTGAGGAACATGTTACTGAATTTGAAAAGTCTCCTGTACCAATTGTGCTTGCGGCTAGTATCGAAGAAAGCAAAAAGATTTCTTCTGTTAACATTGATTATGCGCAAGCTACGTATGATGTAGTAACTAGCTTTGTTGAAAAGGGCCATAAGTCTATTGGAATTGTCCTTGGATCCTTAGAAGAACCAATCAACAAAAATGAGAAATTAGGCGGTTATAAAAAGGCATTAGAAGCAGCTGGAATCGAATTTAATGAGTCTTTAGTTGTTGAAGGAGATTATAGCTATGAATCTGGTATGGAAGCTTTCGATAAATTAATCGAAGGTGATAATAAACCAACGGCAATCTTTGTTGGCTCAGATGAAATGGCGCTAGGTGTCATTCATGGAGCAGAAGACAAAGGCTATAAAGTTCCTGAGGATTTTGAAATTGTTACCTCTGATAATACAAAATTAACATTAATGGTTCGCCCGCAACTAACAACTGTTGTACAACCATTGTATGATATCGGTGCTGTGGCTATGAGATTGCTTACTAAATATATGAATAAAGAAACAGTAGAAGATCATATTGTTACACTTCCACACCGTATAGAATCTCGAAAATCTACAAAATAAGTTCAGATACGGAAAAGACCAAAACTGGATTGTACATCCAGTTTTGGTCTTTTTTGTTGAAGAAAAAAAAGGAAACGAGGAAAGTGGCTGGAATAAAATATTTAATGGATAAAGAATTTAGTGGCGAAACCAAGTCATTCTATTACAGACACTCGATGCGCCGGGGAACAAGCTTTAGCGTGTGGAGGCTAAAGCTTGTTCTGGCTTCCCGCAGGAACTAACGAAGCAAGGAGGCTTAGCGCTCATCTTATGGATAGCGAAATGTATTTTAGTCTGCGGGGTATTACCACAAACCTTCTTTCTTAAAATAAATAAAAACCTCAAACAATTATACAAATACTTTTTAGTGTGTACGTATAATTGTTTGAGGTTATATTTGATTGAAATACTTATGTTCTAACCTTATTGGAGTTAATTATTTTCTGTCTTTTTATCAGGCTTTTCTGTTTGTTCTTTATTGTTTTGCTGGTTATTTTCTGTTGGCTTGTCGTCTTTGGGTTTGTCATTATTTGGCTTGTTCGCTGTTTGCTCTTTAGTGCTCGTCTTTTTTTCTTGATTTTCCTGTTTAGATTGATCCTTTTGTTTTTCTTGATTTTCCTGTTTCGTTTGATCTTTTTGTTTTTCTTGATTTTCCTGCTCAGTTTGATCCTTTTGTTTTTCTTGCGAATTGCCAATTACCACTTCATTTGATGCCTTTGATTCTTTACCAGCAATATCAACTGCTTTAACGATATATTTTCCATTACCACCTTTAAAGCTTAACGTATTTGCTGTTTTTAAACTCTTTACTTTTTTGCCATTTTTATAGACCCGGTAACCAATTACATCTTTTTCGCTATGCTTGCTCCATGTAATAGTGTCACCTTTAAGATTGATTTTTAGTGGACTAGGAGTCTTCCCATTCTCTTCAATTTTATTGCTTGGAATGATAAGATTTTTAAGCTTTTGATTGTTCTCGCTCAGAATACTTGGATCGCTGATACGAATACCAAATAGCTTTTCGATATAGTCTGGATTTAGCATTAATCCTGGTTCAGCGAATTCACTTGGAGTAGAATCTAAAGCCATGTATTTCTTATCACCGATTTTTACATATTTACCTGCAACTAAACTGTCGTCCCTCTTAGATGGAACCGTTCCTGACTTGAATAAATCAGTTGTCACTAATCCGGCTTTTGAGCACCCTTCAGAAGGCAGTAGTCCAGAAATAGAACATACAGATTGTCTTACGATTCCACCAGGCATCTTGAAGCTTTTGGACGGGGCTACAAGATCAGGTGCAACGTCATATGCAGCATTTAGTAAATCTGCCCACAAGTAGTTATTACGTTTACTGTATGATAAACCAGATGTTTCTAAAGATTTTGGTGTATCATAACCTGTCCAAACTCCAAAAGTTACATTTGGATTTGTCGCAACTAACCAAGAATCTGTAAAGTTTTGGGCTGTTCCGGTCTTACCTGCCCAGTCAGAATTAAATTTTAGGCGGCTGTTTACGGCAGCGGCTGTTCCGCGATTCATCACATCTCTCATCATGTCTAATGTTAAGTATGCGGTTTGTGGGCTAAATACATCGACAGGTTTTACATCATGCTGATAAATAACATTGCCATCTTTATCTTCAATCTTGTCAATCATATAAGCATCGATAAATTTCCCACTATTAGCAAAGGTAGAAAAGGCATTGGTATTTTCTTCAACAGTAATACCATCCTCCAGTCCGCCGATAGCAGTAGCCCTGTTTGAAGCGTCAGCAGGAGTTAATGACGAAACGCCCATTTTTTCTAAGAATTTAATTGGTTTCTGTGGCAATATATCAATATATGCTTTTACTGCTGGAACATTGTATGATTGCTGTAGTGCATATCTTGCTGTTACTAAACCATGAAATCGCGAGTCATAGTTGTTTGGCCAAATACTCCCTGGTTTACTAGGATTTAATCTTAATGGAACGTCTGGTAAAACACTTCCAGGAGATAATGTTCCCAGTTCAATTGCTGGACCATAAACTAAAAGTGGTTTCATTGTGGAACCATTTGGTCTGACACTGCGTGTGGCATGATTTGTTGCTTCTCGATTATAATCACGCCCTCCAACAAAGCTTATGATAGCCCCCGTTTTGTTTTCAATTAGAATGGCTCCAGTTTCTACAGGTTCCATAATAGTAACTTTTTCTTTTGTTTCTGGATCAATCACTTGTTGTTTTTTATCTGGTCCAAAAAGAGAGAAGTTTTTGACTGTCTTTTGTTGAATATCATAGATTTTCTTATTAATAGTACTATGAATTTTGTATCCATTTTGGTGGATTTGACGGTCAGCAAGTGTAGTATATTGTTCTGCTAATACATCGTCTTCTTGTAAGTCTTCTTTTGTATATCCATCTTCTTTTGCTAACAATTCGGCAATAATTTCTATGCTTCTTTGTTGGATTTCAATCATTACCGCCGGATAATCTTCAATTGGATTTTTTTGCGGTCCGATAAAATCCTTTGTTATGTCGTACTTCATGGCAGTATCATATTCTTGTTTAGAGATTTTCTTTTGGTCATACATTCGGTTTAAAACTGTTTTCATGCGATTTAAACCTGGTTCTAAATTCTTTTTTAATTTTCCTTCTTGCGTAAAAGGAGTGTAACCAAATGGACTTTGTGGAAGCCCTGCGATAAATGCAGCTTGAGGCAAAGTTAAATCCTTTGCATCTACACCAAATATACCATTTGCTGCAGACTGTACACCTGCAATGTTTCTGCCAGATGAATTTCTTCCTAAGGTTGAAACATTTAAGTAAGCTTCCAATATTTCATCCTTCTCAAAGAATTTCTCTAGCCTCAGTGCTAGGAGAATTTCTTTTGCTTTTCGTTCAAAAGAGACTTCGTTAGTTAAAATTTGATTCTTTATTAACTGTTGTGTTAACGTACTTCCACCAGATTGCGTTGAAGAGTTAGCTACTTCTTGAAATAATGCACGGAAGATTGCTTTTGGAACTACTCCGTTATGAGTGTAGAAATTTTCATCTTCAGTAGCAATAACAGCATCTTTTAAATAGGGAGAAACATCTTTAATTTTTACTTCTTCCCTCTCAAGGTCTGTAGGCACTTTTCCTAAATACTCATTGTTAGCAAAGAATAGCTCTGAAGTTTCTTCGTAATTATAAATATCTTTCTGCATAGTTGTGTAAGGACGGATTGGCTCATCCTTAACAAGTGATGCAAAGTATCCTGCACCAATTCCGAGCCCAAATGCACCCCCTACCACAGTAATGATGATAAAGAGCAAAGTCACATTCCATGTTACTTCATAAGTTAAACGGGCTCCTTTCAGTGTTCGTTTATTGGTGAAGAAGTTTTTAAAATGGTTTAAAGCATTTTTCCACTTCGGCCTTTCGTTCATGGTATCATTCCCCCTAAAATCACATACATTATAGCATAAAGGAGAGGGGAATATAGACAGAGTTCGATATTTTTCCTGTTTCTTCGAATAATTGTTTGACATTAACAGCTTTTATGTGATAAAAATAAACTAACTATATATTGATTCGTTATTGCTTTGAAGGGAAGAAGTAGTTCTTTTATCACTATAAACAGAGAGCCATTGGTCGGTGCAAAATGGCATAAATAAAAGAATGAATTACCTCCTGGAGCTTTCACTGGGAAAGTTATTTTAAATTAGTAGCAGTGAACGGCGTGGACCGTTATTCTAATGAAGTGGAGAATCTATTTTCTCAAGTTATGGGTGGTACCGCGCTGATTTGGCGTCCCTGCATATTAGATGCAGGGACTTTTTGTGTTATTTAATCAATAACGAAAAATAGGACAAGGATATTTTACTTTAAAATGGAGGAATATACATGAATTTACTAGAAGATCTTCAATGGAGAGGTATTATTTACCAACAGACAGATGAAGCAGGCTTGAAAGAACAATTAGAAAAAGAAATGACTAGTTTATACTGTGGAGTAGACCCTACTGCTGATAGCATGCATATTGGACATCTATTACCGTTTTTAACGTTAAGACGTTTTCAAAACGCAGGACATCGTCCTATTGTATTAGTAGGTGGCGCAACAGGTTTAATTGGGGATCCGAGTGGAAAAAGCGAAGAAAGAAAGCTGCAAACATTAGATGTTATTGGCTATAATGTGAAATGCTTGCAAGGACAATTGGAAAGAATCTTTGATTTTGAGGGAACAAATGCTGCAATTATGGTCAATAACTATGATTGGGCAGGGAAAATGGATATTGTTACATTCTTACGTGATTATGGAAAACACATTGGAATAAATTATATGTTAGCAAAAGATACCATTGCTAATCGTTTAGAAACAGGAATTTCCTTTACTGAATTCACGTATACAATTTTACAAGCATTAGACTTTTTACATTTATATGAACATCATGATTGTAAATTGCAAATTGGCGGAAGCGACCAATGGGGAAATATTACCACAGGATTAGAATTAATTAGAAAGAACATGTCAGAAGGGGCTAAGGCGTTTGGTTTAACCATTCCGCTTGTGACAAAGGCAGATGGTACTAAGTTTGGTAAAACGGAAAGTGGTGCTATTTGGTTAGATCCTGAAAAAACCACTCCTTATGAATTTTATCAATTTTGGATTAACACAGCAGATGCTGATGTGATTAAGTATCTAAAATTCTTTACTTTCCTTTCTAAAGAGGAAATTGAGGAATTAGAAAAATCTGTGCAAGAAGAGGCTCATCTCCGCAAAGCACAAAAAACATTAGCGGAAGAGATGACGAAATTAATTCATGGAGAAGCTGCACTAGAACAGGCACAAAAAATAACGGCAGCGCTTTTTAGTGGAGACATAAAAAATTTAACGGCAGAAGAAATCAAACAAGGCTTTAAAGATGTGCCAACATATGAACATACAGAAGGAGAAGCTCTGCTTGTTGATATACTAGTGGCTGCTGGTATTGTATCCTCAAAAAGACAAGCGCGCGAAGATATAACAAATGGTGCTGTCTATATTAATGGAGAGCGCAAACAGGAACTAGATTATGCACTTACTGAAGAAGATCGAATTGAAGGACAGTTTACCGTGATTCGACGAGGCAAGAAAAAATATTATTTAATTAAGTTTTAATGGCAACCATCCTAAAAGGTAACTTTTAGGATGGTTTTTTGGAAAAGAAATAATGGTGTTTAATGAAATGAGGAATTATTTTTCATTATCCTGCATTTTTAATGGCAACATTTTGTTACAATATATTGTCTAAAATGTGAAAAAGATATATTTTTTTCCATTTCTAATCTGTTTATCCAATAAATTGTTTTATACTTAAAATAAACAATTGTTGAAGGAGGGAGAAACGGGAAGATGTAATAGACTTACTTTTCCTGTGTAATCGATGAAACTAAACAGTGAAGTCTTAAATGTACCGTCTCCTTTTTTAGAGTATGTTGTAATGCGAATGTTTATGATGAAGTATTATGAAAAGGATCATTATTCCATCGCTTTTCAATACCCTTTAAGTCGTTTTGAGAGCAGCTATGTGATTCCGGAATTTCAAATGCTTTTTGATAAAGTGAAGTGGAAAAATAATGTTGTTACTTTAATTAATTTACGCCAGGATATATATGAACAAATCCTCATGCAAGTGAATCAATGTGATAGTCGGTCATCCTATATGGCGATAATAGATTATTTAAATCAACAAACAAAAGTAGAAGATCGAATGGACTGCTTTCCGACAATTCTAACAGGAGATCTTGTTTCCCCCGAATGGAGTGTGGATTTCCAAAAAGACGGTATAATAGAACTATTTAAGAATCAAGAGATATTAGGTGATAAAATAAGTCTTACTAGCAGGGAAGAAAAGAAGAAGGAAAAATGGGGATTTCAGCAAATAATAAACCAGGTTGTCCATGAATATTGGCTTGTATATCAACAAAAAAGAGAAAAGACTGTTATTCAAATTAGCCTGCCGAATATTAAATATTCAAGGGATATAGAAATGAGAATAAAAGATTTATTCTTTCCTTTTTTTCACCAAGTGCAAGTAGCGACATTTTTTTATGAAGAGGGATTATATATAAACAATATTTTAGTGAAAAGACCAAAATTGAAAGAGAAGACTAATTGGGGAGAACTACTTTTTCCTTTGGGAGGAAAAAACAATTGTGACTAGAAAAAGAAATATATCATAAAAAAGCCCTGTTTCCAAAAGGAAAAAGGGACTTTTTTTAGCAATTCTATTAACGAGAGTAGAACTCAACGATAAGAGCTTCGTTAATTTCAGCTGGTAATTCAGAACGTTCTGGTAAACGAGTGAATGTACCTTCTAATTTATCTGCATCAAAAGTTAAGAAATCAGGTACGAAGTTATTTACTTCTACTGCTTCTTTAACAACTTCAAGGTTGCGAGATTTTTCACGTAAAGTGATAGTTTGACCAGCCTTAACGCGGTATGATGGGATATCAAGACGTTTGCCATCTACTAAGATATGACCATGGTTAACTAATTGACGTGCTTGACGACGAGTACGAGCTAAACCTAAACGGTAAACAACGTTATCTAGGCGAGTTTCTAATAAGATCATGAAGTTTTCACCATGCTTACCAGCCATTTTACCTGCGATATCAAAAAGATTACGGAACTGACGTTCGTTCACACCATACATGTGACGAAGTTTTTGTTTTTCTTGTAATTGTAAACCGTATTCTGATAATTTTTTACGTTGGTTTGGACCGTGTTGTCCTGGAGCGTAAGGGCGTTTATCTAACTCCTTACCTGTTCCACTTAAAGAAATACCAAGACGACGAGAAAGTTTCCAGCTTGGACCTGTATAACGAGCCATAATTGACTCCTCCTTCATGTTTTTATTTGGTAAAATAAAAACAGATGTAACATTTCTTTTTGATTATTTTGTCTTCCTGTACCTTCGCCCTAGCAGCCAAGGGTTACCCAATACACCATCAAATTAATATTTGAGGAACAAAATAAGACAAAAAGTGTTTACATATGCTGCGCTATTTTACACAAAGAATATTATATGTTTTTTATAGGTGAAAAGTCAAGTAGTATTTGCTGATAGGTTACTATCAGGAAAAATTTTAGAATATCACTTATATTTTTTTCTACCTATTTATTGCCAATATGATATAATTAGTATAATTTAACTAGATTTATACATTTAGGTGATATTTCCCAGAAATCACTTGTTCATATACATATTTTCATGAAAAGCCTATTGTGTTGTAATGCTTTGAAGGCTTTTATGAGTAATATTCCTCCTGTTTGAATAGGTATATATTATAAGTAATTAGAACTGTTTTTGTTTTTAGCATTATTAGTTTACGTCCTCAAAGAAATTATTTCCCTGTTTTTAATTATGTGGTTTGTTTCTCAGAAATTTGTTTACGATTGCATTCCAAAACTATATTTATTATTGAATAACTAAAATGGATGGAATTTATTTACGACGAGATGGAATATATTGGTTTATTTTGTCTAGCTAAAAATAGGAATAAATAATCAAAGAAAGAATAGTTAGGTGAATTAGGTGATAAATACATGGACTTCCTTGGCCACCAAAAAATAATAATGTTAAAAAGTCGTTTTTTTGATTTATATAGTATGAAAGTGATAAATGAAAACATCGGCATCATCATGCAAGCAGCACTTGAAGCAATCCAAGAAGTACTTGGTGCCGTTGAAGTAACTTTATATTCTATCGAAGAATGGAATGCGAATTGGACGATTGTGTCTTCAACTGTAATAAAGAATTGCAAGGAGCAGGCTGTTTATCTGAAGGAAGAGATATCTTTTCTATGTGAATATAAATTCTCTCGAACTTCTATAAAAGATGATTCGGTACATGATTATATGTTGTTAGCACTTAAGAACAAGGAAAAAGAACAAGTTGATTATATTTTAGCAATTAAAATGAAGAAGGAACTATTGGATGACCCCCATGGAGAGAGTCTTTTGTTTGATATGGCAGGTAAAGAAGTTGGAATCTTTTTTACAAACATGCAGAATATTGTGGATACAATGAAAGAAAAAAAGAAATACAAGCAGTTATTTAAAGTGACGGAGAAGTTTCATTCATCCATGATGATGGAAGACGTATTAAGAGAAGTTATCTTCACTTTAAAGGAAGTTTACCCATTCTATCATTATTTTCTTCTGCTTTCCCATGATAACAATAGTCCAACAGATTTACCAGTTAAGGACTTAGAATACAATGGCGAAAATATGGCTGCAATGGAGGCTTATGTTACAGCTGAATTACAATTCGAAAACTTGAAAGGGGAAAAAAGTTCGGTTATCTATGCACCTTTGAAAGGAAAACAAGGTGTATATGGCGTTTTGCAAATTATTGTTCCGAATGCAATCTCCTTTCCGAAAAACGAAGTGGAATTTATTTCTTTATTAGCTAATACAGCAGGAGGGGCTTTGGAAAATGCTCAGTTATATCAACAATCTAAAAAATTAGTTACTGATTTGCAACTAATTAATGAGGCTTCTCATCAATTAAATTCCAATTTACGTTTAAATGAAATGATGAACTATATTTGTGAAAGAATATCTGCTAGTTTTGATGCAAAAGAAGTAGGATTTATCTTATTTTCACTTGAAAACAATTCTACAAAAGTGCTGTCCGGGAGCTCCTCTTTCTTTTTTAATCAAGAATCACAGCAATATATTAAATATGTTAAAGAAAAAATTCAGATCGAGAAAGATTCTCTGTTTCTAGGAGATTTTAGTATGCAGCTTGAGGGAGCACGATATAAATCCATTATGGCTGTGCCAATGATGCAGACAGGTGTATTAAAGGGGGTTGCGATTGTCATGCATCCTTCTGCCTATCATTTTTCTTTTGATACATTTAAACTATTACAATCATTGATTCATCATTCTACCCTTGCCTTAACCAATTCTTTGTTAAGAGAAGAATTAGAAAAAATGGTTGTTACAGATCATTTAACAAAATTATATTCAAGAAATTATTTGGATGAAAAAATCCAAATGTCTTTACTGGAAGATAAAGAAGGAACGTTTATTTTAATCGATATTGATGATTTTAAATTGATAAATGACACATATGGTCATCAAATTGGCGATGATATTATTATTCAGGTAGCGAATATTATAAAAGATAATATTCGAAGTTCTGATATTGGCTCTAGATGGGGGGGAGAGGAATTAGCTATTTACCTCCCTAGAGTTCCTCTCTCTTTAGGTGTAACTATTGCAGAAAGATTAGTAAAAAAGGTAAGGAGAAATTCTAAACCAGCAGTAACCATTTCATGCGGGGTTGCTTATTGGAATAAACAAAGTAATGATACGTATCATACTCTTTTTAAGCGTGCTGATAAAGCCTTGTATACGGCAAAAGAAACAGGAAAAGATAAGGTTATCATTCAAAATACTCTTCTTATTTAGAGAATAAAAGGGTGTTTTACCTTTCTCCAGAGGAAAGATAAAACACCTTTTTTGCAAGCTGACAATAACAAAATTATTCCTATTATTATAAATACTTAACTAAAGTAGAAGCGAATAATTCTAAGTATTTTTGATCCAATTCATCAAATCGATTCTTTTCTGGGGAATCGATATCAAGCACTCCAATTAATGTGCCATCTTCTTTTACTAATGGGATTACAATTTCGGATTGAGAAGCGGCATCACACGCAATATGGCCAGGGAATTGATGGACATCTTCAACTCTTACTGTTTCTTTATTGTGAGCGGCTGTACCACAAACCCCTCTCCCAAATGGAATTCGAACACAAGCAGGTAATCCTTGGAATGGTCCAAGAACTAGTTCATTTTCTTCCACTAGATAAAAACCCACCCAATTGATGTTTTGCAAAAATTGATTCAATAATGCGGATGCATTAGAAAGATTCGCAATAGCATTATGTTCTCCCTCTAATAAAGCACGTAATTGCTTTTCAACTAATTGATACTGTTGTTCACGGTTACCATTATATGTTTCGACACTAAACATGTATATCACCAATCTTTCTCGTTTTAAATGTGTTTTTTTGACGATAAATACAGAAGAATCCAGCACTTTGTCGGAAGGTTTTTAAAGGATTCTTTCCGCTGATAAAGAAATTGTAATTAAATAGAAAACGATTGTCTTCATAAAAACAGTCTTTCTCAATTATATAGAAGTTTTTATTATTCAACCATACTTTTTAATGATTCGCAACAGAAAAGAGGTAGACTAGATGAAAGAAATTTCAACAAGGGATGCCATTGTAGAAGCAGCCATTTCTTTATTTAATCAAAAAGGCTATCATGGTACTTCTATACGTGATATTGCTGGATTAGCAAATGTAAATATTGCCAATATATCGTATTATTTCAATGGGAAACAAGGATTATTAGAGTATTGCTATATGAACTTTTTTGAAACGTATTTAGAACTGCTTGAAGAAGTATTTCTCCAGTCTGATAGTCCAACAGAGAAATTAAAAAAAATGGTGGATTGCATTATTTCCTATCAATGTAAAAATCCACAGCTGACAAGATTTGTTTTACGAGAGGTATCCATCGATTCCCAAGTTGTAAGAGAAATAATGTCCACCTATTATGTGAAAGAAAGATATATTTTTACGCAAATCCTTGAAAAGGGGATCGAGAGCAAAGAATTTAGAAAACAATCTATTTCTTATAGTATCATTCAATTAAAAGGACTACTCTCGATGCCCTTTATACACTCTTATTATGTGACCGAGGTTCTTCATATTTTTCTAAATGAGGACTACTTTAAAAGAAAGTATATAGAAGAGATCCACCGATGGATTCGCGATGTTGTTTGTTTGAACGAAAAAGAATTATTGATTATTCCATAACATAACGTCCCAGCCTTGCCCTAAATCTTTTGCCTGATGAGCATCAGATCCATATACTAAAGGGATTTGACGGTTTATCGCTTCCTTGACAATCCACTTAGGAGGATATGGTTCTTTGCAATATGGCTTATTTACGCCTGCCCCATTATAATCCAGTTCATATCCATGGCTTTTCACTTCATCTAAAATGGTGAAAATAATGGTTTGAAAGTTCTGCTCCTGGGGATAAAGCTGCTGGAATTTATGTATAAGGGTGATATGGCCTAGTCGTTTTGGCTTGGCTGGGCCTAGATCTGCTTTAATCGATTTAAGAAGTGTTTTATAGTAGCAGTCATATAGTCTTGAAACTCCCCCATACTGTTTCACCATATGTCCAAAATACTCAGGACTATAATCCACACAATCATAGCGATTAGATAATGGATCTTTCAAAAAGTGAACACTTAGGATACTGTCGTCCAAAAAATGTCCCCATTCAGCTAGAAAATCTTTTATTTCTAGTTCGAATCCTTCTATATAATCAATCTCGAGTCCTATATTGATCTTTATTCTTTCTTCATATTCTTTCTTGATATGCTGAACTTCCTTTAAGTAGAATGGCAGTGCTTCCAGCGTTATACTACTATCCTGTGTTGGTGTGGTATCGATAAAACCTTTTGGTAATGGCGCATGCTCTGTAAAAGTCATTTCCGTAAAACCGAGCATAATTGCTTGTTCAACGTATTGTCTAAGAGAATCCTTCGTTCCATGGGGGCAAAATGGTGTATGAATATGTCCGTCCTTCTTCAACGTAATTACCATCCTTTCTATTCCTTCTATATTCAATATATACTTAATTTAACAGCAAGGTAAATAAAGAAGTTTTCCTGCGTGTTTTTTTGAATTAATCCTTATATAATTAAGATAACTATCGAACTTTGAAAAAAGAATACAAAATTATGAAAAAAACGTAAAATAATAGTCAAAAATTGTCGTTTACATGTTATCATAAATACAAAGAATTTTACTTGCTTATAGGGAGACATCTCTTAATTTTTTTTCTTATTTTGTTATCGTACAGATTTGTTGAACCTATTTAGTTTTTTAGGGCATTTAATCCATTGTTGTTACTTACGGATTACTGCTGCTTAATTTTGATAAAAAATAGTGAAAATAGATACGGAATTATGGCCGGTGTATGAACAGGGGGCTTCAAATGAATTACATAATTGGAGGAATAGGGATAGTTATTTGCCTATTCGTAGCGGGATATTTTATTAAAAGAAAGTATTATAACGGAGTCGATGAATTAGAAAACTGGAAAATAAATATCATGAATCGTCCAGTACTGGAAGAACTCGCGAAGGTTAAACAATTGAATATGATTGGACAAACTGAAGAGTTATTTGAAAGATGGAGACAAGAATGGGACGATATCGTTACGGCTGAATTACCTGAAATTGAAGAGCTGCTTTTTGATACAGAGAGTTATATTGATAAATATAATTTTCCAAGAGCGAAGAAGACACAAGATATAATTCGGATGAAAATGGAAAGTGTGGATAAAAGAATTGATACACTATTAGAAGAGCTTAATAACCTTGTCGGTAGTGAAGAAAAAAACCGCACAGAAATGGAAGAACTAAAAGAATCCTATCGTGTCAGTAAAAAAAATCTTTTAGCCCATCGCCATACTTTTGGTGATACAGAGAAAAAGATTGAAACAATGCTTCAAGAAATAGCGGAATTATTTATTACTTATGAGGAGAAAACGAATAATGGAGATTATTTAGAAGCAAGAGAAATAGTCTATAAAATCCAAGATCGCTTATCTACTATTACTTATTTGATTGAAAAAATTCCTCCATTATTAATTGAATGTCAAACGAAGCTGCCTGAACAACTTGATGAGTTAAAAGATGGCTATGCAGATATGCTGGAGCAAGGATACATTTTAGAACATTTGCAGATGGATGAAGAAATAGCAAGTTTAACTAATGAACTTGCTTCCACAGAAACAGATTTAAAGGAAGGAAATGTGGAGGCCGTAGAGAAGGTTGTTTCTGAAATTCAGGATAAGCTAGATTTACTTTATGACTTATTAGAAAAAGAAGTGCTGGCAAAAAATTATTGCCATATCAATATGAATGCAACAAAAGAAATCTTAGCAGATGTGCAGCAAGGAAATGCGCAGCTTCAAGTCGAGGTTGGCTTGTTACAAAAGAACTATAATTTAGATAATGAAGATATTGAGCTTCAATTTAAGTTGGAGAAGAAATTAAATTTTCTATTCAAGCAATATGAAGTATTAGAGCATAAATTACTGACCGAATCTGCAGCACATACACTTTTGGGAGAAGAGTTAAAAGATTTAAAGGAACAGTTAGAAAGTGCCTCTTTAGAACAAAAAGCACTATTTGAAAAGCTGCATGCTCTTCGTAAAGACGAAGTTTCTGCCCATAATCGCTTAAGAGAATTAAGTAAACAAGTGGCAGATGCGGTAAGAAGCGTGACAAATAGCAATTTGCCAGGTGTCACAGAGGAATACAATCAACTAATGCAAGAAGCAAAAGAGAGTATTGATCAAGCAAAAAGAATGCTAGAACATACGCCATTAAATATGGTTGAAGTGAAAAAGATAATTGATGTGACCGAAGAAAAAGTGACAATGCTAGTAAATGTAACAATTGAATTGGTTGAAACAGTTTATTTAGCAGAGAAAATTATTCAATATGGAAACAGGTATCGTCGTAAATATCAAAAAGTCCATCAAGGTTTATTAGAAGCAGAAGCTCATTTTAGACACTATCGCTATAAAGAAGCATTGCAATATGCAGCAGCCACCATCGAAGAAATAGAGCCAGGCAGTATGAATAAAATCGAAGCTTGGTCAAATGAATGGAAAGAAAATCAACATTAGAAAGCTAATGCAATATGTGCAAAAAAGTCTGAGGAAATAAACTCAGACTTTTTTTATGTAATGAAGAAATCATAGTAGCTTATCCGTGTATTTGCAAAAGTTTTAACATATGGTAGCATTATAAAGTAAAACTTTCATGGTGGGGCTTATTACCTAAATGTAATGGGCATCTGTTGTGAAGTGTTCGACTTATCGGATATCCTGTCAAAGAACATAAAAAAGCAGTTGCAGTTTTCAATCGATAAATACTCTTTTAAAAGGAAACTACCTTCTAGAAAAGATTTTGTTTTTATGATGTGATGCAGCAAAATGGCTGTTAATAAATATATCCATTTAACTAAGTAAAGTTAACTTTTTTAAGGAAAGGAACTCCCGATGTAATGATCTATATAGATAATAGTGCTACAACTAAACCTTTTTCAGAAGTTCTTGATGCATATACTACTGTATCTCAAAAGTATTTTGGGAATCCATCCTCGATCCATGGGATAGGAATGGAAGCGGAGAAATTACTAATACAGGCAAGGGAACAAATTGCTGAGCTCTTAGAAGTAAAAAGTAATGAAATATTTTTTACTTCAGGAGGAACGGAAGGGAATAATACTGTTTTAAAAGGGATAGCGCGTACGTTTAAAGGAAAAGGAAATCATATAATAACGACAACTATTGAACATGATTCTATTCACAAGGTAATGGAACAATTAGAAGAAGATGGATTTACTATTACGTATGTACCCGTTAATGAATATGGACAAGTTTCTGCAGAGGATATAATCAAACAGATTCGTAAAGAAACCATCCTTGTCTCGGTGATGCATGTTAATAATGAAGTAGGTTCAATTCAGCCGATTGAAGAAATAGGCAGGTTTTTATCTAATTATCCGCATGTTTTTTTTCATGTGGATGGCGTTCAAGGAATTGGAAAGCAGCCAATTTCTTTAAAGAAAGCAAATATAGACGCTTATACGATTTCAGCTCATAAATTTCATGGACTTAAAGGAAATGGCGTTCTATATATAAAAGAAGGTAAAAGGATTCAACCGCTATTAGCAGGTGGTGGTCAAGAAAATGCTTTTAGAAGTGGGACCGAGAATGTAGCTGGAGCAGTAGCAACTGCCAAGGCATTACGAATGCAGCTACAAAATCAAAAAAAGAAAATGTCTGTCCTAACACAAATAAATCTTTATTTGCGTGAACAGCTAGCTAGAATAGATGGTGTCTCTATCCATTCGCCAGCTCTAGGAAAAAGTGTGCCCCATATTCTTAATTTCTCTATTGAAGGAATAAAAGCAGAGGTATTTGTTCATGCGTTAGAAGAACGTGATATTTATATTTCTACAACGAGTGCATGTTCCTCCAAAACTAATAAAGTTAGTAAGACATTATTAGGTATGGGTGTATCCGAACAAATTGCTGAAAGCTCTTTTCGAATTAGTTTTTCGTATGCAAACACAATGGAAGAAATGGAAAAAGTAGTGGCTGCTATACAAGATATCAAAGAATGGTTGAGAGGTGTAATGAAATGAAATATGATCGTATTTTAATACGCTATGGGGAACTATCAACAAAGGGAAGAAATAGAAAACAATTTGTAGATAAATTAAGACGGACAATCGCCAAGGCTTTAGAGGCGTTTCCAGCTGTGTCTATTGAAGCAAAAAGAGAAAGAATGTATGTATTATCAAATGGGGAAGATGTGGAGGAGATTTCCAAAGTTCTTAAAAATATCTTTGGCATTCAATCTTTTAGTCCTGCAATAAAGCTAGAAAGAGATATCGAAATAATCAAAGCGGCTGCTTTAGATATTGTTACTTCTTTATATGAGGAAGGATCTACTTTTAAAATAAGTGCTCGACGTGCAGACAAAGGGTTTGAACTTGATACTAATGAAATAAATCAGGCGATTGGTGGTCATTTATTAAAAAATATCCTTGGTTTAAAAGTAGATGTTAAAAACCCTGATATAAATGTCCAAATTGAAGTCAGAACAGAAGCGATCTATCTTTCCTGTGAAAATATAGCAGGAGCAGGAGGATTACCTTCAGGAACAAGTGGAAAAGCGATGTTGATGTTATCTGGAGGATTGGATAGTCCGGTAGCTGGATACTTGTCCATGAAAAGGGGATTAGAAGTAGAGGGAGTACATTTCTTTAGTCCGCCATTTACTAGTGAAAGAGCTAAACAAAAGGTAATTGATATTTCGGAGAAACTGGCTCGTTTTAACGGACATTTTGTCTTGCATATTGTTCCATTTACGACAATCCAGCAGTTGATTCATAAACAAATTCCAGAGAACTATACGATGACTGCAACACGAAGAATTATGTTAAGAATCACAGACGAAATTCGGAAAAGACAAGAAGCACTAGCTATCATTACGGGTGAGAGCTTAGGTCAAGTGGCGAGCCAAACGTTAGAAAGTATGTATGCAATCAATGACGTGACAAATACTCCTATTTTAAGACCTTTAATAACAACAGATAAAACGGAAATTATTGAATGGGCAAAGAAAATTGATACCCATGATATCTCCATTCGTCCATATGAGGATTGTTGTACAGTATTTGTACCTTCTTCTCCAAAAACAAAACCGAAAAAGGAAAAAATACAGTATTACGAAAGTTTTACTGATTTTGAGCCTTTGATTGAAGAAGCAGTCAAAAATGTGGAAACGATAATCCTGAAAAGAGAAGAAAATAAAATAAACACAGAAATGGATTCCCTTTTCTAAGTGGAGCATCATAACTTTTGCTAACAAAAATCCCAAATATTTTTGTGAAGAATTACCAGTAATTAAAACGAATGAATGCCATGTGTATTACACATTCTATTATCACAAGGAGGTGATACACATGGCAAGCAGCAACAATTCAAATCAATTATTAGTACCTGGAGTTTCTCAAGCTCTAGATCAAATGAAATATGAAATCGCTACTGAGTTTGGTGTAAACTTAGGTGCTGAAACAACTTCTCGCGCTAACGGTTCAGTTGGTGGTGAAATCACTAAACGTTTAGTTCAAATGGCTGAGCAACAATTAGGCGGCGGTTTCTCTAAATAATTGAATAAAATGGCCAAAGAGCAAGGTGTTATGCCTTGCTCTTTTCTTTACGATATTTTTATAAAAAGAAACACTTTATCATTTTGCAGAGTGAGTTTCTATTGAACTTTCATGTAGATTTTAGAGTAATTCTTTGAAAAACTATCAAATTCCTAGTGCTTTGAAATTTAAATAATTTAAAAAATACAAATGGGGTAGTATAATGGGTTAAGTATTTACAATTAGAATCAGGAGGAATAGGTTATGAAGACGGAAGATTTAATAGCTCCCAAACAATATAATTTTGTTTCGGAGATTGAGAAATTTGCCCAGAATCCAGATAGGCTAGCGTTGAAATGGGAGAACGAAGAAGGCGAAACAAAAGAAGTTACATATTCCTCTTTAATGAAAGCAGCAAATAGAATAGGAAATGTATTTAAGGATGAAGGGTTACAAAAAGGAGATGTCGTGCTTGTTATTGTTCCACGAATAATAGAAGCATATCAAGTATATTTAGCAGCTTTAAAACTAGGGTTAACGATTTTACCAAGTTCTGAAATGCTGCGGGCCAAAGATTTGCAATACCGGATCAAGCATGGAGACGTAAAAGCAGTTGTTAGTTATTATCCTTTCATAGGCGAATTAGAACTAGTAGAAGATATACATATGATTAAACGCTTTGTGCTGGGAGAAGGAAAAGAAGGCTGGATGCATTTAGATGCAAGAGCAGAAGATGTTTCTGACGAGCTGCAGTTAGCTCCTACATTGAAAACAGATACGGCTTTTATTTCCTATACTTCAGGAACAACGGGGAATCCAAAAGGTGTTGTACATACGCATGGATGGGCATATGCTCATCTAAGAACAGCTGCTCCAAATTGGCTCTGTATTGAAGAAGGAGATTTAGTATGGGCAACAGCAGGACCTGGATGGCAAAAATGGGTATGGAGTCCTTTATTATCAGTATTAGGATCTGGAGCAATTGGACTTGTTTATCATGGACGATTTAATCCAGAAAAATATTTACAACTTTTGGAGAAATATGAAGTGAATGTTTTCTGTTGTACACCAACAGAGTATCGTCTAATGGCGAAAGTGGAGGATATTCATAAGTATCAATTAAACCAATTACGAAGTGCTGTTTCTGCTGGCGAACCATTAAACAGGGAAGTAATTGATGTATTTAAAGAACATTTCCACCTAGATGTACGTGATGGATATGGACAAACAGAAAATACATTATTAGTTGGGATAACAAAAGGAGTCGAATTAAGACCTGGCTCCATGGGAAAACCAACACCAGGAAATTTGGTGGAAATCATCAATGAAGATGGTGAAATTTGTTCAGTTGGTGAAGTTGGAGATATAGCAGTTCACAAAGATACGCCAGCGTTGTTTAAGGAATATTTAAAAGAACCAGAAAGAACACAAAATCAATTTCGCGGGGAGTATTACGTCACAGGGGATCGTGCGAGAAAAGATGAAGATGGTTATTATTGGTTCGAAGGTAGAAGAGATGATATTATTATCAGTTCTGGCTATACGATTGGACCATTTGAAGTGGAAGATGCTCTTGTTAAACATAAAGCGGTGAAAGAATGTGCGGTCGTAGCAAGTCCAGATCCAATAAGAGGGAATGTTGTGAAGGCATTTGTCGTTCTTAGAGATGGAATGGAAGGAAACGAGGAATTAACGAAAGAGCTGCAATCCCATGTCAAGAAATTAACGGCTCCTTATAAATATCCTCGTAAAATAGAATTTATGAATGAGCTGCCAAAAACAACTTCAGGTAAAATTAGACGAGTTGAATTAAGAGAGAATGAAAAAAATAGTAAGTACTAAAACAGTATATTGAATTGAAGCAGGGAGACAAAAAGGGCACTTTTAAGAGTGTCCTTTTTGTAAAAAGAAAAGTGAAAATGGGGAGGGATTGACGTGAGAAAACTTATTTATGGTGGGAAAATATATACACTTAAAGAAGAAGGAGATCTGGTAGAAGCTATTTTAACAGATGGACAATATATAGTAGACTATGGTGATAAGGAATATTTGTTAGAAAAACATGGAGAAAGCATAGAGGAAGAAATAGACTTAAAAGGTGATGTGCTTCTACCAGGTTTTGTTGATAGTCATATGCATTTAATTGGTCACGGAGAAAAACTTTTAAGACTAAATTTATCTGCTTGCACCTCGAAAGAGGAAGCTTTACAAATGCTAGCTAGTTATGCAAAGGATATTAAAGAAGGCGAATGGGTTATCGGAGATGGTTGGAACGAAAACATGTGGCCTGAACAGAAAGTCCTGACAGCTAAGGACATTGATCAACATGTTCCCAATCATCCCGTTCTCCTTAACCGAATATGCAAGCATGCGATTGCGGTGAATTCATATGCTTTGAAGATTGCCAATATTACAAATGATACACCAGTTCCATTTGGTGGAGTTATCGAGAAGGATGAATTAGGCAACCTTAATGGCGTATTTAAAGATCAAGCTCAAGAATTAATCACAAGTGTTCTACCAAAAGTAACAGACGAATATGTGGAGAATGCATTACGAGCAGGAATTAAAGATGCTTACCGATTAGGCCTTACTGGAGCTCATACAGAAGACTTAAATTACTATCATGGATATAAAGGAACATATCAGTCCTTTAAAAAAGTAATAGAAGAAGAGGGCAATCTATTTAGAGCTCATCTGCTTGTGCACCATGAAGTGTTTGAAGAGATGAAAGAAGATGGTGGGAAATACTTAGGTGGTTCCGAATGGGTAGAGTTTGGTAGCATGAAAATATTTGCAGATGGCGCTTTCGGAGGAAGAACCGCCTTTTTAAGTAGACCGTATCATGATGATCCTTCGACAAATGGAGTAAGTATTTTTACCCAAGAAACGTTAGATGACCTAGTAGCAAAGGCAAGAGAAAAAGAAAATCCGATTGCTGTACATGCCATTGGGGATGCTGCCTTTGAGATGGTGTTGAATGCTATTGAAAAGTATCCCTTGCAAGGGTCTGGGAGAGATCGTCTTATCCATGCAACCATGCTGCGCAAGGATTTAATCGAACGTATGAAGGGATTACCTTTAATATTAGATATCCAGCCTAGCTTTGTAGCTTCCGATTTCCCATGGGTTATCGATAGACTGGGAGAGGAAAATTTAGCATACTGTTATGCTTGGAAAACATTATTAGAAGAAGGATTGCATTGTGCAGGTGGTTCAGATGCTCCAATTGAAAATGTGAATCCTTTAGTAGGAATTCAAGCAGCAGTGACAAGATCTAACCAAGAGGATAAACAAGGAAAAGGATATATTCCCGGAGAGGCTTTGACGATTTATGAAGCAGTTTGCCTGTATACAAAAGGGAGTGCCTATGCTATTTGTCATGAAGAGGATCGGGGGAAGATTGAAAAAGGGTATGTAGCGGATTTTACGATTTTAAATATGGATATATTTCACGTGAACTCACATGAAATAGAGCAAATCGAAGTAACGAAAACTATTGTTGGAAATGAAATAATGTACGAACGTATTTAACAGAGGAAGTTAATCCATTACAAAGATTTCTAAAAAAGATTGATTGTCAGCCTCCAAAAAAATGTATATAATATGGAATATTTCGATTATAGAAAGAAGCGATGAAAAATGGAGAAAAATAATGTTCGGATTGGGGTCATCTTTGCGGGGATTTCCTATTTAATATGGGGGCTGTTTCCGATATATTGGAAACATCTGCAAGGAGTAGGAGCAGATGAAATTCTTGCAAATAGAATATTTTGGTCGTTTATTTTTATGTGTATTTTACTTACTATTACACGGAAATGGACATTGTTTTTTCAAACACTACGATCATTTAAGTATCAAAAAAAACAGGCGATTATGCTATTTATAGCTTCTGTGCTAGTTAGTTGTAACTGGTTTATCTATATTTGGGCGGTAAATGCCAACAAAATAATCGAAACGAGTCTTGGGTATTATATAAATCCATTAGTAAGTGTATTATTAGGCATTTTTGTGATGAAAGAAAAATTATCGAAGATCCAGTATGTATCCGTACTATTAGCTGCAATCGGAGTTTGTATTATTACATTCGCCCATGGAGCCTTTCCTTGGATAGCAATTTCTTTAGCAATGACATTTGGTTTATATGGCTTGGCAAAAAAATTAATCAAAGTTGATTCCGATGTAGGATTAACATTGGAAACCATGTTTATTACCCCATTTGCGCTCCTTTATATCGGTTATTTATTTGCAAAAGGGAATCATGCCTTTTTGGCTGTTTCAACCAGTTTAGACTTTTTGTTAATTATATCAGGCGTGTTGACAGCTGTTCCGTTATTATTTTTCGCTAAGGGAGCGCAGCGGATTCCTTTATCCATGCTAGGATTCATACAATACTTAACACCTACATTAACATTAATTCTTGGTGTATTTGTTTATCACGAACCATTTACAACGGCACACTTATTAGCATTTATATTTATTTGGTCTGCATTAACGATTTATTCTCTTTCACGAACAAAGCTATTTTCTTCAGCAAAAAAGAAAGAAGAAGCTAAAGGAATAGCATAAGAGAAAAATAATAAAATACTATAGTTGGAATTATGCATTTTTCTGAAACATTTTTCTTGGTAGAACGTAAAGGAAAGAGAACGAATATTAGGGGGTTTTGAGTGAATGAATGGAAAACGTTGGGCAGCTTTAGGCATAGCAGGTGTTATTTTTGCCTTCTCCATTATTACTAGTTTGGTATCAATAGCATTTACAACCGATGTGGAAGAGTTATTTGGACAATTTCTAGGTGAAGGTAAAGCGCCTTATGTAGAAGAATACATAGAGGATGGAAATATCGCTAATAAAATTGCAGTTTTAGAAGTGTCTGGAACGATACAGGATACTGGTGATGCTGATTCTCTTTTTTCAGCAGCTGGATATAACCATACTTCCTTTATGGAAAAGCTGGATTATATAAAAGAAGATCCAAGTGTAAAAGGGGTTATTTTGAAAGTGAACTCTCCAGGTGGAGGAGTAGTGGAAAGTGCACAGATTCACGATAAAATAGTGGAAATTCAAAAGGAAGCTAAAATACCTGTTTATGTCTCAATGGGATCAATGGCAGCTTCTGGAGGTTATTATATTTCAGCCCCTGCTGATAAAATTTTTGCAAGTCCTGAAACATTAACTGGTTCGCTTGGTGTTATTATGAGTGGATATAATTTTGAAGGTCTAGCTGAAAAGTATGGTGTTGAATTTGTTACAATTAAAAGTGGTAAATACAAGGATATCATGAGTTCTACTAGAGAAATGACAGAGGAAGAAAGAGACATTTTACAACGATTAATTGATAATTCATATGCTGGTTTCGTTAAAGTCATCGCAGATGGACGAGGTATGAAAGAGGCAGAAGTGAAGAAAATCGCAGATGGTCGTATCTATGATGGAAGACAAGCGAAGGAATTAAATTTAATTGATGATTTTGGTTATTTTGATGATGTGGTAGAAAAGATGAAAGCAGACTATCAATTAAATGATGCTGCGGTTGTTAAGTATACGGACAATACTGGCTTTGGTTCCTTGTTTGGCGTGACTGCGAAAAAATTAATTACAAGTGAGGATAAAGAATTAGCAAATATATTAAAAATCGTCACAAATGCTAACTCACCTCGACTAATGTATTTATATGCAGAATAGGAGGGGAACTAATTGAGTAATGAACATGAAAAGTTGGAAACTGAAACTTCTTTAAAGGGAGAAACAGTGTCAGAATCTACTATTTCATATAAGGAAACAGTAGATAGGGATGAGCAGACACCAAATGTACCAAAAGAAAAGAAGTTGCCATTGGGGGAAGCTCCTTATGTGTATGCAGGATTCTGGATGCGCTTTTGGGCATATCTAGCAGATTTAATTATTGTTTCAAGTGTCAATCGAATTCTAATCTATCCGATTTTACGAATAGCCGATATCCCGTTATACGAATCAGGGATTTTCTCAACAGTAAACATTTGTACAGCTATTACGTTTTATTTATATTTTGTGTTAATGACAAAGTTTTTGAAACAAACATTAGGGAAAATGATTTTTGGATTAAAAGTTGTACCGATAAACAAAGAAAAACTAACATGGGATACTATTCTTTTCCGTGAGTGGATAGGTCGATTTATCTCTAGCAGCTTTTTCATTTTATATGCATTAGTTGCCTTCTTACCAAAGAAACAAGGACTTCATGATATATTTGCTGATACGGCAGTAGTACATGACCGATAACAAAAATGAGACGAGGATTGCAGTATTTTAACGAATATAGACCCGAACAATTATACGGAAATGGTAATTTTCGTATAATCGTTTGGGTTTTTTTATTGATTTTGTGAAACACGCTTTCTGGTAATTAACTGCAGACCTAGCATGTTTAATTTTGGCTGCTTTATCCAATAATAATAAGCTGAAGGGAAGTGTTGCCAAAATGAAAGTTCTTTTCATTCTAGCTATTATTATTGGTGCTTTTTTATTACTTCTACTATCTTTATGTTTTTTTAAATTAACGATACATATCCGCTATTACCATAAGAAAGATAACGATGATTTAAAAATAGAAGTTCGTGCGTTATTTGGAATTATTCGGTATAAGAAGACGATACCACTAATCAAAATAGATGAGGACTCTCCTTCATTAGTAATAGAAGAAGAAACAGAAATAACAGGCAAAAAAGAGACAATGGAGGATACGAAACAATTTTCTGGCTCAGATTTATTAAATTTTTTATCAAATTCCCAAGAGTTATTAAATCATGTTGTTCATTTTCACCGCATAGTAAGAGCGTTTTTAGCAAAACTAACAATAAAGAATATAGAATGGAGCTCCATTGTGGGCCTAGGAGATGCGGCGCATACAGGGATGGTTTCGGGTGCAATTTGGGCAGTAAAAGGCAGTATCATCGGAATGATGAGTAATTATATGAAGCTGCGTGATATGCCGAAAATAAATATCTATCCTCAATTTCAGGGAGTTGCCTCTGAAACATTATTTTCTTGTATGATTCAATTTCGGTTAGGGCATGCTATGATGGCAGGAATTAAACTGGTGAAATATTGGAAAGATGGTTTCCCTAATTTTAAAACAAATGAAACGTCTATCCAAAGTAAACAATAGACAATGGAGGAATAGGAAAATGTCAGATCATCCGATTCAAGGCTTAATGACAACTGCGATGGAAAATTTAAAAGAAATGATTGATGTCAATACGATTATTGGCGATCCTGTCGAAACACCAGATGGCAGCGTTATTTTAACTGTTTCTAAAGTTGGATTTGGATTTGCGGCCGGAGGGAGCGAATTTACGTTAGAGAATCATTCATTAAATGATTCTTTAACAAAGCATCCTTTTGGTGGAGGTAGCGGTGGTGGAGTTAGTATTACACCAATTGCATTTTTAATTGTAAATGCTCAAGGAGTAAAAATGGTCCACTTAGATGAAAGTACCCATCTTTATGAAAAAATCTTGGATATTGCTCCACAAGCTGTTGATAAAATTCAGCAAATGTTTGCCAAGAAAGATTTATCTTCTAATTCCAACAGTAGTGAAGGACAATCACAGCAACAAAAAGAAGATATTGAATTTTAATGTTCAGCAAACTGCGAATTTAATTGTTAGCAAAACGAGTTCACAAGAATCGGTGAGCTCGTTTCACTTTGCCTGTAAATATCCTTAAACAGTTCGTATTTTTTGCAAATAGTAGCAACTATCGATATGATTGATAGTAATTACATATGAATATGGAGGAGAGACAAATGGCAAATGTAACATTTAAACATAATCCAGTCACACTGATTGGGAACGAAATTAAAGTTGGAGACAAAGCTCCCGAATTTACTGTATTAGCGAATGATATGTCAGAAGTGACTTTAGCTAGCTCAAAAGGAAAGATTCGTCTTTTTAGTGTAGTTCCTTCTGTTGATACAGGTGTGTGCGATGCGCAAACAAGAAAATTTAATGAAGAAGCTTCCAAGCTTGAAAATGTGGAAGTAATAACAGTAAGTGTCGATTTACCTTTTGCGCAAAGAAGATGGTGTGCAGCAAGTGGGTTGGAAAATGTTATTACCGTATCAGACCATAGAGACTTGTCTTTCGGGGAAGCATATGGTGTTGTGATGAAAGAATTGCGATTATTAGCACGTGCTGTTTTCGTAGTAGATGCTAATGATACGGTAACATACGTAGAATATGTAAGTGAAGGAAGCAATCATCCAAATTATGAGGCAGCAATCGCAGCAGTAAAAGAAGCTAATTAATTTGCCGAACGGCAGATAATACAATCGATTATCTGGTTAATTTCTTAACCGTATGATAAGCTAGAGTTTGGCCTTTTAAAAGGGACAGACTCTTTTTATTTGGTTTATTTTATAAGAAATCTATAATAATTAGGTGATAACATGAACATTTCTCCAGTAGAAGAATTATTTACAGTTTTTAATGAAACAGCATTGATTATACAAGAAGAACTAGAATATACGTATTTAGAATCTTTAGCTTTAACAGGAGAGAATATTTTTCAAGAAGCGATTTTACAGGAAGAGTTAAGTGAATTAAGTAAAAAAAGATTAAAAAAATCATATGAAACGATTCACTTGGCTAAATATTCAAAAGAGGAAATTCGTAAAGCATTTCAATTAGTCATTTTAAAAGGAATGAAAGAAAATACACAGCCTAATCATCAAATGACACCAGATTCAATTGGAATCCTCTTTGGTTATTTAGTACAAAAGTTTTATACGAGTGAAGAGCTTCGGTTATTAGATTTGGCAGTTGGAACAGGCAATCTATTAACAACTGTGATGAACCATCAAGTCGGTAAGAATATTGCAGCCTACGGTGTTGATATTGATGACTTGCTTTTACAGTTAGCATTAGTAAATGCGAATCTTCAGGAACAACCGATTGAATTTTTTAACCAAGATAGCTTAGAGCATTTGTTTATTGATCCAGTCGACGTTGTCGTAAGTGATTTACCAGTAGGGTATTATCCGAACGATATTCGTGCGAATGAATTTAAAGTGAAAGCGGAAGATGGGCATACATATGCACATCATTTGTTCATCGAACAAAGTATAAATTATGTTAAGCCTGGGGGCTATGCTTTCTTTGTTATTCCTAATAACTTATTTGAGTCAGAGCAAGCGGCTAAACTTCATGACTATATAAAAGAAGAAGTACACATACAAGCAATAATGCAATTGCCGGAAACGCTTTTCAAAAATAAACAGTCCGCAAAAAGTATATTGATTCTACAGAAAAAGGGGAATAATATAGTAGCACCAAAGCAAGTTTTACTTGCAAAAGTTCCAAGCTTCTCTAATATGCGTGCAATGGAACAAGTTTTAAGTGAATTAGACACATGGATACAAGCAAATAAGTAAGGATAATAATTTAAATTACGTTAAGTGTTATAAGACAGTTTCCTTTTATTATATAGAAGATAATCGGCGCAAATTTGTCTTTTTTTCGAAAAATCGACGAAAATCTAAAAAAAAATGAATAACTGGGCATAATGTGCTTGAAATGTTTCTAGTAGAATGTTTTAATGAAAAACTGAAAGAAGTAAATCTTGTCTGTTGTATGATTCGATCTGTTCAATGTCAGGCAAAGTAAATAAAAAGTTGTTATACAAAAGGGGAGTAAATCATTTTATGGCAAAAATAATTGCGATTAATGCTGGTAGTTCTTCACTAAAGTTTCAATTGTTCGAAATGCCAAGTGAAGAAGTAATTACAAAAGGTTTAATAGAGCGCATTGGATTAACTGATGCTGTATTTAATATCTCTGTCAACGGAGAAAAAATCAAGGAAGTTACAGAAATTCCTGATCATGATGTCGCTGTTAAGATTCTTTTAGGCAAATTAACAGAATTAGGCATTATCGCATCTTTAGATGAAATCGAAGGAATTGGCCATCGTGTTGTTCACGGCGGAGAAGAATTTGCTGATTCTGCAGTAATTACAGATGATGTAATTGGTAAAATTGATACTTTATCTGAATTAGCACCTTTACACAATCCAGCTAACTTAACTGGTATTCGTGCATTCCAACATGTATTGCCAAATGTTCCGGCTGTAGCAGTATTTGATACAGCATTCCATCAAACAATGCCGGAAAAATCTTATTTATACAGCCTTCCATATGAATATTATGAGCAATATGGAATTCGTAAATATGGTTTCCATGGTACAAGCCATAAATACGTGTCTCAACGTGCTGCTGAATTATTAGGCCGTCCTATTGACCAATTACGCTTAATTTCATGTCACCTAGGAAATGGTGCTAGTATTGCAGCTATTGAAGGTGGAAAGTCTGTTGATACTTCAATGGGATTCACTCCTCTTGCAGGTGTTACAATGGGAACTCGTTCTGGTAATATTGACCCTGCGTTAATTCCGTTTATCATGGAAAAAACAGATCAATCTGCTGATGAAGTATTACAAGTATTAAATAAGAAGAGTGGTCTTTTAGGAATCTCTGGTTTCTCCAGTGATTTACGTGATATTACAGAGCAAGCAAAAGAAGGCAACGATCGTGCGGAACTTGCATTGAGAATTTTTGCAGATAACATCCATAAATACATTGGATCATATGCATCTGGAATGAACGGTGTAGACGCAATTATTTTTACTGCTGGTATTGGTGAGAACAGTGAAATTGTTCGTGCTAGAGTTCTTCAAGGGCTTGAATTTATGGGAGTTTATTGGGATCCAACATTGAATAAAATCTCTGGTGAAGAGTCATTCATTAACTATCCACATTCTCCAGTAAAAGTAATGGTAATCCCAACAAATGAAGAAGTAATGATTGCAAGAGACGTTTGTAGATTAGCTGGTATTTAAGTTAAGCGTACAAAGGTCTAGGATGAAAAATTAGAAGACAATCTTTTTCGTAGCATAATGTACGAGAAAGATTGTCTTTTTCCTATTAAAAAAGGAATACTACTTGAATGGATAAATATATTGTCTTTTATTGGCTTCTTTTAGTAAAATAAGGAATGATTCTTATTATTCAGGGGGGATTAAATGCTTACAAAAGCTGAAGCTTATTATTTGGATAAATTAGAGCAATGGGAAAATGAACGGAAAAGTGAACGATCAATCAAAATTCTCCATCTTTATTCTGATTACATAGATACTGGCTTATCCTATTTACCTGAATGGCAAAAACAAAAAATTGTACGATCACTTAATAATATCTTATTCCATCTTCATGCCATCTTAATTAATTCCACATTTCAACGAAACACCGCTCAAAAAATTATGCAGCAGGCAAGAGTACATAATGAATCAATCTTCACTTTAAGAGATATGACAAAATTGAGTATAGACCAATTACAATCCATTGCAGAAAAACAAATGGCTCATTACAGGATGCTTGCCTCGGCCCAAGGGGCTTTGGCTTCGAAGCATACTGGTTTTTTCATGGGCGATTTTCTCTCGATGCTTATTATTAATCTTCGATCCGTTCAGGTTCTTGCTTCGCTATATGGGAGACCAGCTGATAGTCCCAATGAAATCATGACAGCATTGAAAGTTTTCTGTGCAGGGTGTTTACCGCATGAGCAGCGAAAAGAAGCATGGAATGAGCTAATGGATGAATTGGAGAAAGAACAGCAAGGTTTCTTTTATGATGGAAAGGATGAAATAGTTCAGGAAAAGATGCTGCACTCTTTATTAAGTGAGCTGATAAAGCTTTCATTTATCTTATTTTTTAAAAGGAAATCGAGTATGGCTGGTACCATAATAGGAGCAGCGGCGAATTACCATTTTACGAAAGAGATGACGGAATTGGCACATCATTTTTATCAAAAAAGCTATTTACTAAGTAAACGAGATGGAATTTATCCGTCTTTAAGATAAGTGTAGCAACCGGGACCAAAAAGGTGCGGATGGAAATTTTCTTATAAATGGAGAAAGGGGAAACTATGGAAGACTTTTCATTAGACGAATGGGAACAGGAAAGGGAAAGACTTGAATATACGAAAAATTATATGAATATTGTTTTGCATGAGGCGCAGATCAATCAAGGGACATTACAGGAAAATGTGCGAGAATCCATAAGCAATGAAGAGGCGCTTGACAGTAGTTTGAGTTATATCAACTATTTAACGAATAGTAAGTTTTTACAGCTTGCAACAACCGAGTTAAGTATTTTAAAACGTATTTTAGATACTCCCTATTTTGCGCGGATTGATTATCAAATGAAAGGGAAATCCCAAAAGAATGTCTATTATTTAGGAAAAACTTCGCTTTTTGAAAAGGACACACAAAAACCAATAATTGTAGACTGGCGTTCACCAATTGCAAATGTCTATTACGATGGACGATTGGGCGAAGTTTCATACGAAGTGAATGAAGAAACGATTGAAGGGCATTTATCATTAAAAAGACAATTTAAAATTGAAAAAGGAGAGCTCCTTCATTATCAGGATATTGATTTAACTACAACAGATGAATTATTGCAGCAATCTCTTGCTGGAAAAGCAGACCAGCGACTAACAGAGATCATTTCAACTATTCAAGCTGAACAAAATGAAATAATTCGAGCAGATCTAAATCGGCCAATCATTGTCCAAGGAGCGGCCGGAAGTGGAAAGACCACTATTGCTTTACACCGAATATCCTATTTTATCTATAACTATGCAAAATATTTTCAGCCTGAGCAATTAATGATTATTGCGCCAAATAATATGTTCATCGGTTATATTGCACAAGCGCTGCCTGATTTGGGAGTAGAGAAGATTCGTCAAACGACATTCCTAGATTATGTTTTACTATGCATTGGAAAGAAAATGAAAGTAATTCAGTCAAATAAGAAATTACTAACATTTATAAATCATAAGAACAAACAAGAAGAACTGGTTAAGTGGCTTTCCCGTTATAAAGGATCTTTAGAATATAAAAAGGTAATGGATAAATATTTAGTGGATATATGTAATGAAATGAGTCCAAAAGAAGATTTTCGGGTAGAAAAATTCCCGTTATATGGAGCAAAGAAACTGGAGCGTTTATTTAAGAAGGAATACGATTATCTTCCCTTAATCAAACGGAAGGAGAAAATAAAGGGAATCTTACAAGCTGATTTAAAACGGAAAAAGAAAATAATTTTAAGTAAGTTGGAAGATAAGTATGAAGATGCATTAGATCGTGCCTTAAAGATAAAAGAAGATTCAAAGCGGAAAGAGAAAGTTGTCTATTTTCTAGACACGAAGGCAGAAAGAATAGCAACTGTAAAAAAAGAAGCTTCAACTGCTGTTAGAAGATATATGAAGACAATGGAGACAACCGATTTATATGAGTATTATTCCAGATTATTTGCGGATAAGGAGCTCCTTAGAAAATATACGGAAGATTCGCTAACAGAAAAGCAATTAGATTATTTGATTGCCTTCCAGCGAAAGATATTAAAACAAAAGAAAGTGGAAATCGAGGACTTAGGGGCATTATTTTATTTGCAGTATAAAATATTTGGCATAGATAAAGAATATCGAGCGAAGAATATTGTCATTGATGAAGTGCAGGATTATAGCGAATTTCAGCTATATGCCTTAAAAGCAGGACTAGAAACAGATATGTTTACCCTTGTTGGAGATTTAGCACAAGGGATTCACTCCTATCGGGGATTACAGAACTGGCAGACATTACAGCAAACTATTTTTCCGCGCGCGAATTATATGACCTTGCAAAAAAGCTACCGGACTACGATTGAAATTATGTTTTTGGCAAATGAAATTTTGCATTTAGTCAATGAAGATTTGCCCAAAGTGAAACCAGTTGTCCGCCATGGAGAAAAACCGACTGTTCATTTATATGAGCAAAAACAAGAATTGATTGACAGAATGATTCAAGTAGCAGATCGACTGCATAATGACGGTTATCACTCCATTGCTATTATTGGTAAAACAGAGGAAGAATGTAGAGCAATATTGAAAGAGATGCAAAAAAGAAAAGTGCCTAATGTCCAATTTCTTCAAGAAAATGAAGAGCTTGAAAAGAAATATTTAATTATAGTACCAAGCTACCTTTCCAAGGGACTGGAATTTGACGCAGTTCTTCTTTTTACGTTAAATGAGTCTTTTTCCCAAGAAGAAATAGATTTAAAGCTTTTATATGTTGCAATGACAAGACCAATGCATCGCCTTCATTTATTTACACGCGACAAAGCCACGTTATTATTGGATAAGGCACATAAAGCATATTTTACAGTGGAGAAAGAAAACGAGCGAAAGAGTGGGGAATATGAATAAACAAATCCATACGAAGCATCAATACTTACAGGTTGGCTGTAAAGTGATAACCGTTAGTGATACAAGATCTGAGGAAAATGATAAAAGCGGTAAATTGATGATTGATCTGTTAGAACAGGAAAACCATTCTATACAAAAGTATGTCATCGTAAGGGATGAGAAAGAACAAATTGTACACGAAATAATGACGGGGGTACAATCAGCTGAAATTAATTGTATTCTCTTAAATGGAGGGACAGGAATTTCACCCAGGGATATTACCATCGAAGCCATTAAACCTCTCCTAACAAAAGAATTAGATGGATTTGGAGAACTGTTTCGAATGTTAAGCTATACAGAAGATATAGGCTCTAGTGCTATATTATCAAGAGCGATTGCTGGAACGATTAATAATACGGTCATTTTTTGTACTCCAGGATCTACAGGTGCTGTACGGCTTGCGATGAACAAATTAATCCTTCCTGAATTAAGTCATGTCGTCAGCGAATTGCATAAATAATAATAAAAAGGTCAATAACTTTTCAAGTAAAGAAAAGGGTTGACCTATTTTTATATATAAAAATAGAATTTATCTACTAATGAAATGTATAAAATAATGCATAAAAGATTAAGTTTATTTTTATAGATACAAATAGTTAGTTTATTAATAGGATGTATACTGAGATTCCTATCTTTTTGTGTGTATAAAAATAAAATTATTTAAATTTTTATAAAAATTCTATTGAAATTATTAGGGAAAGTTGTTAAAGTGATACATATAGTTTTTGAATAAAAATATAAATAAATGAATATTTATTCGAATATAGGAGGAATTAGGTAATGGCAAATCCAAAAGTAGTCTTAGCATATTCAGGAGGATTAGATACATCTGTAGCAATAAAATGGTTACAGGATCAAGGTTATGATGTAGTAGCTTGCTGCTTAGATGTTGGTGAAGGAAAGGATTTGAACTTTATACAACAAAAAGCACTTTCGGTTGGTGCAGTTCAATCTTATGTCATCGATGCAAAAGAAGAATTCGCACAGGATTTTGCACTTACTGCTATGCAGGCACATACCCTTTATGAAGGAAAGTATCCCCTTGTTTCTGCATTATCAAGACCTTTAATTTCCAAAAAATTAGTAGAAGTTGCAGAAAAAGAAAATGCTGTTGCGGTCGCACATGGATGTACGGGAAAAGGAAATGACCAAGTGCGTTTTGAAGTATCTATCCAAGCATTAAATCCTAATTTAAAAGTATTAGCACCAGTCCGTGAGTGGGGATGGTCTCGTGAAGAAGAAATTGCTTATGCAAAAGAAAAAAATATTCCCATCCCGGTTAACTTGGATAGTCCATTTTCTATAGACCAAAATCTATGGGGAAGAAGCAATGAATGTGGAATTTTAGAAGATCCTTGGGCTGCCCCTCCAGAAGAAGCGTATGACTTAACGGTAAGTCTCGAAAATGCTCCTGATCAAGCAGATATTATTGAAATTGAATTTAAGGAAGGTGTTCCTGTCAGCATAGATGGTATTACTTATTCTTTATCTGCGCTAATTCTTGAGTTAAATAAGATCGCTGGAAAACATGGTGTGGGTAGAATCGATCATGTAGAAAATAGATTAGTAGGAATTAAATCAAGAGAAGTGTATGAATGTCCAGGTGCTTTAACATTGATGAAAGCACATAAAGAATTAGAAGATATTACGCTTGTAAAAGAAGTAGCTCATTTTAAACCAGTTATCGAAAAGAAAATCACAGAAGTTATTTATGAGGGACTTTGGTTCTCTCCAATTACAAAAGCATTGCAAGCTTTCTTGCAAGAAACCCAGAAAAACGTGACAGGAACGGTTCGCGTGAAACTATTTAAAGGGCATGCGATTGTAGAAGGAAGAAAATCACCGTATTCTTTATATGATGAAAAACTTGCTACGTATACTTCCGACGATGAGTTTGATCATGCAGCAGCGGTTGGCTTCATTAAACTTTGGGGACTTCCTACAAAGGTTCAAAGCATTGTGGAAAACGACAAGAAGGTGTCTGTGTGAAGAAGTTATGGGGAGGCAGATTTACAAAATCTGCCGAGGAATGGGTAGATGAATTTGGGGCGTCCATTTCCTTTGATCAAGAACTAGTGTTAGAAGATATAGAAGGGAGCATTGCCCATGTGGAAATGCTCTCTAAGACAGGGATATTGTCAGTAGCAGAGGCAGAGAAAATCAAAAATGGATTACTTACTCTAAAAAAGCAAGCAGAAAAGGATGAATTATCTTTTTCTGTAAAACTAGAAGATATCCATCTTAATTTAGAAAGTAAATTAACGGATTTAATTGGTCCTGTAGGTGGGAAGCTCCATACTGGTAGAAGTAGAAATGATCAGGTTGCAACAGATATGCATCTTTACCTGCGAAAACAAGTGAAACAAATTATCCAATTATTGAATGAGCTGCAAAGCTCGTTGCTGGAAAAGGCAGAGCATCATATTGAAACAGTAATGCCTGGTTATACACATCTTCAGCGTGCCCAGCCTATCTCTTTTGCGCATCATTTAATGGCGTATTTCTGGATGTTTGAAAGAGACAAACAGCGATATCAGGAAAATGTAACGAGAATTAATGTATCACCACTAGGTGCAGGTGCTTTAGCAGGAACAACCTTTCCTATTGATCGTTCCTATAGTGCTGACTTACTTGGCTTTGATTCCATTTATGAAAATAGTATGGATGCAGTAAGCGATCGTGACTTTATTCTAGAATTTCTATCGACTAGTTCTATTTTAATGATGCATCTATCGCGCTTTAGTGAAGAAATTATTCTTTGGTCTTCTCAAGAATTTAAATTTATTGAATTAGACGATAGTTTTTCCACGGGAAGCAGCATTATGCCCCAAAAGAAAAATCCAGATATGGCTGAATTAATCCGAGGAAAAACCGGACGGGTTTATGGAAATTTAATGGGCTTGTTAACTGTATTGAAAGGTTTGCCTTTAGCATACAATAAAGATATGCAGGAAGATAAAGAAGGGATGTTTGATACCGTAAAAACGGTGGTTGGCTCTTTGCGCATTTTTGCTGGTATGATTCAAACAATGAAGGTTAATGAGCAAGGAATGGAAAATGCCACGAAAAATGACTTTTCTAATGCTACAGAATTAGCTGATTATTTATCAGAAAAAGGGATGCCATTCAGAGAGGCACATGAAGTAGTAGGGAAATTGGTTCTATACTGTGTGAATAAAAAATGTTATTTGCAGGATTTAAGTATTACAGAACTACAAGCGGCGAGCAGCTTATTTGAACAGGATATCTACCATGTATTGAATCCCAGAACGGCAGTTGAAAGACGAAATAGTGCTGGCGGAACTGGATTTACCCAAATAAAGCAGGCGATTGAAAAAGCAAAGCTTTGCGTTTTGGAAAAAGAAGAAGTGAAGTAAAAGAAGAAAATTCTATTATTTGATTGCAAACACTGCTTTCAATAATAGAACTTTCTTCTTTTTATTTCTATTGATCACTGCTTCTAACAATTAAAACATCACAAGGAGCATTTCTGGTAATTCCTTCAGAGACACTGCCGATAATAAATCTCTCAACGGCATTTAAACCTGTCGCTCCACACACAATTAAATCAGCTTTGTACTTTGTCGCAATTTCTCGAGGAACTACTGCTCTTGGAGAACCGAATTCAATTGCCTTTACAACATTCTCAATTCCTGCTGCAGTTGCTTGAACAATATATTTATCTAAGAGCTCATTAGCGAATTCATCTGATTTAGCTGCAATGGATTGATCGTACGCAGCTACTGTTGCAAAAGATCTCGTATCAATAACATGGGCAATGACAAGCCTAGCATTATTTTCTTTTGCGATTGAAATCGCTTTCTTTATAGCGTTATCAGCCTCGTCAGAACCATCTACTGCCACAATAATGTTTTGATAGTTTACGTTCATAAGCATTCACTCCTTAAGTTTATCTACTTCTATTATATACCCAATTCATGCATAAGTTTAACTTTTCAATCAAATAATAGGGGGAAAAATAAGAAAGGAAGGAATAGAGATGCACAAACAAAATGAAAGTATACAGAATGATTTTCAATTTGATGAAAAAGGAAGCGAAGAAGTAACTGCCCAAGTGATGGAATCCTATAACGACGGTGCGGTTGATGCCTTCTTGGATAAAGAGCAGAAACAAATAAAGGACTAAACAAAAAAGACTGTAGGAAGAGCCTGAGCCTTAAATGATAGGCGAATAATAACTAATTCCACCTATCATTTAAGATAAACTAGTTTTAAGTTACTATGACCTGCGGCTGAATGGAGGAGGCTGAACCTCCCTCAACGCTCTCCTGGTGGAAAGCAATATATACCATTCAGCCTGTGAGTACTGTTGCAAAACAAATCGTCCTTTTTAAATAAATAACTGCCCTAATTTTTAATCCATCATCTGCACTCAACTTGTTAGTAATTTCTTGGAATGTAGTAAGGCTGGTAGATAGGCTGAGGATAAGGGGCGTCTGCATAATAATTTTGACTAGAACTATTTCTACTAATCACTGGGCCAAGAATTGTTGTTTTATTAATGGGAGAGATGGTGGATTTCCACTTATGAAGATCCAATGAATAAGTATGTGCCATTAAGTCTGAAGGAGTTAGACGAAGTAAATCAGAGCCAAAGATTGCTTCAGGTGTAGGTGCATTGAATATAGCTAATAAATGTGTCTTATTTGTATTTGCGATTTCATAATGCCACCAGCCTTGGGGAACATTAGCTACTTGGCCAGGCGTAATGGTATAGTTTAGGATTTTTTTTGTAAAAGGATTTAATAGTGAAACAGTAGCAGAACCGGAAATGCAGTATACGAGCTCTGCCGCATTTTGGTGAATATGTGGTTCAACTACAATATCTCTGCTTAAATAGATATCTAGCAATGACACATTCTCTAACGAATTTAACTGTTGTTCTCCTAAAACATTAATATAGTTATGACTATCTCTTGTGAAAAAATTACTTTTATTTACATCAAAATGGTATTGGATTTTTGGATCTGTATAATCTACATATTTAACCATTCTCTTCTCCCCCATTTATTCCTTTTTAAGTTTAGGTATCTTATGTAAAATATAAATTTAGGTGCAAGTACATTAAAAGAGAAGATAATAGATTCGTTTTTTTGGGGGCATGAGTATTTCAATCACATATAAACCCCAACGATTATACGGAGATGCTAGGGGAAACTCCGAATTATCGTTGGGGTTATTTAGAAAACAGGTTTGTGGTTAACATCAGCATGACAGATATTAAAAAACAGGCGGATTTTCTTGTTTACCATTTATTGAATAATTTGAAGCTCTTTCGGAAATTTAGTTAAAATCTCCACTCCATCTTTTGTAACATAAACATCATCTTCTATCCGAACTCCTGCAACATTCGGTACATAAATTCCCGGCTCGATTGTATATACCATACCTTCTTGTAAAACTAGGGAATTTGTTTCAGTTAAGGAAGGGAATTCATGAACACTAATCCCTAATCCATGCCCTAAACGGTGAGGGAAAAACTCGCCATAACCTGCTTCTCTTATTGTGTTTCGAGCAGCTAGATCAACAGTAGCACAAGAAACGCCTGGCTTAGAGGCTTCAATCGCTGTAAGCTGAGCTTTTAAAACTGTATCATAAATATCCTTTTGCTTATCATTAATGTCGCCAAATGCCACTGTTCTGGTTATATCGGAACAATATCCATCAACAACAACCCCTAAGTCAAATAATACTAGGTCTCCTTTTTTGATTTTTGTCTCTCCTGGATTACCATGAGGGGAAGCGCCGTTCACACCAGTTAAAACCATGGTTGAAAAGGACATCTTACCAATTCCTTTTTTCTTCAATTCATATTCAATTGCAGCTAGAATTTCCATTTCAGATTTGCCTTCTGCTATTTCATTACAGCCTACTTCTATAGCGAAATCAGCCCATTTACAAGCTTCTTTTATCTTAGCTAATTCATCTGATGTTTTTATCATGCGCAAAGTATTAATTTTTTCTTCTGCTGAAACATATCCTTCAATGTTTGGAAATGACGTTTGAAGTGCCTGATATCTTGCCACATTCATGTGATCTATTTCAAGAGCTACTTTTGTTGTACGGTTTGTACGGCTTTGAACCATACTTTGAATAGCCTCCCATGGATTTTCTGTATCACTATAGCCGATGATATCATAGCTCCACCCGGCATTTTTAGCATCATTTGTTTCCATTGCAGGACAAACTAATATCGGATCGTTTTCTGGGAAGACAATCAAAGCCAATAATCTTTCATGTGGATCACTATAGAATCCGCTAAAATAGAAAATATTATCTGTAGAAGTTAAAAAAGTGAAATCAATTTCTTCCTGCTTCATCCAATTTGCTAGAGACGCTATTTTTTTTTCCAATTCAACCTACCTCCAAGTGTTTCTTAACAAGTCTATACTTTTTTCCATTTCCTTATATTGTAGGACCAGTTAAATATTATTCTTATCCTATAAGATTATCAACATAAATCGTGTATGTAAATATTTAGACTTACGAAACTTTCTGTGTGATCAGATGCTTTAGCTAATTTTTAAATACTTTTTTTGTCCTTGTCCGCATAGGATAGTATCAAGGAGGTTTTAGCGACTATGAATAAGAATAGATATTTACTATGTATATTATTATGTGGTGTCCTTTTATATTATGGAATGCCAAGACTTTCTCCCTTCAGTAACGGGGCTGAAGGAATATTTTCGGTTACATGGCTAGCCTTTGCCTTAATGGTAGTAGCGGGAAATTTAACTGCATTACTATATACCCCTAAAAAACCACGACCAGCCAAAAGGTCCTATAGTAAAGCACAGAAAAAGAAGAAAATCTATTATTACCAATAAGATGAAAAGAGGAGAGAGATAGAACTAAAACGAAAATCTATCTCCCGTTATCAATAAATAAGGGTCCGTATGCTGGTAAATGATTATGCGGGTCTTTATTGCCGATATCCGTATAATGTGGTTCGATTTATTTACGGCTGGAATTATTTTCTTCCAGCCCTTTTAGCATGTAATATTTTAATACCAATCAGATTTTTTTAAAGAAATAAAGATGTCCACAAAAGACATACTCCACTCAAAAAACAAAATGACTGAATGTTTTAATGGCGATTAACAGAGAATTCATTGAATACCCTAGTAGTTCACTCTATAATAAAGATATACAAGCTTTTTTCAATAGATTTTTTACCTAGGGAAATCATAGATATTAAAGAAGGCAGCTTTAAATGAAAGAAATTAATAGTTAGCCGAAAACTATTGAAACATAGATGGATAAATTGTAATAAATAGAAATAAATGGTATGAAAATGTCTAGTACAGGCAGTTTTCGCATAGAACAAACGAGAGAGTTTAACCAATAGAATTTTCTAAGTTTGTCTGCGAGAAGCAGTGTGCTTTTCTTAAAAGAGGGTGGTAATTTGGCTACAAAACATGAGCAAATATTAAATTATATTGATGAATTACAAGTAGGAGAAAAGATTTCTGTTCGACAAATTGCGAAAGCATTAAATGTAAGTGAAGGAACAGCTTATAGAGCGATAAAAGAAGCAGAGAATAAAGGGTATGTAAGTACCATTGAAAGAGTTGGTACAATTAGAATTGAACGAAAGAAGAAAGAAAATATTGAGAAGTTAACCTATGCAGAAGTAGTTAATATTGTGGATGGACAAGTTCTTGGTGGGAGAGCTGGTTTACATAAAACCTTAAATCGTTTTGTTATTGGGGCAATGAAATTAGATGCAATGATGCGTTATACAGGTCCTGGAAATCTCTTGATTATAGGGAACCGTGTGCGGGCACATGAACATGTATTAAAAGCTGGTGCTGCGGTTTTAATTACAGGTGGCTTCGATACAGAGGAACATGTGAAACGTTTAGCAGACGATTTGCAGCTCCCGATTATTTCAACAAGCTATGATACATTTACTGTTGCAACGATGATAAACCGGGCAATCTATGATCAGCTCATAAAAAAAGAAATTGTTTTAGTAGAAGATATTTTAACACCGCTTAAAGAAACGATTTACTTAAAGACAACGGATGATGTTGCTTTGTGGCATAAATATAATAAAGAAACGTTACACGGTCGGTTCCCAGTAGTGGATCATAGTTTAAAAGTACAAGGGATGATTACATCAAAGGATATCATTGGAAAATCGATGGATATGACGATCGATAAAGTCATGACAAAACACCCAATGACGGTTAGTGGCAAAACAAGTGTTGCTTCTTGTTCGCATATGATGGTATGGGAAGGAATTGAAGTCTTGCCAGTTGTAGATGAAGCAAACAAGCTAGAAGGGATTATTAGTAGACAAGATGTATTAAAAGCGCTGCAAATGAACCAAAGACAGCCTCAAATTGGCGAAACGATTGATGATATTGTCACAAAGCATGTCTTGTTGACTAAAGGAAAAAACAAAGGGGAAACAGCCTTTTCCTGTGAAGTAACTCCGCAGATGACGAATCACTTAGGGACCATATCTTATGGGGTGTTTACAACGATTGTTTCCGAAGCGGCGAACAGAGTACTTAGATGGTTTAAAAAAGGTGATTTAGTTGTCGAAAATATGACCATCTATTTTATCAAGCCAGTTCAAATGGATAGTGTTATTGAAATAGTTCCCAAAATTTTAGAAGTTGGACGAAAATTTGGGAAAGTCGATGTAGAAGTTTTTAACCACGGAGTACTTGTTGGAAAAGCGATGATGATGTGTCAATTAATCGATCGTCATTAATGAAAGGAGAAATAAATGAAACAGAAAATACTAGATGCGATAAGAGCCTTTAATACTATCATTATTCATAGACATGTCCGTCCAGATCCAGATGCATATGGATCGCAAGGTGGATTAGCAGAAATTATAAAAACTTCTTATCCCGATAAAAACGTCTATACGGTAGGAAAAGAAGAAGCTTCCTTAAACTTTTTACGAAGACTCGATGTCATTGATGACAGCACCTATGCTGATGCGCTGGTCATTGTATGTGATACAGCTAATCAAGAAAGAGTATGTGACCAGCGCTATCTGACTGGGAAAATGCTAATAAAGATCGACCATCATCCAAATGATGATGCATATGGCGATATAGTTTGGGTAGAGACTGCAGCTAGTTCGACAAGTGAGTTGATCTATGAGTTTTATTTGTTTGGAGAAGATCAGGGGCTAAAGATGAGTGATGAGGCTGCAAGGCTGCTATATGCGGGAATTGTTGGAGATACTGGGAGATTTCTATATCCAAGTACATCGGAAAAAACATTTCTTTATGCCGGAGAATTAATCAAATATTCTTTTTCGCGCACAGAAATGTATGACCAAATGTATGAACTCGATCCCCATATTGTCAAGCTGAGTGGCTATGTTCTGCAAAATTTTCAAGTTCATGCAAATGGAGTAGCAAGTATGAAGCTCAATAAGGAAATATTAGCTCAATTTCAGGCAACTCCTGCAGAGGCATCGTTACTTGTTAGCAGTCTAGGGAGTGTAAAAGGTTTAAAAGCATGGGTCTTTTTTATTGAAGAAGCAGATCAAATTCGTGTAAGATTGCGTTCAAAAGGACCAGTTATTAATGGAATTGCAAAAAAATATAATGGTGGAGGACATCCAATGGCCTCAGGCGCAACCATTTATCAATGGGAGGATGCCTGTAAAGTAGTGAAGGATTTAGAAGCAGTTTGTAAATAAGGTAGTTTTCTTATGGCTTAATTATTCAACAAGAAAGAAAAAGGGTGCAATCCGTTACGTTATAATGGATTGCACCTCTTTTTAATCGCCAAAGGTGACTCTTAATTCGACATGAACCGTTGTATAAATAATCAACTCTGTTACTTTAAATTTATAACGCTTTTTATCGGAAACAACTACTTTGTTTTCAATCGACTTTTTTAACAGTGCGCGACTTTTATAGACCATATCGAGGTCTTTTGCAATAATGGTCGATAAATCTTCTTTAATGGCATCTTCCATTTCTAAGGCATTAAAGGGTTTAATATCATATTTTTCTTTATCTGTATTGTTTATCTTTACAACGATATCCTCCACTGTCAGCTTTTCTTCGGTCGTTTTATTTTGTGCAGCAAATTCCTCTTGCCATATTTTTTTCTCTCTTTCTAAATCCTCAATAGTTGCTTTTTGTGTTTTAATTTCCGAGCTATATCGTTCCTGCCATACACCAAAAATAAAGACAAAAATACACCAACTGATTACTCCACCGATAACCATTCCGGCAAAAAAACGTTGTACAGCCTGATTTTTATAATATGGTGGAATTCTCATTTATATATACTCCTGTGTAATCCACTTAATAATTGTAATGCCTGTATGAGCTCCTCCGAAAGCAGAAACGATTAATAAGATTTGTTTGAATAGGTCTTTTGTGCCAGCATCATAGATTCCTTTTTCAATCGTATCAATAGCATCAAAGGTCCCGCCAATCGCTGTAACAATCGCCCAAATTTTGATGATTCCAGAAATGCGTATGATTTCAGTAAGGAGTGGTTTTCCGGTTAGAAATGCAGCAAGTCCACCTAAAAGTGCGCCTCCTAAAATAACCCCTAAGGCAATAAAGTAGCTTTCGATGAAGGTAGGGAAGAATGGTTGTTGATTCATACGTTTACCTCTCTAACTTTTATTAGTTTTTGTTTCTAAGCAGGCAATAAATCAAATAGAATGAAGTCTTCTCCATAGAGCAAAATATTTATTCTCACGGTTGTATATTTTTCTCATATCTTGTAATCTTCTATTCTTCTTCTTATTATTATGGACAATCTATTGCATTTATGAATGAATTTAAAGGTCGATTATACAAGTGTTGAAGTTTCACGTCATTCCTTAATAAAGAGAACATATTTTCTTTTTTTGCTGTGAACATCTATAATGAAAGGAAAAAGTCTTTTATTTTGAGGCAAACTAATAAGATAGAATAACAATGATTGCTTTTTTAAGGGAATAGCCTTTAAAGTGGTAAAAAGGTTTGTAAATAAAGCAAAAATGACATCTTCTCTAGCATTTTTATATATTTTTTTGTTATAAGGAAAAAAATTTTTTAAGAAAAGTGGTGAATTAATTTATGTCTTTTATACATCTTCAAGTATCTAGTGCATATAGCCTTTTATCTAGCACGCTTTCGATAAAAGAGTTAGTTACAAATGCTAAAAAGCATGGCTATCGTTCTATTGCTTTAACAGATCGCAATGTGATGTATGGTGCAGCTTCTTTTTATAAAGAATCATTAAAGCAAGGGATAAAACCGATTATCGGACTAACAGTAGATGTAATAAGTGAATGGGAAGAAGATAATGTTTATCCATTGGTCTTATTAGCTAGAACTAGTCTAGGATTTAAAAATTTATTGAAAATTACGAGTGCTGTTCAAACAAAAAATCCACAGGGAATTCCTGTGAAATGGTTAAAGCATTATGCTAAAGGTCTCGTTGCAATCTCACCTGGATTTGAAGGGGAGATTGAACAAAATTTACTGAGGGATGATACGGAATCAGCAAGAAATACATTAATGCTATGGAAGTCCATTTTTGAACCTGGTCAATGCTTTTTATCTATTCAAAGACACGGCATTGCGGTGGAAGATGCACTAAATGAAAAGTTACTCAGATTAGCTTCTGAAGAAAAAGTCAAGCTGGTAGCAACAAATAATGTATTTTACCTGGAGGAGGAGGACCATTTTGCTTATGAATGCTTAAAGGCAATCAAAAATGGGGAGAAGCTTTCCGATATAGAGCAAGATGAATGGAGTTCTAATCAGCATTATCTAAAAAACAAAGAAGAAATGATCACATTATTCAATGATCAACCAGATATTCTGGAAAACACATGGAAGGTAGGAGAGTCTTGTCAGATTGAAATGAATGGCATACTTGCTACCTTACCTAAATATACTGTACCTGCAGGAAAAAATGCTCTTAGTTATTTAAGAGAATTATGTATGGCTGGTTTAAATGACAGATATTCTCATCCTTCTCCAGAACACACAGCACGGTTGGAATATGAATTGGACATCATTGGGAGAATGAATTATAGTGACTATTTCTTAATTGTTTGGGATTTTATGAAGTTTGCGCGAGAGAACGGAATTCTAACAGGTCCTGGAAGGGGGTCAGCTGCGGGATCAATCGTTGCCTATGTTTTACATATTACAGATATAGATCCTATTAAATATCAATTGCTTTTTGAAAGATTTTTAAATCCAGAGAGAATTTCCATGCCAGATATCGATATTGATTTTCCTGATAATAAGCGGGATAAAGTTATTTCATATGTGAAAAATAAATATGGAGAGCTGCATGTTGCGCAAATTATTACCTTTGGTACGCTTGCTGCTAAAGCAGCTTTGCGTGATGTTGGGCGAGCCTTTGGCTTATCTGTTAAAGAGTTGGATGAACTGTCAAGAATGATCCCATCTAAACTAGGTGTTAATCTCAAACAAAGCTATCAAGAATCCATCCGTTTGCAGCAATTTGTTGAATCATCTCCTCGAAATCAAAAACTATTTGATACTGCATGTAAAATCGAAGGGCTTCCAAGGCATACATCAACCCATGCTGCCGGCGTGGTTCTTAGTCAACAGCCCCTTGTTGATATTATTCCGATTCAAGGTGGTCATGACGATATTTATTTAACACAGTATAGCATGGAATATTTAGAGGAACTTGGCTTATTGAAAATGGATTTTCTTGGTTTAAGAAATCTTTCTTTTATTGAAGCTATTCTTGATATGCTTTATAAAGCAACAAAGAAAAGAATAGATATAAGAAAAATACCAATTGATGACCCAAATGTTTTCAAGCTATTAAGTAGAGGAGATACAACAGGGATCTTTCAATTGGAATCAGAAGGAATGCGCAATGTATTAAAGAGGTTACAGCCAACTAATTTTGAAGATATTGTAGCTGTTAATGCGCTTTACCGTCCTGGACCTATGGAGAATATACCGCATTACATCAATAGAAAACATGGCAAAGAATCGATAAACTATTATCATCCTGATTTAGAAGAGATACTAAAGAGCACCTATGGAGTGATTGTTTATCAAGAGCAAATTATGCAAATCGCTTCTAAAATGGCTGGGTTCTCACTAGGAGAGGCGGATTTGTTAAGACGAGCTGTGAGTAAGAAACAAAAGGAAATTCTGGAAAAAGAAAGAATTCATTTTGTAAAAGGAGCAGAAAGAAAAGGATATCATGAAAAAACAGCGAATGAAATATATGAGTTAATTGTGCGTTTTGCCAACTATGGTTTTAATAGAAGTCATGCAGTAGCATATAGTATGATTGCTTATCAGCTTGCCTATTTAAAAGCAAACTACCCCCTGTATTTTATGGCGGCACTATTAACATCTTCCCTTGGAAACACAGGGAAAATAATTCAGTATATTCAAGAGTTAAAACAGATGAATATTGAATTGACTCCGCCTTCTATTAATCAAAGTAATTACTTTTTCCGTGTAGAAAAGAATAAAATCCGTTATAGCTTAGCAGGCATAAAAGGTATTGGCGGAAATGTATTAAGAGAAATATTAAAGGCGAGAAGTCAGAAAAAATTTGAAGATTTGTTTGATTTTTGTATACGAGTTTCCCCGAAGACGGTTAACAGAAGAGTCTTGGAAATGCTTATTTATTCCGGAAGCTTCGATGAATTCGGAGTAGATCGTGCTATTTTGCTGGCATCTATTGATGTAGCCATACAGCACGCCCAATTAGTTCATCCAGAGGATGAAGAGCAAAATGATTTATTTAGTGAGGATGATTTCTTTTTTAAACCGAAATATGTAGAAGTAGAACCACTCAGAGTGGAAGATAAATTAGCTTTAGAAAAAGATGCCTTAGGATTTTACTTATCAGACCATCCTGTGTCTATCTATAAGCCGTATCAAGCAACTTTGCAAACCATTGCTATTAATGGAATGGAAGTAGGAAAAAAACATAAAAGCATTGTCTATATAACAGAAATAAATATCATTCGCACTAAAAAAGGGGAGCCGATGGCATTTATCCAGCTGAGTGATCAGAGCGGAGAAATGCAAGGTGTTATATTTCCAACTATTTTTAAGAAATATCAAAGTCTGCTTAACTCGGGTGAAATCGTATATTTGGAAGGGAAATGTGAAGAAAGAAACGGCAGTAAACAATTTGTTATTCAATTAGTTGAATCGATGAGGACGATTGTCCAGTCACTTTCTAAAAAGGAACATAAGTTGTTTATTAAAGTGATGAATGAGAAGCATATGATGAACCAAAGATTAGAGTTACTGGCGGTTATGAGAAAATTCCCGGGAACTACTCCAGTTATTATTCATTATGAGGAAACAGGAAAAAACATCGTTTTAAACGAAGAATATAAAATTTCACCAAGTAAGGAATGTATCGCTGAATTATCTACTTTACTAGGTGCTAATCGCGTTTTCTTATCCGAATAAAACTTTACAACTTTAAAAAGTTGTTATATTGTTTAATAAGCTGACTGGTCAGACCACTTAGCCTAAATTTTTGGATTGGATATTTTGTACTTATACTTTATTTATTTTCTTATAACATTGCCTAAAAAGGCAAGAAAGAAGTGAGTGATGACATAAGGTGAATGAATCATCTTCAAAGGAATCCAAATTATATGTGGATATCGTGAATCATTTACGAGAAATGATTGATCAAAACGGCCTGAAACCAGGGGACAAGCTTCCCTCTGAACGAGTATTGAGTGAAACCCTGCATGCAGGCAGATCATCCATCAGGGAAGCTCTGAGAGCATTAGAGCTGCTTGGGTTGATTGAAACAAGAAAAGGGGAAGGAACCTTTCTTCGTGATTTTCAAGGTCATAAATTAGTAGAATTGATCAGTACTTTTATATTGCAGAATGATAAAGCAAAACAAGACGTTTTGGAAACAAAGAACTATATTCAATTAAATGCTCTATATATTGCCATGGAAAAAATTACAGAAGATGAATTGGCACATTTAAAACAGTTGGTAAATGAACGAGAAATATCAGAAAGTGAGTTTTTCTTTCAAATCATTAAAATAGCTGATAATTTCTTGGTCCATCGTTTATGGACTATTTTAAATGACTATTATCATTCACTAACAATTCCTGCGAAAGAATGGAAGAGGGAGGATTACCTCCTTCTTTTAGATTCATTAAAAAAAAAGAATCAAATGCAATTATGGAGTGTATTTAGTAATTACAATAATTTTAACTGATTATTGGTGCTTGGAAATGATAGGAATCCGATTCAAATCTAAATTGTTACTTATGGGGAGGTTTCCATATTGATTAAGGGAATATTTTCGAAATCAAAAAAACTTAAGTATGCAACATTACCTTCAGAATTATCAAAGAATGAAGTTCCAGAAGGGATTATGACAAAATGTTCTAATTGTAAGAAAATAATGTATACACGTGAATTACAGAAGAATCATAAGGTTTGTTTAAACTGTGGGTATCATCTGCCTATGAAGGCTTATGAAAGAATGAATTGCATTTTGGATGAAGCAACTTTTGTTGAGCTAAATGCAGAAATGAGAACCGGAAATCCTTTGCAGTTTCCTGGTTATGAAGATAAAATTGCCGGCGATATTAAAAAAACGAATATGAATGAAGCTGTTGTTACAGGAACAGGCGAAATAAATGGCAGAAAAGTAGTAATAGCTGTAATGGATTCTTCTTTCCGGATGGGAAGTATGGGTTCAGTAGTTGGAGAAAAAATTACCCTCGCTGTCGAAAAGGCTGATGAGCTTTCGGTACCCTTTATAATTTTTACGGCTTCTGGTGGAGCAAGAATGCAAGAAGGCGTGCTAAGTCTTATGCAAATGGCGAAAACAAGTGTAGCATTAAAACGATTTAGCGATAATGGCGGTTTATATATTACCATTATGACCCACCCAACAACAGGAGGCGTTTCTGCAAGCTTTGCCTCACTTGGAGATTATAATTTTGCTGAACCAGGTGCATTAATTGGTTTTGCGGGACGTCGTATTATTGAACAAACGATAGGAGAAGAGCTTCCGGAGGACTTCCAAACGGCAGAGTTTTTACTAAAGCATGGTCAATTAGATGCGGTAATACCTAGATTAGAATTAAAAGAGAAGCTTAGCCTCGTGCTTGAAATGCATCAAACAGGTGGTGAATTAGAATGGTAGGATTAGATTTTGATAAACCAATTAATGAATTGAAAGATAAAATCCAAGAATTAAAAGACTTCTCGGAAAATGCAAATGTTGATTTAAGTACAGAGATTGAAAAATTAGAAATACGCTTAAAAAAATTGGAAAAAGATGTATACGATAATATGAAGCCTTGGGATCGAGTTCAAATTGCTAGACATCCAAATAGACCAACGACCCTTGACTATATTCCCCATTTGTTTACCGATTTTATCGAATTACATGGAGATAGAGGCTTTGGAGATGATGAGGCAATTGTAGGTGGAATTGCGAAATACAAAGGATTACCAGTAACGATTGTCGGCCATCAAAGAGGAAAAGATACAAAGGAAAATATTCGCAGAAATTTTGGAATGCCTCATCCAGAAGGATATCGAAAAGCCCTGCGTCTAATGAAGCAAGCGGATAAGTTCAATCGTCCCATTATTTGTTTTATTGACACAAAAGGTGCATACCCTGGTAAAGCTGCAGAGGAAAGAGGACAAAGTGAAGCTATTGCCAAAAATTTATTTGAAATGGCATCGATGGAAGTCCCAATTGTCTGTATTGTAATTGGAGAAGGTGGTAGTGGTGGTGCTTTAGCACTTGGCGTTGGTAACCATATTCACATGCTAGAGAACTCCACATACTCAGTTATTACACCAGAAGGAGCCGCATCTATTTTATGGAAAGATGCTGGGCAGGCTAAACAAGCAGCTGAAAAAATGAGGATTACTGCACCTGACTTAAAAGAGTTAAGCATTATTGATTCCATCATTAAGGAAGTAAAAGGTGGAGCACACCATAATATAAAAGAACAAGCAGAACAAATTGATGAAGTATTATATGCATCTCTGAAAGAATTAAAAGGAATGACAAAGGAAGAACTTGTGAATAACCGCTATGCTAAGTTTAAAAATATGGGTGTCTATTTAAATCATTGATAAGAGTTTTTAAACGAGACTAAGAATAAATTTCCAAGCGAAGATAACCCCCCATAATTATGCGGAGATAGTAAAACTATTTCGTATGATTGTTGGGGGGTTTTTATTCATTTTTTATGCGTCAAAAGGTTTTAATTTCCCACCCAGTGCATCGTTTAATTATAACGTTATGGACGAGTTCTAATCTAAACACACATAATCAAATAGCGGAAAACGTTTGTCCGATCCAATTTGGGAAGTATTTTTGTTTTTTCTTCTTTTTTTATTGGTATGAAAATGCGGTAAGAAGGTAAAAATGTAGTTTGCAGAATAAAAAATGTTTATTTTATTTTAAAACTATTAACACTATTTTTATGATTTTTCTTTTCTGAATGCCAGTTAATAGGTTTAAAGTTTGCGATAAGGGGAAATAGCTACAAAATAGTGATAGATAAAACGTTTGCATTTTGCTGATTATTCCGTCTTTTATTTTTTTTTCATATTAAGTTGAGATACACGATTCTTCATGATATGGTAGAATTGTTTAATGGATAATTGGATAAATGTAAGATAAATTAATAGAGAAAAGCCAATTTCTTGATTAATTTACAAAAGTTAGCATTACATAAATTATATATGTAAATTTTGTGAAAAATGTTACAGACAAGTAATTTGTTATATAATAGTATATGTATGTTATGCTACATAATTTATTTGTTAATGAAATTATGAGGTGAGGAAATTGACAGTTAAAAGAATTGGTGTATTAACAAGTGGCGGTGACGCACCAGGAATGAACGCAGCTATTAGAGCCGTAGTTCGTAAAGCGATATTCCATGGTGTGGAAGTATATGGGGTAGTTGGTGGTTATGCTGGGCTAATTAGTGGCAACTTCAGAAAATTAGAAGTTGGTTCAGTTGGTGATATAATCCATCGTGGTGGAACCTTCCTTTTCTCTGCACGTTGTGAAGAATTTAAAACAAAAGAAGGACAACAAAAAGGGATTGAGCAATTAAAGAAACATAATATCGATGGACTAGTAGTCATTGGTGGAGATGGTTCTTATATGGGTGCGAAGGCGCTTACAGAACAAGGTTACCCTTGTGTTGGAGTTCCAGGAACAATTGACAATGATATTCCAGGAACAGAATTCACAATCGGTTTCGATACTGCATTAAACACAGTTATTGATGCGATTGATAAAATCCGTGATACAGCTACATCTCACGAGAGAACATTCATCATTGAGGTAATGGGAAGAAATGCTGGGGATATCGCATTATGGGCTGGTTTAGCTGGTGGTGCTGAAACAATTCTTATTCCAGAAGAAGGCTTTAACTTGGAGGAAATTGTAGGCAGATTGAAAAAAGGTCAAGAGCGTGGTAAAAAGCATAGTATTATTGTCGTAGCTGAAGGAGTAGCCAGCGGTGTTGAAATCGGTAAATTGATTGAAGAAAATACAGATTTCGATACTCGTGTGTCTGTGTTAGGACATATGCAGCGTGGTGGATCACCTACAGCCCAAGACCGTGTGTTAGCTAGTCGTCTAGGTGCATATGCAGTTGAGCTTTTAGTAGAAGGCAAAGGTGGAAGAGCTGTTGGTATCGAAAAAAATCAATTGGTTGATTATGATATCATTGAAGCGTTAGCACGTAAACATACGATTGATAATAATTTATATCACTTATCAAAAGAATTATCCATTTAAATCAGTAGGAATTTATGATTATCTAGTGCATTTTATGATTAGATCATCCATAAATTCCTAAAATGCTGTTTTAGTTCGCTATTATTTTTTACTAATATTTATCGGAGGTTATTATTAATGCGTAAAACGAAGATTGTATGTACTATTGGTCCTGCAAGTGAAAGCGTAGAAAAATTAACGCAATTAATGGAAGCTGGAATGAATGTTTCACGCCTTAACTTTTCACATGGTGATTTTGAAGAACATGGAGCAAGAATAAAAAACATTCGTGAAGCTGCTGAAATTACTGGTAACAATATCGCGATTCTTTTAGATACAAAAGGTCCAGAAATTAGAACAAACAACATGAAGGATGGCGCTATTGAACTAGTTGCTGGTAATGATATTATCGTATCTATGACAGAAGTTGAAGGTACTACAGAGAAATTCTCTGTTACTTACGAAGGTTTAATTGATGATGTGGAGCCAGGTAGCAAAATTCTATTAGATGATGGTTTAATCGGCCTTGAAGTAACGAAAATAGACAAAGCTGCTGGAGAAATACATACAAAAATATTAAATTCAGGGACTTTGAAGAATAAAAAAGGTGTAAACGTATCTGGTGTTGCTGTAAATCTTCCTGGTATCACGGAAAAAGATGCAAATGACATCCTTTTTGGTATTGAACAAGGAATTGACTTCATTGCAGCATCTTTCGTTCGTCGTGCATCTGATGTTCTAGAAATTAAGCAATTATTAGAAGATAATAATGCTTCTCATATCCATATCATACCTAAAATCGAAAACCAAGAAGGTGTGGATAATATTGATGAAATCCTTGAGGTTTCTGATGGGCTAATGGTTGCTCGTGGAGATTTAGGGGTAGAAATTCCTGCTGAAGAAGTACCATTAGTTCAAAAAATGCTAATTAAAAAATGTAATACATTAGGGAAACCTGTTATTACAGCAACGCAAATGCTTGATTCTATGCAGCGTAATCCACGTCCAACTCGTGCAGAAGCAAGTGATGTAGCAAACGCAATTTTTGATGGAACAGATGCTATTATGCTTTCTGGAGAAACAGCTGCAGGATTATATCCTGTGGAAGCAGTACAAACAATGAATAATATTGCAGCAAGAGCAGAAGAGGCATTAAACTATAAAGAAATCCTCTCAAAACGCAGCAAAGATTCAGAGCATTCTATTACAGACTCTATCGGACAATCTGTTGCTCATACAGCGTTAAATTTAGAAGTAAAAGCAGTAATCACACCAACTGGCAGTGGTCATACTGCAAGAATGATTTCTAAATATCGTCCAGAAGCTCCAATTATTGCAGTAACATATGATGCAAAAATTCAAAGACAATTAGCGCTAGTTTGGGGAGTATATCCACGTCTTAGCCAGAAATCAGAATCAACAGATGAAATGCTAGATGTAGCAGTTCAAGAAGGTGTTAACAGCTCAATTGTTACACATGGTGATTTAGTTGTGATTACTGCTGGGCTTCCTGTGGGAGAAGCAGGTACAACAAACATCATGAAAATCCATGTAATTGGCGATGTACTTGCTAAAGGACAAGGAATTGGCCGCAAAACAGCCTTTGGTAAAGCAGTAATTGCTACTAGTGCAAAAGAAGCACTAGATAAAGTTAATTTCGGTTCTATTCTTGTAACAAATGCTACAGATCGTGATATGGTACCAGCATTAGAAAAATGCAGTGCCTTAATCGTTGAAGAAGGTGGCTTAACAAGTCATGCTGCGGTTGTAGGATTAAATATTGGAATTCCTGTTATTGTAGGAGTAGAAAACGCAACTAGCATCTTAAAAGATGGCTTAGATATTACAGTTGATTCTCGTAGCGGCTACGTATATAGCGGACATGCGAGCGTACTTTAATCTGTAAAGCATAAAAATTGGAAGAGTAGCCATACCTAATAATCTTTAGGCAATGGCTACTCTTCTTTTTCAGTTCTTAAATATCCAAGGTATCGACTATAAGCAGCAACGCGTTATTACATTATTTAACAGGGAAAAGGAAGGCAGCTTACTATCAGACCAGATAAAAAAAAGGTATAATAAAAAAAGGAAATGAAAAGGAGGATGGTGACAATTTGAGAAATTTTATGATCAGCTTGCTGCTATTACCACTAATTGAACTTGTGGTTTTTCTGATAGCCGGAAACATAATTGGTATACCAGAAACCTTAATTATTGCAATAGGCACTGGAATTCTAGGCGGTATTTTACTGAAGAAACAAGGTTTAAAGGCGATACGTAATGTACAAATGCAAATAAATCAGGGAATCATGCCAGGAGATGCGATATTAGATAGCTTTTGTATTCTTATTGGCGGGCTTTTATTGCTGTTTCCAGGATTTTTAACAGATATTGCAGGTGTCCTTATTCTATTTCCGCCAACGAGAAGAATTGGAAAGAATTTATTTATAAGAAATATACAAAGAAAGCTGCAAAAGAGAAATCGAGTTACCATTATCCATTCATATAAATAAGAATAAAAGAAGAGGCTGAATTTTTTACAATAGTAAATAGTCAGGCTCTTTTTTTGGTTAAATAAAAGATAAAAATTTTAGATAGCAGAATAATTATTATGTTTATTTGTATAATGAATAAACAAAGTAAAAAGGATTTTTGGTATAATAAGTTGCAAATGGGGCGAAAGGCGATAAAAATCTATGTTCAGCTTATTAAGGAAATGGAATACACTCCGAAATCAAATTTTATTTGTATTTTTATCCGTAATGATAGTCGTGCTTTTATTTGTAAGTATATTGATATTTAATCAAGTATCTACTTTATTAGAAAATAATGCAGAAAAACAAATTCAGCAAGTCGCAGTGGAAGCAAGTGGAAGAATTGAGACACTGTATGAGCAATTAAATATGGCCTCGAAATTAGCGGCGACGAATGATAAAGTACAAAAGCTGCTAACAAAGGAATACGAACAAAAGAAAGTGACCTTCTATGAAAAACAAGAATTAATGGGCACTGTTAATACAATTACAGCCAATTCTGATGGGATTTTTTCATTTCAATTATTTACCAGGGAACAGGAACGAATACTACCACTTGATGATGCAAAAATAATGACCGATTTGCATGCTAATTGGGTAGAAAAAGCGGACCAAGCAAAGGGAAGTCTAGTTTGGATTGGAGAAGATCCAAATGACAGCAATTATTTTCTTGCTATAAGAAGAGTAAATTTAATTAATCGCAGTTTTACAAATGGAGGGTATTTACTCTTTAGTATTTATGCTAATTATTTTCAGTTTGCTAATCAAACATTAACAGACAAAACGGATCAGTATTTTATTCTTTTAGATGAATTAAGTAAACCGATTATTACTAATTATGAGCAATCAAGTGAGTTCATTTTACAGACTAAGAAAAAAACGGTGCAGATAAATGAAAGGGATTACATGATTACGAAAAATTCTTCGTATATGACAGGATGGACGGTCCTTATTTTAACTCCCTATAATACGCTAACGGAAGGCATAACGGTTGTGCGCACAAGCATTCTTCTTGCTGGCATAATTGGATTAATGATTTTCTTTGTATGCTCTTTTTTTCTTTCTAACATGATTACTCGCCCGATTATCCGCTTAACGAACACAATGAGATTTGCAAGTGAAGGGTCTTTGCCGCTGACACCAAAGATTCCCTCTGTAAATGAAATAAATGAATTAAATAGTACATACAATCAGCTCGTAAAAGAAACAAACCATTTAATCACCATGGTTTATCAAAAAGAAATTACTCGAAACCGTAGTGAATTAAGAGCTTTGCAAGCACAAATTAATCCTCACTTTCTATTTAATACATTAGATGCTCTCCATTGGTCATTAGAGGAAAATGACGAAGAAGAATTAGCCGAACTCGTTGTTACCATGTCTAATTTATTTCGCTATACCATTTCACGATCTACAGAGGATGAGTGGGTTCGCATAAAAGAGGAGATTGCCCATATTGAAGACTATATGGAAATAATGAAAATGCGATTTGGAGAACAACTGAATTGGCAAATACAGCTTCCAAAGGCATTTGAAGAAGTGAAAATTCCAAAATTTTTAATACAACCATTAGTAGAAAATGCTGTCCTGCACGGAGCAGAGAATAAGGTAGGACAATGTACTGTTGACGTTATTGTGCAACAAGGAGAGATAGATAATAACATAAAGGTAATAGTTAGAGATGATGGAATTGGCATAAGCGAGTCTAAATTAAAGCAGATTAAGGAATCGATGGAAAAGGAAGGAATTACTTCAATCACAGGTAAGGGAATGGCTATTTCTAATGTATATAAAAGGCTTACGCTCTATTATCAGGAAAGACAGCAAAAGGGATTAATGATAGAAAGTATGGAGAATAAAGGTACATTCATTTCTTTTGAAATTCCAAAAGATGGGGGTATGTAAGATGCATGCAAAAACAATATTGATTGTTGATGATGAACCGAGATCGAGAGAAGGAATCAAAAAAGCACTAGAGAATTGGTCTAGCGGTCAATATCAAATTTTAATTTCGGAAAATGCAGAATCGGCCATTGATATAATGCAAAAACAAAAAATAAATATTCTTCTAACAGATATTCGCATGCCTAAAATAACTGGAATAACGATGTTAAAAACTATCAAAAGCCAAAAACATCTGCCAGTTGTTATTGTTATCTCAGCATATTCAGAATTTGAATATGCGCAAGAAGCTCTTCGCTTAGGCGTTATTAATTATTTATTAAAGCCAATTAGTAAACAGAAATTAATAGAAGCCGTCGAAGATGCTCTTAAGATTGATAGAGATAAAGACAGAAATGATATTATCTCAAGAGTAGTTGATAATAAGCTGATTGATGCAAGAGTAACAAATGAATCAGTAAGAGAGCCAATCCAGAAAGCCTTGCAATATATTGATAATCACTTAAATGAGGAATTGACACAACGTGACGTAGCTGCCCATGTGTATTTGAATCCAAGTTATTTTAGTGTGCTGTTTAAGGAAGAGATTCGGTTAACGTTTAGTGAATATATCACCAGAAGAAGAATTCAGCATGCGAAAAATCTACTTATCTCCACAAAACTTTCCATTACGGATATTGCAGAAGAGTCAGGATACAAAACGGCCAAATATTTTATTAAAATATTTAAAGAATTAGAAGGAATAACACCGAGCGGTTACCGAAAAATAAATAACGAAAAATAATGAAAGGGCTTTCTAAAAATAGTAGAACTTTTCCTAATCATTGTTACCTTTTTTAGAAAAATCATTAATGATAGACTTTAGATTGTTAGAAGGAATAATTAAAAAGGAAAGTATAGGGGGTAGTTTAAATGTTTCATAGAAAAGCACTGTCAGCATGTCTATCTGTTGCTTTATTGCTGGTTTTAGTTTTAGCAGGATGTTCTTCATCCACATCTTCCAAAAATGAAAACGCTTCAAAAAATGGAGATAAAACAGTGATTAAATTCATGCATCTTTGGCCAGAGGGAAGTTCAAAAGCACAGTACACTATTGTAAACGATATCATTAAACAGTATGAAAAAGACCACCCAGATGTAAAAATTCAGACAGAAATTCTTGGAAACGAGCAATATAAAGATAAAATTAAAGTATTATCAGCTTCAAATGAACTACCAGATATTGGGGTGACATGGGCAGCAGGATATATGCAGCCGTTCGTTAAAGGAGAAATGTTTGCTCCGTTAGATGATATAATTGATAGCAATTTTAAAGACCAATTTGTTGCAGGTACAACAGAGGCATTTGCTATGGATGGGAAAACATATGGTCTTCCACTTGAATTAAATATCACACCTGTTTATTACAATAAAGAAATCTTTGAGAAATATAATTTAGAAGTTCCTGCAACGTATGATGAGTTTTTAAATATTGTTAAAACGTTAGCTGATAACGGCGTTACACCAATTACTTTAGGTAATAAAGACCGTTGGACTGGTTCTATGTGGTATATGTATCTTGCAGATAGAATTGGTGGGCCTGAAGTGTTAACGAATGCAATTAATCGTACTGGAAGCTTTGAAGACCCAGCGCTTGTTCAAGCAGCCGAAGAAGTAAAAAAATTAGTAGATATGGGCGGATTTGTCAAAGGGTTTAATGGTCTTTCAAATGATGAGGCAAAAGGGTACTTTATGAATGAACAAGCAGCTATGTATTTAATGGCGACTTGGGAATTGCCAAACTATACAACAAGCCCAGATGTTACGCAAGAATTTAAAGATAAAGTAGGATACTTTAAGTTTCCAACATATGTAGGCGGAAAAGGAGACATAAACAGTTTTGTAGGTGGCCCTGGGGTTGGACTATTTGTTTCTGAAAAATCAAAGGTAAAAGACGAAGCGAAAAAATTTGTCGCATATTTAGTAGAAGAATGGGGCAAAAATTCTGTTAAGGATGCAGGTGTAATTCCAGCGACAGTTGTAGACACTTCCAATATTGAACTAGATCAAATGTATATCGATATTTTAAATGACCTTGGAAATGCTTCTAATTTAACATTATATGCAGATGTTCAAATGAGCTCTAGTGTTGCACAAGTGCACTTAGATATGATCCAATCACTATTTGGCGGTCAGGCAGCACCAAAAGAATTTACAGCCAAACAAGAGCAAGCTTTAGCGGAAGAAGAATAATAAAGAATGGGTGGAATCTATCGAATAAAAAAGGTGGATTCCACTATTTAAAAGATAATCACTTTAGATAATTGGGAAGATACATTATTGATTTTTGAGAAAGCTCTGTTAAACGATGATATTGGTTACATGAATAACTCATGAACAATTATATATCATTTAACAAAGCTCCTCCCAATCAATAAGGAGGGAAAGCAGAAAATGAAAAACGTGATGTCAAACAAATGGGTAATCACTCTTTATGTGCTCCCTGCACTGTTGCTCATTTTGGGTTTAATCTATATTCCTATTGTATTAACAGGATATTATGGCTTAATGGATTGGGATGGTATCGGGGCTAAGACTTTTATTGGCTTAGATAATTATATACAGCTTATGAAAGATAAAATGTTCTGGTCTAGTACGTATCATTCCGTTTTATTAGCTGTTTTTTCTGCAGTAAGTCTTATTGCATATTTAGTAATTTCACTTATATTAGCAAGCAAGATTAAGGGGGCTGGAATTCTTCGCAAAATATATTTAATTCCGATGTTATTATCGTCTGTAGCTATTGCACAGCTATGGTTGAAAATTTTTGATCCAACAAATGGAATGTTGAACAAGCTTTTAACCATGTTTGGAGTAGAAAATACACCCTTATGGCTTGCGGATCCCAATTTAGTACTATACTCCATTTTCATTCCAATTGTTTGGCAATATGCTGGATTTTACATCATTATTTATTATGCAGCTTTAAAAGGAGTAGCAGATGAAATTATTGAGGCAGCTAAAATTGATGGGGCAACCCCATTACAAATTGCTTATAAAATCAAAATTCCATTAATTGCACCAGTAATAAAAGTAACTATTGTTTTAGCCATTGTAGGATCTTTAAAATATTTTGATTTAATCTATGTTATGACTGGTGGAGGACCAAATGGAGCAAGTGAAGTGATGGCCTCTTATATGTATAAAGAAGCATTCAAAACATATGATTTTGGCTACGGTAGTGCCATTGGCTTTGCGTTATTAATCATTTGTCTTGTTATGACATGGGTTATACAAAAATTAACAGCATCAAAAGAAGATGCTCAGTATTAAGGAGAGAGGTAATCATGAGTGAAGTAATCCTGAAAAAACAAAATAAAACTGAATTATCCACATCTCCTAAAACGAAAGGATCTCTGGGAAGTAAGATTGGATACGGTATTTTGTATCTAGTGCTTGGAGTAATTGCCATTTTTCAAATATACCCACTCGTTTGGTTATTCTTCTTTTCCTTAAAAACGAATCAAGAAGTTTTCGGCTTATCTCCATTTGCTCTTCCGAAAGACCCAAAATGGGGGAACTATGTAAAAGTATGGACCCAAGGAAATATCAGCTTATATTTCTTCAATAGTGTATGGATTACAGTTGTAGCAGTAGTTTTGACGGTTATATTAGCAAGTTTTGTTACCTTTGCGATTACAAGAATGCACTGGAAGTTAAGTAAACTTGTTCTTGGTTTGTTTATGGTAGGCATTATGATTCCATTACATTCTACGTTAATCCCTTTATTTAGTTTTTTTAATAACTTGGAGCTAATTGATAATCCTATTTCTATTCTTTTATCCTATACAGCGTTTAATTTGCCGCTAACTATCATGATTTTATTAGGATTCTATCAGGCACTGCCAAGAGAATTAGAAGAGGCAGCTGTAATGGATGGTTGTTCGATTCACCGTATATTCTTTCAAATCACATTGCCAATGACGACTCCTGTTATGGCTACAGTTGTTATTATAAATATGATTTATAATTGGAATGAATTTGTATTTGTTAATACGTTCATTAGCTCTGATCAATGGAAGACATTAACAGTTGGTGTAAATAACTTCGTAGGTCAATATTTAACAGATTGGGGAGCAATTGGAGCAACTTTAATGATTAGCATTATTCCTATTTTAATCGCTTTCATTTTATTAAGTAATAAAATTGTAGAAGGTTTAGCAGCTGGGTCTGTAAAAGGATAATAAAGGGAGGGGTTCATCCGACTTCAAAAATATTTTTTTGATGCGCACCATTCTCCGATTGGAGCATTCTCAAACTTTACATTAGGTTTTCCAGGTATAGGGGATGGATTAGAATTAGAATTTGGCCGTTCTCCGAAACACAATATTTAAATTGGTGCTTAAAAAAGGAACCATATCAAGCTTTGCCTATCAAGAAAGTATATACGGCTCTATGTGGAATGGCTCACATATCCAGAACCATCCATTTGGAGTTGGAGCGATCAAATAATTTCAGGAGAAATTGAGGGAAGCAAATATCATCCAAGAGGTGTAACAAACATACTTTGGTTAGACGAGCGGCAGAAAAGGTTCTAATCCGCAAATAAGAAAACAATGCTTAGAAGGAAAAAGAAAGAAGAGGGGATAGTATGACAACAAAACCAATGGGAAAATTATATACCATCTGTGAATGGATAATGAAGCTGGCTTCCGTTAATTTGTTATGGATTATGTTCACTGCAAGTGGTCTTTTCCTATTTGGTTTTATGCCAGCAACAGTTGCACTTTTTACCATTGTCCGTAAATGGTTTCGGAAGGAAACGGAAGTTCCTATTTGGAAAACATATCTATCTGTCTATAAAAGCGAATTTATCAAAAGTAATACTTTTGGGTTCGTATTTATAGTGGCTGGTATAATTTTGTATGTAGATTACTATCTAATCTTAAATTTAGGGGGATTTATTCGGATTGTTTCCATAAGTGTTTTACTACTTATTACATGCATATATGCTATCACTCTTTTATTCTTCTTTCCTGTCTATGTACATTATCAGTTAAGATTCATCGATTACTTTAAATACTCCTTTTTTCTAGGAATTCTAAATATCCATATTACATTATTGATTATACTTGGGTTAGCAGCAGATATTTTTCTATTATTATATATACCTGGACTTCTCCCTTTTTTTAGTGGAATTTCCGCAGCATGTATACTAATGTCGAGTAGCATTCTGCTTTTTCAGCGGTTGCAAAAACAGAATATGAATAAAGCGATCACAGAATAAGAGGAAGTCAATGACTTATTGATTATAAAATATAGTAAAAGTTGTAAAAAAAAATATAGTTTGTATATTGAATAAACAAACTTGAGCGTGGTATAATTGGATTAACTTGATGGGAGAGATAGAATGACAACTATTCAAGAAGTAATAGATAAGTTATTGGAGCCCGCAAAAATGGTTGAATCCACAACAGATGTATTAATAAAAGGGTCAGCAGATTCGGATGTGAAAGGAATTGTAACCGCATTCATGTTGACGCAGCAAGTATTGGAGAAAGCGATATCTATTGGAGCAAATATGATTATAAGCCATGAAGGACCATTTTACAGCCATGAGAATTGGAAAAAATTATATGAGAAAGATTCAGTATACATGACTAAGCTCCAATTAATAGAAGATACTGCTATCCATATTTTTCGCTTTCATGATTATTATCATCGTTACAATCCAGATGGCGTTATGGCGGGATTAATTCAAAAACTGGAATGGGAGAATCATGTCGAAGAGCATCTGTCCATTGCAACCACTATTGTCACACCAAAGAAAACTGTCGCTGATATTGCAAAATACGTGAAAGATAAGCTTGATGCCCCGTTTGTAAGAGTTGTGGGGGAGTTATCCATGGAATGCCAAAGAATTGGCTTGTTAGCAGGTTATCGCGGAGGAGGTGAAGTAGTGATCCCTTTATTTCAAAATCAAAATTTAGACCTGATTATTGCAGGAGAAGGACCAGAATGGGAGTCTCCTGAGTATGTCAGAGATGCCGTCCAACAAGGAAAGAAAAAAGCATTTATCCTAATTGGGCATGCAGTTAGTGAAGAACCTGGCATGGAATACTTAACCAATCTAATAGCAAATAATTTTCCGCATATTCCTGTACATTACATAAAAGAAAAGCCACTGTTTCAGATTATTTAAATAACAATATTTTTTTGGCTAATCTGCCATACTAGTATGGCTAAAATCAAGTTGACAAAAAATCTACTTCATACAACAAGTTAAATTTTCTCATTTCACTGATCACTCCATTACCGAGATTATCATCATAAATATTGCTTGCACCATCTATTAGCTATTTTATAAGGGGGTATTGATGCAAAATAAAGTAAGCGCTTTAATTTTTATGTGTGTTTGCTTCATCCTCTAAAAAGATGAAGCTTTATAATAGTCAGCTGCTATAGAAAGATTTAGCAAAAGGCTATAGATATTATTAAAACAGAGGGGGGTACTTATGGAAACAGAGGTTGTGCATTCACATGTAAATAAAACAATGAAGACAAAAAGAAACAAATTTAAAACAACATTAGCTGCAATTAGAAAGGATTGGCAGCTCTATTCATTATTAGTCTTACCGCTTATTTATTTAATTATTTTTAAATATGGTCCAATGTTAGGAAATGTTATTGCATTTAGAAGATATATGCCAGGTGGAAAAATTTATGGTGAACAATGGGTTGGTTTTTATTACTTTAATATGTTTATTAACGACCCAGTTTTTTGGAATGTATTTAAAAACACATTAATTTTGGGCGGAATTACCTTGTTATTTTGTTTTCCTATGCCCATTATATTCGCTCTTCTTTTGAATGAAGTTAAATCCAAAAAGTTTAAGAAGTTTGTACAAACAGCTTCCTATCTACCGCATTTCTTATCTATTGTTATTATTGCTGGAATGATCTTGCAATTAACAGCTCTAAACGGTTCCATTAATGGAATAGTCGAATTTTTCACCGGAGAAAAAATAAGCTTTATCCAAAGTCCAGAATGGTTCCGGACAATTTATGTTACCTCTGAAGTCTGGCAAGGGATGGGATGGGGGGCAATTCTATACTTAGCGGCATTAACAACGATTGACGATTCCTTATATGAAGCAGCAAAAATTGACGGTGCGAACAGATGGAAACAAACCCTTCATATTACGATACCAGGGATATTGCCAACTATTGTTACCCTATTGATTTTGAATATTGGCAGCTTTCTTGCAATTGGCTTTGAAAAAATCTTATTAATTTATAACCCATTAACCTATGAAACTTCTGATGTTATTTCAACTTATTTATATCGTGTTGGTTTAGAATCCAATAATTTTAGCTATGCAGCAGCTATTGGATTATTTGAATCTATTATTGGCTTAGTGCTTGTATTAACGGCGAACAGCATATCAAGAAAACTAACAGAAAGAAGTTTATGGTAGGGAGGGAGATTTAATGAAAGAATCGAAACAGTACAAAGTTTTTAAAGTCTTTAATGTTTGTATTCTCTTAATTATTATATTTTGTACTTTATATCCATTTATAAATGTAGTTGCACAATCCTTTAGTAGTGAGTCTTATATCAATTCTGGACAGGTAAATTTAATACCAAAAGGATTCAATGTAGACACATATGAGAAGGTTCTTTCTGACACCATGTTTTGGATTAATTATAAAAATACGGTTGTATACACAGTGGTAGGCACAATCATTTCTATGTTTTTAACAACAATGTTTGCATATGCGCTTTCTAAAAGAAGATTAGTAGGACGCAGGTTTTTAACTGTATTTGCCGTATTTACGATGTTCTTTAATGGCGGCTTAATTCCCAATTATGTTTTAATCAACTCATTAGGCTTTGCCAATACAATGTGGGCTATTGTCATTCCTGGTGCAATTAGTATTTATAATATGCTGATCATGAAATCCTTTTTTGAAAATATGCCAGAAGAATTAGAAGAGGCAGCCTCTATTGATGGTTTAAGCACATATGGTATTTTACTAAAAATAGTATTGCCCCTGAGTAAAGCAGTAATCGCCACTATGGTGTTATTTTACGCAGTAGCTTATTGGAACTCTTGGTTCAGCGCTTTTATTTATATGGATAAAAAAGAATTATTTCCAGTAACGATTTATTTGCGGAATATGATTGCGGGAACAACAGGTGGAATGTCAGCAGGTGCTACTTCAGCTGATAATTTAACTCAAATTTCCGCTAATATTAAATCCGTAACAATGGTCTTAACGATATTGCCAATATTAACGGTATATCCATTTGTACAGAAATATTTTGTTTCGGGTGTAATGCTAGGCTCTATTAAATAGTCAAAATAGGACTTGCCGAAGTTAGGGAGTTCAGCGTAGGTTATTATTCCATATGCCTGTTTCAAGGAAACAACTTACGCTTTTCCTATATATATAAGGGGAGGAAATGCCATGAAAGAAAGTTGGAAAAAGGTTGGGTTATTTCTAGGTCTAATAGTGTTCGTAATAATTGCTGCTGCTTGTTCAAAGGATGATTCAGCAAGTAAGGAAGTGGAAGTAGCAACAAAAGGTGCAATGGAATCATATACCGCAGGTGACACATTTAAAGCAACAGAGCCATTTGATTTATCTATTTTATTTATGGATCAGCCGACATATCCGTATAAAAAAGACTGGCTATTATGGGATAAGATAAAAGAAATTACGAATGTTACCTTGAAGCCGACAATTGTTCCATTAAGTGATTATACGCAAAAGAGAAGTTTGTTAATTAGTTCAGGAGAAGCCCCAATCGTTATTCCAAAAACCTATCCAGGAGAAGAAGCTGCCTTCGTGGCATCGGGGGCGGCACTTCCGGTAAGCGATTACATTGATAAAATGCCTCACTTCAAAGAAAAAATTGAAAAATGGGATATGGGTCCAGAATTAGATACATTACGACAAAATGATGGGAAGTTCTATGTCTTGCCAGGTTTACATGAAGAGGTTTGGCCAGATTATACGTTAATTGTAAGAACCGATATCTTTGAAGAAAATAATATTGCTATTCCAACAACTTGGGATGAATTATATACAGCAATGAAGAAATTAAAAGAAATCTATCCAGATTCTATTCCATTCTCTGATCGTTTTACATTTAACAGTACACTAAATATTGCCGCAACAAGTTTCGGAACGAAAGCTGGTTGGGGATTTGGAAATGGATTATCGTATGATCAAGATGCTGATAAATTTGTGTATGCAGCAACAACAAATAACTATAAAGAAATGCTCACATACTTTCACAAATTAGTAGAAGAAGGATTGTTAGATGAAGAGAGCTTTACACAAAGCGATGATCAAGCGGTACAGAAATTTGTAACAGGAAAATCATTCATTATAAATGGAAATTCTCAAACAATCAACCTCCATCGAGTTGATATGGATAAAACGTTAGGTAAAGGGAAATATTCTATCTCCAAAATTACTGTTCCCGGCGGTCCTGCTGGTCAATTAATGTCAGGCTCTAGATTAGAAAATGGTGTAATGATTACCTCCAAAATTAAAGAAAGTGAAAACTTTGAAGCAATTCTTCAGTTTATTGACTGGCTATATTACAGTGATGAAGGGCAGGAATTCACTAAATGGGGAGTAGAAGGAACAACATTCACGAAGGAAGATGGAGTAAGAAAATTAATGGATGATATTAATTACAATGGATTAAATCCAAAGGGAACAAAGGATTTACGGGTTGACTATGGATTCTCTGGTGGAGTTTTTTCCTATGGAGGAACAACCGATTTACTTCATTCGATGATGAGTGAAGAAGAGATTAAGTTCCAAAATGATATGAAAGCAGTAAAAACACCAATTCCAACTGATCCGTTAATTCCATATTCAATTGAAGACAGAGAAAAAGCAACATTACAAAGTACACCTTTAAAAGACTATACGAATCAAAATACATTAAAGTTTATTTTGGGAACACGTGATTTAAGTGAGTTTGATGCTTTTGTAAAAGAATTACAAAGTCAAGGATTAAAGCAATATGTGGATACCGCAAATAAGACATATCAAGAATACAAGAAAAATAACAAATAAATAAAATGGATAAGTTAATTCCTAGCCATCCTAATGAAGGGCAGCAAGAAGAACTAACTTAAAACTACTCCTAAGAGTTCTGTTATGTGAGGCTAACCAGCAGTGGGGAATAAAGAAACACACACTGCTGGTAATATTATTATATTCTGAAAGAAGGTGACAGGGATGAAGCAGCAAAGAGAGTTTGGGCAAGGAATTTTATATACATTTTGTAATTATGTGTACTGGATTTTACTAACGAATATCTATTTTGTCGTAACAAATCTCATCTTTATTTTTTTCTTCATGACATTAACACCATCGTTTTCAAATATACTCATCTATGCTCTTGCCTTAATACCGTCTGGACCTGCTATATCTGGACTGCTTTATTCGATGGAGAAATTAGTAAGAACGAAAGAGCTATCACCGACAACTGACTTTTTCTATGGATATCGATCGAATTTAAAAGGCACATTTTTTCTGTGGATAATAATCTTAGCTGTATTCTTTGTCTTATTCATCGACTTACAATACCTTCAAATAACCATAACACCAGTTAATCAAATCATTTTTATTGTTGTGCTTGCACTTACGCTTATCTGGACAATGCTTAGTATAAATATGTTAATAATTAATGCGAAATATACTTTTCGAATAAGGGATTTAATAAAGTTGTCTGCGTATTATCTATTCATAAAATGGAAAGAAACAATAGGTAATATATTGATTCTCTTTTTAACTGCTGTTGCAACAGTAATCACTACTGATTTTTTAATTGTTTTCATTGCTAGTTTGCTTGCATGGATAATGACGTTTAATTCTAGAGAGCTGCTTAAACATATAGATCGTAATTTTTTGAAAAGATCTCCTTCTAACAATATAAGTGAAAAATATGATGCATCACCTATTCGAGGTTCATAAATGAAAGAATCGAGATCGATTTTAAAAGTGTTTTAAAAGGAGAAGTACTAAGAAATGACTCTATATAAAAAATAGTTTAAAAACTCTTCATTTCATTCAAAAGAAATTTTGATTTAGAAGGATACATATAGATGGAAAGAGAAGTAGTTTAGAGATTATAAGAAAAAAGTTAGGAGGAAGATAAAATGTTACCATTAATGAAGAATTTATCCGGAAAAGTAGCAGTTATTACTGGAGGTGGGGGCGTACTTTGTGGCTGTATGGCGAAAGAGTTAGGCAGACAAGGAGTAAAGGTAGCCATTTTGAATCGTACATATGAAAAAGCGCAAAAGGTAGCGGAGGAAATTAATAACGAAGGTGGTATGGCGATTGCTATAGCATGTGATGTTGTAGATGTAAATAGTGTGAAGGAAGCGGAAAAAATAGTCTTTGATACTTTTGGAAACTGCGACATTCTTATTAATGGGGCTGGAGGAAATCATCCAAAGGGAATTACTTCAGAAGAAATTCTGCGATTAGAAGATCTTGATAAAGAAGGAATTACTAGTTTTTTTGATTTAACAATGGAGGGATTCTCCTTTGTATTTAATTTAAATATAATCGGTACATTAATTCCTACCCAAATATTTTCGAAACAAATGGTTGGAAAAAGTGGAACAGTTATAAATATATCCTCTATGAGCGCTCCAAGTCCAATGACGAAAGTACCTGCTTACAGTGCAGCTAAAGCTGGGATAGAGAATTTTACAAAATGGTTAGCTGTTCATATGGCTGAAACAGGAATTAGGGTCAATGCAATTGCTCCAGGTTTTTTCTTAACAAAGCAAAATGAAGCACTGCTTAAAAATCCAGACGGGTCTTATACAGAGCGGACGAAGAAAATATTAGCTCATACACCAGTAAAAAGATTAGGAAAACCAGAGGACTTATTGGGAACATTACTATGGCTAGTGAATGAAGAAACAAGTGGATTTGTTACGGGGATTAGTGTGCCAGTTGATGGAGGATTTATGGCATACTCAGGTGTTTAAACATACTCTCTAATAATAACAGATTAAATTTTAAAAGATCTTCCACTAATCCTTAAAGAAATTGTAGATTTATAGTTTTATTTAGTCCCCTTAGTAGTAGGTTGAGGTAAATCCTCACTATTATCCTATAAATATAAATAGTTAAATATTCACTTTGGTAAACCCATCATTTTCTAGAATGGCCAGAAGCCGAGGTTAACATAGGAAAAAAGATGGAACATGTTATCAAAATAATATTTCCCGGAAAATTTCATTATGCTCAACCAGTTGGGATTTTTGTATTCTATTTGGAGAATTTCTTTATCCAAGTATCTCTAAGCTTTTAGAAAGAGGCTAAATACTTATTCAACCTTGAGTCAGGAAGTAATGTTGGGATCTAACCGTGATTATTTATAAACGATAGCGGTCTATTCTAATGGGCAGTATTCGAAATTTTGTTAAGCTGAAGAATAATGTCTAAAATATTTTATAAAAGTAGAGAAGAGGAGAGATAAGAAAATCGTATAAAATGGAAATGTATTATTAGAAAGGATTATGGCATTTTTATAGGGATTCCTATCGAGTTGCCGCATAAATTGGACTTGAGTGGAAGAAATGAGCGGGAAAGAGAAGATGTTAATAAAATACAGCGCTTTTTTTCAGATAAGATATAAAATAGATGAAGCGGCATTTGTAGAGAAATCCCTTCATCCAAATGGATTAATTACTACAAATGCAACGGTTTCCTTAGTGGCAGATGGACTTTTTCACCCTAAAAATGGCTGAATTTTTGGAATACATCGATTAAAAAGGCGAAAGTATCTAAGGTGATAATTGTTTATCCTTTTCTAGTTTACTTACTTTTAAGTAGTAAATATCGAATAATAAAGCCAGAATAACTTAATATATATATGCTTCATCTAAATCTAAAGAGGTATTATTATTCTGGATGAAGCATAAATTTTAAAAAATTCTCAGTTGAAAAGGCTGCAGCACCTAATGCAGAGGAAGCAAAATTGATATCAGAGAATTGGATAGCAAGCTGGGAATGGTGAAAGGGTAGAGTATAATTGTTAATTATTTTTTTCACTTGTGGCTCTATCCATTTTTTAGCTAGGGTAAGTCGATTGCCAATAATGATTTGCTCTGGATTGAAGATATGAATAATATTAATAATTCCAGCACCTAGATGATAGCCAACTTCATTAAATAAATGGATAGCTTGGGTATTTCCTTGGTCGGCAAGCTCAATCAAATCATTCAAATAAACCTGACCATTTATGCTTAACTTTAATTCGACAGCTTTGTTAAGTAGATATTGTTCGGAAGCATAAAGTTCCCAGCAACCTTTATTGCCGCAGCGGCATTCTAATCCATCCTTTTGAATGGTCATATGGCCGATTTCTCCAGAATATCCGAGTGCTCCTTTATACAATTCTCCATTAATGATAATTCCAGCGCCAATTCCAATGGCTGCACTTACATAGATTAAATTTTGATAAGGCTGACCTACTCCGAATTTCTTTTCTCCATAGGCCCCAGTGTTTGCTTCATTTTCAACTAACACAGGAAGATGGAATTCTTCTTCCAGCTGGCTCTTTAGTGAAACATTATTCCAACCTAAGTTTGGAGCGAGGAGAATGTCACCGTCCATATTTGTAATCCCTGGTACCCCAATCCCTATGCCAATTACTCCATAAACAGATTTAGGAGCAGCGTTTATCAAAGTAGTAATAATCTTTTTTATTGTCCGGAGTGTATCTTCATAAGATAAATTTTCATATTTTTCATTTATACGGTATATGATATTCCCTTGCAAATCAGTTAAAATTCCTAAAATGTAGTTAACACCTAAGTCAATACCAATGGAATAACCGGCCATCTCATTAAATAGCAGCATAACAGGTCGTCTTCCGCCATTAGATTCACCATGTCCTGATTCATAGATCAATTGTTCGTTAATAAGCTCTGATACTAAGGAGGAAACAGTCCCTTTTGTTAATCCTGTTTGCTGGGCAATATCTGCTCGAGAAATAGGAGCAGTGTTTTTGATTAAATTTAAACAAAGTGACTTATTTTCTTTTTTTACTAACTGCTGATTCCAAGTAATATGCATCCTGTTCGCAATCCCCTCGTATTCTATTTTTTCTGCACTTCATAGGATATCATTTCTTTCTGAAAGGTCCCTCTACTAATTGATTAATTATACTACAGTTTATCTATTAACCAAACAGAGGTGATTGATAAAGTTGGTTTGTTTATTTAATATACAAACTTATATGCAATTGATATAATTTCTATAGAAGTGGTTATCTATTTAGAGAAAAATAGGGTATTTTACTTGAGGAAATTCTAGCTTCTTTTTTATAGTGGCCATTCAAGAAAAATCAAAAATATCATAGCTGGTGGAGGTGCTAATGGAAATGAATTATAGAAATTTAGGGGATACAGCTCTAAAAATCAGTGAAGTAAGTTTCGGTACATGGGCTATTGGTGGTTCATGGGGAAAAGTCGATGATACAGAGGCATTAAAATCCTTACATATGGCGATGGAAAAAGGCGTAAATTTTTTTGATACGGCCGATGTGTATGGAGATGGACATAGCGAAGAGCTTCTTGCTAAGGCAACGAAGGGGAAAGAGAATCAAATTCATATTGCCACTAAGTTTTGTCGTGGCGGCGATATTTTCGCAAATGAGACTTATTCGGAGGAAAGGGTACGCCAGTACTGTGAAAATAGTTTGAAGCGATTAAATAGAGAAACAATCGATTTATATCAAATCCATTGTCCACCAACAGAAATTTTAAAAGATGGGAGAGTTTTTGAAGTGCTTGATAAATTACAAGAGGAAGGTAAAATTCGCCATTATGGAGTAAGTGTCGAAACAGTGGAAGAAGGACTTATATGCTTGCAGAATCCTAACGTTAAGGCTCTACAAATAATTTTTAATATTTTTCGACAAAAGCCACTTGAGTTATTGATTCCTGAAGCAAAGAGGAAGGGGGTCGGTATTCTTGTGCGCCTTCCGTTGGCTAGTGGATTGCTTACTGGGAAATTTACAAAGGAGCATACTTTTGAGAAAGATGATCATCGTAAATTTAATGAGAATGGGGAAGCTTTTAATGTAGGAGAAACATTTGCTGGACTTGGATTTGAAAAAGGCGTTGCATTAGCAGATGAGCTTGCTTGGATTGGAGAAAGTCGTCAATCAATGGCAGCGGCAGCATTACGCTGGATATTGGATCAACCGAGTATTTCTTGTGTCATTCCTGGTTTCAAAAATCGTCAGCAAATCAATGAGAATTTAAAGGCATTAGAGGAAAAACCATTTAATACAGAGGAATTACAGAGATTGAGAACATTTTATGAGGAAAAGGTCAAAAACGCTATTAGAGGTCCTTATTAAATGGTTAACATACTAAGTATAGAAAAGGTGGGGCAAAACAAAGCGGCTTAGATATAGTCCTATGAAAAGTGAAGTATATTCAGTCTGCGGCTCGTTACTACAAACCTTTTTTAATGAATAAAAAATCAAACAATTATACGAAGTGTTTTTTAGCATCTCCGTATAATTGTTCGGTATAAATTGGTTGGAATGTTAATATTCCAGCTTCTTTTTTTATATGCGTTTATTTTGGTATTTCACTATCCCCTTTAATAAATTTCCATATATCATGAAATACATTTGCTCGGTGCAGGGAAGTCACGATAACGAGGGAAACTGGACCAACAATAAGTCCGATAAAACCAAAAAGCTTAAAACCAACAAATAAGGCAATTAAAGTAGCTAATGGATCAAGTCCGATATTGGAAGAAAGGATTTTTGGCTCCATGATTTGTCTTTGAACTAAAACAATAATATATAGCACGGACAATCCAATTGCCAGCACAATCTGCCCTGTGATAATTTCGTAAATAATCCATGGAACAAAGATTAACCCTGTACCGAGATAGGGGATAATATCTACAATTCCAGTTAACAGTGCAATAGTAATAGCATAATCCACTCGAAGTATTAACAGACCAATTAGAATAATGACAGTCGTAATGGAAACAAGCGTTAATTGGGCTTTTAAAAAACCAAACAAAGCTTTTTTTAATTCAAAGAATACTGTTTTACCACTATTTAACCACTTGGAAGGAAAGAACTTTCCAATTTTTAATGATAACCGTCCCCAGTCCTTGCTGATAAAAAAAGTAGCTAATAGAGAAAAAATGAGGACGCTTGCTGCATTTGGAAACCAGGACAGGAAAATAGGAATATTAAGAAAGAAGGATTGTAAAAAATCTCCCATTACCGTTCCAACTTGTTCGCCCACTTTATCTATATTTGTCATAATGGTATCTTGTTGACCAGTACCGAGATTATTGAACGTTTGAGAAATTTTATTATATAATGGAATAATTTGCGCTGCGAACAAATCTTCTATGTATCGAATAATGATGTCTATATGTTTGGGAACAACTTCTCCAAGATAGGCAGCTCCTGCTACAATTTCAGCAATTAGTAAAGAAACCAAACCAGCAAAAACGGATAAAATGAGTAAAATACTTAAAACAACAGCAAAAGCCCTTGGTAATTTGCATTTGAATTGTAGAAAATTAACGAGTGGATTCATTAAAAAAGCAATCAGAAATCCAATAATAAAAGGATAAGTTACTTTGGATAAATAAAAAAAGCTAACAAATAATAGGAATGTAGCTGCTATCACTATGATAAACCGAATTGTTCGGTTAAGATAAGTTAAATTCAAAGTCAATCCTCCCGTTTTTAGTATAATAGAAAATGGGTCATTAGTGATTAGGAACTAGATATAGATTATATATATTCCTTTTTATTTATATTCTCTATACTTATGCTTTTTTAATCGAAATTCCTGCTTTTTAATTTAAATAAAGAAGAGAGAATTTTTAAGTCAATTGCTTTCGAAAAGGAGAGTTAGTTATGTTTTTATTTAGCCAGCCATATTTATTTCTATATTTGCTGTTAGCAATTGCTCTTATAGCTAAAAACAATTCCTTGATTATCGCAGTTATTTTCTTATTAGTGCTGAAACTAATTGGGGTAGATAGTAAGTTATTTTCATTGATTCAATCTAAAGGTATCAATTGGGGCGTAACGATTATTACGATAGCTGTTCTTGTTCCGATAGCCACTGGAGATATTGGTTTTAAAGATCTTACAGCTACCTTTAAATCACCGTATGCATGGATAGCTTTAATTTCTGGAATTATGGTTGCTCTGCTCGCAAAAGGAGGAGTTAGTTTACTAGCCGATTCTCCAGAAATTACAACAGCACTTGTTCTAGGAACTATTTTGTCTGTATCGGTTTTCAATGGAGTGGCAGTAGGACCATTGATTGGGGCGGGAATAGCGTATGCAGCCATTAAAGTAGTCGAGTGGATAACCTAATCCGCTCTCTTATTCTAATTTACCGTTGTAAGATAAAAGACAGGCTATAGGAATTTATGGTATAATTTTAAAAAGAAAGAAATATAGTGTAAAGGAGAATTAGAAAAAATTTTTTTTACTATATCTACAGTTTTTAAGTATAAAATATGAGACATTTTGAAGTTTTTTGTTTATAATGAATGTGTAGTTACAGTTTATCTCATCTATAACGTACCAAATAGTTTATTTTTTTAATTGAAAATGTAAGCATTTTCAATTAGTTTATGCTCACTTTAATTTTTGAAAAAAACTCCCTCCATCTTTTTATAAAATAAATCCGAATTACATTATTAATTGATTTTTTGGTACATATTCAGTTAATCTAACAAAATAGTAAACATTTATTTAAGATGAATTCCATTGTTTTGTTTTACAGATTTTCACAATATTGGTAACTACAACAGGGACAATACTGGGAGTTTGAATGAGTTGTACTAACTATTAAAGAAAAGTTGTAAAGGAGAGATATGTATGGCTGTTACAAAAGGGCTTGAGGGGATTATTGCTACAACATCTTCTATCAGTTCCATTATAGATGATTCACTTGCTTATGTGGGTTATGATATTGATGTGTTAGCAGAGCATTCCAGTTTTGAAGAAGTAGTGTTTTTATTATGGCATCAAAAGTTGCCAACTGATACGGAACTGGCAAAGCTAAAACAAGAATTGGCAGATAATGCTGAATTACCTGTTTCTTTGATTGAACAAATGAAGCTAATGCCATTAAATAACGTACATCCAATGGCAGTACTTCGTTCAAGTGTGTCTTTACTAGGAGCGTATGATGAACACGCCGATGCAATGGATTCTGAAGCAAACTATTTAAAAGCTGTAAGACTTCAAGCGAAAATTCCGACTATCGTAACAGCTTTTTCAAGATTAAGAAAAGGGCTGGAACCAATTTCGCCAAGAAAAGATTTAGGATTTGCTGCTAATTTCCTTTATATGCTTAATGGCAAAGAACCAGAGGCGATTGCTATTGAAGCCTTTAATAAAGCACTTGTACTTCATGCTGATCATGAATTGAATGCGTCTACATTCACTGCAAGAGTGTGTGTAGCTACATTGTCTGATGTATATTCTGGAATTACTTCAGCTATTGGGGCATTAAAAGGACCGTTGCATGGCGGGGCAAATGAGGCAGTAATGAAAATGCTGAAAGAAATCGGAAGCATTGAAAATGTGGAGCCATATATTCGAGAAAAGATGGCCAACAAAGAAAAAATAATGGGATTTGGCCATCGAGTATATCGAAAGGGCGATCCTCGTGCCAAACATTTAAAGGAAATGGCAAGAAAATTAACACAATTGACGGGTGAACCTCAATTATATGATATGAGTGTTAAGATTGAGACACTGTTAAAAGAAGAGAAAAATTTAGTTCCAAACGTAGATTTCTTTTCAGCTTCTGTTTATCATAGTTTAGGTATTGATCATGACTTATTCACCCCGATTTTTGCAGTAAGCAGAGTTTCTGGCTGGCTGGCTCACATTCTGGAGCAGTATGATAATAATCGCCTTATTCGACCTAGAGCAGATTATATTGGGCCAGAGCGTTTGGAATATATTCCAGTTCAAGAGCGATAAAAAAAGGATATAATTTCCCATAGAGTAATAGAATAATATATACTTAATGATGGGTTAATTTACTTTGCGTATTGGCGTTTTCCTTTTTTATTCGTCAGAATAGTAAATATAATTAGCTTATAAAAGCTTGTTATAATAAATTTATTTCATTCTTTTTCCAATGAACGTTGTTACATTGGAAAAGGAAACTATTTTTTACGGAGGGATAGAAACATGCAAGGAGAAAAAATTACAGTAGTAGATGGAGTATTAAATGTACCAGCAAATCCGATTGTACCTTATATTGAGGGAGATGGAATTGGACCAGATATATGGGCAGCATCATCAAGAGTTTTGGATGCAGCTGTTGAAAAAGCATACAATGGGGAAAAGAAAATTGTTTGGAAAGAAGTATTAGCTGGTGAAAAAGCATTTAATGAAACAGGGGAATGGTTACCTTCTGAAACATTGGATGTAATTAGAGAGTATTTAATTGCTATAAAAGGACCATTGACTACACCAGTTGGTGGCGGTATTCGTTCTTTAAACGTTGCCTTGCGCCAAGAATTGGATCTTTTTGTTTGTTTACGTCCAGTAAGATGGTTTGAAGGAGTTCCTTCTCCGGTAAAAAGACCTCAAGATACAGATATGGTTATCTTCCGTGAAAATACTGAAGATATTTATGCAGGAATTGAATATGAGAAGGGCTCAGAGGCTGCTTCTAAATTAATTAACTTTTTACAACAAGAGATGGGAGTTAATAAAATTAGATTCCCTGAAACATCTGGAATTGGAATTAAGCCGATATCAGAAGAAGGAACAAGTCGTTTAGTAAGAGCTGCGATTAATTATGCGATTAAAGAAGGTCGTAAATCGGTAACTCTAGTACATAAAGGAAACATTATGAAATATACAGAAGGCGCATTTAAAAACTGGGGTTATGAATTAGCTGAAAAAGAATTTGGAGATAAAGTATTTACATGGGCCCAGTATGATCGTATTAAAGAAGAACAGGGTTCTGATGCAGCAAATAAAGCGCAATCTCAAGCAGAAGCAGAAGGTAAAATCATTATTAAAGATTCTATTGCTGATATTTTCTTACAACAAATTCTTACTCGTCCAAAAGAATTTGATGTAGTTGCGACAATGAATCTAAACGGAGATTATATTTCTGATGCTTTAGCAGCACAAGTGGGTGGAATCGGTATTGCTCCTGGAGCAAATATAAATTACGAAACTGGCCATGCTATTTTTGAAGCTACACACGGAACTGCTCCTAAATATGCTGGTTTAGATAAAGTAAATCCATCTTCTGTTATTCTTTCAGGTGTTCTATTGCTTGAACATTTAGGCTGGACTGAAGCTGCACAATTAGTGATTCAATCCGTGGAAAAAACAATTGCTTCCAAAGTTGTTACATATGACTTTGCTCGTCTAATGGATGGTGCTACAGAAGTGAAATGTTCCGAGTTCGGTGATGAATTAATTAAGAACATGAATTAATAACAAATTGAAGAAGAGATTGTCTCATCTCTTCTTCCTTTTTGTCCAAAATAGAAGATTTACGGTATTGGATTAGAATGAGATAAGCTGGGAAAAGTATTTACTAAATAGAGTAAAAGGGGACTCTGCTTAGTATCTGCTTATTGGGGGCTTCATTCATTCTCGGTCTAATAAGGGGGAAATAATATGGTTAAACGTAAGAAAATTTCCATCATTGGTGGAGGCTTTACTGGGGCCACAACTGCTTTTTTGCTTGCTCAAAAAGAACTTGGTGATATCGTATTATTAGATGTTCCGCGAAATGAAAACTCCACAAAGGGAAAAGCATTGGATATGTTTGAAGCAAGTCCTGTACAAGGGTTTGATGCAAATATAACGGGAACTTCCGACTATAAAGATACAGCTGATTCTGATATTGTCGTAATAACTGCTGGTATGGCTAGAAAGCCGGGTATGAGTAGAGATGATCTTGTGCAGACAAATCAAGCAATTATGAAATCGGTAACTAAGGAAATTGTTCAATATTCGCCTAATTCTGTTATTATCGTGCTCACTAATCCTGTTGACGCTATGACATATACTGTTTATAAAGAATCGGGCTTTCCTAAAAATAGAGTAATTGGGCAGTCGGGTGTTTTAGATACAGCACGCTTTCGAAGCTTTGTGGCAATGGAGTTAAATCTTTCCGTTAAGGACATTACAGGATTTGTATTAGGCGGACATGGTGATGATATGGTTCCGCTTATACGGTATTCCTATGCAGGTGGTATTCCATTAGAAGCACTAATTCCAAAACATCGCTTGGATGAGATTATTGAAAGAACAAGAATTGGCGGAGCGGAAATTGTAAATTTACTTGGAAACGGAAGCGCTTATTATGCTCCAGCAGCTTCTGTGGTAGATATGTGTGAAGCTATAATTAAAAGTCAAAGACGTATCCTACCTACCATCGCTTATTTAGAAGGAGAATATGGCTATAACGATCTTTATCTAGGTGTACCTACAATTCTTGGCGGAAACGGAATCGAACAAATTATCGAACTGGAGTTAACAGAGGAAGAAAAGGCAGCTCTAGATAAATCTGTTCACTCCGTTCGTAGTGTATTGACAGTATTAAATTAAGTATAAAAGTCGGCAGCTCGATAAAAAAGAGCTAGCCGATTTTTTGTATTTCATTTAATCAATAAAGCTTGATGCTTTATCAGAGACGAATACGAAAAGGTTTAAGTACTATTTCCTATTTGTAAACAGGAAATAAATGTTTTTTCCATTTTTAGTGAACAATATATTATAATGAAAATAGGTATAAGGGGACTTTAGGGGAATTAACATATTTGGAGGCTGTATATGAAGAAAAAGGTTTTAGTTGTAGATGATGAACAATCTATCGTAACTCTACTTAAGTATAATTTACAACAGGCAGGTTATGATGTATTAACTGCCATGGATGGAGAAGAAGGATTGAATCTAGCACTAACTGCTAATCCAGATGTCATCTTACTAGATTTAATGCTGCCAAAAAAAGATGGGATGGATGTTTGTAAAGAATTACGCCAACAGAAAGTGTTAACTCCTATTTTAATGTTAACAGCTAAAGACGATGAGTTTGACAAAGTTTTAGGGCTTGAACTAGGTGCAGATGATTATATGACTAAACCTTTTAGCCCCCGTGAAGTCATTGCTCGAATTAAAGCTGTATTAAGACGAATTCAAATGCAAGTGCCAGCAGCCTCGGATGAAGTAGACGAAGAAGAGGACGATGGTATAAAAATAGGCGAACTAAGAGTTCTTCCTAATTATTATGAAGCATATTTCAAAGGAGACTTATTAGAGTTAACTCCGAAAGAGTTTGAGTTATTATTATATCTTGTAAAAAATAAGGGAAGAGTTCTTACAAGGGATCAACTATTAAGTGCAGTTTGGAATTATGACTTCGTCGGAGATACAAGAATTGTAGATGTACATATTAGTCACTTACGTGAAAAAATTGAAGAGAATACGAAAAAACCAATATATATTAAAACGATTCGTGGATTAGGTTATAAGTTAGAGGAACCAAAGTAAATGAAGAGCTTTAAATCTCGATTAATGGCGAGTGTTTTATTTACTATATTTATCGTGTTTTTGTTCGTAGCAATATTTATCGAATCATATAATAAAAAGACGTTTATGGACTCCTTTGACAGTCGATTGAAACGAGAAGGCACTTTAATCGCAAATCAAATAATGCAAAATGGCGAAGGGTTAGACATTAATAATCGTTTATTACAAGAATATAGCGAAGCATTAGATATACAAATTACTGTTATGGATGAAACTGGAGAGATTCTCTTCAACGAAGGAGAACTGCAGACAGATACAGAATATGAAAATCGAATGCAGAGACTGCTTTCAAATGAAAAAGCTAAAGCGGTAACTATTAATGGAAATCCTAACTTTCATTTTTATCAACAAAAGTTAACTGGTGAAGAGGGGAGATTAGGATATCTATTAATTGGTGCAAAAATCGAAGAAATAGAAAATGCTTATCAGCACATTAATTGGATTATTTTTGCTTCATTTTTCTTGTCGCTTTTAGTGATTTATTTAATTGGCTATAAATTAATTTATCGTTATATAAGACCCATTGAGTCGGCTACTAAAGTTGCTGTCGATTTAGCGAATGGTAATTATCATGCGAGAACCTATGAAGATCGAGTAGATGAAACAGGAGTACTTAGTTCTTCGCTAAATAAAGTAGCTAAAGATATGCAAGAGATGGTAAAAGCACAAGAAATTCAAGAAGATCGTTTAGGAACATTGATTGAGAGTATTAGTAGTGGATTACTATTAATTGATAGCAGAGGATATATCAATTTAATCAATAAATCCTATAAGGATATGTTCTTTGTCCGTTCTGCTGATTATCTCTATAAACAATACTACAAAGTCATTCCATACAGACAAGTGATGGATCTAGCGGAAGAAATATTTATGACTGAGCATAAGGTAATCCGAGAAATGACCCTTGAAATTAAAAATGAGAAAAAAAGTTTCCAAGTATACGGAGTGCCTATTATAGGGACGAATGACCGATGGATGGGGATTTTACTTGTTTTTAATGACATAACAGAATTGAAAAAGCTCGAGCAAATTCGTAAAGACTTTGTAGCCAATGTCTCACATGAATTAAAAACACCTATTACTTCTATTAAAGGCTTCTCGGAAACACTTCTTGACGGTGCTATGGAAGATAAAGAGACGTTAGAGGAATTTTTACGAATTATTTTAAAAGAGAGTCACCGATTACAGACGTTAATTCAAGACCTTCTCGATCTATCAAAATTGGAACAACACCATTTTGCCTTAAATAAAGAGGAGTTTAATCTGGTGGAAATTCTCAATAAAGCGACAAAAATGTTGAAAGGTAGAGCAGAAGCGAAAAATATTAAGCTATTTTTTCCTCAAGCGAATGAAATTATTCAAATTGAGGGTGATAGAAGTAGATTAACGCAAGTTTTTCTAAATCTTATAACGAATGCGGTCATCTATACCCCGAATGATGGAGAAATCACTGTCTATGTCGTGGAAAAGAAACGGAAAATCGAAGTGAAAATCCAAGATACTGGGATTGGAATAGAGCAAGAAGAAATTCCTAGAATATTTGAACGCTTTTATCGGGTGGATAAAGCGCGAAGTAGAAATTCTGGAGGTACTGGATTAGGACTGGCGATCGTGAAGCATTTAGTAGAACTTCATAGAGGAACCATTCAAGTAGAGAGTAAAATGGGAGAAGGAACGACCTTCACTGTTATTTTCCATAAGGAATTTCCATTTTAGGAAATAGACTGGAGATTAAGTTTTTTAACCAAATATAATCCCAAACGATTATACGTAAAGTGCTGAAAATTTCGTATAATTGTTTGGGGTTTTAATTATTTTCAGAAAGAAGATTATCCTTTATCTCAGTCGATAGTCTCCAGTTTGTACACCGATAAACATCCTCCTCCGCTTTTCTACTTGTCTAGCTCTAGGTACCAGCGCCAGCTAAACTTCACGATTATCCCTACGATAAGTCAACATCCATTCACTAGCGTTCATGGTGTATCCTTTATCTTGAGAGAATCGCTCCAGTTTACAAGGCGCTAAACGGTACCTTCCGCTTTTCATTGTCTAGCTGCGGAGCCTATCGGTTAGCAAACTTCCGACGATCTCCCTACGATAAGTCAACATCGACTCTCTATCGTTCGTCGTGTATCCTTTATCTCAGTCGATAGTCTCCAGTTTGTACACCAATAAACAGCCTCCTCCACTTTTCTACCTCCTTTACATTGTTTTTACATTTGGTTTATGGTGGGTTTACACTTTGTTGGTACAATTATTTTTGAAGTCCCCCTTATCCATTTGGTTAAGGACTTAAGCTGAAAGCTACCCCGCTTTTGGCTTCCCCTTTTAATAGTGGGTATGGCAGGAAAGGAATCGTAAATGATTGGTGGTAGAATTGTGATCCTCTAATCCATGCCAGTGTCGATATACCTAAATTGTTTTTTTCTTCTGTAAAAATAGCGGAGTTTGTTGTTAAAAGATGTGTACTGCACGCATATTTCCTTGTAGGGTGAAATATGCACGTGTCTAGTAAGACCTCTTTTATCACAATCTCTGCTTTTTTACATTTATGAATATGTCATGTAAAATAAATAGTATTGAGTCGTGTAATAATCCCCGTTTATATACGAGAAAATATACCTTATTAAAAGGATGGAGGAGGATTTCTTGAAAAAGAAATTAATCTTAATTGACGGTAATAGTATTGCGTATCGAGCGTTTTTTGCTTTGCCTCTATTAAACAATGATAAAGGTGTGCACACTAATGCTGTTTATGGTTTTACTATGATGCTTATGAAAATTATCGAAGAAGAAAAGCCAACACATGCTCTTGTTGCCTTTGATGCAGGGAAAACAACTTTCCGTCATAAAACGTTTAGTGAATATAAGGGGGGGCGTCAAAAAACGCCACCAGAATTATCGGAGCAATTCCCTTATATTAGAGAGTTGTTGAAATCCTATGGTATCCATCATTACGAATTAGAAAATTATGAAGCTGATGATATTATCGGAACACTTTCTCTTCAAGGAGAAAAAGATGGTTTTGAAGTGGTTGTTATTTCTGGAGATAAAGATTTAACCCAATTAAGTTCGGATAAGACAACTGTCTATATCACCAGAAAAGGAATTACAGATATGGAGTCCTATACTCCAAGCCATATCCAAGAAAAATATGGACTGACACCTGACCGAATTATTGATATGAAAGGTCTAATGGGGGATAGCTCAGATAATATTCCGGGTGTTCCTGGTGTTGGTGAAAAAACAGCTATCAAACTGCTGAAGGAATTTGATTCCTTAGAAAATTTAGTCCAATCTATTGACAAAGTAAGTGGTAAAAAGCTGAAGGAAAAGTTAGAAGAATTTAAGGACCAAGCTTTAATGAGTAAAGAACTTGCTACTATTTTCAGAGAAGCTCCTTTAACCATAACATTAGAAGATACAGAATTTCCGGGCATGCAAATAGAGAAATTAAAGGAGATTTTTAAAGAACTTGGCTTTAATTCTCTTCTTGAAAAATTAGGAGATGCACCAGAAAAAGAAGAACTTGTATTAGAAGATATCGAATTTAAAACAGTGGAAAATATCACAGAGGATATTTTTTCTGATAGAAATATGATGTATGTTGAAGTACTAGAAGATAATTATCATTATGCACCTATTCTGGGAATTTCTCTTTTAAATGATAACGGCGCATACTATCTTCCAATTGACCATGCTTTAAAGTCGTCTGCTTTTAAAAATTGGGCAGAAGATGAAAAGAAAGAAAAGATTGTTTATGATGCTAAAAGATCGGAAGTATCGTTACGTCATCAAGGAATTCATTTAAAAGGAATTACATTTGATGTTCTTATCGCAGCATATTTAGCGGATCCTTCTGCAACCATTGAAGATGTTGCCTCTGTTGCTAAAAAATATGATTTTACTAATTTGCAATCAGATGAAGTATTTTATGGAAAAGGAGCAAAAAGAAAGGTTCCCGAACAAGAAATATTAGCAGACCATCTCGTGAGAAAAGCATTCGCTTTGAAGGCTATTCAAGAGAAAATGGAAGATGAATTGAGAAAGAACGATCAAGAAGCTTTATTTTACGATTTAGAAATGCCTTTAAGCTTGGTACTTGCTGATATGGAATCAACTGGAGTAAAGGTGGATGTATCTCGACTAAAAGCAATGGGGCAAGAGCTTTCCGAAAGGTTGAAAGAAATTGAAGGTCGAATTTATGAGCTGGCTGGTGAAACCTTTAATATTAATTCTCCGAAGCAACTTGGTGTGATTTTATTTGAAAAACTTGGATTGCCAGTTGTCAAGAAAACGAAGACAGGCTATTCCACATCTGCTGATGTATTAGAGCAACTTGCTAGTTCACATGAAGTAATTAGAGAAATATTAGAATATAGACAGCTGGGGAAATTGCAATCAACCTATATAGAAGGCTTGCAAAAAGTGGTCCATAATGGAAGAATTCATACAAGATTTAACCAGGTACTAACACAAACAGGTCGCTTAAGCTCGATTGATCCTAATTTGCAAAATATCCCGATTCGTTTAGAAGAAGGAAGAAAAATAAGACAAGCGTTTGTTCCGACAGAAGAGGATTGGGTTATTTTTGCGGCTGACTATAGTCAAATAGAGTTACGGGTACTTGCTCATATCGCTAATGATGAGAAATTAATCGAAGCATTTAGAGAAGATCATGATATTCATACAGAAACAGCTATGTCTGTTTTCCATGTAGAAGCTGACGAAGTAACCTCCAATATGCGGAGACACGCTAAAGCAGTTAACTTTGGTATTGTATATGGTATTAGTGATTATGGTCTTTCCCAAAGTCTGCATATTACAAGAAAAGAAGCGGCGAAATTTATTGAGCGTTACTTAGAAAGTTATCCAGGAGTAAGAAATTATATGGAAGAAATAGTAGCAGATGCAAAGCAAAAAGGCTATGTCTCCACTTTGCTTCAGAGAAGAAGATATTTAGCTGATATCACGAGCAGAAACTTTAATCTTCGCAGTTTTGCAGAGAGAACGGCGATGAATACACCAATCCAAGGAAGTGCAGCTGATATCATCAAAAAGGCGATGATTGATATGGCAAAGCGCTTGGAAGTAGAAGGTTTGAAAGCAAAACTATTGCTGCAGGTTCACGATGAATTGATTTTTGAAGCTCCTAAAGACGAAATAGACAAGCTAAAAGAAATTGTTCCAGATGTAATGGAACATGCAGTTGAATTAAGTGTGCCTTTAAAAGTGGACTATTCTTACGGCCCAACTTGGTATGATGCGAAATAATAAAGTCTTGTTTTCCAAAAGATTACTATTTTTTCAATGGTAATAATTAGGCGATGGTTTAAAGTAACAAATTTTACGAACCATAAAATACAAAAGAAATTTTTTACAAGAAAGGAGGAGATAGAAGTGCCAGAATTACCAGAAGTTGAAACGGTACGTAAAACGCTGAAACAGCTGACGCAAAATAAAATAATAAAAGAAGTGGTTGTATCATGGGCAAAAATGATTAAAAAACCAGAAAATGTGGAAGAATTTTCAGATGCATTGGTTGGTCAAACCATTTTAGATGTTAAAAGACGTGGGAAATTTATATTAATTGAAACAAATGATTTTACCATCGTCTCCCATTTGCGAATGGAAGGTAAATATGGAGTTTTTCAAGCGCAAGAGCCAGTTGATAAGCACACACATGTTATTTTCTTTTTTGAAGATGGTTCAGAGCTAAGATATAAAGATGTCCGGAAATTCGGTACTATGCATTTATTTAAAAAAGGGGAAGAATTAAACGCCATGCCCCTTTCCCAATTAGGACCTGAACCTTTTGCTGCTGACTTTACGATAGCGAATTTTTCAGAGCGTTTATCCAAAACGAATCGCAGTATCAAAACAGCATTGTTGGACCAAAAGATTGTGGTTGGGTTAGGAAATATATATGTAGATGAATCTTTATTCCGGAGTGGCATTCATCCGGAGAGAGTAGCAAGTTCTCTAGAAGAGAAAGAAATAGAAAAATTATATAAAGAAATCATTGCTACTTTATCTGAAGCGGTTGAAAAAGGTGGTAGTACGATCCGCTCTTATGTAAACACCCAAGGACAAATTGGAATGTTCCAGCTTGAACTATATGTATATGGTCGTAAAGGCCAAGAGTGCAAAGTATGTGGCCATACTTTAGAAAGAATTATAGTCGGTGGAAGAGGAACCGTTTTTTGTCCTAATTGCCAAAAAAAATAAAACAATAATCCTGAATTAACATTGGATGGGCTCTTTCCATATAGTATATTACTATTGATTTGGAAGGAGCTTATCTTTATGGTCCAGGTGTTTTCTCTTTTATTATTAGCAATCGCTGTTAGCATCGATAGCTTTAGTGTTGGTTTTACGTACGGACTTCGAAAAATGAAAATGCCCCTAAATTCTATTTTGATTATCGCCTGTTGTTCCGGTTTGACACTTCTGATTGCGATGTTAGTTGGTCATGTTATCTCAAGGATATTCTCCCCTTCGTTTGCAGAGAGTATAGGTGGGATTATTTTAATCCTATTAGGTGGTTGGATTCTTTATCAATATTTTAAGCCAAGCAAGGAAAAAGAAATACTAACAGAAGAAAAGAATATTATTAATTTTGAAATAAAATCTTTAGGGATTGTCATCAATATTTTAAAGAAGCCATTAACAGCCGATTTTGATAAATCAGGAACAATTACTGGGCTAGAAGCAGTTGTGTTAGGTTTCGCCTTGTCTTTGGATGCATTTGGAGCTGGAATTGGTGCTTCTATGCTAGGATTTCCTCCATTACTTTTAACGCTTGCTGTGATTTTTATGAGTACTTCCTTTGTTTTATTAGGGATTTATCTAGGGAGATTTCTTTCAGAGAAAAGTTATATGGATAAATTCTCCTTTATTCCTGGGATTATCCTAATCATTATTGGCATCTTTAAACTTTAATTTTTTATTTATGAAATTGGTTTTTTTAAGGCGGTGAACCTCCTTGGCTAATCGCCTTTAGAATTATCTATCTTCTTTCCTTTAAAAAGAGAAGGCTTTTTTCTCGATTTTGTTACATACTAAAAATCAATAAGGTAGGTATTTTTATGACGTTAATAGTTGGATTAACGGGAGGAATTGCGAGTGGAAAATCAACAATTTCCTCTTATTATCAATCACTAAATATTCCGATTATCGATGCGGACATTGAATCAAGACTCGCTGTGGAAAAAGGAGAACCAGCATATATAAAAATAGCGGCTCATTTTGGTAAGGAAGTTTTACATTCAGATGGAACGCTAAATCGCCAAAAGCTGGGAGAAATTATTTTTTCAAATGAAGAGGAACGGCGTGTGCTTAATAGTATTGTGCATCCTGATGTTAGAAGAAGGATGGAGGAGAAGCAGAGACAAGCAGTGGAAGCTGGCGAAAAAGTGGTGATTTTAGATATTCCCTTGCTGTTTGAAAATAAATTAAATCATACAGTTGATCGAACAATCTTAGTATATGTAGATCAGGATACTCAAATTGCGCGATTAATGAAAAGAAACGATTTAAGTTATGAGCAAGCGCTTAAAAGAATAAACGCTCAAATGCCGTTACAGGAGAAACTTGCACTTGCTGATGAAGTAATTAATAATAATGGATCGATGGAAGAGTCAATCCACCAAGCAAATAGAATTTTAAAAAAATGGGGAGTTTCCCCTCGCTGAATTTCATCTTTTAATAGAGAATTTTAGATAATTACTTGTACAAGCTTGTAATTTTATATAATATGAAGATAAGTATATACATGGAACAAAGAATTCGGAGCTGATAATAGAGATGAGATGTCCTACCTGTCAACATAATAACACCCGCGTTCTTGATTCACGACCAGTTGATGAGTATAAATCGATTCGAAGAAGAAGAGAATGTGAAGCTTGTGGGAATCGATTTACTACTTTTGAAAAGGTAGAAGAAATTCCTTTGATTGTAGTGAAGAAGGAAGGGACGCGTGAAGAATTTAGCAGGGATAAAATATTGCGCGGCTTAATAAGAGCTTGTGAGAAGAGACCGGTAGCTTTAAAACAATTAGAGGAAATAACAGCAGAAGTAGAGAAAGAACTTCGCAGTAATGCTGCTTCCGAAATAAAAAGTGAAGCAATCGGTGAGATGGTAATGGATCGACTGGCGAAAATCGATGAAGTAGCGTATGTACGTTTTGCATCTGTATATCGCCAATTTAAAGATATTAATGTGTTTATTGATGAATTGAAAGAATTAATTAAAAAAGATTAAAAAGTTACATGGAAAAGATTACTAAGGGAGCTAAAGATTTCTTTGGCTCTTTTTTGCCTTTCCTCCCTGTGGCGGAAAGGATTGAAATAGAAAGGAAGGATGAGTATGTCTCAGCATTGGCAAGACCTGCTTCCCGTCGATAGATATCGAGTAGCGGTGAATGGACTGTTGAGTGATTATGATCGAAAGACAATCACCTTCTTATATCAACCATTAATTGGGACAAAGTGTTTAGCTTTATACATGACCTTATGGGCAGAAGTGGAAGAAAATCGCTTGTGGTCTCTGACAAATACACATCATAGCTTAATGAATTTTATGAGTTGTGGTTTAAATGATATATATGAAGCAAGATTAAAGTTAGAAGGAATAGGTCTTTTAAAAACATATTTAAAGAAAGAAGATGGCAATCGGTCGTTTATCTATGAACTACAGCCGCCTTTATCACCAGCTCAGTATTTTCTTGATGGAATGTTAAATGTTTATTTATATAGAAAAATTGGAAAAGCACAGTATAGCAGATTGAAAAAATTCTTTTCGGATGAAAAAATCGTGGATCCTAGTTTTCAGCCCATAACGAAAGCCTTCCAAGAGGTGTTTGTGTCTGATCATAGTGGAGCTGTTCGAGCAATGCATGAATTAGAGGAAGAAGAGACTGCTGATCAAACCTATATGGGAAGAGAAGAACAAGTTGGAATACAAATTACTAAGAGCGATTTTGACTTTGAATTGTTATATGCAGGAATACACGATTCTTTATTATCGAAAAAGGCATTTACGAAAAAGGTGAAGGAAGCAATCCATAATCTTGCCTTTATTTATGGAATTGATCCGATTCAAATGAAGAATATTGTCATTAGTGCGATTAACCAACAGGATGAGATTGATATTGAAGAACTGAGAATAGCTGCTCGTGATTGGTATCAATTTCAACATAATGACTTGCTGCCGATGTTAGTGGATCGGAAACAGCCGCAAAAGGATTATTCATCAACTGATGCGCCAAAATCACAAGAGGAAGAATTAATCTATTATTTAGATCATACCTCCCCGCGTCAAGTGTTGAAGGACGTTTCAGGAGGGGCAGAACCTTCCAAAACAGATTTGCAAATAATCGAAGAAATAATGTTTTCGCAGAAGCTGCTTCCAGGTGTAATCAATGTACTAATTCAATATGTTATGCTAAAAACAGATATGAAATTGACAAAGGGATATATGGAGAAGATTGCTGGCCAATGGGTTAGAAAGAATATCCGTACAGTAAAAGAGGCAATGGCTCTAGCCAAAAAAGAGCATAAGCAATATATGGAATGGGCTCAAGGTAAAAAAAATCCACAGTCGAAGTCAACCCGAAAAGTTATTCGGACAGAAAAAATTCCCGAATGGTTTGGGCAAAATCAGGATAACGAAGGAACGAAGAAAACGGAGGGAAATACTTCTTCTAAGGAAGCAAACGATCAAGATTTGGAACAAAAAAAGCGTGAGCTGGAAGAACGCATAAAAAAATTATAATATCAGGTGGTGGAGTAAACGGTGGAAAGAATTAACGATACCTTAAAGAAATTTGGTGCGGGTAATAATTTTCAGGAACGATACCGTGCTATGAAGCAGGAAGTGCTTGCACATCCTGATGTAAGAGCCTTTCTACGAGAGCATGAGGATGAGCTTACTTCCAATGCGGTTGATGTTGGCATGATAAAGCTATATGAATATGCCAATCAAAGCAAAGCTTGTAATAAATGCCCTAGTCTTCAGGAATGTGTAAATATGATGCAGGGATACCATCCTAGTCTAGTAATAGTCAGAGGGAATATAGAGATTCAGTATGACCGTTGTCCCCGTAAGTTGACGGAAGATAATCAGAAGAAAAAAGAGAAGCTGATTAAAAGCTTATATGTACCAAAGGATATTCTAGAGGCTTCCTTTAATACCATTGATCTTGACGGAGAGAGAATGGAGGCAGTGGAAGCGGCTATCCGATTTGTAGAAGATTATAAACCTGGTGAAAGACATAAAGGGATCTATTTTTATGGAGAGTTTGGTGTAGGAAAATCGTATATTTTAGGAGCAATTGCTAATAAGCTTTCACAAAAGCAAATTTCCTCTATGATTGTATATGTTCCTGAATTATTTAGAGAAATGAAGAGCTCCATTGCTGATAGTACATTAAATGATAAAATCGAAAGTATAAAACGTGAGCCTATTTTAATGCTGGACGATATCGGAGCAGAAACAATGTCTAGTTGGATTCGAGATGAGGTGCTTGGGCCGATTTTGCAGTTCAGAATGTTAGAGAATTTACCAACGTTATTTACGTCCAATTTTGACTTTAGTGGCTTAGAGCATCATCTTACTTATTCGCAAAGAGGAGAAGAGGAAAAGATGAAAGCGATGAGAGTAATGGAGAGAATTCGTTATTTATCTACACCTATTCGCGTCAAAGGGAAAAATAAGCGACTATAATAAGTTAAAAAGTTTCAATTTCTATGAAGGAGAAATGTGTGTTGACGGAAATTTCAAATGCGGAAAAATTAGCAATAAAGCGATATAATCAGTTTCTTTTCTTTGTATCAATAACGATATTGTTATTGTTAATTCCCTTTTTTCTATCTTTTTACAGCCCGGGAATCTATAAGATAATCCTAGCGTTATTAGTATTTGGTTTAACCTATACGTATATAACAAAGAATAGAAGATTACTTGCATATATTAGAACTCGATGCGAAAAGCGTTCTATTTCGTTTCAAAAATTGTATATAGGATATATTATTTTGTATGCTCTCGTATTAGGAGCTATCCTATTTTTTTTATGATTGGTTTATAAAGTGGTGAGGACAGACTAAGTGGATAGTCTGTCTTTTTTGTTTTTTAACTATTTTTTATAATCGTCCATTAATCTGCATACATATTTTAAGTCTATTTTCTACCTCCCCCCCATATATATGAAATCGAGGACTTCTTTATAAAGGGGGGATACGGTTGATTGAAATTCAATTTCATGATCAAAAAGATGCTTTGAGATTTTTGCGCATACTGAAGAAACAGGTAAAATATGTGGAGTCGTTTGACAGAGTGGACGACGACAATAAGTGTATAGTCGTTAAAACAGATGGAAGCAGTCAGGAGATAAAGAAATGCTTAACCGCTTTTATCTTGCATATAAAAACAGATGATTGGGCGAGAGAAATATTAAAAAATCGTTATTTCTATATGGATGAACTAGAACAGCGGAGTATATTAGAAATACTTCACAGTTTAGTGGAGGAAGAGCGGGAAGGACTTACCACTTTAATAAAAGAGATAAACATAAAGAGTTGTCTTTCAGAGTGTATGAATAACTTCATAATAGAACAACATAAAGAATTTTCCTTTGATTCCTTTGTGACCTTTCGATTAAAGTCTTTTATTGGAAAGTTGATAAAATACATAGAATTATCGATTGATGAGTACAAAATGGAACAAGAATATCAGGTGTTTATTCATACTTTGCGAAATTCCCTTTCCAAAAAGGCTGCAAAAGTGAATCATATTCATGTGTTAATTGATCTAGAAATACAATTTTTTGATACAGAATACCGGGAAATTCCCCAGCAAGAGCTAATGATGCTGTATGATCAAAAAAATGTTGTTTCTTCTACCCATTATATCGATCCCTATTCTCTAGGACCATTGCTTGCGATCGCACCGAAAACTATCTTTTTGTATACAGAGGATAGAGAATTACCTATTGTGCGAACTATTTTAAATATTTTTGAAGAACGAGTACAACTTTTAGATAAAGAACAGTTTTTTCTAAGAATAAGCACACAGACAGAAATGAAGTAAGTTTCCCTTTAATTCCCTTGATTTTATGTCTAGAAAAGCATATAATAACGTACATAAATTAACTATAACTTATACATGTAATGATAAGGACAATAGTTTTCTTGTACGGTTTCAAGAGAGGGAAGGATGCTGGGAACTTCCTAACACGATAAGATTGCTTACCACCTTTAAACTTCAGTCAGGAACGGGATTATCCTCAGTAATGACTGGCGGTTTCAGCAGCCGTTATCTGTTTAAACTAAAGCCAGACATTTTCATTGTTTGGGAATTAGGGTGGAACCACGTGTTTTTACTATAAAACTCGTCCCTTCGCATAGGGATGGGTTTTTTTGCGTTTTAATCGGTTCTTATCGTACAAGAAAAGCTTAATGGCAAAAATAAAGGAGGAAGTTTCATGTCAGAATTAATTAAGATTACATTTCCAGACGGAGCGGTAAAGGAGTTTCCAGAAGGGACTACAACAGAAGATATTGCGGGTTCCATTAGCCCAGGCTTAAGAAAAAAAGCACTAGCAGGGAAAATTAATGGCTCTTTATATGATTTGAAAAGACCTATACTAGAGGATGCTTCTTTTGAAATCATTACACCGGATAGCCCAGATGCTTTAGAAATCTTACGCCATAGCTCTGCGCACTTAATGGCACAAGCTATTAAACGAATTTATGGAAATGTTAAGCTCGGTGTAGGGCCAGTTATCGAAAATGGATTTTACTATGATATTGATTTAGAGCAATCGTTAACACCTGAAGATTTACCGGCTATTGAAAAAGAAATGAAAAAAATTATTAACGAAAATCTGGAGATTGTCCGCAAAGAAGTAAGTCGCGCAGAAGCGATTGAGCTTTTTAAAGAAATGGATGATGAATATAAACTAGAGTTAATCGATGCAATTCCTGAAGACGAGACAGTAACATTATACCAACAAGGAGAATTTATTGATCTTTGTCGCGGTGTTCACGTACCATCTACTGGAAAACTAAAAGAGTTTAAATTGCTGAACATTGCAGGTGCATACTGGAGAGGGAACAGCGATAATAAAATGCTTCAACGTATTTATGGAACTGCCTTTTTTAAGAAGAATGAGTTAGAAGAGCACTTACGCTTTTTAGAAGAGGCAAAAGAAAGAGATCATCGCAAAATCGGAAAAGAATTAGATTTATTTATGACTTCTCAAAAAGTCGGACAAGGCTTGCCGCTATGGCTGCCAAAAGGCGCAACAATCAGACGCATTGTAGAACGTTATATTGTAGATAAAGAAGAGCGATTAGGGTATAACCATGTGTATACACCAATCATGGGAAGTGTTGATTTATATAAAACATCTGGACACTGGGATCACTATCAAGAAGATATGTTCCCTGTGATGGAAATGGATAATGAGCAGCTAGTTCTTCGTCCGATGAATTGTCCGCATCATATGGTTGTATACAAAAATGATATTCACAGCTACCGCGAGTTACCAATCCGTATCGCAGAGCTTGGCACAATGCATCGTTACGAAATGTCTGGTGCTTTATCTGGATTACAGCGTGTTCGTGGAATGACTCTAAATGATGCCCATATTTTTGTAAGACCAGACCAAATTAAAGATGAATTTAAGCGTGTTGTAAACTTAGTGCTAGAAGTATATAAAGACTTTAATATTACAGATTACTCGTTCCGTTTATCTTATCGTGATCCTGCAGATACAGAGAAATACTTTGATGACGATGCGATGTGGAATAAAGCACAAAGCATGCTGAAAGAAGCAATGGACGATCTAGGTCTAGATTACTTTGAAGCAGAAGGAGAAGCAGCATTCTACGGTCCGAAATTAGATGTGCAAGTGAAGACTGCCTTAGGAAAGGATGAAACACTTTCTACTGTCCAATTGGACTTTTTATTACCAGAACGCTTTGACTTAACATATGTTGGAGAAGATGGAAAGCAGCATCGTCCAGTAGTTATCCATAGAGGTGTAGTGTCAACAATGGAGCGTTTCATTGCATTCTTGATTGAAGAATACAAAGGAGCATTCCCTACTTGGTTATCACCAGTACAAGTACAAGTTATTCCAGTATCACCTTCTGTACATTTTGAATATGCAAAAAAGGTGCAAGAAAACTTACAAAGACACGGTTTCCGCGTTGAGCTGGATGAGCGCGACGAAAAAATCGGCTATAAAATTCGTGAAGCACAAATGAAAAAAATTCCATACATGCTAGTAGTGGGAGACAATGAAGTAGAAGACAAAGCCGTAAATGTCCGCAAATACGGAGAACAAAAATCAGAAACAGTTTCTTATGTAGATTTCTTAGAAAATTTAACACAAGAAGTGAAATTATCCAATTAAATGAGTTGTATTTCCAAGCCGGAATTTCTGATTTTCAACCTATATTCCGAGCTTTTCTGAATTTATGTATAAAAAGTATTGCATTGAATCCATTATTTTGATAAAATTTTTCTCGTTGTGATATTTCTTTCGTTGACTTATAGATATCAATTGTGATATAGTTACTAAGGTAAATTGAATACGAGTTTGAGGAAAAGAAGAAGCACCCGCTTCTCACCTGATTGACACAGATTCCAAGTAGTTAACAGGTATTACGTAAAACATTTTAGGTATTACTTTTGTTTCGTAAGTGTGGGTGAATTGATCATCCACACTTTTTTATTTGGATGATAAAGATTACAAAGCCTACGATGTCAACTTGGGAGTCAAGTGTCAATTAGTATCTAATCTAGAGAAGGTGACCTAGAATAGATTATTCTTGACCCGAACGTTGTATTCGTCATTAACCTTGGAGGTGTTTAACTATTAGCAAAGATATGATTTTAAATGAAGGCATTCGTGCTAGAGAAGTTCGTCTTATTGACCAAAATGGAGAACAGCTTGGGATTAAAACGAAATTTGAAGCTCTTGAAATTGCAACACGTGTTAATCTTGATGTGGTTCTTGTTGCTCCAAACGCAAAGCCGCCAGTAGCTCGAATCATGGACTACGGTAAATACAAGTTTGAACAGCAAAAGAAAGAAAAAGAAGCACGTAAAAATCAAAAAATCATTAATATTAAAGAGGTTCGCCTTAGTCCAACTATAGATGAGCATGACTTTAATACAAAGCTTCGTAATGCTATTAAGTTCCTAGAAAAAGGCGATAAAGTAAAAGCATCCATCCGTTTTAAGGGACGTGCTATTACACATAAGGAAATCGGTCAACGTGTACTTGTTCGTTTTGCAGAAGCTTGTGCAGAAGTTGCCACTGTGGAATCACATCCGAAAATGGACGGTCGAAGCATGTTCATGACTTTAGCGCCTAAAAACGACAAGTAAGAGGAGGAATACCAAATGCCAAAAATGAAAACTCACCGCGGAGCTGCTAAACGTTTCAAAAAGACAGGCTCTGGTAAATTAAAACGCTCAAAAGCTTATACTAGTCACTTATTTGCTAACAAATCTACTAAGCAAAAACGTAAACTTCGCAAAGCTGGATTAGTATCCAAAGGCGATTTCAAACGCATTCGTCATTTATTAGACAACATTAAGTAATTTTTTCAATATAGGAGGGAAATAATATGCCACGTGTTAAAGGCGGTACAGTTACACGCAAACGTCGTAAAAAAGTTCTTAAATTAGCTAAAGGTTATTATGGTTCAAAACATACATTATACAAAGTTGCAAACCAACAAGTAATGAAATCATTAATGTATGCATACAGAGATCGTCGTCAAAAGAAACGTGATTTCCGTAAATTATGGATTACTCGTATCAATGCAGCTGCTCGTATTAACGGTCTTTCTTATAGCCGTTTAATGCACGGATTAAAATTAGCTGGTATCGAAGTAAACCGCAAAATGCTTGCTGAACTTGCTGTAAGTGATGAAAAAGCATTTGCTGAATTAGCAACAGTTGCAAAACAAAACTTAAAATAAGTTTTTTAAAAAGAAGGTACCTTATACCTTCTTTTTTTCTATACTTTTTTGCGAAAGGGGAGAACATGTGATTACATATGTATTAATCTATTTGGCAGTCGTGAATATATTCGCTTACTCTCTAATGGGGATAGATAAAAAAAGAGCAATTAAGCATCAGTATCGGATAAGTGAAAAAACATTGTGGATTACTGCTATTCTATTTGGAGCGCTGGGTTTATTTATTGGAATGAAAAAGTTTCGTCATAAAACAAAGCATGTTTCTTTCAAATATGGTTTACCTCTCTTGACATTACTAGAAGCTGGGATTGTACTTTATGTACTAAATGTTTAGGCATATTCTCATCTCTTTTCTTATACACTGTAATAACAACATGATTCTTTAGAGCAGAAGGTGATAAGATGGAAGAGCAGTTATCAGTCCTATTTGTAATGGTAGAAGTTAGTGGGATATTAGCACCGATTATTTTTATTTTATTCCATACACTTCGGCAATTTTTGTTTATTCCTCCTATTCTAGTCTGTATTGCGGGAGGAGTTTTATTTGGAGTGACGCTTGGTACCATCTATTCTATTATCGGCTTAACCATTAATTGTCTCTTATTCTATGCGGTCATTCACCGCTTGCCAAAAACTCATAACAAACTATCTCATCTAAAAAAAAGATGGTTTGGTGAATATCGTAATTTAACACTCGGACAAATCTCCGTTTTAAGATTGATCCCTGTGTTTCATTATCATTTATTAAATTTCTGCTTGTTGGAAAAAAGAAAAAGTTTAAAGGAATATAGTAAAACTTCTTTTATAAGCAATATTCCTTTAGCATTTTTCTATACTATTTTTGGCCAATTTATCAGTCAATTCTCGTTGACAATGGTTGTGATCATTTTGTTTGCGTTAGCGATACTTGTTTATATCTTACGGGAAAAAATTACGGTAATAAAATGGAGAGAATTTTTTAAAGAGGCCCATGAATAAAAAGGAGAATTTAAGACCTTCTTTCTTAAATGAATATAACCCCTGAACCATTATACGAAGCTTTCTTGTATGCATGTATAATGGTTCAGGGGTTTATTTGGTTGATTACGGAAGTTCGAGCTTCCGTTATTTACGACTTTTTAAACCGTGTCCATTCGATTTTTGCCTTTGGATAGATAGACAATAGTGACTGTTCTATATCGGCTTTATCTTGAGTGGACAACTTTGTATTATAAGGATTTGTAGGAAAGAGTAAAATGTGATCCACTTCTTCAGCAGCAGCGTATTTTTCCCCCTCAAGCAAATGACCTTTATATGTTAGTAAGAGATTCATTCTTATATTATCTTTTTTATCAAACAAATAAAATGTTCCACGCTTTTGCGCGAATGTTAATCTTCGCTGCGGATTCGTTAAGAAAGAAGTGAGTCGAAATAACCCATAAATAAGAAATGAGAGAAGAACGATTAACAAAAGCCATTTCATAAAAGAGCCTCCAGTAACTTAAATTTTCAGGATTAACTAATAGAATACGAAAGAGAACATAAAAGGTTTCATTTTTAGAAAAATATTTTAAAAAAGAAATAAAAATAAATAGAAACAAAGAATTGATACATAATATAAGCAAGTGTTCTTTTCTATACCCGTAAGACGAAGGAGTAACCTCTTTTGAATAAAGCTATACTTAAGAAGTATCTTATACTTTGTACTATAATTATTTTCTAGTATAATGATGAAGAATATATTATATTGAGGGAGTCGAAATAATGGCGAAATTAGATGAAACATTAACAATGCTTAAAGACCTTACTGATGCAAAAGGGATTCCAGGAAATGAAAAAGAACCCAGAGAGGTCATGAAAAAGTACATAGCAGAATATGCAGACGAGGTAACAACAGATAATTTAGGAAGCTTAATTGCTAAGAAAGTTGGCCAAGCAAATGGACCGAAAATAATGGTTGCAGGTCATCTTGATGAAATTGGTTTTATGATAACCCGTATTGATGATAAAGGTTTTCTCTATTTTCAAACAGTAGGCGGCTGGTGGTCACAAGTAATGTTAGCCCAACGAGTAACAATTGTGACAAGCAAAGGAGAGATCACTGGTATTACAGGATCAAAACCACCTCATGTAATAAGTCCAGAAGCAAGAAAGAAACCAATCGACCTAAAAGATATCTTTATTGATATTGGCGCATCTTCTAAAGAGGAAGCAATGGAGTGGGGCGTAAAACCGGGCGATATGGTCGTTCCATATTTTGAGTTTACGGTTATGAATAATGAAAAAATGCTGCTTGCAAAAGCATGGGATAATCGTATTGGCTGTGCTATTGCGATAGATGTATTAAAGAATTTAAAAGACAGCAATCACCCTAATATAGTCTATGGTGTGGGCACAGTTCAGGAAGAGGTTGGCCTTCGTGGAGCGAAAACAGCTGCAAACTTTATTGAGCCGGACATTGGTTTTGGCGTAGATGTTGGTATTGCTGGTGATACACCAGGAGTAACAGAAAAAGAAGCATTAAGTAAAATGGGCAAAGGTCCTCAGATTATTTTATATGATGCTTCCATGGTGTCTCATAAAGGACTACGTGACTTAGTTACAGATACTGCTGATGAGTTAAATATTCCTTATCAATTTGACAGTGTGCCAGCAGGTGGAACAGACTCAGGCTCCATTCATTTAACGCATAAGGGAGTGCCGGCTTTATCTATCACGATTGCAACTCGCTATATTCATTCACACGCTGCAATGCTGCACCGTGATGATTATGAAAATGCTGTTAAGTTAATCGTTGAGGTAATTAAAAAATTAGATCGTGAAACAGTAAATTCATTAACATTTGCATAATTAAAAGGGAATTTGATTTTTTAATCAAATTCCCTTTTTTAAGAAGCTTTATCAACAAGTCATATATCTTATCCTAATAACCACATGATTTTTATTCTAGTGGAGGTATCTTAGTATTCAAGATCGCTGCCTTCCTTGCTTTGAGCAGACGGTTAATATTGATTACAATCGTTTTAACAGCAGCGTAAGTTGGTACTGCAAGAATCATTCCTAAAATACCTGCTAAATTTCCGGCTACTAATAACAGAATAATAATGGTTGCTGGATGTGTATCCAATCTTTTTCCAAGAATTAAAGGAGATAGAATATTTCCTTCAATCTGTTGAGCAATGGTAATGACGATAATAACTAGTAAGGCTTGTGTTGGTGATGTGAAAATAGCGATAATAACAGCAGGCGCACCACCGATTAATGGTCCAACATATGGAATCATGTTTGTTACAGCCACAAGTAAAGCCATTACAAGCGCATAATCAAGACCGATTATTAAATAACCAATCAAAGCCAAGGTTCCTACAAATAGAGCTACAATAACTTGTCCTTGTATGTAGGCAGCAATTGTTTCGCTTGTATCTTTGATAATATGTAATCCTTCTTTACGATAAGACGCAGGGAAAAATTTAGAGAGTGCCTCCGGAAATTTGCTGCCATCTTTTAAACAATAGAAAAGTAAAAATGGAACTGTAACAATTGTAATGGTGATATTAGTCATAGTACTAATGATTTTACCGATTCCATTTGTTATATTGCTTGGAATTGTTTGAGCATAGGCCTTTAGGTTTTCTGTTATATCTTCAATTTTTACATATTCTTGATTCATAATCCATTTGTACTGTTTTGTATCATTTAAGTATTGGAAATATTGCACTGCTTCATCAGCATATTTAGGTATATTTTTAAATAACTCACTAAATTCTTTGCTGATCATAGGTACGATACTGCCAATAACCAAAATCAAAATTCCGATAACACCAACATATAGAATAATAATGGCAAGTGTCTTTGGAATTTTATTTTTTTGCAAAAACTTAACGATTGGATTAAGTAAAAAGTATAAGAAACCAGTAATGATAATGGGAACAAAAAGAGTTGAAAATAACACTGCCACTGGTTTAAATAAAAATGAAATTTTTGTGCATAGATAAACAATCGCAACAATGATAAGAACTTGTAATAACCAATAATGAAACTTCTTTTTTGTCAAAATTTTTCACCTTTTTCATATTTTGTATAGCAAGTATAGCATATTCGCTCTATTTCTTGTAATGATAGTTATGCATTATATAAAACGATTATAGCACCCTATAAATCCATCATGATATTAACGAAATAGCTGGGAAAAAAGTTTCAAAAAAATATAAAAAATAATGGTATTTTGGGAAGGATATAGGTAGAAACAAAAAGAAATGATACAATCCACTCCAATTTGTTGAAAGGAGCAAAGGATTGTATCATCCTTTAACTTAAGCAAAAAAGCCGTGTTACTCAACATTGATAATTTTTAAATGGGAAATATTTAAGAAATTACGAATGTTTAAAGCGGTAGCGCCGAATAAAGATGCCTTAGAACCAAGACGTGAATTTTCAATGACAATATCTTTATTAAAAGAACTTTCTAGGTTATCACGAATGAATGAAAGTATATCAGGGACTCTTCGAATGACAGAACTATTCATGTATATAATCTTTGGAGCAAAAGAAGTCATTATATTATTTAACCCTTTTGAAAGATTATAGCAATGTTGCTGAATCAGTTCTTGTACTGCTAAATCATTAGCATAGTAATGCTCAGCTAATAAATCTGGCGTAACATCGGATAATTGTTTTAACTCTTTAAACTGCTCAAGAAGAACCTTATCGGAACAATATTGCTCTAAGCAGCCTTTATTTCCACAAGGGCAAGTTCTGCCATCTGGATAAAGAATAGAATGACCAACTTCACCAGCTCTTCCGTCTAAACCTGTAAACAATTGCCCATCAATAATAATTCCAGCACCAATACCACTATGGATACTTAAACTAATTAAGTTATTAAATTCTGTTGAAAAAGTAGACTCTCCAATGGCAGTTAAATTAGCTTCGTTTTCAATATGAATAGGATACTGATACAGTTTCGTTAACTCTTCATAAAGTTCTATTTTCTCTAAATCATAATAAGGAGTAAATAAAATATTATTTTTATTAACAATACCATGTATAGCAATCCCAATCCCAACGATACCATAGGTTGTCAGATTACTTATTTTTTCATATTTTTCAATAATATCAGAAATATGGGAAAGAACATTTTCTTTCTTAATAAACGTACCCCTTTCTTTATTATAAAAAACCACCTCTCCATCTAAATAAGTAACCATTGTAGAAATAAAGTCATAGCCAAGCTCTATGGCAATCGAAAGACCAGCTTTCTTATTTAGTTGTAAAAGAATTGGCTTTCTTCCCCCAGAGTGACTACTTTCGCCAATTCCGATTTCTTCTATTAGTTTCTCTTCAAGTAACTTCTTTGTTATATCAGAAACAGTTGCTTTATTTAACCCAATATTAGCCGAAAGGGTTGCCCGAGAGATAGGGGCATGCTGAACAATTTGCTCCATAACAAGAGAAGCATTTTGTTCTCTAATTACATATTTGTCTGTGACCATTATTTTCCTCCAAACAGTTTATCACCTAGTAACGATGTATGTATTGTTAGGTTACCATACTAATTATAATTCTTCTATCAAATTTGTTAATAAATTAACAAATTTGATATTGTAAGCGCTTGACAAAAAACGAAGTTAGATTTATGATGAATTCAGTTAGTATATTGAACTAACAAATAGAAAGTAAATTAAATAGATTTGTAGAAAATAGTTGAGAAAAGAAAAAGTAAGTTAAAGATGATCATGATTTTTATAACAAATAGGAGGGAATTAGAATGGAATTTTTTCCAATGATTAAAAAAGTAAAATATGAAGGACCAAAAACAGAGAATATTTATGCATACCGTCATTATAATCCAGAAGAAGTTGTATTAGGAAAAACGATGAAAGAACATTTGCGTTTCAGTATGGCATGGTGGCATACATTAACGCAGGATGGTTCTGATCCATTTGGTGCTGCTACAAATGTTCGTAACTGGTTTGGCGAAACACCAATGGAAACAGCAAAAAATCGTGTAGAAGCTGGATTTGAATTAATGGAAAAAATGGGTTTTGAATTCTTCTGCTTTCATGATGTGGATATTGCTCCAGAGGGCGATACGCTTCAAGAGTTCTTCGATAATTTAGATGTAATCACAGATTTAATTAAAGAAAAAATGGATCAAACAGGGATTAAATTACTGTGGAATACAGCTAATATGTTTACAAACCCTCGCTTTGTACACGGGGCTGCTTCTTCATCCAATGCAGAAGTTTTTGCGTATGCTGCAGCACAGGTGAAAAAAGGCTTAGAAATCAGTAAGAAGCTTGGCGGCAAAAACTATGTATTCTGGGGTGGACGTGAAGGATATGAGTCTTTATTAAACACAGATTTACAATTAGAACAAGATAATATGGCTCGCTTCTTCCATATGGCAGTTGATTATGCCAAAGAATTAAACCATGAAGTTCAGTTTTTAATTGAACCAAAACCAATGGAGCCATCCAAACACCAATACGATTTTGACGCTGCTACGGCAATGGCCTTCTTGCAAAAATACAATCTTGATAAACACTTTAAACTAAACCTAGAAGCAAACCATGCTACATTAGCAGGACATACTTTTGAACATGAAATGGCCGTTGCGAGAAGCTACAATGCACTTGGATCCTTAGATGCGAACCAAGGAGATGTAATGCTTGGATGGGATACAGATGAGTTCCCAACTAATATCTATGATACAACTCTGGCAATGTATCAAGTACTTGAAAATGGAGGAATTGCTCCAGGGGGTATTAACTTTGATGCGAAAGTTCGCCGTTCTTCATTCTCTATGGAAGATTTAGTGCTTGCACATATTGCTGGTATGGATACATTTGCACGCGGACTTAAATCAGCTGCAAAACTAAAAGAAGATGGTTTCTTCGATAAAGAAATTGAACGCAGATATAAGAGCTATACAACTGGAATTGGTAAATCTATTGTAGACGGAAAAGAAAATCTGAAAACATTAACTGAATATGCATTACAGCATGATCAAATTGAAAATGAGCCAAATCATCTAGAATTCTTAAAATCTCGTTTGAATGATTATTTAGTATAATACAAATAGAAAAACAAGTAGAATAACATCAATAAAAGGGGTGTCTCAAATAGAAGGAGTTGGCATCACAAGTTTATTAGTAGTAGCTCATTGAAAAAATCTACTAGAAATACTTGTGAAGGTCGAAATTTCTATGAATGAGACATCCCTTTGCATTGGTCTTCAGGAGGGAGCGTTTATAAATGTCATATGTAATAGGGATTGATTTAGGAACAAGTTCCTTAAAGGGATTGTTAGTGGATAAAGAAGGGAAGGTTCTTATCACAAAGAGCTCTGAGTATGAGCTTTTAACTCCACAGCCGAAGTATAGTGAGCAAAATCCAAATGTTTGGATAGAAGCATTAGACATTGTGCTAAAAGAAATTATTGAAGCATTTCCAGAAGCAGCATCCAAAACAGAAGGAATTAGTTTTTCTGGACAAATGCATAGCTTAGTTTTATTAGATGCAAATGGAACTCCCCTCAGAAATGCTATCTTATGGAATGATGTAAGAACAAGTAAGCAATGTCAGGAGATAATGGATAAGGCAGGACAAGAAGTTATTAGCATCACAAAGAACAAAGCACTAGAAGGATTTACCTTGCCTAAGCTGTTATGGGTAAAAGAAAATGAACCGACTATATGGGAACAAGCAAAGCACTTTCTATTGCCTAAAGATTTTTTAGGATTTTATTTAACCGGTAATAAGCAAATGGAGTATTCAGATGCTGCTGGAACATTAATGCTGAATGTAGAAGAAAAGATGTGGAGTGAATCAATTGCTGAATTATTTGATCTTCCTTTAGGTATTTTTCCTAAGCTTGTTGAGTCCTCTGACAAAATAGGCATAATGAAAGAAGAGCTTGCAAAAAAGTATGGCTTTACAAATGATATTGCTGTATTTTCTGGGGGAGCAGATAATGCCTGTGCAGCAGTTGGCGCAGGCATTGTTAAAGAAGGTATGGGATTAGCTAGTATCGGAACATCAGGTGTATTTCTTTCCTATGAACAAGATGGTAAAGAAGATTATGCAGGGAAAGTTCATTATTTCAATCATGCAATAAAAAACAGTTTTTATTCCATGGGGGTAACATTATCTGCTGGTTATAGTTTAAATTGGTTTAAAAATACGTTTGCAGCAGAGAAAAGTTATGATGAATTACTTGGAAATATTGATAATATTCCAATCGGTTCAGATGGATTAGTGTTTACTCCTTATATAATGGGAGAAAGAACACCCTATACAGATAGCCAAATAAGAGGCAGTTTTATTGGCATGGATGCAAGGCATACACTAGATAACTTTGCACGCGCTGTTGTTGAAGGTATTACTTTTTCATTGAATGATAGTAAGATTTTGATGGAGGAAAATGCGAATAAGCAGTTTGCACGCATTGTTTCCGTAGGCGGAGGAGCAAAAAACAGCAAGTGGCTACAAATTCAAGCAGATATTTTTAATACGCCAGTTGTTAATTTAACAGTGGAACAAGGACCAGGTTTAGGTGCGGCGATGGTTGCTGCAGTTGGATTAGGGTGGTTTGCAACGATGAATGAGTGTGTAGAAAAGTTCGTTCAATATAAAGAAGAATTTCAGCCTATTCCAGAAAATGTGAAAAAATACGAACAAGTATATAATATTTATAAAGAAGTTTATGCAGCGACGAAAGAAACTTCGCATAGACTACAAGCGTTAATGGAATAGTTTTTTGTTAAAAGGCTAAGCTGACATTTCTATAAGAAAAATCTTTATTAGGAAAAAACACGTAGCCTCCTCCTATGGGAGGCTCAGTGCTCGCCAGATGAAAGTGAAGTGTATTCAGTCTAACCTTCTATTCTAATGAATAAAAACCCGAATAATTATGAGAAAATCCTATTATATTGGCATTTCCCAATAATCGTTCGGGTTTATAATTGGAATAGTTGTTTTTACTTTAGTCCATTTTCTAATGTCTGCAGCATTTCTACTTTATCTTCTTCAGAAGAATTTTTCCAAATTACTTCGAATAAAACGCCTAAACCAGGCAGCATTTTTTCTTCTCCGTTTTGGATAGCATCCACGATTGTATCTTTTAATTCATCTTGAGAATTGCCAGAAACATTATGGATTATTGCATTACGTAAATTTAAATTCATAATAAGCACCCTTCTTTCTCATTGTTACCTATCCATATCCATTCACCTTATTGAATAATATGGAATAGAGTTTTTGTAAAACATATCTATTTTTAGCATTTCACTAATGGCGTTTATTATGTATTTTATTTACGCTATAATAAAAGCAATAGAGAATAATTGGTGATTGTGAAGGAGAATAGCAAGTGAAACACATACTTTCGGTAAAAAATCCACAAATTAAAGAATGGAAAAAACGATTAACAAAAAAGGAAAGAGATAAGACGGAAACGTTTTTGGTGGAAGGCTTTCATCTTGTGGAAGAAGCATTCAAAGCAAATTCTATTATTGATTTAATCGTTTCAGAGGAGATAGATGTACCTGCTTGGGATTATGGAGATACTCCGATAACGATCGTTACAAAAGAGATTATTAAAGAACTTTCAGATACAGAAACACCCCAAGGTATTCTGGCCTTATGTAAGCAGCAAAGCCATTTAGAAACTTTGTCTACTGCTCAAACCTTTATTGCGATTGATCAAGTTCAAGATCCCGGTAATTTGGGAACGATTATCCGCACAGCTGATGCAGCAGGGATCGATGCAGTCATTATCGGAGAAGGAACGGTTGATATATATAATCCAAAGGTAGTTCGATCAGGCCAAGGAAGTCATTTTCACTTGCCAATTATAAAAACAAATTTAGCATCGTTTATGGATGAATTAAAAGAAAGGAATATTCCCATTTATGGGACTGCCCTTGAAAATGGCAGGGATTATCGGGAGATAGAAAAAACAGCCTCATTTTGTTTAATTGTTGGGAATGAAGGCAATGGTGTAAGGAAAGAAGTATTAAGTAAGACTGATACAAACTTATATATACCAATTTACGGGAAAAGTGAATCATTAAATGTGGCAGTGGCAGCAGGTATTTTAATGTATTATTTTAAATAATGTGTTAGTTACAACCAAAAGCAAAAAAGGCATTTGAAAACTAATTAGATATATATTATAATTAAAATCAAATTACATGAATAAAGACATTGATGGAGAAAAGTAATTGATGATTTTTAATTAAGGGAGAAAATGCCGCAGACTGTAAGCATTTTTATTAAAAACATGAATGAAGTTCACCTCCTGAGTCGGCATCGGGACCATTTTTCTTGTTTTAGAAAGATGTAAAGATGTACCGGTATAGACTACCGTTATCCAAATGAAGTGAACTTGTTTTTATTATACATACAAGTTAATTAGGGTGGTACCGCGACAATAACCTCGTCCCTTTTTGGGGATGGGGTTTTTTTATGCCAATTTTCATGCGAGAACAAACCATATATAAGGAGGAAATGTAATGGAGGATAAATTAAAAGAATTGCAAGCTGAAGCACTAACACGCATTGAAAGCAGTAACGATATGAAAGAATTAAATGAAATTCGTATCGCATATTTAGGAAAAAAAGGCCCAATTACAGAAGTATTAAAAGGAATGGGCAAACTATCTGCTGAAGAAAGACCAAAGATGGGGGCGTTAGTCAACGTTGTTCGTGACGAAATTACTAGCCGCATTGAGGCTAAACAAAAGGCGTTAGAAGAAGCGCTCGTTCAAGAAAAAATTGCTTCTGAAACAATTGATATAACTCTACCTGGTCGTCCTGTTTCTACAGGTAATCACCATCCTCTAACAAGAGTCGTAGAAGAAATTGAAGATTTATTTATTGGAATGGGCTATACCATTGAAGAGGGTCCAGAAGTGGAAAATGATTACTATAATTTCGAAGCATTGAATCTGCCTAAGGATCACCCAGCAAGGGATATGCAAGATTCATTCTATATTACAGAAGAAACGTTACTTCGAACGCAAACATCACCAATGCAAGCAAGAACATTAGAGAAACATAAAGGGAAAGGACCAGTGAAGATTATTTGTCCTGGTAAAGTATATCGTCGTGATAATGATGACGCGACACACTCCCATCAATTTATGCAGATTGAAGGACTTGTGGTTGATGAAAACATTCGTATGAGTGATTTAATTGGTACGCTTGAAGTTTTTGCAAAGAAAATGTTTGGAGAAGATAGAGAAATCCGTTTACGTCCAAGCTTTTTCCCATTCACAGAGCCTTCTGTTGAAGTGGACATTTCTTGTTTTATCTGTAAAGGTGCTGGCTGCAGTGTGTGTAAAAAAACAGGCTGGATTGAAATTTTAGGAGCTGGAATGGTTCATCCAAATGTATTGGAAATGTCCGGTTTTGACTCTAAGAAATATTCTGGGTTTGCCTTTGGAATGGGGCCAGAGCGAATTGCGATGTTGAAATATGGAATTGATGATATTCGTCATTTCTATACAAATGATGTACGTTTCTTAAAACAATTTTCAGTACCGGAATATTAAGGGTGGAGGAGAAAAAATGTTAGTATCCTATAATTGGTTAAATGAATATGTAGATTTAAATGGCATAAGTCCTAATGAATTAGCAGAAAAAATTACAAAGAGTGGTATCGAGGTAGAAGGCGTCGAGGTTCTTGATGAAGGAATTAAAAATGTAGTAATCGGTTATGTTGTCGAGCGTGAACAACATCCGAATGCAGACAAATTAAATAAATGTTTAGTCGATGTTGGCGAGGGAGACCCAATCCAAATTATCTGTGGCGCTCCTAATGTAGATAAAGGCCAAAAGGTAGCTGTAGCAAAGGTTGGCGCAGTTCTTCCAGGTAACTTCAAAATTAAAAAAGCGAAGCTGCGTGGGGAAGAATCAAACGGGATGATTTGTTCCCTGCAAGAGCTTGGTATCGAAGGGAAAATTGTCGCAAAAGACTATGCACAAGGCATTTTTGTTTTTCCAAGTGATGTAGAGGTCGGAAAAAATGCATTAGAATATTTGCAACGAAATGATGCCGTACTAGAACTGGGGTTAACTCCAAACCGTGCTGATTGCTTAAGCATGCTTGGAGTAGCGTATGAAGTAGCTGCCATTTTAGAAAAAGAAGTAAAATTACCTAATACAGAATATCCAACAATTAACGAAAAAGCATCTGATTATATTAAAGTTTCAGTAGAAGAGAATGCAGATGTACCATTATATACAGCAAGAGTAATTAAGAATATCAAAATCTCTCCATCTCCATTATGGATGCAAGGAAAATTAATGGCTGCAGGAATCCGCCCACATAACAATGTGGTCGATATTACGAACTATATTTTACTAGAATATGGTCAACCGCTGCATGCCTTTGATTATGATAAAATTGGCTCAAAGGAAATTCTTGTAAGAAGAGCACAAAGTGGCGAAAAAATTACGACACTTGATGAAACGGATAGAACATTATCAGAAGATAATCTGCTTATTACGAACGGAAAAGAAGGAATAGCTGTTGCTGGTGTAATGGGTGGTGCGAATTCTGAAGTTCAAGCTGACACTACTACTGTTTTATTAGAATCTGCTTATTTTGACAGTAAAGTAATTCGCAGATCTTCTAAAGTAATTGGTTTAAGAAGTGAAGCAAGCGCAAGATATGAAAAAGGAATTGATCCAAATCGAGTACGTAAAGCTGCAGATAGAGCTTGTCAATTATTACAATTATATGCTGGCGGAGAAGTGCTTGAAGGGGAAGTCGCAGTTGATACACTCACTGCTGAGCCAAAAGTAGTTTCGATTACGCTCGGAAAAATCAATCAAACATTAGGAACAACATTAAAGACGGATGCAGTAACGGCTATTTTTGATAGTCTTCAATTTGCAACACAAATGGAAGGTGACACATTCACGGTAACTGTGCCAACAAGAAGAAATGATATTGTTATCGAGGCAGATTTAATCGAAGAGGTTGCCCGTCTTTATGGCTATGATAACCTGCCGAAAACATTGCCAATAGGTGCGGCTACACCAGGTTCTTTAACTGCTTATCAGAAAAAACGTCGTATGGCACGCAGATATTTAGAGTCAGCTGGATTATATCAAGCAATTACCTATTCATTAACAAATGAAGCGAAAGTGCATAGCTTTGCTTTAGAGAAAAGAAACCCAATCAAACTTGCAATGCCAATGAGTGAAGAACGTGCATTATTACGTCAAAGCATCGTGCCGCAGCTGTTAGAGGTGCTTAAATACAATGCAGCAAGACAAAATGAAAACATAGCTGTTTATGAAACAGGGGTTGTCTTCTTAGCGAATGGAGAACAGGAGCTTCCCGAGGAAAAAGAACATTTAGCTGGTGCAGTTACAGGCATTTGGAGTATGCATCCATGGCAAGGAGAGAAGAAAACTGTTGATTTCTTTGTTGTAAAAGGGGTATTAGAAGGGTTATTCCAAAAGTTAGGTGTTCATGAGCAAATTACATTTGCTAGAGCGGAATTGGATGGAATGCATCCAGGAAGAACAGCTGAAATCGTCCTTAATGGGGAGATCATTGGATTTGTCGGCCAAGTGCATCCGCAAATGCAAAATGATTTAGATTTAAAAGAAACGTATTGTTTCGAACTAGACCTAAGTAAGTTATTTGCTGTAGAAGTAGAAGCATTACATTATACGTCCATCCCTCGTTTCCCGTATGTAACAAGAGATATAGCACTTGTTGTAGAGAAGGACGTGTTAGCTGGTAGTCTTCAAGAAATTATTATTGAAGCTGGTGGAAAGTTACTAAAAGATGTTCAAGTGTTTGATTTATATGAGGGTGAAAAAATGGAAGCAGGCAAAAAATCGATTGCATTCTCCTTAACATATTTTGATCCAGAACAAACATTAACAGATGAAATGATTAGCAAGACTCATGATAAAGTACTTGCTGCAGTAGAAGAAAAAGCTGGTGCTTCGCTAAGAGGCTGAGGCGGATAAAAAACATCCCAGAGTTCAATTCTGGGATGTTTTTTAATTGAAGCTGGGACATAAGTATTTTCAACTAAATAACCCCGAACAATAATACGTACACATTAAAAAATATTCGATAATTGTTTAGGAATTTATATTTATTTTATTAAAGAAAATTTGGGTTATCACCCGCAAGACTAATAAACTTCGCTTTACAAGGGGCGAGCGCCCAACCTTCTCGGCGTATCGTGTGTCTGTAGTGTATGGGAACGAAATTGCTTCGACACTCAATTAGAGATCGTTCGTTTTTATCCATTTGTCCTAGCTTCTTTTGCGTTATTAAAATTTGTTACTTTATTTGCATTTTCGTAGCGGATGTAAGAGATAACAGTATATTATTGCGAAAACGGTTTCGAATAGTAATTCTTGTGAAGTCACTATTTATGGCGGGAATATTGAATAAATAAATTAAAACCACATATTTTTTAAAAAAAATTCTGTAAATTGGTTATTTTTATGTTGATTTTTGGAAGTAATGATATTATTATATGTTTTGTAAGCGATTTCTTTAATTGTTTACGAAACCGATTTCGTTGAAATTGAAATCTATCATTTTTGGGGGTGTTCATTTCTTTATAGAAATCTCATATTTGTGAAAAACTATTAAAATATTAAATAATTTGGGGGGTTATGATTTTGAAAAGAATGAAAAAGTTTGCTGCCTTAGGTTTATCGTCATTGCTTGCACTGTCTTTAACTGCTTGTAGTGGGAATGATACATCAAGTAAAACGAGTGGTAAAGATGAAAAAATCACGTTGGATTTTTGGACATTTGGCTCGACTGGTTATGAGGATTTAGCAAAAGAATACGAGAAAGAAAACCCAAATATTAAAATTAAAGTAAAAGCATCTGAAACAGCTGATCATCATGATGCGCTTTTTACCGCATTATCTGCTGGTAGCGGTGCACCTGATATTACAATGTTAGAGATTGACCAATTTGACCGTTTTAAAGTGGCTCAAGATCGTTTCGAAAATTTATATGATCTTGGTGCGAAAGATGTGAAAGACCAGTACTTGGATTGGAAATGGAAGAGTGGGGAAAACCAGGACGGAGATTTCTTATTTGGTCTTCCTACAGATATTGGACCTAAAGGGTTGTACTACCGAACAGACGTATTTGAAAAAGCGGGACTTCCAACTGATCCACAGGAAGTAGCCAATCTGATTAATTCACCTGAAGCATTTGAAAAAGCTGGATTACAAGTTAAAGAGAAAACAAAATTGCCATTTGTTGATAGTATTGAAATGGCATATAGAGCTTATCTAGATTCTGCCGAAACAGCTTACTTGACTACTGATAATAAATTAAATTTAGGAGCAGACAGTGACGTGAAAAAAGCATATGACTATGCTATTCGCTTAAATGAACTTGGAATCATAGGTAAATATGATATGTGGACTCCAGAGTGGGCAAATGCCGTTAACAAAGGTGAATTTGCGGCAGAGTTAGGAGCAGGATGGTTAAAAGGATGGATGGAAGGAAATGCTCCTGATGCTGTAGGAAAATGGAGAGTTGCTACATTACCAACTGAGTTTGCTGCAAACTGGGGTGGTTCATACATTGCTGTACCATCTGAAACAAAACATTCCCAAGAAGCTTATGATTTTATTGAATGGCTTGTATCACCAGAAAATCAATTAAAATCATTCCAAAGCCATGGATTATTCCCATCTGCCCAATCTGTATATGATATGGAAGAATTTAAGACGAATGCAGATGAATTCTTTGGTGGTCAAGCAACAGCTCCAGTATTTGCAGAAGCTGCAAAGGACATTAGTGGCATAGGATATAAAGGTGAAAAATATGCTTCCATCCACAGCGAAGTATTGAATGCGCTTAAGAATGTCCAAAATAAAGGAGCAGATCCAGAAAAAGAATGGAAAGCTGCAGTGAAGCGCGCAGAAGATTTATTAAGCCGTTAATCTAATATTTGTTCTATAAAAAACAGGGTCACTAAAATCTACTTACTTTTAAATAATACGAAAAAATCGGTCGGCTTACACATACGAGCCTCTAGCGAGAAAAAGGTTTGTGGTAGGCCGGCGATTCTTCACATATTGGTTTTTTTGTGAGGAAAAAGAATAGTGATTGATAGATAGGGAAGTTTGGACGTTTATATGGTACCATGCTCCCTTGAATATGAAAAGAGGTGGGGAAATGAATCCTATCAGTAATAAGGAAACTGTGAACACTATCAGTAAGAAGCAGCCTATTCATAAAAAGCAGAAAAAATTTAGGTCTGAGCAAAAAAAGGATATGCTGTCAGGATATTTATATATAGCGCCTTTCTTCATAATTTTTGCAGTTATCGGCCTATATCCTATGCTTTTTAGTATTTACCTAGCCTTTCAAAAATGGAATGGCTTAAGCCCGATGACATTTAACGGACTGGCTAATTTTGAGACTGTACTAACAGATCCTCTATTTTGGAAATCAGTTTATAATACGATAATTATAGGAATTATGGGAACAGCTCCACAGTTAGTCGTCGGCCTTATTTTAGCTTATTTGTTGAATATGGCTTTTCTTAAGTTTAAAAGTTTCTTTCGTGTAACAATTTTTATGCCCTATTTAACTTCAATGGTTGCTGTAGCCCTTATCTTTAGTGTGTTATTCAGTAATCATGAATCTTCTTTAGCCAATTATGTATTAACTCATTTCTTTGGACTTGACCCAATCCATTGGGCAGCCTCTGAATGGGGAACGAAAATTGCGATATCCATTATGGTGTTCTGGCGGTGGGTAGGATATAACACGATTATCTATCTAGCTGGAATTCAAGGTATACCAAATGATTTATACGAGGCAGCTACCATTGATGGTGCCAATAAATTTCATCAGCTTTTTTACATTACCATCCCAATGATGAAACCATTTATTATCCTAACGGTATTCACTTCAACAGTTGGTGCCATGCAGTTATTCTCTGAACCGACTGTATTTTTAGGAACTGATGCTTTCACAAGGGACGAAGCTATGACAATTGTTATGTACTTGTATAGAGATGCATTTAAATTGCAGTCATTTGGAACAGCATCCGCAACTGCAATCATTCTATTGGTTATCATTTCATTATTTGCTGTCATAAACTTAAGTTTAACGCAAGGATTTGGAAGAAAAAAGAGAGGTGTGGATAAATGAGTAAACATGACAAAAGAAAACGGAAAAAGTTTTCCATAGGCAGATTATCCATTTACTTATTTTTATTTATTGCTGCTATCGTTTCGTTGTTTCCATTTTACTGGATGTTTGTCATGGCAACAAGACCGAGTGCTGCCTACAATTCAATCCCGCCAACTTTAACACCAGGAAATATGCTGGTTGAAAACTTTAAAAAGGTATTAAGTCAAATTGATTTTTTTGGTGGGATGTGGAATTCATTTATACTGTGTTTGGTTGTAACAATCATAGTACTACTCATTAGTTCATTAGCAGGCTTTGCTTTTGCTAAATTTAGATTCCCGGGAAGAAACATATTTTTTATTGCGATTTTGGTAACCATGATTATTCCACCGCAATTAGGGTTAATCCCACAATACTTCTTAATTTCTAAAATAGGACTTCTAGATACCTTACAAGGAGTTATGATTGTATCCTTTTTAAATCCTTTAGGGATATTTCTAATGCGCCAATATATATCCGAGGGTGTTCCTGATGAATTAATAGAAGCAGCGAAATTAGATGGGTGTTCGAATTTCCGTATCTATTGGGGAATTGTATTACCGATTATCTTACCAGCGTTTGCTACTCTTGGGATTATTGTATTTACTGCTGTTTGGGGAGAGTTCTTATGGCAGTTTACGGTTTTAAGAGATCCGGAAATGTATACTATTCAAGTTGCATTGGCACAGTTGGGCAATACTCATAATATTGATTTCGGTATGATTTTATCTGGTGTGTTCTGGGCAACTGTTCCATTATTAGTCATTTTCTTATTATTTAACCGATTATTTATATCAAGTATTACGGAAGGGTCTGTGAAATAAAGACTATTTCCTGCCGTGCTATTGTTTCATTCTCCAACTTTTATTAATCTAATATTAGGAATGAATTTAGACGGAAATAGAAGGGATAAAACGATGAGTTTAACAATAAAGGACATTGCACAATTGGCAGGGGTATCACCATCAACCGTTTCGAAAGTATTAAATAATTATGGCGAAATAAGTGAGATGACTAGAAAAAAGGTCATGACAGTTATTAATGAAATGGGCTACGCACCAAATTTTTCGGCTCGGTCACTGGCAACGAAAAAATCAAGTCTCATTGGACTTATCTATGCAGGTAAAATCAATGTAGACATGACTCATCCATATTTTAATGAAGTTATTTCGACTTTTAAGAAAAATATTGGATTGCTTGGATACGATATCTTAATGTTTTCTAATGAACAATTTCAAGGAAGTTATTTAGCAAGATGCAAGCACTTTAATTTGGATGGTTGTTTGATAATTGCAGGTGAAGAAGTGGAGGATGCTACATTTGAACTTGCTGAGAGCGGTTTTCCTTGTATTGGAATTGATATTGAATTAGTTGGTCCAAAAGCGAGCTACGTCATGACGGACAATGTAAATTTATCAAGGAAGGTAGTAGAACATTTTTATTTGAATTCTCTTAGAAAAATTGGTTATATCGGCGGGATGAGTGAATCCGTCATTTCTAATCTAAGGTTAAAGGGGTTCAAGGATGCGATGAATCAGTTTGGCCTTGAAATCAGGGAAGATTGGATTCAATATGGAGATTACCATGAAGAAAGTGGTTATATCGCAATGAAGAGAATACTTGAGTTGAAAGATTATCCAGAAGCTATTTTTGCTGCATCCGACTTAATGGCTTTAGGTGCACTAAGTGCTATTAAGGAAGCTGGACTTCATACACCTAGAAATATCCGAATTGTAGGATGTGATGATATTGCTGCTTCCCGCTATAGCGATCCTAAATTGACCACGGTCAAACAGGATAAGGAGAAAATCGGTAAATTATCTGCTTTTATGCTAAATGACTTGATAGAAGGAAAATCAAAATTAAAGCCAGTGTATACCGACTCTGAAATTATTGTAAGGGAAACGTGTGGGACGAACAAAGCCTTTAGGTGAGTTCAGGACTGATTTAGGAGCTTTCTTACATGAATAATAAGACTTGGATGGATGTTAGGAGGTTTTTTGGTGAACTATTATGCAGTATTTGATGTGGGAGGCTCCGCAATAAAATTTTCGCTTATGGATGAATTGGGAAACTTTATAGAAAAGTCTTCTGTTCCAACTCCCAAAGACGGAATTGATTCTTTCGTGGATACAATCGAAACTGTGGTGAAGAATTTTCAAGAAAAGAATGAGATAATCGGCATCGCCTTAAGTATGCCAGGAGCAGTAGATGTAGAAACAGGATTTATTAAAGGAACCTCAGCTCTTCCTTATATTCATGGGCCAAATATAAGGAATGTCATCCAAGAACGGACAAAATTACTTGTTGAGCTTGAAAATGATGCTAATTGTGCAGGGTTAGCGGAGGGATGGATGGGTGCTGCAAAAGAAGTCGATGATTATATATGTATTGTAATTGGGACTGGTATTGGTGGTTCTATTTTTCTAGATAAGAAAATTCGTCATGGCAGCCATCTTTTTGGAGCAGAATTTGGTTACATGATTTTAGAGGATTATCTGAATCAGCCGCTAGGGGAATCATGGAGTTCTCTTGCAGCAACTGGAGGTTTAATTAAGCAAGTTGCGAAACGGAAAAATTTGGATCCGATTACTCTGGACGGGCAAATTGTATTTAAGATGGCAGACGAAGGTGACTGGGAAGTACAGGAAGAAATAGAGAAATTTATTAAGCGCTTAGCTGTAGGAATTTATAATTTACAATACATTATTGATCCGGCAAAAATTCTAATCGGAGGAGCAATCAGTAAACGCGAAGGGCTTATTGAACAGATTAACGAAAAGCTAAAAATTATGAAACCAACTGAAGAGTGTTTAAACATCCAAGTTCAGCCATGCCGATTTGGAAATGACTCGAACTTAATTGGAGCTCTATACCATTTCTTACAAAGAACATCTAGTCCGTTAAGTGGTGTAACTGAAGGGGAAATGAATATATCTTCTTTAAAAACTATTTCTAGTTAAGCACGAATAGAAATTGGATTATGGATTCTGTTGTAAGGTTTAAACATAGGGGATAATTGCTTTTTAGTATTTTTTCTCATTCTCATTCACTTCTAGAGCTGGAAGGAATGTCATTTACGTGTTATAAGTTCCAGTAGTAATTATTTGATTGCACATAAAATCATCCTTTCTTTTAATGTTGTGTGGTAACTTCATTTTACTAAAAAAGGATGATTTTTTTGTGCGTTTATTCAGAAATATATATGAAAGGGAGTCCAAAAAATTAGCTTTCACTCACATTTTGGACAGCCCCCCTTCTTACTATTTGAAGCTAGTTTTGTTCCAGCCTCTTATTTTATCAAGTGAATTATAATTCCTGCCCTTTATTAAAAGTCTTAAGATAGAATCTATTCGAATGACTTCCCTAGCAAGAATAATTCATGATATGATAGAAACTAGGATTCTTTAGAATGGAGGCATGGGCGTGTCAAATACCCCTAAAAATCGTACAAATGTTGATATATATGGAACACAATATACAATAATAGGGAAAGAACCTTCTAACCATGTTAGACTGGTTGCCTCCATAGTTGATGAAAAAATGCGTGAAATTCATGTTTTGAATCCCTCACTTGATACCAATAAACTTGCAGTACTTACCGCAGTAAATATAGTAAACGACTATGTAAAGCTAGAAGATCGAGTGAAAGAATTAGAGGAAGAATTAAAAAGAAGAGAAAAGGACTGACAATGTTCATGTTAGATATTATTTTGGTTATATTGCTGCTTTTTGGTCTTCTTAGAGGACTAAAAAGAGGATTTATTATGCAAATTATACACTTAACAGGATTTATTGTTGCGTTTATTGTTGCTAATAAATATTACATCCCGCTATCGCAAAAATTAACACTATGGATTCCATATCCAAATATAGGAGAAAGTAGTTTGCTGCAATCTTTTATTCAAACGGCAAATATAGAAGACGTCTTTTACAGAGGGTTCTCCTTTGTTGTGATATTTTTTGTGGTGAAAATCGTTTGGCAAATTATTGGAAGTATGATAGATTTTGTTGCTAGTATTCCAATCTTAAAACAGTTAAATACATGGGCTGGAGCGGTCCTAGGATTTGTCGAAACGTATTTGCTATTATTCCTTCTATTATTTATTTCTATTTTAATCCCGGTTGATTTTATTCAAGCTCAATTAAATGAATCCTCGGTTGCCGCATGGATGATAGAAAACACTCCATATTTTTCAGAGAAAATAAAAGATTTATGGTTTGATTATATGGCTTCATAGAAAGAGGAAACTCTTCTAGCTTTATATGTAGCTAGAGAGTTTTTTTGTTTAGTTTAAACAGGTACTACATAATTATTGAATTTATATAGTTCATGGTATGATAGGTAGATGAGAAGAAGAGTTATTTTACATATGTGGGTGATAAAGGATGATTACAAATAAAGATATTATTCGATTATTAGAGCAAATTGCGATATATATGGAGCTGAAAGGAGAAAATCCATTTAAAATCTCTGCCTTTCGAAAAGCGGCCAATACGATTGAAACAAGTGAATTGAACTTAACCGACATAACCGATCTAACGGAACTGCCGGGAATAGGAAAGGGAACAGCTGCTGTTATAGAAGAATATCTAAAAGAAGGCAAGTCGTCTGTTTTACAAGAGTTAAAAGACGAAGTTCCAAAAGGATTAATACCATTGCTGCAGCTGCCAGGTCTCGGTGGGAAAAAAATCGCAAAATTATATAAAGAGTTGTCTGTCGAAAATGCAGAGGATTTAAAAAATGCATGCTTAAAAGGAGAAGTGCAAGCATTAAAAGGTTTTGGCAAAAAGACAGAAGAAAAAATTATGGAAGCCCTTCAAAATGCCGGATCTCGCCCAGAGCGACTGCCAATTGCATTTATGATTCCGATAGCAGTCTCCATTGAGGAACAACTAGCTAAGATGGAAGGGGTTGTGCAATACTCTAGAGCCGGAAGTTTAAGAAGAGTTAGGGAGACGATTAAAGATTTAGATTTTATTGTCGCCACAAATGCTCCTGATCAGGTGAAAGAGCAATTGCTTCAGCTTCCGTCTATAAAAGAAGTAATAGGAGCAGGATTGACAAAAGTTAGTGTAATACTAGGGCTGGATTATGACGTTTCTATCGACTTTCGGTTAGTGAAACCAGAGGAATTTGCAACAACCTTACATCATTTCACAGGTTCAAAAGAACATAATGTGCGAATGAGACAGCTAGCTAAGGAACGCGGAGAAAAAATAAGCGAGTATGGCGTTGAAAATAATGAAACAGGCGAAATAAAAACCTTTAAGACAGAAGAAGCGTTTTATCATTATTTCGAACTGCCCTTTATTCCTCCTGAAATAAGAGAAGATGGAAAAGAGGTAGAAAATTATTCAGATGATAGTGAGCTTATTTCCTTGGAAGATATTAAAGGAGATTTGCATATGCATACCACTGCAAGCGATGGTGCACATACATTAGAAGAAATGATAGAAGCAAATCGAAAATTAGGCTATCAATACATGGCTATTACAGACCATTCTCAATATTTAAAGGTTGCCAATGGATTAACACCAGATAGAGTGAGAAAGCAAATAAAAGAAATTAAAAGGTTAAATGCTAAATATGAAGATATAACTATTTTAGCTGGTGCTGAGATGGATATATTACCAGATGGCACACTAGATTATGATGATGAATTATTGAAAGAATTAGATATTGTGATTGCCTCTATCCATTCTGCTTTTTCACAATCGAAAGATAAGATAATGAATAGATTAAAAGCTGCCATGGAAAACAAATATGTTGATATCATTGCACACCCAACTGGTAGGAAAATTGGCAAAAGAGATGGTTATGATGTTGACATGGAAATGCTCATTCAATTAGCGAAAGAAACGAATACTGTCTTGGAATTGAATAGTAATCCTAACCGCTTAGATTTAAATGCAGCACATGTCAAAATGGCACAGGATGCTGGCGTAAAGATTGTCATAAATACAGATGCTCATTATAAGCATGAGCTTAATAATATGGCCATCGGAGTATCCACCGCGAAAAAGGGCTGGATAAAAAAATCTACTGTATTGAATGCTATGTCCAAAGAGGAATTATTAGCCTTCTTATATAAAGGTAATTAAGTATGCTTGGATGAGAATGGGGGAATCTGCAAGGTATAGCTGTTTTCGCCTCCGTCCAAGTCATGACGTGAAAAGCATTCTCTCTGTTGAAAAGGGATAGCTTAATGGAAAAGAACGCTCTAAAAGTCAGAAGAACCAATAAAAAATATGATTAAACCCGAAATGGGGATAGCAAAGGAGATTACTCCATGCAGGAAAGAGTATTTAAAACGTTAGAATTTGATAAAATTAAAGATCAATTAATCGAGCATGCATCTTCTTCATTGGGAAGAAATAAAGTGGAGGAATTAGTTCCATCTACTGATTATAATGAAGTTGTAAGCTGGCAAGAAGAAACAGATGAAGCTGCTAAGGTATATCGCATGCGTGGATCCATCCCTCTTGATGGAATCTATGATATCCGCGCCCATGTGAAAAGATCCTCTATTGGCGGTATGCTTAGTCCAGCTGAATTAAATCAGATTGCCAGTACCGTTCATGCTAGTAGACAAATGAAACGATTTATTGAAGAATTTCATGAAGAAGAGCCTATTCCGATACTGTTTACTTTAACAGACAGTATCATGGTGCTTGTCGAAGTAGAAGAAGAAATCAAGATGGCTATTGATGAACAAGGTGCAGTGATGGATAGTGCAAGTGATGCCCTTAGAACATTAAGAAATCAGCTGCGTAGAAATGAATCAAAAGTACGAGAGAAACTAGAAAGTATGATTCGTTCTTCAAGTGCCCAAAAAATGCTGTCTGACAGTATTATTACAATCAGAAATGATCGGTATGTTATCCCGGTTAAGCAAGAATATCGAGGCAATTATGGGGGGATTGTTCATGATCAAAGTGCCTCTGGGCAAACCCTCTTTATTGAACCACAGTCTGTAGTGACACTAAATAATGAACTTCAAGCTATTCGGGTCAAAGAACAACAAGAAATTGATCGTATCTTAACGCAATTAACGGCACTCGTAGCACAATATGAAGAAGAGCTATTGCATATTGTCACTGTATTAGCAGAAATTGATTTTATGTTTACAAAAGCAAAATATGCTCATCGGTTAAAAGCATCCAAACCAAAAATTAATAATGAAGGAAAGATTGTTCTGCTTAAAGCGAAGCATCCACTTATACCGCCAGAGGTTGTGGTGGCGAATGATATTATTCTTGGGGATTCCTATACATCTATCGTTATTACCGGACCAAATACGGGCGGTAAAACAGTAACTTTAAAAACAGTAGGTCTATGTACTTTAATGGCACAAGCAGGCCTGCAGATTCCAGTATTAGACGGTTCGGAAATGGGCGTTTTTAAATCTGTATACGCAGATATAGGGGATGAACAATCCATTGAACAGTCTTTAAGTACGTTCTCTTCCCATATGGTTAATATTGTTAGTATTCTTGAAAAAGTAGATCATGAAAGTCTTGTTTTATTTGATGAGTTAGGAGCTGGAACAGATCCTCAAGAAGGAGCAGCTCTAGCTATTTCGATTCTCGATGAAGTAAACAAACGCGGAGCAAGAGTTATTGCGACTACTCATTATCCAGAGTTAAAGGCTTATGGATATAATCGCGAAGGCGTTGTAAATGCAAGTGTGGAATTTGATATTGAAACATTAAGCCCGACATATCGATTACTTATTGGAGTACCGGGAAGAAGTAATGCCTTTGAAATTAGTAAGCGGTTGGGCTTAAAGGAAGATGTGATTAATACAGCTCGGTCACATGTAAGCGAGGATAGCAATAAAATCGAGAATATGATTGCCTCCCTGGAGAATAGTCGTAAGCAAGCGGAAAGAGAGCATGAAGAAGCGAAAGATTTATTAAAACAAGCGGAAATGCTACATCGTGATTTACAGAAACAAGTAATGGAATATTACGAGAAGAAAGAAACACTGCAAGAAAAAGCAAAAAGAGAAGCGAAAGAAATTATCGAAAATGCTAAAAAAGAGGCCGAAGCTGTTATTGGCGATTTACGAAAAATGCAGCTCGAAAAACGAGCAGAAGTAAAAGAACATGAACTAATTGATGCAAGAAAACGTTTAGAGGATGCAACACCACAAATAGAAAGACAAAAACAACCAGCTGCGTCGAAGACGAACCATGTTTATCAGCCTGGCGATGAAGTAAAGGTTCTAACCTTTAATCAAAAAGGACAATTACTAGAAAAAGTTTCCGATAAAGAATGGCAAGTCCAAATTGGTATTATGAAAATGAAGGTCAAAGAAAAAGATCTTGAATTCATCAAAGCACCAAAGGTGGTAGAAACAAAACCACTAACCACGATAAAAGGAAAGGATTATCACGTTAGCTTGGAGTTAGATTTACGTGGCGAGAGATTCGAAAATGCTCTTGCTCGAGTAGAAAAGTATATAGATGATAGTCTGCTTGCTGGCTATCCACGAGTCTCCATTATTCATGGAAAAGGAACAGGAGCCCTTCGTTCAGGTGTTCAAGAGTATTTGAAAAATCATCGGGCTGTAAAAAGGATTCGTTTTGGAGAAGCAGGAGAAGGCGGCAGTGGTGTAACGGTTGTCGAATTTAAATAAACTTTCTTTTGGGAGAATAAAGGTAGAGGAGAAACCTTATGGCACAATTTTGGGAAAATGAATATGTAAAAACGGCCGGCGATTATAGTGTTGTTATTTTAAGCCTTGTTGTATTTTTAGCTATATTTGAACTTGTAACAAAATATAATAATTGGGATGAAATAAAAAATGGGAATCTAGCAGTTGCGATGGCGACAGGCGGGAAAATCTTTGGAATAGCGAATGTTTTCAGCCATTCGATTATGCAAAATGATTCTTTACTGAAAATGATTATCTGGGGTGTATATGGTTTTGTCCTATTGTTAATTGGTTATTTCATCTTTGAATTTTTAACCCCTAAATTTAATATTGACGATGAAATAAAAAATGATAATCGAGCAGTCGGCTTTATTTCTATGATTATTTCTGTTGGTTTATCTTTTGTAATTGGGGCAGGTATCTCTTAATAAATATAGTATTTTAAAGGGAGCTAGGACATAAAAATTCCAGCTAAAAAGCCAAACAAATCACATTCGCATGATTGTTTGGCTTTTTTAGTTACATTTAAAAAGGCTGTTTTTTATGCGGAATTGTGTCAATTAAGGGGAAAGTAGGCTTATACATAATCCAATGAATATGTTCCTCCATATAATAAGCTAGTACAACAATAGAATTAAATGGAGGAATTGTGTTGGAAACAGAGAAAAGATGGTTAAAACTTTATCCTGATCAAATTGCCAAAAATGTTTATTATCGTGCAGATACTCTCCCACAATTATTAAAATACGCGGCAAATGAGTATCCAAAACATAAAGCTATTCATTTTATGGGAAAAGAAATGACGTTTAAAACACTTTATAAGAAAACATTGCAATTTGCAGCATATTTGCAGCACTTAGGTGTAAAAAAAGGGGACAGGGTTGCAGTAATGCTGCCGAATATTCCACAAACAGTTATTAGTTTCTATGCAATCTTGCAGGCGGGAGCTATTGCTGTACCAGTAAATCCGCTTTATCAAGAGCGAGAAATAGAATTTATTATGAAAGATTCAGGGGCGAAAGTAATTATAACATTAGATATGCTCTACAACAGAGTGGAAAGAGTAATGAAGCAAACAGATCTTGAACATATTATTGTTACATCTATTAAAGATTATCTCCCATTTCCCAAAAATATTGTCTATCCATTCATTCAAGCGAAAGAGCAAGGAAAACCTCCAACAATTACATCATCAAACTCTACTCATCTATATACCCAAACATTAAAGTCCAAAGAATCAGTCCTAAAGGAAGTACCGATAAATTTTGAAGAAGATATAGCGATTCTACAATACACTGGCGGAACGACAGGTTTTCCAAAGGGAGTTATTCTCACCCATCAAAATTTAGTAGCCAATACTTCTATGTGCAGACAATGGCTATATAAGATGGAAAAGGGAAAAGAAAAAATGCTTGCCGTCATGCCATTATTTCATGTGTATGGACTTATGACAGTTCTTGTATTATCAGTAATGGAAGTATATAAAATGATTCTTGTTCCGAAATTTGATGCGAGTGGTTTGTTAAAAACAATCCATAAACAAAAGCCAACTGTCTTTCCAGGAGCACCTACTATCTACATTGGTTTAATGAATCATCCAGACATAAGCCAATACGATCTTTCCTCGATTAAAGGAGCGATTAGTGGTTCTGCTCCATTACCAGTTGAGGTTATTGAGAAATTTGAGGAAAAGACAGGCGGGAAAATAGTAGAGGGCTATGGATTAACGGAAACATCTCCTGTTACCCACGTGAATTTTCTTTGGGACAATGAAATTGTAAAAGGAAGTATTGGTGTTCCTTGGCCAGGGACTGATGCAGCTATTTTTTCATTAGAGTCAGGTGAAATATTGCCAGTGGGAGAAGTTGGGGAGCTTGCAATTAAGGGGCCGCAAGTGATGAAAGGATATTGGAACAATGATGAAGAAACCAATAAGGTTTTAAAAGATGGCTGGTTACTAACTGGTGATATCGCATATATGGATGAGAAAGGGTATTTTTATATCGTCGATCGGAAAAAGGACATTATCATTGCAGGCGGCTTTAATATCTATCCTCGTGAAATTGAAGAAGTTTTGTATGAGCACCCAGCTGTCATGGAAGCATCAGTTGTGGGAGTGAAGGATCCTTATAGGGGAGAGACAGTGAAAGCATTTATTGTATTGCGCGAAGGAATGACGGTTACAGAAGAAGAACTGAATCAGTTTATGCGTAGGAAATTGGCATCTTTTAAAGTACCTCGTATTTATGAATTTAGAGAAGAACTTCCGAAAACAGCAGTAGGAAAAGTATTAAGAAGACAATTGAAGAAAGAAAGTGAAGAAGAAAATGAGTAATGAATCATTGCAGATTGTGGTTTTATTATCGAGAACCGTTTCTCCTGAGGCTACCCTCGTACTTGAAGAAGAACAAGTACTGGTAGAGGAAAAAGAGTTTATCATCAATCCACCAGATGCGATAAGTTTAGAAGAAGCCCTACAATTAAAAGAAAAATATGGTGGGCATATAACGGTGCTGATGGTAAGTAAAAAAGAAGGAGAAAAGCAATTGAGAACAGCTTTAGCTATGGGAGCAGATCAAGCTGTTTTAATAGAATCTAATCCTGATGAAGATCATCCAGCTCATATAGCTAAAAAGATACAAGAATATTTGCAAAATATAGACTACGATGTTCTATTAGCAGGAGATTTTTCTACAGATGGAGCAACAAGTCAAGTAGGTCCTAGGGTTGCTGCTTTATTAGATATTCCCTACTTTGTGAAAGCAATTCGAATCGAACAAGAGGAAAAACATGCAAAAATTAAAAGAAATGCAGATGGAGACATCGAAACATATCAAGTTCCGTTTCCTTTTTTAGCTACCATTCCACAAAGTTTACACGTTCCAAGATTGCCATCACTTGCTGGGATCATGAAAGCAAAAAAGAAGCCTTTTCGATTTATCCAGGTAAAGGAAAACCACGCAAAAACGCTCAGCCACTATTCATATCCACAATTAAATCGTAAAAAAATGATGTTGCAAGGGGAAATAAAAGATCAAGTTGCTTCCTTATCCAAATTATTAAAGTCATTGTAATGGAGGAGTTAATATGAAGGGAAAAATCGTTGTGGTGGGAGAACATCAAGAAGGAAAAATTGCCTCCATTACCCTTGAGTGTATTTCAGCAGCAAAGGAATTAAAAACGGAGGCAGAAACAATTCTCTTGCTAATGGGAGAGGATATGAGAACGAACGCATCTGAATGGAATGAAACGGATGTCGATCAAATCATTATCGTGGAACACCCTTTGTTAGCTAGATTTTCGAATGAATCATATATAAAAGCCCTCTTATCTGTTTGGGAACAACTTGAACCCTCTATTCTTTTATGTGGACACAATGATATCGGCAGATCCATCTTCCCGTATTTAAGTGAGAAATGGAATCTACCCTTACTTTCAAATATAGAGAGTTTTGTCCTTCATGATAACAAACTGTCTATAACTCGGTCTGCTTATTCTGGTAAATTAACGGAACGAACAGAAGTGGAAGGTTCTTCTTTTCTTATAACAATAAAGCCTAAAAAATGGAAGCCTCTCCCAAAGAAGGAGAAAACAAAACCAGCTGTCCATTCTTTGAAAGTAAATATCGATAAGCCAGTAGCTACTTTAATTGGACTCGAACAAAAAAGAGAAAAGGCAGCTGGCTTAGTGGATGCAAAAATTATCGTGGGCGCTGGAAGAGGTATTCAAAATGAAGAGGGATTTGCACTAGTGAAGAAATTAGCTGACACTCTTGGAGGAACAGTCGGTGTTTCCAGAGGTGCAGTAGAATTAGGAGTATGTGATGCTTCCATTCAGCTTGGACAGACAGGAAAAACCGTGGCTCCAGATATATACATCGCCTGCGGAATTTCAGGGGCTATTCAACATCTTGTTGGCGTTACGTCTGCCAAAACCATTATTGCTATTAATAAAGATCCAAATGCTCCAATTTTTGAAGTAGCTGATTATGGGATTGTGGGAGATATTTTTGAAATAATACCTTCTTTATTAAAAGAATGGGAATGATCTAATTATAGGTGAATGTATTAGCTGATAGTAGGGGAAAATGATATTTGAAACATATTATTAGTATCATCAAAGAAACCATGGTATACTTTCGATATTGTTAGTTTATCAAATAAGGAGGCAAATTATAAATGGCCATTACACATGCAACAGATCAAACATTCCAAGAAGAAACAGGTTCAGGTGTAGTATTAGTAGATTTCTGGGCACCATGGTGCGGACCTTGTAAAATGATCGCTCCAGTTCTTGAAGAACTTGACGGCGAAATGGGAGATAGCGTAAAAATCGTTAAAGTAGATGTAGACGAAAACCAAGGATCAGCATCTAAATTTGGCGTAATGAGCATCCCAACTTTACTTGTTCTTAAAGACGGTGAAGTAGTAGATAAAGTAGTTGGATTCCAACCAAAAGAAGCTCTTTCTGAACTATTAGCTAAACATGTTTAATGAACTCTTTCTTTTTTTGAAAGAGAAAGACCTGTAGACACTCCTAGTGTCTGCAGGTTTTTTGATGGAGAAAATAAACTTGTGGTATAAAAGTGAAGCATAAGAATAATCCGATAAAAGCAGATCAAGTTATCAACATTACATCGCAATAAAATCCTAATTCTTCATGTAAGCATAAACCGTTTTCCCTAAAATATTCCCATTCCATACTTTTTCCTTGATGAATCGATGAAATTCTCTATAATTAGAGAAGATAGTATATATGTTCGTTTATAAGGTTTGTGAGCTGGGAGGGAAAATTGTGAACGACATCATTAAAAATAAATTAATGATCTTACCTGATCAGCCTGGATGTTATTTGATGAAGGACCGACAAGGTACCATTATTTATGTAGGAAAAGCAAAGGTATTAAAAAATCGAGTTCGCTCCTACTTTACAGGCTCTCATGATGGTAAGACATTAAGACTAGTCAATGAAATTGAAGATTTTGAATACATCATAACCTCTTCCAATATTGAAGCATTAATATTAGAAATAAATTTAATTAAGAAGCATGATCCAAAATATAATATTATGCTGAAGGATGATAAAAGCTATCCATTTATTAAATTGACGGCTGAAAGGCATCCAAGGCTGATTACAACTCGAAATGTAAAGAAAGATAAGGGCAAGTACTTTGGCCCATATCCAAACGTCCAAGCAGCAAATGAAACGAAAAAACTTCTTGATCGTATTTACCCTTTACGTAAGTGCAATGTGCTGCCAGATAGAGTTTGTTTATATTATCATTTAGGACAATGTTTAGCTCCTTGTGTAAATGAGGTTACCGAACAAGAATACAAGAAGATGACTGATGATATCACCAAGTTCTTAAATGGTGGATATAAAGATATTAAAAAAGAACTATCTGAAAAAATGATGGCAGCATCAGAAGAATTAGACTTTGAGCGCGCCAAGGAATACCGCGACCAAATCGCTCATATCGAGGCAACAATGGAAAAGCAAAAAATGATGATGACGGATTTAATAGACAGAGATATTTTTGGCTATTCCTATGATAAAGGCTGGATGTGTGTTCAAGTATTTTTTGTTCGTCAAGGAAAGTTAATTGAACGCGATGTAAGTACGTTTCCAATTTATCAAGAGCCTGAAGAGGAAATGCTAACATATCTAGGTCAGTTTTATGAGAAAGCCAATCATTTTAAACCAAAGGAAATTTATCTTCCAGACGAGATCCAAGGAGATATTGTCGAAGAATTATTAAATGTAAAAGTGATAAAGCCACAGAGAGGGCAAAAAAAGGAACTTGTATTATTAGCTAATAAAAATGCGAAGAATGCTTTAACAGAGAAGTTTGCATTAATCGAACGTGATGAGGAGCGTACGATAAAAGCAGTGGAAAACCTAGGCAGACAAATGGGGATTTACACACCTCTGCGGATTGAAGCATTTGATAACAGTAATATTCAAGGGACGAATCCGGTTTCAGCGATGATTGTCTTTATCGATGGAAAACCAGCGAAACGAGAATACCGCAAGTATAAAATCAAATCGGTAAAAGGACCAGATGATTATGAATCCATGCGGGAAGTAGTTCGAAGAAGATATCAGCGCGTTTTAAAAGAAGGGCTGCCACTTCCAGATTTACTATTAATTGATGGTGGAAAAGGGCATCTTGAAGCAGTTAGAGAAGTTCTACTCGACGAATTAAGCTTAGATATTCCAGTTGCTGGCTTAGTAAAGGATGATAAGCACCGCACTTCTCAACTACTATTCGGAAATCCATTGGAGATTATCCCGCTTGAGCGAAATAGTCAGGAATTCTATTTATTACAAAGAATCCAAGACGAAGTTCACCGCTTTGCAATTACGTTTCATCGTCAATTAAGAGGGAAGAATGCTTTTCAGTCTTTATTGGATGACATTCCTGGAATTGGAGAAAAGCGCAGAAAATTACTTTTAAAAACCTTTGGATCTGTGAAGAAAATGAAAGAAGCTACGATCGAAGAATTTGTGGAAGCAGGTATTCCCGCAAATGTGGCTGAACAATTACTTGCTAAATTAAAGGAATAAAAAATTTATTTGTCGGAATGAATCCACTGTGCTATAATGATGGCAACTTATAACTTAATAAGTGAAGGTAGAGGTGCGAACTTCAAGAGTAATAATTCGGAGAAGAATGAGCTTCAGGGAAGAATTATGAAAGGGATAGATCGCCGAAGTAAGGAAAGTTCTCATGACTTTCTTTGCTGGTTTTGCATTGAATAAATGTAAGACTGTCAAAACAAGGAACTGTTTTGGAGAGCTATCTCACTGTTTGTGCATAAATATATTATATTCAACTGCACGGCAATGAGATATTCTCATTGCTTTTTTTATTTGTCTTTTATTCATTAAGATAGCCAAAGAGAAATAAAAAGTACATAAAGAAAAGTAATGAGAAATAAAAAGAAACCTCTAAGATTACAAGAAGGTAGGGAATGAAGTGGGATTAGTTGTACAAAAGTTTGGTGGTACTTCCGTAGGCAGTGCAGAAAGAATTCTTCATGTAGCAGAAAGAGTAATCGAAGAAAGAAATCGTGGCAATGATGTAGTCGTCGTCGTATCCGCTATGGGGAAAACAACCGATTCGCTTGTAACGCTTGCAAGTGAAATAAATCCAAAGCCATCTAAAAGAGAAATGGATGTCTTACTATCCACAGGAGAGCAAATTACCATCAGCTTACTATCTATGGCTTTACAGGCAAAAGGAGTAGACGCCATTTCCTATACTGGCTGGCAAGCAGGAATAGAAACAGAGGATGTTCATGGGAATGCGCGAATAGTAAAGATACAAACAGAAAAAGTACAAGAACAGCTACAACAAGGAAAAGTAGTAGTAGTTGCTGGATTTCAGGGAGTGACTGACACAGGGGATATAACAACACTTGGACGAGGTGGATCTGATACAACGGCGGTTGCGATTGCAGCAGCTTTAAAAGCAGATAAATGTGATATTTACACAGATGTAACAGGCGTTTTTACAACCGACCCTCGTTTTGTGAAAAGTGCACGAAAACTATTAGCGATTTCTTATGATGAAATGTTGGAATTAGCTAATTTAGGGGCAGGAGTCCTACATCCAAGAGCAGTAGAATATGCAAAAAACTATCAAGTACCATTAGTGGTTCGCTCAAGTATGGAACAAGAAGAAGGAACAATCATCGAGGAGGAAGTTTCCATGGAACAAAATTTAGTTGTACGCGGAGTGGCATTTGAGGACAATATTACGAGTGTGACGGTATTTGGCTTAAGAAATCCCTTAACAAGTCTCTCTACTATTTTCACCACCCTTGCGTCCCATCATATAAATGTCGATATTATTATTCAAAGCTTAACAAATGACCAGCTGACAAACTTATCTTTTTCGATAAAAGATAGTGACTTAGAAGAAACATTGAATGTGCTAGAAGAAAATAAAGCGGAATTAGGATACGATAAAGTAACTTCTGAACAAGGATTGGCAAAAGTATCGATAGTCGGTTCTGGAATGATTTCAAATCCTGGTGTTGCAGCAGATATGTTTAAAGTATTATCACAAGAAAAAATTATTATTAAAATGGTAAGCACATCCGAAATTAAAGTATCAACAGTAATTGAGAAAGAGAAGATGGTGAAAGCTGTAGAAATTCTTCACGATGCATTTGAATTAAGCAAATTGCCTGTGCATGTATAAGAAATGATTAGTAGAAGCAAAAAAGACTCCAAAGGAAGGAAGACTATTAAAATTCTTCTCTCCTTTAGAGTTCTTTTTACTCTTCTATAGGATCTTTACTATCCCAGCGAACCGTTATGGTTACTTTTTTTTCTTTTCTTTTTGGATCTTCAAAGGCTTCAGCAATAACCTTTTTTGTATGTTCATATTGTTGAGCTAAATAACCTGCTTCTAATTGAAATGTGCATTTCCCTTTTTCCTTTAATCTTTTTTCAATCAGCTCGCTGGATAATTGATAGATAATTTCGTTTTTTGTTTGCTTAACTACTTCTAAATTTCCCCATCCGACTTTTTGAAAAAAAGCGTACGCTTCTTCTACAGCATTTAAAGGAAATAATCGGGCAATACGTTTACCGGCCCAATATAACAGATCAGGCGTATCCCGGCCTAATAATTCGGGGATAAGTATCTCTCGAATTAATTCATATCCATATGCGGGAACAGTAAGGGGATCTGACTCCACCTGTGTTTTTTCTTCTAAGGATGTTAAATCACTCAATATGCTCTCCTCTTTCTATGATTCTATTATATTTACATAATTACAAGATAGTCTCTTCATAAAAGTAATCATTTTGGCATTTGCGATATTTCCATACATTGGTTATGCCAAAAGTACGGAATCCAAATAAAATAGAATAAAATATATTGTCTAAATAGTATACTGTAAAAACGGAAAAAAATCATAAGAAAAGGGAACGATTTTTGAATTAGGGTGACTAAAAAACGGGAAAAATCTATTTGAAAATAAGCGATTTTTTAAATTATGTTTTAAAATATCTTTTCCTTTTAAAGGAAAAAGTTTTGCTTTCATAACGATAAAATCAATATTTGTTCATGTCCTTTGCATTGATTCTATTATTTGATTTGTATGTTAAATTTATGCGAAGAAGAGAAAAGAGGAAATTTTTCCTTTTTTTGGACATATAGATAGAAAAAAAGCGAAAGAAAATTTATTTAATGTATCCGTTTTCTTGACCGCATTTTTTTTTAAGAGTACAATTAAATTGTCACTAAATTGTAAGAATTTTTGGTTATGTTATCGCTTTATGGGCAATGGGAGTATGTCATCAATTAGGGGGGAATTTTATGGCAGCAAATCGAGAGTTTTTATTCAGAAGGCTTCACTCGTTATTAGGAGTGATCCCAGTAGGTGTATTTTTAATCCAACATTTAGTTGTCAATCACTTTGCAACTAGAGGTCCAGAAGCTTTTAACAAGGCAGCTGGCTTTATGGAGCATTTACCTTTTCGGTATTTTCTTGAAATTTTTGTAATATTTTTACCGATTTTGTATCATGCAATTTATGGAATTTATATTGCGTTTACAGCCAAAAATAATACAAAAAATTATAGTTTCTTTCGAAATTGGATGTTCTATATCCAAAGAGTGACAGGGATCATTACGTTAATTTTTATCGTTTGGCATGTTTGGGAAACAAGAGTAGCAGCTCAATTAGGCCAAGAAGTAAATTATGACATGATGAGTGAAAATTTAGCAAATCCTTGGATGCTTGCATTTTATTTAGTGGGTGTAATCTCCACGATTTTCCACTTCTCAAATGGTTTATGGTCATTCTGTGTAAGCTGGGGAATTACTGTTTCGCCAAAGTCTCAACGAATTAATACATATGTAACGCTAGGAATATTTGTTGCATTATCAATTGTAGGTGTACGAGCAATCTTCGCGTTTGTTTAATAAATACTAGATTAGTAGAGCAATAGATGAAGGAGTGAACGTTTGTTATGAAGAAAGGGAAAGTGATCATCGTTGGCGGTGGTTTAGCAGGATTAATGGCAGCAATCAAAGTAGCAGAGACAGGGACTCCTTTAGAATTATTTTCCCTTGTGCCTGTAAAAAGATCACATTCTGTTTGTGCTCAAGGCGGGATCAATGGAGCGGTGAATACAAAGGGAGAAGGAGATTCTCCATGGGAGCATTTTGATGATACGGTTTATGGCGGTGACTTCTTAGCAAACCAGCCACCGGTTAAAGCAATGGCGGAGGCAGCCCCGGGCATTATCCACTTGATGGACCGAATGGGAGTTATGTTTAATCGTACACCGGAAGGATTACTGGACTTCCGCCGTTTTGGAGGAACACAGTATCACAGAACCGCTTTTGCAGGTGCAACTACAGGACAACAGCTTCTATACGCATTGGATGAGCAAGTAAGAAGATACGAAGTCGACGGGCTTGTCGTGAAATATGAAGGCTGGGAGTTCCTTGGAATTATCACAGATGATGAAGGGGTATGCAGAGGAATTAAGGCACAGGATTTAAAAACAATGGAGATTAAGTCCTTCCCTGCAGACGCTGTTATTATGGCAACTGGCGGCCCTGGAATTATCTTTGGGAAATCCACAAATTCCATTATAAATACTGGTTCAGCAGCATCTGTTGTTTATCAGCAAGGAGCTTATTATGCAAATGGTGAATTTATTCAAATCCATCCAACTGCAATACCTGGTGATGATAAATTACGTTTAATGAGTGAATCAGCTCGTGGAGAAGGCGGTCGTATCTGGACGTATAAAGATGGAAAGCCATGGTATTTCTTAGAAGAAAAGTACCCAGCTTATGGAAACCTTGTACCAAGGGATATTGCCACACGCGAGATTTTCCATGTATGTGTCGATCAAAAGCTCGGCATCAATGGAGAAAACATGGTGTATTTAGATTTATCCCATAAAAATCCAAAAGAGCTTGATATTAAACTGGGCGGCATTATCGAGATTTACGAAAAATTCACTGGTGAAGATCCTCGTAAACTTCCGATGAAAATTTTCCCTGCTGTTCATTACTCCATGGGTGGATTGTGGGTAGATTACGATCAAATGACAAATATTCCAGGCTTATTTGCTGCTGGTGAATGTGATTATTCACAGCATGGAGCAAACCGCTTAGGTGCCAATAGCTTGCTTTCAGCAATTTATGGCGGCATGGTAGTTGGTCCGAATGCGGTTAAATATATAAGCGGATTAAGCAAAAGCGCAGAAGATTTATCATCATCCATATATGATTCCGCTATTAAAGCAGAAGAAGCTAAATGGCAGGGTATTTTGAAAATGGATGGAACAGAAAATGCCTATGTGCTTCATAAAGAATTAGGGGAATGGATGACAGATAACGTTACAGTAGTTCGTTACAACGATAAGCTGCTGGCAACAGATGACAAGATTCAAGAGCTGTTAGAGCGTTATAAAAATATTAATATCAATGATACAGCAAAATGGTCTAACCAAGGAGGCGTATTTACGCGTCAATTAGAAAATATGCTTCAGCTAGCACGTGTGATTACCCTCGGTGCATATAACCGAAATGAAAGCCGTGGAGCACATTATAAACCAGAATTTCCAGAAAGAAATGATGAAGATTTCTTAAAAACAACAATGGCTAAATTTGTGGGCGCAAATGAGGCACCAGATTTCCATTACCAAGAAGTAGATACCTCCTTAATTAAACCGAGAAAAAGAGATTATTCAAAGCAAAAAGAGGGAGTGAAATAAAATGGGGGAGCAAAAAACAGTAACATTACAAATTGAAAGACAAGATGACCCTAATTCACCATCTTATGTAGAAGAATTTACTTTGCCTTATCGTCCTAATATGAACATTATTTCTGCATTAATGGAGATTCGCAGAAATCCAGTTACAAGCGACGGAAAAAAAACCTCTCCAGTTGCTTGGGATATGAACTGTTTGGAAGAAGTTTGCGGAGCCTGTTCTATGGTCATCAATGGTAAACCACGCCAATCCTGTACAGCGCTTATTGATCAATTAGAACAGCCGATTCGTCTAGAGCCAATGAGAACATTCCCTGTGGTGCGCGATCTGCAAGTCGATCGAAGCCGCATGTTTGACAGCTTAAAGAAAGTTAAAGCATGGATACCAATTGATGGCACATATGATTTAGGACCTGGACCAAGAATGCCAGAGAAAAAACGCCAGTGGGCATATGAGCTATCGAAATGTATGACATGTGGAGTCTGCTTAGAAGCTTGCCCGAATGTAAATAGTAAATCTAATTTCATTGGACCAGCACCGCTTTCTCAAGTTCGTCTCTTTAATTCACATCCAACAGGAGAGATGAATAAAGAGGAAAGACTGCATGAAATAATGGGAGATGGCGGACTAGCTAACTGCGGTAACTCTCAAAACTGTGTGCAGTCCTGTCCAAAAGGCATTCCACTGACAACGTCGATTGCAGCCTTAAACCGAGAAACAACGTTCCAAGCATTTAAAGAGTTCTTTGGAAGTGATCATTAAACAAAAGACCACCAGTTAAGGTGGTCTTTCTTGTGTTAATATTTTTCCTTAAATTGATGATAAGTGAAAATGAATTCCTCTGCTATTGTTTGTTCCTCGCTAGCTAGTCTACTAACATTTGTCTCTAGATATTCAATGGCATCTTCCAGGGCTTGCAGATTCTCTGTTAAGATACGTTTATCTTCCTCATTTTTTATATCAGCAGTCTTTTGCCCGTAATCATACTGGTATAATGTATCATATACTTCATTATTACTGGCCGCTAAGGCCATTTTTCTTTGCAAGCATGGCAGACAAATTCCGCATGGTACTTTCGCTGATATATACCCATCTCCTCTCATCCGGAGACACTCTGCCGTGTTTTTTATTTGTAGCTTATATTCTTTAGGCATCTCATTGATCACACGATAGAAGGGGCGATGTAAGATAGGCGTTTGGATAGTCAAATCAAGCTCCAAACCGGAATAAAGAGCATTTAATAAATTAAATGTTTTTGGATGAGTAGCTTTAAGCAGTACATTCCCATCGATAGAAATGTCCTTATTAATTTTGCTATTTTGATAGACATATACATTGCCTTTCCCGTTAAAATATGTTTTTGCTGCTGCAATCGATACAAGCAAGCATATGCTTGCGGCTGATCGTTTTCTTCTGACCTTCTTGCAAATCGCCGAACCTAAATGAATGATCTCTCCAGAATCTGAAACATTACTGCGCAAAAAAGCAGCTAGTTTTTCCTGTTTACTCTGTTCATTGTTCATGTTTTTAAGTCGAATGTAGTCTGAGGCGATGGGTAGATCTGGGAATTTATTTTTCGCAACACCCACAAGTGATGCCATATCATCCAAAAACAATGTTACTTCCTGATTATTTGGAAGGAAAAATGATGGAGCCAACAGCGCTGCTTCATTTTGCTGGAAATTCAGATAAACTGGTTCATCCATTATCCAATCTATTAGCTCTTTTAAGACATCGTTATTTTTTTCCCAGAGACTTAAATTAAAAACAGGTACAATTAAGTGATTATTTTTTCGCGCCTTTTTCGTTTGTTGTTCAAAGTAAAATAGACTCCCCATAATCGTTACCATATCAATATATGGAGTACTGTTCTCTTCATAATCAAAATACATATCCTGAAGAATTTTTTTATGTAAATTTGTCAATAATTCAATGTTAAAGTCCATCTATATCACCAAAACTTTCTTTGATAACAGAAATTTACTACGATACCAAGGTTCATTGTTTAAATTATAACACGGTTTTTTAGAAAGTTTGGAAAAAGTGATTATAATTGCACGTACTACATTTTGACTATTTCATCCTGAAAATTCGTGTGTTGAAAGTTCATAAGTACGTAAAATTATAGTCAAATGATGGAAATGGAGTACTAATGATGAAAAACCGAAAAAACCTTTCCTAATTTGCTTAAATCCAGTCACTCCAAGGTGTCATCCTACATAATATATTCAGACTATAACTATACCCATCCCAAAGTTCATAGCTGGCAAAGGCAAGGAGGGTTACACTACTTGAAGGAGAATGAATTTACTCACAAGCCATTATTAACTAAAAGAGAAAGAGAAGTATTTGAGCTGTTAGTCCAAGATAAAACGACTAAGGAAATCGCGAGTGATTTATTCATAAGCGAAAAAACAGTTCGAAATCATATTTCTAATGCTATGCAGAAGCTGGGCGTGAAGGGGCGTTCACAGGCTGTTGTAGAACTCCTTAGAATGGGAGAACTAGAACTATAATAAAGAAGATGATCATGTATAAGCAGGCAGGAAATTCCACTCCTTACCCCGCTTATATGGGTCATCTTCTTTTTAATGTGAATAAGTAGTGGAATCATGGCTTTATTCGGCAATTTTTACATGGACATTAACTTTTCACCTTATACATTTACGAGGGAAGAATTGTAGATTATAATTAAAGGTACTGATTTATAGAAAATTGTCGGATATTCATTATATTTGTATATTTATATATGGGAGTTGTAATCATGATGACTGAAGAGAAAGATGTAAAGGAATACTTAGAGAATATAGCTACAATCGAAAAGGATATGCGCTACATATCTGGTATTATCAAACAAAAGGGGAGAGAGATTTTAAGTAATTATACGATGACTCCTCCTCAATTTGTGGCCTTACAATGGCTATTTGAAGAAGGAGATATGACGATTGGGGAATTATCTAATAAAATGTTCCTTGCGTTTAGTACTACGACAGATTTAGTTGATCGAATGGAAAAAAATCAGTTAGTCCAAAGAGTGAAGGATCCCAATGATCGACGTGTGGTTCGTATTCATATGCTAGAAGAAGGAAAAAGATTAATTGACGAAGTTATCAAGAAGCGTCAGGGCTATCTTCAAGAGGTATTAAATGAGTACTCAACGAAAGATATTGAAGAATTAAAGAAAAATTTTATGCGGTTACATCAAGTAATGCGAGAAAAATGAGGCGGTTTTTTGGAAAGAGCAATAGGGGTTATAGATTCTGGGGTTGGTGGATTAACAGTTGCAAAGGAGATAATGCGCCAGCTTCCTTTTGAAAATATCGTTTACTTAGGGGATACGGCAAGATGTCCATATGGCCCAAGAACGGGAGAAGAAGTGAAGAAATTCACATGGGAAATGACTAGGTTCCTGTTGAAGAAAAATATAAAGATGCTTGTGATTGCCTGTAATACAGCTACTGCGGTCGCACTAGAGGAGATACGCGAACAGCTGTCTATTCCGGTGATTGGCGTAATCGTTCCAGGTGCACGGACAGCAATAAAGGTAACGAAAAATAATTATATAGGCATGATTGGAACAATAGGTACTGTTCGAAGTCGGGCATATGAAACAGCACTAAAGAAGATTAATAATCGAGTTAGAACAGTTAGTTTAGCATGCCCGAAATTTGTCCCTTTAGTGGAGAGCGGCGAATATGATGGACCAGTCGCAAGGAAAATTGTGAAAGAAACGCTGTGGCCATTAAAGAATAAAGAGATAGATACTCTAATTCTTGGCTGTACCCATTATCCTTTGTTAGCAAAAGTTATACAGGAAGAGATGGGAAAAAAGGTTAAGGTAATTAGTTCTGGAGCAGAAACTGCCCGCGAAGTTAGTACTATTCTCAACCATCATGATGAACTTGCTTCTGAAGAGAATCAAGTAGAACATTATTTTTATACAACTGGATCAAAAGAGATGTTTGCCCGCATCGCGTCCAATTGGCTGAATCAAGAAATACATGCTGTTGAAACAGTTAAATTAACATAATAAAGAAGACTGCCTTCTGTCTCATTACATCATGTTTAGACGATTTTCTATCTAGACATTTTGCAATGAAAATAGGGAGACAGTCTTTTTTTTGAAAAAAATATCCTAAAGACGGTCTAAAAAAAATATAGGCTCGTATATATATTAGTACAAACTGTCTTAGGAGTGATGAAGATGTCTAAGAATAACAAATTGACCATTGTTTCAGCGGTTATCATATCATCTGTGTTGATCTCTGGTTGTAGCTTGTTAGGAGATAAAGAAAAAGTCGATCCACCGCAAACTACTTCGTATGAAGAGGATGCAGTTAAAAAGGAGGCGGACAAGGAAACGACAGGTGAAGTTGCGAAAGAGGATTCAATGCCAGTTGAATTATACTTAATGGATAAAAACGGGTATGTTGTTCCTCAAACTTTAAACCTGCCAAAAACGAATTCGATTGCAAAAGAAAGCCTAGAATATTTAGTTAAGGGTGGGAAAGTTTCTGAATTGCTGCCAAATGATTTCCAAGCAGTAATTCCTCAAGATACAAAAATAAGTATTAATGTAGATAAAGATAAAGTGGCTACTGTAGATTTTTCTAAGGAATTCAAAGAATACGAGGCTAAAGATGAAGAGAAAATCCTGCAATCCATTACATGGACATTGACACAATTTGATTCCATCGATAGTGTGAAACTTTCATTAAATGGTCATGAGCTGACAGAGATGCCTGTAAATAAAACGCCAATTCAAGGTGCATTAACAAGAGCTGATGGCATCAACATTAATACAGATGATGTCACAGACATTACAAACACAAGACCATTGACTGTTTATTATATTGGCGGAGAGTTGGACTCCTATTATTATGTGCCAGTAACGAAGCGTATTAGCAATGGCGAAGAAAATAATGTCGCTGCTGCAGTAGGAGAGCTAATAGAAGGACCTGGTATGGGCGGAGCAGCAGCACTAACAAGTTTATTACCTAATGACGTAAAGCTGTTGGATGATCCAATTGTAGAAGATGGCAAGGTTACGTTAAACTTTAACGAGAATATATATTCTAGTGGCTTAAATGGAGAAGAAAAGGTACTGGCTGATGAAGTATTAAATTCATTAGTATTATCCTTAACAGAGCAAGAAGGCATTGAAAGTGTTGCTGTTACTGTGAATGGAGAAGCAGATTTAGTGAACGCAGAAGGGGAAAGCTTAACTAAACCAGTGACTCGTCCAGAAAATGTAAATACTGGTAGCTTCTAATATTAATGGGTAAAGGGGATGAGAATGGTTATATTCTTATCCCCTTCTTCGTATGAGCGTTATTTTTTAGGAGACAAAAACTTTCCTTAGCAAATAATAAATATTACCTTATCACTTTACATTCATTTGGTAAAACACCTTTTTGAATCCACGTTTCGACCATATGATTAAAAAAATCAGGCATAGCGAAAGATACTCCATGGCCAATATTAGGGATAATCACGCCGATTCCATTCGAATTTGCCTCCACAATATCTTTTGCGGATTTTTTCATCATGGCTTTTTCCTTTTCACCAACCGTAACCAATATTTTTCCAGTGGCCTCTGCAAAATTTTTAGGGAGTTGAAAGGACATATTTTCTTCCAATACTCGAACAAGGGTATCAGAACTTATTTGACAACTTTCTTCATAATATTTTTCAAAATAGTCATCGCTGATATATAGTGTACTGGCTTGCAGTTTGGAAAAGGTTTTATTTTGAATTAATGGGTAGGTTAATGCAATAGTAGGTTTTATTATTTTCTTTGCCCATAAAATCGGTCTAACTGAAGCGCTATTGATTATGGCAAGATTCATTATATCTGGTTTCATACTGATCATTTCCACAATGACTTGAGAACCTAAAGAAAATCCAATTAAGATTACTTTCTTTCCTCTGGCTTTATCTTCCACTAATTTAATTAATGCTTCTGCACTCCCTTTTATAGTAAATTTAACTTTATCATTATTCAATCCATGTTCAGGTAAGAGGGGAACAACACAGTGATAATGAGTGAAGTATTGAATTTGCTTATCCCACATCCAATCACTTACTCCACCACCATGTATAAATAGCATCAGTGGAGCACTTTTATCACCATATTCCTGATAGTGTAAAGACATGTTTTACCTCTTTTCTTTGATTAGTGGTATAAATTGGCTTGTTATAATAAATACGTTCTAAGGGTGAAATTGTTTCGTTCAAATGAAATAACAATTTTATTTGAAGGTGTTATTTTTATTTAGTGATAAGTGATTCTAGGAATAATGGTTTGCTTTCTGTAGGTGAGCGAATGGATATCATCGCATAAACTTCACAAAACTGCCTTTGGAAATAAGAAAGAAAGGGTATATACTGATATTAGACGGATGATTTTAAGCGTAGTAAACTATAAGAAAGTACATAATTTACATAGTTCAACATAAGAAAATAACAAATAGAGACTAAAGGAGTTTTACAATGAAAGAAATTATTATTGCAACTAAGAATACAGGCAAAGCAAAAGAATTTGTACAAATGTTTTCACCACTTGGCTATGAAGTAAAAACACTATTAGATTTCCCAGATGTCCAAGATGTAGAAGAGACAGGAACAACATTTGAAGAAAATGCTCTCCTTAAAGCAGAAACGATTTCTAAGCTGCTAAATCGTGTCGTTATTTCAGATGATTCTGGTCTTGTTATTGATGCATTAAACGGGAGACCAGGAGTATACTCCGCACGTTACGCAGGAGAACAAAAGAATGATCAAGATAATATGGACAAGGTTTTGCATGAATTAGAGGGTGTACCATTAGAAAAACGAACTGCTCGTTTTTGTTGTACATTAGCAGTTGCGATTCCAAATGAAGACTCCTTAACATTTACTGGAACTTGTGAAGGGGTTATTCTGGAGGAAAGAAGAGGAGAATATGGATTTGGCTATGATCCAATCTTTTATGTAGAAGCAGAAGAAAAGGCAATGGCGGAATTGCCGCCTGAGAAGAAAAATAAAATTAGTCATCGTGCAAACGCATTGAAAAAACTAAAAGAACAGCTTCCGACTGTTTTTAAAGAAGGGAAATAGAACTGGATGAAAATTTTGATTGTAAGTGACAGTCATGGATTGGTATCCGAGTTAGGTACTTTAAAAAAAAGACATGAAGAAGATGTCGAGTTATTTCTGCATTGTGGAGATTCTGAACTATCAGCAAGTGAAGAAGTGATGAAGGGATATATTACTGTTCAAGGTAACTGTGATTATGAAGACAAATTTCCAACAGAGACCACTCAAGAAATTGCAGACAAAAAGATTTTTTTAACACATGGACATCTATATGGCGTCAAATCCTCCCTTAATAACTTGCTGTATAAGGCAAAGGAAGTGGGAGCAAATATTGCCTGTTTCGGCCATTCTCATTTCTTGGGGATGGAAGTAGTTGATGATGTTCTTTTCATTAATCCCGGTAGTTTAAGACTGCCTAGAGGAAGAAAAGAACAAACATATGTTATTTTAACTATTGAAATGGACCGATTTGTAACGGAAGTTTATGATTTTTATAGTGGATTGCTACCAGAATTAACAAGTGAATTTCCTTTTTAGTCGGCTTTTTCCTAATGAGGAAGAAAAAAATTCCTCATTAGGAAAAAAAGCTTCACTAAACTATTGACTTTATGTTGCTATAATCATATAATAACTATTGTCCTCATAAGGACCGAATAAATACATAGCATGTCCCAGTAGCTCAGCTGGATAGAGCAACGGCCTTCTAAGCCGTCGGTCGGGAGTTCGAATCTCTCCTGGGACGTATTTTTGTAAGTATTTAAATAGATTGTTTCAGGATGTATGTTTGTATGTATTACAGATGAATAATGAACCAGAAGATTTGCTTAGAAGAACTATTCTAATTACCTGGTATATGATATACTATTAAAGGTAGTTATCGCTGAAATAATTAATTACAAATAAAACATGTCCCAGTAGCTCAGCTGGATAGAGCAACGGCCTTCTAAGCCGTCGGTCGGGAGTTCGAATCTCTCCTGGGACGTACCAATTAAGGATTCTGTCATGACTTCGGTCATCGATTCAGAATCCTTTTTTCTATTATCCAAGCATTTTTAAATGTGCTTGAAATGACCTCCAGTTTTAAATGTAACTGAAGGATTTTTATGTACAAGAAGAATAAATTTCACCTAATTAAAAGAAATTACTTCTTGGTCTACTTTTCTTAAAATAAAGTAGATAACGAAATCCTTTGGAACGGAGCATTGACTTTTTTATAATTAGAGGCTTGACTATAACGGAATAAGTTAGAGGTGAATTTAATCTCAAAAAAAAGAGGGTTTAGTCCACCCTCTTTTTCTATTTATACTTTTTTGCGTTCTACTGTTGTATTCATCGTTTGAGATGGCATAACTTCTACTTCATTATTATCGAAGTTTAATTTATTTAGCTTCTCTTCTTCTGATTCGGCGTCATTATCAAGAAGAACAATGTATTTCCCTTCTTGTAACTCTTTTTCATAGGGCTCTGTATCAGTATCGGAAAAGAAAGTCTTTAACCGATCTAAAAAAGATGTGGGTTCTACTTCATCAATTCCACTTGCAGTGTCTACATTAGTCTCTTGCTCGATTAATGCAGTTTGTTCACTTCTTGTAATAACGGAAATATGATTTGGTGAATATCCTTTAGAGAGTAGTTCCTCAATAGCATTTACTGTAGCTTCAGGAGAATCATATATACCTACAATACTTTTTGTCATATACCTATTCCTCCTTTAAACAATTAATTCTTGCATATAGTATATATTCCCACTTATGAAAAGAATAAACGGTAAATATCTTTGGCAAAAAAGATTCCTTTTTATAATTGTTGACAAGTTTGTTTTTCAAATGGAAAGAAAATACTTCTATCTTATTTTAGAATAATGATGGAGAAATATCCTTTATTAAATCCTTTTATAAGCTCTTTATTAGTTATCTTTTTTAACAAACAATGTAAGAGTTGAAAAGATATAGCTCTTTCCTATTTAAGTGTTTGTTCGCGCTTAATTTCCAATCCCTTCAGGATACAAATTTCCAGGAAAGAGGATGATGAAATTACCTGCAAAGGTATAAAGAGAAATAAAATAGGTAATAATGGAAGTAAGAAAAATAATGTTCAGAAAATCACGTAAATTACTTGAAAACGCTTACTATTATTGTGTATAATAGATTTAAGTTAAATAAACAAGAAATGAAATAATGTGAATAGATGAACATTAATATAAAAATGTAGAAGGAGATATGCACCATGATTCTCAAGGAATTAGGAAGAAGTAGGCTTATAGTCATTAACTATTATAAGAATGGATTATTAGAAACAATTAAAGGACAGGTTCAGAAGTTAAATCTCATCGATCAAACGATTGATTTAAAAGATGACAAAGAAAATACGTATCAAATCCGCTTATCGTGGATTCAAGATATTTGTGCTGTATCTTAATTTAACCCACTAATGCAATCGCTTTCTTCGGGAACGATTGCATTTCTTTTTTTAGGGAGAAGGTTCCATAATGAAAATACCATGTTAGATTTTTTAACACTTTTCTTTAAAAGAAAGAATTATTTTATTATAATGAGCACCATAGGAAAATGAAAATGTAAGAAAGTAGATATATTTTCAGTAAAAAAAGAATTTTAAAAAATTTTTTAAACGATTAAAAAGTACAGGCATTCTTTATAGACCAATAATGTAAGCGTTTCCTGATTAGTGGATTGTTGTTTAAATAATCAAATAATTCTCAAAAATGGTGTTGACTCTTGTTTAAATTCAGCGTAAGATAACCTCAATAAATGAAAAACACAAGATGTTTAACTTGTAAAAACATCCAAAAGACAACATGACAAACTGACTTTGTTTAACATAGTAAATATAGTAATTCGATGAAGAGGATAAGTAGTTTTCTATTTGGATTCCAAAGAGAGCCGGTGGTTGGTGTAAATCGGTGAACCAATAGTTAATGAACTCACCTCAGAGTGTTAGCTTGAAAGGTCTCCCTATTAGAGCTAACCGAGTGTTTCCACTCGTTATCAAAAGAGAACGAACCGTTCATAAAGTGCATACACTTATCCGTTAGTGTATGAATGAGGGTGGTACCGTGGAAAGGAAATGCCTTTTCACCCCTTTGTTTACTAAAAAACCATTAGTAATCATTGGAGGTGGGAAGGTTTTTTTATTAGCAAAGCCTTTCTTGGTAGTATTTATGTAAAGTAGTAAGAAGTAAAAGGAAAGTATTTTAGGGAGGTTATACAAATGTTACAGGAGACTGCCTTTGAAAATACAAAGGCCCAAGTGAAACCGTTAACTGGTGCTGATCTCTTATTGCAGGCTTTGGAGAAAGAAAATGTAGAATTTATTTTCGGATACCCAGGGGGAGCTGTCTTACCAATTTATGATAGGATCTACGATTCGAAAATATTTCATGTTCTACCTAGACATGAGCAAGGCGGTATTCATGCAGCAGAAGGGTATGCGAGAATTTCCGGTAAACCAGGAGTAGTCATTGCGACATCAGGTCCAGGGGCAACTAATATTGTAACAGGGCTTGCCGATGCGATGATGGATTCATTACCGCTAGTTGTCTTTACAGGCCAGGTAGCAACAGGGGTGATTGGTACAGATGCTTTTCAAGAAGCAGACATTTTAGGGATCACTACCCCAATAACAAAATATAATTGTCAGGTTCGTAACCTTGAAGATATTCCACGAATCATTAAAGAGGCGTTCTATATAGCGACAAGTGGAAGACCTGGTCCTGTATTAATTGATATTCCAAAGGATATTGCTGCAACCATTTCGGATGTTCCTGCTGAACAGGATATTGAGCTTCCTGGTTATCAGCCAAAGACACAGCCGAATTACTTGCAGATTCGAAAATTAACTGAAGCTGTAAGTGCTGCAAAAAAACCAGTAATTTTGGCAGGTGCTGGTGTCAATTTTGCAAAAGCGAGTGCAGAATTACTCGAATACGCAGAACAACAACAAATTCCAGTTGTACACACGCTTCTTGGATTAGGCGGTTTTCCAGCTGATAATAAGTTGTTTGTTGGGATGGGAGGAATGCATGGGTGTTATGCCGCTAATATGGCCTTATATGAGGCAGATTTGTTAATCAATGTCGGAGCAAGATTTGATGATCGATTAACAGGAAATCTAGTTCATTTTGCACCAAATGCTATTAAAGCCCATATCGATATTGATCCAGCAGAAATCGGCAAAATTATCCCAACGAAAATTCCAATTGTTGCAGATGCGAAAGAAGCATTAACTATGTTAATAAAGCAAAAAGGCTTGCAATCAGACCATAAAAAATGGTTAGAAAAGATTGAAAATTGGAAAAATGAGTATCCATATTATTACAAAGAATCCGATCTTCTAAAACCGCAGCAAGTATTGGAGATGCTCTTTGAAAAAACAAAAGGGGAAGCGATTGTTACAACAGATGTTGGACAGCATCAGATGTGGGCAGCGCAATACTATCATTTTAAAGAATCCAATCGATGGGTAACATCTGGAGGTTTAGGAACAATGGGATTTGGTCTTCCATCCAGTATTGGAGCGCAATTAGCAGATCCAAAAGCAACAGTGCTTGCAATCAGCGGGGATGGCGGCTTCCAAATGTGCAGTCAAGAGCTTGCCTTAATAAGAGAATTGAATTTGCCAATCAAGATTATTATCTTTAATAATCGGGCGTTGGGTATGGTAAGACAGTGGCAAGAAATTTTCTATGAATCTCGTTTTTCACATAGTAAAGAATCTTATCAACCGTCGTTCGTTGCTTTAGCAGAAGCATATGGAATAAAGGGATATCAGATCTCATCAGTTGATGAAGCTGCTAATATTCTAGATGAAGTGTTAGCGATAAGAGAACCCGTATTATTGGATTTCCGTATTGATCCAGATGAGAATGTCTATCCAATGATTGCACCAGGTAAAGGATTACACGAAATGGTAGGGATGAAGCCATGAAGAAAATAATTAGCCTAACTGTTATGAATAAATCTGGTGTGTTAAACCGAATTACTAATCTTTTTTCAAAACGAAACTACAACATTGAAAGTATATCGGTAGGGCATACGGAGCATGAAGGAATTTCAAGGATTACTTGTGTGGTGCATGTTGAGAGTGATGGCATCATTGAACAAATCACAAAACAGCTAAATAAGCAGATTGATATTTTGAAAGTGGTGGATATCACCGATCAAGCAATTGTCCAAAGAGAGCTAGCTTTAATTAAAGTACTTGCAACACCGCAGACAAGGCATGAATTATATTCTGTAATTGAACCATTTAGAGCTTCTGTAATCGATGTAAGTAAAGAAAGTCTCGTTATTCAAATTACAGGAGAATCATCTAAAATTGAAGCTTTTATTGAACTGCTTAGACCATATGGGATTAAAGAATTGGCTAGAACAGGCACAACCGCCTTCCCTCGTGGCTCTCAAAAAATAGCAGCTCATAAAAGTAACTATTCTATCGTTTAATTCTAATATTAAATAAATCTAATTTTACAGACGAAAGGGAGATTAATTATGGCAAAAATGTATTATAACGGAGACGCAAATTTAGGATATTTTAACGGAAAAACAGTTGCAGTGATTGGTTATGGATCACAAGGCCACGCACATGCTCTAAATATGAAGGATAGTGGTGTTTCAGTAATCATCGGGTTAAGAAAAGGGAATTCATGGAATAAAGCAGTGGAAGACGGATTTGACGTATTCCCAGTTGGAGAAGCAACAGCAAAGGCTGATATTGTGATGATTTTGCTTCCAGATGAATTACAAACAAAAGTATATAATGAAGAAATTAAACCTAACTTAACAAATCAAGCTTTAATGTTTGCCCATGGATTTAATATTCATTTTAATCAAATTGTCCCACCAAGTGAGAGTGATGTACTATTAGTTGCTCCTAAAGGTCCAGGTCACCTAGTAAGAAGAACATATGAACAAGAAGCAGGAGTTCCAGCATTATTTGCAATCTATCAAGATGTAACTGGTGAGGCGAGAGAGCTTGCACTTGCTTACGCAAAAGCGATTGGGGCATTACGTGCAGGTGCGCTGGAAACAACGTTCAAAGAAGAAACAGAAACAGATCTTTTTGGTGAACAAGCGGTTTTATGTGGAGGGCTTACAGCACTAGTAAAAGCAGGCTTTGAAACATTAGTAGAAGCTGGATATCAACCAGAATTAGCATATTTTGAATGTTTACATGAGTTGAAATTAATTGTTGACTTGATGTATGAAGATGGAATGGCGGGAATGAGATATTCTATTTCCGATACAGCACAGTGGGGCGATTTTGTAACAGGACCACGTATTGTTACAGATGAGGTGAAAAAAGAAATGAAAGCTGTCCTTACAGATATTCAAGAAGGAAAATTTGCAAAAGGATGGATTCTTGAAAATCAAGCGAATAGACCAGTATTCAACGCAATTAATGATAGAGAGAGCGAGCATCTAATCGAGAAGGTTGGGAAAGAATTGCGTGCAATGATGCCATTTGTTAAAAGCTCGCGAAAGAAAGAAGTGGTTGGTAGTGGCAAAAATTAAGATATTTGATACGACATTGAGAGATGGGGAACAATCTCCCGGCGTAAATTTAAATTTGGCTGAGAAGCTGGTTATTGCTGAACAGTTAGAAAAATTGAATGTAGATATTATAGAGGCAGGCTTTCCTGCTGCCTCTAAAGGTGATTTTCAATCTGTTCAACAAATTGCACGCACTATTAAAAATAGCTCTGTTACTGGTCTAGCAAGAGCAGTAACATCCGATATCGATGCTGCTTGGGAAGCATTAAAAGACGGAGCAGAACCGAGAATTCATATATTTTTAGCAACAAGTCCCATCCATCGAGAATATAAGCTAAAACTTTCGAAAGAGCAAGTGATTGAAAGAGCGGTTTCAGCTGTAAAGTATGCAGCCGAAAGATTCCCAGTTATTCAATGGAGTGCAGAGGATGCATGTCGGACAGAATTGCCTTTTTTAGCAGAAATAATAGAAGAAGTTATTCAAGCAGGAGCGCGGATTATTAATATTCCAGACACAGTAGGCTATATAACACCCAACGAATATGGAGAAGTTTTTCAATATTTAAAAAATAATGTGCCGTCTATTGACAAAGTTTCTCTCTCTACTCATTGTCATGATGATTTAGGGATGGCAACAGCAAACTCATTGGCAGCTATCGAAAATGGGGCAACACAAGTAGAATGTACGATTAATGGTATCGGAGAGCGTGCTGGCAATGCTTCTATGGAGGAAATTGTGGTAGCGCTTCATATTAGAAATGATCATTATCAAGAAAAGACAAGAATTAATTTAAAAGAAATTAGTAGAACAAGCGGACTTGTGAGTGAATTAACCGGTATGCTAGTTCCTGGAAATAAAGCAATTGTTGGTCGCAATGCTTTTGCTCACGAATCTGGTATTCATCAGGATGGTGTTCTTAAGGAGAAAACAACTTATGAAATTATTTCTCCAGAGCTTGTAGGCAATGTAAATAACAATAATATGGTTCTTGGGAAACATTCAGGCAGCCATGCATTCAAAACAAAGCTGAATGAACTAGGGCTGGGAGTGAATGAGGAAGATGTGAAAGATCTTTTTATGGCATTCAAGGATTTAGCAGACCATAAAAAAGAAATTTCTGATGAAGACATTATTGCTATTGTATTAGAGAAAAAGCTGGCTAAAGAAGAGAAATATTATGAGTTAGTGGACGTAAAGGTTCAACATAAAAATGATAATGAAGCAGATGCAACAGTGAAAATTTCCGGTCCGAAAAATGAACTGATTATTCAACATGGCACTGGTTCTGGAAGTGTTGAAGCATTATATAACACATTGGAAATGTCTATATCTGGCCAAGTGCAGTTGGAAGATTATCGAATTCAGTCACTGGGTGCTGGCAGAGATGCGTTAGCTCAAGTATTTGTCAGAGTTCAATATGACGAAAAAGAAAGTACTGGAAGAGGTTTAGACCAAGATGTATTAATAGCATCTGCAAAGGCCTATATAAATGCGATTAATAGAGGGATTCTTGCCAAAGAACAATTTCTTGAAAAGGTGTAGGTTTCCGTGGCTAAAACATCAAGGTTTGATATAGGGAGCGAGTAGAAATGAAAAAAAGAATCGCCGTATTGCCAGGTGATGGAATTGGACCTGAAATAGTAGCAGGCGCTATAAAGATTTTGCACACAATAGAGACATTATTTAGTCATCAGTTTGAAATTACATTCGCAGATATTGGTGGATGCGCGACAGATAAAACAGGTACGCCATTGCCTAATGAGACGATTGCCATTTGTAAAAATAGTGATGCAATTCTTTTAGGGGCAGTAGGGGGACCGAAATGGGATGCGCTTCCTGTTGAAAAACGTCCAGAACAAGGATTATTAAAAATAAGAAAAGAATTGAACTTATTTGCAAATATTCGTCCAACAACCTGTTATGAAAGCTTGGCGGAAGCATCTCCCCTTAAAGCAGATATTATTGAAGGAGTAGATTTGGTTGTTGTCCGCGAATTGACAGGCGGCATCTATTTTGGAAAGCCAAGCGAACGAACGACTATCGATGGGAAACCTGGTGCTGTAGATACACTATTATACAAAAATGAAGAAATCGAGCGAGTTATCGAGAAAGCATTTGAAATTGCTAAAACGCGTTCAAAAAAAGTTACATCTGTTGATAAAGCAAATGTTTTAGAGACTAGTAGAGTATGGCGGGAAATCGCAAGCAAAATAGCGGAAAAATATCCAGATGTTATGCTTGAACATATGCTTGTAGATAATGCAGCAATGCAGCTTGTTCGAAATCCAAAACAATTTGATGTGATTGTCACAGAAAATATGTTTGGCGATATCTTAAGCGATGAAGCATCTGTTTTAACAGGGTCATTAGGAATGCTGGCATCTAGCAGCATGTCAGCAGATGGACCATATCTTTATGAACCGATCCACGGATCTGCTCCAGATATTGCCGGAGAAAATATCGCTAATCCCCTTGCGACAATTTTATCTGTAAGTATGATGCTGCGATTATCTTTTCAAATGGAGAAAGAAGCTGCGATTATAGAAGAGGCGGTAAATAATGTTCTAAATCAAGGTTATAGAACAAGAGATATACTTTCACCGAATTGTAAAATTGTTTCGACAACTGCGATGGTGGAAGCAGTAGAGAAAGAAATTCATCAGCTTGTTAAAGTGACACAAGTTATATAAAAAGGCTGCTGTTATGCTGTGGGATTATGAGTTTGGCTGATAACAAGTTAGCTGAAAAAAATAGAAAACCACCTTGAGAACAGCTCATATTTATGAAAACTGCATAACAGGCATATAAAAAAACACAGTTCGTCAAAAGTGGCAGTGATTGGATAAGGGACTAATAATAGAGAGATAGAATGTTAAAGGGCTCGTCAAAAGAATACTTTGACAGCCCTTTAATCAACAACAGGGAAAAAATATGGATTGGAGGGTAAAGTAATGGGAAAATCCATTATCGATAAAATTTGGGAAAAACATGTAGTACATAGAGAAGAGGGAAAACCGGATTTATTATATATTGATTTGCATCTTGTCCATGAAGTAACCTCACCACAAGCATTTTCCGGATTAAGAATGAAAAATCGCAAAGTGAGAAGGCCAGACCGAACGTTTGCCACAATGGATCATAATGTGCCAACGATTAACCGTTTTAAGATAGATGACGAAGTTGCCTTAAATCAAATGACGACATTAGAAAAGAACTGTTTAGAATTTGATATCCCATTAGCTGGTCTGCAAAGTCCGGAGCAAGGGATTGTTCATGTGATTGGTCCGGAACTTGGATTAACACAGCCAGGTAAAACAATCGTCTGTGGGGATAGTCATACATCAACACATGGTGCGTTTGGGGCGCTAGCATTTGGAATAGGCACAAGTGAGGTAGAACATGTACTCGCCACGCAAACGTTATGGCAGACAAGACCAAAAACATTAAAAGTAGAGGTCAATGGAAAGCTAGCATTTGGTGTAAATGCGAAAGATGTTATTCTTTATGTGCTTTCTAAGCATGGAGTCAACTTTGGAACTGGTCACGTTATTGAATATACAGGGGAAGTAATTCGCAATTTATCGATGGAAGAAAGAATGACTATATGTAATATGTCTATTGAGGGCGGAGCGCGTGCAGGCTTAATTTGTCCAGATGAAACGACTTTTGCCTATTTAAAAGGTAGAAAACACGCGCCAAAAAATTGGGAGGAAGCAGTACAAGAATGGCGTAATTTAGCTTCAGATGAGGATGCTATTTATGATAAAGTTATCACGATTGATGGCAATGATATTGCGCCAATGGTAAGCTGGGGTACCAATCCATCTATGACTGCTAAAGTAGACGAAAAGATTCCAACAGCAGATTCTTACCAAGAGGAAACGGATCGCCGCGCTTTACATAGTGCCCTTCAATATATGGGTCTAAAAGAAGGAATGGCGATCACCGATATCGAGATACAGCATGTGTTTATTGGTTCTTGTACGAATTCAAGAATAGAAGATTTAAGACAAGCTGCATCGGTGGTTAAAGGACAAAAAGTTTTTCCAGGAGTAAGAGCACTAGTTGTACCAGGTTCACAGCAAGTTAAAAAACAGGCAGAAGCAGAAGGCCTAGATAAACTGTTTGTTGAAGCAGGGTTTGAGTGGCGGGATGCAGGATGCAGTATGTGCTTAAGCATGAATAACGATGTAGTTCCAAGCGGTGAGCATTGTGCTTCCACTTCTAATCGTAATTTTGAGGGAAGACAAGGAGCTGGTGCTAGAACCCATTTAGTCAGTCCCGCAATGGCAGCAGTAGCAGCGTTAAATGGGCGATTTGTTGATATTCGCAAAATGAATGCAGAATTACAAGCAACAGTGTAAAGGAGGAGTCTCTTATGAGTGGTTTTAAGAAGCTTTATGATAAAGCAGTAGCAATGGATCGAGTAAATGTGGATACAGATCAAATTATCCCTAAACAATTTTTGAAGCGTATCGAAAAGACTGGATTTGGTAGATTTGCGTTTTTTGATTGGCGCTATTTGAAAAATGGCGAACCGAATCCTGAATTTGAACTGAATCAACCTGAAAATCAAGGAGCCTCTATTTTAATTGCGAATAAAAACTTTGGATGTGGATCGTCAAGAGAGCATGCACCATGGGCATTGCAGGATTTTGGCTTTTCCGTTGTTATTGCTCCCTCTTTTGCAGATATCTTTTATCAAAACTGTTTGAAAAATGGGATGCTTCCTATTCAATTGCAGACAGACGAAGTAGAATATCTTTTAAAAGCTGCCCAAAGTCAACCCTATTTTCTTGATATAAATCTTGAAGATGAAACGGTAGAGGATGACCAAGGGTTCTCCACATCATTTTCTATTCATCCATATTGGAAAAAAATGTTGATTAACGGCTGGGATGAAATCGAAATCACCCTTCAATATAGTGATAAAATAGCAGAATACGAAAATAAAACCATTTCAAAGTAATCGAATGAAATAGATAGGACCCTTAGGAGATCACATTATTATTTTCTAAGGGTCTTTCCTTTTGCTTTATGGTTATTTGTAGATTGAAAAAATTACTGCAACCACATTATGGAAGAGTCAAGTTGCATCTGAGAGAAAAAAAAGCTACACTAGCAACAAATAGAATATGTATAGGCGGTTAAAAGAATGAAGAAACGGGAGCAGGAAAAAAAGGATAACGTTGTTTTTTTTCCCGATTTAGATAAACGGTTATTGCAAAAAGGACTAGATGCAATTCAAGAAAAGCAATTCAAAGAGGCTATTTTATTTTTAGAAGAAGCAAAAGAGCGAAATCCATTTCATCGTGACATAAACATTGGACTCATTCTCGCTTACTATGAATTAGGATTGTTGGAACAGGCAAAACATCTAGCGAAAGAAACACTGAAACAAGATGACGGGGACTATATTCATGTACTTGAATTGTATATTATGATTCTGGTCCAGTTACATGAATATGAAGAAATAGTTACTACGATTGAAGGTTTGTTAGAAGAACACCAAATCCCAGCAAATAAAATAGAGCATTTCTCTAAAATGCTTTTATTTAGTAGAAAAATGGCTGAGTCTGCATCCCAGTCGCAAACAGATGATTATCGAGAAGAGGAATCTGAAGACATAAATAATAGCTTAATGAACTTAGGTGATCCACAGGAAGAAATGCTGCAAATAGCTAAAATGTCCAGCCAAAATATTCGTGCATATATAGAAGAAGTAAAGCAGTATCTTCTTGATATGGAGAAAAATCCTTTTTTAAAAACGATGCTAATCAATATTTTAAGAGAGCAAGAATATGAAAAAGAAATAGAAATTCAGAAGTTTGACCGAAAGATTGTCATACAACCAACAGCACTAAAGGATATGAAGGAACAGGAACAATATAAGAAAATTATTACTATTCTTGTTGATTATGTGGAAAGTAATAACCCTATTTTATTTGAAAATATTAAAATGTTAATTGATCGACAAATGTTTTTACTTTACCCATTTGCACTAGAAGAATACAAGGATGAAACATGGGCTGCGGCTTATCATGCAGTTGTAAACCAATATTTTGGCCAAGAGGATGAGGAAGAAATATTTGTATTATATGAACTAGATGAGACTGAATTTGAACAAGCAAAAACGTTTATTTATCAGTTGGAGCAAATTTCTTATCCTAATATTTAGGCAAGGATGTTGAAACAACTAGAACCTATGATATAATGTAATGGTTGCATTTAGAAAATGCGAAGATGCATATTTCTTACTAGATAACTTTTTTCCCATTAGGAGGTTCTTTCTGTTTCGATAGAAATAGTAGCCAAACAAGAATAAAGAAGTTAATCTATACATTAGTAGAAGTAATGAAAAAGTAGAATAGATTGTTGGAGGGAATTTATAGTATGTCAGCTAAATGGGAAGTTTTAGAAGGGAACCGCGGTGTTCTTACAATTGAATTAGATGCAGAAAAACTAAACGAAGGTTTAGATTTAGCATTTAAAAAAGTAGTTAAGCAAGTAAACATTCCAGGTTTCCGTAAAGGTAGAATTCCACGTGGAATGTTTGAACAACGCTTTGGTGTGGAGTCTTTATACCAAGATGCAATTGATATTCTTTTACCAGAAGCTTATGCAAATGCAATTGATGAAACTGGAATCGAGCCAGTTGATCGTCCTGAAATCGATGTAGAACAAATCGAAAAAGGAAAATCTTTAATTTTCAAAGCAACTGTTACTGTTAAACCTGAAGTAACATTAGGTGAATACAAAGGGTTAGAAGTACCTGCTGTAGAAACAACAGTTACAGATGAAGAAGTAGAAGCAGAAATTAAAGCATTGCAAGAAAAACAAGCTGAATTAGTAGTAAAAGAAGAAGGAACTGCTGAATTAGGAGATACAGTTGTTATCGACTTCGAAGGATTCCAAGATGGAGTTGCTTTTGAAGGTGGAACTGCTGAGAACTTCTCATTAGAACTTGGTTCAGGTCAATTTATCCCTGGATTTGAAGAAAAATTAGTGGGAGTTGCAACTGGTGAATCAACTGAAGTTGAAGTTACATTCCCTGAAGAATACCATGCTGAAGATTTAGCTGGTAAGCCTGCTACATTTAAAGTAACGGTTCACGAAATCAAAGGGAAAGAACTTCCTGAATTAGATGATGAATTTGCTAAAGATGTAGATGAAGAAGCAGAAACATTAGCTGAATTAAAAGAAAAAATTAAAACTCGTTTAGAAAATGATAAAAAACATCAAGCAGAGCACACAGTTCGTGATACAGTTGTAGAAAAAGCTTCTGAAAATGCGAAAATGGATATTCCATCAGCAATGATTGATACAGAAATTGACCGCATGATGAGTGAATTTGAACAACGTTTACAAATGCAAGGGATGAATCTTGAGCTATACTTCCAATTCTCAGGACAAGATGAAGCAGCACTTAAAGATCAAATGAAAGAAGACGCTGAGAAGCGTGTTCGTTCAAACTTAACACTTGAAGCAATCGTCGCTGCAGAAAACATCGAAGTAACAGAAGAAGAAGTGAATGCTGAACTTGAAAATATGTCTCAAATGTACAATATGCCAGTAGATGCTATTAAACAAGCACTAGGCGGCGTTGAAAACTTACAAATGGACATAAAAATGAGAAAAGCAATCGATTTCCTTGTAGAAAACAGTAAAACTGTTGCATAATAGAAGTAAGTAAAAAACTAAGGCGCGACTATTTCGTGCCTTAGTTTTATATTAGTGTTAAATAACATATAATATGGGTAACTATAAAATAAGTTACTCTAACCGTACAGGAGAATACAATCAAATAAGAGATAATTTTCCAGATTTAAAGAAGCGAAATCTGGTTATGATTAAAGAAGTATATCCATTTTACCGTTATTGGATGATAGAGAACTGCAAATCCGAGTTGTATTATTTCCTGTACATTACTATCATGTGATACAATTCAATACATAACTGTTGAAAAAAGTAAAATTTGTTTCTGAACAAATAATAATCCGTAACGGTAAAAATATACAAAAAGAAGTTTTAAGGGGTGAAGGCATGTTTAAATTTAATGACGAAAAGGGCCAGCTAAAATGTTCATTCTGCGGAAAGACACAGGATCAAGTTCGTAAATTAGTTGCTGGACCTGGTGTATACATTTGTGACGAATGTATAGAACTATGTACAGAAATCGTAGAAGAAGAATTAGGGACAGAAGAAGAAGTAGAATTTAAAGATGTACCAAAGCCAGCAGAAATTCGCGATATTCTTAACGAATATGTAATTGGACAGGATCAAGCGAAAAAGGCTCTTTCTGTTGCAGTGTATAATCATTACAAACGTATTAACTCAAATAGTAAAATTGATGATGTAGAATTATCAAAAAGTAATATTGCGTTAATCGGACCAACTGGTAGCGGTAAAACACTTCTTGCCCAAACATTGGCAAGAATATTAAATGTACCATTTGCTATTGCAGATGCAACTAGTCTAACAGAAGCTGGATATGTAGGAGAAGATGTCGAGAATATTCTTTTGAAATTAATCCAGTCTGCAGATTATGATGTAGAAAAAGCAGAAAAGGGTATTATTTATATCGACGAAATTGATAAAGTAGCACGTAAATCTGAAAATCCTTCTATTACACGTGATGTTTCCGGTGAAGGGGTTCAGCAAGCATTATTAAAAATTCTAGAGGGTACCGTAGCAAGTGTTCCACCCCAAGGTGGCAGAAAGCATCCTCATCAAGAATTCATTCAAATTGACACAACGAATATTCTCTTTATTTGTGGTGGAGCATTTGATGGCATTGAACCAATCATTAAAAGACGCCTAGGTCAAAAAGTAATTGGATTTGGTTCTGATGGTAAACAAGCTGAAATAGAAGATAAAGATTTATTATCTAAAGTACTTCCAGAAGATTTATTACGTTTTGGGTTAATACCTGAATTTATTGGGCGTCTTCCAGTTATTGCTAGTCTTGGTCAATTAGACGAAGAAGCATTAATGGAAATATTAACAAAACCAAAAAATGCATTAGTAAAACAATTTAAGAAAATGATGGAATTAGATGATGTCGAATTAGAATTTGAAGAAGAAGCACTGAAAGAAATTGCAAAAAAAGCAATTGAAAGAAAAACAGGTGCACGCGGATTACGTTCTATTATCGAAGGCATTATGTTGGATGTAATGTTTGACCTGCCTTCAAGAGAAGACATTGTTAAATGCGTCATTACGAAAGAAACAGTAACGGATAATGCTTCACCTAAGCTTGTTCTAGAAGATGGAACAGTGGTGGATAAAGAAACAAAAACTTCAGCTTAACAACAGTTACAAGAAAGAATCAATGATATCTATCATTGGTTCTTTTTTTTGGTGAAAGTTGAAGGATGCAACAATTCCTCCAAGATCATACTCAATTTCTAATCATCAATTATCTTATCGTTCCTATATATTTTTTCCATGAAATCTTGTTTATTCCAACAAAGGGAAGGAGATACTATTTTTTATAGACAAGGCACAATTTGTATATAGTATTTATGGAAGAATTTATTTATAGACTGATATGACTGCCGAATTAATTGCAGGCATTCAGTCTAAAAAAAATTCCTTCCCATCCAAGCTGTAGGGATAGATACATATCGCTAACCATTGAAGGAAACTTGAGCTAATACATGTGCGAAGTTTTAAAACAACAAGATTTCAGGAGGTAATTTTTTTATGAGTTGGGCGGAGATTGCTTTATTTGTACAACTATTCTTTGGAATTATCATCGGACTATATTTCTGGAATTTATTAAAAAGCCAGAGAACCCAAAAAGTTTCGATTGATCGGGAATCAAAAAAAGAAATGGATCAATTAAGAAAGATGCGCGCCATATCATTAACGGAACCTCTTTCTGAAAAAGTACGTCCAACAAGCTTCTCAGATATTGTGGGACAAGAAGATGGAATCAAAGCTTTAAGAGCCGCTCTCTGTGGACCCAATCCCCAACATGTCATTATTTATGGACCACCAGGGGTTGGAAAAACAGCGGCAGCTAGGCTTGTATTAGAAGAAGCGAAGAAAAATCAGAAGTCACCCTTTAAACCAAACTCTGTATTTGTAGAATTAGATGCTACGACAGCTAGATTTGATGAAAGAGGGATAGCGGATCCATTAATCGGTTCTGTACACGATCCGATTTATCAAGGGGCTGGAGCCATGGGACAAGCTGGAATCCCACAGCCAAAACAAGGTGCTGTTACAAATGCACATGGTGGTGTTCTATTTATTGATGAAATCGGAGAATTACATTCTACACAAATGAATAAGCTTCTAAAAGTGTTAGAAGACAGAAAAGTTTTTTTGGAAAGTGCTTATTACAATGAAGAGAATACGCAAATTCCTTCTCATATACATGATATTTTTAAAAATGGACTTCCGGCTGATTTTCGGTTAATAGGGGCAACGACAAGAACGCCAAACGAAATACCTCCAGCAATTCGCTCAAGATGTATGGAAGTATTTTTTCGAGAATTAACGAAAGAAGAAGTGATTCAGATTGGCAAAAAAGCTGCTGATAAGGTGAAGATGCGGATAAGTGAGAAAGCCCTTGATACACTTTCTGAATATGCAAGAAATGGAAGAGAGGCTGTTAATATGGTCCAGATATCTGCTGGACTAGCAATTGGAGAAAATCGTGATTTTATAAAAGATGATGAAGTAGAATGGGTGATTCATTCTAGTCAACTTTCTCCAAGAATGGAAAGGAAAATTAATAACCATTCCGTTATTGGAGCGGTTAATGGACTAGCAGTATATGGTGCTAATATCGGGGCACTGTTGGAAATTGAAGTAACGGTAATTCCAGCAAAAGATGGAAAAGGAAGCATAAATATTACGGGAATTGTCGAGGAAGAGAGTATTGGTGGACAAGGCAAGTCTATTAGACGGAAAAGTATGGCGAAGGGTTCCATTGAAAATGTCATTACTGTTTTACGTTCTATGGATGTTCCCGCTGATCAATTTGATATCCATGTAAACTTTCCAGGCGGTATACCAATTGATGGACCCTCTGCGGGCATTTCAATGGCTACAGGGATTTATTCAGCGATCTACAAGCAACCTGTTGATCGCCAAGTAGCGATGACTGGTGAGATCAGTATTCACGGAAAAGTGAAGCCTATTGGCGGAGTTGTTGCAAAGGTGAAAGCTGCTAAAGCTGCGGGCGTTCAAAAAGTTATTATCCCGCAGGAAAATATGCAGGCGATATTAGAGGAAATAAAGGATATCACCATTATACCTGTGCAAACATTAAATGAAGTGTTGGAGAATGCGCTCCTTAAAGAAGAATGGAAAGAAGAAGCAATCCCAGCTTCCACCATTGCATTATCAAAGAAAGATAGTATCTAATTTTAAGCTAAAATGCTACTTAAATAAAGCATTGTCATGGTCGGCTAATTCGGTATAGGGAGAGTTAGTCGGCGTTTTTTTTTGCGGAAAATAATCTAAACGAGCTTTATATGTATTTCGTGCAGAAAGATCCCTCTAAATGAAGGCTATATTTTCATAAATCCAATTATTATTATATAATTGAATATATATGTATAAGCATAAAAACAGTCTTTTTTCTTGAATGGAAATCGTCTAAATAAGCCATTTTAAATAAGGAAGGCTTGTTTTTAATTGCAATCTTCTCTTTTTATCTTTCTGCTTTCTTTAAGGAGCCATATCCATAAGGATCAGCAAAAAAATCGAGGGAGAAAAGTAGTTCTATTTTTACGGCTTGTCTAATAACCCTAGTTAATAGACACATTATCATAAATAAGATAGAATTGTACAAAGCATTAGAATGCAAAGGGAGCCTATGTGGTAAATAATGATTAGAAATAGGCGATATAAGGAAAGAGATTTTTAAAGCTGGAGGTGCAACGTGATGGAGGAAAATAAAAAAACAGTAGTCCCCCTCCTGCCGCTTCGAGGTTTGCTGGTTTATCCAACGATGGTGCTTCATTTAGATGTTGGTCGTGATAAGTCAGTGCAAGCTCTCGAAAAAGCAATGGTAGAAGACCATTTAATTTTTCTTACAATGCAAAAAGATATGGATATAGATGAACCTGAAGAAGAGGATCTATATAAAATGGGAACTTTAACAAAGGTAAAGCAAATGTTAAAGCTGCCAAATGGAACAATTAGAGTTCTTGTTGAAGGGGTACAAAGAGCAGAATTAGAAGAATTGATAGAGGAAGATGGTTATTTTGCTGCAAGTCTACGTTTGTTTGAAGAAGAAACTACCAAAGACGTAGAAGATGAAGCATTAATGAGAACAATGCTTCAATATTTTGAGCAATACATAAAAATTTCTAAAAAAATATCGCATGAAACATATGCAGCTGTTTCCGATATGGAAGAGCCTGGAAGAATGGCTGATATCATTGCTTCCCATCTACCGATTAAATTAAAAGAAAAACAGCAAATTTTAGAAACTTTAAATAATAAGCAGAGAATGAATTATGTTATCGACATTATTCAAAACGAAAAAGAGGTGTTAAACCTCGAAAAGAAAATAGGTCAGCGCGTAAAGAAATCAATGGAAAGAACACAAAAGGAATACTATTTACGCGAACAAATGAAAGCCATTCAAAAAGAATTAGGCGACAAAGATGGCAAAACTGGCGAAGTCAGTACACTGCTTGAAAAAATTGAAGAGGCTGGTATGCCAGACCATGTAAAGGTAACTGCATTAAAAGAATTAGATCGCTATGAAAAAATTCCTTCCACCTCTGCAGAAAGTTCTGTCATCCGCAATTATATTGACTGGCTCTTGGCATTACCATGGACCAATGCAACAGAGGATGACTTGGATCTTATTAAGGCAGAAAAAATCCTTAATGACGATCACCATGGCTTAGAAAAGGTAAAAGAAAGGGTATTGGAGTATTTAGCTGTACAAAAGCTGACAAATTCTTTGAAAGGACCCATTCTTTGTCTTGCAGGACCTCCTGGAGTGGGGAAAACAAGTCTTGCTCGTTCGATAGCTCGTTCTTTAAATCGTAACTTTGTCCGCATCTCTTTAGGTGGTGTGCGTGATGAATCAGAAATTAGAGGGCATAGACGAACTTACGTTGGAGCGATGCCAGGAAGAATCATTCAAGGAATGAAAAAAGCAGAAACCATTAATCCAGTATTTTTATTAGATGAGATTGATAAAATGTCTAATGATTTCCGCGGTGATCCTTCTTCGGCTATGCTAGAAGTACTTGATCCAGAACAAAACCATAACTTCAGTGATCATTATATTGAAGAAACTTATGATTTATCGAAAGTTATGTTTATCGCAACAGCTAATAATTTAGCTACCATTCCTGGTCCATTACGTGATAGAATGGAAATTATCTCGATAGCTGGATATACAGAAATCGAGAAAATTCATATTGCGAAAGATCATCTATTGCCTAAACAAATTAAAGATCATGGATTATCGAAAGCACAGCTCCAAATTAGAGAAGATGGATTCCAGAAAATTGTTCGTCTCTATACTAGAGAAGCGGGAGTACGTACTTTAGAAAGACAATTAGCTACAATTTGCCGCAAAACAGCAAGAATGATTGTAACAGCTGAGAAGAAAAAAGTCGTTATTACAGCTAAAAATGTGGAGGATTTCCTAGGTAAGCCAATTTTTCATTATGGTCAAGCAGAGGAAGAGGATCAAGTTGGCGTAGCAACTGGCCTTGCCTATACTACAGTTGGCGGTGATACTTTGCAAATTGAAGTATCCTTGGCACCGGGAAAAGGTAAATTAGTCTTGACGGGAAAATTAGGGGATGTAATGAAGGAATCTGCCCAAGCGGCATTCAGCTATATACGTTCTAAATCGGAAGAACTGGGCATTGATGCGAATTTCCATGAGAAATATGATATTCATATTCATGTTCCAGAAGGTGCTGTTCCAAAGGATGGTCCATCTGCAGGAATCACCATGGTAACCGCACTTGTTTCTGCTCTTTCTGGAAAGCCAATCAAGAAAGAGGTTGGAATGACGGGAGAGGTAACATTGAGAGGCCGTGTTCTTCCAATTGGAGGATTAAAGGAAAAATCTCTTGGTGCTCATCGTGCTGGATTAAAGACAATTATTATCCCGAAAGATAATGCGAAGGATATCGATGATGTTCCTGAAAGTGTAAGAGAAGAACTAGACTTTATCCTTGTTTCACATGTAGATGAAGTATTAAAACACGCGTTGAACGGAAGTGTAAATCTTTGAAAGTAAATCAAGCAGAAATAGTAATTAGTGCCGTAAAACCCAATCAATATCCGGAAGGAAATCTGCCAGAGTTTGCTTTAGCGGGTAGATCGAATGTTGGTAAATCTTCTTTCATTAATCGCATGCTTGGGCGAAAAGCGTTAGCTCGCATTTCCTCGAAACCAGGGAAAACACAAACATTAAATTTTTACTTAATTAATGAAATCATGCACTTTGTAGATGTACCTGGTTATGGATATGCAAAAGTTTCGAAAAAGGAACGAGAAGCATGGGGAAAAATGCTGGAAACGTATTTCACCTCAAGAGAACAATTAAAAGCAGTAGTTTTAATTACGGATCTTCGCCATCCGCCAACTGCTGATGATATTTTAATGTACGACTTTTTAAAGCATTATGGGATTCCATGTGTGGTAATTGCGACAAAAGCCGATAAAATATCAAAATCTCAATGGCAAAAACATTTAAAGGTAACAAAAGAAACATTAGGACTAAGTGCAGATGATTACCTTATCCTATTTTCTTCTGAAACTGGAGAAGGAAAAGATAAAGTGTGGTCATTACTAGAGCATTTAGCTAATAAATAAAAAAAGCGACTCACATCAGCTAGTAAGGTTGAAAAGTGAGTCGCTTTTTTTATTTGTGTATAAATGAAATATTTTCCTGATTAGCCAGCCTATAGAACTTCCGACCCGCGGAAAGCGAAGAGGAAATCAGGCAGTGAGTTTTCCTGAAAGACACCCTGCACTATGTATGAACATCTTTATTTCCCCTTTTTCGAAACTAAATAATATCCCCCCAGGATAATGAATAAAATAGGTATTAAATTATTTAACGTGTGAGGACTTATCTTTAAGAATGTTAGCGAACCAAGAATTTCTTGATAGAAGAGCAAAAGAACAGCTAACAAAAGAAAAAGAAGACCATTTAATAAGCCATGACCTGTTTTATGATTTTGAAGAATAAAGCCAAGGGCGATAATCAGAATAAAAGTGCCCGTATGATCAGGCCAAATAGCAAGTTTATTCACTAAGTGAAAGTGTAAACCAAAGCCAGTTAAAATCACACCTGGCAAAATGACGCCATAATCCTTTCCCCCATAACCTTGAAAAAGAAAAGCAATTCCAATGATAATTAACAGGGTTGGCCAAGTATACAGATTGGGTAGAATAGTAATATCAAATTCCTTTAAGACAAAATAAATTCCAAAACCGATTAATACGATACCAGAGAACCATTTTTGTGTTTTCATTATTTCCTCCACTTCCAAAAAACTAAGCTTGAATACATAGAAGATTTTTGTTACTGTACAATGAGTAAAGTGCTATATTGTACAAAAAAAACGAATAAAATAACGATAATTTTGCAAAAGAAGTACAAACTATTATAGTAAATAACGTAAGTATAATTCTTTTTCTATTATCAATACTATATCTTACCATATGAATTCACAATTTGTTCACAATTAATAGGCAAATTGTTACCCATTTTTGAAATGATTTTGTTATAATAACTACATGTTAATAATTATTATAATTTAATCCATTTATATAAAGGGTTTAAAAATATTCGATTGGAAAAATTAGGTACTAACTTACTTTGGGGGTGTCATAAAGAAATGCATATAGTAGCTGTCGGACTAAATTTTAAAACGGCCCCAGTAGAAATTCGTGAACGTTTAACATTTGATTCAGAGCAAATAGGGGAAGCTATGAATCAATTACAAAATAAAAAAAGCATTTTAGAAAATGTGATTATATCAACATGTAATCGTACGGAAATATATGCAGTAGTAGATCAGCTTCATACTGGTCGCTATTATATCAAACAATTTTTAGCAGAGTGGTTTCAATTGGAACAAGAAGAGTTTGTTCCTTATTTATTTGTGTATGAACAAGATGGTGCATTAAACCATTTATTCCAAGTGACATGTGGCTTAAATTCCATGGTTGTTGGAGAAACACAGATTTTAGGGCAGATACGAACTAGCTTCTTAACAGCGCAATCCATTAAATCGACTGGATCGGTATTTAATCAGTTATTTAAGCAAGCTATTACCTTTGCGAAAAAAGCACATACAGAAACAGACATTGGTGCGAACGCTGTCTCTGTAAGTTATGCTGCGGTAGAATTGGCGAAAAAAATATTTGGGACCTTGCTAAATAAGAATGTCCTTATATTAGGTGCAGGAAAGATGGGCGAGCTTGCTATTCAGAATCTGTATAGCAATGGAGCAAAAAACGTAACTGTGATAAATCGCACATTTGAGAAGGCGGAAGTTCTTGCTCATCGTTTCGAAGGTCAGGCCAAACCAATGAATGAACTTCAATGTGCATTAATAGATGCAGATATTGTGATTAGTTCAACTGGATCCAATACATTTGTTATTACAAAGGCAATGATGAAGGCTGTGGAGAAAATTCGTAAAGGAAATCCGCTATTCATGGTTGATATTGCTGTGCCAAGAGATTTAGATCCGGAAATCGCGGAGTTAGATAGCGTATTCCTTTATGATATTGACGATTTGGAAGGAATTGTAGAAGCAAATCTGCAAGAACGACTAAAAGTAGCAGAAAAGATTATGATCATGATAGAGGCAGAAATTATCGAGTTTAATCAATGGCTTCACTTATTAGGGGTGGTGCCGGTCATTTCTGCTCTTCGTGAGAAGGCACTTGCTATTCAAAGTGAAACAATGAAAAGTCTAGATAGAAAACTGCCTAACCTTACTGAAAGAGAAAGAAAGATTTTAAATAAGCATACGAAGAGCATTGTGAATCAAATGCTAAAAGATCCAATTCTTCAAGCGAAGGAATTAGCGGCTCAACCTGATGCAGATCAATCGATGCAGCTATTTATGAAAATCTTTAATTTAGAAGCCGATGCACCGAAAGAAGTGAACGATATAGGAAGGAAAGAAGAAAAAGAAGCATTTTCTCCAATTGCACAGCCATCTATTCAAGTGTGATGGTGATAATGATTGGAGGGCTTATCCTGTGTGTGAATGAAGCACTTGATTCCTTTCCTTTAATCAGCCGATAATAAACTTTGTCGGGGCAGAGTTTCACTTTCCTTTTCCTAGGTTAAAATATAGATGGGGTTACAGAAATAAGAGTTATATTAAGTTAAAAAACTTGGTATTATGATCTTTTATGTTCGAAGGGGAAGCGTTGATGCAGGATATTTTTATGACTAGGCTCCATGAATTCACGATTATTCTTTATGCGTTATCTGTGCTATTATATTTTTTTGATTTTATGCATAATAACCAGAGAGCAAATCGAGTCGCTTTCTGGTTACTTTTATTTGTCTGGATATTACAATCATCTTTCCTAATTATCTATATAATGGAGATGAATAGGTTTCCGATTCTCACAATTATGGAAGGACTATACTTTTATTCTTGGGTATTGGTAACCTTTTCTTTGGTAATAAATAAGTGGTTGGAAATTGATTTTATTGTGTTTTTTACTAATGTTGTCGGATTTATTGTTATGGCAATACATACTTTTGCGCCTGCACGCGATTCTGCGATAACTCATGCGGAACAGGTTGTTTCTGAGTTACTGTTCATTCATGTAACAGCAGCCCTTTTAGCCTATGGTATGTTTACGATCTCTTTTATTCTTTCTGTTCTTTATTGTATACAATATGATTTATTGAAACAGAAAAAATGGGGAAGGAGAGTTATGCGGATCGCTGATTTAGCCAAACTAGAACATATATCTTACTTATTAAGTGTGTTTGGTGTACCATTATTATTAATTGGTTTAATTCTTGGGGTGCAATGGGCCATTATTCAAAAACCAGATTTTCTCTGGTATGATCCGAAAATAATCAGCTCCTTTATTGTGTTACTCGTCTATAGCAGCTTTTTGTATTTACGAGTTTCCCAAAAAATGAGGGGGAAAAATATTGCCCTCTTAAATATTGCTAGTTTTTTAATTATGTTAATTAATTTCTTGTTAGTAGGTAATTTTTCCACCTTTCATTATTAAAAGGAAGACTACATAACGGAAATGTTGGAGGTACTTTTATGCGTAAAATAATTGTTGGTTCGAGGAAAAGTAAGCTTGCCATTACTCAGACGAATTGGGTAATTAATCAGCTGAAGAAATTAGATTCTTCTTTTGAATTTGAAGTGAAGGAAGTGGTTACAAAGGGAGATGTTGTGCTCGATGTCACTTTATCCAAGGTTGGAGGAAAGGGGCTATTTGTAAAAGAAATCGAGCAAAGTATGCTGGATAAGGAAATTGATATTGCTGTTCACAGTATGAAAGATATGCCGGCTGAGCTTCCAAAAGGATTAACCATTGGCTGTATTCCTGAGCGTGAGGATTATCGAGATGCTTTGATTAGTAAAAATCATATCTCTTTAAAAGATTTAAGAGAAGGGGCAGTCATTGGGACAAGCAGCTTGCGAAGAGGTGCTCAATTACTTGCAGTTCGTCCTGACCTTGAAATCAAATGGATACGCGGAAATATAGATACCCGTCTAAATAAGCTAGAAACAGAAGAATATGATGCCATCATATTAGCTGCTGCTGGGTTAGCGAGAATGGGATGGACAAGTGATGTAGTGACAGAGTTTTTAGAGCCTGAAGTCTGCTTGCCGGCAGTTGGTCAAGGTGCCCTTGCTATTGAATGCCGTGAAGATGATAAAGAGGTATTAGAACTTCTAAGCAAGCTGTCCAACCAAGATACGACGCGTACTGTTTATGCAGAAAGAGCCTTTTTACAGCGTATGGAAGGCGGCTGCCAAGTTCCGATCGCAGGATTTGCACAAGTGAAAGAAAATGAAGTGTCATTAACAGCATTAGTTATTTCACCTGATGGGAAACAGATATATAAGGAAGAAGTATCAGGAGAAAATCCAGTAGAAGTAGGGGAGCAGGCAGCAGCCATTTTAACAGACAAAGGTGCAAAGGGCTTGATTGATCGATTGAAAGAGGAGAATATTATCGATGGCTAATCAGCTTCTTGGAAAAAAAATTCTCGTCCCACGATCAAAAAAACAAGCGAGTGTCTTGTCAAAGCAGATTATTGATTTAGGCGGTATTCCAGTTGAAGTACCATTAATCGCGTTTCGAGAAAAACAACTTCCAGATGAAGTAATTGCTTCTTTAAAAAATAAAGCATATGATTGGCTTGTCTTTACGAGCCGTAATGGAGTCGATGCTTTTTTTAAAGAAATGCACAGATTAGAATTAACCATTGTTGCTCAAATAGCCGTTATCGGTGAAAAGACGACAGCTGCTATTGCGGAATATGGGTATCAAGCAGATTTTATGCCGACATATTTTGTTGCTGAACAGTTTGCAACAGAGTTTGCAGCAGTGCTGGAAAAAAAACAGAGAGTTTTAATTATAAAAGGAAACAGATCAAGAGAATTTCTAGCAGAGCAATTAAAGAAAATATGTTTACAAGTAGATGAAGCTATATTGTATGAAACGTATTTCCCACTAGAGAGTGAAGAGCTGCTTGTTGATGAAATAAAGAAGAATGATATAGAGGTATTGCTTTTTACCAGTTCCTCCACCGCCCATCATTTTATGCAAATCATCAAAAAACATCAATTGATTGATAGGGTGGAAAGGTGTATTGTGATTAGCATTGGGCCAATCACAACAGAAACTTTGCACAGCTATGGGATGCATGTAACGATTACAGCAAAACCATATACAACTGATAGTATTCTGGAACATTTAGTGCAGTATTTAACAAAATAATTTGGAGGTAAGACCATGGTTGAATTTAAACGTCATCGCAGATTAAGACAATCTGCTTATATGAGAGCATTAGTGAAAGAAACATATGTACATTTGGATGATTTAATTTATCCGATTTTTATTACAGAAGAAGAAAATAGCAAGACTGAAATTTCTTCTATGCCTGGCATTTATCAGTTTTCAATTGATCGGTTGAAGGAAGAAATGGATGAAGTTCAGGCGCTGGGAATCAAATCTGTGTTATTATTCGGTATTCCAAAGGAAAAAGACGAATGTGGAACACAAGCATTCCACGATCATGGTATTGTTCAGGAAGGTATCAAATATATTAAAGCCAACTATCCGGACATGATTGTCATTGCAGATACATGCTTATGTGAATATACTAGCCACGGACATTGTGGTGTAATTGAAGCTGGAAGAGTGCTTAATGATGAATCATTAGAATTGCTTGTGAAGGCTGCGGTCAGCCAAGCGGAAGCTGGAGCGGATATTATTGCTCCTTCTAATATGATGGATGGCTTTGTAGCAGCTATTAGAAAAGGTTTAGATGAAGCTGGATTCATTGATATACCAATTATGAGTTATGCTGTAAAATATGCTTCTGCTTTTTACGGTCCATTCCGTGAAGCTGCTGATAGTACCCCACAATTTGGCGATCGCAAAGCCTATCAAATGGATCCCGCTAATCGTCTGGAAGCATTTAGAGAAGCAGAAAGTGATGTCGCAGAAGGAGCAGATTTTCTTATTGTTAAGCCAGGTCTTCCTTATTTAGATATTGTTCGTGATATGAAAAATGAATGGAATTTGCCGATTGTTACCTATAATGTAAGTGGAGAATACAGCATGGTAAAAGCTGCGGCACAAAATGGCTGGATTGAGGAAGATAGAATTATAATGGAAACTATGACTAGTATGAAACGTGCTGGAGCAGATTTAATTATCACCTATTTTGCTAAAGATGTTGCACGTATGTTAAAAGAACAATAAAGGAGGAAAGTTAAATGCGTTCCTATCAAAAATCAGAAGCTGCATATAAAGAAGCAGTAGAGTTAATGCCAGGAGGGGTAAATAGCCCGGTCCGTGCTTTTAAATCTGTTAAAAGAAACCCAGTGTTTATGGAGGCAGGGAAAGGCTCGAAAATCTTTGATATTGATGGCAATGAATATATTGACTATGTTTTATCATGGGGGCCGCTTATTTTAGGACATGCTGATGATCGAGTAGTCGAGGGAATTAAAAAGGTTGCTGAAAAAGGAACTAGTTTTGGAGCACCAACGTTAATTGAAAACGAGCTTGCTGCTCTTGTAAAAGAACGTGTGCCGAGTATCGAAATCGTTCGGATGGTTTCCTCCGGCACAGAGGCTACAATGAGTGCAATCCGTTTAGCTCGCGGCTATACGGGTAGAAATAAAATTCTGAAATTTGAAGGCTGTTATCATGGACATGGCGATTCTTTGCTTATTAAAGCAGGATCTGGGGTAGCTACACTTGGTTTACCAGATAGTCCTGGAGTGCCCGAAAGTGTTGCAGCAAATACGATTACAGTTGCTTATAATGATTTAGAGAGTGTAAAATATGCCTTTTCTATGTATGGGGAAGACATTGCAGCTATTATTGCGGAGCCGGTTGCGGGAAATATGGGAGTTGTTCCTCCAAAGCCAGGATTTCTGCAAGGACTGCGTGATGTGACAACAGAATATGGTGCATTACTTATTTTTGATGAAGTCATGACAGGATTCCGTGTGGACTACGGATGCGCGCAGGATTACTTTGGCATTACCCCTGATATAACTTGTCTCGGAAAAGTAATTGGAGGAGGATTACCTGTTGGTGCATATGGTGGAAAAGCAGAAATTATGAACCAAATTGCACCAAGCGGACCGATATACCAAGCTGGTACATTATCTGGTAATCCACTTGCAATGACAGCAGGTTTTGAAACAATATCGCAATTAACAAAAGATACGTATAAAGAGTTTATCCGAAAAGCGGATCGTTTAGAAGAAGGCTTAAAAGCAGCAGCTGCAAAATATGAAATTCCGTTTACAGTAAATCGTGCTGGCTCTATGATTGGTTTCTTCTTTACTAATGAAGATGTAAAAGATTATGAAAGTGCAAAAACATCTAATCTAGATTACTTTGCAGCCTTTTATAATAGTATGTTAGAACAAGGCGTATTTCTTCCTCCTTCTCAATTTGAAGGGATGTTTTTATCTACGGCATTATCGGATGAGGATATTGAGCATACGATTCTTGCTGCTGAACAAGCTTTTTCTACGTTGAAAGCTTAAATTAAAACTGTAAAATAACTTATTAGTTATAGCAAAATAAAACAGCCTAAAATCCCCATGGCAATTTATCGGGATTTTAGGCTGTTTTAGTTGTTCCCATCTTTCTATGCGTTCAAATTACCTAGAACTGTCGATTTTTTGCCACTTTATGAAGGGAAATAGTATGTTATGATGCAACTATTAATAGGACAAGAAGGGATTTTTTCATGGATTCATTTGTAAAGATGCAGGACGTTAGTTTTACGTATGATCATACTACTATCTTAAATAAAATCAATTTGAATTTAGAAAAGGGCAAATCATATGCTTTAATTGGTAAGTCTGGAGTGGGGAAAAGTACACTTCTCCATCTTCTCGCTGGTTTCTTAAACCCAACGGAAGGAGAAATATTAATGGATGGGAAGAGAATCCAGCATCCACAAAAGGATATTGGCTTTATGTTTCAAGATTTAGGCCTTTTTCCTTGGTTAAATGTATTTGATGCTATTTCAATGCCTTTAAAATTAGATAATAGAAAAGCGAAACAGGAAATAAAGGATAGGGTAACAGCGTTAATAAGAGAAGTTGGGTTAAGTGGGATGGAGAGTAAATATCCAACGGAGTTAAGTGGAGGGCAGCAGCAAAGGGTAGCTTTAGCAAGAACACTTATTAATAAACCTGATTTGTTGTTAATGGATGAGCCAACATCTACATTAGATGAAATGACAAAAGAACAAATTCAACAGTTAATTGCTGAGCAGGTGGAAAAACGGCAGACCACGTTACTGTTTGTTACGCATAATATTGAAGAGGCAGTCCTTCTGGGGGAGTTTATTTTATTGCTACAAGATAATGGGGATATCGAGACGATTGAAAATCCGCTATTTAGAGTAGAGAGAGCAAAGGACAATTTATCCTTCTATAAGGCTTGTATTGAAGTACGAAAAAGATTAGCGGCGGTACATGTATGAACAAAATTATGAAAAAAATCATCGTGAATCAACTATTCTTAGGTTTTATAAGTGTCGGTTTATTTTGGTATACTGTCTATTTTCTCCTCCAGTCTCACACTATCCCCTCCCCGCTTTTAACAGTTACTTATATGTGGCAAGAAAAATATATATTGCTTCTTCATTCAGGAGCTAGTTTGTTAAGAATTTTCATTGCTTTATTCATTTCTTTGGTAATAGGTATTCCAGTGGGAATTATTTTAGGGAAAAATAAGCGAGTTAATACCTGGCTATCCCCTTTTTTATATTATATATATCCAATTCCCAAAGTAGCATTTTTACCGATATTTATGATTTTGTATGGTCTAGGAAACCAGTCTAAAATCATGTTAATTATTTGGATTATTATTTTTCAAATCATTTTGTCTGTCAGAGATGGTGTCTTACAAATACCAGCAAGCTATTTCAAAGTGATGAACGGCTATCGGGCATCTATTTTCCAGCAATTTATCTATTTAATTTTTCCAGTAATACTACCAGCGATATTTACGGGGATAAGAATCAGCATAGGGATTAGTTTAGCAACCTTATTTTTTGCCGAAAACTATGCAACGACATATGGAATTGGCTACTATATTATCAGCGCTTGGACAAAAATGAATTATGAAGAAATGTTCGCAGGAATTGTAGCCTTAGGATGTATTGGTTTATTGCTATTTATTTTATTAGATAAACTAGAATTAAAAACGACACCTTGGAATTATAAGTAAAAAGAGATAAATATAGTTTAGGGGGAAGGGGATAATTTGCCCCATTTAAATTTAAGAAAGTAGGCTGGGGAAATCACCCGCAGATTGAATACATTTGGCTTGGTTTTCTCACAACTCTTATAGGAGCGTTTTAGGGCTTGTATAAATAAAAAGATTCTCCTATATGCTGCATGTATCAATGCAATCAATACGCAGTAAGGAGAATCTACTATGATAATAACCGTAATCAAAATAAATCAAGTATACTTGTATTCAGTCTGCTCTGTTTTCCTAAAAATTGTCCCTTTTAATTTGGCAACAAAGTAAAGTCTGTTAAATCTTCATAGGAATAGCTTTCTTTAATTTGCCCTTTCTCTTTTGTCCATTGAACAATGGAATCAAAGGAATTTTTTGGCACTACACTTGCATAAGGAAAGCTTTCTTTTGTTGTTAAATAGTTGCTCATAGCTTCAGGAAATTGGTATTTAGTTAATATATCAGCATATTCCTTTGCTTTTGTATTGTTCATATAGTCAATAGCTTCATTATAAGCTTTATAAAACGCTTTGATATCTGCTGGTTTAGAGGATATTAGTTCATCTGAAAATAGAATGGATCCTCCTTTAATTCCTGCATCTGTTGAGCTTCCTAAAAGGTGAGCACCTTGGCTGACTAGCATGCTAGCCTGTGGTTCTGTAAAGACAACTCCATCCACTTTGTCTGCCATAAGTGCTTCTGCACGACTAGAAAAAGAAGGGATTTCCACGATATTATAAGTGAAGTCTTCTTTCGCTGCAAAATCATCCATAATATATTCCAAGATAAAATTCGGCACAAGGGAAACATTTTTTCCATCTAACTCTTTCATCTCTGTCACTCCTGAGTTTGGAGAGGATAGTATTTTAAAATCTTCACTTATATCAGAAGTAATCTTCATCTTTATGCCATTTTCCATAAAAGCTGCTGCTGTCATGACATCTGCGATTGTTCCGTCTACTTCATTCGCTTGGATGGCAACATTTCGATCAGTTGGAGCAGAGAAGGATTTGATGGAAACCTTTATTCCTTCTTTATCAAAGTAGCCATTTTCCTTTGCTAAAATAATTGGTATTGCTGATTCTGCTGGCAAAATGCCGATAGTTAGTTCTTCACTGGATGGTTTTTCAGACGTGTTATTTTCTGGATTAGCTGTTTTAGTTGTGGCTGTCTTTTCACAAGCAGCAGTAATTAAAACGAAAACGAGTATGAAGGATAGTGTCCATATTTTTTTCATCATCTTCCTCCTAAATGGTTACAATTTTCTTAAATGCCTCTAAGTCTATTAAATAAGGAATGGCATTTCTTTTTAGTAAAAGGGGATTACTCTGCATATCATTGTGACCATTTTCACAAGTGAATGCAAGTTTAAATTCTTTTTCTTTTAAAGTGAGTATATTGGATTCATTGAATAGGCCAAATGGATAGGCAAATACATTTTTATGGTTGATTAGAATATGTTCGTTGCATTCGTCTAGATCTTTGGCAAAAGTTTCTTTACTAGAAGTCATTAATAGACTTTCTGACTCACTTGTACGTATATGCATTTGATGTGTGTGATTGGCATATTCAAATACGTCTTTCATTTCCTCTAGGTCTCTTGTAGATAAACAGACAGATTTATCTTTTGCAAATATGCGTTTGTTATCATGCAGCCATCCTGTTACCACAAATGCTGTTGCGTGAAATTGATATTTTTTTAGAATCGGATAAGCATATTCTTTGATGGATTGAAAGCAGTCATCAAAAGTAAGTAATATTGATTTTTCGGGTAAGGAATTGCCTCCTTCATAATATGCCTTTACTTCCTCTAAAGATAAAGTGTGGAAACCATTGTTAAATAAATACTCCATTTGTTGTTCAAATTTTTCTAGTGTAATGAAAAGGGGAGAGGGCAAGAAATCCTTATATGCTTGTTTGACATCAATTGGATGTAGTTCTGCTGCTTGAAAATCTTCCTCTTTTCTTATTTCGTGGTACATTAACACAGAAAAAGCCATCATAAAACCTCCTCTTTAATAAAATGCAGAATTCCTGCATTTCCAATTTAAGTAATTTTGTTAACTTACAAAATCTTCTTTTATTATATCGGACCATAATGGGAAAAAACGGCTAGAAGTATAAATAGTTTTAACAATTTGGTGTATAAATTCAGAAAAATAAGATTTTTTGTTGAGATTCGATTCTTTCTTAGCCAAACAAATAAAAGAAATATTCATAAAGTGTTACAGATAATCATAAGTTTTTAAAGACAATAGTGATATACACGTGAAAGGAATGAGAGGAGGAGTCGCTTTGTCTCAAGAAAATTCGTCTATTTTACGGTTTTCATTGGAAGAGTCCGTCTGGTTTCAAAAAGGACAGGAAGTAGCAGATCTGCTTTCCATTTCACTTGATCCCAATATAACGATCCAAGAGAACGATCAGTATATTATCATTCAAGGCTCTTTAGAGCTTAGTGGTGAATACAAACGCTACAATGAAGGGGAACAAGAAGAGGAGGAGGTTTTTAAGGCTCCTAAATTAGTTCATTCTGTAATGGAGAGAGAGGAAGGGGTATGTGAATTTTTACACCATTTCCCTGTTGATATTACGATTCCTCTTGAAAGAGTGACAAGTCTTGATGATGTGGAAATCGAGATTGACACTTTTGATTATGTTTTTCCCGAAAGAAGCTGCTTAAATTTAACGGCTGATTTAACTATTTCTGGCTTGGCTGCTGAAGAAGTGGAGGAAGATATAGCGGAGGAAATAGAAGAAGAGTTGGAAGTAGCACGGCATACGGAAAAAGAGGCAGAAATAGTGGAAGAGAAGGCAGAAGAAGTGGAACTAGTACGGGATCATTCGAAGGAAGAGGAGGAGGACGTTTTAACTGATTCCATAGAAGAACCTGTTGAAATTGCGGTTAGTCCATTTCAAATTGTTAGTCCCTTACTAGAAGAATTGCGTGAAGAGAAGGAAACAGAGGATGACTTATACTCTTCCTTCGAGTTAGAGGTTAGAAAGACTCCAGAAGAGGAGGATGAATGGAGCACAAACGAACATACAAAGATCCCTTATTTTTCTGAGGCAGTTAGAAAGGAGGATGAGACTACTCCTGCAGAGCCAGAGATGAAAGTTTCCATATTACGGAGTGAAGAAAAAGTATTTTCTGCAGAAGAAGTCTTTCAAAAACCAGATCACGAATCCTCCACTGAAGTAAAGCAAGAAGAGGTTGTTTTGGAAGAAGAGGAACTAGAAGAATCATCTTCTTCTCCTAATGAGGAGCCTAAAAAGAAGAAAGGCTTCTTTAATAAAACAAAGTCTCTTACTTTTACAGAGTTTTTTGCTAGAAAAGAAGAAGAGAAGCATACAAAAGTGAAAGTTTGTATTGTACAGCAAGGCGATACATTAGAAAAATTAAGTGACCGATATAATGTAAATATCCATGCATTGTTAAAAGAAAATCGCATGGAAGCAAATCAAGATATCTATGAGGGGCAAGTTTTGTATATTCCTAGGAATTTTGTAGAGAAATAGGGCACAAACAGCAGGCAGGAGAAAATCCTGCTTGACTGTTTTTCTTGGCTTTTCAACCGTCTTTTGCTCTTGAAGTTTAAACAGTAAGAGAGTGAAAGGAATTGGGGAGGAAAACAAAATAGAGTCGATTGTTAATCGAATATATGATAAATGCCCGAATCGTCAACTAACCATCGATAGAAACGGAGAAGATGGCAGTTTCACTTTATGAGAAAGTGTGGGCGGATATGAATGAACAAAATATATTAAAGAAGTATACACCAATTTTGAAGCCATATGCAGTCGAACCGAATTTTGTAGAGGAGTTCGGAAAAGTAGCGAAGATTTACAGTAGTAAAGGAACTTTTGCTTTGAAACGAATGGATCCTCATCAAGGTGCAGATTTCACCCGTCATATTCGAATGCTATATCAAAAAGGATATAATCGGATTGTCCCGATCTATCCAGCTGTGGATGGAAGATACGCTATTTTTTATGACAATAAGCTGTTTTACTTAATGCCATGGTTACCAAATGAGGAAAGAGAGAATTATTCCAGGAAGCATCAGCAAATGTTTCGCGAGCTTGCACGACTTCATATCTTATCTTCGAAAGAAGTGAAAATTGAGAAGGAAGATCGACAGGAGCATTTTGAAAATACACAGTTAGATATTGAAAAAGAACAAGAGTTTTTAAATGGTTTTATTGAGCTATGTGAAAATAAAGAGTATATGTCACCATTTGAATTAATGTTCTGTCTGTATTACCATGACATTCGGCAGGCGTTGATCTATTCGGAAACAAAGCTAAAAGAATGGTATGAGGAAACGAAAGAAGATGAAAAGGCAAGAGTCTCCATTATTCATGGGAAACTGTCATCAGAGCATTTTCTTTATGATGATAGAGGATATGGTTACTTTACTAATTTTGAAAAAGCTAGGTATGGAACGGCAAGTCATGATTTACTTCCATTTCTCTCACGCTCCTTAAAAACTGGACCGAAGCAGAATGATGAATGCATTGAGTGGCTATATACGTACTTTAAGCATAATCCATTAAAATACGATGAAATGCTATTATTTTTAAGTTATTTAGCTCATCCTGGCCCCGTTATTCGAGTTTGTGAGAAATATATGAAAGCAAATAAGAAAGACATTAATGAACGGAAATATGTTCAAAAGCTGCTTAAACAATATTGGCTTTTAAAAAATACCGAATATGTTGTCATGCGGGTGGATGAGATAGAAAGACAAAAAAAAGCACAGCAGGATGCTGCGGAACAAGCAGAGACCCAGGATTAAAAAACTTGGGTCTATTATTATTGGGTACTATAATTGTCACCATTTTTTCTCGTGTTCATAAAGTAAAGACAAACAAAAAAAGGAAATGAATAAAATTAAAAAATTTAGGCAATCCTTATTGACGAGATTAAGTTATTTTCGGTAGTATAGCATATATAAAATAAATTATTAAAGCAATGACAGGGAGTAGTACAGTGTAAGTTGTTTCAAAGAGAGGAAATCATTTGCTGTGAGATTTCTATTCAACCCATTGGAAGGTAGCCCTCGAGCTTCTTTTGCGAACGGTGTGCTTATTAGTAAAAGACGGACAGTATCCGATATCATCTTTTAAAGAGCCAATACCTATTTTGTATTGGAAAAAAGGTGGTACCGCGAACAAACTCCATTCGTCCTTTTAAGACGAGTGGAGTTTTTTTATTTGCTTTTAAAAAGTACGAAGGAACAGGATAAGGAGGAAATTAGGATGGAAATGAAAGAAATCTCCATGCCGACAAAGTATGATCCAGCAAGTATTGAAAAGGGTCGCTATGATTGGTGGTTAGAAGGCAAATTTTTTGAGGCAAAGCCAGATGAAGGAAAAAAGCCTTATACAATCGTAATCCCGCCTCCAAATGTAACAGGTAAACTGCATTTAGGGCACGCATGGGATACAACATTACAAGATATATTGACAAGAATGAAAAGAATGCAAGGCTATGATGTACTATGGTTACCTGGAATGGACCACGCCGGTATTGCTACCCAAGCAAAAGTAGAAGAAAAGCTGCGCGCCCAAAATATTAGCAGATATGATCTTGGCCGTGAAAAATTTGTAGAAGAAACATGGAAATGGAAAGAGGAATATGCAAGTCACATTCGTGCCCAATGGTCTAAATTAGGTCTAGGATTAGATTATTCTCGTGAAAGATTCACATTAGATGAAGGGCTATCCAAAGCAGTTCGTGAAGTATTCGTTTCTTTATATAATAAAGGGCTTATCTACCGCGGAGAATACATTATCAACTGGGACCCAGCTACCAAAACAGCGCTCTCTGATATTGAGGTAATCTATAAGGATGTACAAGGTGCCTTTTATCATATGAAATATCCTTTAGCAGATGGATCTGGTTATATTGAAGTAGCGACAACTCGTCCAGAAACAATGTTAGGCGATTCAGGTGTTGCTGTTCATCCTAAAGATGAAAGATACCAGCATTTAATTGGTAAGAAAGTAGTTTTACCGATTGTAGGAAGAGAAATTCCGATTGTTGCGGATGATTATGTGGAAATGGACTTTGGTTCAGGCGCTGTTAAAATGACTCCAGCCCATGATCCTAATGATTTTGAAGTTGGAAACCGTCATAATTTAGAAAGAATCCTGGTAATGAACGAAGACGGTACAATGAATGAGCGTGCTGGTAAATATGAAGGAATGGACCGTTTCGAGTGTCGTAAACAAATCGTCAAAGATTTACAAGAAATGGGTGTTTTATTCAAAATCGAAGAACATATGCATTCTGTTGGTCATTCTGAGCGAAGTGGGGCAGTAGTAGAGCCATATCTATCTACCCAATGGTTCGTTAAAATGCAGCCATTGGCTGATGAGGCAATCGCCTTGCAAGATAAAGAGGATCAAAAAGTTAACTTTGTTCCAAATCGCTTTGAAAACACATATATGCGCTGGATGGAAAATATTCGTGATTGGTGTATTTCTCGTCAGCTTTGGTGGGGACATCGTATTCCTGCTTGGTATCATAAAGAAACAGGTGAAGTTTATGTAAATCATGAAGCACCAGCAGATATAGAAAATTGGACACAAGAGACAGACGTATTAGATACATGGTTCAGTTCAGCGTTATGGCCATTCTCTACATTGAACTGGCCAAATACAGAGGCAGAAGACTATAAGCGCTATTATCCTACTGCTGCTTTAGTAACTGGATATGATATTATTTTCTTCTGGGTATCTCGCATGATTTTCCAAGGTCTTGAGTTTACTGGGGAAAGACCATTTAAAGATGTATTAATTCATGGACTTGTTCGGGATGAACAAGGTCGCAAAATGAGTAAGTCTTTAGGAAACGGTGTCGATCCTATGGATGTAATTGCTAAGTATGGTGCAGACTCCTTACGTTATTTCTTATCAACAGGAAGTTCACCAGGTCAGGATTTACGTTTCAGTATTGAAAAAGTAGAGTCTACTTGGAACTTTGCGAATAAGATTTGGAATGCTTCCCGTTTTGCGTTAATGAACATGGATGGTTTAACGTATGATGAGATTGATTTATCAGGTGAAAAATCAGTTGCGGATAAGTGGATCTTAACGAGATTGAACGAAACAATTGAAACAGTGACACGTCTATCTGAACGCTATGAGTTTGGAGAAGTAGGAAGAGTCCTTTATAACTTTATCTGGGATGATTTCTGTGACTGGTATATTGAGATGGCGAAGCTTCCATTATACGGTGATGATGAAGCGACAAAACTAACAACTCGCTCTATTTTAGCGTACGTGCTTGATAATACAATGCGTTTATTACATCCATTTATGCCATTTATCACAGAAGAAATCTGGCAAAACCTTCCGCATGCTGGCGAATCGATTACCGTTGCGGACTGGCCAGAAGTAAATCAGTCATTCACAGATGAGAAAGCTGCAAATGATATGAAACTGCTTGTTGAGATTATTCGCTCTGTTCGTAACAGCCGTGCAGAAGTAAACACACCAATGAGCAAGAAAATCAGCATTTTATTAAAAGCTAAAGATGAAGAGGTAAAAGCTACCCTTCTTGAAAATAAATCTTTTATTGAGCGTTTCTGCAACCCGGAAACATTAAGTATTGATACAGATATTGCTGTTCCGGATAAAGCTATGACGGCTGTAGTAACAGGTGCTGAAATTATTCTTCCTTTAGAAGGTTTAATTAATATGGAGGAAGAAATAGCTCGATTAAATAAAGAGTTAGAGAAATGGAATAAAGAAGTAGAACGTGTTCAAAAGAAATTAAGCAATGAAGGCTTTGTAAAAAAAGCGCCAGAAAAAGTAATTAACGAGGAAAAGGCAAAAGAAAAAGATTATTTAGAAAAACGTGCTGCAGTGGAAGCGCGTATTAATGAACTAAAAGGTTAATTTCATAGTAGAACGAAGGGTGTCTCCGCTATCAAACCTTTGAGGCACCCTTCTTCTATGGAGGAAGCATTTACTTTTCATAATACTAGTTAAAGTTAATTAGAGCATATACTGGCAATCATTAATCTTATAAGAGGGTGTAGCAATGTTTCATAATTATGAAGAAGCATTAAATTGGATTCATTCTCGTTTGCGTTTTGGAATAAAGCCTGGGTTAACAAGAATGGAAATGATGATGGAAAAGCTAAACCATCCGGAAAAACAGATAAAGACAGTTCATATAGGTGGAACAAATGGAAAGGGATCTACTGTAACTTACTTAAGAAATATTCTGCAACAAGCAGGATTAACAGTTGGAACCTTTACCTCTCCATACATCGAACAATTTAATGAGAGAATTAGTGTAAACGGAATAGCAATTAGCGACGAAGAAATTTTAGTATTAGCAAATAAATTATTACCAATTGTCGAAGAAATGGATCAGATGGAGATTGGCGGACCAACTGAATTTGAAATTATTACAGCGATGTCTTTCTACTATTTTGCTTATATCAATAAAATAGATATTGTCATTTATGAGGTAGGATTAGGTGGTCGTTTTGACTCAACAAATATCATCTCCCCTTTGCTTTCTATTATTACAAGTATAGGATTAGACCATACAGCGATTTTAGGAGACACCTATGAAAAAATCGCCTTTGAAAAAGCTGGCATTATTAAAACAGATACACCGATTATTGCAGCAGTGAGACAAAAGGGTGCTCAAAAAGTAATCGTAAATCAGGCAAATGAAAGGAAAGCGCCTATCTATCTATTAGATAAAGATTTTATGATAGATAAATACCATTCAACACCTACTAGTGAATCATTTGGATTAAAGTCCATATTTTTTAAATGGGAAGATTTACAGATTACCATGTTTGGTAAGCACCAAGTGGAAAATGCATCACTAGCTGTAATGGGTGCCCATCTATTGCAGGATACCTTTGAATCCATAAATGAAGATAGTATTCGAAAGGGATTATTTCAATCCAAATGGCCTGGCAGATTGGAAATTCTGTCAGAACATCCTTTTGTCGTAGTAGATGGGGCACATAATGAAGAAGGAATCGATGCACTGGTAGATGTATTAATTAATCGCTATAAAGATAAGAAAAAGCATATTATCTTTGCAGCACTTTCTGATAAAAAAACGGACAAAATGATTGCTAAATTGGATCAAGTGGCAACAACAATTACTTTTGTTACATTTGATTTTCCACGAGCTGCAAGCAGCAAGACATTATATGAAGAAAGTAATCATCCATTAAAGGATCAGAACAGTGATTGGAAGAAAGCTATTCTCAATCAATTGGAAAAGCTTACAGCAGATGACCTATTCCTCATAACGGGATCTTTGTACTTTATTTCGGAAGTGAAGGAATTTTGGAAAAATTATCAGAAATAACTACATCGCTTAAAAAAATATAGATTATTAGAATAGAAAAAGGTAGTATATATTTATTAGGCTGAAAATGTGGGAATTTTAAGAATATGATGGGGTTTTCACTTTTCATATAGTAAATAAAAATGATGAAATACAAACTTAATTGATAGATGAATGGATACAAAAGGGAGGGGGAGATGTGTATGATTAACCCAGTCTACAAAAAATTAATATGGACAGTTTGGACACTCCTCCTTCCTTTTGGTTTGTGGTTTTCTTATACATTGTATCCTCCGCAAATTTATGATAAGGGTTGGGAGTTAGTTGCTTTTTTACTATTTATGACAATTGTCGCTAGTATGCCGATGATTATAAATGGCATTCCAGTGTTTTTTCTGCAATGGGCAACTTTATCTGTTTTCTTAATCTTTGGATTAGTTATGGAAATCATTCTTGTTCAAATCGCATTATTAGCTGTACTCTATCAAGCTAAATTAGATAGGAAGTCGCTATTCCGCTTACCGATGAATTCTATTATGTTTTTCCTTGTTTCCTTTATTAGTGGGATTATTTACTATAGTTTCGGAGGCGGACATGGATTTGATATTGCCTTAAATTTTAAATCATTTGCTTTAATTAGTGTATATCTCATTTCCTATCTCTTACTCAATACTTTGGGGATATTTTTTATTGTTCGCTTTATCTATAAGCGAAAGCAACGATTTATCACCAAGGATTTGGTGTGGGAAATATTCACAACGATTATCACATATCCGGTAGGCATCGCTTTATATCTTATGTATGAATATATCGGGCTAGCTGCCTTAATCTTAATCGGTGTTCCATTTATCACGTTATCACTTATTTTAAAACTATATCATTCTAGTCAAACGGCGAATGATTATTTACGAAAAACAGCAGAGATTGGCCATCAGCTTTCTCAAAATTTGTATGTAAATGAAACAATCGATTTTTTTATCGAAAAGCTTTATGAATTATTTAAAGTTGATTTCGTGTTTATTCATCAAGTTAATACGAATGAAGATTTAGAAATGATATCACGTGTGGAGCAGCAAGAGAGATTACCTCTATTACCTGAAATAATGAAAGAAAATGAGGGGATTTGTGGGAAAGTGCTGGCGTCGAAAAAAGCAGAAGTATACCATTCTAAGCAGGAATGGCAGATCGTAAACAAGGGATATATGCCGGAGGGCGTTCAAAGTGTACTCTGTATGCCGCTAAATAAAAATAATAAAGTAATTGGTGTATTATTGCTGGGAAGCAGACAAAAGAAGGCATTTGCAAACATCAAGTTAATGGTTTTAGACCTTTTATGCAGCCAATTTGCCATTGCGCTTGAGAACGCTAAATATTTTGAAAAAACAAAGGAAAATAGTGAGAGGTGTGCTCTGACGAAGCTTTATAACTACCGCTATTTTGAAAAAATATTAAGTGAGCAGTTTACTAAATTGAATGAAAAGAATTTGGACAATCTTGCGCTCATCATGTTGGATATTGACCATTTTAAAGCGATTAATGATCAATATGGTCATCAAGCTGGAAATGAGATTTTAATAGGTTTCGCCAAAAGAATTCAAAATCTTATTGGTGACCACGGATTGGTTGCTAGGTATGGTGGAGAAGAATTTGTCATCCTATTAAGCAATATAGAGAATAAAGAAGCATTTGATTTAGCTGAGTTTATCCGCAAGAGGATTGCCTCTAGGCCATTTGTCATTAAACAAAATATCGACGATCGTCAACAAATAAAGAATGTAAATATAACTGCTTCCCTTGGATTAGCTTATGCGCCAGTAGATGCGGATGAGCCGTTAGCTTTGATTCGTCATGCGGATCGAGCATTATATGTGGGCGCTAAACGAGCAGGACGTAATCGTGTCGCAGGTTATGTAAAATAAAGGCTTCTTGCAAAAAGGATCGAATAACCTGAAAGTTTTTTATCTAACTGATGGATAGTTGGATGAAAAGACAATGAATTAAAAGCTCTTTGAACTTCCTAGGTGAAGTTCATTTTTTTTGGAGAATTTATCGTGAACGATTAGAGAATGCAACTTATTCCCCCTATAAAAAGGCTATACTAGTTCAAAAGTACTTGATATAATGATGGTAATATTGTGTTTATAAAATAAAACTAGTAAAAGGGTAATAAATAGGGGTGCGATTTTATGAGGAGAACGAAATTAGCTAGTAAATTTTTCATCGTGTTATTGATATTATTATTCATCTTACCTACTACAGAGACTAATGCATCTGCCACTACTCCATCTGTAGGCTTTTCTGTTACCCCATCTCAAAATATTATTGTAAAACCTAGTGGTGGAGTAGCACAAGGAAATTTAGATGTTCGTTTGACTCCAGAAGGGAAAGTGACCAGCAGCAATCGTTCTCCCATTGAATTAGCATTTGTATTCGATAAATCAGGATCGATGGACGAGCTTGGTTATAATCCAAATAAATTTAAAAGTGCAAAAAATGCAATTACACAGGCTGTTGATTACTTTAGTGAAGATCCGAATATATATGATAGATTCGCATTTATTCCCTTTTCAACGGATGTAGAAAAAGAAAAAATGGTTTATTTTCCTATTTATGCATATAATTCAGCGGATAATGTTAGAGAAAATTTAAAGACTATTAATAATGTAGCGAATCGTCTCGTTGCAACTGGGGGAACAAATTATACTCAGTCCTTTCAAACAGCGGGATCTATGCTGGCAAGCGGCAATAATAATGCTAATAAATATATTGTATTTTTAACAGATGGCGAACCAACTTCTTCTATTATGGAGGAAACATTTACAGATAAAGTTTGCACAAATTATTATTTCTGGCAAACATGTTCAAATAAGCAGGTTAAGGATACGGTTACGTATACTATTTATACAAATAACACTGCTAGAGCTGTTAGATCCAATGGAACTATCGTTTCAACAAGTTTAAGTTATGTGGAAAAAGCAATAAAATCTCATATCGAAACAGAAGTAAACAATCTTGCCGCCAATAACTATAAACTCTATTCCATCGGTTTTGGAACAAACAAGGAAGTAGATATGAGTTATTTGAATAAATTGTCCGAAACAACAGGCGTAACAGCCCAACAAGCATCTGAACAATCTATTGCAAAAATATTTGAGACGATTTCGGAAAAAGTAAATACACCTACTATTTCAGCTGCGATAAAAATAAATATTTCGAAGTTTGGTGACAAGGTCAAATTAAGTAATAATGCAAACGTAACAACAGATAGTGTGGGAGATATCATTATTAAGAAAGACATTCTTTTCCCTGTCAATCAAGATCCATCAGGTTCTATTGATATATCTTTGCCGTTGACTTTTAGTGAAACGGGAACGTATGTATTTGATGATATAACTTTGCAATATAAAGATTTAGACGGAAATACGCAAACAAAGAAAACAAGTACAACAATCCAAGTAAAAGAGGATGCGCCAGCTAGTTTTTCTTCGACCATGACGTTAGAAAAAGTAGTAAATGAACTAAATGATTTAATCAAGACAAGCAATTCATCAGATAAAACGAATTATTTTAATGTCAAATACACGTTGAATCCAATTGGTCTTGTGAATAATACAGTAAGTGGCACGCTAGCTAATTTAATTATCGAACAACCACTACCAGATAGTGTATCCATAGTCACCACAGATAGCGTTAAAGAAATTACAAAAAATGGTAGTCGATATGCCGTTATTACTTTACCGAATGAGATTCATTACTCGAATGGAAGTTTTATTCCTTCGACAATCAATAGAACAGTTGAATATAAGATCAATTATGCTGTAAATAATTTAAGTATGCCAAGAGCAGACTTATATTTTAAGGATTCTCGTTTCCAGTTTATAAATGCCACAACTATATCTCCATCTGCGCAAACAATGAATATGAAAGTACAATTAAAAGAGTTTACGATGATTAAATATACTGGAGATGCAGCAGGGATAATCGAAAAAAGGGAACAAGAAACAAATAAGAAATTAGCTAATACCGAATATCCAAATGATTATAATCTTGCCAATAAGTCTGTAAAAGAAATGGTATTTGAACAAGAATCTAAAAATCAAACTATTGAAATTACGTATTCGGATAACAGTAAAGCATATTTGCACTTTTTACCTGACTTTGAATTAATTGGACAGGATACAAAAAAACATTATAAGAGTGGTTCTACTTCAACAGAGTTTATTGATACTGTATTAACCCAGAAAATACCAGGACAAGATGTGACTTATGCTTATAAAATCGATAACGGTTCTGATAGTACTGGCTGGAAAACGTTCAAGCCAAAAGATAAAATCAGCATTGAAACATCAGGAGAAAATACAATATCGATTAAAGCAGCTGGTGGGTTTGCGAATAATACAGAGATCGTAAAAACGATTAAAATAGCATGGCCGATAACTTCCATAACAATCGAGCCTAATCCGATAGAAATAAACGTTGATGGCACAAAGAGTTTTACGATAACAATCGAGCCGAATAATGCTACGAATAAGACTTTGGATATAGCTGTGGCTAATCCATCTATCTCAAGCTTAATTCCTGGACAAAATACACTAATAGGAAATACAGCAGGAACGACTGAATTAATTGTGAAGACGACAGATGGATCCAACCTTATACAGCGGATTCCGGTGCATGTTAGAGATCCCTATGTAAAACTAGAGAATATTTCATTTACGAAGCCAGTTTATACAATCGAACGTAGTGCTGGAACAAATGACAAGCTTATAGCGGTAGATGATCTCTTAATCTTTAATCCTTCTAATGCGACAGATAAAGATATAGAACAAGTTCTGTCTAATGCTCCTGATACAGTGGAAGTAATTAGGCAGGATGGACAATATTATTTGAAAGCAGCAGATGTTGGTTATGCAGAAATAATCGCTATTGCAGAAAAGCAAAAAGATGGTACCCAGCCTAAAGATTCTACCCTTTTCAAAGTAGTAAAAGAAAAGGAAGGAAATAATGGCAATGGAGAAGACGGAGATGGACGCTGGTAAATTGTTTGTACCCTAGCGGAACCAAAGATTGGGACACAAGTATCCCACAAGTAAAACCCGAATGATTACGGAGAGGTAAATT
>NZ_BCVE01000006.1 GCF_001591585.1 Niallia circulans NBRC 13626 | reverse complement strand
TCCTTATGCACCTGAGAGCTTTGAAAAAAACCAAAAAGGATGTTTCCCTGCATGATCCAATTGGTCAGGATAAAGAGGGGAATGAAATTAGTCTTATTGATGTTCTAAAATCAGAATCGGAAGATGTTGTCAATACGATTCAGTTGAATATGGAGCTTGAGAAAGTAAAGGAATATATTGATGTTTTAGATGAAAGAGAAAAAGAAGTAATCATCGGCAGGTTTGGTCTAGATTTAAAGAAGGAAAAGACGCAACGAGAAATTGCAAAAGAATTAGGGATTTCAAGAAGCTATGTTTCAAGAATAGAGAAAAGAGCATTAATGAAAATGTTCCATGAATTTTATCGAGCAGAAAAGGAAAAAAAGCGGAAAAATGAATAAAAACTTTACATAAGGATGTTCTATAGATTTGCATTCTTATGAGGAAATCGTTTTATATAGACACATCGATAACGTATTTAAAGGATAGAAGAGCAGCTTAGTCGCTTAGTTTTTTAAGGTTGACTAAGCGGCTTTTTCTATCTTTTATATTTTGCGTAATGAAGGGATTCTGTATTGTCGGTTGCTACCGTTTTTACAACTTCGCCTTGCCGATTTTTATAAATTTCATATTCACGGTAAACTTCCACTATAAACCCATCTTCTTCTTTTGTTTCTTCTAATTTATATTCAAGATCCGGAGCTCCAAATATTTCATCTCCATTACTGCTAACTTCTTGCTCTTCCTTTATAGCTCCGTAAAAGAGAACATTATTTTTGTTAATTTTTGCGGTTGGTGTTTCTATGTAAGCAATAAAACCCAATAGAATGATAATGGATATTAAAGAGATCTTTTTCATTTTGTCTCTCCTCCTTCCATACATTGTATGCATGTCCTTTAGAAGTATGCGAATAAGAAAAGGGGGAATGACTGCATAATTGGAAAATTTAATCATTTTTGGAGTGGGTAAATCATATCGTTAGAAAGGTACAGGCCTTCCTTTTTTTATAATGAGAAGGGAACATTAACAAACTTAGAATGCAAAAAATGTCTCACAAAAATTTTCACTTCTTGTAAATGTTTTATAACATTTGTAATATACATGAAATATAAAGATGCTGCAAAGCAGAAAAGATTAAAGTTTATCGAAGGGGTTGAAGACCTGTGTTTATGAGACATATACTATTCATTACATTATTGATATCCTTTATTAACAATTTCTGGCCCATTCCTAATATAGATGATTTGCAGGGTGTTGCATATCAAGAGGGTGCCGAAATTTCCATTTCTGAGCTAAAAGATACGGTAAGAAGTATGCAAAAAAAAGCTGATATCAACTCCTATTTAACGATGAAGCATGAAGTAGTAAGTGGGGAATTATATAACAATGAAGTTTGGAGATTTGACTTGGGTTTAAAAACACCATATCAATTTACTGCTGAAAATGACAGCATCGACATAGAAGGTCTGCAAAAAGGAATGGTTAAATTTATCGTGTTTTTTAGTTTTGGAGAAGATGAGAATTCCATTATCAGTAAGTCCATATATTATTGTGATGAAAATGATTCCATTCATGAGGTGAAATTTATCGAGAATACAGAAAGAGAGAGTATTATCTTTTCATAAAAGAAGTAAATCAAGAGAGAAAAATTATCTATCTTTTCAGCTCTGCCTATTATGCAAGCAGTTTCCCGGAGATAATAGGGGTAGATCTAACATTCGATATATAGGCTTTTAAACAAGCGAATTTTCACCACCTATCTATACTATTAGAAAGGTGGTGAAAAGCATGGTTAAAATTTTTATCGATCCTGGTCATGGTGGTTCAGATTCTGGTGCAGTTGGAAATGGGCTGCAAGAAAAAAATATTACCTTAAGTATTGCCCGACAGGTTAGAAGTTTTCTTCTGAATGAATATGAAGATGTGGAAATTCGGATGAGTCGCAATAATGATTCAACTGTAAGTTTACCCGCAAGAGTGAAAACTGCCAATAACTGGAATGCTGATTTTTATCTTTCTATTCATGTAAATGCTGGTGGGGGTAATGGCTTCGAAAGTTATATTTATCCGGGAGTTGGCGCACCTACGACCACTTATCAGAATGATATTCATAAGGTAGTTATAGATGAGACAGGATTTAATGATAGAGGAAAGAAAAAAGCAAATTTTCACGTATTAAGAGAAACAATCATGCCTGCTTTGTTAACAGAAAATGGGTTCATTGATACAGTAGCAGATGCGAATCAGCTAAAAGATAGTAATTTTATTACGAAGATTGCAAGAGGGCATGTCCAAGGATTAGAAACGGCCTTTTCTCTGCAGAAGAAGAAAAGTCAATCACCAATCTATCGTGTACAAATTGGAGCATTTAAGGAAAAGGAAAACGCAGAAAAAAAAGCAATGGAAGCAGCTGAAAAGGGATTTGATACAGCTATTTTATTTCAAAACAATCTGTTTAAAGTACAAATCGGTGCATTTAGTAATAGAACGAATGCGGAGCGTTTAGCAGAAAAAGCGAAGGAAGCTGGATTTCATACGTTTATATCTCCTTAGAAAGAGAAATAACATTTTTAAATAATTAGTGGATATATAGGAAAAAGTTAGAAACGGGACAATTGCCTAAAACATTCACAACAAATTAAGAATATTTTATAGAAAGAGAGGAGGAGAATAAATGGCTGGTTATGGATACCCAAACCAAGTACCAGCAGCTGTTCCGCTTGGTGGAATGGGACCTGCACCATTTGGCTATGGTGCCCCTTATCCTGCTTATGGCGGTGTATATGGTGGTTTCTGGTACGCATTTTTAATCATTCTTTTTATTGTTATCATTTTATTTTGGGGTTTTTGGGCATTTGGTAGTTTTTATCGCTAAGGGAAATAGAAAAAAAATTTAGATGTTGGAATAGTAAATATAGTGATTGCTGATGAAATAATGGACAATACAAGCAAGCTGCTTCATATCGACTCTAGCATCATGTATCTTTTTAAGATAACGATGCTTTTTCTTTTGTTATCAGAAATATTTTACTATTTTTACAGAAAGAATGGAAATATTTCGATAGTCAAACTATAATGACATAGTAGTAGCAGTGAAAGGAGTGGAGAAAAGTGAAGATAGAAGAATATCAAGCTACATGGGATTTAGAGGGTTTATTTCCTGGAGGAAGTAATTCTCAAGAGTTTAGAGAGCATTTAGCTATGTCAATGGATGAAATCGAAAAATTATCAGCATATGTACATAAGTATGAGCCATTACAGGAGACGGACAAAGATTCTTTGCAGCAAATTGTGAATCAGTTTGAAGTTGTCGTAAAAAAAGTAAGACAAGCAGGTGCTTTTGTCAGCTGTTTAGAGGCGCAGAATATGGAGGATAAAGGAGCAAGTACATTAAGAGGTAGAGTAACTGAATTAAGTGCTGTGTTTCAAAATGTGTTAACGGTTCTTGATGGGAAATTATCCTTATATAGTGATATGGAATGGGATTCCTTATTTAAAGGAAATAATCTAGAAGAACTTTATTTTGTGCTGTCAGAAAGAAGAGCGGCTGCTAAAGAAAAATTATCTGAAGAAGAAGAAACATTGATAAATAAATTAAGTGTTGATGGCTATTATGGCTGGGGCCAAATGTATGATACCGTCGTTGGGAAAATTCAGATTCCTTTTGATGAAGAAAATCTCTCCGTTGGACAAGCTGCCAATAAATTTTCAAATCCTGAACGCGCAGTTAGAAAAAAGGTGTTTAGAGAATGGGAAAAAGCATGGGACGCAAATGGGGAAATTCTTGCCAAAACATTAAACCATTTAGCTGGTTTCCGATTAAATGTTTATGGGATGAGAGGCTGGACTAATTTCTTAAAAGAACCGTTAGCGATTAATCGGATGCAAGAAGAAACATTGCAGGCAATGTGGAATGCAATTTCAAAGAAAAAACAGCCATTTGTACAATTTTTAAATAGAAAAGCTAAATTGTTAGGATTAGAAAAATTAAGCTGGTATGATCTGGATGCTCCTCTTGGTAAAATAGAAACAAAAATGTCTTACCAAGAAGGTGCCGAATTTATTATTAAACATTTCGAGCAATTTGGTACGGAAATGTCAGGATTCGCAAAGAAAGCGTTCGAAGAGAGATGGATTGAAGCAGAAGATAGAAAAGGGAAAAGGCCAGGGGGCTTTCACACCTATTTCCCTGAAAGTGCTCAGTCACGCATTTTTATGACGTATTCTGGTACGCCGTCAAATGTTTCAACTTTAGCCCATGAATTGGGCCACGGTTTTCATACATACGCTATGCGGGATATGCACACATTAAATAGAAATTATGCAATGAATGTGGCAGAAACAGCGTCTACATTTGCGGAAATGATAGTATCAGATGCAGCATTAAAGGCTGCATCATCAGAGGATGAAAAGCTGGTCTTATTAGAAGATAAAATTCAGCGATCTATAGCATTGTTAATGAATATTCATGCTCGTTTTCTTTTTGAAACAAGATTTTATGAAGAACGTCAAAATGGATTAATTTCAAAAGAGCAATTAAATATGTTAATGCTTAACGCACAAAAAGAAGCATATGGGGACGCTTTAGATGAATATCATCCTTCTTTCTGGGGCTCAAAATTGCATTTTTATATTACAGGTGTACCTTTTTATAATTTCCCTTATACATTTGGTTTTCTATTTTCACTTGGAATCTATGCAAAAGCATTGGATGAAGGAAAAGGCTATGAAGAGAAATACATTGCCCTATTAAGAGATACAGCAAGCATGACAGTAGAAGAATTGGCATTTAAGCACCTTCAAATTGATTTAACAAAAGAGGATTTCTGGAATAGTGCCATAGATCTTTGTATTAAGGATGTAGAAGAATTTTTAGCGTTAACGAATGAATGAAAGAGCTTTTAATCTGATTTTTCAAAGGATACAGTAAGGAATAGAATTACAGGCATTCGTTTAAAAGGAAAAATGTAGATAAAAGACCTCCTACATACCAAAAGCTGCTGGTGTGTAGGAGGTCTTAATTTTTTGATGAATAGCTTTAGTAAATGCTTAGATTTTTCTCCATTTGAAACTTCCAATCATCAGAATGGAAAGAATAAGCATAAGAAATAAATAAATATGGCTCGGTATAAAAGTGAAAAATAGACAGCTAAAGGTTAAAATACAGCCAGCTGCAGTTATCGGCAGGCCTGTAAAAAAACCATGACTTTCCGTAATGTTAAATCGAGCTAATCGAAAAGCGCCACACACAATATAAAGGACTGTAAAGAAAGATCCTGGTGCTCCCAACTCAAATAAAATACCTTGGTACACTAATAATGCCGGTGCTACCCCAAATGAAATGATATCACTCATAGAATCAAGCTGTTTGCCAAGCTCTGATTCGATATTGAATTTTCTGGCAGTCATTCCATCCAGTCTATCTGCTAATGCAGCGATAAAAATAAGCAGTAGACTTAATTGGAGATGTCCCTTTAAACTATAGATAATTGCAAAAGCACCTAATGAAATATTTGTTAAAGTTAACACATTAGCGAGTTGAGTTTTAATTTTCTTGATGGTTTGTTCTAAAACTCCATGTAAAAACATTAGATTCACTCCTAGTATGAAATGAATTGCATTTCATACAACTATTTTTTTATATAATCATATATAATTCTAATTAGTATATGATTATTCGTAAAGAAAAATTTTTATTTATTGGAGGATTGCTTCATTGAAAGAAACAATTTATCGATTTTGTATTGAACTGACAAATGGAAGATGGAGTTCCTATTTGATTAAGAAATTTGCTTATTCTAGATGGAGCCGATATATAATTCCTTCCTTTGCAAAAGTTTATAAAATAAATATAGAGGAAATGGACAAACAACTAAAGGAATACGGATCCTTGCATGAATTTTTTATTAGAAAATTAAAAGCTAACTGCCGAAATATTCATGCTGATCATGGAGAAATAATTAGTCCTGTTGATGCTGTGATTGAGGATATTGGAGAAGTAAGAGAAGATTGCTCTATTTTAGTTAAAGGAAAAACGTATTCTATTCATGAAATGCTTGGGGATGAAAAAACAGTGGATAAGTATATTGGTGGAACTTATTTAATATTTTATTTAAGCCCAAGTCATTATCATCGTATTCATTGTCCTGCCACAGGTACCGTAACAAATCGTTGGACACTTGGAAATAAATCGTATCCTGTTAATAAATATGGTTTAAAGTGGGGCAAATCTACCCTCTCCAAAAATTATCGTTCTATAACGGAATTAAAGACAGAGGAAGGAAACGGGATTTGTATTGTGAAGGTTGGTGCCATGTTTATTAACTCTATCGTCCTAAATCATAAGAAAGACCGCGTAGTTCAAGGAGAGGAAATTGCCTATTTTTCATTTGGCTCAACTGTTGTGTTGCTATTTGAAAAAAATACATTTAAACAGAAAGGCTTTCATTCCATTCCATATCCGGTTAAAATAGGAGAGGTTATTGGAGAGCTTCGCAAAGCGTAATGATACAAATTTAATAGTTTAAAAGAAAAACAGCCTTTTTAAGGCTGTTTTCAAATGGAATGTATAATTATTACTATTGGTTTAAGAGGAGACTTTTATCTTGTTGCTTAAAGAACGTCGGTGAATCTCTGTTTCGATGAGACGAATAAATTCAGGGCTTAAATTTAATTCCCTTGCTTTATGATAGGACTCAATCAATAATTCATCTGACAGTTTTCGCATGCCAGAAACACCTCCATTCGAATATAATGAGAAGATTTTCATAGAAAACATATATAAATGTAGTTGTTTTCAGTGTTGAAATAAGGTTTTAAAAAAATTTGCTGATTAAAAAGTGCATACAAGATGGATCAATCGACAATGTTTATCAGAAAACGAGCTTGTCTATGTAAAAAATTTGCTATGTAGAAAACACTTTTAATCTTCTTTTTTAGTAAATTAATCTTGGAAGTTTTTTGGATATTATATTGTATCCTTACTTTAACAAAAATAAACATAGAGAACAACTGTTCGTTTATCCACAGCGCTCAGTGGATAACCTGTGATTATTTTGTTGAGAACTATGTGGACTATATGTAAATCAATGGGTATTATGTGTATAATGTTATCCACATATGTTGAAAAATGCGTATTTTGTCGAAAATTATTTTGCTATTATTAAAAAAAGCAAGAATATGGTATCTTCTTTAAGAAGAAAAACGGTATAATATTATTTTCTTCTATCGCAAAAATGGTTACCATAACAATAGGAAGACATACTGGTTAAACTATAGAAATGAAAGAGTTAAGAGGTGTTTTTTAGTGTTAAATCAATTTTTGCCAAATCAGTTTGTTAAAAATATATTTGAAATTTCCCCAGATGATTTAAAGAAAAAAGGAATAAAAGGCATCATAACAGACTTAGATAATACGTTAGTAGAATGGGATCGCCCGCTTGCGACTCCACAAATAATTGAATGGTTTGCAGAAATGAAGAGAAATGACATTAAAGTCACAATTGTTTCCAATAATAAAGAAGCAAGAGTAAAGTCATTTTCTGACCCGTTGCATATTCCTTTTATTTTTGCTGCTAGAAAGCCGCTTGGCCGTGCTTTTAAAAAAGCTATCATGCAAATGAATATAAAAAAAGAAGAAGCAGTTGTAATTGGGGACCAATTATTAACAGATGTTCTAGGTGGGAATCGTAGTGGGTTTCATACCATTTTAGTCGTGCCTGTTGCGCAAACAGATGGGTTTATGACCAGAATTAATCGTAGAATCGAAAGAAGAATTTTAAATTGGTTTCGTAGAAACGGAAAATTAACTTGGGAGGATTAATACGTGACAGAAAGAATACATTGTATCGGCTGTGGAGTAGTTATTCAGACAGAGAACAAGAATGAATTAGGCTATGCACCTTCTTCTTCATTAGAAAAAGATGAGGTTATTTGTCAAAGATGTTTCCGTTTAAAGCATTATAACGAAGTACAAGATGTTTCTTTAACAGATGATGATTTTTTAAAGATTCTAAATGAAATAGGGAAAAGTGACAGCTTAATTGTAAAAATAGTAGATATTTTTGATTTCAATGGAAGCTGGCTACCTGGCCTTCATCGTTTTACTGGGAACAATAAAGTTATACTAATAGGAAATAAAGTAGATCTTTTACCAAAATCAGTGAAACATCAGAAGGTTATCAATTGGATGAAAAAAGAAGCGAAGGATTTAGGATTAAGACCAGAGGATGTATACCTTGTCAGTGCAGAAAAAGGAAAGAATATTAAAGAAGTACTGGATGCTATTGAATATCATCGCAACGGAAAAGATGTTTATGTAGTGGGCTGCACAAACGTAGGAAAATCTACTTTTATTAACCGAATTCTAAAAGATGTATCTGGAGAAGAAAATGTAATTACTACATCACATTTTCCTGGTACAACGCTAGACATTATTGAAATTCCATTGTCGGATGGTAAATATCTAGTGGATACCCCTGGAATTATTAATCACCATCAAATGGCTCATTTTGTAGATAAAAAGGATTTAAAAATTATTACGCCAAAAAAAGAAATAAAATCAAGAATTTTTCAATTAAACGATCAACAAACGTTATTCTTTGGCGGCCTGGCTCGATTTGATTTTGTAAAAGGCGAGCGCAGTAGCTTTGTATGCTATTTCTCTAATGAAATAACAATCCATCGGACGAAGTTGGAAAAAGCAGACGAGCTGTATAAAAAACATGCGGGTGAATTATTGACACCTCCTAAAAGAGAGCATTTGGATGCTTTTCCTGAGTTGGTAAGGCATGATTTTTCTATAAAAGAACCAAAAACAGATATTGTGTTTTCCGGATTAGGCTGGATAACGATGAATGAACCGAATATTCAAGTTTCTGTTTATGTGCCTAAAGGGGTACATGCCTTGTTGCGTAAATCATTAATATAATCTGTTTTGCAATAAAGCAAGGGGAAAAGGAGAGCGGCTATTTATGAAGAACTATGCAGTAATTGGTGATCCAATTCAACATTCGATGTCACCTGTTATGCATAATGACCTTTTTCATTTCTATGGTTTCGATGCTGAAATGAAAAAAATGCATATTAAAACAGAGATGCTCGAAATGGGACTAAAAAGTTTGAGGGATAGTAATATAGATGGCTTTAATGTGACCGTCCCCCATAAACAAGCAATCATTCCCTTTTTGGACGAACTAGACCCATTGAGTGAAGCAATTGGCGCTGTTAATACGGTGGTTTGTAAAAATGGAAAGTGGGTTGGGTATAATACGGATGGAGATGGGTATTTAAGAAGTCTATTAGACCAGCTTACCGACTTGAAGCAGAAAAAAACATTGATTATTGGTAGTGGTGGTGCCGCAAGAGCGATCTATTTTTCATTAGCTAATTATGGAGTACACCAAATAGATATTTGTAATCGTACGCTTTCAAATGCAGAAAGGCTGAAAGAAGCCTGTCCTTTTCCAGTCGTAACTAATATACTGGAAGTTGCTTCAGTGGAAAAAAATCTTGAGGAATATGAACTTATCATCCAAACAACTTCCATTGGAATGTCACCAAAGATAGATGCTTCGCCTATTCAAGTAAGCAATTTGAAGAAGGGCACATTCGTTAGTGATATTATCTATAATCCATTAGAAACAAAAATATTAAAAGATGCAAAAGCCAAGGGCGCTATAACCCAAAATGGGATTGATATGTTTGTATATCAAGGAGCTTTAGCATTTGAGAAATGGCAAGGAATTTTCCCAGATACAGCTAGAATGAGACAAAATGTTTTAACACAATTAGGAGGATCATCATGTTAAGAGGTAAACAAAAAAGGTTTTTACGAGCAAAGGCACACCATTTAAGCCCTATATTCCAAGTAGGAAAAGGTGGCGTTAATGACAATATGATTAAACAAATAAGTGAAGCTTTAGAGGTAAGAGAGCTATTAAAGATAAGTATTTTGCAAAACTGTGATGAAGATAAAGATACGGTAGCAAGTGAGTTAGTAAACGGAACAAAAAGTGAGCTAGTTCAAATTATAGGAAATACAATTGTATTATATAAAGAATCAAAAGAAAATAAAACGATAAATTTACCATCATAAGTCGGTAGAAGAGGCGATTTTTTTGAAAAAAGTTGGAATATTAGGAGGGACGTTTGATCCTCCTCATATAGGGCATCTAATTATAGCAAATGAAGTACTGCACGCAAAAAAATTAGATGAAATATGGTTTATGCCAAATCAAGAACCTCCACATAAAATAAAAACAGGGACAGTAACAAATACTCAACGAGTAGAAATGTTACAATTATCGATAGAATCTACTTCCTCTTTTCGCATCGAAACGATGGAATTAGACAGAGAGGGAAAATCGTATACGTATGATACAATGAAGCTTTTAAATGAGGCTTACCCAAACAATGATTTTTATTTTATAATTGGAGCCGATATGGTAGAATATTTGCCAAAATGGTATAAAATTCAAGAACTTATGGAAATCGTACAATTCATAAGTGTAAACCGCCCAAAATATCAACTAGAAACGGAATACCCAGTGCAGTATGTAAAGGTTCCTGATATAAATATTTCTTCGAGCTTAATTCGTGAAAGAGTTAAGGAAGGGGAAACCATTTCCTTTTTAGTCAGAGATGAAGTAAAGAGATATATTGAGGAGAATCGTCTATATGAATCGTGAAGAAGCATTACAAATAGTAAAAGAACAAATAACGGAAAAGCGTTATATTCATACAATCGGTGTAATGGAAACAGCAATTAAGTTAGCGAATAAGTATGGTGGAGATGCTAAAAAGGCTGAAATAGCAGCGATTTTTCACGATTACGCAAAATTCCGCCCAAAGGAGGAAATGAAAAAGATTATCATACAGCAAAATATGGATCCTAATCTTTTGTTATTTCATTTTGAACTTTGGCATGCTCCAGTCGGTGCCTTTTTAGTTGAGAAAGAAGTCGGAATAAAAGATAGAGAAATATTAGATGCTATTAGATACCATACATCAGGAAGACCTGAAATGAGTATGCTAGAAAAAATAGTCTATTTAGCCGATTATATTGAACCTGGCCGAGCTTTTCCAGGAGTAGATGAAGTAAGAGAATTGGCCGAAGTGAGTTTGGAGAGAGCCTTTTTGCAAGCGGTGAAAAACACGATTATGTTTCTTATTCGGAATAATCGAGCTGTATTTCCTTTAAGCTTTGAAACATATAACAGTTATTGTATAAAAATGGAGGTTGATTGAATGGATGAACGTACTTTATTATGGACTGCTGTAAAGGCAGCTGATGACAAAAGAGCAGAGAATATTGTTGCCCTAAATATGAAAGGTATATCTCTTGTTGCTGATTATTTCGTAATCTGTCATGGTAATTCTGACAAGCAAGTACAGGCTATTGCGAATGAAATTAAAGAAAAGTCTGGTGAACTTGGAGTTACGGTTAAACGTTTTGAAGGTTATAATGAGGCAAAATGGATTTTAGTTGATTTAGGAGATATTATTGTCCATGTCTTTCACCGGGATGAAAGAACCTATTACAATTTAGAACGTCTTTGGGGAGATGCACCAGTGGAAAATGTGGAAAGTGTGATCAGTCAATGAGTTATGAGCAGTTTGCCTATCTTTATGATCGATTAATGAATGATGTACCTTATGAAAAGTGGATACAGCTTATCAAAAAGGCAGCAGATGATTATAAAGTTAATGGAGCAAACCTTTTAGACCTAGCCTGTGGAACAGGAGAGTTATCGATTAGGCTGGCCCAGACTGGTTATAATGTAACTGGGGTTGATTTATCGGAGGATATGCTGAGTGTTGCTCAAGCGAAGACGATGGAAGCAGGAGAATCAGTATTTTATATAGAACAAGATATGTCTCAGCTAGAGGGCTTACCTGTTTTCGATCTTATTTGTATTTGCTGTGATTCCATCAATTATTTAAGAACGGAAGAAGAAGTCATAAACACTTTTAAAAGTGTTTATGCCCATTTAGATGAAAAAGGCTTATTTATATTTGATGTACATTCCTTATATAAAATGAATCAATTATTTATCAATCAAACCTATACAGTCAATGATGAGGATTTAAGCCTTATATGGCAATGCTATGAAGGAGAATATCCTAATAGCGTCGAACATGATTTAAGTTTCTTTGAATTGGATGAAGCCTCAGGTTTGTATCGTCGTTATGATGAACTCCATTTTCAACGAACTTATTCTGTTGAACAGTATTCGAAATGGCTCGAACAAACAGGGTTTACTTTATTGAAAGTTACAGCAGATTTTTCTCAAGATACACTAGATGAAAAGGCAGAGAGAATTTTCTTTTATTGTAAGAAAAAATGAGATGTTTCCTCATTGTGAAGCAGGTTAGTATTTTGCAAGTAAATGCTTGGAAACATCCTTCCTACATATTGTCTTTTTATGGCGATAACGTAAAAAAGGGAAATGGTCCTTGGGTGGATCATTTCCCTTTTTCCTATTCTGATAGCAGCCTTTTGAAATTTCTTTTGAAAAAATTGAAATGGGAGAAGGAATTCGAATGGATAGAGTCGAAAGTAAGGAGGAGCATTATATATTTTTATGTCCTGTGACAAGATTTTTAAGGGATTGTTTATCATCCTCATATTTTGCCTGTGTTGCTTGAAATAATTGATTAAAAGTATCTCCTAATTGACGTTCCAAAACATTTATTCCTTCGCCTGTAATCCCGCCCTTTACACATACCTTTTCCTGTAATGTAGGTAAAGTGTAATAGCCCTTCTTTAATAATTCTCCTAAGCCAATAAGCATTTCACTAGCTAATTTTGTTGCCGTTTCTGTATCAATTTCTGTTTCATCCACTGCGCCTTCTATAAATCTTTGGGTAAGATAGCTGAAAAAAGCTGGTCCGCAACTTACTATATCAGAGGCAGCCCTCGTAATGTCATCTTCAATTTCTAATGGTGTCGAAAATTTTTCATACAAACTTTCTAAGTGTTTTTTCCACTCTTCCGTACAATTGCTTCCAAAGGAAAACAAAGAAACGCCTGCCAATGCTCTATTTGTAATGCTTGGGATAATGCGAGCAACAGAGCACCTAAATAAAGAATCAAGCTGGTCAGGGCTTATTGGACTAGTAATCGAAATAACGCATTTTTCTTCTGTTAAAACGGGAGAAATAGTATGGGCTACCTCATACATATCATGTGGCTTTACACATAAAAAGATAAGCTCTGCTTTTTTTGCTATTTCCATGTCACTATCGCATATATTTATGGTAGGATACTCTTCCTTAATTTCTAAAGCTTTGTTTCTTGTTCGATTGAAAATAAATAAGTCTTCGGGGGAAACAGCTTTTCCGTCAATCATTGATTCTATTAGTATTTTCCCCATATTTCCTGTACCAATCATTCCAATTTTCAATCTTCCATCCCCCCCTTATATTGAGCGTTTTCTCATATAACGATATGTCGCAGCATTTCAAAATATACCTGAAAGGATGATTAGTTATCATGGACTGGCTTCGTAAAAATAAGAAAATGATTTTCTTTTGTATAGGTGGTATCGTACTTTTATTGCTATATCGGTTTTACCCTATTTTTATCTCGAGTAATGAAGAAGAACAAATTCCCCAAGAAAACTTGTTTGCTGAAAGAAACATAGAGGAGAAGCCAGAAGAAGCATCGGAGGAAGACCCTCCTGTTACGGTAATGCTGGTAGATGTAAAAGGTGCGGTTAAGAATCCAGGTGTGTATGAAGCGAATGACGGAGAACGAGTGAATGATATGATTGAAAAGGCAGGCGGAATTTTGAAAGATGGTGAAAAAAACGCAGTGAATTTTGCAATGAAAGTGACAGATGAAATGATTATCTATGTTCCTTATATAGGAGAAGAAGGGGAAGCAGCTAATGGGAATGCAGTTGGTAACGAGACTGCCGTCCCTTCGAATGAAGGAACAGTAAATATTAATAAAGCAAGTGAAACAGAATTGCTTGAGTTACCAGGAGTGGGTCCATCTAAAGCAGCTGCCATTGTGGAGTATCGTGAACAGAATGGAGGGTTTTCTACAAAAGAGGATTTAAAAAACATAAGTGGAATTGGAGAGAAAACATATGAAAAATTAGAATCCTTTATTTCGATAAAATAAATCTCTTGTAGATTAGGGATACATATTCAAAGCAATATATTGATTTAAGCGCCATGAGCAGCCTTTTCGTAATTGACTGGTGACATAGTTCTCGATAAACTTAATGAGGAATGAAAAGTATTAGTGTTTTTCTCAATTCGGTTTATTTATGGGAGTGAAAGTGAAAGTGGAAAGAATTTCATGGAATGAGTATTTTATGGCACAAAGCGAATTACTGGCTTTAAGAAGTACATGTACAAGATTGGCAGTAGGGGCAACGATAGTTCGAGATAAACGGATAATTGCCGGGGGGTACAATGGCAGTATAGCTGGTGGTGTTCATTGTATAGATGAAGGCTGCTATGTAATTGACAACCATTGTGTGAGAACAATCCATGCGGAAATGAATGCTATCTTACAATGTGCTAAATTTGGCGTTCCAACTGCTGGGGCGGATATATATGTTACTCATTTTCCTTGTCTTCAATGCTGTAAGGCAATTGTACAAGCAGGTATTAAAACAGTTTATTACGAATTGGATTATAAAAATCATCCATATGCGCTAGAGTTGTTTGAACAGGCTAATATTGAAACAGTACAGGTGGAAAGAAAAGAGCTTGAGAACAAAGAGGAGAAAAAGGCATTGGTAGAAGCGCTTGTAAAACAATTAAAAGAAAATAATGCAGATTCTGTAGAGATAGAGGCTTTGGAAAAAAGAGCGGCAGAATTATTCTCCATTATACCAACCACAAAGACGTCTATTTAATAAAACCTCTCTACTGCCGGTCTACAGCTGTCTCGTGAGGAGCGATTTATGATTCAAACAAAGTTATTGTACTTCGCAGTATCAGCTTTATTCGGCTTATTATGTGCCTATACACAACAGTTAATGGTCTATATCCTCTATTTTCTATTTATAGGATGGCTACTTCTAATGAAGAAAGGAAGTTGGAAATTAGCTGCTTTTCTGCTGTGTATATTTTTTTTGTTCGTTGTTCGAGGAAGTTATGATTATCATGGGAATAGCTCGAAAATAAAGGAGGATACTTCCTCTTTTTTCGTTACTTTTATAGAACCAGCTGAGATAGATGGAGATAGGTGGCGGGTAGTAGGTAGGGAAAAACGAACAGAGGAAAAACTGCTGCTTTCCTATAAAATAGAAACGAAAGCAGAAAAAGCTTTTTTAAAAACGAAGAGGGTGATAGGAAAGACGTGCGCTATTAGGGGATCTTTATCACTTCCCTCTTCTCAGCGAAATGAAAATGGCTTTAATTATCAGCAATACCTGGAAAATACTTCGATTTATTGGCTAGTATCAGTGGAAAATTTGGATTTAAGCAGCTGTGTGACAGAAAGAAATATTATTCTATCATTAAAGCAGCTAAGAGAAAAAGGGACCATTTGGATTGAAAATCATTTTTCAGAAACAACTATTCCAATTGCAGAAGCTTTAATTTTTGGTGATCGTAGTATGATGAAGGAAGATTTGCAAAATGCGTTTCAACGTATAGGTATTATTCATCTATTAGCTATTTCTGGTTCCCATGTCGTCGTTTTAATAGGTATCGTTTATTTTTTACTAATACGAGTTGGTTTAACGAGAGAAAGGGCTAGTACTATTCTTCTGCTGCTTTTACCAATATATGCAGTTTTAACCGGGCTCAGCCCATCCGTAATTAGAGCTGTATTTACTGCTTTTATCCTCTTAGCCATTAATAAATTTTATACTTCCTCTCCTTTGCCGATGATCGATATAATTAGTATAGTATTTACCGTATATTTATTGATTCAACCAAGAATGTTATTTAACGTTGGATTTTTATTATCTTTTATGGTCTGTTTTTTTCTCATTGTATCATCCTCGCTTATTAAAGAATATCATTCCTCAACCATTAAAATGTATTTCTTCCTGACATTTATTTCTGAATATGCTGTTATCCCTGTTATTCTATACTACTTTTTTGAAATTCCGACCTTATCCTTACTGGCAAATCTTATTTTTATCCCTTTTTATACGGTTATTATTTTGCCGTACTTACTTGTTCTCTATGTCCTATCCTTTATATTTCCACCATTTATTTCTTTTTTTTCTTTCCCATTAGATTTTATCATCCTGTTATCTGATAAGCTGGTGTTGAAATTATCGAGTTTTCCATTTAGTACCATTATATTGGGAAGGCCATCCTTATTTTTTTTATGCGCTTATAGTCTCAGCCTGCCCATATTCTTTTATTTATACGAGAATTTGGCGAAGCCCTTAAGAAGGTGGTTATATTGTCTTCCACTTTTGCTTATGAGTGTTCAATTTATAAACAATGTCTATCCGTCAAAAGGAGAAATCACTTTTATTGATGTTGGGCAAGGGGACAGCATTCTTATTCAGCTGCCATTTAATAAAGGAACTTATTTAATAGACACCGGTGGTACTGTCAATTTCCCGAAAGAAGACTGGCAAAAAAGGAAAAACCCATATGAAGTGGGAGCCAAGACAGTTGTCCCCTTTTTAAAAAGTAAAGGGATTCGTACAATTGATAAATTAATTTTAACCCATGGTGATTTAGACCATATAGGCGGAAGTACTGCTATTATCGAACAATTACATGTAAAAGAAATAATGTATCCCAATGTGAAAGGAGATTGGTCTATAGAAGAAGAACACTTATTAAAATTAGTGGAAAAGAAACAAATCCCCATTCGTTTTATACAAGCAGGACAGAAGTGGAGTACAGGGAAGGAGTCTTTTATGGTTTTGGCACCAATAGAGAAGGAGAATTTAACAAAAAATAATAGCTCGATTGTCCTTTTTGCTAAGATCGCTGGCATTACATGGCTATTTACCGGAGATTTAGAAAAAGAAGGAGAACTAGCACTTATGAACAAATATCCGGATTTAAGAGAAATAGACGTTTTAAAGGTGGGACATCATGGTAGTAAAACTTCTTCAACAAGTGAATTTATGGAGCGGCTTAAACCGAAAATTGCTGTTATATCAGTGGGGATAAATAATAGGTATCATCATCCCAGTCTGGATGTGCTCACTATTTTAGAGGATTATCAGGTGAAAGTATTCAGAACAGATGAAAATGGGGGGATTTCTTTTTATTTTTCGGAAAAAGGTGGCACATTTGAATTGCGAATTCCATAGAATATAGCAATAGTGAATGGCTATAATAATGGAAAAATGTCATCTAAATACCTATCCGATTGGAATAAAAAATACTTACCTATATGGACATGAATCGTACTGATTTTCCTTTGTTGTCAAGAGTTGACACAAATAGAATCTAGCCATTGGAGTACACTATTAATATAATTGCACCGTTACACATTAAGTATCCTAGGCCTTAATGTGTAACGTTCATTATAGATTGAAGGAAGGTCCTTAAGATAATCATTTCATTGCTGCTAGTAAATCTTCCTAGAGCTTATACCAAAGCTTTAGGAAAGAATTTCGTTAACAAGAGAGATGATGTCGAAAGGATCTTCTTTCTGTATGTAAATTTTCGAAATGAAGGACAACTGTTAGGAATTTCGTATATAATAATTGATTAGGGATTGTTTTGTTGGAAAATAAGGAGCAATGGTTTTTTTAGGGAATGGGGAGAAGAAATGATCGAAGAATTATGGAAAAAAATAAAAAATAGAGATTTTTCTTTTGTCTATCTATTATATGGGCTTGAGTCTTTTCTAATAAATGAAACAAAATATTTATTATTGCAATCATTATTAAACGAAGAAGATGAGGATTTTAATTTATCTACATATGATTTGGAGGAAACACCAATAGAAGTCGTGATAGAGGATGCGGAAACAATCCCCTTTTTTGGCGAAAGAAAGGTTGTTGTATTAAATAATCCTTTTTTCTTAACTGCTGAAAAATCTAAGTCCAAAGTGGAACATAATGTAAAAAAACTAGAGGAATATTTAAAAGAACCATCTCCGTTTACAATTATGATTTTTATAGGAAGTTACGAAAAATTAGATGAGAGAAAGAAGATAACCAAACAACTAAAAACAGCTGCATCTATTTTAGAAGCGAAAAAATTAAATGAACAAGAACTAAAGAAATGGTTAAAACAACGTGCCGCATATAATCATGTAGAGATAAATGAAGATGGACTTGACACTATTTTAAGTCTCGCTGGAACTAATTTGTCTCTTTTGACAACTGAAATTGATAAGATGGCTTTATACGTCCAAGATTCAAAGTTAATTACGAAAGAGATTGTGGAAGAATTAGTTGCCAAATCGCTTGAGCAAAATATTTTTTCCCTTGTCGATAAAGTGATCTCTAAAAAAATAGATGAAGCCTTGCGGATATATTATGATTTATTAAAACAAAATGAAGAACCATTAAAGATTCTTTCTATCATTACGAATCAATTTCGTTTAATTTATCAAGTAAAAGGACTTGCGCAAAAAGGATATGGACAACAGCAAATTGCTAGTGTTTTAAAAGTTCATCCATTCCGAGTTAAATTGGCAGCAGGACAAGCTAATCGATTTACAGAAGAGGAATTAACAAAGTGTATCCGTCTATTTGCAGAAGGTGATTATCAATTAAAAACGGGAGCAATGCCTAAAAGCATGGTCATAGAAATGATTCTCTTTCAAATAGGACGTGGAGTATAAAGGCGATCTAAAACAATCTAAATGAGGTCGGACTGCCTCTGCGTTCCTATAGGTGTCTTGAGTGTGGTGACGATAAACTTTTTAACCTGAACAATTGTATGGAATTGTTCAGGTTTTTCTCTGTATAATTCTGCCCAAGCTTTATAAATAAAAAAAGACTATCAGGAAGATAGTCTTTTTTACTCATTATGCGTTTAAAGCATTTTTTCTTTTAGCTAAACGAGATTTTTTACGAGCAGCAGCATTTTTATGAATAAGACCTTTAGCAGCAGCTTTGTCTAACTTACTAGCAGCTTCTACAAAACTTTCATTTGCAGCAGTTGTATCATTAAGAGCAATAGCAGCTTCAGTCTTTTTAACAGCAGTACGCATTGCAGATTTAACTGTAGTGTTTTGAGCGTTACGAGCTTCACTAGTTTTCACACGTTTAATAGCAGATTTAATATTTGGCATTTACGTTCACCTCCTAAAACGAAGCATCAAGTTCATTATTTAAACTCGATATATACATTCCTAAAAAACTTAAAGAACAAGTGATATTTTATCAAACGAGGACTAATAATGCAATACCTCCAGTCAAATTGCACAATATGAATTTTTTTTGAGAGAAAGGCAATGCTAGTAATAATAAAATGATTCTTTGGATTGGAAGGGGATAACAATGGAGGAAAAACTTGATTTAAGCATGTATTCAGTACGAACAGATTTGGCAATTGAAGCAAAAGATTTAGCTTTACATAATCAAGGACTTGTTCAAAATGAACAAGATAAGTCACATCTAGATGGGGTAATCATCAAGGAGAAAGAAGAGAATGGTATTAAGATGTCCTATGTGGAGGTCACCGAAAAGGGAGAAGAACTAATCGGGAAAAAACAAGGAAAATATTTAACGATAGAAGTGTTAGGTATTAGACAGCAAGATACGAAATTGCAAGAAAAAGTAGAGCAAGTATTTGCAAAAGAGTTTTCTCAATTTTTAAAGCAGAGCGATATAAAAGAGGATGCATCTTGTTTATTAGTTGGTCTAGGGAACTGGAATGTTACACCTGACGCATTGGGGCCACAGGTTTGTGAGAATATACTTGTAACGAGACATTTATATGAATTACAGCCAGAAAGTGTAGAAGAGGGCTATCGACCGGTATCAAGCTTAGCCCCAGGTGTAATGGGATTAACAGGAATTGAAACAAGTGACATTATAAAAGGGGTTGTCGAGAAAACAAATCCTGATTTTGTAATTGTTATTGATGCTCTTGCATCCCGTTCCATTGATCGTGTGAATTCGACGATTCAAGTTTCCGATACAGGTATCCATCCTGGTTCTGGTGTAGGAAATAAACGGAAGGAACTAAGTAAAGAAACGTTAGGAAGACCAGTGATTGCTATCGGTGTTCCAACTGTCGTAGATGCAGTGTCTATTACAAGTGACACAATTGATTATATATTAAAGCATTTTGGTAAGGAGTTAAAAGAAGGAAATAAACCATCGAGAGCATTGGCTCCAGCTGGGTTGACCTTTGGTGAAAAAAGAAAATTAACGGATGAAGATTTACCAGAAGAGCAGCATCGTAAGACATTTCTAGGTATTGTTGGAACATTGCCTGAAGAAGAAAAGAGAAAGTTAATCTATGAAGTGTTATCACCAATTGGTCATAACTTAATGGTCACACCTAAAGAGGTCGATGTTTTTATAGAAGATATGGCGAATTTGCTTGCAAATGGTTTAAATGCCGCACTTCATTCAGCGATAAATCAAGAGAATGTAGGGTATAATACCCACTAAATTTACTAAAAGGGTTCTACCATTCCTAGTTACTTCATATATTTTCAATAGAGTTACTAGGGATGGTAGATTTGGAAAATACAAACTTGATACTAAAGGAGATTGATCAAGTTGAAACTATATACATTAAGTGCTGTCGGAATTGTTTTGTTGATGTTTATTTGTGTATTATTTGGTATGCAGCAAGCAAATAGTGGAATTCACAAAATGAAAGGATATGAAGATGAGGGATTCCAAAGTGCTGTAGCTATAAATAAAGAGGATGGAAATTTAGAAGCGTCTGTCCTTGGACAAAATATCACTAGTCACGATCTGGATGAAAAGAAACAGCAATTAGAGGAAATGAAAGCTTTTAATTTATTGTCTAGCATCGGAAAAGGAGTAGCAGATACGATATCTTCTGTAGCAGAAAAAGGAGTCAATCTTGTTGCAGATATAATGGAAGAAAAAGAAAAATAAAAGACTGTTTAGTAAATCATTTTACTTTTCGTTGAATCTTATTCTTCACACTGCTATAATCAAAAATAGTGTACATGCGCGATTATTGTAGGAGTGAACTAAATGAACAGAGAAGAGATGTTAAAGAGACAATCAAAAATTAGAAATTTTTCTATTATTGCACATATAGATCATGGGAAATCAACTCTCGCTGATAGAATATTAGAAAAAACAAATGCACTTACAGCACGTGAGATGAAAGATCAGCTTTTAGATTCAATGGATTTAGAAAGAGAACGCGGAATTACGATTAAACTAAATTCCGTCCAATTAAAATATCAAGCAAAAGATGGCGAAATTTATACACTACATCTCATTGACACACCGGGACATGTGGATTTTACATATGAAGTATCTCGAAGCTTGGCTGCTTGTGAAGGAGCTGTATTAGTAGTGGATGCCGCTCAAGGAATTGAAGCACAAACATTGGCTAATGTTTATTTAGCGATTGATAATGATTTGGAAATTGTTCCGGTTATTAATAAAATTGACCTCCCAAGTGCTGATCCTGAAAGGGTTAGAAATGAAATTGAAGATGTTATAGGATTAGATGCTTCTGAAGCTGTGCTGGCTTCTGCGAAGGCTGGTATTGGGATAGAAGATATACTAGAACAAGTCGTAGAAAAGGTTCCTGCACCACAAGGGGATCCAGAAGCACCATTAAAGGCACTTATTTTTGATAGTTTATATGATGCTTATCGTGGCGTTGTCACTTATATACGTGTAGTGGATGGAACAGTTAAACCTGGTGATAAAATCAAAATGATGGCAACAGGAAAAGAATTTGAGGTTATTGAAGTAGGTGTATTTACACCAAAAGCAGTTAATACTGATCATTTATCTGTTGGAGACGTAGGTTTTTTAACTGCAGCAATTAAAAATGTTGGCGATACGCGAGTAGGTGATACCATCACTAATGCGAAGAACGGTGCAACAGAAGCGCTGCCTGGCTATCGTAAGCTAAATCCAATGGTTTATTGTGGTTTATATCCAATAGATAGTGCGAAATTTAATGATTTGCGTGAAGCATTGGAAAAATTAGAGCTTAATGATTCTGCATTACAATTTGAACCAGAGACATCTCAAGCATTAGGATTTGGTTTTCGTTGTGGTTTCCTTGGTTTGCTTCATATGGAAATTATTCAAGAGCGTATCGAGCGCGAATTTAAAATTGACCTAATTACTACTGCTCCAAGTGTTATTTATGATGTTATTTTGACAGATGGAACAGAAATAAAAGTAGATAATCCATCAGCAATGCCAGATCCTCAAAAAATCGACAGAATTGAAGAACCATATGTAAAAGCAACGATGATGGCACCAAATGAATATGTTGGAGCAATTATGGAATTATGCCAGCAGAAGAGAGGTGTCTTCATCGATATGCAATATATGGATGAGACTCGCGTTAAAATTACGTATGAAATTCCTTTATCGGAGATTGTTTATGATTTCTTTGACCAATTAAAATCAAATACAAGGGGATATGCGTCATTTGATTATGAACTTATTGGCTATAAAACATCGACGTTGGTGAAAATGGATATTCTGTTAAATGCAGAACAAGTAGATGCACTTAGCTTCATCGTTCATAAGGATTTTGCTTATGAAAGAGGAAAAGTTATTGTAGAGAAATTAAAAGAGCTTATTCCGCGTCAGCAATTTGAAGTGCCAATCCAAGCTGCGATAGGGCAAAAGATTGTTGCTCGTTCTACCATTAAGGCGATGCGCAAGAATGTATTGGCTAAATGTTATGGTGGGGATATTTCTCGTAAACGTAAATTGCTAGAGAAGCAAAAAGAAGGGAAAAAACGAATGAAACAAGTTGGTTCGGTTGAAGTGCCCCAAGAAGCGTTTATGGCTGTATTACGTATGGATGACAATAATACGAAAAAGTAAAATGACAATAAAAGCATTGCATGGACATTATGCAAGAAACTTGCTAATCGCAACATGGACTGCTATAAGTAAAGGGGTAGGTGCCAGGTAGGTATCGACCTCTTTTCTTATTTTAATTGAAACAAATAGGAAAAAACTTGTTAGTTAAGATAGTTTAATTAATTTAAAGGTTGTGAAAAATTGATACAAGCAGCATATATCCATATTCCATTTTGTGAACATATTTGTCACTATTGTGATTTTAATAAAGTATTTTTAAAAGGACAGCCAGTTGATGAATACTTAGACTCTCTAGAGAAAGAAATGAAGCTAACCATTGAAAAATATGGACAACAAGAACTGTCAACGATTTTTGTCGGAGGAGGTACACCAACAAGCTTATCTGCATCCCAATTAGAAAGACTTTGTGGAATGGTGAATAAAGAACTTAAGCTTCGCCCGCAGCAAGAATATACGTTTGAAGCCAATCCTGGTGATTTAACAGAAGATAAATTAAAAGCTTTGTATGAAGGAGGCGTGAACCGCCTTAGCTTTGGAGTACAATCTTTTAATAATGAGCTACTAAAGAGAATTGGCAGAACGCATAAAGCGGAAGATGTGTTTTCATCCATTGAAGCAGCTAAAAAAATTGGTTTTAATAATATCAGTGTTGACTTAATTTATAGTTTACCAGGTCAAACGTTAGAAGATTTTCAAGAAACATTAAAAACAGCATTTACATTAGATATTCAGCATTATTCAGGGTATTCTCTAATTATAGAGCCTAAAACGGTCTTTTATAACTTAATGAGAAAAGGGAAACTACCTACACCCGGAGAAGATGTGGAAGCAGGTATGTACAGCGTCTTAATGGAAGAGATGGCAAGACATGGTTTTCAGCAATATGAAATTAGTAATTTTGCGAAGCCTGGATTCGAAAGTCGGCATAATCTTACATACTGGAATAATGAAGAGTACTTTGGGTTTGGCGCTGGATCCCATGGTTATGTACATGGGAATCGCTATTCTAATTATGGACCTTTAAAGAAATACATGCAGCCTTTAGAACAAGGTGAGTTTCCGATCATGCATGAACATAAGGTAACCGCTATAGAACAAATGGAAGAGGAATTATTCCTTGGCTTAAGGGAAAATAAAGGAGTAAGTTTATCTTCATTTGAACAAAAATATAATAAAAATGTATTAGAGCTATTTGACAAGGAAATAAACGAACTAATAAGCAGAGAGCTTATTGAAATGGAAAGTGATTATTTAAAATTAACACATAAAGGCAGATTTTTAGGGAATGAAGTGTTTCAATCCTTTATTGGAGTTCTTGAATAATCATAATCTTGGTTTGTCAGGAAGTAGTATCCGAGAAGGGAAAAATTTCTTATAGAAATAAGGTTCAAATTATTGACACAGCCCCTTTGTTTTTGCTACTTTATATATAGATTTAGCACTCGTTAATAAAGAGTGCTAACAGAGGTGATTAATGTGTTAACTGATCGTCAATTATTAATATTACAGGTGATTATTGATGATTTTATTTCAACAGCACAACCAGTAGGCTCAAGGAGCTTATCAAAGAAAGAAAACATTACATTTAGCTCCGCCACCATTCGCAATGAGATGGCAGATTTAGAGGAATCTGGTTTTATCGAAAAAACCCACTCTTCTTCTGGGCGCGTTCCTTCAGAGAAGGGTTATCGTTTTTATGTTGATCATCTTTTATCGCCACAGAAATTAAAGCGTTCAGAAATATTGAGAATTAACTCACTGTTTGCAGAAAAAATATACGAATTAGAAAATATTGTGCAAAAATCTGCTAAAATATTGTCTGATTTAACAAATTATACTACTATTGTCCTTGGGCCTGCCGTTAAAGAAAATAAATTGAAGAAAATTCAAATTGTTCCTTTAAACAACCATACGGCCATTGCTATTATTGTGACAGACTCAGGACATGTGGAAAACAGAATGTTTCACTTGCCAGATTCTATTCACGCAGGGGAAATAGAAAAACTAGTAAATATCTTAAATGACCGGTTAACGGGTGTGTCGATTGATAAGCTTCATAATAAAATCTATAAGGAAGTTGCTACCTTATTGAAACAGCATATTAGCAATTATGAGTATTTTATCAACTCTCTTTCCGAAACCGTGAAAATCGATACCCATGAAAAGTTATTTTTTGGTGGCAAGACAAATATTTTGAGACAGCCTGAATTTCATGATATTACGAAAATAAGAAATTTGTTGAATATGATTGAAAAAGAGGATGGAATACCTGAGCTCATTCGTAATAACTCATCCGATATTAGTATTAAAATCGGAAGAGAAAATAATAATACAGCAATGGAAAATTGCAGCATTATTTCTGCTTCTTATCGGATTGGGAATGAGCAAATTGGATCGATTGCCATTCTTGGCCCAACAAGAATGGAATATTCACGAGTTGTGAGCTTATTAAATATATTATCGAATGACCTGACAAAAGTACTCACTAATTTGTATCAAAAGTAACTTATGTGGAATAGTTAAAAGTGTGTAATGAAGGACTAAAGTTAGTAAATTTAAGATTGGTGAATTTCTATTTGCCAATCTGCACCGTTTTATGTAATTAATCCTTTAAGGGAGGTGAACAAGTTGGCAGAAGAAAAAGCAACGAACAATGCAGAGATGGAACAACAAGCAGCACAAAAAGACGTTAAAGTCGAAGAAACAGTTGAAGAAGTTTTCGAAGAGGTAGAAGCGTCTCCTTCCAATGAGGAAAATGTAGCTGAAGAATTAAAGGCTGCTAATGAAAAAATTGCAGAGCTAGAAGCTAAATTAGAAGAAGAATCTAATCGCTATCTTCGCCTGCAGGCTGATTTTGATAATTCACGCCGCAGATCAAGGCTCGATATGGAAGCGGCTCAAACATACAGAGCGCAAAGTCTTGTCATGGACTTATTACCAAGCATCGATAATTTGGAAAGAGCATTAAAAATTGAGGCAGTAGATGAACAAACACAAAGTTTATACACAGGTGTTGAAATGGTTTATCGCGGAATCCTTGAAGCTCTCAAAAAAGAAGGTGTAGAGGCTATCGAAGCAGTTGGAAAAGAATTTGATCCACATCTTCATCAAGCAGTAATGCAAGAAGAAGTAGAAGGAACGGATTCAAACATTGTGGTGGATGAGTTCCAAAAAGGGTATAAGCTTAAAGACAGAGTCATTAGACCTGCAATGGTGAAAGTAAGCCAATAAGCGTTACATATTAAAAAATAGGAGGGAAATTTCCATGAGTAAAATTATTGGAATTGATTTAGGTACAACAAACTCTTGTGTTGCTGTACTTGAAGGTGGAGAACCAAAAGTTATCCCAAATCCAGAAGGTAATAGAACATCTCCATCTGTAGTAGCATTCAAAAATGGAGAACGCCAAGTAGGGGAAGTTGCAAAACGTCAATCTATTACAAACCCAAACACTATTATGTCTATTAAACGTCATATGGGTACGGATTATAAAGTAGAAGTAGAAGGCAAAAACTACTCTCCACAAGAAGTTTCTGCGATTATTCTTCAATACCTAAAAGGTTATGCAGAAGAATACTTAGGAGAAAAAGTAACGAAAGCAGTTATAACAGTGCCTGCATACTTTAATGATGCAGAACGCCAAGCTACGAAAGATGCTGGTAAAATTGCTGGTTTAGAAGTTGAACGTATTATTAACGAACCAACAGCTGCAGCATTAGCATATGGTTTAGATAAAACAGACGAAGATCAAACTATCTTAGTATATGACCTAGGTGGAGGTACTTTTGACGTATCTATCCTTGAACTAGGAGACGGCGTATTTGAAGTAAAATCTACTGCTGGTGATAACCGTCTTGGTGGAGATGATTTTGACCAAGTAATTATCGATTATTTAGTAGACCAATTTAAAAAAGAAAATGGCATCGATTTAAGCAAAGATAAAATGGCTCTACAACGTTTAAAAGATGCTGCAGAGAAGGCTAAAAAAGATCTTTCTGGTGTAGCTTCTACACAAATTTCTTTACCATTTATCACAGCTGGAGAAGCTGGACCACTTCACTTAGAAGTAACTTTATCTCGTGCTAAATTCGAAGAAATTTCTGCTTCATTAGTAGAACGTACAATGGGACCAACTCGTCAAGCACTTAAAGATGCTGGTCTAAATGCATCTGAAATTGACAAAGTTATCCTTGTAGGTGGATCAACTCGTATCCCTGCTGTTCAAGAAGCAATTAAAAAAGAAATCGGTAAAGAGCCGCATAGAGGAGTAAATCCTGATGAAGTTGTTGCAATGGGTGCAGCTATCCAAGGTGGCGTTATTACTGGTGATGTAAAAGACGTTGTGCTTTTAGACGTAACACCACTATCATTAGGAATTGAAACAATGGGTGGAGTATTTACAAAGTTAATCGAACGTAATACAACCATCCCTACTTCTAAATCACAAGTATTCTCAACTGCTGCTGATAACCAAACAGCTGTAGATATTCATGTGCTTCAAGGGGAACGTCCAATGGCTGCGGATAACAAAACATTAGGCCGCTTCCAATTAGCTGATATTCCACCAGCACCACGTGGAATTCCGCAAATCGAAGTTTCATTTGATATCGATAAAAATGGTATCGTAAATGTTCGTGCGAAGGATCTTGGTACAAATAAAGAACAAACAATTACAATTAAATCTTCTACAGGCTTATCAGATGAAGAAATCGATAAAATGGTAAGAGAAGCAGAAGAAAATGCTGAAGCTGATAAAAAGCGTAAAGAAGAAGTGGAACTAAGAAATGAAGCAGATCAATTAGTTTTCACTACTGAAAAAACATTAAAAGACTTAGAAGGTAAAGTGGACGAAAGTGAAGTTGCAAAAGCAAATGAAGCAAAAGATGCTTTAAAAGCGGCTATCGAGAAAAACGAATTAGAAGAAATTCGTGCGAAAAAAGACGCTCTTCAAGAAATCGTTCAAGCTCTTTCTATGAAATTATATGAAGAAGCAGCACAAGCAGCACAAGCGGCTCAAGGTGCAGACGGCGGTGCATCCGATAAAGATGACAACGTAGTAGATGCAGAGTTTGAAGAAGTAAAAGACGATAAATAAAAGAAATAAAACCAATAAAATCAATTACGTTTAGCGAAAGTCAAAGTCAGGTTATCTTGACTTTGACTTTTCTTTTCAATCAGAAGTTTTTTAGCGATAATTAGGAAAGATAGCAATAAACTATTGTACTTTAGAAAAGCAAAATGATACAATAGCATCTATGTGAAAAGAATCGGGGAGTGGTAATCAATTATGGATAAACGGGATTACTATGAAGTCCTTGGAGTCAGTAAAGGGGCTTCTAAGGATGAAATAAAAAAAGCGTATCGTAAGCTTTCAAAAAAGTATCATCCAGATATCAATAAAGAAGCTGATGCGAATGAAAAGTTTAAAGAAGTGAAAGAGGCCTATGAAGTACTGAGTGACGATCAAAAAAGAGCGCACTATGATCAGTTTGGCCATACAGATCCTAATCAAGGCTTCGGCGGTGGCGGAGACTTCGGTGGTTTCGGTGGTTTTGAAGATATTTTCAGCACTTTCTTTGGTGGTGGAGGATCAAGAAGAAGAGATCCGAATGCTCCGCGTCAAGGGGCTGATTTACAATATACGATGACACTATCATTTGAAGAAGCAGCATTTGGGAAAGAAACGGAAATTGAAATACCAAGAGAAGAAAATTGTGAAACATGTAATGGCACGGGAGCAAAACCAGGGACTAAGCCAGTTACATGTAAGCATTGTAGTGGTACTGGACAATTGAATGTGGAGCAAAATACACCATTTGGTCGTATTGTGAATAGAAGAACATGTAATTACTGTAATGGAACTGGTAAAGAGATTAAGCATAAATGTTCAACTTGTGGCGGAACTGGAAAAGTAAAAAAACGTCGTAAAATTAGTGTTAAAATTCCAGCAGGTATCGATGATGGTCAACAATTAAGAGTCTCTGGGCAAGGAGAACCTGGTATAAACGGCGGGCCAGCAGGTGATTTATATGTTGTGTTCCACATAAGAAGACATGACTTCTTCGAGCGTGATGGAGAAGATGTATACTGTGAAATGCCGATTACTTTTGTTCAGGCTGCACTAGGTGATGAAGTGGAAGTACCTACTATTCATGGCAAAGTGAAATTGAAAGTACCTGCGGGAACACAGACTGGAACAAAATTCCGCCTTAAAGGCAAAGGGATTCCAAATGTACGTGGATATGGCCAAGGTGACCAGCATGTAATCATTCGTTTAATTACACCTACAAAATTATCTGATAAACAAAAACAACTATTACAGGAATTTGCTGAAGTATCTGGAGATACTCCTCGTGGAGAAGAAGAGGACAGTTTTTTCTCTAAGGTAAAAAAAGCATTTAAAGGTGAATAATCAAAAAGGAGTTGGTAGAAATGAAATGGTCAGAAATCACAATTCATACGACAAATGAAGCGATTGAACCTATTTCAAATATTTTGCATGAAGCAGGTGCTAGTGGGGTAGTTATTGAAGATCCCTTTGAATTAATTAAAGAAAGAGAAGACCAATTCGGCGAAATCTACCAACTAAATCCTGATGATTATCCAGAAGAAGGCGTTCTAGTTAAAGCGTATTTACCAATCAATAGTTTTCTTGGTGAAACAGTAGAGGCAATTAAAGAAAATATCAATAATTTAGTACTGTTTAATATTGATATTGGATTAAATAAAGTTTCCATTATGGAAGTAAATGAAGAAGAATGGGCAACAGCTTGGAAGAAATACTATCATCCTGTTAAAATATCTGAGAAATTTACGATTGTACCTACCTGGGAGGATTATACACCAGTCCATACGGATGAATTAATCATCGAATTGGATCCAGGGATGGCTTTCGGAACAGGAACACATCCGACAACTGTATTATGTATACAGGCTTTGGAAAGAATAGTAAAAAAAGACGATGTGGTTATCGATGTTGGTACAGGATCTGGTGTGCTAAGTATTGCAGCAGCCATGCTGGGAGCTAAATCTGTGCTTGCTTTAGATCTGGATGAAGTGGCTGTCCGTTCTGCTAAATTAAATATTAAATTAAACAAAGTTCATGAGAAAACATCTGTCCGTCAAAATAATCTTTTAAGTGGTATAGAGGAACAGGCAGAGGTAATTGTTGCAAATATTTTGGCAGAGGTAATTGTTCGTTTTACAGATGATGTTTATCGTTTACTTCAAAAAGATGGTTTCTTTATTGCTTCTGGCATCATTCTTCAGAAAAAAGAAGAAGTAAAGGATGCTATTATCGCATCAGGCCTAGAAATAATAGAAACAGTACAAATGGAAGATTGGGTAAGCATTACCGCTCAGAAAAAGAGTTAATAGAAGAAAAACTTTCACAGCAACAAGCTAAAAGAGTAAGCGTATATTCAAAAGGAAAAAAGGAAGTTTCGTCTTACGATTCTTCCTTCTCTATTGCTTAAAAGAAAGTAGGAATTCGATTGCAGCGTTATTTTGCTAAAAACGAAGAGGATACATTTTTTATTCAAGAGGACGATTATCATCATATTGTACGTGTGATGCGAATGGATATTGACGATGAAATATATTGTGTCAACAGTCTTCAGCAGGCAGCACGGTGCAGAATAGAAAAAATTTCCGAAAACGAAGTCATTGCAAAAGTGGTACAATGGTTAGAAGGAGAAATAGAATTACCTATTTCGGTTTCTATTGTGAGCGGACTGCCAAAAGGGGATAAGCTGGAATGGATTATCCAAAAAGGAACAGAATTAGGCGCTTTTAAGTTTATCCCTTTCATCGCAGCTCGCTCTGTCGTTAAATGGGATGAGAAAAAGGGTGGAAAAAAACTAGTTCGCTGGAATAAAATTGCAAAAGAAGCAGCAGAACAATCCCACCGAACCATGATACCAGAAGTAAGTTCTCCAATTAGTATAAAAGAGTTGATAAAACTTTCAGAAGGTTATAATGTAAAATTAATAGCCTATGAAGAAGAGGCAAGAGAAGGCGAATCGTCTGTGTTAACGAAAAGCTTGGAATCGATGACAAAAGGACAATCTATCCTTGCGGTATTCGGCCCAGAAGGTGGCCTGACTGAATCAGAAGTAGCATTATTAAAAGAGCATGGTTTTGTGACATGCGGACTTGGTCCAAGAATATTAAGAACAGAGACTGCACCATTATACCTATTGTCTGCTGTATCTTATCATTTTGAATTGATGGAGTGATAAAAATGCCAACAGTTGCTTTTCATACTTTAGGATGTAAAGTAAACCATTATGAAACCGAAGCGATCTGGCAGTTGTTTAAACAACAAGGCTATGAACGTGTAGAATATGAAAATATATCTGATGTATATGTTATTAATACATGTACCGTTACAAATACAGGAGATAAAAAGAGCCGCCAAGTAATTCGTCGTGCAGTTCGTAAAAATCCAGATGCAGTTATTTGTGTTACAGGGTGTTATGCCCAAACTTCTCCAGCAGAAATTATGGCTATTCCTGGAGTTGATATTGTAGTTGGTACACAGGATCGCGTGAAAATGCTAGAGTATATTACGCAGTATAAAGAAGAAAGACAACCAATAAATGCTGTTGGAAACATTATGAAAAATCGTGTGTACGAAGAAATGGATGTCCCTGCTTTTACGGATAGAACAAGAGCTTCCTTAAAAATCCAAGAAGGATGCAATAATTTTTGTACATTCTGTATTATTCCATGGGCACGGGGATTGATGCGCTCAAGAGATCCGCAAGAGGTTATTAAGCAAGCACAGCAATTAGTGAATGCTGGTTATAAAGAAATTGTATTAACAGGAATTCACACAGGTGGATATGGCTCAGATATGAAGGATTATAACTTAGCTAATTTACTGCGTGATTTAGAATCCCAGGTAAAGGGTCTAAAGCGCCTTCGTATTTCTTCTATCGAAGCAAGCCAAATAACAGATGAAGTGATTGAAGTCTTAGATAAATCAAAAATAATTGTAAATCATCTTCACATCCCGATTCAATCTGGATCGGATACTGTTTTAAAAAGAATGAGAAGAAAATATACAATGGAATTCTTTGCCGAAAGAATTACAAGATTAAAAGAAGCCTTGCCAGGATTGGCCATTACCTCTGATGTAATCGTTGGTTTCCCAGGAGAGACAGAAGAAGAGTTTATGGAAACTTATGATTTTATTAAAGAACATAAATTCTCTGAATTGCATGTGTTCCCATATTCAAAACGGACAGGAACACCTGCTGCGCGAATGGATAACCAAATTGAGGAAGATGTAAAGAACGAACGAGTACATCGTTTAATTTCGCTTTCTGATCAATTAGCAAAGGAATATGCGTCTAACTATGAAGGCGAGGTAGTAGAAGTTATTCCAGAGGAAGTCTACAAAGAAGATGGCAATGGAAAGCTTTATGTTGGATATACAGACAATTATTTAAAAGTAGTTTTCCCAGCAACAGAAGAAATGGTTGGGAAAATTGTGAAAGTCAAACTAACGAAAGCAGGCTACCCTGTAAATGAAGGACAATTTGTCCGTGTTTTAGAGGAAGTAGAAGATCAAGCTGCGATTGTTTCTTAAGTTTAGCCAGCTACAATTGTTTCCTTTTTGTTTTATAAAATTAATTTTAATAACTTTAATATGGAAGCTCTTTGTTCGTTCAAAGAGCTTGGCATATATTTTTAATTAGTACATATATCAAAGGAGAATCTTAATGAACATTGCTAAAATGATTGATCACACTTTATTAAAAGCTGATGCGACGAAAGAACAAATTGTGACTCTTTGTGAAGAAGCTAAGCAATACACATTTGCTTCTGTCTGCGTAAATCCAACATGGGTCAAAGCTGCAAGTGAATTGCTTAATGGAACAGAGGTAAAGGTATGTACAGTGATCGGTTTCCCTTTAGGAGCATCTACTTCAGCAACAAAAGCATTTGAAACAGAAGATGCCATTAAAAATGGGGCAACAGAAGTAGATATGGTTATTAATATTGGTGCTTTAAAGGATAAAAATTATGATTTAGTTAAAGAAGATATTAAAGCGGTAGTGGATGCGGCAAAAGGTAAAGCATTATCGAAAGTAATTATTGAAACTAGTCTCCTAACAAATGAGGAAAAAGAAATTGCTTGTAAATTAGCAGTAGAAGCAGGAGCTGACTATGTAAAAACATCAACAGGTTTCTCAACAGGCGGAGCAACTGTTGAGGACATTACATTAATGAGAAAAACGGTTGGACCAGATATAGGTGTGAAAGCTTCTGGAGGTGTACGCAGCAGTGAAGACACGGAGAAAATGATTGCTGCTGGAGCTACTAGAATCGGAGCAAGTTCTGGAGTTGCAATCGTGAATGGTTTGACAAGCAATAGTGATTATTAATATATCCTTTAAAAAAACCTTAGAAAACAAATAGGTGTTTTCTAAGGTTTTTTTGTCAATTTATCGCTGCGTTTATTAATAACTTTCCATATAAATTTTTCGATAATTACTCGGGGTAGTGTTCATGATTTTTTCGAAGTTTCGATTAAAGCTGCGAATGTTTCGATAGCCAACCATATCGGCAATTTCGGTAATTTTACTATCCGTTGTTTTTAATAATTGAGAGGCTAACGTTACACGATGCCCATTTACAAAATCAACAAATGGTATATGCAGTATTTTTGTGAAAAATCTTGATAGGTAGGAATAATCGTATCCAAATTTTTGTGATAAATCTTTTAAGGAAAGTTCCTCGGTAAAATGATTTTGGATATAGTTGAGTAAATCATGTAATAAATAATCATCTCTCCGCGTTTCCTCTTTGAAAGAAGTTTGATTTAGCAATTCCGCACAAATTAAGTACAGAACCCCTTTTTTGGCAAACAGCGAACTATTATTGTTGAAGAATATCTCCTTTATCATCTCTCTTGTGGCAGCCTGTAACTGGAATATTGGATGAATTAAGTCTTTGTTTTTACTAAGCTGATAAAATTGATTAACCAATTCTGGAGAAAAGACATAAATCCAGGAGTGATTTTTCTGATTACTTTGTAAACTATGTATTTGATTCGAAAGAATGAGAGCGTTTTCTCCTTCGTGAAGAGTATAAGATTTATCTTGTATGGTAAGCTCCAGTGTGCCTTCATCAACCATCACCAGTTCCAAGCTGCGATGAAAATGAGGAAGGTTGGTAGGATTGAATGCTGATATACGATCAAAATCTCCATTTTGTCCAAAATAATTTGATTGATAGTATAACATTCAATGTACTCCTTTCAAGTCAAATTTTGTCCATAATTATACAATTTAAGTACTAGTTACGTCAAACCTTCGTGACTAAAATTAATCTGTGATAAGAAAAGGTTTTCTCTTTTCTTATTATAGTATGTTGCATAACAATATAAAATGGTAACCGTTCACATTTATTGCGTTCATTCATGGCTAAAAAGGAGGATTAAGATTAAGTCATTTGCAGCCTGGTTGTAATAATTGGAGAACAATGCCAAGGATGGGAGAGAAAGTGAAAATGAATATAAACCTTGTATACACGCCCTTACATGTTTTAAGAGATATTATTGATTTTACTTAGTGAAAAAATTTTACCAAGCCAGTTAAAGGTAAATATCCATCATTAAGGAGGAATAAAAATCTCCTCCTCTGAAAGTTTATTTAAAAGTATATTTAGCTATCTTTTGAAATATTATTTTGGAAGTAAACAAATTAAAAAAAGAAAGAGTGTAGATTCCTATTGAATAATTACCAATGGATTTGGAGTTACGTAAAGAAGAATAAGAAAAAAGTAATTGTTGCATCCTTGATTTTATTAGCAAATTCTTTCTTTGTAGTGATTATTCCTATTTTAAGCGGAAGATTGATTGATGAAGTCATTGAGAATAATCAAGTCCAACTCTTAGTACCCATTTTACTAGCGATGATAGGAGCGACACTGATCAGAACCGTTACTCGATACATCTACCAAATGTTATACGAACATGTTGGTCAAGATGCACAGTTTGATATAAGACAAGATATGTATAAAAAGCTTCAAGAGCTTGATTTTGACTTTTTTAATCATAATAGAGTAGGAGATATTATGGCGAGAATGACAGGTGATATGGACGCTATACGCCATTTCGTTTCATGGGTCTGCTATAATATCGCTGAATGTGTTATCTGGTTTGTCGTTGCCATTATCGTAATGATGAACATTGATTGGAAATTAACGTTAGCATTACTCGCTGTTACACCGTTTATCTTTATTTTTACACAAAAAATGTCCAAAGCAGCTCATCCAGTATTTCTAGAAATCCGTGAAAGTTTTTCCAGACTGAATTCCATGGTGGAAGAAAATATTAGCGGCAACCGAGTAGTTAAGGCATTTTCCCGGGAAGAGTATGAAATCGAAAAGTTTAATCATTTTAATGATGATTATCGAAAACGTAACCTTATTTCTGCTAATGTTTCTAAAAAATATTTACCATGGCTGGACGGATTTGCCGGAGTATTAGCTGTTATTACTTTATTATTAGGTGGCTTATTTGTGATTCAGGGGAATATGTCCATAGGTGACTTGGTTGCATTTAACGGGTTTATGTGGCTCTTAAATATGCCAATGCGCATGAGTGGATGGTTGATAAATGATGTACAGCGATTTAATGCATCTTGTGTAAAAATTAGAAATTTATTAATAACGGAACCACAAATTATGGTAGAAGACAAAAAGAAAGGCAAGAAAATTGCTGGATATGTAACGTTTAAAGATGTCTCTTTTGCGTTTTCCGATGACCCTGAAACCCCTATCTTAAAAAATGTATCCTTTACCGTCCGACCGGGGCAAACTGTTGGGATTTTAGGGGAAACTGGATCTGGTAAATCAACGCTTGTTAATTTAATTGCAAGATTCTATGATCCAACAGAAGGAGAAGTATTAATTGATCAAATAAATGCAAAAGTATGGCCAGTGAGGAAGCTTCGCGATCAAATTTCGATGGTTATGCAAGACATTTTTTTATTTTCAAATACTATTGAGGAAAATATCTCCTTTGGAAAACCATATTTAAACATGGAGCAAATTCAACGCGTGGCAGCAATTGCCGACGCCCATAACTTTATCGTTAAAATGCCGGAGGGATACGATACAATCGTAGGAGAGCGCGGAGTGGGATTATCTGGTGGTCAAAAGCAAAGGATCTCCTTAGCAAGAGCATTAGCGAAGGATCCATCTATCTTGATATTGGATGATACAACATCAGCTGTAGATATGGAAACAGAAAGTAAAATCCAAAAGGAATTAAATCAGTTGACACAAGATAAAACAACCTTCATAATTGCACACCGTATTTCATCTGTAAGGGATGCAGACTTTATTTTAGTTCTTGATAAAGGGGAAGTGAAAGAACAAGGGACGCATACAGAACTTGTTGCGAAAAAAGGGATGTATTACGATGTGTATAGAAGACAATTAGGATTAGTAGAGCAGGAAGAAGGAGGAGCAGCCATTGGCCCGTAATAAATTTAATGTCGACGAAGAATTAGAGACCGAATTTAACTGGAGTCACTATAAACGAATCGGTGCTTATATTAAACCTTATAAGAAGGCATTGTTTATTACATTGCTAATCATCTTAACAGCCAACGTGGCAGGAATGCTCGGTCCGTTTTTTACAAAAATAGCAATTGATGAAATTATCCCAGATAAAAATATTCCATTATTAATCGGGATTAGTATTTTATTTGTTCTTTCTCTATTTGTAATTGGTATATGTATGCGGTATCGCATTCAATGGATTACTCAGATTGGTCAAAATATTCTAAAGGATATGCGTTTAGATATTTTTCAGCACTTACAGAAGCTGCCCTTTTCCTATTTTGATAATCGCCCTCATGGGAAAATCTTAATCAGAGTTGTTAATTATATTAATACATTAAGTGATCTATTAAGTAATGGGCTGATAAACCTGATCTCTGATATCATCAGTGTAATTATAACGTTAATGTTTATGTTTGCCATCAACGCAAAACTAACATTATATAGTTTAGCACTTCTGCCGATTTTAGGAGTATTAGTATGGGTAATCAAAAATATGCAGAGAAAAGCGTATCAAGTGTTAAGCAATAAACAATCTAATATGAATGCCTATATTCATGAAAGTATTGCCGGCATAAAAATTACGCAATCCTTTGCAAGGGAAGAAGAGAATTTTGAAATTTTTGATGAAGTAAGCAATGAAACCCGAACATCTTGGCTTAAGGCAGTTTCAATCCAGTTTCTTCTATGGCCAGGTGTTCAAAATATCTCTGTTTTAACAACAAGTTTAATTTACTTCGTAGGAATACGGCAAATTGGGGTAGATGTTAGTACAGGTACACTTGTAGCGTTTATTGGCTATGTCAATAATTTCTGGAACCCAGTTATTAATATGGGGAACTTCTATAATGCGCTTATCACTGCTTCTGCTTATTTGGAACGTATTTTTGAAACTCTGGATGTTGAACCAGATATTAAGGATCAGCCAAAAGCAATCCCAATGCCAACGATTAAAGGGAATGTCACCTTTGAACGAGTTACCTTCCGTTATGAAGAAGGGAAAAACATACTTAGTGATGTCAGTTTTCATATTAATGCAGGTCAGAGTATCGCTTTAGTCGGCCCCACAGGTGCAGGTAAATCTACTATTATAAATTTGTTAAGTAGGTTTTATGATGTAAATGAAGGCAGTGTCAAAATTGATGGGATTGATGTAAGAGATGTAACATTAAAATCTTTACGGTCGCAAATGGGTGTGATGCTTCAAGATACCTTTGTATTTTCTGGAACCATTCTAGATAATATTCGCTATGGGAAGCTAGATGCAACGGAAGAAGAAGTGATTACCGCAGCTAAAATTGTTAGAGCACATGACTTTATAAAAGACTTAAAGGATGGATATCATACTGTTGTAGAAGAAAGAGGTAGTACTTTATCAGCGGGACAAAGGCAGTTAATATCTTTCGCAAGAGCCCTCTTGGCTAATCCTAAAATATTGATATTAGACGAGGCAACCAGCAGCATTGATACAAAGACGGAAGAACTTCTCCAAGAAGGAATTACTGAATTGTTAAAAGGAAGGACATCCTTCATCATTGCCCATCGTCTATCAACAATTAAAAATAGTAGTCAAATATTTTATGTGGATGGTGGGAGAGTTGCAGAAAAAGGCACACATGATGAGTTAATGGCACAAAAAGGATTGTATTATCATTTATATCAATCACAATATGATTTATTGAAGGTTATGTAAAAAAGGGCTGCAGACATATATCCATGTTTGCAGCCTTTTATAGCATTTCACCCCAATCCATCAGCTGTGTAATCGCATAATCAATTTGCCAAAGCGCTCCGCAAAGGGGAGAACTAGGAGCGAAGATAGAACATTAAATAACAGGCTTGCATGAGCTAATTGAACATCCATTTCTGCTGTCATATTTTTGACAATAGCAGCTAAATCATTGATAAACGGATAAAACAAAATGACCCCTCCAATATTTAACCAAATATGGGCATAAGCACAAAGTTTTGCACTTTTTTCTGTTCCTATTGATGCTAAAAAAGAAGTTATACAGGAACCAATATTAGATCCCAACATAATGGCTATAGCAATTTCAATCGGAAGCAATCCTGCTGATAAAAAGCCCATTATAATACCAATTGTCGCTGTACTTGATTGGATTAGGGCAGTTATAATAATGCCGACTACAAGGGCGATGAAAGGACGGTCTGCTAATGAAAGGAAAAACGAATTTAGAGCAGGATGATGTTCCATCATCCCAGCAAAATATTTAAAACCTCGCATTGTTGTAAAGACAATCGACATACCGAATAAAATGAAGCCGATACTTCTTAATTGATATTTGTTAATGATGATCAAGAGCACACCTAGGATGGCAAGCGGAAGTAGATAATTATTCATGTTAAACGTAATAAATTCAGTTGTGAAGGTGGTTCCGATATTTGTTCCTAAAATAATCCCGATAGATTGAGGAAAGGTTAAGACTCTTGCTGAAATTAGTCCAATCGTTAAAACCATAACGGCAGCGCTGCTTTGAAGAAGTGCTGTAATAATGATGGAAACAATTAACCCCTTCCATGGCTTATCTGTTAATTTTTCGAGCGAGTTTTTTAATGATTGAGAAGATAAATTAAATAAACCTGTCCGTAAGAGAGTCATCCCATAAATAAATAAAAGGATAAGGATAATAAAAAGTATAAGATAAATCATTCTAGGCTTCCTCCTTATTAGAACTATATGAAATAAAGAAGGTGGACATGTCATTTTTAGCTAATTAATGATGACAAAACTAGCTTCTTATACTAGATTTGACAGGGTGTTTAAAAACATGACTAGAGGGAAAAATACAAAAAGAGAAGGGATCGGAGGGAGAAAAAGGCTAATTCCTTGTATAAAACACCTTTTTTTTACGTTTTTTTAAAACAATTTGTCTAACAAGGTCAAATACAGTTGACCTTGTAACTTTGATATATTATAATGTCAAGGTACATGGAAACCATGTTGATGTTAGTGTGTTGTGTTCGGAGGGAGGGAAAGAGAATGTCTAAAACCGTCGTTCGTAAAAACGAATCGCTTGAAGATGCTCTTCGTCGCTTCAAACGTTCAGTATCAAAAACTGGTACTTTGCAGGAAGCTAGAAAGCGCGAATTCTACGAGAAACCAAGTGTGAAACGTAAGAAAAAATCAGAAGCAGCAAGAAAACGTAAGTTCTAAGAGAGGGTGTAGCAAAATTGAGTCTTCTCGAACGCTTAAATAATGATATGAAGCAAGCGATGAAAAACAAAGAAAAAGATAAACTAGTTGTAATTCGAATGATTAAGGCTGCCATTCAGAATGAAAGTATTAAGCTTGGTAGAGATCTTTCTGAAGAAGACGAGTTATCTGTCCTTTCTCGCGAAGTAAAACAACGCAAAGACTCCCTCCATGAGTTTGAGAAAGCAGGTCGTGAAGATCTTGTTGACAAAATACGTGCGGAGTTAAAACATGTTGAAATATATATGCCAGAACAACTTTCAGAAGAGGAGCTAGCAGAGATTGTGAAACAAGCAATCGCTGATACTGGAGCTTCTTCAAAGAAAGAAATGGGAAAAGTGATGGCTGCTTTAATGCCTAAAGTAAAAGGAAAAGCAGACGGTTCACTAGTAAATAAACTTGTACAACAACACCTTTCATAAATAAGTTTATGTTTTAAAGGCTGCAGATTATATCTGCAGCCTTTTTACATAGTTAAAAGATTTTCTGTTTTATCCATTTCTAATATAACATATAATAAAATTAGATGATTTTTATTAAATATAGTTAGATCTGTTAATTTCCTTTGCAGGACCATATTTTGTCCTTTGTTTTTTTCGATTTAAACGATAGAAATTATTAATTAAATAAAAATTAAAAAAATGAAACTTTTTATTTAGTTAAACGTATACATAGCCATAACATTTTTCTATTACCATTTGGAAAGGAGGGAAAATTTGAGAAGACAAAAGAAAATATTGTTGATCCCTCTTCTTTTTATTTTTTTTCTATCCTTCATACCTAGTATCATTTACGCTAATAATGAAGAAAAAGTATATGTAGTGCCAATAAAGGATACGGTTGAAAAAGGTTTAAGTCAGTTTGTAGATCGGGCAATTACCGAAGCAGAAGAAAATCAGGCTAGTGCGATAGTCTTTGATATGCATACACCTGGTGGAGATATATCTGCTGCTATTGAAATAGGAAAGAGAATTGCAGAAACTGACATAAAAACGGTTACTTTTATTAACCAAGATGCCATTTCTGCTGGTTCCTATATTGCATTAAATACCGATGAAATCTATATGGTGGAGGGAGGCAGAATAGGATCCTCTGGGGTGATAGACGGACAAGGGAATGCAGCAGATGAAAAGGCTCAGTCTTACTGGATTTCTGCCATGAAAGGGGCAGCAGAAAAAACAGGAAGAGATCCACTTTATGCAATGGCGATGGCAGATAAATCTATTTCCATTCCAGGTATGAAGGAAGCTGGCAAGTTTTTAACTTTAACTTCATCTGAAGCAGAAGAAATAAACTATTCCAATGGTACGGTAAATAGTTTAGAGGATGTGCTAGATCATTTAGGGATACAGAACGCAAAGATAGAAAAGGTTGATGAAAGCTTTGCAGTGAAAATTGCAAGGTTTGTAACAAATCCTATTATCATTCCTATATTATTATCAATTGGAAGTTTGGGATTAATCATCGAATTATATTCACCTGGGTTTGGACTGCCGGGAATAGCGGGAATTTCTGCTTTATTGCTCTTTTTCTATGGGCATCTAGTTGCAGGACTTGCGGGATACGAAAGTCTCATTCTCTTTGTGATTGGAATCCTTTTGATTATACTGGAGTTCTTTGTCGTCGGTGGAATAGCTGGAGCAATTGGGATTGTTTCTGTCATTGCTAGCATGTTTCTTGCAAGTGGAGATATTGCGGTCATCGGGATAAGTCTAGCAATCGCAATAGGGGTTTCCATTATAGCATCTATCTTATTAGTAAAGGTGTTTGGTAGAAAAATGAAATTCTTTAAAAAAATAATTTTAACAGACTCAACCAATACAGAAAGTGGGTATGTTTCTAATCAGAACCGCAATGATTTGATGGAGAAAACAGGCGTTACCTTAACTGCCTTACGTCCTGCCGGAGTCATACTTATTGAGGATGAAAGAATCGATGTGGTGAGTGATGGAAGTTTTATTGATAAGGGCAAGAAAGTAAAAGTAGTAAAAGCAGAAGGTTCAAGAATTGTTGTAAGGGAAATACTAACGATAGATATACAAAAGGAGGATGAGTAATGCTAGTAGGCGGATTTGAAATATTTTGGATTATTGTTGTAGTATTGGCAATTATTTTATTAGGGGTGCTATTAACATTTGTGCCAGTAATGCTCTGGATTTCTGCTTTAGCAGCAGGAGTGAGAATTAGCATTTTCACATTAGTAGGGATGCGTTTAAGAAGGGTTATACCAAGTCGTGTTGTAAATCCGTTGATTAAAGCCCATAAAGCGGGATTAAATGTAACAATCAATCAATTAGAAAGTCATTATCTTGCTGGTGGTAATGTTGATAGGGTAGTAAATGCGCTGATTGCTGCCCATCGTGCCAATATTGAGCTATCATTTGAAAGATGTGCTGCAATTGATTTAGCAGGACGTGATGTATTAGAAGCAGTGCAAATGAGTGTAAATCCTAAAGTAATTGAGACACCTTTTATTGCTGGTGTAGCGATGGATGGCATTGAAGTAAAAGCAAAAGCAAGAATTACAGTGCGTGCCAATATTGAGAGACTAGTAGGGGGAGCTGGAGAAGAAACAGTTGTAGCCAGAGTTGGGGAAGGGATTGTTTCGACAATTGGTTCTTCTGATAATCATAAAAAAGTATTAGAAAATCCAGATATGATTTCTCAAACAGTTTTAGCTAAAGGGTTAGATGCTGGTACAGCTTTTGAAATTCTATCGATTGATATTGCGGATGTAGATATCGGTAAAAACATTGGCGCTGAATTACAAACAGAGCAAGCAGAAGCAGATAAGAAAATCGCTCAAGCAAAAGCGGAAGAGCGTAGAGCGATGGCTGTTGCCCAAGAACAAGAGATGAAAGCAAAAGTTCAAGAAATGCGTGCGAAGGTTGTCGAAGCAGAAGCGGAAGTTCCTATGGCTATGTCTGATGCGTTGCGTTCAGGCAATATTGGAGTAATGGACTATATGAATTTACAAAATATCACGGCTGATACAGAAATGAGAGGCTCGATCGGTAAATTAACAGATGACCAGAAAAATAAAGATGATAATGAGTAAACTTTAAGAAAGGGAGGGAAAAGATTTGGAAATTGTTCCAATTATAATTGCGGTTGTAGTTTTTCTCTTCTCTTCTGTTTTTGATAATAGTAAAAAAAAGCCGGCGCCCAAACCAAAGAGACCACAGGTGCCAAAACAAGTAAATGCAGAAGTGGAGAGAGAAAGACAAGTTATGACTGTCCCTGTAAAGTCTAAAAAAGTGGTGCAGGTTGAAAAACCACTTTCTGAGCTGGAAAGGCTGCAAAGGGAAAATGCAAGTTTACAAAAGAAGATTAATATGATGGAAAAACAACGAAATCGAGTCGTTCAAGGACCAATTATAAATAAGAATCAACCTCTGGAAGAATCTGAAGGCTTATTTACAAAGGATAATATTGTTCAGGCGGTAGTGTTTTCGGAAGTATTAGCTTCGCCTCGTTCAAGAAATCCCCATCGAGCTTCTATGCAACACAGCGTAACAAGCAGAAAATAAAAACATAGAGAGTTATTATCAAGCGTTATTTCTCTTTGGAGAAGTGATTTGCTAGATAATAGCTCTTTTTTGTATAAAAGGATATTTAAAGAAAATCTCCACGAATGCGTGTCGTAAAAGTTTTTCTTAGCATAATGTAGGACTCCGTGAATATGATGATAGTAAGTGTAAGAAAGCGTACTGTCTATACAGAGAATCTCATAAAAGAGAGGAAAGGGGGTTCTTTTTTTATGGCTAAAAAATGGGGACACAACTTGCGGAACTGGATGATAAAAAACTTAGAACTTCCTCAAGATGTCATGATGGACTTACCTAGAATTACAATGATTGGACAAATACATATTTATGTAGAGAACCACCGAGGGTTAATAACCTTTTCAGATAAAGAATTACGATTGCTTTTAAAACAAGGGCAGCTGTTGATTAAAGGAAAAGGGTTTGTTATTAAGACAATTTTACCAGAGGAAATATTATTAGAAGGGAAAATAGATCAAGTTTTATACATAAATGAATGATTTGGGAGGAAATTATGAAAAATCATTGGATAGAATATTTAACAGGGATTATTACAGTGAAAGCAACAGGCAAAGGTTTAGAAAGGTTTTTAAATAAGTTATTAAAAAATGGTATGTCTGTTTGGAACGTAAAGAAGCACGGACCGCAAGCTGTAACCTTTCAGATTAGTCTAAAGAATATCCATTCTCTTCGTCATTTAGTTAGAGGAAGCGGTATAAAAATAGAGTTTCAGCGCCGAGCTGGAGCTCCGTTTCTATATAAAAGAATGTGGAAAAATAGCGGTTTTGTACTCGGATTATTCCTTTTTTTAGGACTAGTTCTCACTTTATCTAATATGGTCTGGGGAATAGAAATCAAGGGAGCAAATCCTGCGACTGAATATCAAATTCGTAAGCAGCTGGATAAGATGGACATAAAAATTGGTAAATCGCAGTTTTTTGCGAAGGAATTAGATGAAATTCAGGCAGAATTAACAAATAATATTGATGCGATTACATGGATTGGTGTGGAGTTAAAAGGGACAACTTATCATTTCCAGGTAGTTGAAAAAAACGAGCCGAAGAAAAAGAAAGAAGCGGGCCCGCAAAATTTAATAGCAACGAAGAAAGCGACAATTGTAACAGATTTTGTGGAATCTGGTACAAAACGCTATGCCATCAATGAAGTTGTGAGAAAAGGACAATTGTTAGTTGCAGGCAAAATAGGGAATGAAGATCGTGCGAAGAGTGTATCTGCTAAAGGGAAAGTATGGGGAGAAGTGTGGTATACGACAAAAGTGACTGTTCCTTTGGAAACAACTTTCCAAGTATTTAATGGAGCGGAAAAGCAAAAAATTTATATGAAGCTTGGTAAGTGGAGTATTCCTGTATGGGGATTTGGCAAAATAGAGTATAAGGAATATGAGGAAGAGGAGAATGAGTCAAACGTTAAGTTCTTTAAATGGGAATTGCCAATTAAGATTGTAAATAAAACATATCGGGAAAAAGAGATTGTAATAAGAGGATATAGTGAGAAGGAAGCTATCGAGAAAGGGAAGGAGGATGCGAGAAAGGATATTATGAAACGAATTGGTGAAGATGGGAAAATTAAGGAGGAAAAAATTTTACAACAAGATATAAAGAATGGTAAAGTTAAATTAAATATAGCTTTTACAACAATAGAAAACATTGCGAAAGCACAACCTCTAACTCAAGGAGATACAGAATGACAGAAGATTTAAAAACGATGAATGTAAAGTTGAAAGATCCAAACGAAGCAATTGCTTTACTTGGTAATGGAGATAGCAATCTGCAAGTGCTTGAAAAAGAATTAGATTGTAACATCGTAACGAGAGGAGAAACGCTGCTTGTTTCTTCTGAGAATCCTGATTCAATAGAGCTCGTTGGGGATATTGTTGATAAACTTTTACAAGTAATCCGAAAGGGTGTTTCCATCAGTCAACGTGATGTGGTATATGCGATCTCACTGGCAAAGAAAGGAACGCTTGAATATTTTGGGTCACTATACGATGAAGAAATTGCGAAAACGATTAAAGGAAAATCAATTAGAGTAAAAACGATCGGCCAAAGTGAGTATATACGCACTATTAGAAGAAATGATCTAGTTTTTGGGATTGGGCCTGCAGGAACAGGTAAGACTTATTTAGCCGTTGTGATGGCGGTAAATGCTTTAAAGAGCGGGAAAGTAAATAGAATTATTTTAACAAGACCTGCAGTGGAAGCGGGGGAAAGTTTAGGTTTTTTGCCAGGGGATTTGAAAGAAAAAGTAGATCCATATTTACGCCCGTTATATGATGCATTGCATGATGTGCTTGGTATGGAGCATACTGCTCGTTTGATTGAAAGAAATACGATTGAAGTAGCTCCACTTGCCTATATGCGCGGGAGAACACTGGATGATGCTTTTGTAATATTAGACGAAGCACAGAATACAACTCATGCCCAGATGAAAATGTTTTTAACAAGACTTGGTTTTGGATCCAAGATGGTGGTTACAGGGGATAAAACACAAATAGATCTGCCAAAGGGCGTGAAATCAGGATTAGTAGTTGCAGAACAAATTCTGCAAAACGTAAATGGGATCGGCTTTGTTCATTTAGAAGAAAGCGATGTAGTGAGACATCCATTAGTCGGAAAAATTATTCATGCATATGGAAAGCAAGTTATGTAAAAGAAAGAAGGACAATATCTTAAGTTTATTTGAGCTTAAGGATATTGTCCTTCTTTCTATATTGGATTGGATACGTTCCGGATACATGAAATATTCGAAAAAGGATGAAAACGATCGAAAAAACTGTTATCATTTTACATATCATCAGATTTTTTTGTTTTTAATTATTGGTGGTTTTACTGATCTATTGAGGAAAGTGACAAGTGCTTGAAAATCAGCTTTCAGAAGGAGAATTTACATCTAGATAGGTTAAGGATTAAAAAATAGGTTTAAGATGATAGAATAAGCAACTGAACCTATTTTTTTGAAATAGGAGGTAAATATGAACGTTTGGCAGAGAATGCGTAATAATTTAATAAAACTAATGAATATTACCTTTTTTAAAATAATTCTCTTTATTTTACTTGGTGTCATTTTATTCTTTACACTCTATGGAAACGTAAAGCCGGAAAAATTAAATGTACAGTTATTTTCTGTAGCGGATCAGACTATTAGGTCACCCATAACAGTGGAAGATAAAGAGAGTACAGAGAAAAAGAAGGAAGAAGCAAAAAATCAAGTACAGGATGTCTATGTTGTTAATAAAGAAATTGCTCAGAATCGTGTAGATTTAATATCTTCTATATTTGATTCTGTAACAGAAGTAAATAACGAAGTAGAGAAACAAATGGAAGAAAAAAGAAAGAAAGCAGAAGAGGAAGATAAGAATAAACAATCAATAAAAGAGCCATCCGTTGACGAGAAGCTTGAATTACTAAAAGGCAAGCTGACAAATGAAGTAACGAATGAAATTATGGACCGCTCTTTAAAATCGCTTATTCCTTATTCGGAAGATCAGTTAGAAATCGCAAAAGATATTACGGTAACAGCTATACATACAGTAATGAATGGTAAGATTCCTTCAGATGAGGTGGAGAATGCCAAAAAAAGAGTGGAGGATATCTTAAAGGTAAACGATGGTTTAACTTCTGATTTAAAGAGTGCAAGTATCGATTTAGGAAGATTTGCAATCATTCAAAATGAGTTCTACGATCCTACTGCGACAGAAGAAATGCGTCAGCAAGCTGTTGATGGTGTGGAGCCAATAAGAGTACTTCAAGGCCAAGTTCTTGTGGAAGAAGGCCAACTGATAAGTAGAGAGATACATAGACAACTTGAACTTGTTGGATTATTAGATAGCGATAATTCCATTCAGCCATTTATCGGTTTAGGTTTAATCATATTGACGATGCTAGCGGCACTTTATTTTTATACACTTAAAAGAACATCGAAAGAGAAGGAGAATAATATCCAGTTCTATTTAATGTTCTTTCTTATAATTAGTGTAACGATTGTATTAATGAAAACAATAAGCGCCTTCCAACAGTTTGAATACACAGAGATTGGCTATATATTTCCAGCTGCTATGGCGGTTATGTTAATTAAGATATTAATGGAAGAAAAATCTGCTTTATTAGTAACGATTATTCTTGCGGTTTGTGGAATGATTATGTTTAATGAAGGAGTTGCTGGAACTTTTAATGTAGGAATGGGTATATATATTATTGCAAGTGGTTTAGCCAGTATTTTATTTTTATATAAAAGAAATCAGCGGACCAATATTCTTTATGCAGGATTCTTTATTTCTTTTATAAATATTGTTACGATATTAGCGATTTTATATTTACAAAACGGACATTATGGTGCAAAAGAATATGGTGTATTCCTTTTACTGGCCGTTATTTCCGGAATAAGTTCAGCTGTTTTAACAATCGGTTTCTTGCCTTTCCTTGAAACCGGGTTTGGGGTGCTTTCTACCATTAAGTTAATTGAGCTCTCTAATCCTAACCATCCATTATTACGTAAAATCTTAACTGAGGCACCTGGTACGTATCATCATAGTGTGATGGTTGCTAATTTAGCGGAATCAGCATGTGAAGCGATTGGCGCCAATGGGTTATTGGCAAGAGTTGGTTGTTATTATCATGATATCGGGAAAACAAAAAGGCCGCATTTTTTTATTGAAAATCAAATGAATATGGGAAATCCACACGACCGTATTCCTCCCCAGGCCAGTAAAAATATCATTATTGCCCACGCAACAGATGGAGCTGAGTTATTAAGAAAATATAAATTACCGAAAGAAATCGTCGATATTGCTGAACAGCATCATGGAACCTCCCTCTTAAAATATTTTTATTTTAAGGCAAAGGAAAAAGGGGGAGAGGTAAAAGAAAGTGATTACCGCTACCCAGGCCCAAAAGCCCAAACGCGTGAGGTAGCAATTATAGGAATTGCGGATAGTGTAGAAGCTGCTGTAAGAAGTTTAAATGCACCAACCACCGAGCAAATTGACTCTTTAATTAAGAATATTATTTCTGACCGTTTGCAAGATGGACAATTGGATGAATGTGATTTAACATTAAAGGAATTAGATATTGTTCGAAATACATTAAGTGAAACGTTAAAAGGAATTTTTCATTCACGAATCGAATATCCAGAAATGAAAAAGTAAAGGAAGTCGAATATGAATTTAGAAATTGATTTTATTGATGAAACAGAAAAAGTGAAGGAAAGTGAGATTGCGAAAATCGAGAAACTTTTACAATTTGCGGCCGGTAAACTAAATCTCCAAGGAGAAATTGAGCTTTCCATTACCTTCGTTCATAATGAACAAATTAAACAAATAAATAAAGAATATAGAGAAAAGGATCAACCGACAGATGTTATTTCTTTTGCGCTGGAGGAATTAGGAGAAGGCGAATTGGAATTGGTTGGAGAGGGACTTCCTAGAATGTTAGGAGATATTGTCATTTCTATCGATAAAGCGGAGGAACAGGCTAATGATTATGGTCATTCTTATATGAGAGAACTTGGATTTTTATCTGTTCATGGCTTTTTGCACTTACTAGGATATGACCATATGACAGAAGAAGATGAAAAAGTGATGTTTACTCTTCAAAAGGATATTTTAGATGAGTTCGGATTACAAAGATAAAAGAATTCGAAAGAACAGTCAATTATCCTCCTTCCGTTTAGCGATATTGGGAATACTAACTGCTATTAAACAAGAAAGAAATGTAAAAATTCATTTGGTTATTACCATTCTTGTTATTGTATTGGGCCTTTTAAATGATTTGTCTAAACAGGAATGGATGTTAATTGCTTTTTGTATTGGATTAGTAATTAGCCTAGAACTGATAAATACGGCAATAGAACGTGTGGTGGATCTTGTTACTAGTGAATATCATCCATTGGCAAAAGAGGCAAAGGACATAGCTGCTGGTGCTGTTTTTGTCGCAGCAATTCTTTCGATTGTGATTGGCGGAATCATCTTTATCCCGAAAATCTGGAGCGCTATAATAGGTTAGAGAATAAAAGCTATCTGATAAAAATTAAATCTTCAACAAATAGTTATTTGTTGAAGATTTAATTTTTAAAAGGTAGTTTTTTATTTTTGGGTTTTCTACGTTCATTAATAACTCCCTACTTCTTTCTCTTTATTGTGCTTCCAAATTAGTATATAATTTTAAGACAGTACATTTAACATCATATTAAGTGTTACTGAAGTTTGAAAACGTTCCATTTATTCTTTAAAATAATGTGTAAGGCGAGAATAGGGCTTACTAAAAAGAGATACTCACTAAAATGAAAAATTATTTTAAAATAAATCTTAGCGCTAAAGGGGAAAGTATTTGGCTAAACAAGAACCTTTTCGGCTTGTGATATAGCCAAAAGTGAACTTGAAATAGCATGAAAAGCTGCTTAAAGAAAAGAGGGATTTGTATGAAAAAGGAACTTCTAATGGAAGAAGCAAAACTTGCACGTGATAAAGCGTATGTACCTTATTCAAAATTTAAGGTAGGAGCAGCTCTGCTTTCGGAAAAGGGTATCGTTTATCACGGTTGTAACATTGAAAACGCAGCGTACAGTATGACGAATTGTGCAGAACGAACGGCATTATTTAAAGCTGTGTCAGAAGGTGATACTACTTTCAAGAAGCTTGTTGTTGTGGCAGATACAGAGGGACCAGTTTCTCCATGTGGTGCTTGCAGACAAGTAATTTCTGAACTTTGTCCAAAAGACATGGAAGTAATATTAACGAATTTAAAAGGCGACGTACAAACATTAACTGTGGCAGAGTTATTGCCAGGAGCATTTTCACCGGAGGATTTAAATGAACATTAATAATCAAACAGAACACAAATCAGGATTTATCTCCATTATAGGAAGACCTAATGTTGGAAAATCAACCTTTTTGAACCGTGTAATAGGCCAAAAGATTGCGATTATGAGCGACAAGCCACAGACTACAAGAAATAAAGTTCAAGGTGTACTTACAACAGATGATGCACAGCTTATTTTCATTGATACACCTGGAATTCATAAACCGAAACATAGACTTGGCGATTTTATGATGAAGGTAGCGCAAAATACACTGAAAGAAGTGGATCTAATCCTTTTTATGGTTAACGCTGAAGAAGGCTTTGGTAAAGGGGAAGAATTCATTCTTGAGAAATTTCAGTCTGTAAAAACACCAATATTTTTAGTGATTAATAAAATTGATACGATTCACCCAGATCAATTATTTGCCATTATTGAATCATATAAAGAGAAGTATCCATTTAAAGAAATTGTCCCAATCTCTGCTCTAGAAGGAAATAATGTCGAAACATTATTAACACAAATCAAAAAGTATTTACCAGAAGGACCGCAATTTTATCCAGCTGATCAAGTGACAGACCATCCTGAACGCTTTATTGTTTCTGAGTTAATAAGGGAAAAAGCACTGCACCTAACAAGAGAGGAAATTCCTCACTCCCTTGCAGTAGTAATTGAAAAGATGGAGAGAAAATCAAACGATGTCATTAACGTAATGGCCACTATTATCGTTGAACGAGATTCTCAAAAAGGGATAATTATCGGTAAACAAGGTAGTATGCTGAAAGAAATCGGAAAAAGAGCAAGAACGGATATTGAAAATCTTCTAGGAAATAAAGTCTATTTGGAATTATGGGTGAAAGTACAAAAAGATTGGCGCAATAAAATGACACAATTGCGTGATTTTGGGTTTAGAGAAGACGAATATTAATAATTAGAACGGAACAGCTTTAAAGGCTGCCATAAGAAAAAATGGAATCCTGTTGTTCCCTTTATTGCAGCAATAGGAAAACGGATTAAACTAGAAGGCATTCGGTTATTTGAAAATTATACATGCAATCAATTAGCAATATTTTCGTCTCATGATTTTATAAAGACAGGCTATGATAAGATTAAGGTTGTAAACAGCTAGTTAAAAATCGAAAGGTGGGGTTTTACATGTTAGACTTTACCTGGAAAGTTTTTTCCCAAACAGGTAACATTGATACTTATCTACTCTTTAAAGAATTAGAAAAGCATAATCATGAAATACCAGGAATGCAAGAAGAGGAACTAGCGGAACTTGATTATCCCATTTCATAGTTACTGTCCTTATAGTAGGGGATGGTGAATGGTGATGCTCGAAAAGTGTGAAGGGATTGTAATTAGATCCATCGATTACGGTGAATCCAATAAAATAGTAACGTTGTATACAAGAGAATGGGGAAAGGTTGGGGTAATGGCTAGAGGTGCAAAAAAGCCAAACAGCAGGCTTTCTGCTGTAACCCAGCCTTTTGTCTATGGATATTTTCTCGTCCAGCGAAGTAGTGGATTAGGGCTTTTACAGCAAGGGGATATTATATCGAGTATGCGTTCATTGAAAGAAGATATTTTTCTTACTGCATACGCTAGCTATATAGTAGAGCTTACAGATAAATGTACGGATGAAAAAAAGCCAAATCCTTTTCATTTTGAATTATTATATCAAACGTTAAATTACATGAATGAAGAATACGATCCGGAAATATTAGTAAATATCTATGAACTAAAAATGTTAAACAGCTTAGGATTATATCCAATACTAGATCGCTGTGTTTTTTGCGGAGCGACAGAGGGGCATTTTTCTTTTTCTATCCGAGAAGGTGGATTAATCTGTCATCAATGCTTGGACAAGGACCCGTATCATTATAAAATCTCGCAGGCTACAGTAAAGCTGCTTCGGATTTTTTATTATATGGATATTTCCCGTCTAGGTAGTATCTCTGTCAAAGATTCAACTAAGAAAGAGCTAAGTATGATTATTGATGCTTATTATGAAGAGTATTCTGGGTTGTATTTGAAATCTAAAAAATTTATTCAATCAATGAAAAACTTAGGGGATTCCTTTACATAAAAGTAATTGAATGAAGAGTGAATCTTCTTCGAGAATAAATCAAAGCAAGGTTGACAACTAATATTTTTTTCGTTATTATTCATGTAAATAAGAGTGTTGCATTGAAAAGAAAGTAGTACTTAATTCACCTCATGAAAAGCGAGCTTGGGATAGTGGAAGCCAAGTTCATGAGCGTTAAGGAAGGCGTTCTTGGAGCAACTGCGTTTGAAAGTGGCTGTATCTTACAGCAAATAGGGTGGAACCGCGGGTTAACTCTCGTCCCTATGTCAAGAAATATTTGGCATAGGGACGAGAGTTTTTTGTGTTCCTTACGAGTACATACTCTACATAAATCTATGCTGAATATACGTTTTATAAATTCGGAGGTGTAGGAAAGCAATGAATATTCAAAACATGATTTTAACATTGCAAAAACATTGGTCTGACTATGGTTGTATCCTAATGCAGGCATATGATGTAGAAAAAGGTGCGGGGACGATGAGTCCTTATACTTTTTTAAGAGCGATTGGTCCTGAGCCGTGGAATGTGGCTTATGTAGAGCCATCTAGAAGACCGGCAGATGGAAGATATGGAGAAAATCCAAACCGTTTATATCAGCATCATCAATTTCAAGTAATCATGAAGCCTTCTCCTGACAATATTCAAGAATTATATTTAGATTCTCTAAGAGCACTAGGGATTAATCCGTTAGAGCATGATATTCGCTTTGTAGAGGATAACTGGGAAAATCCTTCTCTAGGCTGCGCAGGTCTTGGATGGGAAGTATGGCTTGATGGAATGGAAATTACTCAATTTACGTATTTTCAACAAGTTGGCGGTATTGAATGTAAGCCAGTATCGGTTGAAATAACATATGGAATTGAGCGATTGGCTTCCTATATTCAAGATAAAGAAAATGTTTTTGATTTAGAGTGGACAGATGGGTTCACAATCAAAGATATTTTTTATCAACCAGAATTTGAACATAGTAAATATACATTTGAAACGTCTGATACCGATATGCTGTTTAACCTATTCTCTATCTATGAAAAAGAGGCGCATAGACAAATGGACGAAGGGCTAGTACACCCTGCCTATGACTATGTATTAAAATGCTCTCACGTTTTCAACCTATTGGATGCTAAAGGGGCTATTTCTGTTACAGAAAGAACTGGATATATTGGAAGATGCAGAAATTTAGCACGTAAAGTGGCAAAAACTTTCTACGAAGAAAGAGAAAAATTAGGATTCCCAATTTTAAAAAGTAAGGAGGGAAAAAGTCATGAATAAAAGAGACTTATTATTGGAAATTGGTTTAGAAGAAATGCCAGCTCGTTTTATCTCTGCTAGTATCCAATCATTAAAAGAGAAAATGGAGGCTTGGCTTGCGGAGAAACAATTGGGTTATGCTTCTGTTCAGGCTTTTTCTTCCCCGCGCAGATTGGCCCTTCTTGTTACTGATTTAGATGAATCGCAGCAAGATATGGAAGAAGAAGCAAAAGGCCCTGCTAAACGTATTGCATTAAACGAAGCTGGTGAATGGTCTAAAGCAGCTGCGGGATTCACAAGAGGGCAAGGCTTAACAGTAGAAGACATCTATTTTAAAGAGATAAATGGTGTGGAATACGCTCATGTAAAAAAATTTATTAAAGGGAAACAGACAAGTGAATTATTATCAGAATTAAAAGAGTTAATTCTAAGCTTAACATTCCCGAAAAATATGCGTTGGGCCAATAATGAATTACGATATATTCGTCCAATTAAATGGCTTATTGCCTTATTTGGAGAAGAAATTATTCCATTCTCTATTACTAATGTAGAAACGTCTAATCAGTCACGTGGTCATCGTTTTTTAGGTGGGGAAATCGTCTTTCAAAACCCTTCTGATTATGAGAAGAAAATGTTGGCTCAATATGTGATGGTTAATGCAGCAGAACGAAAAGAAGCTATCGTTTCGCAAATAAAAAAATTAGAAGAAGAAAACAATTGGATTATTCCAATTGATGAAGATTTATTAGAGGAAGTTACTAATTTAGTTGAATACCCAACTGCTTTGTATGGTACTTTTGATGAGTCATATTTAGAGTTACCAACCGAAGTATTAATTACAAGCATGAAAGAACATCAACGCTATTTCCCAGTTAAGTCTAAGGAAGGAAAGTTGTTGCCTTATTTTGTAACTGTTCGGAACGGGGACCATCAACATCTTGACAAAGTTGCAAGGGGAAATGAGAAAGTATTAAGAGCTAGACTTGCTGATGCAGCCTTCTTCTACAAAGAAGATCAAAAGTTAGCGATAGACGATCTTCTAAAAAAACTAGAAGCAATCGTATATCATGAAGAAATTGGTACTTTAGCAGAAAAAGTAGCTCGTGTTCGCTTACTTGCTTCTAAGTTAGCCGACGAATTACAGTTAACTTCTGAAGAAAAACAAGATGTCGACAGAGCTGCGCAAATTGCTAAGTTTGACCTTGTAACAAATATGGTTTATGAATTCCCCGAGCTGCAAGGATTAATGGGAGAACGATATGCTATTCAAAAGGGAGAAAAGGCATCAGTAGCGAACGCTATTAATGAGCATTATATGCCGCGTCATGCAGATGACGAAACAGCAACAAGTAATGTGGGGGCAGTACTTGCGCTAGCAGAGAAACTGGATACAATTGTTTCGTTCTTTAGTATTGGATTAGTACCAACTGGTTCACAAGATCCTTACGCATTAAGAAGACAGGCAACTGGAATTGTTCAGACCCTAATAGATAAAAACTGGAATATTCCAATTGAGCAATTGGTTGAACTGGCGATACAGGCTATAGAGAATGTGTCAAAAGTTTCCGGGCAAGAATTAGTTGATTCAGTGCTGTCATTCTTCAAATTACGTGTGAAATATATTTTACAAGAACAGGGCATCCGCTATGATATGATTGATGCAGTGTTGGCAGAAAAAATTGGTGGGGCTGCAAGTGTTTTAAGAAAGGCAAAAGTTCTTGAACTTCACAAAGATGATGCTAATTTCAAGGAAGGGATAGAAGCATTAAGTCGAATTATCAATATTTCTAATAAGGCAGTAACCGTTTCAGCGGTTGATTCTAGCTTGTTTGAAAATGAATATGAAAGTGATCTATATAATCGTTTTACAGCGGTTAAAGAAAAAATTAATACCAAAGTGGAAGAAAAAGAGTATTTTGAGTTATTGTTCTCTTTACAAGAAGCAATCTCTGCATATTTTGACCACACCATGGTAATGGCTGATAATGAGAAGATTAAAGAAAATCGCCTAAATCTAATGGTGGAAATTGCTGCATATATTAAAGGTTTCGCAAGTGTAAATGAAATAATTGTGAAGTAGTAACTAGATAGTTTAACAAAAAGCTAGGCAGGGGATTCCCCTACCTAGTTTCCTTTTGTTATGATTAGGCATAATGAATATGTACTTGAATGTTAAATATGGTTGTAGCAAAAGAGTTATCTTTAGATTCTTTTTCTTTTGATTCTGGCTATTTCGTATATAATAGTTAGTAGATATCGTTACCTAAATGAAGGTGGTGAATAGGAAATCGAACTGAATAAACGTCAAGAAAAAATTATTGAAATTGTAAAAGAAAATGGGCCGATAACGGGCGAGCATATTGCGGATAAATTAAACTTAACAAGAGCTACACTTCGACCAGATTTAGCGATATTAACAATGGCTGGATTTTTAGATGCAAGACCACGTGTAGGCTACTTCTATACAGGCAAGAACTCAGAGCGGCTAGTAATTGATAATATCCGTAATATCCTTGTGAAAGATTATTATTCACATCCAGTAGTTGTTCACGAGAATTCCTCTGTCTATGATGCCATTGTCATTATGTTCACAGAAGATGTTGGAACTATATTTGTTATTGATGAAGCTTCCACATTAACTGGAGTTGTTTCCCGCAAAGATCTATTACGAGCAAGCATTGGTAAACAAGAGTTAAACTCTTTGCCTGTCGCGATTATTATGACAAGAATGCCGAATGTCACATATTGTTTTAAAGAAGAGATTTTAGTAGATGTTGGCTGCAAGTTAATGGATCACGAAATAGATGCACTTCCAGTTGTAGAAAAAAATGAAAATGGTCTTCTTGTAATAGGAAGAGTTTCGAAAACAAATATTACTAGGGCGTTTGTAGACTTGTCTAACAATCGTAAAGGAATTGTGGAGGAACATAATGACTGAAAGACAAATTATCTATGTTGTATCTGATTCAGTTGGTGAAACAGCTGAACTAGTAACAAAAGCAGCAATTAGCCAATTTTCTGGACATAACGTAAATGTATTAATTAAAAGATTCCCGTTTGTGGAAGATAAATCGAATATACATGAAGTAGTTATGCAAGCTAAAATGGAACATGGGATGATTGCTTATACGCTTGTTAAACCAGAAGTTCGCAATTATATGAGTGAATTGGCTCGCCAAGAAGGCGTATACGCCTGTGATATAATTGGTCCGATTATCGATCAATTCCAAGTTTTATGGGGAAAGACGCCTTTATATGAACCAGGGCTTGTCCGCAAACTTGATGAAGATTATTTTAAAAAAGTAGAAGCAATAGAATTTGCTGTGAAATATGATGATGGCAGGGATCCAAGAGGGTTAGAAAAGGCAGATATTATCTTAATTGGTGTATCACGAACATCCAAAACACCTTTATCGCAATTTTTGGCACATAAAAGAGTGAAAGTGGCAAATGTTCCAATCGTGCCAGAGGTTGATCCGCCAAAAGAACTTTTTCAAGTTCCAGCAAGTAAATGCTTTGGCTTAAAAATAAGCCCGACGAAATTAAACAATATTAGAAAAGAGCGCCTTATTTCTCTGGGTTTAAGTGATCAAGCAAGCTATGCGCAAATTGAAAGAATAAAAGAAGAATTAACCTATTTTGATGATATCGTAAATCGCATCGGCTGCCCGGTTATCGATGTTACGAATAAAGCAGTGGAAGAAACAGCAAATATTATACACAATTTATATTATCGCTCTAAGTATAATGCAGATAATTAGTTTTTTCTTATAAAAATAAGTGGTAAAGACTTGGTTCTCCAAAGTAGAATCAAGTTTTTCATTATGGCTGTTTTGTACTTATTATCCAACAGAAAAGTTCCTTATATTTTATTTTTTGTTCTAGTATGATCTAAAAGGAATAATTATAGATAAAAAAAGATGGAATTTCAAGCTGATTTATACTATAATAAAAAATTGTGATAAAAAAGTATCATGTTTTAGGTTTAGACTTGGCTTATTACGAATAAACTATTTATTGTGAGAAGTCAAGGGAAGGGATAAAAAAATTTTCGACATTACTTCTTTCGTGAAAAAATAATTTAGGAAGAAGGAATATGTGGAGTGATGTAGAATTAATAGTACATTAGGAAAACACATGATTTATGTTGATGCTGATTCCTGTCCTGTAAAAGAAGATATTGTCGAAATAGCTTCTTATTATCATTATGAATTACAGTTCGTTGCTTCCTACGCCCATATGAAGCGGGAGAATGACGGACGAAAATGGAAATATGTGGATAGTGATAAAGAAGCTGTTGATTTATTTATTATGAATGCTACCAAGAAACAGGATATTGTCGTGACTCAAGATATTGGCTTGGCCTCCACTTTATTGCTAAAGCAAGTTACTGTTCTTTCACCTAGAGGAGTAATCTATGAGGAAGAAACGATAAATACTGCATTAGATATGCGTTATTTATCTGCTAAAGCAAGGCGAAAAGGGGTATATGGAAAAGGGCCTAAACCATTTACAGAGGAGGATCGACAAAAATTTAGAAGAAATTTTATAAGGATTTTGTCGAAAAATGAAGGAGATTCGACTGGACACGTCGAATAATTCATTAAAGTAGGCAATAAGTAGGGAGATGTGTTAGAAAATGGTGGCGCGCATTCCTGAAGAAAAACTTAATGAAATTAAACAGGCAACTGATATTGTAGAGATCATTGGAGAACATGTATCCCTTACAAGACAAGGGCGCAATTTCATCGGTCTTTGTCCTTTTCACGGCGAAAAAACACCTTCTTTTACTGTATCGCCAGATAAGCAGATATTCCATTGCTTTGGCTGTCATGCAGGTGGAAATGTATTTACCTTTCTAATGGATTTAGAAGGCACTTCTTTTGTAGAAGTAGCTACAAGTCTTGCAGACAGAGCAAGCATTGATTTAGGAATTGAAATCAATGAATTGGAAAAAAAACTAGCTATCCCCAATGATTTACAGCAAATGATTGATGCACATGAATTATTATCTAAATTCTACCATCATTTGCTCGTAAATACAAAGGATGGTCAGCACGCATTGGAATATTTAACTAATAGGGGCTTTACATTACCTATTATTGAAAAGTTCCAAATAGGCTATACATTAAACTCTTGGGATTTAGCTGTGAAGTTTTTAGGGAAACGTAAATTCGATGTTTCACTACTAGAAAAAGCTGGTTTGATTGTAAAAAGTGAGAGGGATGAAAAATATTATGATCGTTTCCGCGATCGGATCATCTTCCCAATCAGTGATCGAAATGGTAACACAATTGCGTTTTCGGGACGTGCATTAGGGGATAATAATCCCAAATATCTTAACAGTCCCGAAACACCAATTTTTAATAAAAGCAATACACTTTACAATTTTCATAAAGCAAGGCCGATTATAAGGAAGCTACAACAAGCTGTTTTATTTGAAGGGTTTGCAGATGTTATAGCTGCTAATAGAGCGGGAGTGGAAAATAGTGTTGCGACAATGGGTACGTCCTTAACGGAAGAGCATATCGCAATTCTAAAAAGAAACGCGCGAAATATAACGATTTGTTATGATTCTGATTCAGCAGGGATAGAAGCGGCCTTTCGTGCAGGACAGCTTCTTACTAAGGCTAATTGTGTTGTTAAAGTAGTAATGTTACCAGATGGAATGGACCCTGATGATTATGTGAACAAATTTGGGGAAGATAAACTACAGCAGGAAATTCTTCATGGAAGTATTCCTTTTATGGGATTTAAAATGCTGTACTATCGAAGAGGGAAAAATCTTCAAAATGAAGGAGATAAACTCGCCTATATAGAAGAAGTAATAGGAGAAATTGCTAAACTGGATAAGGCGGTTGAAAAAGACCTCTATTTAAGACAATTGGCGGATGAATTTTCGCTATCTTTAGAGGCATTAAAGCAGCAGGAAATGCAGATGGAACAATCAAGTCCAAATGAATATGTTGATGAAAAAACGGTTGTTCCTGTAAAACAATATACAGTAAAAAAAAGAGCAGCCGGATTATTACCCGCATATCATACTGCAGAAAAAAGACTGCTTGCACATATGTTTAAAAGTGAGGATATTGCCTACAAAGTGCAAAGCTCATTACAGGGAAGAGCATTTAATATTGATGAACATCAAGCAATTTTTACTTATCTCCTTGCTTTTTATGAAAAGGGTCTAGGCACTGATACAAGTTCATTTATGAATTTTATTGATGATCCAGATTTGCAGCGGATTGTAGCCGAGATCGAAATGATGGAAGTGAATGAAGAGGTAAGTGAATTAGAAATTAGTGATTATATGAAACAAGTCACTAATTATGAAAAACTGCTTGAAATAAAGGAAAAAAAACAAATGCTTAAAGAAGCAGAACGTCAAAATGACTATATAAAAGCTGCACAAATTGGCATGGAAGTTCTATTATTAGAAAAAACGTTAAAATAGGTATATTATTGTCTTGATTTTTTGGAAGGAGGGGGACATATGGCTGAAAAGTCTGCCCGTTCAAAAGAGATTGAAACGGAACTAACCCTTGATCAGGTAAAGGAACAATTAACAGAAGTAGGTAAGAAAACAGGTGTGCTCGCATATGATGATATTGCGGAGAAATTATCTAGTTTTGAATTAGATTCACACCAGATGGATGAGTTTTATGAATTTTTAGGTGATCAGGGAGTCGAATTAATTGGTGATGGAGAAGAAGAAGCTCCAAATGTCCAAGAACTCGCTAAAGGGGAGGAAGAATTCGATTTAAATGACTTAAGTGTTCCCCCAGGTGTAAAAATAAATGATCCAGTTCGTATGTATTTGAAAGAAATCGGAAGAGTTGATTTGCTTTCAGCAGAAGAAGAAATAAACCTAGCAAAACGTATTTTACAAGGTGACGAAGAAGCAAAACGTCGTTTAGCAGAAGCTAATTTACGTTTAGTTGTAAGTATTGCCAAACGCTATGTTGGCCGTGGAATGCAATTCCTTGATTTAATCCAAGAAGGTAACATGGGCTTAATTAAAGCTGTTGAAAAATTTGATTATGAAAAAGGATTTAAATTTAGTACGTATGCAACATGGTGGATTCGTCAAGCAATTACGCGTGCAATTGCCGACCAGGCAAGAACAATCCGTATTCCTGTTCATATGGTGGAAACCATTAATAAATTGATACGTGTTCAACGTCAATTACTACAGGATCTTGGCCGCGAACCATCTCCAGAAGAAATTGGAGAAGATATGGATTTATCACCAGATAAGGTAAGAGAGATATTAAAAATTGCTCAAGAGCCAGTTTCCTTAGAAACACCGATTGGTGAAGAAGACGATTCCCATTTAGGCGATTTTATTGAGGACCAAGATGCTACTTCTCCTTCAGAGCATGCTGCATATGAATTGCTTAAAGAGCAATTAGAAGATGTATTAGATACACTAACAGATAGAGAAGAAAATGTGTTAAGATTGCGTTTTGGACTAGACGATGGTCGTACACGTACACTAGAAGAAGTTGGTAAAGTATTTGGTGTTACACGTGAGCGTATTCGTCAAATTGAAGCAAAAGCATTAAGAAAGTTAAGACACCCAAGCAGAAGCAAACGATTAAAAGATTTCTTAGAATAAGTTGCCAAAGGTTTAAGTGGTCTTCAAGTACGATCCTATAAAGAAATAGTTTACTTCCTGTAAGAAGTGGCTATTTCTTTTTTTTAAGGTTTTATTTTTTCTTGGTTTACTTAATTTAAACTACAGGAAGTGATACTTAAAAATGCAAGATCAGCGAAAAACGATTATTGTTAAGGAAATCGCTTATTGGAAAGAAAATAAAATGCTTCCAGAACATTATTGTGATTATTTACTTACCCTATATACTGAAGGTAATGGGGTAGAGGAAAATACAATTAGTAAAAAAAGAAGGGGTTTCTTACTTTCTTCTTTACTATTTTTTTCTTTCATCCCAATAACTATATTTTTATTATATTTTACTGAATTGTCTTTTATTTTGCAAATGGCTATTTCACTAATTTTTCTGATTTTTTGTTTTGTCGGTATTTTTTTGTATAATAAAAAACAGTTAAATGTAGATATCCCAGCCACTGTTGCTGCTATTATTTTTCTTTTATTCAGTGTAGCATTTGTTTTATACTTTTTTGTAAATGAAATAATATTTTTATATATCATTTTATTTCTTAATTGTTTATTTTGGTATATGTGCGGTAAAAGGTATAAACTGCTATATTTTACGATTTCTGCTTATATTGGAGCCTTTTTATTAGTCATACTTGTTGTATCCAAGTATATGTTTAACTAGAACTTGAAATGTGGGGGATATAATGAATACAGATAGATTATCAAAACGATTAGAAACCGTTGCTAAATACATACCTAGAAATTCAAAATTTGCGGATATTGGTTCAGACCATGCTTATTTGCCATGTTATATGGTAAAAAGAAAAGAAGTTCAGTCTGCCATTGCAGGTGAGGTGGTGGAAGGACCATATCAATCAGCGATTAAACAAGTAAAACAAGAAGGTTTTACTTCGAAAATATCTGTACGCAAAGGAAATGGTTTAGAAGTAATTGGAGAAAATGAAGTAGATTGTATTACCATTGCAGGAATGGGAGGGGCATTAATTACATCCATTTTGGAAAATGGAAAAGATAAATTACAATCTGTGCAGAGATTAGTCCTCCAGCCCAATATTAGTGCATTTTCAATTCGCGAGTGGCTATTAAAAAATAACTGGACTTTAGTGGCAGAAGAAATTTTAGAAGAGGATGGGAAAATATACGAGGTTCTAGTAGCGGAAAAAGGGGAATCTCCATCTTTATCCGAAGAAAGAGCCTTATTATTTGGACCATTTTTAATGAAAGAAAAAGATGCAGCATTCGTTAAAAAATGGAAGCTTGAGAAAAAGAATTGGCAAAGAATTCTTGATCAGTTAGAATCTGCACCTGACTCAGTGGAAAATATGCAGAAACGGACCGAACTACAGAATAAGATAAAATTAGTGGATGAGGTGATAAACAATGAAGAATATTAATGGTTATGAAATAATATCTTTATTTGAACAATTTTCCCCTAAAGTTTATGCAATGGAAGGAGATAAAATCGGGCTGCAGGTGGGAGACTTAAGTAGGCCAGTAAAACGTGTTATGATTGCTCTAGACGTTCTCGATGAGGTAGTCGAAGAAGCAATATCAAAAAAAGTGGATTTAATCATTGCTCACCATCCTCCTATTTTTCGCTCTCTTTCTAAAATAACAATGGACAATCCAGCAGGAAAATTAATGCATAAATTAATTAAGAATGATATTGCTGTATATGCTGCTCATACGAATCTTGATGTTGCAAAAGGCGGGGTAAATGACCTTTTAAGTGACGCTCTAGGCATTCAGGATGCGGAAGTTTTAGTTCCTACTTATGAAGAAAAATTAAAGAAATTAGTAGTATATGTCCCGAAAGAACATGTAGAACAAGTGAAAAAGGCGATTGGCGATGCAGGCGCAGGATCAATAGGGAATTATAGTCACTGCGTTTTTTCGACGGAAGGAATTGGAGAGTTTCAGCCATTGGAAGGAGCTGTTCCCTATATAGGAAGTGTTAATAAGCTGGAGCAAGTAGAAGAAGTCAAGATAGAATCGGTTTATCTTGCTTCGAAAGAAAAGAAAATAGTAAGAGCAATGGTAAAGGCACATCCATATGAGGAAGTGGCTTATGATATTTATGATTTACAGATAAAAGGAGAGCAGTTTGGATTAGGGCGTATTGGAAGAGTAGAAGAGACAACACTGGGAGAATTTGCTGACCATGTCAAAAAAGTCCTTGATGTAAATGGAATACGTGTAGTGGGGAATTTAGATTCTCGAGTTAAAAAAGTAGCAGTATTAGGTGGAGACGGCAATAAGTATTATTCACATGCTTTAATGAAAGGGGCAGATGTCTATATTACAGGGGATATGTATTATCATGTTGCCCATGATGCCCAAGCAGCGGGACTAAATATTATTGATCCAGGACACAATGTTGAAAAAGTGATGAAGAATGGTGTAACAAAAGTTTTAAAGAGGATGTGTGATGAGAAAGGATATGATGTGGAAATTTTCCCTTCCTTAACTCACACCGATCCTTTTACATTTGTATAATCTAGATTCAAGGTAAAAAGCGGACAAACTTTTGGAGGGAGACCAAGGGAATGTCTGCTTTTTTCTTTGTAAAGAAAGTATACAAGGGGCGTTTTTCAAGGGGGAACGCTGAAAAAGGAGTTGAACGCCGAAGTTAGAGAGAGAAAAGAGTAAAGCGGTGTTCATGAAAGGGATGAACACCGAAACCTAAGAGGGAAGAGAGCAAAATGGCGTTCATGAAAGGAATGAACGCCGAAATCGGAGAGGGAAGAGAGCAAAGTGGTGTTCATAAAAGGGGGTGAACGCCGAAATTACCAGTGAAGGAAGAAAACAAGCGTTCATAAAGAGAGAATGTACCAAAATAAAAACAAGCACTCCATTTAAAGAAGAGAGCGCTTGTTCTATACATTATTTTGCCTTAACTTTCGGCAAAATCTTATTTAAAGGAACTTTCTTTTCAAATTGCCATGTTTTCTCGTCTTCTGGATCGTATTGGTCTAGAAAATTTATTACCTCTTTCGTAATAGGAGTCGGAGTGGATGCACCAGCAGTCACTGCCACACTGCTCGCTCCTTTCAACCATTCTAGCTTGAGTTCTGAGATGTCTGCTATGCGATAAGCAGTAGTATGGGCAATTTCTTCGGAAACTTGTGCTAATCGGTTAGAGTTATTGCTCTTAGGGTCGCCAACCACAATTAATACATCTGCTTCACCTGCTTGTTTAGCAACAGCTTCTTGTCTAACTTGAGTTGCTAAGCAGATTTCTTTATGAAATTCAGCTTGTGGAAATTTTTCTTTAATGCTTTCCATTAAATCAGCTACATCCCATTGACTCATCGTTGTTTGGTTTGTTACAAGGATTTTCTCATGGTTAATTTCTAAGCCGCTAAGGTCCTCAAGTGTCTCTACTAGTGAGACGGCGTGTGGAGCGACACCAACAGCTCCTTCTGGTTCCGGATGGCCTTTTTTTCCTATATAAATGATGTAATAACCTTCTTTAACCTTTTCGCTAATTAAATCATGAGTTTTGGTTACATCTGGACAGGTTGCATCCAATGTTACTAACCCTTTTTCTTTCGCTATTCTGCGGACTTCTGGTGATACACCATGGGCAGTGAAAATGATTGTTCCTGAATCAACTTTATCTAATATTTCTTTTCTATTTTCTCCATCTAATGTGATAATACCTTCCTCTTCAAATGCATCTGTTACATGTTTATTATGAACAATCATCCCCAGAATGTAGATGGGGCGAGGTAATGTTTTATCTAAAGCAGCATTTCGAGCAATTACCATAGCATCAACAACACCGTAGCAATAACCTCGTGGTGCAATTTTAATAACTTTCATTCTCCGATTCCTCCTGCATGATCCTACTATATAACAAATATATTAAGTTATAGATACTATTATTTCCTTTATAATATAACATGTTTATTATATATAACATAAGAGAGGTTTACAAAGCATAAGTGTCTGGAAAATAAGTTAGCCAAAAAAGGATAAAAAAATACTGACCAACTGAAGCAAAAACCGATCCAATTCAAATATACTGAATGGTTTTGCTAGTTATGGCCAGCCGAATTTATACATAAAGTTTTGGTTTTGAGGCACCAGTAGTTTTTTCTGGTAATGATTCTGTTTCTGTTTCCAAATCATGATGATCTGTTTCGGGATTTTTAATTTTTTTCTTAGTTTGTGGTTTGCTAGTAGTTTTTTTATTTATTTCCTTACTTGTCTTTTGCTCCGTTACTTCTGTCTCTTCTGTCTCCTTATTTGAACTTGTTAGTCCTCTATACATTTTCCATATCGCAGGGATGTTTTTCACCATTGGTCCATATTGGTTAATCATGGGACCGATTTGGCTTGCGGTATTAAGGAATTTTTGAGAATTAGCCAAAAATCCATTAATGGAGGAAGGGTTAGTTAACGTTTTTAGCAATCCACCGCCTCCAGAAGCGGCACTTCTTGCTCCAGCATTCGTAGCTGCCCCAGCAGCATTATTGCCTCCTCCAAGTAATCTTGATAATAGTCCTCCGCCTCCGCCATTTCCTCTGCTAGGCATTGCACCTCTCCCCATCGGTCCGCCAGGAAAATTTGAAGGACCTCTCATTCCTGGCATTCTTCCGCCCATTTGCGGTCCTTGAAACGGTCCACGCTGTCTTGGTGGCATCATATTTAAAACGCCTCCTTTCACTTATACTACTTTATAGAATATGCAACAGATACTAATATGTTTAGGTTTTAACAGAAAATCTGGATAGCTAGCAAAAGAAAGATAAAAGCTAGAAATAGAGTAAAATACATTGGTAAAAATAAAAAGGGCGCACGTTATAGCCTTTTAAGCGATTTTTTATTATAATTAAATGATGGACAAAAGAGCTATAGGTAAATGTCAAATCTGTGCACACTCATTTATCTGGCTAATAAGGAGTTTTTATATGAGTAATAATCTATTTAACCAATATGAATTAAAACCATTTATTATAGATGCAATTGATGAATTAGGTTTTTATGAACCGACAGAAATTCAGCAGAAGGTCATTCCACTTATCTTAAAAGGGGAAAGCGCCATTGGTCAGTCACAAACAGGGACAGGCAAAACGCATTCTTATGTTTTGCCAATCATTGAAAAAGTCAATCCGGAAAAGCAAGCAGTGCAAGCAGTTATTACAGCGCCGACCAGAGAATTGGCTAATCAAATTTACCAAGAAATACAGAAAATTACGAAGCATTCTGATCAGCCGATTTCTTCGCGATTATTTATTGGGGGAACGGATAAACAACGTTCGATTGAAAAATTAAAAACGCAGCCACAAATTGTTGTTGGAACGCCAGGTAGAATTAATGATCTTGTCAACGAGCAAGCATTATTTGTGCATACAGCAAAAATCCTTATTGTCGATGAAGCAGATCTGATGCTAGATATGGGCTTTATTGAAGATGTGGATCAAATTGCTGCAAAAATGCCTAAGGATTTAAGTATGTTTGTTTTCTCAGCAACAATACCTGAGAAATTAAAACCTTTCTTAAAGAAATATTTAGAAAATCCAACCTTTATTCATATTGAGCCAAAGCAGTTAACGGCAGCAAAAATTGAACATGTGTTAATTCCTTCTAGACATCGAGATAAAATTACAACGGTATATGAGGCATTAGTAAGCTTTAATCCTTATCTTGCTATTGTATTTACAAATACAAAACAGATGTGTGATGAAGTTGCAAATGGTTTATCAAGTAAAGGTCTTAAAGTTGCTAGAATTCATGGTGGCTTAACACCTCGTGAACGTAAAAAAGTAATGAAACAAATTCTTGATTTAGAGTTTCAATATATTGTGGCAACAGACCTAGCAGCAAGAGGAATAGATATTAAAGGAATCAGTCATGTTATCAACTATGAGCTTCCGTCAGACTTAGATTTTTATGTACACCGTGTTGGTAGAACGGCCAGAGCTGGTTATTCAGGTATAGCATTAACGATTTATGAGCCTTCCGATGAGGACAAGCTTAATCAATTAGAAAAACTTGGCGTTGAATTTAAGCATATGGATCTAAAAAAGGGTGAGTGGATTGAATTAGATGATCGCAATCGTCGAAAAAACCGCAAAAAACAAGTAGATGAAATTGATTTAAAGGCAAAATCCCTTGTCAAAAAACCGAAAAAAGTGAAACCGGGCTATAAGAAGAAAATGCAGCAGCAAGTAGAAACAATTAAAAAGAGAGAAAAGCGTATTAAGAGTAGAAGAAAATAGGGAAAGAGGAGAGATTGAATTGCTGAAAATAGGTTCACATGTATCAATGAGCGGGAAAAAGATGTTATTAGGCGCAAGTGAAGAAGCAGCCTCCTATGGGGCAAATACTTTTATGGTCTACACAGGCGCACCCCAAAATACGAGAAGAAAAAAAATAGAAGATTTAAATATTGCTGCAGGACAGCTTCATATGGAGCAAAATGGAATTGGCGATATTATTGTACATGCACCGTACATTATTAATATTGCTAATACTACGAACCCGGCAACCTTTGAATTGGGTGTAAATTTCTTACGCAGTGAAATCGAAAGAACAGAAGCGCTAGGAGCAAAACAAATCGTGTTACATCCCGGTGCTCATGTAGGTGCTGGTGCGGATGTAGGGATTAAAAAGATTATTGAAGGCTTGAATGAAGTACTTACAGGAAATGAAAACTTACAGATTGCTCTTGAAACAATGGCTGGAAAGGGCTCTGAATGCGGTCGTACATTTGAAGAACTAGCGATGATTATGGAAGGCGTTACACATAATGATAAATTATCTGTATGCTTTGATACATGTCATACACATGATGCTGGTTACAATATTGTCGAGGATTTCGATGGGGTTTTAGAGGAATTCAATCGAATCGTTGGAATAGATAAATTAAAGGTATTGCATATTAATGATAGCAAAAATATCGTTGGTGCAAGAAAAGATAGACATGAGAATATAGGGTACGGGCAAATTGGCTTTGATCCATTAATGAAAATTGTTCATCATCCAGAGTTAGCGGATGTTCCAAAGATATTGGAAACACCGTATGTCGGTATCGATAAAACAAATAAAAAAGCGCCATATAAACATGAAATTGAAATGATTAAAAATAAAACCTTTAATGAAAACTTATTGCAAGAAATCCTAGAAAGTTAAAAAAACGCTCATCTGAGCGTTTTTTATTTCCATTAAGTAGATATTACTGTTCGGCAAATAAATTAAATAAATCATTTAGTTCTTTTGCTGTCGCAGGACTTGTTAATTTAGCTACCTCTCTAATTAATTGTGCACGTTCATTAGGCTTAAAAATATTTACCTTTCGGCCGTTAAGATGATTAGCAAGCTTTACTGCTTCTTCATTTGTAATTTTAATTTTGAATTGCTTACTGTATTTCAATAATTCAGTAGAGGTTATGTTGTTAATTTTATGATTGATTATGTTTTCAAAAATTTTCATGTCATCACTCCCCATTCTAACATATGTGGCGAATAACAAAAATGTGCTAACTTTTTTTGATTTCTTTGGCAAACTTATCTGGATGAGATATCTTTACAACAATCAATCGTTCTTGTATACTGATTTTGAATCATTTATTGTAAATAAATCGTAATGATTACTATAGATTTATATTTGTATATTGGGGAAATGAATATTTAGAGAGTATGATGTTTTTCTTCCTCATTATTCAATGAAATTATTTTAAAAAAGTGTAAGAGATGAGGTGGAGAAATGAATGTACAAACTGCACTTGATATTCTGAAGGAAAAAGGGTATAAACATACCGATAAAAGAGAAGATATATTGGCACTATTTTCTAATGAGAATAAATATTTAACAGCTAAGGATGTTCTGGAATCGCTAAAGGATGATTATCCGGGTCTTAGTTTTGATACAATTTATCGTAATTTATCCTTATTTGAAGAATTGGATATTTTTGAAATGACGGAATTAAATGGAGAGAAGCATTTTCGTTTTACTTGTTCGCACCAGCACCACCATCATCATTTTATTTGTTTAGATTGTGGAAAAACAAAAGAAATTATTACTTGCCCAATGGAAGAGCTATCAGAAAGCTTGAAAGGATACGATGTATCTGGTCATAAATTTGAGATTTACGGGAAATGCCCAGAGTGCAGAAATTAAAAAAACGAAGCATATCATAAGATATCGCTTCGTTTTTTTATAGAGATAGTATCTTGCAACGAATAAAGGAGTTATTTAACAGAAGACTTAGCCCATTCATCTACCCATTTTTTTGCTTCACTCCAAGAAGTTACGCGTTTAACACCCTTAGGAATCGGTTTCCGATTATAAGGTGTGTCAAAAAGAATAACTGGTATCCCTAATTCTTCATGGAGCATCACTGCATTATCATGCTTATCTTCAAAGAAAATATCAACCTTATTTTTTTGGGCGGCCGCTATTTTATGATGGGAACCAATTAACTCGATATGGTTAAAACTGATACCTTGATTAAGAAACCATTCTTTTGTCAATTCAAGCATTCCTTCGCCTCTAGCACTAATAAAGATAAGTTCATGTTGTTCAGCCCATTCTTGGAGAACAATATTTGCACCCTCTGCAAGAGGAGAGGCTGCATAAATTCTTGCCTCGTTTTCGATAAACCATTTGTCAAATTCCTCATTAGATACATTTACAAGAGGGTAAAATTCATACTGTACAACATCTTCTAGCGTAATATTTAATTGAAAGCTTTCATTTAAAAAAGGAACAAATGCAGCTGGGCTGGTTACTGTTCCATCAATATCGATTCCAAAACGCAATTTCTTCATTTTGTGCTCCTTTTCCACTGTTGTTCCTCTCTAGCTTACCAAATTATAAAGATAAGGAAAAGAAGGAAGAGAAAAATCATGTAAAACTTTAACAGACATAAGAATCAAAAACTTGGTGATGATAATAAATGCTCCTATGAAAGAAAGCGAGGGATTATCATGGCAGATCAAAATAGCAATGAAGGATATAGTCACGATTTTCAGGATAGAGAGCGAACTAAATCACCTGTAGATTATTTGGAAGAAACATCAGCAGAAATAACACCTCCAATGACTTATAATGCTACACCTCCGATGACCTCTGCTGATACACGCCCTGTCACCTCTGATGTAGAGGGGGACAGAGGAGTAGTAGGCGGTAAAGGGGTTGGTATTGCGGCGTTAGTAATTTCTATCCTATCATTATTTGTAATGCCTATCATTTTAGGGATTGTTGGGATAGTATTAGGTTTCGTCGCAAGAAGCAAAGGAGCAAGTTCATTAGGAACATGGGCTATTGCACTAGGTGCTATCTCCATTATCATTGGAATTTTTATTGCTCCATTCTTTTAGCAAGAAGCAATTAAAAAATCTAACCTCTTATTTGAGGTTAGATTTTCCTAAAGTTATGGCTGGACACTGATAGTATCCATCTCTTTTTCTTCTGCAGCTTTTTTTGCAAAGTATTCCGCTGCAATTGCATCGATTTCTTTCTTTAATTCTTCGACCATCGTATCTTCTGGAACCTTGCGGACTATTTTGCCTTTACGGAAAAGTAGGCCCTCTCCACGAGCTCCAGCAATGCCGATATCCGCTTCTCTTGCTTCTCCTGGTCCATTTACTGCACAGCCTAGCACAGCTACCTTAATAGGTGCCTTTATAGTAGAGATATAATCCTCTACTTCGTTTGCAATACTGATAAGATCAATTTCAATACGGCCGCATGTTGGGCAAGAAATTAATGTTGCAGCATTAGAGGAAAGTCCAAATGACTTTAACAGTTCTCTAGCAACTTTTACTTCTTCAACTGGATCAGCACTTAAGGAAATACGTAAAGTATTACCGATGCCTTTGCTTAAAATAGCACCTAACCCAGCAGCGCTCTTTACAGTACCAGCAAATAACGTACCAGATTCTGTTATTCCTAAATGTAGTGGGTAGTCAAAAGCCTTTGCTGCCTTTTCATATGCTTCTATTGCTAAGTTAACATCAGAAGCTTTCATGGAAACAATGATATCATGAAAATCAAGGTCTTCTAGTATTTTGATATGATGCAGGGCACTTTCAACCATGCCGTCTGCTGTTGGATATCCGTATTTCTCCAAGATTTTCTTTTCTAGCGAGCCGGCATTAACCCCAATTCGGATAGGAATTCCTTTCGCTTTTGCCGCTTTTACAACAGCTTCCACTTTTTCTCTTTTCCCAATATTACCTGGATTGATTCGGATTTTATCTGCTCCGCCTTCAATTGCTTTTAAAGCTAAACGATAATCGAAATGGATATCCACGACTAGTGGTATATTTATTTGCTTTTTAATTTCACTGATAGCATTTGCCGCACGTTCATCTGGACATGCTACGCGCACGACTTGACAGCCAGCTTCTTCTAAGCGTTTAATTTGGGCTACAGTAGCTTCCACATCATGTGTTTTAGTTGTGGTCATACTTTGGATAAATAATTCATTACTTCCCCCAATAGTAATATTACCTACTTTTATTGGTCGGGTTTTTGTACGATGTATAATTTCACTCAATGGTGATTCGCTCCTTTTATATTGGACAAGCCAAAATAATTAGCTTTTTATTTAATTCTTGATATCCTTACCTATTGTATCAATGAAACATTGAAATTGACAAGAAACTTGCTGAAAAATGCTTAGCTTTTTACTGGGAATACTTCTAGGATAGGTAAAAATGAACTTGTTGGTTAAAACAAAAAAACTTCCTCAGATTAGATTATTTTTGGAAGTTCTCTTTTATGCTATTTATAAATCGGAAATAGATAGGTTTGGCCAATTTGAATATCTTCCGGTTTTAATCCATCATTTAATTTTTGAAAGTCATTCACTACTGTCTCAAGACTAACGGATAAACCGCCAGTTGAATATTGTTCAACAATTGAAAGAACGGTGTCACCAGATTTTACTTTTTGCTCAAAGGATAAGGACGAATCTTGAGGAGTGCCCTGTGTCTCTATTGTAGGTTCTTGTTCTTTTTGGGAGGAGAGTGTGCCTTCGTTTAAATCAATATAGATGACATATATGGTAACTAGAACTGCAAAGGTAATAAAAAACCTTTTCATCGTAAATCCCCCTAAACTGATTATAGGAAATTATATGCTTGTCCCCTATTGGTTAGAACCAATGAAATGCTAGGAAGGTGGATATAGGTAAAAAGTCATAAAAATTAACATTAAATTACTTTGCCTTTACATGTCCTTAACAAATATTTGTGAAAATGTTTGAGAAGGGGGGACGAGTAGATGAATAAAATCAAGGACAGGAAAAAAGAAAAGGAAAAGCTTTCTATTCAAAATCGGTTATTTCTGTTTATCTTACCGTTATTTATTATTACTATCTTAATCTTGACATTTATTTCTATTAATAGTTCTACCAAAATGACTATTAAGATGATGCATGAAAGATTAGAAAAAGAGGCAAATACTATTTACGTAATGGCACAAAATACGATGTTAATGTATGTTGGCCAAGAAGAAAAGTTCCAAACAAAAATGGAACAAATAATTAGAGATCAAGATGCTAGTTTTGCCCAAGAAGGTTTAAATGCCTCTTTTTTTGTACTCACAGAAAAGGAAGTCAAGCCTTTTAAAGTAAGTCAAACATCCAATTTTACGTGGGAGGACTCCTTCATTCAAAAGGTAACTGATTTAGAATCGGGAGTATTGGAAACGAAATGGAATGGACAAACATATACCGTTGCCTTTCAGCAAATTCAAGAATTGAAGGGGATATATTTATTAGCAGTTCCACAAGAAGAATACCTGCATAATGTAAAGCAATTAAAAAATAGTTTATTACTGTTTTCGGCATTGAGTATTATTATTATTGCAATTGTTATTCGTTTTTTTGTTAAAACGATGGTAAGTCCCTTATTGAAATTACGGGAAATCATGCGGATTGCCAGAAATGGCCATTTAACAGAGGTAACATCCATTAAAAACTCGATACCAGAAATAAATTCGCTTATAAACAGCTACAATTTATTGATTAAGCGGTTAAAGCATGTCCTATCTGAGATGCAAGCAACAAGTGTTCATTTATCTAAAACAAACGATATATTACATACAGAAGCTGTGCAGATGATTGATAGTGGAGAAAACCTCACGGAAATGATAAATACGGTGAAAAATGGAGCTGAGCAGACAGCTATTAGCTCCGAACATAATATCAGTGTTTTTCAAGAAATGAAGGCATTAAGCGAGCAAATTGAAAAAAGCAGCCAGAAAATAAAGGAGCATACGGAAGAAATGAATCTTGCTGCCATTCATGGCGAAGAAAATATGAATAATTTGTTTGCCAGCCAACATGTACTGCAAGACAAAGTGAAAGTGATATATAGCAATAATGATTTATTAAATAACCATGCTTTATCGATTAAAAAGGTAGTAGAAGATATTAAAGGGCTGGCTGAACAAACCAAGCTTTTAGCTTTGAATGCCACATTAGAAGCGGCTCGAGCAGGCATCCAAGGAAAGGGATTTGCCGTAGTAGCTAATGAAGTAAGAAAACTAGCTGTTTTATCATCTAAATCCGCTGAGGATATTAAATCATTTACGCTCGATATGGATCAAATTATTCAAAAGTCATCATCTGATTTAGAAGATATTCAAATGAACTTCACGAAAAGTGCGGATTTAGTTCAAACAGCAACAGTTTCAATTGATCAGTTATTGGAGGGAATTTCTCTTGTTATTTTTGGGCTAAAAGATAACCATCATTTATTAAATGAACTCCAAGCTTTTTTTCCTAAAATGGAACATAGTACACTTCATGTTACATCGATTAGTCAACAAACACTTGCTAGTTCCGATGAAATGAAAAGGATAGGAGAAATACAGCAAGAGAGTATTCGCGTAAATGCCGAGATAAGCGCTAGATTAGCAACGTTAGTAGCCGCTTTAGAAGAGAATATTAAGATGGAGGAAAAAACTGCTCCTGAGGATGGGAGTGAATTAAATAGATAAACTGATGATTAAACCGCAATTGTAGCTTAATGTAGACAATTCCACTTTATAAATGAAAAAGCCAAACAATCGCACAAAGCGTTTATGATTGTTTGGCTTTATTTCTAAAATACCAAGAGTATTTTTCTTTATGGTTGCAGTGGCTTTTCTGTTTGTATTTCTTTAATAGCTAAGCAGACAAGGAATAAACTAATAAACCAATTTAATAAGTAGCCATTAGGAACAACTGTCTGTAAACAATCCATAATAGCAAAGAAAATTACTGGAATAGTGATACTGTAGACAGTGATTTTCCAGCATTGTGCATAAGTCAATCTTTTGCCGAATATTCTCGCGAAAAAGCTTCCAAACATAGAAAGCACAAGTGTTTGTAATGCTTTATAGAGAAGCATGAACAGAATGTAAATAACAACTAATATAATAATAAACACATAGGATAATGAATCCATTCCTTGGATAAAGTCAATGAGCTCCTCACTTGTCATTGTAAAGTTACCGAATGAGGAATATGCAAATGTTTGAGCTTGTCCAGAAGTTACTATTACGAATTCATTCTTTAAAAGGGCAACTGTATTTCCATAGGAACTAACCTTCGCGTGATCATAAGTTCCTGAGGAATCGACAATGATTGTTAAATCCGGCTTTTCAATAATAGTAGGTTCTTCATCATTATCTGTATGTAGGATATTATCACTTATTGTAAAAGAAGGTACTTCGTCCTCCATGGTTACACTAAACGTATGTATTGCTTCATTTATTCCCTTATTTAAATAATATAAATTAGGTAGTGATGCAATAATCGTCAAAAGCAACAAATAAATAATGGTTTTTCCGATACCTTGAAAACGGAAGCTTGCTATATCTTTTGGAGAATAGAGGCTTCGATAAAACTGCTTAAAAATATTCATTCTTACACATCCTTCAAAAGTTTCATTCCTATTGTATCTTTTTACAACCGATAGATACAAGTCCGAGCATTTGATTTGCAGAAAAAAGTGTGGTAAACAAGATGAATGGGTAACATAATAGATAAATAAGAAGAAAAGAGGATCGGTATGGATATTATTTATTGGACAATTATCAGTGTATTATTCATTATTGCGTTTATTGGATTGATTTATCCAATCATTCCAAGCGTGATCTTTATACTAGCCGGTTATCTTTTATATGGTCTGTTCTTTTCTTTCGAAGAACTTAGTATCCTATTTTGGATTATCCAAGGGATGTTTGTTATTTTATTATTCTTTGCCGATTCCGTATCTAATTGGATTGGAGTAAAGAAATTTGGAGGGACAAAGGCTGGTATCTGGGGAAGTACAATTGGATTACTTATAGGTCCTTTTGTTATTCCTGTGCTCGGAATTCTTCTTGGTCCATTTATTGGGGCAGTCCTAGCTGAGCTCGTTGTAAGTAAGACAAATTGGAAGAATGCCTTGAAAATTGGAGTAGGTTCATTAATAGGATTCCTAAGTAGTGTAGTAACAAAAGGAATTATCCAAGCAATCATGATTATTTATTTCCTCATTAAAATATAAAACAGGCTATAAGCTGAAATCCACAGACCTTCTTTCTGAAATGGAAAAACAACCTGAACGATTATTCGAAAGCATTGCCATTTCAGAATAATTGTTCGGGTTACTATTTGCTTAAAGTAAGTGTGTGCCAGCTTCTTTTAATTAAGTCCACAAATATCGACTGGACAATTTTGACAATCAACTGCTCTTTTTAAATAGGCAAGGTTTTTCACGGTGATTTTTTGGTTACTATAGTCTATTACTTCCCTTTCTCTTAAATCTTTTAATATGCGTTGAATCACTTCTCGTGTCCCAAAAGTTAAGTTTGCTAATTCTTGATGAGTGATAGGGATATCAATCAAAATGCCTTCATTATTTTTTATCCCAAAGGAATGACATAATCGGATTAAAATACTGTAAAGCCCCCCTTTTTTTCCATTCATAATAAGATCCTGGCATTTCATATGTGCTTTTAGATAGCCTGTACTTAACCAACTCGTAATAGAAGTTAATAAGACGGGGTCTTTTAATGCTAATTGTTCAAATTCTGTTCGGTCTATAGCAAGGACATCACAATCAGTTATACTTTTCGCAAAAAAATAGTATTTAGGAGAATGTTTAAATAATTGGTATTCCACTAATAATTCCTCATCATGAAGGATTTTAATGACGAATTCTTTTCCTTTTTCGTGTACTCTTCCAAGTGAAATGGTTCCATTTAATAATATATATATCTTTTGGACAGGGTCTTTTTCTTGGAAAAGTAAAGTCCCTTTTTTTATATGTTCTATTTTTTCAATCTCAAAAAAATGTTGTATGAGTAAACTATATAATGATAGCTGCACTTCATTCATAGGAAAGCACTCCTTAAAAAGCCTCTTTTCTTGATTAAAAAACATTGTGAAATATTTGTCAATCTCAAAATGGAATATAATGGAATTGTAGAAACTGTAATGATTTTTAGGAATATCAGGAATGCTGATGCATTGGGCGAAAATGAAAAAATGACAATTTAACGAACTTATTCTAGGAGAATCTTAGTAGTATATTTATAAATAGGTAATACTTAAGGGTGATGTTAATCACAAGAGAATACAAAGCATTTTTACTTAAGGAATCGAAGAGAGATAGTTAATATATATAAAGAAATAAAATGCTTTTCTCCTTACTGATAGTAAAAGGAAAAAACCATTTGGTATTAGAACTTTAGATTCTTTTATTGAGACGTTTTAAAATGATAACAAATGGGTACTTTAAAAAGGGAATCTTTTCAAGCAAATTGATTGAAAGTAAGCACTTTATTTGATAAGGTATTGTTAAAGGCTTCTCATATAATAATTGTCGGAATAGGGCAAACTATTAGAGGGAAGAACATAATACATAAAATATTAGGAGGAATTAGACATGGCATATTCATTACCACAATTACCTTATGCTTATGATGCATTAGAACCACACATTGATAAAGAAACGATGAACATTCACCATACGAAACATCACAATACTTATGTAACAAATTTAAATAATGCATTAGAAGGAAATGATGAATTACTATCTAAAACAGTGGAAGAGCTTGTATCTAATCTTGATGCAGTTCCAGAAGCTGCTCGTACTGCAGTTCGTAACAATGGTGGCGGTCATGCAAACCATTCATTATTCTGGGAAGTAATTTCTCCAAATGGTGGCGGTCAACCAACTGGTGATTTAGCTGCTGCTATTGACAGCAAGTTTGGAAGCTTTGAAAACTTTAAAGAAGAATTTTCAAAAGCTGCTACAACTCGATTTGGTTCTGGTTGGGCTTGGCTAGTTGTGAACAACGGTGAATTAGAAGTTACTAGCACACCAAATCAAGATAATCCATTAATGGAAGGTAAAACACCTGTTTTAGGATTAGATGTTTGGGAACATGCTTACTACTTAAATTACCAAAACCGTCGTCCTGAATATATTAGTGCATTCTTTAATGTTATTAATTGGGATGAAGTAGCAAAACGTTTTGCTGCTGCAAAATAAGAAATAGAAATGCAAAAACCTGTGAGCATATATTGTTTACAGGTTTTTTTATTGTTCCATTTTATCGGTCATAATGTGGTCTTATTTTCATAATTGTTAGTTTTTATATATAATGCATAACGAAATTTGTTTTGTTAGAAACTACTCTAGAACAAAGGGGAGTTTCTATGATGAAAATAGGAAAATTAATAGGTGATGTAGAGCTAACAAAAGATTTGAAAATTTTGTTGGTTACAGGAGGGCTGTACTCACTTAGTGTAGCACTTTCTAATACTTTCGTTAACGTGTTTCTATGGAAACAATCAGGTGAATTTAGAGATTTAGGCTTATATAATCTTGCTATCATTTTGTTGCAACTATTTACCTTTACACTTGCTGGCAGATGGGCGAAGAAAATTGACCGAGTTATTGTATTTCGAATTGGAGTAGCTTTTCTTACCATATTCTATTTAACAGTATTACTGATAGGAGACAAAGCATCAACGTTTCTGTTAGTACTAGGAGCCATTCTTGGAATTGGCAACGGATTTTATTGGTTAGCCTATAATGTCTTAACTTTTGAAGTAACAGAACCAGAAACGAGAGATTTCTTTAATGGTTTTTTGGGATTGTTAAATTCTGTTGCTGGTATGATTGGACCAATGATTGCAGGATATATTATCTCCCAGCTCACGAAGTCTACAGGGTATATGATTGTTTTTGGAATGTCTCTTGGTCTTTTTCTTCTCGCGGTTGTTTCAAGTTTCTTTCTAAAAAGACGGCCAGCAGAAGGTAAATATTTTTTTAAAAGAATTGTCAAAGAGCGAAAACATAATTATAACTGGAAATTGATTACGAATGCTCATTTTTTCCAAGGGTTACGAGAAGGTGTCTTTGCATTTATGATAACTGTCTTTGTTTATATAGCAACAGATAGTGAATTAGCTTTGGGAAAATTTGGGTTGATCAATTCAGGAATTTCCTTTATTGCCTATTATATTGTTTCAAGGACAGTCAAAAATAAGAATCGGAATAAGTCCATTTTAATTGGAGGAATAATGTTATTCTTATCGATGTTTATTATTGTTTTTGACTTTTCTTATACGAAATTATTGATTTATGCAGGTATAATAGCTATTGCTTACCCATTAATTTTAGTACCTTACACCAGCTTGACCTTTGATGTTATTGGAAAAGGCTGGAAAGCAGGAGAAATGAGAATAGAATATATAGTAGTGAGGGAATTGTTTCTCAATCTGGGAAGACTTTTATCGGTTCTTCTTTTTATCATTGGCGTCAGTGTATTCAATCCAAATAAAGTAATCCCGATACTGTTATTTATACTAGGAAGTGGACATTCTGTGATCTATTTCTTTGCTCGAAAGATTAGGTGGAAAACAGCATAAAGCAAAAAAGGATTTGTCATATCTACAGATCCTTTTTTGCTTTATCAATAAGGTGAAGAAAAGAGTATTCAGTTAAATATAAAATAATCATATAGTAATCTTTGTAAATTTCCTTTAAAATAGAAAATAGGAAAGTTTTGGAGGAAAAGGTGGAATCGATCGTGGGGGAAAAAAAGAAAAAAAAGAGAAATCCAATACCTTTAAGAGTTAACATTATATTCTTTACGGTATTTTTATTGTTTTCAGCACTTATTTTAAGATTAGGATTTGTTCAGATTGTTTATGGAGATGAATATAAAAAGCAAGTCGAGAAGAAAGAGGACATTATCATCAGCACATCTGTCCCAAGAGGAGAAATCTATGATCGAACGGGAGAAAGCATTGTAAGTAATGTCGGTAAAAATGCGATTACCTATACGAATTGGAAAAAATATAAACCGAATGAAATGCGGGATACCGCCGAAGAATTAGCAAAAATTATTAAGATGGACAGTGAAAAAGATCTTAAAAAGATATCAGAAAGAGATAAAAAAGATTACTGGATTCTTATTCATCCGAAAGAAGCAAAGAAGAAAATACCCAAAAAAGAAAATGAGAAACTACAAGAACAATATAAGAATGACAATAAAGAATACCAAAAAGCATATGATGAACTTTTGCGTGAGCGGATAACAGAAAAGGATTTAAACACACTTACAGATCTAGATATGGAAACATTAGCTATTTATCGGGAATTTCAAAGCGGATATTACTATACACCACATATTGTTAAAAATGAGGGGGTTACCGATAAGGAAATCGCTGTAATCAGCGAAAATTTGGACAAACTGCCAGGTGTCGATACAGTTCGGGACTGGGACAGAAAATATGATTTTGGGTCGACATTAAAAACCGTATTAGGGAATGTCAGTACTTCACAAAGAGGGGTTCCTGCAGAAGAAAAAGACAGCTATATAGCAAAAGGTTATAGCATGAACGATAGAGTCGGACTTAGCTATTTAGAAAAGCAATATGAAGATATTTTAAAAGGACAAAAGAAGAAAGTTAAGTTTATGAAAGATAAAAAAGATGAAATAGTTAATTCGGAAGTGATTGCCAATGGAGCTGCCGGTAATGACTTAGTATTGACAATTGATATGAAATTACAGCTAGAAGTAGAAAAAATTATTGAAGAAGAGCTGAAAAAGACGAAATATGGCTATGCTGGCACTCAATATTTAGATAGAGCATTTGTCGTATTAATTGATCCTCATACGGGTGAAGTATTAACGATGGCCGGAAAGCAGTTAGGCAAAGATGAGAAAACAGGCAAGCAAGTTGTGCAGGATTTTGCGTTAGGTAATATTACTACTTCTTATAATGTTGGCTCCGTTGTCAAAGGTGCAATGGTATTGACAGGATATAAGGAAGGGGTTATTTCTCCGGGAGCTCCCATACTAGATGCAACCATGCAAATTAAAGGATCGCCTCCTTTTAAATCATGGAAACCAATGGGCATGATCAATGATTTAACAGCGTTAAAAGAGTCATCTAACGTCTATATGGCTAAAACAGCTATTAAGATTGGGAAAGGGCATTATGGTTATATGCAGCCATTAAACATTGATTTGGAAGCATATCCTAAAATCAGGAATTCCTTTTCAGAATTTGGGTTAGGTATTCGGACTGGAATTGATTTACCAAATGAAACGGCTGGGTTGAGAGGAGTAGTGGATCCAAACCAGCCAGCAAACCTAATGTTCTTGTCGATTGGACAATATGATACGTATACGAACATGCAGTTAGCCCAATATGTTTCAACAATTGCTAATGGAGGGTATCGTATTCAGCCACACTTAGTGAAAGAAATACGTGAAACTTCTAAGGAAGAAGGGAAGTTAGGACCGATTGTTCAAGAAATTCAACCAAAAGTATTAAATAAGTTGGAATTGAAGCCTGGATGGATGGAGCAAATTCATAGAGGATTTCGTCTTGTTATGACAAGTGGTACAGGAGCTAAAGCTTTCGCGGGTTCTTCTTATAGTCCAGCGGGAAAAACTGGCACGGCTGAGGCCTTTTATGATGGACCATTAAGAAAAAATAGAGATGGAGAACCGCCCCAAGTAATGAATGTAAGCTTAATCACCTATGCGCCTTCCGAAAACCCAGAGGTTGCCATGGCTGTCATGGTTCCTTGGGTGTACACAACCAACAATGGACCATCACCAAACTTAACTATCGGAAAACGTGTTATGGATAAATATTTTGAATTAAAGAAAGAAAAAGAATAGATTAAGAGTTTCTTAAATAAAAAACACTATCTATGGGTATGTACATTGCTGCCTTTTAGATAGTGTTTTTGGTTTTTTTTGGATAAAAGAAAGGTGGATATATAGATGTATTTCCTCCCATATTAATGAATAACAGAGCAACTTATAGCAAGATTTGATACATTCAACAATCCTAGCATATTATTCCAATTAGTTATTAATAGAATAATCTACGATTTTCTATTACAATAGAAAAAGAATATCGAAGGAAAGTGTGATTAAACGTTGGGAAAAAAGAAAAAGAAAAAAACGATACCTGTACGTCTTAACATTATTTTCTTTTTTGTCTTTTTATTATTTTCAGCATTGATTCTGCGCCTAGGCTTTGTGCAGATTGTTTATGGTGAAGATTATAAAAGAGAATTAGAGAAAACAGAAGATGTTACAGTAAATACCTCTGTACCACGTGGCAAAATGTATGATGCAACAGGAAAAGTGATAGTAGATAATGTAGCAGAAAAAGCAATTACTTATACGAATTCTGGTGCGAAACAAGAAGATATGCTCAAAACCGCTGAATTACTTTCAAAATATATTATAAAAGATACGAAAAAGGTGACGGAGCGCGAGAAAAAAGACTATTGGATTATAAAAAATAAAAAAGAAGCGGAAAAGAAAGTCACTGAAAAGGAAAAAAAAGCTTTAGCTGAGAAGTATCCAGATCAAGAAGAATACAATAAGCAAGTGTATCAGTTGCAGCTGGATCGGATTACCGCGGAGGATATAAAAACACTTACTAATCATGATTTAGAAGTGCTAGCTATCTATCGTGAGTTTATCAGCGGTTATAAACTAACACCGCAAATGGTCAAAAATAAAGAGGTAAGCGACGAAGAATTTGCTGTAGTTAGTGAGAATTTAGAAGCCTTACCTGGTGTCGATACGACAACAGATTGGGAGAGATCCTATGCATTTGGGGATACCCTGAAATCTGTTTTAGGGAATGTGAGCTCCGCTGAAAGAGGACTGCCAGCAGAGAAATTAGATTATTATGTTTCCCGAGGATATAGCAGAAATGATCGGGTCGGTACCAGTTACTTAGAACTTCAATATGAGGATGTTCTTAAAGGGCAAAAAGAGAAAATCCGCAATAAAACAGACAAAAAAGGTAATATTGTTAGTACCGAAGTCATTACAGAAGGAAAACGTGGCAATGATTTGGTACTATCAATTGATATGGAGCTTCAATTAAAAATAGAAAAAATCATTGAGGAAGAATTAAAAAAAGCAAAAACATTTGCGGGAACGAAATTACTTGATCGTGCCTATGTTGTTTTAATGAATCCCAATACAGGGGATGTCCTGTCCATGGCAGGGAAACGACTAGTGAAAAATGATAAAACAGGTAAAATAGAAGTTCAAGATGATGCACTTGGTAATATTACAACTACTTACAACGTAGGTTCTGTTGTAAAAGGTGCAACTGTTTTAACTGGTTATAAAACAGGAGCGATTTCTCCTGGGACAGTATGGAATGATACACCTGTGAAAATTGGAAATACCATCAAAAAATCGTGGACGACAATGGGACCAATCAACGATCTTACCGCTTTACAACGCTCATCCAATGTTTATATGTTTAGAACGGTAATGAACATGGCTGGTGCTAACTATGTATACGGTAAACCACTATCTGTTTCATTAGCTGACTTCTCGTTAGTGAGAAATGAATTTGCCCAATATGGACTTGGAATCCGTACTGGTATTGATTTGCCGAATGAGCAAGTTGGCTTTAAAGGACAAGACACACTGCCAGGTTTCTTACTGGATTTATCCATTGGACAATATGATACGTATTCCAATATGCAGCTTGCCCAATATGTTTCCACCATTGCTAATGGCGGAAACAGAATGGAACCACATATTGTAAAAGAGATCCGCGAACCAGTGGCGGATGACAGTACACTTGGACCGGTAGTAGAAACAGTTAAACCAAAAGTATTAAATAAGGTTGATGTCAAACCTGAATGGATCAAACGGGTACAGCAAGGATTTAAAATGGTGGCACAAACTCCAAAAGGTACTGCTTATTCTAATCTAGGTGGAAAGGATTATTCACCTGCAGCAAAAACAGGGACAGCAGAGGCATTTTACGATGGACCTTCTCGCAGTGATTATGGAAAAGAACCGCCGCAAGTTATGAATTTAAGTTTAATCAGCTACGCACCTTCCGATAATCCAGAAGTTGCCATGGCTGTAATGGTTCCTTGGGCATACCAAGGAAGTGTGGATAATGGTGCCAATAAGAAAATTGGAGAACGCGTTTTGGATGCGTATTTTGATTTGAAAAAAGAAAGACAAAAAGAAGAGAAAAAAGACAAATAATAGGATCAAAAAGGACAAAACTAGCATTTACTAGTTTTGTCCTTTTTTTATTTGAAAAAGAGTACGAAAACCTTCTAAATTTACAATGTGTTTACATTGATTTACAAATAGTTAAAACCAAGTTAATACTAAAGTCTTATAGTTATCTTGTAAACAAAACAAGCATCCTTAGGGGGTAAAGAGAAAAAATGAAGAGCCTTAAAACAGTAGGATTGACAGCAATGATTGGAACAATGTTAGCATTATCAGCGTGTGGTGGAAATAACGACGCTAGTCCATCAAAGTCATCTGATTCATCAAAAGATAAAGGATCTGAACAATTATCAGGTCAAATCAAATTAGACGGATCATCCACTGTATATCCAATTATGGAAGCAATCGTTGAAGAATACCAAGCAGAGCAGCCCAACGTGAAAGTTTCTGTAGCATCATCTGGTACAGGTGGCGGCTTCAAAGCATTTATCGCAGGGGAAACAGATTTCAGTAATGCATCCCGTCCAATTAAGGATGAAGAAAAATCCGAGTTAGAATCAAAAGGAATTGACTATACAGAATTAAGATTAGCATATGACGGTTTATCTGTTGTGGTGAATAAGGATAACACATGGGTTGACCACTTAACTCTAGATGAATTAAAGAAAATCTGGCTTGAAGATGGTACAGCAAAAAAATGGTCTGATATCCGTGAAGGATGGCCAGAAGAAGAAATTAAATATTATTCTCCAGGAACTGATTCTGGAACTTTCGATTATTTTGATGAAGTAATTTTAGAAGATCAGCCAATTGCTAAAGCAGCGACATTATCAGAAGACGATAATATTTTAGTACAAGGGGTAACAGGCGATAAAAACGCAATTGGATACTTTGGTTATGCTTACTATGCTGAAAACAAAGATAAATTGAAAGTAGTACCAATAGACGGAGGGAACGGCCCAGTTGAACCAACAAATGAAACGGTTGAAAGCGGCGAGTATTCTCCATTATCAAGACCATTATTCACTTATGTAAAAAATGAATCGGTGAAAAAAGAAGAAGTAGCTGATTTTGTAGAATTCATAATTGAAAATGCGGCTGATTTATCAGAAGACGTAGGCTATGTAAAATTGCCAGATGAGGAATACAAAAAAGATTTAGAATTAATCGAAGGACTTAAGTAATAAGTTTTGATGGAAAGCTTTGTACTTAGCTTTCCGTCTTGCTGTTGGATTAAGGGGGACTTAAAGCATGATTAAACAAACGACAAATGTGAATGCAAGATCTGTACAAGAGTTAATTGCTGAAAAAAAACAGAAAAATAATCTAAGTAAGATGTTAGAAAAAATTATGCCTAAAGTATTATTGATTACTGCAATCTTTTCGGTATTAACGACGCTCGGTATCCTATTTACATTAGTAATTGAAACATTTACTTTTTTCGAAAGAGTAAATATAAAAGAGTTCTTAACAAGTAAATCATGGTATCCATTTTCTGATCCAGGTTCTTTTGGAATCATGTCACTTGTGTCTGGGACATTAAAAGTAACGCTGATTGCTGGGATTATTGCTGTGCCGATAGGGTTAGCATCTGCCATTTTTTTAAGTGAATACGCGAGTGATAGAACAAGAAGAATAATTAAGCCAATTTTAGAAGTACTTGCTGGTATTCCTACAATTGTCTACGGGTTTTTCGCTTTAACATTTATAACGCCATTACTTAGATCCATTATTCCTTCTTTAGAAATGTTTAATGCTTTAAGTCCAGGAATTGTTATTGGGATTATGATTACGCCAATGATTGCTTCTCTATCAGAAGATGCAATGAGTGCCGTTCCAAGGGCAATGCGGGAAGGAGCATTAGCAATGGGTTCTACTAAATTTGAAGTTGCTTTAAAGGTAGTCTTGCCTGCAGCAGTTTCTGGAATTGTTTCTTCCATTGTATTAGCTTTATCAAGAGCGATTGGGGAAACAATGATTGTCGCAGTTGCAGGAGGCAGTACACCTAATCTAAGCTTCAATGTAACAGAATCTATACAAACTATGACAGCCTATATTGTTCAAGTAAGTCAAGGAGATGCAGGATATGGAACAACGATTTATTACAGCATTTATGCGGTTGGATTTACCTTATTCCTATTCACTTTCTTGATGAATCTGCTTGCTCAGTACATTTCTCGTCGTTTTAGGGAGGAATATTAAGATGAAGTTAGTAAACCATTCAGAAGTTATTAAGCGAATGAAACCAAGATTAATGAAAAACGTCATAATGAAAGGATTATTCTTTAGCGCAACTTTATTTGGTTTAATTGTTCTGGGTGTCCTTTTTTATCGAGTATTGACTCAAGGAATTGGCTATTTAGATTTTCAGTTTTTAACAAGCCTGCCTTCCCGTAAACCTGAAAATGCAGGCGTCTATACCGCATTGATAGGAACAGTTTGGCTTATGGCAGTAGTTGCACCTGTATCACTTTTAATTGGAGTGGGCACGGCGATATATTTAGAAGAATACGCAAGTAAAAATAAATTCACGAATTTTATCCAGATTAATATATCGAATCTTGCAGGTGTACCATCCATTGTTTTTGGTCTATTAGGATTGACACTCTTTGTTCGTGCTTTATCACTTGGAACAAGTGTCCTTGCGGCAGGGTTAACAATGAGCTTATTAGTATTGCCAATCATTATCGTTGCATCTCAGGAAGCTATCCGATCCGTTCCTAGGGAATTAAGAGAAGCCTCCCTTGGTATGGGAGCAACGAAATGGCAGACAATTGTCAGAGTAGTCATGCCTGCAGCTATACCAGGTATTTTAACTGGAGGGATATTGGCACTTTCACGGGCAATTGGCGAAACTGCTCCACTAGTAGTATTAGGTTTACCTTTATTCCTAGCATTCTTGCCGAGAACTGTTTTTGATATGTTTACAGTGCTGCCAATGCAAATCTATAACTGGACCGGAAGACCGCAAGAAGAGTTTCAGAGTCTTGCAGCAGCAGGAATAATTGTTCTTTTAGTTTTATTGATTTTAATGAATTCTATTGCAGTATTGATTCGAAATAAATTTCAAAAACGTTATTAAACGTATAGGGGGAACTTCAAATGAGTACAGTCTTTGCAGATAAAATTAAGAAAGCAGTAGAAATGAATGCTACAGACGGTAGAGTGAAAAACTCTGTTTATAAAACAAATCAGCTTAATTTATGGTACGGGGATAACCATGCGCTGAAAAATATAGATTTAGACATAATCGAAAACGAAGTAACTTCTATTATTGGACCATCAGGCTGCGGTAAATCGACATATATCAAAACTTTAAATCGGATGATTGAATTAGTGCCAAGTGTAAAAACATCAGGTGAAATTAATTATCGTGGCAGAAATATTTTTGATAAAGACTATGGAGTGGAAGAATTAAGAACAAAAGTCGGAATGGTTTTTCAAAAACCAAATCCATTTCCAAAATCTATTTATGAAAATGTAGCATATGGACCAAAAATTCATGGGATACGAGATAAGAAAATTTTAAATGAGATTGTGGAGAAAAGTTTAAGAGGAGCGGCAATTTGGGATGAAGTAAAAGATAGATTACACCAAAATGCATATGGACTTTCTGGTGGACAGCAACAGCGCCTTTGCATTGCAAGATGTCTTGCGATTGAACCAGACGTTATTCTTATGGATGAGCCAACCTCTGCACTTGATCCAATTTCGACATTAAAAGTGGAAGAGTTAGTTCAAGAACTAAAAGAAAACTACAGCATTATTATTGTTACACATAATATGCAGCAAGCAGCACGTATTTCTGATAAAACAGCATTCTTCTTAAATGGAGAAGTAATAGAGTTTGATGTAACCGATAAAATATTCTCTAATCCAAAGGATAAAAGAACAGAAGATTATATTACAGGTAGATTTGGATAATTATTTAAGCTGAATTCAAAAAAAGGAGATCTTACTATGCCAGTTAGAGAGAAATTTGAAGCAGGGCTTAAGGAACTGCAAGAGAAACTGACAGAGCTTGGTGAATTTTCGATTCAAGCACTTGAAAGATCGTTAGAAGCACTTGAAACACAAAATATAGAAATGGCTTTAGAAATTATTGATGATGATGTAAAGGCTGATAATTTGTATGAAGAAATAAATGACTTTGCTATTCTATTAATTGCGAAGCAGGCACCTGTAGCAATTGATTTAAGACGTATAATTGTTGGAATTAAGATTGCAACCGATATTGAAAGAATCGCAGATTTTGCCGTTAATATTGCAAAAGCTACTATTCGAATTGGGAATCAAGACTTAGTGAAACCAATCATTCATGTAAAAAAAATGTTAGAGATTACTAATGAAATGCTGCGCTTATCCTTAACTGCTTATAATAAAGAAGACACAAAACTAGCTCGAAAAATCGCGGAGATGGATGATGAGGTAGATGGTTTAAATAAACAAGCGTTTGTGGAGCTTTTAGAAATTAGTAAAAATAAACCTGAGTATTTACAGCAAATTTCGCAATTGACATTTGTTTGTCGTTATTTAGAAAGAGCAGCAGACCATACAACTAATATAGCTGAGAATATTTTCTATTTAGTTAAAGGCAGACAATATGATTGGTAAATAAAAAAAGACTGGAACATAGGATTTCACCCCAAATATTATACGGAGATACTTACAACATCTCTATAATATTTGGGGTTTCATTATTTCATAGCTTTTAACTAGTTAGTGTGCTTCATTTATACTTAATAGCTAAATAAGGATTGTTCGACCTTTTAGATCACTTATTTAATTATGTTCCAGCTCGTTTATTTCGTAAGAGTTTCGGCAATTTTTTTATGACTCATGTCACTAGTTAAAGGAAAGCTGCCGACTTGAATTTTTGTATGGTAGCCATTATCAATTAAGTATGTTTCAAACTCTTCTTGATCTTTGACGATTTTTTCTTTATATAATAACTCAGCAATTTGAGAGATGCTCATACCACTTTTAACTTTTAACGTATAGGCAATGTTCTCGTGTTGTTCTTCTTTTGGCTCTTCCTGCTTCTTTTCTTTTGCTGCTGATTTTGCTTGTTCTTGTTTCTTCTCTGCTATTTGCTTTTGTAAATTCTTATATTCGACCTCTGCTAACACAGTAAAACCCTTTTTTTGTAGATAGGATGTTGCTTCAGATACACTAATCGTTGCATGTTCTTGACCTTTATTTTCGAGATAGTAATAAAAACTACCAATAATGCTTGCTGAAAGGAGCATTCCGATGGCAAATGAACGTAAACTATGCTTTTTCATTTAGTTACTTTTCGACCCTTTCCTTTATAATTTGCTGAACTTGAGTGATAGATAAGGAAGATTGATTGGCAATCTGCTCAATCGGTACTCCGCTAGCTGCAAGGGTCCAGACTTGGTTTTTAATAATAGCGTGAATGGGCTGTGGTTTATCCATTTCCATTGCGGATGGGTTTTTTAGGGTAGAAGATGGCTTTAAAGAAAAATCTTCCTCACCGATCATTAACTCTTCTTCTAATAGTTTTAATTTCTTTTTTATTTTGTATAGCTCTTGTACTTGTTGAATGGAAAGCTGATCTATTTCCTCTCGTAAATCTTTAATGGGATCACGAAGGAAAAGAGACAGAATAAGAAGGAATAAAGAAATTCCTATAATTACTAACATTACAATTAACATAATTCACCTCAGAATAAAATCTTCATTTCAAATGACATAAATAATAAGAGACCTAAAGAAGAACAAAGCAAGCTAAAGATATTTTATCATTATCTATCGTTAATTCCTATTAAATCAAGATTGTGGATGACAATATTCGAATAGATCTGCGAAACAGTTAAGAATATGTCGTAATTCATCTTGAATTTTTAAAAACATATGTCGAATCGATGTTGTACTAGCTAATGGAAAAATGCAAAAAAAATTTTTTTGCTCTATTACAATAAACGTACGTAAGTTTAAGCATATTCCGACAAAATCTGTTCGTTGTGGCAATGCCCATTCAGTGGTAACATAATAAATATAAATAGCGAACTAAATGGAATCTTGTATGCATATACTAGTAAATTGCGATCATACACCACAGCAATTAAATGACATTGGATAAATAAAATTTAGAAAGAGGTGCAATTTCTATTGATTGAACAAATTGTAAATTTAAGACGTAAAGGACTGTCTTTCCGGAAAATTGCCATCGAACTAAATTCAACTGTAGGAAAAGTACAATACCAATGGAAAAAATATGTGAAGGAACAAGAACATCATGGGAATGCTGGACAAGCCGAGGAGCAAAAGAATGTAATCCAAATGCAAAAGCAGGAATCATATATAACGGAAAGTTTTTGGACAAGCGTGGATTTATTAGCAAAGAAAAATGGGATGGAAGCTTGGTTAACATCGGAAGACACTGCATTAGTATTTTGGAGAATTCCCGAAGGAAAATGGCAGTTAATTTCAACTTATTATGATATTGATCCGGAAACTTGTTCGCTAGCAGTAAAGATTAATGATATAACTTGTATTATCTATAATGGAAGAAATGCGCATAATTCTCGCATTCTGCCTGTTGAAAATAGGCAAGAATCAGTGGTGTTACAAGACTTATCACCCAATAGAAGTTTTTGTTTCGAAATTGGGGTTCTTGATGTGTATCAATCCTTTTTACCGATATTACAGTCAAATCCCTTGCATACACCGAGAACGGCACATAACCAAACAGGCCAATTAGCAAAGGATTTACAGGAGTGGGAGAATGGGGATGTTTCTGTCCCAAATTGGATTGAACACGTAAGCACCTATAGCTATTATGAATTAGAAGAGCAAGAGGATGTGAAAAAGAAATGAATGGTTCCTATTTTCAACTGATTGTAATTAATAAGATTCCTTTTATGAACTATTTTTCAAAAGATAAACAGAAGAAAAAGGAATTATATGCGGAGACTATTAACTTTATCAAGTTTCTTTTCGAAACAGAAAAGAATCAACTTCCATATACCATTCAAATTGTTGTTCCGCCAATTTATCTCGAACAACTTGATGCGCAGTCATTTCGAGAAGAAATAACAGAATTTTTAGAAAAATACTATCCCGATGATGAATTGTATTCTTTCTGGATAGATAAAGAAACAAATCTATTGAAGGTTCTTAAATCGCTTCTCCAAGAAAAGCGGATCGAATTGCTGGCAAGTCCCGCTTCCTTTTCGCCTTTATCAAATGTATCGACAAGTACAGGTATTCAATTACAAATAGAGTTAGGTTTATCCATTATAGATGATTATTTAGACTACCGGCCGACAGGATTTTGGTTTCCAGAAGGAAATTTTTCACCTGGTTTAGATTTATATTTGAAAAAAGAGAACTTTTCTTATAGCTATCTAAACAGTAGGACAATCGATCATAGTGATCCTTTACCGAGTGATACAGGTATTGCGGTTGAATCACCACATAATATTGTGTTCTTTCCTGTAGAAGAAAAGCTGTATCAACTTTTTAAAGAGGAGAAAGCAACAAAACAAGTATGGGATAAATGGATCTTAGATTTGCTAGAATCCTATCCTCCATACATAAATGAGTCCATTTTAACTTTCCCAATTGATTTAGCTGATTATGTAAAGATACAAGACGAGTTGAATAAAAGTATTCGTTATTTAAATGATGAAGGCTATATGGTTCATATTACGCCTGAAACATATATAAAGCAATTCAGTCAAGGAATGGATTGTGTCCATCTCTGTGCTTCCTTCTTAGAGCGCAGAGGGAGAGAAGAGGTTGTTAAACATCGTTCTTCCTATGCTGCTTTAGCATTTTGGGAAAGAGAGCTTCATGAATGGAGACAAATTTCTTTACCGCCAGCAACTCATAGAGTACAGAAGCAGATGGAAAAGGAATGGTTGTTATTGAGCGCTCTCCTTTATCAAGATAATAATTGGACAAGTGAAGAAGTAACAAACCATCTAGAAGCGGCAAACAAATTAAACGGTTATTGGAAAGGACCAATCGATAAAGACTGGCTTTCCTTAAGAGAAAGTAAATATCCAATTTTAAATACAACGATACAGATCCATAAACCGGTTCGGTCTCAAAAGGAACCGACAAACAAGAAGAGTGTTTTAATCTTATCTTGGGAGTATCCGCCCAATATAGTTGGTGGTCTTGGTGCTCATGTAGTTGGGTTAACAAATAGCTTAATAAAAAATGGCTATGAAGTTCATCTTGTTACAGCACAAGAGATGAATAAAAATCCCGAAGACGTAGAAGAAAAGGCTGGCTTATTTGTTTATCGGGTCAAGCCAATTTATAGTAAAGATCAAAACTTTATTCACTGGATTGGCGGCTTAAATTTAGCAATGTGGGATAAAGCAATAGAGATAGGAAAGAACACAACATTTGAATTAGTGCAGGCACATGATTGGTTAGTAGGTGCAGCTGCTATTTCTTTAAAGAATCAATTAAATGTTCCTTTAATAGCCACCATACATGCAACAGAGCATGGAAGAAACGGTGGTATCTATACAGAAATGCAGAAATTTATCCATAGGAAAGAAAGCCAGTTAATAGATACAGCTGATTCTTTAATTGTGTGCAGCGAATATATGCAGAATGAGTTAATGACAATTTTTGAAGTAGAACAAACGAAAATTAATATCATTCCCAATGGAGTAGAAATCTTGAAGAAGGAAGCTATATCGGCTGCTCCGGTTGAAAATTTTTCAAAGGACAACAAAAAAGTGGTTTTTGCTATGGGGAGATTGGTAAAAGAAAAAGGCTTTGGAACTTTATTAGAAGCAGCAAGAAAGTTGCATAAAAAGCGAAATGATCTATGTTTTGTTATTGCTGGAGTCGGTCCGATGTATGATGAATATCAACAATTTATTGAAAGACATCAATTAGCAGAAAGTGTTCACTTAATAGGGTATTTGCAGGAAGAACAGAAGAATGCACTCTATGCACTAGCAGATATAGTTGTTATACCGAGTTCCTATGAGCCTTTTGGAATCGTAGCATTAGAATCCCTTGTTTTCGCTATTCCAACAATTGTATCCCAGACAGGCGGCTTAAAAGGAATCATTAAGGATAGAGAGACAGGACTATATATGGAGCCAAATAATGCAGAAAACTTAGTAAAGAATATCGAGTATTTAGTAGAAAATCCAGCCGTGGGTAAAGAAATTGGTAAGAAAGGGCAAATATTAGTTAGCCAGCTTTTTAGCTGGAATCGAATTGGCGAAGAGACAAAAAGAATTTTTGATGAATTGATTGTACAGGCAAAGGTGAAGGAATCCATATCTAATTAAAAATATTAGAGTAGGTGAAGGAAGAATGAAAATTGAGGCCAATTTACAAAAAGACTATCAAAGTGTTCAAAGAAAGTTATTAGTAAAAAAAATAACGACAACTCCTGGAATCTGGGTTGATGGAAAAACGTATTGGATTCAAAATGGTTATGAAAAATTAATACCAGAACATTCTATTTCCGTTCATGTAAAACAAATACACAAGCACTCAAAAATTCAATATAATGAGATTTTTGTCAGAAATCACTCTCAAGAACCGAAAAAAATGAAAGTTTTAGTTTTGAATTATTTTCCAAAAGCTTTTCATAATCATCTTTCTTTTGTATCACCTACGGAAAACGTCATCTATCATTCCATTGAGGAACAGCTATATTTAGTAAATGGAGAACATAATTCAAGCTGCATGGAACAGAGAACCGTACAACCTCTGTGGAATGTTCATACTGATCATATTTGGAGCAATAATCAAAATGGTACCCTCAAATATCAGCCTATGGCAAAAGGCTCCAGTGTAAGTATTTTTTCTTTAAATATGGAGGTAATGCCTCAATCAACTGGTATTAGTCGGGCTTGGTCCATTATGGGGACAGAAAAAAAGGATATTTTAGATATGAATCATATTCTAATGAAAACAAGTACTAGCATTTCCTAACAAAAGATGTTATCATATAAAAGTCGTATGCACGAACTAGCAACCTATAGTTTGGAGGGAAATAAACATGCGTGTAAACATTACGTTAGCTTGCACTGAATGTGGTGATCGTAACTACATTTCTAAAAAAAATAAACGAAATAATCCAGATCGTCTTGAGCTAAAAAAATATTGCTCAAGAGAAAAACGTACTACAGTTCATCGTGAAACAAAATAAGCAGAAGGGGGATATCCCTTCTGTTTTTTTCATATTTATAACGAAAATGTAAGGAAGGTGTACATAAAATGCAGGAAAAAAAACAATTCCGATCAGATATGATAAAACAACTCCAATCAATCAATAAACCACAATATGAGCATATGTCCTACCAAATAGCTTCCCAATTATATAATGATGCTTCCTTTATTTCTGCTAGTCATATAGGGATTACCATTTCCAAGTTTCCTGAGGTGGATACATACCAAATTATTCGTACAGCTTGGCAATTAGGTAAAAAAGTAAGTGTTCCCAAGTGCATCCCTGCATCTAGACAAATGATTTTTCGCGAATTAGAGCAATTTAATCAACTTGAATCGGTTTATAGTAACCTGTTTGAACCAGTTATAGAAAAAACGAAACCAACAGATTCTAAACTAATTGATTTACTTCTTGTTCCTGGATTAGCTTTTTCGCCAAAAGGATATAGATTAGGATTTGGGGGCGGTTATTATGACCGCTTTTTGCAAAATTATGATGGACAAACAATATCACTAGCATTTTCTATGCAAATACAGCAGCAAATTCCCGTTGAGAATCATGATTTAGCTGTTCAGAAAATAATTACAAATGAAGGAATTATTTACGCAAATGAGTAGTATGATGTATGCAGTAGTCATTTTATTTGTCTCTTTTTTGGCATATAAACGCAGATCATTAACGATGAGTGGCGCAATTGCGGCTTTTTTTGTTGGGAGCGGAATTGCGCTAGGATTTGGCTCTAAGGGATTAGTAGTTCTAGGAGTATTTTTTGTTTCTTCTAGTATGCTTTCAAAATATAAAAGCAAAACTAAACAGGCGATGGAGGACAAAACCAAAAAAGGGTCACAACGAGATGCATGGCAAGTTATGGCAAATGGAGGTTTTGCAGCAATTGTTGGTATCATCTATTATTTTGCAAAAGAATCAGTTTGGATTAGTGTATTCGCCATACTTCTTGCAGCTGCCAACTCGGATACATGGGCATCAGAGATTGGATCCTTAAGCAAGAAAAAGCCAATCTCTGTTCGAACGTTTAAACAAGCGGCCACTGGAACATCTGGAGCAGTCAGTGTCCTAGGAACAATTGCTGCATTTGCTGGATCACTCTTAATAGCGTTAACAGCGAATTTCTTATTTGCTTTGGAGTTTGGTAGTTTTTTTGTCATCCTTGTATTTGGATTCTTAGGTAATATCGTGGATACTCTTTTAGGTGCCTTTGTACAAGTGGAATATAAATGTCCTGTTTGTGGTCGAATAGTTGAATCAAAAGTAGAATGTCACACTAACTTAGTGAAAATAAAGGGTTTTGCACTTTTTAATAATGATATGGTAAATGTTCTTTCCGGCTTCTTAGCTGCGTTGATATATAGATTTTTCTTTTTGTAATAATTTTAATCACGTCAATACATTAACATTTTTATTCGTTTACACGGATAAAAAATAATATTATTACCAAACTAGTTAGTAGGAGGGATTTCAAAAATGTCAAAAGTATTCTCCATTTTACTAATTGTTTTAGGTGGATATTATTTATTTCAAAAACGGTATCGTGTCATTAATACGGTATTAAGAAGTCCATTTATTCGTAAATATGCAGTTAGAATATTAATGAATATTCCAAGTGTAAAAAGAATGACAATGAACTCTGTTTTTGGACGATCGCAAAATACGATTTATCAATGAATAAAAAAGAACAGATGCGACGGAAAATAGCGTTTAAATGAGCTGGGAATAAGTAGCCTGCACAAAAATAAGGCCGAACAATTACAAGAAGTAACGTAATTGTTTGGCTTATTGGCTTCTAAAAGTGTAAGGGACAGCTACTGTAAGCTTGAATACACAAGTCATGTTAATCCTATGCTCTGCTTTTAGACTGCCGAAACTCAGCTGTCTTGCTAATCTATGCCAAGGTGTACATTTAGTATTACAAGGATATCTTCTTGAACTGTTAAAGTGGTGGATTGTCTTTGTCTAGTCCTACAAGAATCCAACCTTCCTTTGATGGTCCATAAACTCCAAATGGTTTGACTCTTGCTGCATCAGAATTGTAACTTGTTGTCCGCGGTGATGAACAATATGCTTAATGAGCCCCATTAAAATTTGATCATTTGTTTCTTCTCTGCCAAAGGCTGATTGCACTTCCTTCAAGGATTCGTCTGTCCATTGTTCTTCTATCACTTTGATTGCAGTAGAACTGAGAAGTTTAAATGTATCGGTTATTTCTTTAGCTGCAGCAGGAATATTTTTTGCATTATCTAGTTCATTTATTTTCTGCCCGAATTTGAGCTAAATATTCCGGTCTTCCTAATGTACGACCTTCAGGGGAGACTTTTTGCTGTAAAGAATTATCGGTTAAACCTTCTAAAATCTTTTGAGTCAGCTCTGCCTCCCACTTCCACTCTATAATAAAATCTGCAATCGTTACATACATATTATAAAAGACCTCATAGTTAAATTTTAAAGATTTTTATTTGATACAGTAAGACTTTCCGCTTTTTGTATACGGTAATTGGTTGATATCCTTTGACATAGTGTTAAATAATTGCTATCTTAATATCTATTCGAACGTTCGTTCTCAAATGGATAATATCAAGATTTTGGTCATATATAAATATCTTTAATTGGATTTTTTGAAAATATGATAAATAGATCCCGAAAAGGGAGAAGGTATACACAGAGTGTCCGCAACATAATGGTACCAATTGGTTACTTTTGTTCTATCCTTTTTTCCTTTTACCAAATGTGTTTTTAATCTTTTTAAAAAGGTAATAACAAATAATAACGTTCATATCTTCAAGCGATATGCTTGTCGAATGTCACTTTCATTTATAAAATACATAAAATAAGCTAAAATGAAAGATGGATTTTGTGACATTTAAATGAAATGAAGGAAAAAAGAAACATATATAGTATTGTTACATAGAAAGCGTATTTCCTTAAAAAGCAACTATTTTTAAGAACTTGAAGAATATAGTGTCATTACCTTTCAGGATGTTCGGAGAGTAGGGAGAGAACAGATGGAGCTAGAACATTATAAGTATTGGAGAATCATCCATATACTAGTAAATGAATATCAGTATAAAATTATCTACTTATCAGAAGATCAACAAGAAATATGGCTAGAGGCTCAAGAGAATAAATCAAAATCTCCCGTTATTCGCTTATTTCAAATCGATATTAACTGGAGTAATTGGTTAAGCAGGGATATAGAAAGGACAGCGTTAAATGCTGAAAGGATAAGAAGTTCGCTGCATAGTCGTTCCCTTAGGGTGGTGAGCATTTATATATCTGCTTATCCGCCTGTAGATTCATATGAACATATTATCAATCCAGTATTTTTAAGCCCAAATAAAAAAATACAAATTGAAACAGTTCTTCTTGATCGATCCGTCCAAGACTGGGAAATAGGAGAGTTTAAAATAGCAGAATTACAAGGTATGCCAGAAACGGAAGCAGAGCGAGAAACGCATATTCAAAAATATAAAGATGCTATCTTTACACGCTTAAGACAAAATGAAAAAGAAGAAAGACAGTTATTTAATTTTGGAAAACCATGTATCACGTATTTTTTCATTGCTATTCAAGTGATTGTATTTTTCTTAATGGAATTAAGTGGCGGAAGTACAAACAGTGAAACGTTAATTAAATGGGGAGCAAAAGTAAATTATTTAATTGCCAATGGGGAATGGTGGCGATTTGTAACACCTGTTTTTTTACATATTGGTATTTTGCATTTACTTATGAATTCCATTGCTCTATATTATGTTGGACCATTGATTGAGCGGATTTTTGGATCGAGCCGATTTATGTTTATTTATTTATTTGCTGGGTTTAGTGGGGTATTTGCTAGTTATTTATTAAGTCCGTCTTTATCGGCTGGTGCAAGCGGCGCGATTTTTGGCTGTTTTGGTGCACTTCTTTATTTTGCGTGGCGCTTTCCCCAGCTATTTTTTCGTGTAATGGGCTGGAATGTCATTATCATCATAATTATCAATCTTATTTTTGGTTTTACTATACAAGGAATCGATAATGCAGGACATATTGGTGGTTTGATAGGCGGCTTCTTAGCCACAGCGATTGTTCATTTTCCAAAGAAAAAAAACTGGAAAATCCAGCTTGGTGCCGCCTTTGTTACTATACTGCTTTTGGGAATAGGTGTCCTTTATTCATTCCATCAAGATGTATTGCAAAGACAAGAACAATCAGCCTATATGCTGATCCATGATTATATCCATGATGAGAAATTTCATCAGGCTGAATTGGCTTTGGAGAAACTGGAACCAAAGAATAATGAAGATTACTACTTTTTACTTTCTTATATTCAACTTAAGAAGAGTAATCTAAATGATGCAGAGAAGAACCTGCAAAAAACAATCGCGATAAATCCAGAATTTCATGAAGCATATTATAATTTAGCGGTTGTAAGTATATATAATAAGAACTTGGAAGAAGCAAGGAAGTATTTACAATCAGCGATAAAGTTGGACGAAAACAATTCTAAATATCTTCTATTATGGGATAAAATTAAAGAGTAGATATTTGTTGTCTTAAAACAATTGCCTCACCATCTACTGTTGTAAATAAGATAAGAAGATGGTTATCATTAATTAATAATACAGGAATAGAACTACCGATGGGATCAGCAATGGTTCCATCTTCTTTTATAACGCCAAGAAAATAATTTTTATAGAGCCCCTCTGTTAGTTGTCCAATTATTTTTGCGCTTTGTTCTTTTGAAAAGTTCGGGAGAGGTGCATCGTTATAGTTGATTAAGTCTGTAAGTAATAGTTTTGTATGATATTGCTCAGGTGAAATATGGAATTTTTTTAATACTTGAAGATAAGCATACTCTACATTGTTTAATGCTTCTTTCTCTAAGGTCTTTGCCCAATCCTTTTCTGTTAAGTTACTGGCAGTATGAAAAGTTAGGGGAGCATTTTCAAACTTGGAGTTAATAATATATAAGTTGTCCGTGGAAGTTTTTTGTGAACTGAAAATTCTTTCACTACTATCGTGTATTTCCGCATAATGAAAAGTTATTGCTTGTAAAAAGTTACTTTCTCTTTCCACGATTGTTTTTTTTCCTGAAAGCTCCAAAGTGTTTTGTTTCCATTCTCCCATTGTGTTTATTAGTTTTCCATTTGCATACAATAAGCTCATATCCTGCCGTAAATATGCGACCTTATTAATGGATGAATGGCTCTCCCAAAGAATACTGTATTCATCAAATCTTTTTTTACTAAAAGTAAGAGTTGTGTTTGCTTTCGGAAAAGTGACAGTAGGATCAATCGGAAAATAGGTGATACTCTCCTTAGCAATCTGCTTTTGTTGAAAAATATAGAAAATAGAAATAAGGATAATAAGAGAAAGACTTAAACGAATAAAATCTTTTTTCATTATTTTCACCGCTCCATGTTAAGTATGCTCAAAATATGAGCCTGTCTCATCTATACTTCTTTAAATATATGTATGGAAAAGAAAATTATGATAAAAGAAGAAAGAGGAGGGAATATCTTTTGTTTTCTAGCTTTAAACATATATTTACTTTCCTAATAAGGGAAAAGAATCTGCTGTTGAGGAAACAGTCCGTATCCTTTATACTTAATTTGAAAACGATTAATTTATCACTTTATGCAAACCTTTGCAGTGGATAGAAAAAGAATGAAATCGAGGGGTACCATGCAAACAATTTATGACGTGCAGCAGTTTTTAAAAAAGTACGGGACAATCATTTATGTTGGAGATCGAGTAGGCGATTTACAATTAATGAAATCCGAAATTAAAGAATTATATCAATCTCAATTAATAAAAGAACAAGAATTCGATTCTGCTATGCGACTGCTTAATCAAGAAATACAATACTTAGAGGATAAGAGAAATCGGGGGAATGTGTGATGCAAGAAAAATGGGTAGCTGGAATAGATTTAGGCGGAACAACGGTGAAAATTGCTTTTTTATCTTTAAATGGCGATTTAATTGATCATTGGGAAATCCCAACAGATAATTCTGAGGAAGGGAAAAATATAACATCTGATATTGCAAAATCCATTGATGCTAAATTGAAGGAATTAGGTCATTCGAAAGAGGATGTTTTAGGTGCAGGAATGGGTGCGCCAGGTCCTTTTGATTATGAAACAGGAATTATTTTTAATACGGTAAATTTAGGCTGGCCCGATAATTTTCCTTTAAAGGCTCGCCTTGAAGCAGATTTAGGATTGCCAGTAACGATTGATAATGATGCTAACTGTGCTGCTTTAGGTGAAATGTGGAAGGGAGCTGGAGAAGGAGCAAAGGATTTAGTTTGCGTAACACTGGGTACTGGTGTTGGCGGAGGCGTTATTATTAATGGAGATATTGTGCAAGGCGTTAAAGGAGCTGCTGGTGAAATAGGTCATCTAACTGCAATTGTGGAAAATGGAGCTCCTTGTAACTGTGGGAAAACTGGCTGTTTAGAAACGATTGCATCTGCAACGGGAATTGTTCGTTTAACGAAAGAAAGATTAGCGGAAAGACATACATTAAGCGAGCTTCATTCGTTACTAGATCAAGAAGGGGCGATTACAGCAAAAGATGTATTCGATGCAGCTAAAGGAGGGGACGAATTAGCTAATGAAATCGTTCAATTTGTTGCATTTCATTTAGGGCTAGTGTTAGCAAATATTGCTAATACGTTAAATCCTGAGAAAATTGTCATAGGTGGAGGAGTATCAAAAGCTGGAGATGTCCTGTTAGATCCTGTAAAAGAGAATTTTATGAAATTTTCCTTTAAAAGTGTAGCAGAGTCAACTGTCATTGATGTTGCGACTCTTGGAAATACAGCAGGGGTAATTGGTGCTGCGTGGTTGGCTAAAAGTTAATCGAGCTAGGTACAAATAGATAGGATTATTAAGAATGAAAAAAATCTTCTTCCGTTTGGAAGGAGATTTTTTTTAGGTATTTTAAATGATAGGAATAATTACGATAAAATTTCTGAAACTTTTCGTCTGATTGGACGTTTAAAAAAGAGTAAGCTATTATAATAATACACAAAGATGAAAATTAGATTAAAATTTCATAAAGATTAGCTTTATATAATAAAAATATTGTAAAATGTGTAAAGTGATAATTTTCGAGATTTTGTTTGATCAATAGTTAGGAGGATTCACCATTGTTTAAGAAAAAATTGGAGTGGTCAAAGCTGTCACTTATAACGATTGCAACAGTTTTACTATGGATTAAAACAAATATTGCCTATATTACAAGCTTTGATATTAAAATTGAAAATTGGATTCAACAATTCATATTAATCATTAATCCTTTAAGTTCCATATTATTTATACTAGGAATATCCATGTTTTTCTCAGAAAAAAATCAAAAGAGATATATATTAATTTCAAGTCTGATTCTCTCGTTTGTTTTGTACGCAAATGTGGTTTTTTATCGAGTTTATACAGATTTTTTAACTCTGCCGCTTTTATTTCAAACAAGTAATATGAGTGATTTAGGAAGTAGTATTAGAGAGTTAATCCATGTTACGGATATTCTTTTCTTTGTTGATATTATTTTGCTTATTGTCATTATGAAAAAGAAACCAGCCTTTGTAAAAATTCCGAAATACACAAGAGTTCACAAGAGTATTTTCTATTTACTTACGATAAGCTTAGCTTTTTTTAATCTAAGTTTAGCAGAAACGCAAAGAACGCAATTGTTAACTCGAACATTTGATAGAGAGCTTTTAGTGAAAAATATTGGAACATATAATTATCAACTTTATGATATTTTTCTGCAAACAAAGACTTCTGCACAAAGAGCATTTGCAGATGGCAGTGAATTAACAGATATGGTTAATTATAATCAGGCAAATTATACAGAACCAAATAAGGACATGTTTGGTATTGCTAAAGGTAAAAATGTAATCATGGTTAGTCTAGAGTCTACTCAGTCGTTTACAATCAATCGAGAAGTTAATGGCGAAGAAATTTCACCATTTTTAAATGATTTTATTAAACAGAGCTTCTATTTTGAAAATTTCTACCACCAAACTGGACAAGGTAAAACTTCAGATTCGGAATTCATTGTGGAAAATTCATTGTATCCATTAAGTAGAGGGGCTGTTTTCTTTACTCATTCTGGAAATGAATATCAGGCAACTCCTGAAATTTTAAATGAAAATGGATATTACACAGCTTCCTTACATGCAAATAATAAGAGTTTCTGGAATCGTGATATTATGTACCAAAGTATAGGATACCAACGATTTTATGAGATTAATGATTATGAGGTGAATGAGGAAAACTCTGTTGGCTGGGGGCTGAAGGATATTGACTTCTTCGAGCAATCAATCGCTCATTTAAAAGAAATGCCGCAGCCTTTTTATAGTAAATTTATTACGCTGACAAATCATTTTCCTTTTGAGTTAGAAGAGGAAGACAAATTTATCGAGCCATTAACAACCGGCAGTAAAACACTGAATAATTATATTCCTACTGTCCGTTATCAGGATGAAGCATTGAAAAATTTTATTGAGAAACTAAAAGAAGAAGGTCTCTATGAAAATAGCATTATTGTACTGTATGGAGATCATAATGGCATTTCGGAAAATCATAATAAAGCAATGAGTGAGTTATTAGGAGAAGAAGTGACTCCTTTTGTAAGCACTCAATTACAAAGAGTGCCTTTTGTTATCCATATTCCAGGAATGGAAGGGAAAACATTGTCAACAGTATCTGGTCAAGTGGATATCAAGCCGACTCTTCTTCATTTGCTCGGGATCGAGACAAAAAATGATATTCAATTTGGATCTGATCTTTTCTCTGATAACAAGGATCCGTTTGTTGTCTTACGAGATGGCAGCTTTATCACAAATGATTATGTGTATACGAAAGAAGTTTGTTATGATCGAGCAACTGGAGAAGCAGTCAATGGAGACGGGTGTGAGCCTTATATAGAGCAGGCGAATTTAGAATTGCAGTATTCTGATAGTATTATTTATGGAGACTTATTGCGGTTCTATGATAAAGAAAAAGGGATGCTTGAGATAGTGGAAGAAGCGAATAAAAAAGAGTAGAATGATGGAGCTTTGTGATAAATGTAGAAATACCTACTTTGTCACAAAGCTTTTTTTATGAATAAGAAAAAGTACCATAAGTAATGTTTTTTAGTGCGGTTCATATATATATAGGGAGAGGAGTGGGCATATGGAGATTAAATTGAGACCAGGAGATACACTTTGGTACTATAGTCAGCTTTTTATGGTTCCCTTGAATCTTATTTTAGACAGTAATCCTCATGTTAATCCAAATAAATTAGCAGCTTCAGAAACTATCCAAATACCTGGATTTGAATTACAGGTTCATAAGATAAAGCAGGGAGAAACTCTGTGGAAATTGGCAGGAGTAAGAAATATTTCAGTGGATAGTATTTTATTAATAAACCAACATGTAAATCCGAATAATCTTCAAGTAGGCGATGAAATTTATATTCCAAATCGCATTATTGGAAGAATAGTACAGGGAAAGAAAAAGTATGATTATCATTCCTTGCAAGTCGATCTAACTAGATTAAAGAAAATTTTTCCATTCATTCAAGTGAAGAGTATTGGTAAAAGTGTATTAGGACATAATATTGAGGAAATTAGAATAGGAAAAGGTACAAAAAAGGTTCATATAAATGCATCATTCCATGCCAATGAATGGATTACTACGCCGATTTTAATGGTGTTTTTGAATGATTTTTTATTATCTTTAACGAATGGGACAAATATTCATCGTGTTCATACAATGCCATTATATCAGTCTGTTGACTTATCCATTGTACCGATGGTCAATCCAGATGGAGTTAATTTGGTCTTAAATGGTCCTCCAGAAGAAGAGAAGGAGAAATTATTCTCGATAAATGGTGGAAGCACTGATTTCACTAGCTGGAAGGCAAATATCCGTGGGGTTGATTTGAATAATCAATTTCCGGCAAATTGGGAAATTGAAAAGGAAAGGAAAGAACCAAAATCGCCAGCACCAAGAGATTATCCGGGAGACACGCCATTGTCTGAACCTGAGGCTCAAGTGATGGCGAAGCTTGCGCATAAAGAGAATTTTGACTGTTTAATAGCATTGCATACGCAAGGAAAAGAATTTTATTGGGGCTATGAAGGGCTAGAGCCAGCAGAATCGCAAACGATAGCAAATGAATTTTATAGAGTGAGTGGGTATAAAGCCATTCAAAATGTAGATAGTCATGCTGGTTATAAAGATTGGTTTATTCAAGAATTTAGAAAGCCAGGATTTACATTAGAGTTGGGAAAAGGGATAAATCCTCTTCCTCTATCCCAATTTACTGAAATCTATCATGACACATCAACGATTTTCTTAGCGTCTTTATATTTGTAGATTTACAGTAGATGAAATGTATGGAGTGTAAATAAGCACCTATTATGGAGGAATATTTCTCATTTTAGTAAAATATCAAAGCGTATTTGAAAAAAAGCCGAAAAAATCGGCTTTTTTATGTTACTATTCTATAGAGTAAATAAAACATGAAAAGTAGTATAGGAGTGTGAAAAATGTTTCCATTAGGTAAGAGAAACACACTAGGAATAGTTCTTCTCTTCACTTTTTTCACACTTATTCTGTCTGGCTGTGTACCAAGACAGAATAATTCAGCCAGTGAAAATGAAGCGAAGGACAAAAATATCAATAACAACACGATGCTTCCTCCTATTAGTCCAGTTGAAGGAGATTTTGAGCAAGTATATGGCTGGATAAAGAATGATACAATTTGTTATTCGGCGAAAGTAGAGGGTGTTAATAAAATTTACACTTATAACATCTATACTGGAAAGCATATTCCTTTATATGAATCGGTAACAGAATTGTCAAATGTGATACTCAATAAAAATCAACTTTTAATATACAATGCTCTTTCTGATGAAGAAGGAGAAATTCATATCATTGATATGAAGGGAAATGAAGTGCTTACTAGAAAATTGCAAAGCTATGAAACAGATTTTGCGTGGAATCCTTATAGTGAAAATGAACTATTAATTACTACTTTCACCAAGGATTGGGAAAGTAAAGTATCTGTATTGGATATTCAAGAAAATGAATTAAGTGATTTTCCTGTGTCTACGCCCTTTCCCCAATGGCAATCAAAGGAAAAAGTAATGTATTTAGAGTGGGACCAAAGCTCCCCTTCCTTTTACGCTCCTCTTAAAATTTTCAATTTGGAAACAAAAGAAGAAAAAGAATGGGACGTACCTGATATTTATTTTATAGAAGAGAAAAATGGTTATCTCCTTACTCTGGCCGGTTCATCTAAAGAAGAGGAAGCCATTTATACCTTTTATGATTCTGAATTAAAGAAGCAAGGAAGTGTCCGCTTACCTAGATTATCTAAATTTTCCAATTGGTTAGTACCAAACTATACTTTTTATGAGAATAAATTTCTTACTTTTGTTCCCAAAAATAGTGGTAATGCGGAAACTTATCAAGATGGCTTTAATCTTGTTGAAATAAATATGGAAACAGGTGAAAGCAAAAAGATAGATACGGAAATGGAATTAGAGGATCAGCCTATCCAAATTTCGAGTGATGGAAAATATTGTCTATTTGGTTATTATTATGAAAATATGCTGGATATGGAAACGGGCGAAATTAGCTCCTTATTTTCTACCACTATTCACAATAGTTGATGATGGCATAAAAATATGCCATCATAATCATGGAACATAATCAAGTATCTTGTCTTATATATGGTTAAATATACGGTTGAAAGGAGAATATAGTTAATGGCAATTGTAGATGTAACAGTTATACCAGTAGGAACACAAACACCAAGTGTAAGTGCATATGTAGCAGATATACAAAAAGTGCTTATGGGTTATGAGGAAAAAGGGCAAATTCGGTTCCAATTAACGCCGATGAATACAATTATTGAGGGAGAGCTTCCTGTTTTATTTGAAGTAATCCAAGCTATGCATGAAGTTCCTTTTGAAAAAGGGCTTGTTCGTGTTTGTACAAATATCCGAATTGATGATAGACGGGACATTAGTAGAAAAATGGAAGATAAAGTAGAACGTGTTGTAAGTCAATTAGAGAGTAGATAGGAGGGGTTATGGGATGGAGTATAAACAAATTCCTTTAGGACCAATCCAGACAAATTGTTATTTAATATGGAATGAAAACAAGGATTGTTTGGTGATAGATCCTGGGGCAAATGGAGGAAAGTTAATAAAGATAATTCAGGAGTTAGGATTATCTCCTATAGCAATTCTGTTAACACATGCTCACTTTGACCATATTGGTGCAGTGGAAGATGTTCGGACAGAGTATAGTATTCCCGTATATGTACATAGCAAAGAGGAAGAATGGCTAATTAATCCGAAATTAAACGGAAGTGAAGCATTTAGGCTGCCGAATCCGATTGTAACAAGACCTGCTGAGCATTTCTTAGATGAAAATCCAAGCATGACAATCGGTGATTTTACCTTTCAAGTGATGGAGACACCAGGGCATTCTCCAGGCAGTGTTACGTTTTATTTTGAAAAGGAGAATTGGGCATTTGTAGGCGATGCCCTTTTCTATGAAAGTATCGGCCGAACAGATTTAGCTGGCGGGAATCAAAGAACATTGCTAACTAGTATCCATGAGAAGTTATTGAATTTACCTGAAGACACATTAGTGCTTTCCGGTCATGGCAGAAAAACGACGATTGAGCATGAAATGGAACATAATCCATATATTAATGGCTTTTAAATGAGAAAAAAGAGAAGGGGCTCCTTCTCTTTTTTTATTGCACGATCGTTTTATAAGCGCATTGATCACAACCAGTAATAATATTTTGTTTCTCGATTAACTGAACATCTTTAAACAAAGCTTCGAACATTCCTGTAAAGAAGGATTGGTGCATGGTACAAACTTTATTCTTATGTTCTACAGCTACTTCTTTAAATGGACAGTTATAAATTTCAAAATATAAAGAGGTTTGATCATCATTCCATTCCAATGCAGGTAACTGTCCGGTCATTAAACTAGCATTTTGTAATAAACGTATTTTATCCTCATTCGATAATAGTGCTGTGTTGTTTGTAATACGTGCAATCTCCTGCTCCATCATGTCTTTGCCAAATGTTTTTCCTGTTTCATAAAGTGCTTTGCTTCCCTCTGCTCCAAGGCTTTCAAGCGTTTTCAATAAAATGCTGCTTAATAATTGATAATCTCGAAAAGGAAAGCTAAATTGAATAACTTCATCTGATAAACGATATAGTCTGCTGGGGCGACCACCTTTACCTGTTTTTTTTGTTTCTGAGTGTAGCATTCTTACATCTTCTAACTTAGATAAATGCAAGCGAGCTACATTTGGATGGATGGAAAATTCATCCGCTATTTCTTGAACAGTGACATCTTGATGACGTTTTGTAATGTACTGATAAATATAGAAACGAGTTGGATCTGATAAGACATTTGTAACTTTTAGTGTATTTTCCATATTAAATGTTCCTCCTGAGGACTAATTTTCTTTATTATAATATAGCAATCTACCATAAACATGGTTAAAACGATAAGTTTATAAAATGTTCACAACTTCACAAATGTTTTGTTCATAAATTGTACATATTCACTATTTGAAGCATGAGCAACGTTTTAAGTAGTTTATTAAAAGAGAAGTGGAACTTATTGTTAATTTTTATTGACAGATTTATTAATTAGATTATAATGAATATATGAACATATATTCATATAATGGAGGACGGTTGTTATGAGTTACGATGTAATAATAATTGGCGGCGGGCAAGGCGGGCTTGCGATGGGTTACTTTTTAAAGAAAAGCGGCTTATCTTTTCTCATAGTAGAAAAAGAAACATCTATAGGTGAAAGCTGGAGAAAGAGATATGATTCATTAACTTTGTTTACTCCACGTTTTTACAGTTCTCTTCCTGGATTTCCGCTGTATGGGGATTTGGATGGCTATCCCACAAAAAATGAAATAGCAGACTATTTATTTGATTATGCGACCACGTTTTCGCTGCCAGTTCAATTAAATACAGAGGTAAAGGAACTATCAAAGACAAAGGAAGCCTTTAAGGTAGTTACTAATGAGGGTGTATTAGCAGCTAAAAAAGTGATTATTGCTACTGGTCCCTTTCAAAAACCATTGATACCTTCATTTGCTTCTAGCTTATCTGAAAATGTAGTCCAGCTTCATACATCGCAATATCATAATCCGAAACAAATTAAAGAAGGACCGGTTTTAATTGTAGGAGCCGGGAATTCAGGGGCGCAAGTTGCAGCGGAGCTTTCAGACAAATATTTGGTATACCTATCAGTAGGTCATAAAATTCGTTTTTTACCACAAAATATAGGGAATAAGAGTATTTTCTGGTTATTTGAGAAAATGAAAATATATAAAGCAAGTACCTATTCCAAAATAGGTCAATGGCTAAGGAAGAAACCAGACCCAGTTTTTGGATTTGAATTAAGAGCAAAAATAAAAAGTGGAGCAATAACTGTATTTCCGCGCACAGAAAGAATTGTCGATGATACTTTTGAGTTTATAGATAAACGCAGACTAAAAGTTAACACTGTTATCTGGGCTACCGGTTTTTATCATGATTATAGTTGGATTAACATTCCACAAGTAATAAATGTAAACGGAAATCCTATTCATAAGAAGGGAATAACGAATATTGCTGGATTGTATTTTTTAGGATTACCATGGCAAACAAATAGAGCTTCCAGTCTGCTTCAAGGAGTTGGGGATGATGCAGCATATATCTATCAACATTTACGGAGAAACATATAAAAAGCAAGCAAATATCATTTTTTAGAAACAGGAGGAAGATAAGATGGGACATTCTCATGGGCACGACCATAGTCATCATGGACATCATCATGGTTTCGAAGAAATAAGAGAAGGAAATAAAAAGGGCTTACTTATAGCGTTAATCATAACAACTGGTATTATGCTGTTAGAGTTTTTTGGTGGTTTACTTACAAATAGTCTTGCTTTATTGTCAGATTCAGGTCATATGCTAAGTGATGCAAGTTCTCTTTTTTTAAGCTTTCTAGCAATCTGGTTCGCCACACGACCTGCCTCTTCGAGTAAAACCTACGGCTATTATCGTTTTGAAATTTTAGCTGCCTTATTTAATGGTGTTACATTGTTTGTTATCGCCTTTTTTATCATATTAGAGGCAATCGAACGATTTTCCCAACCACCTGCTGTCTCAAGTGGAACGATGATGATAATAGCTGTAATTGGACTATTAGCGAATATGATCAGTGCCCTAGCATTATTGAGAAAAGGCGATGTAGAGGGCAATGTTAATTTGCGAAGTGCTTATTTACACATTCTAGGTGACGCATTGGGCTCTGTTGGCGCAATAATTGCAGGCTGTCTCATGATTTTCTTTAAGTGGTATATTGCTGATCCAATCATATCTGTTGTAGTTGCGCTATTAATTTTGAAAAGCGGCTGGGGAGTAATAAAAACGTCCATCCATATTTTAATGGAAGGAACACCAACCACTATTAATAAAGAAGAGGTAAAAAAGGAGTTGGAAGGAATCGCTGGAGTTATCGATGTTCATGACTTGCATATATGGACAATCACTTCTGGATTGGATTCACTAAGCTGCCATTTATTAATTGATGATAAGAGTGATAGTCAAGTAATTCTACAGGTCGCGATTGATCGTCTGAAAGCTAAATTTAATATGGAACATACAACCATCCAAATCGAAAAGTCACAGATTCGGCATGATGATATGAATGTATAATAAAAGGTAAAGCCTCGATCTACTCGAGGCTTTTTTACAAAAAAAGACCCAGAACACGGGTCTCTACTGGGCTAGCTGGATTCGAACCAACGAATGACGGAGTCAAAGTCCGTTGCCTTACCACTTGGCTATAGCCCAAAATAGTTGACATCTATAGTATGGATAGGAGCTGGCATTTTATACAGATTTGTTGAACTTCTTGGAAAGATTGTTAGTCAATGTAGTGATGGAAAAGGACGATACTATTGTATAAGTATATTCTGACATTAAATTTAGCAAAAAAATTAAAAAGAAAGAAGGAATTTACCCTTTTTTGTCGAAATACATATTTGAAAAATATAAAGGTGGTGTTAAATATAAGTGTTATCGATTGAAGCTCTAGCAAATCGTATTATATGTGAAGCAGTAGAACAGAATGCTACTGATATTCACATAACCCCAAAACAGAAGGAATCTGTTCTCCAATTTAGAATTGCCAATCATTTAATTAATTACTTAGTAATTTCAGCAAATGAATGTGACAAGTTGATCTCTCATTTTAAATTTACAGCTTCTATGGATATTGGCGAAAGAAGAAAACCGCAAAATGGATCCATTTCCACAACAGTCAAAGGTCAGTATATTGGCTTACGACTTTCAACCTTACCATCTCACCCTCATGAGAGTTTAGTAATTCGTATACTTTCCGACCAAAATATGCTTCCAATCTATCACATCTCTTTATTTCCAAATATTTCTCGTAAATTAATCTCCTTGCTAAAGCACGCACACGGATTAATAATTCTGACCGGTCCAACTGGATCAGGGAAAACAACAACACTCTACTCTCTCCTAAATGAAAATGCTCATCTTTATCAGCGAAATGTAATTAGTTTAGAAGATCCCATTGAAAAAACGCAGGAAAACGTTTTGCAAGTTCAAGTCAATGAGAAAGCAGGTATTACGTATTCCACTGGCTTAAAAGCAATTCTTCGCCATGATCCAGATATTATTATGGTTGGAGAAATCCGCGATAAAGAAACCGCTCATATTGCAATAAGGGCGAGTTTAACAGGTCATTTAGTATTGAGCACAATGCATACGAGGGATGCGAAAGGTGCGATTCATCGACTGCTAGAATTTGGTATTAAGGAGACTGAAATTGAACAAACCTTAATTGCTATTACTGCTCAAAGACTAGTTGAAATGGTGTGTCCATTTTGTGATCAAGATTGTTCTCCTAACTGTTACCGTTTAGATAACCGCTTAAAACGATCAACCGTGTTTGAAATGATAACAGGCAGGATGATTTCTGATATTCTCTATAACCGAAGAGAATATCAGAGAGCGAACTATAAATCACTAGGAGATATTATTTCCAAAGGGATAGCGCTAGGTTATATAAAGAAAGGAGAATATGAACGGTGGATTTATGATGAAGAATAATCATGCATGGTCTAATATAGAACAAGCGAAATTTTTAAAGTGTATTGGTGAGCTGCTGGATAGAGGTTATTCGATGGCAGAGGCAGTCCAGTCTTCTCGTTACTATATGCCTGATCGTCGATTGGAAGATATTAATGCGTGTTACGGTTCTTTAAAAGGAGGAGAGTCGTTTTTTGAGAATCTAGTACGATTCAATTTTGATTATCAAGTGATAAGTTTTGTTTACTTTGCTGAAAAGCATGGCGGATTTGCTAGTGCTTTTCAAGATGCAAGTAGAATGATTCAGAATAAGCAAGATACAATAAGAAAATTAAAAAAAATCCTTACCTATCCTCTTTTTCTTTTGTGTTTTACCTTCGTTTTATTTTTCTTTGTTCAAAGTATCCTCATCCCGAAGTTTAATTCTATCTTTTTAACGATGAATATTAACAAGAATTTCTTTCTCCTGTTTCTCCAATTTATTGGTCACATTATTCCATTTCTTCTTGTTTTCTTATCCTTATGTTTTATTTCCGCGCTTCTCTACTATTATTTTTCTTTTCGAAAATTAGATGTTATTAACCAAATAAATGTACTAGCGAGTATTCCGATGATTGGGATATTTGTTAGACGTTATTTTTCCTATCTACTATCCGTACAGTTAAGTTATTTATTATCAAGTGGTTTTTCGATTTATGAGTGTATGCAATTTTTTCTTGAAAATAAGGAGCAAAAACTATATTCCAAAATAGGCGAAATCACTATTTCACAGTTAAAAAAAGGAGTGCGACTTGAACAAGCTTTTGCTTCCTTTGATTTTTTGGATAAAGAGCTATTACAAATTATTCAGCACGGCCAGGAAAATGGAAAGCTTGATCAGGAATTCTATTATTTCGGTAACTATTGCTTAACACAAATAGAAGAAAATTTACAAAAAACATTAAAAGTTCTTCAACCTACATTGTATACAGCTGTTGGAATTCTAATAATTTCTATTTATTTATCTGTGTTAATGCCAATGTTTCAATTACTGGAGGGCTTTTGAAAGGAGAAAAAAATGAAGAATGAGCAAGGATTTACCCTAATTGAAATGATGATTGTTTTGGTAGTTATTTCCATATTATTGATTATCACCATTCCCAATATAACCAAGCATAATTCCAAAATCAATAATACTGGGTGTGAAGCATTAACAAAGATGGTACAAGCAGAGGTTCAATCTTACTATATAGAGCATAAAGCATATCCAGAGAATCTTGCTAAACTAGAAGAGGAAAATTATATAACAGCAGACCAAAAAAAATGTCCCAATGGCAAGGAGTTAAATATTAAAAATGGAGTAATTACAACATCAGGTTCAGAAAATCCATGATAAATAATCAAAGAGGCTTTACGTTAATGGAAATGCTTGTTGCCATGTCTTTACTAGTTGTTCTTTCCTCTCTATCCATATTCCTTGTTACTTCCCAACAAACTTCTCTTAAAGAAACTCACTTCTTAGCGCAATTGGAAGGTGATCTTTATTATGCCCAAGCGTTTGCGCTAGAAAATCAAATCCCCATTCAAGTGAGGATATATCCAACTTTACATTATTACTACATGCGTGCTGATGCTGATACTGGGAATATTGTGGAACGTTATTATGCAGATGATGTTATATTTTCTACTAACGCGACACTTTCTTTTAACATTAATTCGAATGGTAATTTTTCGAAATTTGGCACATATGAATTTAGAATTGGTAAACAACCCTATAAATTAACCGTTTTAATAGGGAAAGGACGATTTTATGCGACTAAATTGTAAAGGCTTTATGCTGCCGGATTATCTATTGTCCTTTACGATATGGCTCTTAATAGCGCTAACATGGATGCCGGTTTATATCCATGTGTTAAAACAGCTAGAAGATTCCGCGGATAGCAGGCTAGTAAATGAATTGTTTTATAACCATTTAATAGAGCTTAAATTAGAGGAAGTGGAGAGAGGGAATACGACGATTGAAAAAGAAGGAACAAGCTACTCGATTGTCTGGGAAAAAGATAGTATTGTCTGTTTGCAATATAAGGATGTATTTCAGAAAAACAAAAAAATCTGTGAAGTGTGGAAAGAATGAACAAATTAATACTTCATAATAATAATAAGGGCTATGTGTTGGCAGAAATGCTTCTTTCCTTTTTTATTTTCACGATTATTCTTACTCTCCTGTTAACTCCTTTGCGACTTATGCTTGACAAGCAGTTTTCGGAAAAAGAATTACAAGAAATGGAGTGGGAAGTGTTCATTCTTGAATTAAAAAAAGAAACAAAAATGTCACAAGGAATTTCTGTTTCAAACAATAAATTGGTACTCTATGTGGATGGCAGGGTTGTTACTTATGAAAAATATGGAAGCAGTGTTAGAAGGCGAGTAGATTCAACAGGGCATGAGGTAGCATTACAAGCCATTAACAAGGTAGAATTTATTATGCAGAAGAACGGATTTCGGGTTAAGGTAGTTGACCGATTTGGTATGGCAAAAGAGACTAGTATAAGATCTTATCTTACCTTTTTGGAGTGATGGGAATTGATTAAGAACAATAAAGGATTTATTTACCCATTATCTTTATGTGTATATATCCTTTTTATCCATTTTTTATTTATACTATATGGAATTTATGTAAATAAGAAGGGGATAGATTCAGGAGTCAAAAATAGCAATATTCAAGAATATTATTTTTTGTCTTCCTTAAAAGAAATCGAGCTAGACCTTTCAACAAAAGAGAATCCTGACCTTTCAGGTACAAAGAATTTTTTACATGGTAATGTCTTTTATACAATTGAAAAAAATTCGCGTACTACTTTTAAAATCGATTATCAATTAAAGATGCAAGGTGGGGTAAAGCCGATTTATGCGATAAGTTACTTTGATATAGAGCAGAATAAAATGACGAAATGGGTTGAATGAATAAAAAACAAACGATAGGGCTATCCTAGTACAAATGCTAGAGTAGGTGATTAGATGAATACCAATGATTATGTGAAGTATTTAACCCAAACATTTGTCCAGTACATGGATCAGCCCAAAGAAGAAAGAAAAAAATTAAGAGCGGAAAGAAAAGGACTGAAAGAACCTTTCATGCTGAGGTGGTTTGGGATTTTACCTTATTTAATTTTATTCAGTTGCAAGCGTAGAAATGTAAAGAGATAGGTTTGGAAAGGAGTAGATGCTGCTTATGACAGCAATTTACTCCTTTTTTAATAAAGCTGATCTTTACGAAACAGCTTCTGAAGCCAAATAGAAGAGCCCGCCATTAATAATCGAAATATTAATCTTTGGCTCATATTGTTCCTGCAGGGCTAACCTTTCCGTTTCCAAAGTTTCTTGTTCTTCTTCCATATCCTCATAAAAATGCTCTAGCAATTCTAAATCCTTTTTCCACCTTTGCTTCGCTTCTTCTGCCCATAAATGCTCTTCTGCTAATAAAGATTGTTTTATCATATTCTCAATTCTTGTTATCCCACTTTTCGGCATGATTAAGGGAGAGAGCGTAAATGCATAATCAGGAATTTTGGCAGAAAGGTTCATTTTCTCCACTTTTGCCTGGAAATTTGTTGCTATTTGGCCATTGATGAGCTGCAGTCCAATCGATTGAAATACGTCTCGTTTTCTGTCACATTGATAGGAAATTTTCACATTAAGAGCAAGCCATGGTTGTAAAGGGGTTTGCTGCTTTCCATATGCTATCTTATTTTCATATAAACGAATATACTTTGATAAATTTTTTGCAGAAGCAAAAAGTTGATGAAGACGGGGAGACCCAAAGTGGATCAGTTCGCCCTTCAAATCCTCTGGTGCCAGCTTTGGATCAGTAATGAGGGTTAGACTGGCAGGATTCGGAACGCCGCCAGTCTTTTCAAGATAGTGCCAATAAAAAGGTCGATTCATTAACTCCTTGTCCATTTCAATTGTTAATTGGACAGTTAGATAACCAGGTTTATTCTCCACTATCTCACAATCATTTGCGACAAAAAATCGTTCAAGAAATTGATGAATTTCCTGCTGCTTCATACGGCTCATCCTCCTTCATACTTTGTGCGAATTCAATCATGCTTGTTAAATTATCCATTTTTATTTTCATTTCTCCTTCTGATTTAGAGTGGGAGAAAATATCAATCATATAATCATCCATATTGCCAAAATCCAATTTCGTCAAAATATCATCTAGCTCGCCAATAACTTTTTCAAAAAGATGGATTTTTTCATAAAGTAATTTTAAAATATGATCTTCCACTGTGTCTTTTACGGCAAAATTATAAATCTTCACATCTTCTTTTTGACCAAGCCGATGAATCCGGCCAATTCTTTGCTCCAATCTCATTGGATTCCATGGTAAATCAAAGTTTATAATATGATGACAAAATTGGAGGTTGATTCCTTCGCCGCCGGCCTCTGTGGCAATTAATACTTGTGCATGATTCTGGAAGAGATCTCGCATCCAATCCTTTTTGCCGCGTTTAAATCCACCGCGAAATGGAACAGATGTAATACCGTGCTGCTTCAAAAACCATTGTAAATAAAGTTGTGTAGCCCTATATTCGGTAAAGATGATTACTTTATCATTAATTTTCTTAATAAGCTCTAGTGCCTTGTTTGCTTTTGAATTTTGCTGAACCGCTTCTACTTTTTTTACCAGTTCTTGTATTCTTTGTTGGAATTGTGGTGTTGGATTTTCCACTTTCTTCACCATGTTTTGCAGTGTATAATACACTGCTTCTCTGCTGGAACACGCCTCTCTTTGTAATGTAATCATCGAAAAAGGACTGCGGGGATTTTCGATGTTGCTAGAAAGATTGGTTTCAGTTTTTAAATCTGCCAGTCCTTCATACAATGCTCTTTCTTCTTTTGTAAATTCAATAGGAACGGCTTCAACAATTCGTTTGGTCCATTCAATCCCTGTATCATGGCGTCTGTTTCTAATCATGACTTTATTGACCAATGCTTTTAGATTTTCATCATCATCAATGGAGCGAGCATCTTTTTTATATTTTTCATAGAAAGATGATTCGCTTCCTAGATGACCTGGCTTTAATAAAGATACTAAATTAAAAATTTCGCTAATTCTATTTTGGATAGGAGTAGCTGTTAATAGCAAACAAAATTTCTTTTTTAAATTTTGGACAAACTCATAGTTTTTTGTTTTATTATTTTTGAGTTTATGCGCCTCGTCAATAATCACCAAATCATAGTCCAGATTGTTTATAATATCACGATGCGGCTGTCTTTTTGCTGTATCAATAGAAGACACGACAATGTCGCATTGCTCCCAAACATAACTTTTGCGCTGAACCATTGCGGGAATATAAAATTTACTATTTAACTCATAAGCCCATTGTGTGACAAGAGAGGCAGGAACTAAAATCAGCACCTTTTTTACTAAACCACGAATCATGTATTCTTTTAGTATCAATCCTGCTTCAATCGTTTTTCCAAGACCTACTTCATCTGCCAAAATAGCTTTTCCATTCATATCTTCTATTACTTTTTTCGCAACCTCCAGCTGGTGAGGCAATGGAGAAAGGTCTGATAGGTATTTAGGGGCTTGGAGACCTTCGAATTCTGGTATGATATTATGTTGTTCCACTTCTACTGCTAGCTTATATAGTTCCCAATTGGCCCATGGACCATCATCTGAAATTCGCTTTAATAGCTGATCATTCCACGAATCATCAAAATTGATTTGGAGTGTCATCGTTTATTCATCCTTTCTAATGTTTCCTCTGGTAAAGCTAAAATGTTATGTATATGAGAAATAAAAAAAGAAAGCTAGTAAACATAAAAACTTATTGCCACCTTTTCATTCGGATGTTAGGATAAAAGGGTAAAAAAGTTTTTAATTTTGTCACAATTTATTTATATTGGGACAAAACATGAACATTAAATGAGAAAAAATAAATATTAATCGTATTTTGCTAATTACATAAACAAACTTTATTTCTGGTAGTATTTAGTATGACCAATGGAGAAAATTTTATGAATCGCGGATGAGAAATAGGGGAGAGACTACGTTTGTAGCGCCGAAGGAGCAAGCAATATTATTTGTGAATCTCTCAGGCAAAAGAACTCTATTTGGACGCAGCTCTGGAGAGTGCTTACAAGTAAATGTGTAAGCCACCAAAGGGGACAGCCGACATTATCGGTAAACTTTCAGGTGCAAGGACAGAGCCCTTACTTTTTTAAAAGGGGGGTTTCTGTCTTTTTTTGCTGCCATTTTATGATATGCAATAAATGAGAATGTCTAATACATAGGGGAATGGAGTGCTGTTCATTGACTTTATTAAAGCAAACACCGTTATACGAAGTGTATAAACAGTATGGCGGAAAGACAATCGATTTCGGAGGCTGGGATTTACCTGTACAATTTTCTGGCATAAAACAGGAGCACGAGGCAGTTCGTACAAAAGCAGGCTTATTTGATGTTTCCCATATGGGGGAAATCGAAGTTAAAGGGAACGATAGTTTAGCATTTCTGCAAAAAATGCTTACAAATGATATTGGAAAAATCAATATTGGTGCTGCTCAATATTCAGCAATGTGCTATGAAAATGGTGGGACTGTAGATGATTTATTAACATATAAGCTAGCAGAGCATCACTATTTATTAGTTGTAAATGCATCCAATATCGAAAAGGATTTCGAATGGTTACAAAAGCATGCAAGTGGGGATGTACTCTTAACGAATTTATCTCAAGATTTTGCTCAATTAGCACTGCAAGGTCCATTGGCAGAAGAAGTGCTAAGAAAAATAAACCCTTCTATTGATTATGCTTCAATAAAATATTTTCACTTTCAGAACAAGGTGAATGTAGCAGGTAAAGAAGTTCTTTTATCCCGTACTGGCTACACAGGTGAAGATGGATTTGAAATTTATTGTCAAAGTGAAGATGCTATTGACTTATGGAGTGAAATATTGACAGCAGGAGAGCCGTTAGGCGTACTTCCGTGTGGATTAGGGGCAAGGGATACTTTGCGCTTTGAAGCAGCACTTGCCTTGTATGGGCAAGAATTATCCGCTGATATCTCTCCATTGGAAGCCGGGATTGGATTTGCGGTTAAAGTAAATAAAGAAGCAGACTTTATTGGAAAAGAAGCTTTAATGAAGCAAAAAGAAGAAGGACCGATTAGAAAGTTAGCCGGTATCGAAATGGTAGATAGAGGAATACCAAGACATGGCTATAAGGTATATGCAAACGGATTATGTATTGGAGAAGTAACTACGGGTACACAATCACCAACCTTAAAGAAAAACATTGGTCTTGCATTAATTCAAAGTGATTATGCAGCAATAGATACAGAAGTAGAAGTCGAAATTAGAGGAAAGTATTTAAAGGCAAAAGTAACTAAAATTCCTTTTTATAAACGAAAATAATTTTTAAGCTTTTTTTCTACAAATAAATCAAATGGGCTAATGACTGGGGGAAAAACGAATGAAGCATCGTTATTTACCGATGACGGAACAGGATCAAAAGGAAATGTTAGCGGCAATAGGGGTAAGTTCAGTAGAAGATTTATTTTCAGATATACCAGAAAAAGTGCGTTTTCAAGGAAACTATTCGATTAAACCGGCAAAAAGTGAATCAGCTTTATTGAAAGAATTAACAAAACTTGCCCAAAAGAATGCTGATGCAAAAGCGAATGTTTCTTTTTTAGGTGCAGGAGTTTATGATCACTATTCGCCTGTTATTGTCGATCATGTTTTATCACGATCTGAATTTTATACAGCCTATACTCCATATCAACCAGAAATTTCTCAAGGGGAATTACAGGCTATTTTCGAATTTCAGACAATGATATGTGAACTGACGGGAATGGACGTAGCAAACTCTTCTATGTACGATGGGGCAACGGCATTAGCAGAAGCAGGAATGTTAAGTGCAGGTACGACGAAACGGAAGAAAATTCTTCTCTCGAGTGCTGTCCATCCTGAGGCAAAAGAAGTAGTGAAAACCTATGCAAAGGGACAGTATATTGAGGTTATCGAGATTCCGCATAATGAGGGAATAACAGATATAGAAGCATTAGAGGAAATGGTAGATGATACAGTTGCAGCTGTGATGATCCAATATCCGAACTTTTTTGGGAGAGTAGAGCCGCTTAAGGATTTAGAAGCAATTATTCATGCTCATAAATCATTATTTGTTGTATCTAGTAATCCATTAGCTTTAGGGGCGCTGACTCCCCCAGGAAAATTTAATGCAGATATTGTCGTGGGGGATGCGCAGCCTTTTGGAATTCCAATGGGCTTTGGAGGTCCACACTGTGGTTATTTTGCTGTAACGTCAAAATTAATGCGTAAAGTGCCTGGGCGTTTAGTAGGGCAAACTGTAGATGACAATGGTCAAAGAGGTTTTGTGTTAACACTGCAGGCGCGAGAACAACATATTCGCCGTGACAAGGCAACTTCTAATATTTGCTCGAACCAAGCACTTAATGCATTAGCTGCTTCCGTTGCTATGACTGCACTTGGAAAACATGGCGTGAAAGAAATGGCGATTGCTAATATACAGAAAGCCCATTATGCTAAAACCAAATTAAAGGAAGCTGGATTTGAAATAGTGTATGAAGGACCTTCCTTTAATGAGTTTATTATTAAATGTAATTCCTCTATTTCGGCAGTAAACCGAGCATTATTAGAAAAAGGTATAATTGGTGGCTATGATTTAGGAAGAGACTTCAAACAATTAGAAAATCATATGCTCATTGCAGTAACCGAATTGCGTACAAAAGAAGAAATAGATGAATTCGTTGCAGAAATGGAGGATTATCATGTCTAATCAAAATCAACCTCTTATCTTTGAAAGCAGTACACCAGGCAGAATTGGCTATAGTTTGCCAGAAATGGATATTCCGGCAGTAGATCTTACACAATTACTGCCAAATGATTATATCAGAGAAGAAAATCCAGAATTACCAGAGGTCTCTGAATTAGATATTATGCGTCATTATACTGCATTGTCCAAACGAAATCATGGCTTGGATTCTGGTTTTTACCCACTAGGTTCGTGTACGATGAAATATAATCCGAAAATAAATGAAAATGTGGCAAGATTCAATGGGTATGCCCATATTCATCCGCTCCAAGAAGCGTCATCTGTACAAGGGGCTCTTGAGTTAATGTATGATTTACAACAGCATCTTGTTGAAATCACAGGGATGGATGAAGTAACCTTGCAGCCAGCTGCAGGTGCACATGGCGAGTGGACTGGGTTAATGTTGATTAGAGCATACCATGAAGCAAATGGAGATATGCATCGTACAAAGGTAATTGTTCCCGATTCTGCGCACGGAACCAATCCTGCTTCGGCAACCGTTGCTGGCTTAGAAACAATAACGGTTAAATCAAATGAACATGGACTTGTTGATCTAGTTGATTTAAAACGTGTAGTAGGAGAGGATACTGCAGCATTAATGTTAACAAATCCTAATACTTTAGGTCTATTTGAAGAAAATATTCTAGAAATGGCGGAAATAGTCCATAATGCCGGTGGAAAATTATATTATGATGGCGCCAATCTAAACGCTGTTCTTTCTAAAGCAAGACCTGGAGATATGGGTTTTGATGTTGTTCATCTAAATTTGCATAAGACATTTACAGGACCGCATGGCGGCGGTGGACCGGGTTCAGGACCGGTAGGAGTGAAAGCTGATTTGATTCCATTCTTGCCAAAGCCAGTATTGACCAAAGTAGGGGAAGAATTTGTATTAGATTACAATAGACCTCAATCGATTGGCAGAGTGAAGCCGTTCTATGGTAATTTTGGGATTAATGTCCGTGCTTACACGTATATCCGTTCTATGGGGCCAGATGGCTTAAAAGCGGTCACAGAAAATGCTGTATTAAATGCAAACTACATGATGCGTCGATTGGCTGAACATTACGATTTGCCATTTGATCGTCATTGTAAACATGAATTTGTGTTAAGCGGAAGACGGCAGAAGAAACTAGGTGTGAGAACACTTGATATAGCCAAAAGGCTGCTGGATTTTGGCTATCATCCACCTACTATCTATTTCCCGCTTAATGTAGAGGAGTGTATAATGATCGAGCCGACTGAGACCGAGTCAAAAGAGACATTAGACAGCTTTATCGATGCAATGATTCAAATTGCAAAAGAGGCAGAAGAAACACCGGAAATCGTTCAGGAGGCTCCACATACAACGGTAATCGGTCGCTTGGACGAAACATTAGCAGCGAGAAAACCTGTTCTGCGCTATACAAAGTAATTCGTCAGTGCTATGAAGCTATTTATATTTAAGTAATAAAAAAGCTGATGTCCATGTAAATTGGCATCAGCTTTCTTCTATATAATAATTCCTATAAGAGCATTATTATTTTTTTGCTTTAATTTTCCCTGTCCACTTTTTAAATCCGCCTTCTAATTGGGTTAAATCTTTGTACCCTTTACGATATAGAAATTGAGCTGCTCTCCCGCTTCTCATCCCATTTTGACAGTATAGGTATACTGGTTTATCAGGACGGATTTCACTTTTTCTCATCTTTAGCTGTGATAGTGGAATATTTCTTGCGCCAAGTACATGTCCTGCCTCATATTCGTTGGGTTCACGTACATCAATTAATTGTGCTTTTCTGTAGCCTTGACGGAATTCATCTTGGCTCACAGTTTTAACAATTCGGCGTTGATACAGCCACATCACTAATGAATATACAAGGAATGCGACTAAAATGATGAGAAGAGTATAAATCATTGTCAATTCTCATTTCTCCTTTCAATTACTTGCACTATCTCTATTATATCTATCAACTGGTATAGTAGTAAAGTAAATACTTACATGAGTCTTCTAAAGTTTCAAAGAATATCACTTTTCTCATGCAAGTTACTTTTAAATAATCTGATATTTTGATATCCTTAGTAAGGATTTAGGAATACATCATACATAGAAAAAGAGGGTTCATCATGGTAAAAGAAACATGGAGATTTATTGATTCAGGCAATCATTCTCCTTCTTTTAATATGGCATTAGACGAAGCTTTATTAGAATGGCATTCTAAAGGAGTTTTTCCGCCGGTTATCCGTTTTTATGGCTGGAATCCTGCTACTTTATCTATTGGATATTTTCAGAAGGTAGAGAAAGAAATTGATTTAGATGCAGTGAAAGAATTGGGACTTGGATTTGTTAGAAGACCGACAGGCGGAAGAGGTGTACTGCATGAACACGAATTAACATACAGTGTTATTGTGTCAGAAGAACATCCTAATATGCCTAAAACAGTTACAGAAGCATATCGTGTAATTTCGGAAGGTATTTTAAAAGGTTTTCATTTTTTAGGTTTGGATGCTTATTTTGCAGTGCCGAAAACAGAAGAGCAGCGAAATAATTTAAAAAGCCCAAGATCCGCAGTATGCTTTGATGCTCCCAGTTGGTATGAATTAGTTGTGGAAGGCAGAAAAGTTGCCGGAAGTGCACAGACAAGACAGCAAGGTGTAATTTTGCAGCATGGTTCCATTTTACTTGATTTAGATGAGGATAAATTATTCCGTTTATTTAAGTATCCAAATGAACGTGTCAAAGAGAGAATGCAAAAAGCATTTAAGAGTAAAGCGGTGGCAATTAATGAGTTAACCACAAGAAATATTACCATCGAAATGGCGAAAGAGGCCTTTAAAAAAGGTTTTGAAGTAGGATTAAATATTCAATTAGAAAACTATCAACTAACAGATGAAGAATTAGGATATGTTGAAAAAATCGCCAAAGAAAAATATGAAAAAGATGAATGGAACTTTAGACGATAACATCCTTAAACACGAAATTCTTTTATTAATGGAATTTCGTGTTTTTCTTTTGTAGACAAATGTTTATGTAAAAATATTTTGAGCTAATATCTCAATCGATTAAGCGCTCTATACCAATGGCTTATGCTTTTTTGTATGCTGCAAGTGCAAAAGAAGTTGAAAATCCTTTTAAATAACCAGTTTTCTTCATTTCTCTTACCTTTTCTTTAAAATTTACTTATTTTATCATTTGACAAATTGGTTAACACTCTATCCATACACAATATATAGATGTTTTATGTTTGTTTATATACTATATATTGATTTCGCTGTTTTGGTGTGATAGATTAAGGTTATTGCAATACTAGACACCTATTGATAGATTTATCCCACTCTTAAACTTCTATAAAGGAGAGAAGGATAGATATCAACTGTTTGGAAAGGGATGTATGGTTCAATTAACCATGGTTATGGATGGGAGTTTCTTATTTAAGTATAAAAGAAATTTTTCATCAATTAGATAGCATTTTTATATGAGTGAAGGAGTTGTCCGTATGTCTACAATGTTAAGTCGGGGTATTAAATTAAATGTTGAGAAACTGAATAAGGATATTGCTTTATTTCCGGAGGTCTATCCAATTACTCCAGATATGAAGCTAACACATAAAGGCGTTTCTCGACTAGTAATGCTTGATCGTTATACGTATAAAGATACAGAGAAAATTACATTAACTGCTGGTGATTTTGTGGTTTTAACTATTAAAGAGGACCCTAAGTTTCCAGCAAGAGGACTTGGATTTATTCAAGAAATTGATCATGTCTTAAACACAGCAACAGTGTTAGTAGAAGAAGATTATCGTGGTGTGCTGGAAGGAAAAGAAGCAGAAACAGGAGTTGTCATTCGTTCTTTAGATGTTATTGAAAAACCATTGGAGATATATTTTGAGCAAATCGCTAAGCGTAATGCAACTGGTCTAGCGTCAGTAGAAAAGACGGAAGAGAAAAGAAAAGAATGGTTCGAAAAGTTTTACCAGGAGCTTGTTAATTTGAACTTCATCCCGGCTGGTCGTGTGTTATATGGAGCAGGTGCAGGAACGGATGTTACATATTTCAATTGCTATGTAATGCCTTTTGTTCCAGATTCAAGAGAAGGTATTTCCGAGCATCGTAAGCAGGTTATGGAAATCATGAGTCGTGGAGGCGGTGTAGGAACAAATGGATCTACATTAAGACCGCGGAATACATTAGCAAAAGGAGTTAATGGAAAATCTTCAGGTTCTGTTTCTTGGTTGGATGATATTGCAAAATTAACCCATTTAGTAGAGCAAGGTGGATCTCGTCGTGGTGCTCAAATGATTATGCTAGTTGACTGGCATCCAGATATTATTGAATTCATTATTTCGAAAATGCAAAATCCTCGCATTTTACGGTTCTTGATCGATAATACACAAGACCAAACCATTAAAAAATATGCACAAGATAAATTAAAATTTACGCCATTAACGGACAAAGAGCGTGCCATGTATCGAGGCATTCTAAATTATAAGAATATCCCTGGCCAAGGTGGTTTTAACGAGGAAATTTTCAGGGATGCAGAAGAAAAGCTTTCAATCGGAGGGACATATTCTGTTCATCAGACAGAATTTTTAACTGGCGCAAATATTTCTGTCTGCTTAACAAAGGAATTTATGGAAGCGGTGGAGAAGGATGAAGAATATGCACTTCGTTTCCCAGATGTAGAAAGTTACGATAAGGAGCAAATGCAGCATTATAATGAAGAATGGCATAAAGTTGGTGATGTAAGAGAGTGGGAGGGAAAGGGAAATAGAGTTCGTATTTATCGTAAAATGAAGGCAAAGGAATTATGGAACCTAATTAATATCTGTGCAACTTATTCTGCAGAGCCCGGTATCTTCTATATTGATAATGCAAATGAAATGACAAACGCAACTAGCTACGGTCAAAAAGTTGTCGCGACAAACCCATGTGGTGAGCAGCCGCTGGCACCATATAGTGTATGTAACCTTGCTGCTGTTAATCTTGCAGAAATGGCAGATAAAGAAAACAAGACTGTTAATTTTGAGAAGCTTAAGAAAACAGTAGAAGTAGGCGTAAGATTGCAGGATAATGTTATTGATGCCACACCTTACTTCTTGGAAGAAAATAAAGACCAGGCTCTAGGAGAGCGTCGTGTTGGACTTGGAGTAATGGGTCTTCATGATTTACTCATATACTGTGAAACAGAATATGGCAGTGAAGAAGGAAATGTTTTAGTAGATAAAGTATTTGAAACGATTGCAACAACTGCATACAGAACATCGATTGACTTGGCAAAAGAAAAAGGCAGCTTCCCATTCTTACAAGCAGAAACAGAAGAGGGAGAAGCGGGATTACGCAATGCTTTTATTCATACTGGCTACATGAAAAAAATGCCTAAGGATATTAGAGACAATATTCTTCAATATGGTATCCGTAATTCCCATTTACTAACTGTTGCACCAACCGGAAGCACAGGTACAATGGTTGGGGTATCAACTGGTCTGGAACCATACTTTTCCTTCTCTTACTTCCGCAGCGGGAGACTTGGAAAATTTATCGAAGTAAAAGCAGATATTGTTCAAGAATATTTAGATGCACATCCAGAGGCAGATCCAGATAATCTTCCCAATTGGTTCGTTGCTGCAATGGATCTGGAACCTGAGGCTCATGCTGATGTACAATGCATCATTCAACGATGGATTGACAGCTCTATTAGTAAAACGGTAAATGCGCCAAAAGGTTATAGTGTAGAGCAAGTTCAGAAAGTATATGAGAGATTATACCGTGGCGGCGCTAAGGGTGGTACGGTATATGTTGATGGTTCACGTGACAGTCAAGTGCTTACATTAAAGGCAGAAGAGAATACATTCGAAGATATACTACTACAAAAACAGGAAAAAACACATGTTGTACTTGTTGATACAATAAATGAATTGCAATCAACAAACGTAACGATTGGGTCAGAGATAGGCGATACTTGTCCTGTATGCAGACAAGGCGTCGTCGAAGAAATTGGTGGCTGTAATACTTGTACGAATTGCAACACACAATTAAAATGTGGACTTTAATAAATATTAGGTATAGAAAAATGGCTGAATTGAAAACATCCCCCCAAAAAACCTCTTCTTAATATTAATGAAGAGGTTTTTTTATAGCTGAAAGTTGAGAATGAATTTATGTGATACTAAATAGGGACAGGAGAAGTTGCGTAAAAGTAGTATAACAGCTTATAGTAATGAATAGAACTCGGAGAGGATATATTGAAAAAGATATTCCTCCTAAACATTTTTGAAGCTTGGAGTTTTGCTATTAAAGCGATGAAACTTCTTAAAGGAGTGAAACAGATGAAAACTATTTCGATTTTAATTGCAGATGATGAGGAAGAGATTGCTGATCTGGTTGCAATCCATCTAGAAAAAGAAGGTTACAATTGTGTGAAAGTGCTTAATGGCCAAGATGCAATATTAGCTATTCAGACTCGGTCCATTGATTTGGTGATTTTAGATATAATGATGCCGATAATGGATGGATATGAAGTAACTCGCCTGATTCGGGAACAGTATAATATGCCTATCATTTTTTTGAGTGCAAAGACTTCTGATTTTGATAAAGTCCATGGATTAGTGATTGGAGCAGATGATTATATGACAAAGCCATTTATTCCCATTGAATTAGTGGCACGTGTGAATGCTCAATTACGACGATTTATGAAGCTGAATAATCCAATCGCAAGCACTAATAAAACAATCTTGGAATTTGGTGAAATAGTCATTTCACTTGAGCAACGTACTGTGTTGCTTCATGGAGAAACGATTGAACTGACTCCGAAAGAGTTTGATATTTTACATTTGTTAGCTAGTCATCCGAAGAAAGTTTATAGTGTTGAAAATATCTTTCAAAAAGTATGGGGGGATGCATATTTTGAAGGAGCTAATACGGTGATGGTGCATATACGCACATTGAGGAAAAAGCTTGGAGAAGATAAGCGGAAAAATAAGATTATCAAAACTGTATGGGGAGTGGGGTATGCCTTCAATGGCTAAATTTATGCGCAGTTTTCGTACTAGAATAACTGCATTATTTGCTGCCAGTATGTTTCTGACAGGTATCATCACTTATTTCATTTATAAAGTGTTACAACTTTACTATCATACGATGGTTCAATATGGTGATTCACTAGTACTGCTTCGTCAATTCATCAAAAGTATTGGAGATTTTGCCTTCTTTTTTATACTATTTTTCTGCCTGTCCTTATTGTTTTTTTATATACTCACAAAGCCTTATTCAAATTATTTCAAGGATATATCCAATGGAATTCATTATCTTTCTCATGGGAACTTTAAACATAAAGTAATTATCCACTCAAATGATGAATTTGGAGATATTGGACAAGCAATTAATCGGGCTAGCGAGAAATTAGAAGAGGCCATACAAAGAGGCGACTTTTCAGAAAGTAGTAAGGAACAGTTAGTTGTAAATTTGGCTCATGATTTGCGTACTCCCTTAACTTCTATTTTAGGTTATTTAGACTTAATCCTGAAGAATGAGAAGTTGACTAAAGAACAACTAAGGCATTTTTTAACGATTGCTTATACTAAATCCCAGCGTTTAGAAAGATTGATTGATGAATTATTCGAAATTACTAGAATGAACTATGGCATGCTGCCAATTGATAAGAAGGAAATTAATATAAGTGATTTACTTCTTCAATTAAAAGAAGAGTTATATCCAATTTTTGAGAAAAATGATTTAATTGCTCGAATAAACATGAAGCCTAATTTACTTATTTGGGGAGATGGAGAGTTATTAGCTCGTGTATTTGAAAATCTTTTAACTAATGCTATTCGATATGGATATGATGGCCAGTATGTGGACATTAATGGTTTTGTTGAAGAAGATGTAGTAGTTGTTCAGGTTGTAAATTATGGAGATAGTATTCCGGCTGAAGAACACCCTTTTCTTTTTGATATGTTTTATACAGGTGATAAAGCACGAACTCAGCAAGAAAACAGCACAGGCCTTGGTTTATTCATTGCAAAGAATATTGTGGAGCAGCATAATGGCAAGATAAAAGCTGAAAGTAATTTGATACGTACTGTGTTTGAAGTACGTTTACCGCAGGAAAATGCTCCAATTGAAATTTTATAAAGAATTTAAGAAAAATTTAAACTTTACCCTACTCTTTTTTTAAAAAGTTGTCCCTATTCTATTATTTATAAGAATAAGGAGGATTTTAAAATGAAGAAGTGGGGATGTTTATTGTTATTATTAATAGGTGTGTTTTTTTTCTTTGTCTATAAAGAATCTCCTCTTTCAGATAAAATAGTGATTCAAAAAAACAGTGGATATTTAGAAAATCGCGCTAACGATGAGGGTTTACGAAAGATAAAGATTTCAAGAGAAATGGTCTTTCAAGGAAATTTGCTCTTGATTAATAATGAATTTCCGGTTCATCAAGAGAGTATAAAGTCAGATATTGTCGAGTTATTCAGGCATAAAGAATGGACACAGGGATTTGTACTGTTTGATAATGATATTAAATTGTCTAAGGAGGTACTCCATAAATTCTCAGAGATGATAGCTGCCGCTAAAAAGGAAGGGGTTGATCATTTTCTAATCAGTAGTGGCTTTCGAGACTTTGAGGAGCAAAATGTTCTGTATCATGAGATGGGGGCAGACTATGCTTTGCCGGCAGGCTATAGCGAACATAATTTAGGTTTATCACTTGATGTAGGGTCTACACAAATGAAGATGGAGGCAGCACCTGAAGGTAAATGGTTAGAGAATAACGCTTGGAGATATGGCTTTATATTACGTTATCCCAAGGATAAAACAGAAGTTACTGGAATTCAATATGAACCTTGGCACATTCGCTATGTTGGATTGCCGCATAGTGCAATTATGGCGGAAAAGGATTTAGTTTTAGAAGAATACTTAGCTTATTTAAAAGAAGAAAGAAACATTTCGATTACGCTAAATGAGAAAAAATATGATGTCTCTTATTATCCGCTCGCAAAAACTACGGATATTCATGTACCAGACAATCTTCACTATGAGCTATCAGGCAACAATATAGATGGTGTTATAGTGACAGTATTTGATGGGGAAACAAATTCTTCTCAGATGGATAGATGAGGGGATGCAAAATGTGATTAATAACGAAACGATTAATCCCAAAACTGTTTTACATGTAAAAGAAGGCTGTGAAATGTACAGCCTCTCAGACCATAGACAAACTCCTTGAAATTTGAGGTTTTGTCTATGGTCTTTTTTTATGACCTCTTCTAATAGGGTATTGATTTCCGCTACAGGGGTTCGCTTTCCATGGGGCGAGCGCCGAGCCGCTTCGTCGCATACGTGAACTGCACCCTAATTATTGGTAGAGAGAGTAATAGAAAGAAGTAGACATAAAAGGAATTCTTTTGATTTAAAGTAATAACTTCTTTCATTCTTAAATAAAATTCTAAAATTTTTAACTAAATTATCATAAAAATTAAAGTGTAGGTATAAAATATTTTTAATAAAATTAATATTTTATTTTACTTTATTAAAAAATATGTTAAACTAATTTTGTGATAAATAGAAAGGAGTGAGGTTGTGTGGATATAAAAGATGTGCCAAACTGGATTTTAACCTTAGAAATTGAAGATCTTGAATTTATCAAGAAGTTTATTCTAACTTCAGGATCATTAAAAGAAATTGCCAAAATCTATGAGGTTTCCTATCCAACAGTTAGACTTAAACTTGATCGTTTAATAGATAAAATCAAAATGAATGATGTCGTGGAAAACGAAGAGTTTATTAAATTTATCAAAGGCCTGTCAATTGATGATCGTATAAGTGTGGAAGATGCAAAATTAATTATTGAAAAATATAAAAAAGAAAGGAATGAGACATAATGGATATAGATTTTTATGGCGTTTTTATTACTGCTGGTATTCTGGCTGTTCAGTTCTTCTTTTCAACTAGAAACAGTATTTACTGGGGAGCAGTTTTACCTTTACTTTATATTGGCTTTGTTACATGGATGCTGGCAACAGATCGAATCGAAAGTTTTATTGCATACATCCTTATTCTATTATTAGGAAGTTTATTTCTTCTTGCAGAATGGAGTGGCGGAAGAAAGTATCTGCACGAAAAAAGAAGAAAAGAATTAGATAAAATGAAATCACATGATATGAAATAGCGAAAGCTTAGTAAAAGTACTTCAGAAGTATGTATATTGGCCGCGAATAAATACCTAAACAATAATGTAATGGCATTTACATATTATTGTTTAGGTATTTTGATTGCAAGATTGCAATATTTAATTCTTCTTTTCATTAAATTTGCAAATGTTTATATGATTTAGTTATGATTTACATTGTCAGGACCATACATACACTACTGGGAACAACTAGTTTTAATAAAATCCATAAGGTGGATAACCATACCCATAACTGTACGGTGGATACCCATAACCATAAGGTGGATAACCGTATCCTCCATATAGAGCTGGAGCAAGTAACGCGCCTGTTGCTAACCCGCCAAGTAATCCCAGTCCAAGTCCGAACCCAGGTCTTCCAAAGCCAAAGCCAGGTCTTCCGAAGCCAAAACCAGGTCTTCCGAAACCAAAGCCAGGTCTTCCAAAACCAAAGCCAGGGCGAATTCTCCTCACATCATTTGCATCAATGTAGTGATTTTGCATAATGATTCCTCCTCTTTTCTTTTTCGCTTCTTTTAACACCTAACCTCTAAACATACTACCTCTTTTTACTATCTTGTTTGCAAGGAAAAGTGCCTAGATTTTTCTGCTTTCAAAATAGTTTATGTGTTCCTGCACTAATTTGCTTGATACAAATGCCTAACTGCATACAGCAATTTTTAGTGGAACTAAAGAGATGCTGATAAAAGCATGAACTTTTAACTTGTCTTCTGTACTATTTTTCACTTCGTAATACTAAATTTGAGGTAGGGAGGTGTAGGGATTCCATCTATATCTTTCGCCTTAACTGCTTTTAAAAGGAGTGATTAAATGTATATAGACGGGGTATTTTCTGGCGGAGGAATTAAGGGGCTGGCATTAGTTGGCGCCTATGAGGTAGTTGAACAGCGTGGCTTTCAATTTGCTAGACTAGCAGGAACTAGTGCAGGTTCCATTGTTGCAGCCCTAATTGCTGCAGGCTATACAAGCAGAGAGATAGCCCAGCTTCTTGAAGATTTGGATTTGAATATGTTTTTGGATGAAAGAAAGTTATTTATCCCCTTTCCTCTTGCAAAATGGTTCTTTCTCTATTGGAAATTAGGTCTATATAAAGGAGAGGAATTAGAAAAATGGATAGAAGAGAAATTAGCTGCAAAAGGATTAAGAACTTTTGCGGATATTCCTCCTCAAACATTACGTTTTATCGCTTCAGATATTACAAATGGCGTATTAATGATTCTGCCAGATGATCTACCGAAATACGGCATCAATCCTCAGACATTTTCCATTGCAAAGGCTATTCGAATGAGCTGTAGTCTTCCTTATTTTTTTGAACCAGTGATAATCGGCAGTAAGGCAAATAAAAATGTGATTGTCGATGGCGGTGTATTAAGTAATTTCCCAATGTGGTTATTTGATCAAGAAAATGTATTAAAAACACGACCGATATTAGGGATAAAGTTAAGTCATAATATCAAGGAGCATCCAAAACATAAAATCACAAATGCCATTGATTTATTCGCAGCCATGTTTGAAACAATGAAAGATGCTCACGATTCGAGATATATTTCGCGAAAGCATGAGAAAAATATCATATTTGTACCAACTGAAGGTGTTTTAGCAACAGAATTTGCGCTTACGAAAGAGGATCAAGCGAAGCTCATACAACTAGGGAGAGATTGTGCCATTAAATTTTTTAAATCATGGGCTTATTAAATTGTTTCTCTTATGAGGTGTATCGCTAATGATAAGAATATTAAAAAAGGAATCGAGCCCTTATAAGGAAGCTCGATTCTTCTTTTTGCTCTTCTTGCCTTCAATAACAGTCAAATGAGCAGTACTCTTACTTCTTTTATGCTTATTGGCTTTTATGGAAGAGGTTTTTGTTGATTGTTGTTGTCCAGAAGATGATCTGTCCCTTGTCTGTAGCCTTTTTTTTGATTGCTTTGCAGCTTTTAGAAAAGCTTTTTGCTCTTTTTTTTGTGGGCTAGATGTACTGAAATGGCGATAAATGAACCATATAATGGCACCAACAGCGACCATCACAACAATGTTTAGAAAAAATCCACTAGGATTTTTAATTAAATTTACAGATAGACCGATGAAAGCAAGGAAAATGATACTTCCAAATAAGATAAGTGAAAATCGGTTCTTCAAAAAAGCCACCTCCCTAAAAGCATGATAAGCATTTTTTCTAACTTTTAAACTATTAATAAGAAAAGTTTATTCAAAAAGGGGTAAATTGTTCACTTGAAAAAGTTTTCAGAAAAAAGATTTTTCGCATCGAAATGATATGAACCATTAAAAAAGGGGTAATCCCTTTTAAAAGATAATACCCATTGCTTCTATTTATTCAATCATTGTCTTGATAATTGTGCTTCTGTTTCTTCCTCGCGTCTTTTTAATTCATTAAAGGAAAGTATTGCTATTTCTACTTGATCATCGCTTGGTTCTTTTGTCGTTAATAATTGCAGCCATAGACCTGGCAAACCAAGATATTTTAACACAGGAACGTCTCTTAATTTATTCGTAATTTGAAGTACTTCAAATGAAATCCCGATAACTACTGGAATTAAAGCAATTCGGATTAATACTCTTTCTAACAGATTTTCTGGATAGAAGAATAGATAAAGGAATAAACCAACTATTACGGTGAAAAGGATAAAGCTTGATCCACAACGATAATGTAATCTAGAAGCTGCTTGCACATTTTGCACAGTCAAATCTTTCCCATTTTCATATGCATTAATTACTTTGTGTTCAGCTCCATGATACTGAAATACTCGTTTTATAATGGGAGTGAGGGACACAAAGTAAATATACCCAAGTAAAAGAATTAGTTTAAACAAGCTTTCTAACAATATTTGGGCAACATGACCAGAAATAATCGGCATAAATAAAGCTGCTAAAAAAGTTGGAATAAGCGTGAAAATGAATTTTCCGAATAGAAAGGATAGGACTCCCAGAACAGCGACTCCTAAAATCATCGATAATTTAGAAGGTTCTTGTTCTTCTAATTTATAATCATCAGAAGGATCTAAATCAAACCGATCTGTTGAAAAATTTAAATGTTTTGTTCCATTTCCGCTCGATTCAATAATGGCAATAAGCCCTCTTAAAAACGGGATTTTTTTTAATTTTGTAAGTTTATCATTATACGTTCTTGGAAGATGAAAGTAATCTACAGACTGATCTTTTCGTCTAATCGCGGTGACATAATGATGTTTTCCACCAAACATGACACCTTCTACAACAGCCTGGCCTCCGTATAATGGTTTTTGTTCACTTGACATGTATAATTACACCAACCTCAGGATAAATTAGGTGAAAACAACAAGCTTCCTATTAAAGGGAAGAATATGAAGGTTGTAAATTCCCCTATTACTATATTACTAAAAAATTCAAAAAACCACTAGCAGGACATTCTTTTCTTCCATAATACTTTCTTCTAAATGATGTTAATCAGATATTTTGCAAGGAAAGAAAAGGAATGGGACATACTATTATTCGGAGGTGGATAGGATGGATAATCAACATGATTCACATGAAAAAGGCAGGCCAATGTCTTTTATTTCTTTAGTAATTTGGACAGGAATGTTTGGTGGAATATTCTGGACGCTTATCGGTTACATAGGATATATTTTTAATTTTACCGAATTACGCCCTAATTTTATTTTAGAACCTTGGGCGATTGGAAGCTGGAAATATGGATGGCTGGGAACGGTAATTAGCTTCATTGCCATTGGTTTTTTCTCCACTGGAGCAGCGTTTGCCTATTACCTTATCTTAAGAAAATTTAAAACCATTTACATAGGCATGGGGTATGGTATTGCCTTGTTTGTTTGTGTTTTTATTATTTTAAATCCCATTTTTCCAAGTATGGCGCCTTTTTTGGAATTAAAAAGAGATACAATCATTTCGTCGGTATGTTTGTATATTTTATATGGAGTTTTTGTTGGAACCTCAATCTCTTATGAAGAAAGTGAAATTCAGTTAAAAAAATGGAAAGACAAAAAAGCAGTTACGAATATGACAGGGAGAGAAGGGGACTAAGCCAATAGTATATTTGAAAAGGGGTAAACAGACTCTAATTTTCAGTTTCCTAAGATTGTGTTTTTTGGTCAGCTAGTTAGGGTAACTAAAATCTCTGTTTACATACAATTTCGCCTGTATTCTACCTGTATTTATGTTAAAATAATTAACATGAGTGTACTTTTTTCATCATTCAGATTTTTACCTTGTCTAGAATTGGGAAGGCTGAACCACGAGCCTCTAGGAAATGTATAAACTAAGGGAGAGGATTTTAATGGAGAAACTAAAGAGAATAAGAGAAGCGCTGACAGAGGTTGGGGCAGATGGCATTTTAATAACAAGCACTTATAATAGACGCTATGTAAGTAATTTTACAGGTTCCGCTGGAGCAGTCTTAATCAGTGGGGAAAAAGCGTTATTCATTACAGATTTTCGTTATGTAGAGCAAGCTGGTAATCAGTGTATTGGCTTTGAAATCGTGCAGCATAAAGGAGCGATTCTACAAGAGGTTGCTACTCAAGCAGAGAAATTAGGAATCAAGAAATTGGCATTCGAACAAGATTATACAACATTTACTCAGTTTAAGGAGTTAGAAACAGTAGTAAAAGGTGAATTAGTGCCTGTTTCAGGAATAATTGAAAAGTTACGCTTGATTAAGACAAATGAAGAGATTAAGATATTAAAGGAAGCTGCTAAGATTGCTGACGCTGCTTTCACCCATATTCTTGATTTCATCAAGGTCGGGAAAACAGAATTGGAAGTTTCGAATGAATTAGAGTTTTTTATGAGAAAATTAGGCGCCACTTCATCTTCCTTTGATACTATTGTTGCATCAGGAAAAAGATCTGCATTGCCGCATGGGGTAGCATCCGATAAAGTGATTGAAGCTGGTGACTTCATTACATTAGACTATGGTGCGTATTATAATGGATATGTATCTGATATTACGAGAACAATCGCTGTCGGTAACCCAGATGAGAAATTAAAAGAAATCTATGATATTGTTTTAACAGCTCAACATAAGGGTATGGAAGGCATTAAACCAGGTATAACTGGTGTCGAAGCAGATGCACTTACTCGTGATTACATAACTGAAAAAGGATATGGAGAGTATTTTGGACATACAACAGGTCATGGAATAGGGTTAGAAGTCCATGAAGGACCGAATCTATCCTTCCGAAATAATGCTCCATTAGAACCAGGTATGGTAGTAACAGTAGAGCCAGGAATTTATATTCCAGGTCTAGGTGGAGTGCGTATTGAAGATGATACAATTATAACCGAAGATCATAATGAAGCTTTAACCCATTCAACGAAAGAATTGATTATTTTATAGGAGGATTACTGCATGATATCAGTAAACGATTTTAAAACAGGTTTAACAATTGAGGTAGACGGAGGAATTTGGCGCGTACTGGATTTCCAACACGTTAAACCTGGTAAGGGTGCAGCTTTTGTTCGTTCAAAATTAAAGAATTTACGTACAGGTGCTGTTCAAGAAAAAACTTTTAGAGCTGGGGAAAAAGTAGCGAAAGCACAAATTGATAACCGTAAAATGCAATATTTATACGCAAATGGTGACCAGCATGTATTCATGGATGTAGAATCTTATGACCAAATTGAACTTCCTGAAGCTGTTATTGAATATGAATTGAAATTCTTAAAAGAAAATATGGAAGTCCATATTATGATGTACCAATCAGAAACATTAGGGGTAGAACTGCCAAATACAGTTGAATTAGAAGTTACCGAAACAGAACCGGGTATTAAAGGAGATACTGCTTCTGGTGGTACTAAACCAGCTGTAATGGAAACAGGGCTAACGGTTCAAGTTCCTTTCTTCGTTAACCAAGGTGACCGTTTAATCATTAATACATCTGAAGCAAGTTACGTTTCACGCGCATAATTAGGCAGGGAAATCGGAAAATATACTTTATTTTCCATTTGCTTTTCTTTCCTTAATCATGTATGATAAAAACATAGAAGCTGCGTTGTACGTTATCGTATGAAGTTTCAACCTTTATCGATAATTAGGGAGTTCTATATTAAAGCAGGATCAGCAGGCCTAATGCCATTTGTCATTAGGACATATGATGAGAGCTTTTGCGAACACCCACCTGGTGGAGCAGGTTTTGAAACTCCATACATCAAAGCGGCAAATGCGGCAAAAAAGAAGGAAACCATTGGTTTCCTTCTTTTTTATTTTAATTGTTTTTTAGAAACCACTAATTTTTCTATTTTTATAACTAATATTTACAGCTATTTTTAATGGCATAATTGTTATTATTAAAATATGTAAGCGCAACCATATTTTAGAGGGATTTCATGCTCTTCCGACAAAAAAACTATCAGGTAAATTTTGGAAATGATTAATCAAGCAACTGCAGAGCGCAGTGTAATATTATTTATTCCGAAGGGAAAAAGTATTCGCGACCTATGGAGAGGGAAAATTCTATCCATATACATCTGTTGTAATCAAACATTATTTAGGTAAGGGACAAGCGTTTTATGTAGATACAATGCTAGGAATTAGGGGAAGGGAGTTTTACTTGAGCTAGTGTTAGATGGACTATAGATCTCGCAATATCATCTACCAGAGGGTTAGAAACAATGCTGCGTAAGAAAAATGGTGAAAAGTTCATGTTCATTATAAATCATCGAAATAACTTATTTAAAAGAAAGGGGAGAGTTAATGATGACAAAATTAATTAATCGTTCCATCGCTGATCGTTGGGAAGATGGCCTATTAATTGGAAATGGAAAAATGGGGCTAGTTCTATATGGAACTCCAAGTGTCACTTATTTGGATTTTACAGTACAAGACCTATTTCTAAAAGATAATCAAATGCAAAAGCTGCCATATTTAGCTCCCCATCTAGAAGAACTTCGCTCCATTATAGATAAGCAAGGCTATAGGGAAGGAATTAGTTATTTTTATGAGAAAGCCCAAGAACAAGGCTATGAGGGTTTAACGATGAGTGATCCTTTTATACCAGCTGCTAGGTTCCTTATAGAGATTAAGCAAGATTCAATAGAAAATTATCAGCGGATCATTGATTTTCAAAATGGAATGATACAAGTAACTTATAATTCTTCAATAGGAGGCAAGGTAGAAGAAACCTTATTTGCCTCCAAAAAGGAAAATTGTATTTTTGGTAAAATTAAAAGTGAAAAACCGTTAACTGGAAGCGTTATTCCAGTTAATTGGAAAGAAATGAAAATGAAAGAGAAGATAACTGTCGCAGCGAATGATCAGTTAAAATGGGAACATAGATATCAAGATCAAACAGGCTATGATGTAATCTGGTCTATAGATTCCGCTGATGGGAGAATCATCCCTCAAAGAGATAGCCTGATGTTTCATGATTCTACCACCATCTATTTTACAATCCAATACGTCGAAAAAGACAAAGAGGAAAGACAAGTCCATTGTTATGAAAAGGCAATTATAGAACACAAAAAGTGTTTTTCTAAAAAATTTAACGCTGTCAAACTGTTATTAACGGATGAACAAGAAACTATTTATCTTGAAGAAGTTCTCTCAGAAATGCGAACTCGAAAACAAATAACACCAGTATTTATGCAGCTTTTTTATCAAGCATCACGATATGTCATTCAATCAATGGCAAATGGAATTCCAACATTGCAGGGAATATGGTCGGGAACCTTACATCCTGCTTGGAGTGGTGATTATACATTTGATACAAATGTCCAGCTGGCTATTTCATCATTAGCAAGCAGTGGCTATTTTACAGAATATCGCAGCTTTTTTGAACGATTAAAACAGTATTACCCAGATTTTAGAGAAAATGCGCAATCCTATTATGGTTGTCATGGATTTTTGGTACCTGTACATGCCAGTACTACAGCAAAACATGTTCATTGGAATGAAGAATGGCCGCTCATTTTTTGGATATCAGGGGCCGGATGGCTCGCTTATTTTTATTATGAATATTGGCATTATACAAAAGATGCAGCTTTTTTGAAACATGAATGCATCCCTTTTTATGAAGAAGTGCTGGCATTTTATATAGACTTTGCGCAGTGTAAAGAAGGAAAACTTCGCTTGTCCCCAAGCTATTCAGCTGAAAATGGAATGGGAGACAATACAACAATGGATATTGCGATTGTTAAGAGTGTGATAAAGTACTATATTGAGGCGAAAACCCAATTGGGTGACGAAGTGGCAAAGATTTATAAACAATTATATGAACAAATTCCACCTTACCGTTTGTTAGAGGATGGTGGTATAGCGGAATGGCTAGATCCAAGTACAGTAGAGAATGACAATCATCGTCATTTTTCCAATCTGTATCCACTGTTCCAAACAAAAGAGATTAATCAAGATACACCGGAATTATGGGAATCAGCAAAAATAGCTTTTCGAAAACGAATGGATTCTTGGTTAAATAATTTGGAAGGCGATACAACGTCTTCCCATGGGAGAATGCATGCAGCAATGTGTGCGATAAGTTTAGAGCAAACAAAAGAAGTAACAGAATCATTGGAAGCACTTGTGTTGGAAAATGCATTTATGGATTCATTGGCGACTGCCCATTATCGCGATAAAAATATATTTAATGTAGATGCAAATGGTTCTTTGCCAAAAGTAATTCATGATTGCCTAATCTACCCGGAACATAATGATAGTGTCACCATCTTAAAGACGGTCCCATACTTTTTAAGCAGAGGAAAGGCTACTGGTATCTATTTACCTGATAATCTTTATGTTCAAGCATTAGAATGGGATTTAGAAAAGGGCAATGTTTCGGTCATTTTAGAAAAACGGGAAAATCGCTTTCCAAATGTGAATTTGGGTAATCATTATGATGTGAAAAAAGAGACCTCAGATCAAAAACTGATAAACAAAAGTAAGTGGCAATATACTTGGACTTGTACTTTTGATACATTGGAAAAAAGATAAGTATTTGATTAGTTCTTGCGATAAGTTGTGATGTGCAGTCCAATAACGAATAAGACATGGATATCGTCTTCTCCTAAAAAATAGTGTTGTCTAAGTAAAGAGGCGATAAAAGATGCATAGTAAATTTATACCTATAAAAAAAAGATTGATGCTAATGTTCTTAAGTGTAGTTATCCCAATATTTATTGTAGGTATTTATTTAACAATAAATATAAGGCAGGATATGATCGAGTCTCGAGAAAGAGATATACTGGTTGAAACCGAAAGAGTAAGGAAGGGGTTAGAAGATAATTTCACTTCCATTATCCAAATATCAGATTGGATATATCAGGATGAAGGCTTGGAAGAGCTAGTAACAAAAAGGTATGCCAATCCTAAGGAAATGATTGAAGGGTATAATGAATTCACTTTATTTGATTATTTTCTTAGGTATCATAGTAATTTAGCCAATATTCGATTTTTTGTAGATAATAAATCATTTATGACCAATTCGAACTTCGTTTTTGCAGATGAACAAATAAAAGAGACGGAGTGGTATGAAATGGCTCTACAGGGAAAAGGAAAGATTTATTGGTACAATTTAGTAGATCCAGTAACAGAGAAACCTTTTTTGGCATTAGTCAGAAGCGTATATAACTTGGAAAATCAGTTTCTTGGTGTTCTTGCCATTTATGTAGATGAGTTATTGTTAATGGATATATTAAATTCAGCAACAATTGATAACGCATTACTATTAGACAAAAAGCTAACGAATTTTCAATATACGAACCATACACCAAAAAAATACTTAACAAAACAATTGCAAAACAAAATGAAAAATCATCCAATAAATGTTGGGGATACTTATTCCATTGAAATGAAAGACACAAAACCATTTATATTTTATGGGCAGATGTTAGATTTGCCTAAGTCCATTACGAATCATTTTCAAGTAGTGACAGTAATGAATAATCAAGAAATATTGAACGAAGTAAATAAAATAATGATAAAGAGCTATACAATTATCGGTCTTGTTATGTTACTAGTATTATTTGTTATTAAAAGATATACGAGTTCCATGGATAGAAGGATATTACAATTAAAAGATTCTATGCATAAAGTGGCAAACGGTGATTTTGATATTCCGATAACGATTGATGGCAATGATGAAATAAGAGATATCTATAATCAGCTCTATACAACAATGGAAAGCTTAAGAGAATTATTACATAAAAATTATCAGCATCAATTACAAGAAAAAAACTGGCAGCTGCAGCAGAAGGAATCGGAATTTAAATTATTGGCGAGCCAAATTAATCCACATTTTCTTTATAATACATTAGAAATGATAAGGATGAGAGCATTAAAGAATAAGGATAAAGAAGTATCAGAAAGTGTAAAAATTTTAAGCAAACTTTTAAGAAGATCCCTTGAAAATAATCAGCAGAAATATGTGAAATTAAGTGAGGAAATTGATTTTTTACTGCTATATCTGCGAATTCAGCAGCTTCGCTTCGGAAATAGAATAAGATATGAAATTACATCAGATGTAAATACAGCACAATATCATATTCTTCCCCTTATCTTGCAGCCTATTGTTGAAAATGCATTTGTGCATGGGATTGAAGAAAAAGTAGAAAGTGGGCTTATTCTAATAAATATTGTGCAAATGGAAGAAGCTATTCATATTTTTATTCAAGATGATGGCAAAGGCATACCGAAAGAAAAATTAATCGAAATTCAACAAATATTACATAAAGAGAAAATAGGAAACCGTATTGGCTTGAATAATGTGAATGAAAGAATAAAAAGAATGTATGGAAAAAAATACGGACTAACAATAACTAGTACAGAAGGGAAGGGAACGATTGTAAAAGTTACCATCCCAATAAAAGCATAGGGGGCGTAAATAATGAAAAAAGTACTAATTGTTGATGACGAGCCGGTAATTAGAGAGGGGCTGCCTTATATTATTGATTGGCAGGAATATGGATTTGAAATTGTTGGTTCTGCCCAAAATGGGAAAGAAGGAATAAAACTAATTAAAGAATACCAGCCTGATTTAGTAATAACAGATATACGAATGCCTGAGATGGACGGGTTAGAAATGATACAGACTGCCCAAAAAAGAGGAGAAACTTTTTATTCTATTATTCTATCAGGATATTCAGAATTTACTTACGCTCAAAAAGCCATTCGCTTAGGAACAGTATCTTATTTGTTAAAACCAATAGATGAAGATGAATTAACAGATATATTGTTAGGGATACGAAAAAAAGTAGATAAACAGAAAGAGACGAATAATGATATCTACAATGTTCTAAGGAAAAATATTTTTGAAGGGGATTTTACACCCTGTACACAAGAATATAGGTTGGCTTGTTTAATACGTTTTTCAAACCAATCCATAGCAAGGGAATTTCAGACAAGAATAAGGGAGAATAAAAACGTTCTTTGTTATTTATTAACACACGATGATTATACGTATATATTGACACTAATTTTAGATGATTTTGATTTAAATACCTTGGAAAGGGAACTGCTGTCTATAGCTAGTCAAGAAGGGGAAGTTATACTTCAGTCTTCATGGCAAAATAAAAGCAGCCATTTGAAACAGCTATATAAAGAGATAAGAAAGTTAAAAGATATTACCTTTTCTTATGCTAACTTAGGTCTTATTTCAAATGAAAGAATAAAAAGTTTACAAGCCAAAACTCATTTTACAGGAAATATAACAGAGCAGCTGTTAAAGGATATTTTGTATGATGGAGATCTTGCAAATTCTCTTTTTAAATATAAGGAAAACTTCCGTTATCATTCACTACATGAAAATGAAATCAAATGGAATGTCAGTAAGGAGTTCCAAAGTGTTGTAAATAACGTGATAGATACTATTAATCCAACAGATAGAGAGCGCTTGCAGGAAGTGGTAAATACTGCTGAAAAGAGTATCGCAAGAAGTAGAACGATGGAACAGTTAATGAAGGAAATGGAAAATAGTTATCGAGTGTTGCAGCAAATTGTGAATGAAAGCTTTAATAGAATTAATACTATCCAAGAAATAGAAAGATATACACAAAAACACTATAAGGAAGATTTAAATCTTAAAATTATATCAGAGCACTTTAATTATAACAACGCTTACATCGGCAAAAAATTCAAAAAAGAAACTGGAAAAAGCTACTCTCAATATCTAGATGAAATACGGATGGGCAAAGCAAAACAACTACTAAAAGATTCTAATTTAATGATTTATGAGATTGCAGAAAGAACAGGTTATGCTAATTTGGACTATTTTTATAAAAAGTTTAAGCGACATTGTGGCATGTCACCAAATGAATACCGAAAATTACAAGGTAATGGGTGAAGCGATGAATAGTAGGAAGCTTTATCAAACTCTAAATTACATATCCACTTTCTTTCTTTTGAATCTATGTTTTGTATTCAGTAACATATTATTCTTTACTGCTTTATTGCTTTTTCCATTTTCCCTAGAAAATATTATGCTGTTTTATATATCGCTTCTTCCTATGGGAGCAAGTCTCACTGCCCTTTTCTCCACTAACGGCCGATTGTTAAGAGAAGGAAGTATCACTCCGGTAAAAGATTTTTTCATGGATTATAAAACAAATTTTAAACTCAGTTTTATTTATTGGTTTATACAGTTAACCATCCTTTTAATCTTATTTGTTGATTTTTTTTATATGCTACAAAAAAATAATTTAATACTGGCTTGTGTAGTTGCTATTCTTTTAGCAATTGTCTTTATCACCACAAGTATTGGTCTTAGTGTATTAAGCAGATTTGAAAGTAATATGAAAACATTATTAAAAGCAGGACCGTTTATATTGTTGCGATTTCCAGGAAAAGCATTCTTACACTTATCCACTTCTGTTATTCTAGTTGTCTTTTTTTACTATGTCCCCGCTGTATCCTTTTTATTTGCTTTTAGCCTGTTCGGCTTTATTTTAATGTATTATACAAATCCGGTGCTGTATCGACTAGAGAAGGAGTTAAAAAAATGAAAATCAGTCCAAAAAACTATCTATATATTTTTATCCCTCTAGTAATGTTTCTGATGGCAAGCTGCAATCAAGAAAAAGAACATGCTTCGCCTATAAAAAGCAGCATAAGCTTAAAAAACATCGAGCAGGCAAGTGAGCTGCGTATTAAACAACAGGACAGTTCGATAAAACTAAGCAAAGAAGGAAGTTATTGGACTGTAAAGGAACAGACTTTCCAAGATGATATGGCAAATCAATTTGTTCTAGCTTTATCAAGTATGAGAGGAGATAAAGTGAAAGAGCAGAAGGAAATGGATTTATTAATCGAGGTGGCAGCAGATCAATCACAAATGAAGTTATATAAAAAGAAAAATCAATATTATTTAGTGAGACAAAACCAAACTTATCAGCTTTCTTATGTTCCAAACCTTGTGAAATTCTACTCACCGATAATTTTTTCAGAAAGGAAGGCATTTCCACTAGAAGCAGATCAGATAAAAAAGATTGAATTTCGAGGAAAGCAAGCTCACTATTCCTTGAGTAAACAAACTACTTATTCATCGGTCGAAAAAGCACCCTTTATAAGTGGATGGTTTCTTCATGACTATTATTCACACGATTATTCAGTGGAATACAAAAAAATGGATGAAATCTTGTCTACACTTACACATTTAAAAGTATCAGATCCATTAAAAGAAATCGATCAAAGTAAGCTGACCAATTGGAAGGAGATTATTATTCAAGAAGAGGGTAAGGAATATACTTTACAATTGCTAAAGGATGAAAATAATCAATACTATGCGACCGTTAATAAAGAAAAAAAGCTGTTTTTCGTTCCAAAAGGGCAAATTGAAAATTTAGTAAATCACCCTTTTTCTATTATCGATAAGTTTCTGTGCCTTATTATGGCAGATGCTTTGAACAAGTGGACAATTGAAGGCAAACAATCAGAGCAGATTACTGCTTTCCATCGACTTAATAGTAAGTCAGATAAAATTATTTCTTCCTTTCAATTAAATAATAGAAATATAGACGAAGCAGACTTTCGAAATTTATATCAATATATTGCTGTACTATCTGCAAATGAGGAATATAAAGGAGAGGCATTAGAAAATAACCCTTATTTGAAAATGACGTACGATTTTACATCTGACGGAAGCGAACATAGTCGAAAACTAGAATTTTATCCATTGAAAACTAATGATAGTATGTTCGCTATTAAAGAAAATGGCAATATTGATTTTGTTATCAAAAAAGACCAATTAGTAACGATGCTTAAGCAAGTAAATGAATTTGATTAATCGAATAATTAGATGGCTGAATTCCTTTATATAGGGCAGCTTAGAAATATATCCAAGAGGCAAATTTGAAGTAGTACTTCTAGAAGAGAAATTTGCCTGTTATCAAAGTGCTCATTCAATCATGAGCACTTTTGGTTTATTACTGTTTGAAAGTATATATCAATAGATTAAACGCTTTCAAAACACTGTTTTTTACTACTTACTACACTAAGAATTACTATTAAAAATGAAAGCGTAACCAATTATACTTTATCTATAAAGAAGTTACTTTAGTTAGGGAGTGGGGAGAGATGGAGATAGCACCTCTTGTTAAGCAAGAAAAAAAGCCCCAAAAGGAGAAAAAGATCACCTGGAAAAAGCTGAAAGATCAAAAAGTACTTATCATGATGGCACTACCCTTGGTAATTTGGCTTATCGTATTTTGTTATGTACCTCTTTTTGGATGGATAATGGCTTTTCAAGATTATAAGCCTGCATTAGGAGTTCTAGGATCTCCATGGGTTGGACTTAAGCACTTTAAAGCACTGTTTGAGGACGAATTGTTTTATCGGGCATTAATTAATACTTTGGGAATGGGTGGGTTAGGGATTGTTTTTGGAACCGCAAGTTCAATTGCTCTGGCTCTCTTATTAAATGAGCTCCGGTTCACAAGATTTAAGAAATTTACACAGACCGTATCATACCTTCCGCATTTTGTATCGTGGGTAATTGTAGCAAACATTGTAACTACCATGCTTTCAACTAATGGAGCATTGAATGAATTATTATTGTCCCTCCATATTATTGATAGCCCAATACAATTTATGAGTGATCCCAATAAGTTTTGGTATATTGTCACATTCTCTGACGTTTGGAAAGAAATGGGATGGAATGCAATTATTTATCTCGCAGCAATGGTGAGTATCGATAAAGAAATGTATGAAGCAGCTTGGGTAGATGGAGCAAGTCGGTTTAAACAAATGATCCACATTACACTTCCATCTATCAAACCTATTATCCTTATACTATTAATTTTGAGTATTGGCAACCTTATTAATATCGGATTTGAAAAACAAATGCTGCTTGGAAATAATATCGTAGCAGATAAAGCGCTTGTACTGGACAAGTATGCTCTTGATTACGGTATTGGTATGTTTAGATATTCCTATGGTACAGCAATAGGAATTTTTAAATCAGTCGTTAGTATTATTCTTATCTTTATATTTAATAATATTGCCAAAAAATCAGGGAATGGCGGACTTATGTAAGGAGGCTAAAATGACAAATTTATTCAGGAAGAAAAAGAGCATAAATCGACCTACTGGCTTTGATGTAGTCATTGGATCAATAATGATCATCATCATTATCGCCACACTCTATCCATTTTTAAATGTTCTAGCTATTTCATTAAATGATTCAGTGGATACAGCTAAAGGTGGATTGCACATTTTGCCAAGGGAATTTACTTTTGCAAACTATATAGAAATCTTCAGCAATAATGATCAACTGCTGTTAGCCTTTACCAATTCTGTTTTAAGAACAGTCATTGGTACTATTGCAGGAGTTTTATGTACATGTGTCATGGCTTATGTCATTAGCCGAAAAGACTTCATCTTTCGAAAACATCTTACAACATTGCTGATCGTTACGATGTATGTCAGTGGCGGGCTAATCCCTGGATATATTTTAATTCGCAATTTAGGATTGATTAACAGTTTTGCTGTCTATCTTATTCCAGCATTACTAAGTGCTTTTAATGTAATCGTTATAAGATCCTTTATTGATAGTTTACCAGATGCACTGGAAGAATCAGCAAAAATAGACGGAGCAAATGATTTTGTTATATTTTACAAGATTATTATGCCGTTATGCATTCCAGCGATTGCTACAATTGCTCTTTTTATCGCTGTTGGTCAATGGAATAGCTGGTTCGATACCTATTTATATGCGAGGGGGAATGTTAATCTAACAACACTACAATATGAATTAATGAAGATTTTAGACAATGCTAGTGCACAATCAACGGGAAATGTCAGTAATTCAGCTATGGAGCAATTAAATGCAGGGAAAACTACTCCAGAATCTATTAAGATGGCAATCACTATTATTGCTACTGTACCTATATTGCTAGTATATCCATTTCTGCAAAAATATTTTGTTTCAGGATTAACATTAGGAGCAGTGAAAAATTAATCAGCTAGGTTAGCCTATTTTGCTTATTATTAGGAGGGATTTTTAATGAAATGGAAGAAAATCATAATGGCAGGTTCAGTGTTATCGGCAAGTCTGTTACTTGCAGCTTGTAATAATGCTGTTGATTCAGAAAAAGAGCAAGATGGAGACATTACAACCCTAACGTTTTTTAGTGCGGATTTAACGAAGGATGACAAATTTGATAATCCGGTTGCTAAAGAAATTACCAAAAAAACAGGGGTAAAGTTAGAAATTTCTCATCCGGTTGGTGGCGATACACAAGCAGTTCCTTTAATGATTGCAAGCGGCGATTATCCTGACTTAATTTTTGGCAAAGGCGATCTTAATAAATTAATTGATGCTGGAGCTGTTATCCCATTAGATGAACTGATTGAAGACAAGGGGGAAAATTTGAAAGCTCTGTATGGTGATCAACTAGTCCGCCTAAAGAACAATACAGAAGATCCGCAGATTTACCATGTGGGTACAGGCGGCATGACGAATACAGTATTAAATCCTAGCGGAACATTTAAAATACAATTAGAAGTATTAAAAGAATTAGGCTATCCAGAGATTAAAACTTTAGAAGATTACGAGAATGCTTTAAAAGCTTATAAAGAAAAGTATCCGCAAATCAATGGACAAGATACGATTGGCTTATCTTTATTAGGTAGTGACTGGAGATGGCTCATTACAGTAGGAAACCCAGCAGGATATGCATCTGGATATCAAGATGATGGGCAATGGCTGGTGGATGAAAGTACAGGCGAGACAAGATATAAATTCCAAGATGAGAAAGTAAAAGAGTACTTTAAATGGCTCAACCATATGTATGATGAAGGATTAGTAGATCCAGAGAGTTTTACTCAAAAATATGACACATATATCGCAAAAATATCTTCGGGTCGTGTCATAGGTTTAGCGGATCAAAACTGGGATATAAATGATGGAATTGCGGCCCTTAAAGCAGACGGCCAGTCGTGGAGAACTTACGCACCACTTCCTGTGACATTGGAAGAAGGTATTTTACAGCCAGATACAAAAGACTATGGATATACAGGTACGATTGGTGTTTCCATTTCCTCTACAAGTAAACAACAAGAAAAGGCTTTTGAATTTTTAGACTGGATGGCGTCAGAAGAAGCACAAATCTTAGTTAACTGGGGGATTGAAGGAGAAAACTATGAAATCAAGGATGGAAAACGTGTTGCTACCGATATTAAAGAATCGCAAACAGATCCTAATTATTCCCTTAAAACAGGAGTCGGGAACTATATTTACCCGTTTCCACAATGGGGAACAGGAGCAGTTGATTCCACTGGACAACCAATATCAAGGTCTGATACGAAAGAATTAGCCATGTCGAATTACACTGAGGAAGAAAAAGAGGTTATAAGTAGTTATGGTCATGAAGTGTGGGCAGACTTCTTCCCATCCCCAGATGAATTAGGACAGACAAAGCACGGTCGTGCTTTTGAAATAGCTATTCCAGCAAGCAGTGATTTGACAGTGATTCAACAAAAGGCAGACGACTACACAACACAAGCAATTACTGATATTATCATTTCCCCTCCAAGTGAGTTTGAACAGAAATGGTCAGAAATGCAAACAAAATTAAAAGAGATGGGGATTGATAAAGCTAGTTCGGATATGACTGGATTAGTAAAAGATCGCATGAAGTTATGGGAGAATTAAAGATTTACTTTTATGGGTGAAACATCTGAGGAAATAAAAACTATTTCTTCTTTAAACGATACTGTTGGAACAAAGCAGAATAGTTTTTCCTATCTTTCTAATGTTTCATCCCTTTAAGGGGAGATTGGTAATGGCTGTCATAAGTTTTGATGTAGGTGGAACATATGTGAAATATGGATTGATCGAAGACTCTCACATTGTTCAAAAAGGAAAATTCAAAACAGATAAGTTTGACAAAGATAGTTTTCTATCTAGTTTGGCTGCAAAAATAGAAGAATTGAGCCTGTTAGCATCTATTAAAGGAATAGGTATAAGCTTTCCAGGGTTTATTGATACAGTAAATGGAGTTCCTATTCTTGCAGGCGCAATTACTTCTATAAATGGAGTAAATATAGTAAATGAAGTAAAGAGAAGATTAACAATGGATTGTCCAATCTATATAGAAAATGATGCGAATTGCGCCGCTATAGCAGAAAAGTATAATGGTGCAGCAATTGATAATAATGATTTTATTCTCTTAACACTTGGGACGGGAGTAGGCGGTGCGATTTACTATCAGAATCAAACAATAAAGGGTCACTCTTATCGAGCTGGTGAATTAGGTATGATGCTTACAGATTATGGGGAATATCCGAATAAAACACTTCATGAGTTAGCATCCACAAGTGCACTTATCAGCCTTTATAAAGAAAAATATAGACTTCCGCCTGAAGCGGAAATAACTGGTGAAGAAATATTTTCTCTAACAAATGATTACAAGGTAGAAGCGATAATTAGAGAGTGGAGTAAGTACGTTGCGGTAGCGATATTTAATTCTGTCGTTATTTTCAATCCCGAAAAGGTTCTAATTGGTGGCGGCATAAGTCAAAATCCTGCACTATATCCTTATATAAACGAGGCATTAAACTCGATACCTTACTGGCAAGATTTCATTATACCTGTTGAAATTTGTAGGCATTATAATGATTCGGGTTTATGGGGGGCTTATATTTTAGTAGAAAACCATTTAAAGCAAGGGGAGTGTGAAAGAAATGAAATTTCTTAACGGCGGATGGTTAGTTAAAGACGGTTTTGAAGTAAATTATGCTACACATGTGTATTCGACAAGACAATCAAAAAATATCTTAACTTTATATGCTCCTTTTTCCTATATAAATCATAAAGGGTCAACATTAGATGGCGGGATGATGACCATTGAACTATTCACTCCACATCCAGATATAATCGGTGTCAGAATGTACCATTATAAAGGAACAAAAAAACTTGAGCCGTGTTTTGTGATCAATAAAAAAGAAATTGTTCCAGATATTTCAGAATCGGAATCTGCATATTCTTTTGTTGCTGGGGATTTAAGTGCCGTTGTGACAAAGGGAGAAACCTTTACGATAACTTTTAAATATAAGGGACGAATCCTTACAGAAAGCAATCCAAGAAGTAAAGGATATATTAAAGATCCACAGGGAGATTCCCATATCAGTGAACAATTGTCTATTGGTGTAGGAGAAAACATTTATGGCTTAGGAGAACGGTTTACTAATTTTGTGAAAAACGGGCAAACAGTCGATATTTGGAATGCAGACGGAGGGACTGGTACGGAACAGGCATATAAAAATATTCCATTCTATGTAAGCAGCAATGGGTATGGTGTATTTGTGAATACTCCAGGGAAAGCCAGTTTTGAAATTGGAAGTGAAAAGGTTTCGAAGGTGCAATTTAGCGTACCTGGTGAAATGATGGAATATTATGTAATTGGGGGCGGAAATCTAAAGCAAGTATTAGAAAATTATACTGACTTGACAGGGAAACCATCAATGCCGCCCGCATGGTCCTTTGGTCTTTGGTTAAGTACTTCCTTTTTAACAGATTATGATGAAAAAACAGTTACTTCTTTTGTAGATGGAATGGCAGAGCATGATATTCCTTTAGAAGTTTTTCATTTTGATTGTTTATGGATGAAAGAATATGAATGGTGCAATTTTACTTGGGATCAAGATATCTTTCCAGAACCTGAAAAGATGTTAGCGAGGTTAAAAGCAAAAGGATTAAAAATCTGTGTTTGGATTAATCCGTATATTGGCCAAAAGTCACCTTTATTTGATGAAGGAATGGAAAAAGGCTACTTCTTAACAAAAGCTAATGGTGATATTTGGCAATGGGATAAGTGGCAAGCAGGAATGGCAATTGTGGATTTTACTAATCCTGCAGCAGTAAAGTGGTATCAGTCCCAGTTAACCTCTTTGCTTGATATGGGAGTCGACTCTTTTAAGACAGATTTTGGCGAACGTATTCCAATAGATTGCGTTTATTATGACGGATCTGATCCGGAAAGAATGCATAATTATTATGCCTATTTGTATAACGAAGTAGTTTATAACCTGTTAGTAGAGGTGCGCGGCAAAGAAGAAGCCGTAGTCTTTGCCAGGTCTGCATCCGTTGGTTCGCAAAAGTTTCCAGTACATTGGGGTGGGGATAGTACTTCTGATTATCCATCAATGGCTGAAACACTTCGGGCAGGGTTATCTTTTGGCCTTGGCGGTTTTGGTTATTGGAGTCATGATATCTCAGGATTTGAGGCAGGAGCAACGCCAGATATTTATAAAAGATGGACGCAGTTTGGCCTATTATCTTCCCATAGCCGCTATCACGGAAGCTGGGAGTATAAAGTGCCTTGGATGTATGGAGAAGAGGCAGTGGAGGTTACACGCACCTTTACAAAATTGAAACTGAGTTTAATGCCATATTTAATTGCTCAATCTGTATATACTGCAGAAAAAGGGATACCTATGATGAGACCAATGGTTTTAGAGTTCCCACATGATATTTCTACTCATACTTTAGATCGTCAATACATGCTCGGAGAAAATCTATTAGTAGCACCAATTTTTAGAGAAGACGGCAAAGTTAATTTTTATGTACCAGAGACAAAAGGAGTTTGGACCAATTATTTAACAGGAGAATTATATGAGGGTGGTCATTGGTATGAGCAATCGTATGATTATTTTACGCTGCCGTTATTGGTCCGCCCAAATAGCATTATTATCGAAGGAAGCTGCAGGGAACAAGCAGTATATGATTATACGGAAAAGCCGAAGATTCACGTATTTGATTTACATGAAAACCAACTCCTTTCAGCTGCGATATATAGCAAAGATGGAGAAAAACAAGCGAATGTCATGTTATCGAAAAAGCACGGGCAGTATGAAATAGAGGTTACTGGCATAAATAAATATGAAATTATTTTACATGGAGTAACGGATATTCCTCCAGCTCCAGAAGTGAAAGTAGAGAATAATTCCACCCGGATTGTTTCATCCAAACAAAAATGGACACTTGGCTAAACGAGTAGAAGGGTTAAGGAAAAGGAAGGGACAGAAGTTATGTACCATAAACAACTAGATGACTTTCCAGCCGATTTTCTATGGGGTGCTGCATCAGCTGCGTACCAAATTGAAGGTGCTTGGAATGTTGATGGGAAAGGGCCTTCTATCTGGGATACTTTCTCCAAAATAAAAGGAAAAACATATGAAGGAACAACTGGAGATGTAGCCGTCGATCATTATCATTTATATAAGGATGATGTGAGATTGATGGCAGAAATGGGTTTAAGGGCATATCGCTTTAGCGTTTCTTGGAGCAGAGTAATTCCAGATGGTGACGGTCGTGTGAATGAAGCAGGCTTATTATTTTATGAAAGATTAGTAGATGAGTTATTGGCTAATAAAATTGAGCCGGTTATCACTCTTTATCACTGGGATTTACCACAATCATTACAGGATCGCTTTAATGGCTGGGAGTCTCGAGAAACAATTAAAGCTTTTAAAAAATATTGTGAAGTGTTATATCGTAGATTGGGAAAAAAGGTTACTTATTGGGTATCCATGAATGAACAAAATGTTTTCACCACACTTGGTTACCGATGGGCCATACATCCACCTGGAGTTACCGATTTAAAAAGAATGTATGAAGCCAATCATATTATTAATCTTGCAAATGCGGAAGCAATTAAGTTATTTCATGAATTAGTGCCGAATGGAAAGATCGGACCAAGTTTTGGATATGGACCGATGTACCCTTTAAATGCAGATCCAGCTAATGTATTGGCAGCAGAAAATGGCGAGTCCTTTAACAATGATTGGTGGCTAGATGTATATTGTAAAGGGACTTATCCAAGGTTTGTGAGGAAACAACTAGCGAGACTTGGAATTGCTCCCACGGTTTTGGAAGAAGATGAAATTTTATTAAAATCTGCTAAACCAGACTTTTTAGGTATTAATTATTACCATGGTGGCACAGCACAGCAGAATCGATTGGAGCTTTCTGACAAGGATTGTGAAAAAGAATTTTTAGGAACTGATCCATATTTAATGCAGCCTAAAAGCGGTCAAGCAGTTACTCCAGAGATTCCGATGTTTAATGCAGTCGAAAATCCATATTTGCAAAAGACAGATTGGGGATGGGAAATAGATCCAATTGGTTTTCGAATAGCATTAAGAAGAGTTCAAGCAAGATATGATTTACCAATTTTTATTACAGAAAATGGCTTAGGTGCTATTGATACAATTGCTGAGAATGGACAAATAAAGGATTATTACCGTATTGATTATTTAAAGAATCATATATTAGAAATGAAAAAAGCAATAACAGATGGAGTGGACATTATCGGATATTGCGCATGGTCTTTTACTGATCTGTTAAGTTGGTTGAATGGATATAAAAAACGTTACGGTTTTGTTTATGTAAATAGAACGGAGCATGAAGAAAAGGATTTAAGAAGGATACCGAAAGAAAGCTATTATTGGTATAAACAGCTTATTTTAGAAAATGGTGTGTCGATTAAATAGCGGAAAGCAACACCCTGTTTCAAAGAAGTTAATAAATAAACCCAACTCAGTCTTTTATTTCCAAAAAATAAGAGTTTGTCTACAATCTAAGAGTAGGATAAATATAATTTATCCTACTCTTAGTTTTTGGCCAGGGTAAATTTTGTCTACATTTTTCAATTGATTCCATTCCTTTATTTTTCCTGCACTTGTATGAAAATTTTTTGCTATTCGGCTGACTGTATCTCCTTTTTTGACCACATAATAGACAGCCTTTTGGGAAGGTATTTTGATTTTTTGTCCGACTTTGATGATATCTTGGTTTTCTATCTGGTTAAAAGCACGTAGAACTTTAATCGTTGTCTTATATTTTCTGCTAATTTGATACAGGGTATCCCCTTTTTTCACAATATATTCTGTATTATGTGAAGGGATTGTATTAGAATCTAATTCAAAATATGGTAATGGATTAACTGCGTTAGATTTATTGATATTCCAACGACCAATGTGTAATTCAAAGTGCAAATGCTGACCTGTTGATTCTCCTGTACTTCCCATAATGCCAATAACTTGTCCTTTTTTTACATAATCGCCAACCTTCACTTTTCGAGATCCTCTTTTCAAATGCGCATACACTGTTTCATATTCTTGTCCAGATATTTTATGAAGAATCATAATGCATTCTCCGTAACTTGCCGAGTAATAGGATCTGCTGACAATCCCGTCAGCACAAGCTTTAATTGCATTGATGCCATTGTGGGCAAAATCTATCCCAAAGTGCATGTTTTTACCAGTTGCACGAAATTCGTTTGATATATATGTCACGGAAGTTGGTTTAGAAAACATATCATATCACCTCATGATAGCATATGACGAAGTGGTTATAATTGGTTGGACTTTCCCTTTTTATTTCTTAGAAGGCATATCCCATAATCTCAGCAATTTTTCTGGGGATACCGGTGTTATCTAAAACACCATGAAATTCTTCTGCTCCTGTCCCAACTGCAAATACAACAATCATATTGCTTGTATGGCCGCCTGTTGAACTAAGCTGCTGGGTGAGTGGATGTACTATGCCTGCATGATAATGGTTCGCGATAATAGTGCCAATTTTCCAGTCCATTTGTTGTTCTCGATATACTTGTCCGTTATTTACTTTCGGATTTATTTGCAGCTGAAGCAGCTCATCTTTCCTGAGGTCTATTCCAGCATAGTCTTTAAAAACTTTCTTTATGCTTTTTGTCGTATAGCCATTTTTTGTTTTTTTCTTTATTAATTGCTGAGCCATATAATGAGGGGACGCTGAAACCTTTTTTAAACCACTAATATCTAACGCTTCTGTAGCAGATATGCCCATTGTTTCGTGATCTGCTGCAACAACAACCAATGTATCGTTTCTTTTATTCGCCCATTCCACACAGTACTTAACCACTTCATCAAATGCAACTGTTTCTTTCCATATACCAGTTATATCAGAAGCATGAGAGGCGTGATCTATTCGACCTCCTTCAATCATTGCAAAAAATCCTTTTTGTTCACTTGATAGCACGTCTAATGCCTTTTTCGTCATTTCTTCCAATGTTGGTTCAGTTGTTTTGATATGACTTCTATCAAGGTGAAAATTCAAATGAGCATCACCGAATAATCCAAGCCATTTTTGGGCATTCGTTTTTTCTAATTCCTCAGCGGTTGTTAGAAAATCATATCCAGCTTTTTTATAAGCACCGATAAGATCAATTCCTCGTTTATCCTTATGCGTAAAGTACTTTTTGCCTCCTCCCATGATAATATCCACCTTATTATTCAATTGTTGTTTAGCAATTTCCTCCTGGTCTGCCCATCTATTATTGACGCTTGCGGTAAAGCTGGCAGGTGTTGCATCTGTAACAGAATTTGTCGTGATGATGGCCGTTTTTTTACCATCCTTTTTAAATTTGTCTAAAATACTATCTACATTTTTTCCTTCTGGTGTAATACCTATCATTCCATTATTTGTTTTCCTTCCTATTGCAAGGGCTGTTCCTCCAGCAGCAGAGTCTGTTACCCGATTATTGCTAGATGAAGTATGAACTATGGAAGTATAGGGAAGTGTTTCTAGAAAAAGTCTTCCATTTACTCCATGTTCAAATAATCGAGCAATCTCCATTTGTCCAATGCCCATACCATCACCGATGAGTAAAATAACATTTTTTGGTTTTTTCTGTTGTTCCTTGCTAAAAGCAGGCTTTTCTACCATTGTTTGCATGGAAAGAAAGAACCCTAAACTAATGGAAAGAAAGGCGATAAGTAGTCTTTTCAAGTCTTTTCCCCTCCTTTATTTTTTGCTTTTAATCCTATATAGCATTTGAAAAAAAACTAATTTTTAACCACTTGTAACTAAATGTCGCTTTTTTTTCTGAAAAAAAACTGAATTAATGAAGAGATGACATAAAAAAAGAAGACAAGCATACATTTTAATAAGTCATCCTATATATGTCATTACAAAGCAGCCAATTTAAACTAGGAAATTTCATTAAGGAGGAACTATTGTGAATACTATCTATTCTTTTTTGCCTAAAGCAATCGAAAATCATATTCTCACAATCCCTCCATCAGAAAGATTAGGGATGGAAGAGATTCGAGTTCGCATAGGTAGACCTTTAGAAGTATTTATAAATGGACGTTCTATCTTTTTTCCATTTATTGTTTCGAAAGAAGATGGGAACCAATTATTGAATAAAATCAGTCAGTATTCGGTCTATACAATGGAAGAAGAATTGAAAAGAGGATATATCACTATTCAAGGTGGACATCGGATTGGACTAGCAGGCAAGGTCATTTTACAAGATAGCAAAGTTAAGGCAATAAGGGATGTAGCATCTTTTAATATTCGAATTGCAAAGGAGCAAATTGGCATTGCTAACCCATTTATTCCTTATTTATATGATAAAGGGAAATGGCGTCATACGATGATTATTGGCCCTCCACAGACCGGGAAAACGACTTTATTGAGGGATATTGCTAGATTAATTTCTTCTGAAGCGGAAAATTCTTTGTTAAAACCAGCTAAAGTAGGAATTGTGGATGAGCGGTCTGAAATTGCCGGATGCTTGGATGGTATTCCACAAATGACATTTGGTCCTCGTGTAGATGTACTGGATGCTTGTCCAAAAGCAGAAGGAATGATGATGATGATTCGCTCCATGAGTCCAGACGTCCTCATAGTGGATGAGGTTGGTCGGAAAGAGGATGAAGAAGCAATACTAGAAGCAGTGAATGCAGGTATTCAATTAATAATGACTACACATGGTTCAAGCTTGGAAGAAGTAAAAAAACGACCAATGCTTTCTAGCATGATAAAAATGGGCATATTCGAACGTTATATTGAATTAAATAGAAGGAAAGGTCCTGGGACTGTGACAGCGATAAAAAATGGACAAGGCCAGTTATTGATGGATGAAATGAAGGTGGAATAAATGATTAAAATAATTGGTGCAATCTTGATCCTTGCTTCTACAAGCTGGGGTGGAATGGAATTTTCCAAGCTATTAAGTCAAAGACCAAAGCAAATTCGCGCTTTAAAATCTGCTCTGCAATCTTTAGAGGCGGAGATTATGTATGGACATACCCCCTTGCATGAAGCGAGTAGACGATTAGCTGAACAATTAAGTGAACCATTACGTTCCTTTTTTGCGAGCTTTGCAGAACGCCTGCTTAAAGAGGATACAACAGTGAAAGAGGCATGGACAGCCTCTTTGCATGAGATTTGGAAAAAAACAGCGATGAAGGATTCAGAATTAGAAATTATGAAACAATTTGGAGAAACATTAGGAAGACATGATCGTTTTTCCCAGCAGAAGCAGATTATGTTAACACTTACCCATCTGGAAAGAGAAGAAGAGGAAGCAAGGGAAATACAAGGGAAATATGAAAAAATGATAAGGAGCTTAGGATTTCTTTCGGGTCTGCTGATTGTCATTTTATTGATGTAGTTTAGGAGGAGACTTTTATGGGTTTAGAGGTCGATATTATATTCAAAATCGCTGGTGTTGGAATCGTTGTTGCTTTTTTACACACAATCCTCGACCAAGTCGGCAAAAAAGAATATGCACAGTGGGTTACATTATTTGGATTTATTTACATTCTATTTATGGTAGCGAATATTGTAAATGACTTATTCCAGAAAATCAAAGCAGTATTTTTATTCCAAGGGTAAAGGAGGATATCATCATTGAAATTCTTCAAATAGTTGGAATTGCACTTGTTTCCACATTTTTAGCACTCGTTGTAAAAGAACAAAAGCCAAATATCGCCTTTTTATTAGTTGTTTTTGTCGGCTGTGCCATCTTTCTTTTTCTTGTAGACCAAATAGCTGCAATCATCCAAATGGTGGAAAGAATCGCATTGAATGCAAAAGTAAATACCGTTTATGTCGAAACGATTCTAAAAATAATTGGTATTGCCTATATTGCAGAATTTGCTGTGCAAATTACAAAAGATGCGGGACAAGGATCGATCGCATCCAAGATTGAACTAGCAGGGAAGATATTAATATTGGCAATGGCTGTTCCGATCTTAACCGTCTTAGTTGAAACTATTTTAAATATGATTCCCAATTAACTTAGGAAACCGCTTATTTCGAGGTGAAAAAATTGAAAACAAAGCTGAAAGTCGTCCTACTCGTTATGGCAGCTCTCTTTTTTCTATATCAACCGATTGTACAAGCCTCACCTCACGAATCACCAGACTCTCAAGAAGCAGAAACAGCAGAAGAAATAAAGGAAGAAGGAATGGATCCGACAAAATTAGTTGAATCTCAACTAGAATCTCTGGATCTCAATGAATTAACAACTTTTTGGGATTCCATTAAAACAGAGTATGGTGGTTTTCTCCCAGAAAGTCAAAAAGGCAGTCTATATGATTTTATGACAGGGAATAAAAGCTTTGATTTACAAGGGTTCTTTCATGGAATGCTTCAATTTGCTTTCCACGAGATTATTGTAAATGGAAAATTATTAGGTTCGTTAATTCTACTGACTATTTTTAGTGTCATGCTTCAAATGCTTCAGAATTCATTTGAGAAAAGCTCCATCAGTAAGGTGGCATATGCGATTGTCTTTATGGTTTTAATTATTCTGGCATTAAATAGCTTCCATGTCGCTATTACTTATGCCAGTGATGCTATTTCGAATATGACCCATTTTATATTAGCCTTTGTCCCGCTATTGCTGGCGCTTATGGCAGCCTCTGGCGGTGCCATATCTGCTGCATTCTTCCATCCGGTTATATTATTTTTGATGAATACAAGCGGTATGTTAATTGAATATATTGTGCTGCCTCTATTATTCTTATCAACGCTGCTTCATGTTGTCAGCAGTTTGTCCGAACAATATAAAGTTACTCAGCTAGCTAATTTGCTGCGTAATATTAGTATTGGGATTCTAGGGATTTTCTTAACTATCTTCCTAGGAGTAATTTCTGTGCAAGGAGCATCTTCTGCAATCACGGATGGAATTACAATCAAAACAGCTAAGTTTGTAACTGGTAATTTCATCCCGGTGATTGGACGAATGTTTACCGATGCAACAGATACAGTCATTAATGCTTCGTTATTATTAAAAAACACGGTTGGAATCGCAGGAGTAGTTATTCTCCTTCTTCTCGTAGCTTTTCCAGCCATAAAAATTTTAATGATTTCTTTTATCTATAAATTTGCAGCAGCGATTCTACAGCCAATTGGCGGCGGGCCTGTTATTAAATGTTTGGATGTTATTAGTAAAAGTGTCATTTATGTCTTTGCGGCACTTGCGATTGTATCCCTGATGTTTTTTCTAAGCATTACAGTGATCATTGTTGCTAGTAATCTAACGATGATGGTTAGGTAAAAAGGGGGCGAAAGAATGAATTTTATTACAGAATGGGTTACAAATATTATTCTATTTATTTTGTTAGCAACGGTCGTAGATATGCTACTGCCTAACTCTACCTTTCAGAAATATGCAAAGATGGTCGCAGGCCTGCTCTTAATAACCGTCATTTTAACACCTGTATTTAAGCTGATATCCAGTGACTTTGAAGCAGTGTTTTCAGCTAGTGCCATGGGTGAACCTGAACAAAAAAATATGAATAATTCCATTGAATTAAAAAAAAGAGAAATACAAGCCTCACTTGATGAATATACATTAAATAAAATGGCTGTCCAATTAAAAGAGGATGCAAATGAGGAGTTGATAGCAAATTACGGAATGGAGATTAATTCAATTCAATTATCAATTGACAAAGAAAAAGAGGGTGGCTTTCCTGCAAATCTAACTGAAATGGTTATTCATATGAAGGAAAGCCAGGATCCCAATAATGTTGTGGAAGCTGTAAACCCTGTTCGAATTGATACACAGCAACCTCTTCTTGATAAAAAGGAAACAAAGCAAATGGACACAGAAAGTATTATTTCCTTTCTTTCTGAAAAGTGGGAAGTGCGAAATGATGCAATTGTAATTATGTACGAAGGAGGGGAGGAGGGGAAAAATGGATAAAAAGGACAAAGGGCCATTAAGCTGGTTGAAAAATGTTCTGTCAAGCGACGGAAACGAAAAAAAACAGGGGAAAACCACTTATATTGTCATCGTTGTATTATTTGGAGCAGCCATTATGCTGTTAAGCAATATGTTCTTTAAAGACAATAAAGCTCAAGAAGTCGCTGCTTATAATAATGAAGCATCTTCTGAAGAGGCGGAAGAGACATTTGGGCAAAAAGCCAATAGTAGTAATTTAACCATTGCTGATTATGAAGAACAATATAAAAAAGAAATTAAAGAAGCCATATCAGCGATAGCAGGGGTTAAAGACGCTATTGTCTATGTAAATATAGAAGGATCAGAAAAGAAAGTATATGAAAAAAACCAATCCCAAACGATCCAGAAAACAGAAGAAAAGGATACTCAGGGAGGGAATCGAAATGTGGAAGAAACATCGAATGAAGAAACAGTTGTATTAGTACCGAATGGGGATAAACAAGTTCCGCTTGTAGTGGAGACGATGAAACCTAAAATTGCAGGAGTTCTCGTTGTTGCAAAAGGAGCTGGAGATATAAAAGTAAAAACGATGATTGTAGAAGCAGTTACTCGGGCGCTGGATGTTCCTAGTCATAGAGTTTCTGTACAACCTAAACAAAACTAAGGGGGAAGAATAGATGTTATTAAAAAAGCAAACGGTATGGTTGTTAACAATGTTAAGCTTGGTAGTGGTGTTATCGGTATACTATATTACTTCACCGGAATCCCGTGTAAATGAATTTGCAGCAACAGAGGATAATAATAAAGGAAAAAGCAATGATGCAGAAGAAGCAGCGAAAGATAGCAAAGGAGAAAGCACGGTTACTACTACTGATTCTGAAGCAGTATTTGAACAAATGCGCCTAGATCTAATGGAACAACGTGACAAAATGAAAGAAGAGTTAGTAACTATTCAAGGATCTAAAGATAAAACTGCAGAAGAAAAAAATGAAGCAACTGAAAAAATCAACGAACTACAAGAAATGACAGATAATGAAAAGATAATGGAAAGCCTTATTAAAGCAGAAAACTATGAAGATGTACTTGTTCAGACTGCTGATGATGGCACAGTAAAAGTAACAGTGAAAGCAGAAGAACTTTCTGCAGATGCTGCCAATGAAATCGTTCAGCTAGTCCGCAAAAATATGGATGCACCAAATGCAAATGTTGCGGTAAAAATTGATCCGAAATAAATAGAGCTGTGAAGCAGCAAGGACAAGAAGAGGGGAAAAGCGAATAGTACGTTTAAAACTGTAGATCACTGCTAGAAAGTGACTACAGTTTTTTAAATAACTAAAAGCAGCAGGAAGAAGAATACAACTATTTCCTCTAACATAATCTTATCACTATTGAAGAGTAAATTCGGTAAAGCGTACGAAGAGCAGCAGCCTCGTTAAAGGAATAAGCATGGAATTTTAAAATAATGGTTATTAGAGAAAAACTTCTGCTATTCATTCCTCCTCACGATAATTAATTTTTGCTCTTTTTAAAGTAAATATAATAGTAAGCGATTTCGGATTAATTGGTCAGCTTTGATTAGTTATTTTATAAAGATAGTGGTATGATAAGTAGGGAGAAAGAGAGATGATTTCCTACAGATTTAACTTTCTGAGAAAAATATGGAAAAAGATTTAGTAGCAAAAAAGTCATGTTTTAAAGATGCTTATTGAATTATCATAAGGTCTTATCGTATGATATTAGTATCTAGTCCTAATAGAATGTTTTAAGGGGTGCAATTATATGTTAAAGATTTCAGAAATTAAAGAACTAATAAAATTAATAGATGAATCGACTATTAGCAATTTTTTATATGAACAAGATGGCGTGAAAGTTGAAATTAAAAAGAACATGGTGGAAATAGCAGCACAAGCTCCAGTTGTGACAAAAACATTTCAACCAGAAGAAGTAAAAGCAACAAAAGAAGTAGCAGTGGAAAGTGTAGTTGCAGACACACCTGCAAAATCAAGTGATGATAACTTACATAAAATAACTTCTCCAATGGTAGGAACTTTTTATCAATCAGCCTCTCCAGACTCTCCTGCATTTGTAAAAGTGGGGGATAAGGTTACAAAGGATTCTGTTGTTTGTATCGTAGAAGCGATGAAATTATTTAACGAAATTACAGCAGAAGTAGATGGCGAAATTGTAGAAATCCTTGTAAAAGATGGAGAACTTGTTGAGTACGGGGAACCATTATTCCTAGTAAAGGCGTAACAAAGAGGGGTTAATCCATGATAAAAAAACTATTAATCGCAAATAGAGGAGAAATAGCTGTTCGTATCATCAGAGCTTGTCGTGAGCTGGATATTCAAACGGTAGCTATATACTCAGAAGCTGATCGTGAGGCTTTACATGTCCAAATTGCAGATGAAGCATATTGTGTTGGACCGAAAGCTTCAAAAGACAGTTATTTAAACTTTACAAACATAATTAGTGTAGCAACTTTAACAGGATGTGATGCTATCCATCCTGGATATGGTTTTTTAGCAGAGAATGCTGATTTTGCGGAACTTTGCAGAGATTGCAAAATCACGTTTGTAGGACCTAGTCCAGAGGCTATTAATAAAATGGGGACAAAAGATGTTGCAAGAGAAACAATGCGACAGGCTGGTGTGCCAATCGTACCTGGTTCCCAAGGCATTATTAAAGATGTAGAAGAGGGAATGGAACTTGCAAAAGAAATAGGATATCCAGTAATTATTAAAGCTACAGCTGGTGGCGGCGGTAAAGGTATCCGTGTAGCCAAAACGGAAGAAGAGTTGATTAAGGGGATTAACATTACCCAGCAAGAAGCATTAACGGCATTTGGTAATGCAGGTGTTTATTTAGAAAAATATATCGAGGACTTCCGCCATGTAGAGGTACAAGTGCTTGCTGATAATTATGGGAATGTCATTCACTTAGGCGAAAGAGATTGCTCGATTCAGCGAAGATTACAAAAGCTGTTGGAAGAAACACCATCTCCAGTATTAACCGAAGAAATGCGGGCGAAAATGGGAGATGCTGCTGTAAAAGCTGCAGCTGCAGTAAATTATACAGGTGCAGGAACTGTTGAATTTATCTTTGATTATCAGAATCAAGCATTTTACTTCATGGAAATGAATACGCGTATTCAAGTAGAACACCCAGTAACAGAAATGGTAACAGGTATTGATTTAATTAAAGAACAAATACTAGTTGCATCAGGTAAACCTCTTGAACATAATCAAAAGGATGTTACATTTACTGGCTGGGCAATTGAATGCCGTATCAATGCAGAAAATCCTGCGAAAAATTTCATGCCTTCACCAGGGAAAATTAAGATGTATTTACCGCCAGGTGGTTTAGGAGTACGTATTGATTCAGCTGCTTATCCTGGTTACACGATCCCACCGTACTATGATAGTATGATTGCGAAAGTGATTGCCTATGGATCTACTAGACAAGAAGCTATTTCCCGCATGAAACGAGCACTGAGTGAATTTGTAATCGAAGGTGTCGATACTACGATTCCGTTTCACTTAAATCTCCTTAATCATGAAAAGTTTGTGGCAGGCAACTTCAACACAAAGTTTTTAGAAATGTATGATTTAATGAAATCAGAAGATTAAAAGGAGGAATAGGTAATGAGCGAAACAACAAGTTTAGAAATGAACCAAGAGTATACTGGTCTAGGAAAAGTAGAAATTGCTCCTGAAGTAATTGAGGTTATCGCAAGTATTGCTGCTTCTGAAGTAGAAGGTGTAGCTCAAATGAGAAGCAATTTTGCAACTGGCGTTGTGGAAAAGTTCGGAAAAAAGCTCCATAACAAAGGGATAAAAGTCGACCTCAGTGAAGAAGGAATAAAAGTAGAAGTATTTTGCGTAATGAATTTTGGTGTATCTATTCCGCATGTTGCTCAGCAGATTCAAGATAATATTCGTCAAACATTAATCAATATGACTGGGTTGGAAACAGAGGAAGTAAATATTCATATTGTTGGTGTTCAGTTCGAAACAGCAAAACAAGAACCTGAATTACAGCAAGAAATGTAAGGAATAATACTCCCTAAAAATTAGCATAGAATTACTTTAAATAACAAAGGCTGAACAGGAAAGAATAAAATAGAAACTAATAGGTCTTCCTCTTAGTTTCTATAAGTTTTTTCTATGGACAGCCTTTGTTTTTGTGAGAATGACCAGAATAGTAAACTAATTATAGGTTTTTTTCTCGTAAGATAGAGTTTTGTTTTTATTTATGCTATTATTCATGTAGCATAGATAAATAGGTTGTCTTAAACCTATGGAAGGATTTTAAAGGAGCTTAAATAATGAAGAGAAGAACTGCCAGAGAAAAGGCCTTACAGGCACTATTTCAAATTGATATTAGTGATATAGACAAAGAAACAGCAATAGAGCATGTATTAGAAGGAGAAAAATCTGATCCCTACCTTACAAAATTAGTGGATGGGGTATTAAATAATCAAGTTTCTATTGATGAAACCATAAAGCAATATTTAGAAAATTGGACGCTAGAAAGAATTGCAAATGTAGACCGAAACATTCTACGTCTAGCCACATATGAAATGATTTATGGACAAGCAGATGATGTACCTGTAAATGTTGCGATTGATGAAGCAGTGGAGATTGCCAAACTTTATGGTGATGATCAATCTGGTAGATTTGTTAATGGATTATTATCTAAGATAAAAGAAAATCAGTAATATTAAGAGAAACGTTGGTTTGATGAAAAAAGCTGATTAGTGGACAATGTAAATCTTTTATGCAATATCGGCAAATAAGATTTGTTATCATCCTAAATTGTTTCCTTCTATAACCTATAAACATGAATGATTAAGGGATGTGGTGTATGATACTACACCCCTTTTTCCATCCTGTATAAGGAGTTTTTATAAATGGAATCACGGTATTTAACAGTACATGCTTTGACGAAATACATAAAAAGAAAATTTGATGCAGATCCTCATTTACAGCAAGTCATGGTAAAAGGGGAAATATCCAATTTTAAGCAGCATTCAAGTGGGCATATGTATTTCACCTTAAAAGATGAAAAAGCCAGAATTTTAGCAGTTATGTTTGCCCGGAATAATCAGCAAATGAAGTTTACGCCTGAAAATGGGATGAAGGTGCTGATTAAAGCAAGTATTACCGTATACGAATCAAGCGGTCAATATCAAATGTATGTGGTTGATATGCAGCCAGATGGAATTGGTCAGCTCTATCTAGCTTATGAGCAGTTGAAAGCTAAATTGGAACAAGAAGGATTGTTTCTTGCAGACCATAAACAGACAATTCCTAAATATCCGAAAACAATTGGTGTTATTACCTCACCGACTGGCGCTGCAATTAGAGACATTATTACAACCATTAAAAGACGCTATCCGATTGCTAACATCCAGATTTACCCCGCGTTTGTACAAGGTGAAACAGCGGCTCCTTCTATTGTAAAGGCGATTCAACAGGCGAATGAACAGGAGTCTCCTGCAATTGATGTCCTCATAGTAGGCAGGGGTGGCGGTTCCATTGAAGAATTATGGGCTTTTAACGAAGAAATCGTTGCTAGAGCCATTTACACTTCCAGAATTCCCATTATTTCTGCTGTCGGTCATGAGACAGACTTTACCATTGCAGATTTTGTTGCAGATATGCGGGCACCGACACCAACTGGTGCAGCAGAGCTCGCTGTTCCTCATATCGATGAGCTGGTGGAAAGGATTTTGTCTAGACAAAGCCGTTTAATAAGAGGGATAAAAGAAAAAGTAGAATTGCAAAAGTTACGTTTAAATAGAATTAAACGTTCCTATGCTTTTCGTTATCCTAAAGTTTTATACGATCAAAAAATGGAGCAATTAGACAAACAGACAGAATTATTAATACGTAATGTTCAAAGAGTTTTTGAGCAAAAGAATAATCAGCATCAATTAATAAAAAAGCAGCTAGTAAGGAATCACCCGCATCAATATGTGATGAAGGCCCAACAAGATTTGGCTAATTTACAAAAAAACATGATTCGTAATACGGAGCTTATTCTTCAAGCAAAAAAGCAGTCTTTTCTTTCGACAATAGGAAAGATGGATGCATTAAGTCCGTTGAAAATAATGGAAAGAGGCTACAATGTAGCATATGATCAAAATGGGAAATTAATAGCTAGTATAAAGCAAGTTAAGCCTAAGGAGCATATTGAATTAAACTTGGCTGATGGTACGGTAGAGGCAGAAATTATGGAGATAAAGGAGAGATAGACATGGCAACTAATCGAGAAAATAAGCCAACCTTTGAAGAAGCTATGGAAGAATTAGAACGAATCGTTGAAAAACTAGAAGAAGGAGATGTTCCATTAGAAGAGGCTATCAACACGTATAAAAAAGGAATGGAGCTTTCTAAATACTGTCATGAAAAATTAAAAAGTGTCGAAGAACAATTAGCAGAAGTAGTGCTAGAAAACGGCAAAAAACAACCTTTTTCCATCGCTGAGGAGGAATAACACTTGAATAAAATTTCTTTGTCAGCATTTACAAAAAACTATAAAGAAGTACTGGAAAAAGAACTAAAGAAAAATGTCGAAAAGCTTAATGCTCCTTCCAGTTTAAAAGATTCTATGCTCTATTCCCTAAATGCAGGGGGGAAGAGAATCCGGCCGCTGCTTTTATTTGCTACCCTGCAAGCATTTGGAAAAGATCCACTTGAAGGTTTGCTTCCAGCAGCTGCCATTGAAATGATTCATACGTATTCTTTGATTCATGATGATTTACCAAGTATGGATGATGATGACCTGCGAAGAGGCTTACCGACGAATCATAAAGTTTACGGAGAAGCGACAGCTATTCTAGCAGGAGATGCACTTCTTACATATAGTTTTCAAATGATGACATATATGACAAAACAAAATATTCCATCTGAAAAGATTCTTACTAGTATTGGCTTTTTAGCAAAAGCAGCTGGAGCAGAAGGGATGGTAGGTGGACAAATTGCCGATATTGAAGGGGAAAGCAAGACGTTAAATCAAAAAGATCTTGAACATATACATCTACATAAAACAGGAAAGCTAATAGAAGTAAGTATTTTAATTGGCGCAATATTAGCAGATGCTGCTGACGCGGAGTTAGAAACATTAAAACGTTTTGCTTATCATCTAGGCTTAGCCTTCCAAATTAGAGATGACATTCTCGATTTAGAAGGGGATGAAGAAGTGATTGGAAAGCCAATTGGCAGCGATATGGATAACCACAAAAGCACCTATCCGAAAATATTAACTATGGATGGAGCAAAAAGAGAATTGGATTTGCATATTAAACAGGCTAAAGGTCTTCTAGCCGGTTTAAATTTTGATCGCTTTCTATTAGAAGAAATTACAGATTTAATTGCCTATAGAAATAATTAAAATATCCTCTTTAAACGGTTTAAAAGCTTTTTATAGATGGTATATAATAAAACTAAGCGAAATATATATAAGGGAAATTTAGAATAACGAATAACACATATCAGGGTGTCTCAATATTTGACATCACTAGAGCTTTTTCAAAAGATAAATTTGTAAAATGCGCTAGTGATGCTCCGCTTTGAGGCATCCTTCTTTTAAGCACGGAAAGTCTTCTGTGTGCTAACTATGTAGAATTACTACTATTATCAGTGAAGGAATGGTATAATACATATTTAATAATACGAATAAATTAGGTTTTTTGATAAAAATAAGGTATTCTAATAAATAATACAATCTTGACAAAAAGAAATGGTTAAACGGAAGGAAGATATACCAATTAATCAGTGGTTTTCATCGCTTTATTGGTTATATACTGAATGAAAGTGAGTTGTTACAAATGGATTTAATGTCAATAGAAAATCCAGCATTTTTAAAAGGATTATCGAACGAGGAACTGAATATCCTTAGTGAAGATATCCGTCACTTTTTAATTAATAGACTTTCTCAAACTGGCGGTCATATTGGTCCGAACTTAGGAGTGGTGGAATTAACCATTGCTCTTCATAAATGTTTTGATAGCCCAAAGGATAAATTTCTTTGGGATGTAGGTCACCAATCTTATGTTCATAAAATATTAACTGGCCGTGCTAAGGATTTCGATACGCTTAGACAATACAAAGGCTTAAGTGGTTTTCCAAAAATGAATGAAAGTGAGCACGACGTATGGGAAACAGGTCATAGCTCTACTTCCTTATCTGCTGCAATGGGTATGGCTGTTGCAAGAGATTTAAAAAAGGAAGATTCCTACATCATTCCTATTATTGGGGATGGAGCTTTAACAGGGGGTATGGCTCTCGAGGCACTAAATCATATTGGCGATGAAAAGAAAAACATGATTGTTATCTTGAATGATAATGAAATGTCGATTGCTCCAAATGTTGGTGCTCTTCACCAAGTATTAGGCAGATTAAGAACTGCTGGGAAGTATCAATGGGTAAAAGATGAACTAGAAATGCTCTTAAAGAAAATTCCTGCCGTAGGTGGCAAGATGGCTGCAACTGCTGAAAGAATTAAAGATAGTCTTAAATATTTGTTAGTTTCCGGTGTTTTTTTCGAAGAGTTAGGTTTTACGTATTTAGGTCCAGTAGATGGTCATGATTATAACGACTTATTTGAACAGCTAAACTATGCAAAGAAAACATCTGGCCCAGTTTTACTGCATGTCATTACGAAAAAAGGCAAAGGATTTTCTCCAGCTGAAAAGGATAAAATCGGTACATGGCATGGAACAGGTCCTTATAAGATTGAGACAGGAGATTTTGTAAAACCTGCTATCACTGCACCTGCATGGAGTAAACTAGTGAGTGATACAGTGTTAAAATTGGCAAGAAAAGACGAGCGAATCGTTGCCGTTACTCCTGCCATGCCAGTTGGTTCAAAATTGGAATCATTTGCAAAAGAATTTCCTAGTCGAATGCTTGATGTCGGGATAGCGGAACAGCATGCTGTAACATTAGCAGCTGGACTTGCCACACAAAAAATGAAGCCGTTTTTAGCCATTTATTCGACATTTTTACAAAGAGCATATGATCAAATGCTTCATGATGTTTGCCGCCAGAAATTAAATGTCTTTATTGGCATCGATCGTGCCGGCTTAGTAGGAGCAGATGGAGAAACCCATCAAGGTATTTATGATATTGCGTTTTTACGTCATATGCCAAACTTGGTTTTAATGATGCCAAAGGATGAAAATGAAGGGCAGCACATGGTAAATACGGCTATCCAGTACAATGATGGCCCAATTGCGATGAGATTTCCGCGGGGAAATGGGATTGGTGTGGAGCTTGATTCTACATTAAAGACGATTCCAATTGGTACATGGGAAGTATTAAGAGAAGGTTCTGATGCTGCAATTCTTACATTTGGAACAACGATTGAAATGGCAATGGAAGCAGCCAGCCAGCTTGAATTACAAGGGATTCATGTTAAAGTGGTAAATGCGAGATTCATTAAGCCGTTAGACGAGAAAATGCTTTCTGACTTATTGAAAAAGCAAATACCAATTTTAACGATTGAAGAAGCAGTACTGCAAGGCGGATTTGGAAGTTATTGTATCGAATATGCCCATGACCATGGTTTTGGAGCAAATGTAATAGATCGCATGGGAATTCCAGATGAATTTATTGAACATGGAGATGTAAATTCATTATTAGAAGAAATAAATTTAACAAAAGAGGAAGTTGTAAAAAGAATATCAGCCATTGCTAGAAAAAAACAAAAGAGGGCTTAGAGCATTCATGAAGAAAGAAAGAATTGATGTATTATTAGTTGAGCAAGGTTTATTCGAAACAAGGGAAAAGGCAAAAAGAGCTGTAATGGCTGGGATTGTCTACTGTGAAGAGAATAGACTAGATAAACCCGGTGAAAAAATAAATACAGATTCTAAGTTATCTGTTAAAGGAAAGACACTTCAATATGTGTCAAGAGGTGGCTTAAAGCTTGAAAAGGCACTTAAAATATTTGATGTCGATATGAAAGATAAAGTCTTACTTGATATTGGCTCCTCGACAGGAGGATTTACGGATTGTGCCCTGCAAAATGGTGCAAAACAATCTTATGCATTAGATGTAGGCTATAATCAATTAGCGTGGAAGCTTAGACAAGATGAACGTGTGATTGTCATGGAAAGAACCAACTTTCGTTATGTAACTCCTGTCGATTTAAAAGGTGAGATGCCGAATATTGCTTCAATTGATGTTTCTTTTATTTCGCTAAAGCTAATTTTACCAGTTTTAAAGACACTATTAGTATCTGGCAGTGATGTTATTGCTTTAGTGAAGCCGCAATTTGAAGCTGGAAGAGAACAAGTTGGGAAAAAAGGGATTGTCAGAGACCGTAAAGTCCATGAGTCCGTTTTAGAGAAAATTATAGCTTTTTCTATAGAAGAAGGATATATTGTTAAAAACCTATCATTTTCACCAATTACAGGCGGAGATGGAAATATTGAATTTTTACTCCACCTCTATTGGGATGAGCGTGCAGAGGAAAAAACGCATTATTTTCAAATAAAAGAGACGGTAGAAGCGGCACATTCCGAATTGAAAGCAAAAAAAGAAACGGAAGAATAAGCTATGTAAAAGGGTTTGACTGCAGCAAGAGAACTATTAGTAACGTGGGATGCTAATAGAAAGGTTCTCCATGCAGGCTGACCCTTTTTGGTTTGTCTATCATGAATAAAGATAGAGCGGAGATGTAATTTGTTTTCTTTGTTCTTGTAAAAAGACGAACAAACACGGTAAAATAGATAAAAGGAAGATTGTCTAAAAAAATCGAATGAACGTATGATAAGGAACAAATACTTTTAATAAAAAGTGATACATATGGAATAAAAATGATAACCAATGATAAAGGATGGAATATATGAATAAGGGCCAGAGGCATATAAAAATAAGAGAAATCATTACGAATAATGATATCGAAACACAAGACGAATTAGTAGATGAACTGAAAAGTGCTGGATATAATGTAACACAAGCTACTGTATCAAGAGATATTAAAGAGCTGCATTTAGTGAAAGTGCCACTTCAGGATGGCAGATATAAATATAGCTTACCAGCTGATCAGCGCTTTAATCCATTACAAAAATTAAAAAGAATGTTAATGGATTCCTTTGTGAAAATCGATTCAGCTGAAAATTTGCTTGTCCTAAAATCACTGCCAGGGAATGCACAAGCGATCGGAGCATTAATTGATAATCTTGATTGGGATGAAATATTAGGAACGATTTGTGGAGATGATACTTGTCTAATTATTTGTCGCACTGCAGATGATGGCAAGAAAATTAGTGATCGTTTTCTTGATATGCTTTAATTTGGGGGGACATTAATTGCTAAGTGAATTATCGATTAAAAATTTTGCAATCATTGAAAGTCTATCCATATCATTTAAAAAGGGACTGACTGTATTAACTGGTGAAACAGGTGCAGGAAAGTCTATCATTATTGATGCGATCAATTTATTAGTTGGAGGACGCGGTTCGGCGGAATTTGTTCGCCATGGAGAAGAAAAAGCAGAAATAGAAGGGCTATTTTATATAGAAGACGGTCATCCTTGTTTTCAAAAAATGAATGAGTTTGGTATCGATATAGATGAGGGTGCTATTGTATTAAGAAGAGATATAGCTTTATCTGGTAAGAGTGTCTGCCGGATAAATGGCAAGCTTATCACAATCGCTGTATTAAGAGAAATAGGTTCCACTTTAATTGATATTCATGGTCAGCATGAACATCAAGAATTAATGGATGAAACGAAGCACTTACAGTTGCTGGATACTTTTGCAATGGGAGAATTAGCTCCTGTTTTAGAAGAATATGAAGAAATTTATCGCTCTTATACTCAAACTCAAAAGAAACTAATGAATTTAACAGAAAATGAACAGCAAATGGCTCAAAGACTTGATTTATTACAATTTCAGTTTAATGAAATTGAAAGTGCTCATTTGAAAATTAATGAAGATGATGAGCTGTTAGAAGAAAGGAAGAAATTAAGCAATTTCGAGAAAATTTATGATAGCATACAAACAGGCTATACTGCTCTTAGGGGAGAACAAAAAGGGCTGGATTGGCTTGGTGAGGTCATGGGGAATATGGAGGAAGCTGCAAGCTTAGACACTGAATACAAGGATATGGCTGAGTCTGTCTCCAATAGCTATTATATTTTAGAGGATATTGCAAGACAGATGAGAAGTGCTTTAGATTACCTAGAATATGACCCCGAAAGGTTAAATGAGATTGAAACAAGACTAAATGAAATCAATACCTTAAAACGCAAATATGGAAAAACAGTAGCAGAGATCCTAGAGTATGCTGCAAAAATAGAGGAAGAATTAGAAACATTACAAAATAAAGAAACCCATATCGATTTATTGGAAAAGGAGTTAGCTTCTCTTAAAAAAGATCTTTTAGTGGAAGCAAAGGAATTGACTGCCTTAAGAAAGAGAGCAGCTCTTCGTCTGACAGATAGTATTCATCAAGAATTAAAAGAACTCTACATGGAAAAGACTGTTTTTGAAGTAAGAATTCATGCTGATGAGAACAATGTTACGAAAAAAGGGATAGATGAAGTGGAATTTTACATTTCTACAAATCCTGGAGAACCGTTAAAACCACTATCCAAAATTGTGTCCGGTGGAGAGCTTTCCAGAATGATGCTTGCTTTAAAAAGCATTTTCTCTAAGCATCAAGGGGTGACATCCATCATATTTGATGAGGTAGATACTGGGGTGAGTGGAAGAGTAGCACAAGCAATCGCTGAAAAAATCCACCATGTGTCGGTTGATTCTCAAGTGCTCTGTATTTCCCATCTGCCGCAGGTGGCAGCAATGGCAGATACCCATTTATTTATCGCAAAAAAAATTGAGGATGGCCGCACATCTACGTCTGTCACACCATTAGTGCAGCAAGATAAGGTAAAAGAGATCGGACGAATGATTTCAGGAGCGGAAATTACGGAATTAACAAAAAAACATGCAAAAGAACTGTTAAAATTAGCGCAAAAAGCTAAGAATAAAATATAGACACGTAAAACCTCTGTATATGTGCAGAGGTTTATTTTATTCTTATGAAGAGTTGTCTATTTAATGGTGCGTGGGAAACTAATTGCAAGGATTATCCATTATGGGTAGGTATTTAAAATTTTTAACAGTTATAAATGATGCTGTTACAGGCAAACTTATAAATGTAGCCGGAGAAGTAGTGGTGAAAAGAAGCGAGGAGAGTGAAGTGAATTGAAAAGTGATATCCTTAGAAAAATAATTGGTGGGATTCTCCTTGTTTCATTAATATCTTTAGTATGTAATCAATCATTTCAAGAATATCTTCATATCCCAAAAAGCATTACATTGTTTGAAGGACAATCAATGGAGATCAACAATAGTGAGGCGATTTCTGTGACAGCAAATGTGGCAGACGAAGATTCGGTTGTTGCATTAAGTCAAGAAAAAGGGAAATTTTCTTTGCAAGGAAAAGTTAGTGGGAAAGATGAGATGATGCTTGAACTTGCAGGTTTTCCAATAAAAAAAGTGGATGTGAATGTTCTTAAAGACTTTAAAGTAATTCCCGGTGGTCAGTCCATTGGGGTGAAACTAAATACTGTTGGCGTACTGGTGGTAGGGCACCATCAGGTAAATACAGAAGAAGGAAAGCAATCACCTGGTGAAAAGGCCGGGATAAAAGTTGGCGATATGATAGTCGAAATAAATGGAATGAAAATAGAAAAAATGGCAGATGTAGCACCTTTTGTTCAAAAAGCAGGCGAAGGAAACAAACCTTTAGAGTTGGTTGTAAAAAGAGAGAAAGAGGAGTTTAAAACAAAGTTAATGCCCTTAAAGGAAAAAGGGGATAACATATTTAAATTAGGGCTTTATATAAGGGATTCAGCAGCTGGGATTGGAACAATGACTTTCTATCACCCAGATTCCATGAAATATGGAGCTTTAGGACATGTAATCTCAGATATGGATACAAAAAAACCAATCGTTGTGGATGATGGAGAAGTACTAAGATCTACTGTAACAAGTATTGAAAAAGGAAGTAACGGAAATCCTGGTGAAAAATTAGCGAGATTTTCAGAAGATAAAGAAATAATCGGGGATATCAAAACAAATAGTCCTTTTGGAATATTTGGTGTATTAAATAAACAAATTAAAAATGGAATAATGGATAAGCCGATGCCGATTACGTTATCAGACCAAGTGAAAGAAGGACCAGCGCAAATTTTAACGGTTGTGGATAATGATCAGGTGAAGCTATTTGATATAGAAGTAGTAAGCTCTGTACCTCAAAAGTATCCTGCAACAAAAGGGCTAGTCATCAAAGTGACAGATAAAGAATTATTAAGCAAAACAGGCGGTATCGTTCAAGGAATGAGCGGAAGTCCAATTATTCAAGATGGTAAGGTCATTGGTGCTGTAACCCATGTATTTGTAAATGATCCGACAAGCGGATATGGAGTTCACATTGAATGGATGTTAAATGAGGCAGGAATCGATATATATGAAAAAGGGCAAAAAGCTTCATAAAAATTAAAATGTCTCATGTAAAAGGATGAATCGACAATCCTTTTACATGAGACATTATACTACTACATATTTTGCATGATAAAATCTAACAAATAACCAACTGTGATAAACAATCCAAACATGGTGTTTGTTAAACCAGTGTTTTTCATGGCAATCGGTGTTTGGCTTCGATCTCCTTTGAAGCCCTTAATGGCATCTAATGGTTTTTTGAAACTAAGCAGTACGATTAATAACCAAGGACTAAAGAAACCGAGAGCAACGAAAATAATAATCCAGAGGTAGGATAAGATAAATAATGCCGCAAGTAGGTTAACCGCTTTGTTAAAGCCGATAAGTATAGCAATCGTTTTTCTGCCGCCTAATGTATCCTCTTCAATATCTCTAATGTTATTCGATAAATTAATCGCACCAATAAGAATAGCGATTGGAACAGAAATAAGGATGCTTTCTTGGCTAATGTGACCTGTTTGGATAAAGAAAGAGATAAGGATGAAGATACATCCCATACATATGCCAGAAAACACTTCTCCAAAAGGTGTATAAGCTATTGGAAGCGGGCCTCCTGTATATAAATAGCCAATCGCCATACCGAGTAAGCCGACTAATGCAATCCACCAAGAAGTATTAGAACAAATATAAATACCTAAAAGTAGTGCAAGTATATATAGGCTGATCGCCATATTTAAAACTAATTTTGGCTTCATCCCATGATGAACAATTGCTCCGCCTATTCCTACTGAATCAGCAGTATCAATTCCTCTTACATAATCATAGTACTCATTAAATAAGTTGGTTGCGATTTGAATAATCAAACAAGCAAACATCATGGCAAAAAATAAACCCCAGTTTGTTGAGGCATGAGGGAAAGATAATACCGTACCAATGGAAACTGGTACAAAAGAAGCTGTTAACGTATGCGGTCTCGTTAGCTTCCATAGTATTTTATAAGTGTTGTTTTCCTTAGTGACGTTCTCCATAAAAAAATCCTTTCTATACTTTGGGAAAATGAAAACACAAATACTTAATAAATTTGTGCAACCTTTATCTGTTTTATGCAGATAAAGGTAAAAACAAAAAAACTAGACGTTTTTTTGTCCAACTTTAATAATACCGTATAAAGTTGTATCCCAACAAGAAAATATTCATAAAAAAGTCATAATTTTTTCTTCCAAATAAAGAAGTGTTTGGCTATATGGAAGATAAGTAACTTGATTGCTTTTGCTATAGCCTAGTGTTGTGTATAATATAGCCATAAAGATTTTTCGACAAAAAAATGAAATGTATCGAAATCAGTCGAAAACGTGAGAAAATGAGAGAATTAATAGGGTTTTTCCTATTTTTTAAGTTTTTTTTATAAAATCAAAGGATTTTTGGTTGCTTTGTCGAAAATGTCCTTTAGAATAAAAATATAGATAAAATTAGAGACATTTGGATTGAGGGAGGAAACAATCGTTGAAGAAAATAAAAGTATGCATTGTTGATGACAATCGTGAACTGGTAGGATTATTGGAAGAGTATATAGATGCTCAGGACGACATGGAAGTAATTGGTGTAGCGCATAACGGCCAGGAGTGTTTAGAACTAGTGGAGCAGCTTGAACCAGATGTGATGGTGCTAGACATTATCATGCCTCATTTAGATGGTTTAGCCGTATTAGAAAGAATGCGTCAAATGAATAAACCTATGCCTAACGTGATTATGTTAACTGCCTTTGGTCAAGAAGATGTTACAAAAAAAGCGGTTGAATTAGGTGCCTCTTATTTTATTTTAAAACCGTTTGATATGGAGTATTTAGCAAGCCATATTCGCCAAGTAAGTGGCAAAACAACCGGATTTGTCAGAAAATCTTCTTCTTCTTTCAAAACACAAGAACCAAAAACGAAGAATTTGGACGCAAGCATTACAAGTATTATTCACGAGATTGGAGTTCCTGCCCATATTAAAGGATACCTCTATTTACGCGAAGCCATTTCCATGGTTTATAATGATATCGAATTATTAGGATCCATTACAAAAGTATTGTATCCAGATATCGCAAAGAAATTTAATACAACAGCAAGCCGAGTCGAGCGGGCAATCCGTCATGCCATTGAAGTGGCATGGAGCAGAGGCAACATCGACTCCATCTCATCCTTATTCGGCTACACTGTCAGCATGTCTAAAGCAAAACCGACTAACTCAGAATTTATCGCGATTGTGGCAGATAAATTAAGGCTGGAACATAAGGCTTCTTGAGAGGGTTAGGGCTGTTGGTAGGAGAGGGTTTTTAACACAGAATGTAATCAGTTAACTACTCAGAAAGATAACCAATAAACTACTGAACTAACCACTAAATAACTGATATTCAAGGCAATAAATACTGAACATTCTTTTAGGTAGTTTATCCATGCTAAATAAAGGAGTGTTCATTTTTTATGTCAGGTTTTAATTTCCAGTTAGAAAGTTTTATGCTTACCTGCTCAAGTAAAACCTCTCTAAAAAAACCTTAGCAAGTTATGAACAGAGTTTAAAACTGTTTGGGCATAATTTGAAAGAACAGTTTAATATTGATGATGTTGAAAAGGTGAAAACTGCTCATATTAGACACTACATAAAACATTTGCAGGAAAGAGGAAAATACACTGTAGTTTCTAATGAAAAAAGCAGAGAGACAAATCATCCAATAAATAGAACTGATTACAGTAAGTCAATAAGTGATACAACAATTGCAAATTATGTAAGGTATATTAAAGTTTTTTACTATCTGTTCAATGTTGAAAATTAAAAATAAAAATCCTATTGAAGGTGTACATAATATTAAGCAACAGAGGAAACAAAAAAGTTATTATCAAGAGAAGATATATTAGCAGTCCAATCCCATTACAATATCACCACTTTTCGATTATCCAATAACTAGATTACTGTTGGATACTGGTATGCGGATTGGGGAATAATGTCTTGCACTTTGGATTGAGCATATTGACTTTAAGAATAAATCTATCAATTAAGAAATGGCTTTGCTAAGTATTATCTACTTAATGGTAGAGACTTTGCTACTTTATCAAGGATATTAGGATATCATAATGCATAGGAAACTCTGAAAGCATATTTGGATTTTACAGAAAAGGAAATAGGGCAGAAATATCAAAGCATTGTCCAGTTACATATTTGGACATAAAAAAAGTTAAAGAAGGATTGCAATTAGAATTCACACTAACAGACAGATATCTTAACAAGGACCTTTAGGCAAATCCCTTTAAAGGTCTTTTTTTGATTTGTTTTTTATAGTGCTTTTATATGTTTATTCTTTAAAAAAATTGTTAAAATAAGGAAGAGAAGAGAGAGGGAGATATAGTGAAAAAGAGAAGATAAATAAAGAGGTATAGATATACCAAAGATAAATTCAATTTTAAAGAGAAAAAGGAAGAAAGTAAGGATAGAGAAAGATTTAACTGGCCTGATACTAGCTTAATAATTGGATTTGTAACAATTATGGGATATTTTATAGCTTATACATATAAAAAGGGTTTTTTAAGCTATTATGGAGTAATCTTCTATATTTATTAGCCAAATTGACATAATTACAATACTTATATCAATAATTACTCTTGGTGCTGTTGCAATTGTTGCATATATCAGTATTGTTCAGTTTTATAAGATGCTAGAAGAGTTTGAAAACACTTTCATAAAATTGTTTAATAGAGAAAACTATCAATATATAGTCATTTTGATTTTCATATATTTTTTGGACAGTAGATTGGCCATATTCTTTAGTATTCTTTTTTATTATAATGACTTATATTACTCCTTTAATAAGATATAGGGATACACAGGGATATAGAAATAAAATTGAACAAGCAATTATGAGAAGAAGAAAGGGGCAACTACAAAAACTTATTTAGTGTTTTTAAGTATGTACCAAGTCAAAGAATTGTAATAGTTCTATTTTGTTTCTTTATTTTTATATCCTGTATTAACTATTGTTGTAGTTAAAACTGCTGAAATAAAAAAGGATTATTACATTGTCAATAAGAATGATACAAATTATTTAATTATAGACAAGATTAATGAAAAGTTAATTGTTGCTCCAATGAATACAGAGAATTACACAATGAAAAAGGAATTTCAGGTAATAGGAATAAGTTCAGATTTAGAAAATGAACTATCAATTAAGTGCATAAAAATAGATAAAAAAATTCAAGTAGTAGATAAATAAAATCTTAGCTATTAAATGTTTTGAATGCACTGTATAGTTTTGGTTTAAAAACCTTTATTGTAAGTTGCATTGATGTTTAAAAAAATAATTTTATTAATAAAATTATCAATGATTGATATTCCATTTAATGTAAGAAAAAATATAAATTCATCTGTCGATTTTTGTTTATTAATGGTATTATAAATAGTAAAATAACACTATTTTATTTAAAGGGATTGGGTGAGGAGTTAGTAAATGGTTGAAAATACATTAGAAATAAATAAACTAGGTTATCAGGATGGTATAGAAGCGGCAAATATAGAAAACGAAGAAAATGATCCTGAGTTTTTGGAAGAAGTAGAAGTTACAACAAGAGGAGTAGACTTTTCCGTCCGTGAATTAGTAACAATGCTAAAGGAAGAAGAACTTATTACCCCAAAGTTCCAACGCGAATTAGTTTGGGATAAAAAAAGAAAATCTCGTTTTATAGAATCCATACTATTGGGATTTCCAATACCAGGAATGTTTTTTTCAGAAAAAGGCAATCATCAATTATTGATCATTGATGGGCAGCAAAGGTTAGGTGCTTTAAAAGAATTTTTAAATAATGAGTTAAGAATCTCAAAAAGTGAACAAATAAATCCTAAGTGGAGAGGTAGCTTGTTCAAGGATTTAGAACCAGATTATCAGAGGAAAGTAAGAACTACTAACATAAGAGCCTCAGTGTTTAGAACATTACCAGAAGAAGAAGAAAATAATATAGCACTATATGGATTATTTGAAAGAATTAATACTGGAAGTGTTCAACTAAATGCACAAGAAATTAGAAATGCGATTTATCCAAGTTATTTCACTGAACAGGTAAAAGAAGTAGTTGATAACCCTATTTGGAAGTCTGCTTATAAAAATATAGATTTAATAACTGCAGAACGTATTGATATTGATAACCGATTACATGATCAAGAGATTATTACAAGGTATTTTATGTTAAATGATAAGTATAAAAATGAAAGCTTAGACTCAGATATCTCTTTTAAAAAAGAATTAACTAAATTTCTATTAAAAATGTCTAAAATTGAAAATGAACAAATTGATAGAGAAGTTAAAGAGTTTTTAATTAAACTAAATTGGCTAAAAGATCAAGGTAATTTTTTGGGTTTCCTTTTTAGAAAACCAAAAGAGGAACTTATGGAAAAGTATAAAATAAGTTTAAATGTAGATGAAATAGAACCATTTTATAAGGGAAAAAGGTTTCATACTGCCATTTTTGAAGCAATAATGACTGCTATTGATGCGAAAGAATTAGAAAAGCTATCATTTGATTTGAAAAAGTACTTAACACTCCTACAAGATCAAAAGTTTCTAGAAGCGATTACTGTGCATACAAATAAATTCGCAAATATAAATTATAGAATCGAAACAGTAAAAAAGGTGCTGCAAGATGAATCTTGATGGATTGGATAGTATAGTTCAAGTAATAGAAGATGAGGATATAGATGAAGGTAGTATTAATATTGATCAGGAATATAGTTGGTATGAACAATCTTTAAATAACTTAGAAGCTTTTATACAAGTTGAAACATATGTTTCTTTTGAAAAAATCTTGTCAAATTTAAAGTCGTTAAAACAAACCCCGCCTCTTGAAAGAAATACAGATTTTTATAGTTTACTTAGTTCTTACTCACTAATTTTGTTAAGTTCTACATATGATATTGCGGTTAAAGAGATTTTTAAATATTCATTAAAATCTTCTTTAAGTGTTATTGAAAGTGTTTCTAGTGAATATATTTTTGAAGTTATTAATACTAAAATACTAAATAGATATTTTACAAATATTAAACATGAAGTTGTAAAAAAATCTCTTTTAGTAACTGCTCCTGGTGATCAAAGAATTCAGATGAGTATATCAAAAATTAATGATTTGATAACTGTAAGAAATACATTAGCTCATGGAATAAATCCTGAAAATAAAACGCACAATGATTTAGAAGAGGCCCTTGAAGCAGTTCTATATTATTTAAACTGGTTTAAAGATTATCTAAAAAGTGAAAAGTTATTATTTTAATGTGTGTTTCAGTATTAATAAAAAGTTAAGGGAGCCATCCATAGTGAATGGTTCCCTTAATTGGTTGAAGAATTCATTGCTAATGAGTAAGCGTCAAACCCTTCCCACATGTTCATACACAATAAATTTTGAGATAATCTCTTCAAATATATTGGAGGAGGTTTTTTCATGACCAGAAGCCATAATTTAGAACTACGAAAAGAATTGGAACAGAGAATTTCTGACTACAAAGCGAGTGGTCAATCCCAAGCTAAATGGTGTGATGAAAATGGGATAAGTTATCATCCATTTGGATACTGGAAGAAAAGGCTTAAAGATCAAAGTACGGAGAAAACAAACAATTCTTGGGTTCCAGTAATCATAGAGGAACCTAAAACAGTGCGATGTGAATCGCTACTGATTAAGGTTGGCTCTGTTTACATAGAAGTGAATTCAGGCTTTAATTCAACACTTCTCACAGAAGTGATAAAGGTACTGAAAGAACATGTTGAATGAACTGACTGTTGATCACGTCTTTCTAGCAAAAGGAAGTACGGATAGGAGAAAATCGATTGATGGATTAGCTGTACTTGCTCAAGAAGTTTTTGAGCTAGATCCTTTTTCTCCTAATCTATTTGTATTTTGTAATAGAAAGCGAGATAAAATGAAGATATTATTTTGGGACAAAAATGGTTTTTGGCTCTATTATCGCCGTCTAGAAAGTGGCCAATTCCAATGGCCATCTGATGACCAAAACACAACCGCTCTAAAAGTAACCTGACAACAATTACGCTGGTTATTGGATGGACTTGGCTAGAACCATCATCTAATCGATACGTCTATTAGATAGAGACAATTTATCTGTTTTTTCGTATATTAGAACATATGAATAAGAAAAGAAAAAACTCATCTCCTACACCTACATTGAAGAACTTCTCGAGCGCGTTCAACTTCTTGAAAAGCACAACGCAGAACTAGAGGCGAAGTTAGAAAAGGAAAAATCTAAATCGGAAGCCAAGATTAATTGGTTAAAAGAGCAGCTTCGCCTTTATCAATCTAAGCGTTTTGGTGTTTCCAGTGAAAGAACCTTTACTGGGCAACTGGTATTAGCTCTTTTTAATGAAGTGGAAAAAGAAGCAAACCGCGAATTACCAGAACCTACAGTAGAAACCAACACCTACAGCCGTCGTAAGAAACGTGGCCACCGTCCATTGATGGTAGAAAACTTGCCTGTGGGAACGATAGAATATAGTTTACCCGAAGAAGAGCAGGTATGTTCGTGCTGCAGTGGGAATTTACATGAAATGAGCCCAGAAGTCCGTCAGGAATTAAAATATATCCCTGCTGAATTGAAAATAGTGAAGCATGATCGCTATGTTTATTCCTGTCGACATTGCGAACAGTAAGCGATGGAAACTCCAATCCAAACGGCGCCAATGCCGAAACCAGTAATATCAGGTAGCTTAGCTTCTCCATCCATTTTGTCACATATCATGAGTCAAAAATATGTAGAAGGACTCCCTTTATATCGCCAGGAGAAGCAATTTCATCGAATGGGATTAGCATTATCTCGCCAAACAATGGCTAACTGGATGATCTATGGAGCAGATCGATGGTTGACTCCATTATATGATCGAATGCATCAGCTCCTATTAAAGCTAGATATTATACATGCGGATGAGATTACCCTGCAGGTACTTCGTGAACCTGGACGTCCAGCCACTTCTAACTCCTATCTATGGTTGTATAGGACAGGAATGGAAGGACCACCTATTGTTCTCTATGATTATCAAGAAACCCGTACCGGTGAAAACCCGAAGAAATTCCTTCATGGATTTAAGGAATATTTGCAAGTTGATGGGTTCGCTGGTTATCATAAGGTAGAGAACGTCACCATTGTAGGCTATTTAGCCCATGCGAGGAGAGCATTATCAGACGTATTGAAAACGTTGCCTGAGAACAGTATGAAACCAGTCACTGCGACCGAAGGTCTACAATTCTGTAACCAACTTTTCTCTATTGAACGAAAGCAAAGTAAACCAGTATTAGACGCTTTTTTATCATGGCTAAAAATCCAAGAACAAAAGGTATTGCCTAAAAGCGGAATTGGCAAGGCTGTGACATACTGTCTCAATCAATGGGATAAATTAGTAGCCTTTTTGGAGGATGGTCGATTAGAAATCGATAATAATCGAAGTGAACGGTGGATCAAGTCAGTAGTCATCGGAAGAAAGGCGTGGCTATTCAGTAATACACCGCAAGGTGCTAGAGCCAGTGCCGTCATATACAGTATGGTGGAGACAGCAATCGCAAATGGACTAATGCATATTACTATCTTCGCTATCTATTTGAGCAGCTTCCCAATATGAATTTGACAGATATAGATGCCTTAGGCATAGTGCTTCCTTGGTCAACAACTTTACCCGTTTCTTGTATCTCTTTTAAAAAGATATCTAAATAATAACTTAGGCTCCATCTAAATTAATAGGTGGGGCCTATTTGACCTTACAACTGGTTGCGTACACTGAGTTTTCCATCTTCCTACAAAGGCATTCAAATCCAGACGATTCGCACTCGTTTGATTGAAGTAGCGAGTAAATTGGTGAGATCCGGACGTTCACTGTATTTCAAAATGTCCTCTAGCTTTGTCTATGAACGCTTCTTTTGGGACGTTCTGAACCAAGTGTAGCAGCTGAAATTTACCTAATTATCCCTTTTTAAAAAGTCGAACCTGTACCAAGGGATAACTCTATCCAAAAATCGGTTTTCTCGCGAGACTTGTTTCAAATCTTCTCTAATTAGTCTATTTTTTGGATACAAATTTACCTTACCATTATAAATCTCATGAAATTATCAAAAATTTAGATTGCGATGAATAATTCAGGTATAATTTAGTTTTTTTTATTAATTAGATTAAGTAAGTGACTCCCAATCAAACCAATTACAGATAAATCGATTATTTTAGTGATTAAAACATGTGTTATGTGAATTATTCGTATAAAAAAATTTGTGTTTATCACTTCAATTATATAGGAGATATTATTCTCTCCTATTAACGGTTGGGTGAAGTGAATTGTAAATGATAAATAAAAGTAATCAGAAAGAGGGATGCTTAAATTACTTGTATAAACTGAATAAAACATGCTATATATTAAGGCGAAAATTATATCTGTTGTTAATAAAACAAGCAAAACTGAAAGTATTAAAGCGATACTTTTAGTAATTAAGCTTCGTTTTGTAGACGATTCAATCGACATAATTGTGTTTGAGTGTCTAATAATATAAATTAATAAACTATAAAGGTAGTAAAAGAAAATTAAAACAAGAGGGATAAGTACTAAAAACGCAAAAAATTCTTGATTATTAAACACTGATTCTAACTTTGTTATTTCTGATATTTTCAATAGAGAACTATAGCCCATTCCATAAAGGACTACTTCGATATTTACAAATAAGAATTGATAGAATGGTTCAAGTTGTTTATTTTTTTTCAGTAAGTATACACTTACAAACTTCCTTAACAGAAATATCAATGGAAATACTAGTGAATTTACGAATACTCTAAAATATATATAATGTGATAAAAAAATAAGTATAAACGATTCAGAAAGTACAGCTTTTGTAAATAAAATATTAAAAATTTGATTGTTCATGATTAGTCCTTTTTGAGTAAATTATAACAAATTTTGGTTGTTGTATAAATTGTTATTTCTACGACTTTATTCAGTGACAAAGTAATTAACCTGAAAGGTGGTGATAAATTAGCATTAGGATATGAAATCCTGAAGAAACTATTAGTTAACGCCCATTTTTAATAATCTTTTAGCTATCTTTTTATAATTTCCATCCTTAACATATTGAACCAAAGTTGTAATAGCTGCAATTGATAAAGTATCCCTATAATTATCCTTTATTTTTTTCAAATACAACCATCAATTTTATCTCGCTTATTTTGACTTGGATATCAAGAAGGAGTTCTACTAATTGAAAACGTACCTCTTAAGCCCCGAAATGAAATTGGACAGCTCTAATGTTTATAAAGAATTTTGTTTATTCTTTTATCGTTTATCCTGTTATCTTCTTTACTGTATTTTTACTATATGGGATATTTGATGATAGACCTTATCATAGTACTCCATCTGAAGTAGCAATTATTCTTTGCATCTACTACTTTTTCCTAAGTGTATATCATGGAATTATTAAAAAGTGGACTAAAAAAGAGAATGAATCTTAGTGAAGGAACCAAATTATTCTTCAAATTCTATTAATATAGTTAATTTTTATAAAAAGCCCTAATTGGGCTTTTTATATTGAAAATAAAGTAAAAAATACTAAGGATATAGTGTGTTTTAAATGTTAATATGGAAACTTAACAAATAGAAGAAGATGTCAACTTATAATTATAAAAGTAACTATTAGAAATCAACTATATTCAATTTTGAATCGGGGTTACTTAAAAGGAGAGTTTATAATGGAGACTATCGCTATAATGACTTTATGAGTGGAAATTACAAGGAAGAAAAATACTACGCATCCAAAAAGAATAGTAAAAAAAGTGATTTAGTAAGGTAATTAGGAGAATATGAACATCCATTACTATTCCATTACTAATTGCTAAACGTACATTTGCTGCTAGTCCTGTAGCTATTCCTGTAACTGCTACTGAATTTGCTGGTCATACAGCCCATGGAAACACTGGCTCATGCATTAGATCCATTAGTTGATGTCCTTAGTGCGCTATCTTTTCCAGTTGCTTCAGTAATTATTGCAGATGGATGTTTCTTCTTTATGTAAAACCAACCAAAATGTAAAAAAAGTAAACATTCTCTTTGGATTTAACCAATAAATCTTTACCATCTCACCCAATGAATCATTTGATTTGCTGGGTTTTGTTTTTGTTGCAGCATAGGTAAGATAAAAAAGGACCTAAAAGTTCAAAAACAACCTACTTGGGTCTTTGTGGATAGTTGACTTTATAAACAGCTTTACTGCTATGAAAGTGATTCAGCACTTTTTTTCATGAATTCATAACTATCTTTATGTTTGAAATCATTCTTGCTATAATTTAAGCTATTACAAGTAAAAATTAAATTCTCGAGCCAGTCTAAATCCTTTTGTTTGCATGCTGAAATACATTCTTGTTCTATATAAGGGATAGCTATTGCTTTTCCGAGTTCACGAAAAAGCTCAATTGCGTCAAGAGAACCTGGCCAATTTCTATCTTGCCATAATCTTGCTAATTTAGGTAAAGCTTTTTAATGTTTGGATATCTCATTTTTTATAATTTTACACCATTTTCCCAGCACTCTTTTCCGTATTTAGAAATAATTATATCGGCTTTATCTGGAGGCAAATTAATTAGAAAGTCAATTGCTATCTCTTGATTTTCTTTAGGTAATAGCCAGTTTAAATTATATACATAATATAAAATTTCAGCATCCTCTATTTCGTCAATCTTAGACATAATGGTACCTCTCTGTTACTTAATTGGATTATGTTTTAATATAACAACCTAGTCTATTTTAGCCATTCTATCTTTAGATTAATGTTTTATTCGAGAGGGATTAGGGATTTCATATAAAATTTTTTCAAGATGGGAAGCAAATAGGAACAAAAAGCAATGGGGACAACGAAATACTAAAAAGCAAGAAAATGAAGCGCTTTAAATAGATAGAAAAAAACATTCCCATATAGTTATATTACCGCGATTATTTAACTGAGTAATCCAAAATAAGGAATTTATTTTAAAAAATTGAAAAATAATCGTTCAAAGATTTGCTTTCTGCAGATTAACCTGTTACTATTAAGGAGACTTATTTTTGTTCTTTAGAAAATAGTTGAGAAATACATATTTCTTTATTTTTTACTACGAGCAAGGATAGTAATACATTTGTGCATAAAGCACATAGGAGGAAACAAGAAATGGCTACAGGTAAAGTAAAATGGTTTAACGCAGAAAAAGGTTTTGGATTCATCGAAACAGAAGAAGGACAAGATGTATTCGTACATTTCAGCGCTATTCAAACTGAAGGTTTCAAAACTTTAGACGAAGGTCAAGAAGTAAGTTTTGACATAGAAGAAGGTCAACGCGGACCTCAAGCTGCTAACGTAGTAAAAAACTAATTTAACAAAAGTAATACAGGCTCTGACTTAGGTTAGGGCCTGTTTTTTTCATCTGACCAAAAACATTACATAAATGGCCATATATAATGAAGTTCTACATAAGGAAGTGATTTGTTATGACGAAAATATTTGCACACAGAGGTTTTTCGGCACATTATCCAGAGAATACAATGATGGCTTTTATCGAGGCAGAAAAGGCAGAGGCTGATGGGATTGAAATTGATATTCAAATGTCTAAGGATGGGGAAATAGTCATCATCCATGATGAAAAGGTAGATCGAACAACGAATGCTTCTGGCTATGTGCAAGCATTCAATTATAAAGAGTTAAGATCATTTAATGCAGGACATCGATTTAAGCAAGTCGAGAATGAGCCTATTCCCACTTTAATCGAATTGTTTGATTGGATGCAAGATAATGACATAATCTGCAATATTGAAATGAAGAATAACAAGATTGCTTATGAAGGAATGGAAGAGAAAACAATTGCTCTCATCCGCAAATACGGTTTTGAAAAAAGAATTATTTTCTCCTCCTTTAATCATTATAGTCTCGTACATACCTATCGCATCGCTCCAGAAATTGAAACGGCCCCTTTATTGTCTGATGGAATTTATCAGCCTTGGATTTATGCCAATGCTATAAATGCCAAAGGATTTCACCCTAATTATAAACGGATAAATCGAGAGATAATAAAATCTTCAGAAGAAAATAATATTAAAGTTAGGGCATATACGGTAAATAATCCGAAAACGATGCAAGCATTAATGGATGCTGGAATATCTGCCATTATTACAGATGAGCCAATTATTGCACGAACTGTCCTGACACAATCATAATATAATGGGTTTTCTGCTGTAATCTCTAGTTTAGAGAAGAGGCGGAAAACCTTTTTTTGCGAAAAAAGAATTCTTAAGCAACTATTTGAATACTTCTCCTTAACATGTTAGCGATCTCAAAATGTTAAAACAGACATAACCTTTTTACTTTTCAGAAATAAAAGAAAATGGGAAAAAAATTGCATATTTTTTAGGGAGTAGGTATAGTATAGATATGAAATATATTGCACGGATAGACAGATGGGAAGTGTGCGAATGATTGATCGAATGATACAGTCAACCTCTTATACGCTTTTTGATGAAATAAAGGAAGGCATAATTATAATAGATGATCGCGGCGTTATCTCTTATTTCAATAAAAGTGCGCAAAGTTTGATGCAGAACCAATATCCGCTTCAAATGGATCAGCATATTTTATCCGTTATCCCTAACAGTGGGATGATGAGAGTATTACATACGAAAAGAATAGAAGAGCAGAAAAAGTTTGCTATTTCTGAAGCGGATTATCTTCTTATTTCCCGTTATCCGCTAATAGGAAAAGATAATAATGTAATTGGTGCTGTAGCGGTTTTACAAGAAGAAAGCCAAAAAAGACAATGGATTGATAAAGATAACCTTCAAATGCTGTTAACATTGCTTTTGCAAAAAAGTGCAGAAGCCTATCTTGTAGTAGATGAATTTGGCCATATTGTTATGCAAAATTCGTCATATAAAGAATTGGCTGTTCTCCTTGATCAGCAAAATAACCATCAATTAATGAGAAAAAATAGAGAAGAAGTCATTCAAACAAGAAGAGATGCAGAAATAACCATTCAGACAGACACCTTATGTTTAACGGTAAAAAGTACACCTATTATGGTGGATGGGAAATTAAAGGGCTGTTTGCAGATTCTTCATAATGAAACAGAAACGGCTCAATTAAAAAAAGAACTTCAACAGACAAAAGCCATTATCCGAGGATTAGAACAGAGCTTTCAGTTTGATGATTTTATATATAAGTCGCCATCCATGAACTTCGCTATTGAACAGGCAAAGTTGGCGGCAGGGAGTAAACAGGTTATATTTATCCGCGGAGAAGAGGGAACTGGTAAATTTATGCTTGCTAATGCCATTCATAATTGGAGCGAAAATAAGTTTCATCTATTTAAACGGATATATCCGCAGAAGAATCGAGAACAATTACGAGCATTTTTAAGTACAATGAATTCTTTATCAAAAGGAACCGTATATCTTGAAAATATTACCTGTTTATCGATGGCAGAACAAACCTCTCTATTAAATAGACTGAAGGAATTAGCACAGGAAGAGAAGAAACTATCCTTCCGCTTGATTGTTTCCTCCCCTATTAAGCTAGAAAAAGCATTAATGGCAGGGGACTTTTTAGAAGAACTTTATGATGAATTAATGAAATCAAATATATACTTACCACCTTTAAGGGAACGCAAAGAGGATATTTATCTGTTAGCGAAACATTTTCTTATCGAGTTGAACAAAGAAAACGGAAGATGGATAACAGAGATTGACCCAGAAGCACAAAAAGCTTTGAAAAATTATGGTTATACAAGGAATATCCTTGAATTAAAGGCAATCCTCCAGCTTTCGGTGATACAAGCTAGGGAAGAAGATTCCGTGCTTAAAGTAGAGCATCTCGCGCTTCCGCAAGTAATAAAAAAACAACAAGCGGAATTTCAAGAGGATGCTAATATAGAAAATCAACCATTATCTGTCCTGGTAGAGAAATACGAGAAAGTTATAATCGAACAGACATTGAGAAATCTAGATGGAAATAAAACACTAACAGCTAAAACATTGGGGCTGTCAGTCCGCAATTTATACTATAAATTGGATAAGTATCATTTAAATTAATTCTTTCTTAGGGGCTTATTAAAATGAGGAAATATCGTATATTGGTCATAAACCCACGGGCAGCAGTAACCGAAATCGCGTTATATGAAAATGAAGTACCGATTATTGTAGACGATTTACATCATGATTACAATAAATTGCTAGAATTCTCTTCGATTGTTGCTCAATATAAGTATCGATCAGATGAGATTTTGTCTTATTTGGTGAATAAAGGAATAAACCTTTCCAAATTGGCAGCTGTTTGTGGAAGAGGTGGGCTCCTTAAACCAATTGATGGTGGAACTTATTCGATAAACGCTGCTATGCAGGAGGAGCTGTTTGCCCAAACAAGAGGAGAACACCCTTCCAATTTAGGAGCACTTATCGCTTATGAAATTGCTGAACATTTAGAGATTCCTTCCTATATAGTTGATCCAGTTGTTGTCGATGAAATGGACGATATTGCAAAGATTTCTGGATATCCGAGCATTACAAGAAAAAGTGTTTTTCATGCACTCAATCATAAAGCAACGGGAAGACGAGCAGCGATGGAGTTAGGCAAAAAATATGAAGAAGCACATTTGATTATTGCCCATCTTGGAGATGGAATTACAATCGGTGCACATGCAAATGGAAAAGTGATAGATGTAAATAATGGCTTAAATGGGGAAGGGCCATTTAGTTTGGAGCGGTGTGGTACTTTGCCTCATGGTGATTTAGTTGATTTATGCTATTCAGGTAAATTTACATATGAAGAAATGAAGCATCAATTATTGTATCATTCTGGAGTAAAATCCTACCTTAGTAAAGCGCCTGAAGGTTCTTTTGATATAGAGGAAGAGCTTGGTAAACGAGATAATCCCAATATTCTTATTTATGAGGCGTTAGCTTATCAAATTGCTAAGGAAATTGGCAGTGCGAGCACCGTGCTTTTTGGCAAAGTAGATGCCATTATCTTAACAGGTGAACTAGCCTTTAGTAACCATTTTGTAAAATTAATTATGGAACGTGTTAATTGGATTGCAGATATAATGATATATCCAGGTGAAAACGAACGGCAATCTTTGGCAGAAGGTGTGTTAAGAGTATTACGTAAGGAAGAGAGACCAAAAGAATATGGAGAAAGAGAGGAGTGAAGATAGATGGCTAAAGAGTATGATCTTGTCATTTTAGGAGGAGGAACGGGTGGTTATGTTGCAGCGATTCGTGCTTCTCAATTAGGTTTAAAGACGGCAGTGGTTGAAAAAGGCAAATTAGGTGGAACGTGTTTACATAATGGCTGTATTCCAAGTAAAGCGTTATTAAGAAGTGCAGAGGTTTATGCAACAGCGAAAAAAAGCGAGGAATTTGGGATTATCACCTCGGATATAAGATTAGATTTCAATCGGGTGCAAGAAAGAAAATCCACCATTATTAACCAGCTTTACAGCGGTGTTCAGTATTTAATGAAAAAAGGAAAAATTGATGTTTATGAAGGCAATGGTAGAATAATGGGCCCTTCCATTTTTTCCCCCATGCCAGGTACTATTTCGGTTGAAATGAATAATGGAGAAGAAAACGAAATGCTGATTCCGAAACATGTAATCATTGCAACGGGGTCTCGGCCAAAAAGCTTACCTGGTCTAGAGATTGATGGTTCGACTGTCATTAGTTCAGAGGAAGCGCTGCAAATGGAGAAACTTCCTTCGTCCATTATAATCGTTGGCGGTGGAGTAATAGGGGTTGAATGGGCCTCTATGCTTGCTGATTTTGATGTGAAAGTAACTATTTTAGAATATAGTGACCGATTGGTGCCAACAGAAGATAAGGAAATTAGTAAAGAATTACAAAGAATCCTCAAGAAAAAGGGAATTCAGATTGTAACAGGTGCTAAAGTACTTCCAGAAACTTTGCAGAAGAATGTGGATAAAGTAATCATTCAAGCAGAAAAAAATGGTGAGTCCCAGTCATTTGAAGGGGAAAAACTGCTAGTATCTGTAGGCCGCATAGGAAATGTAGAAGGAATTGGTCTTGAAAATACCGACATTGCGGTTGTTCAAAATCAAATTCAAACAAATGAATACTATCAAACGAAAGAATCGCATATTTACGCAATTGGTGATTGTATAGGAGGATTACAGCTCGCACATGTTGCCTCCCATGAAGGGATAATCGCAGTGGAGCATATAGCCGGTGAAAAACCACATCCACTGGATTATAAAACAGTTTCCAAATGCATTTATACAAGTCCTGAGATTTCCAGTGTCGGATACACAGAAGAAGAAGCAATTGAGCTTGGGTATAAGATAAAAAAAGGCAAATTCTCCTTTAAAGCGATTGGAAAAGCGCTTATTTTTGGAGAACAAGATGGTTTTGTCAAAATAATTACTGATCAAGAAACCGATGATTTATTGGGTGTGCATATTATAGGTGCCCATGCAACAGATCTTATTGGAGAAGCAGCTCTTGCCAAAGTGCTAGACGCAACAGCCTGGGAAATTGGGAATACGATTCATCCCCATCCAACACTGACAGAGGCAATTGGCGAAGCAGCCCTTGCTGTTGAAGGGGAAGCCATTCATGGTTAATAAAGAAATCAAAAAATAATGTCTAGCTAAATAGGGGGAACAAACATGAATCAATTAGGAGGTAATAGTATGACAATGGTTCATAATCGCCATTTAGAGGCGGGATTAACGGATGATCAAGTATTAGAAATGTATGAGCAGATGCTCCTCGCACGAAGAATTGATGAAAGAATGTGGTTGTTAAATAGAGCAGGAAAAATTCCTTTTGTTATCTCATGTCAAGGCCAGGAAGCAGCCCAGGTAGGAGCAGCCTTTGCGTTTGACCGGGAAAAGGACTATATGCTGCCATATTATCGTGATCTGGGTGTTGTATTAACCTTTGGAATGACACCGAAGGAAATTATGTTATCAGGCTTTGCGAAAGCAGAAGACCCTAACTCAGGCGGAAGACAAATGCCAGGACATTTTGGTCAGAAGAAAAATAGAATCGTTACAGGTTCATCACCAGTAACGACTCAAGTACCTCATGCAGTGGGAGTTGCTTTAGCTGGGAAGATAGAAAAGAAGGATTTCGTAACCTTTGTCAGCTTTGGAGAGGGTTCTTCTAATCAGGGAGACTTCCATGAAGGGGCCAACTTCGCTGGTGTGCATAAGCTGCCTGTTATTTTTCTTTGTGAAAATAATAAATATGCGATTTCCGTTCCAATTGAAAAGCAATTAGGATGTGCAAATGTTTCTGACCGTGCAATTGGTTATGGCATGCCGGGATACACTGTAGATGGAAACGATCCAATTGAAGTGTATCGAGTGACGAAAGAGGCGGTTGATAGAGCAAGAAGAGGCGAAGGGCCGACTTTAATTGAAACGATTTCTTATCGTTTAACTCCTCATTCTTCTGACGATGACGACAGCAGCTATCGTGCGCGCGAAGAAGTCACAGAGGCTAAAGCAAAAGATCCATTATTCACTTTTAAAGCGTATTTGCTTTCTACAGGAATACTAACAGAAGAAATGGATCAAGAGTTAAATAAGAAATTGGCAGATGTGATCAATGAAGCAACGGATTATGCAGAAAAAGCACCATATGCACAACCAGAAGATACATTGAAATATGTATACGGGAATTAAGGGGGAAACAGAAAGATGCCAGTAATATCCTATATAGATGCAGTAACTCAAGCCATTCGTGAAGAAATGGAGAAGGATGACAAAGTATTTATTCTTGGAGAAGATGTAGGAGTAAAAGGTGGAGTTTTTAAAGCGACAACAGGTCTGTATGATCAATTTGGAGCAGAGCGGGTAATAGATGCGCCTTTAGCGGAGTCGGCGATAGCTGGGGTAGGAATTGGAGCTGCGATGTATGGCTTAAAGCCAATTGCCGAAATGCAATTTGCTGATTTTATAATGCCTGCTGTCAATCAAATTGTTTCAGAAGCAGCAAAAATAAGATATCGATCTAACAATGACTGGACATGTCCAATTGTTATTCGTGCTCCATATGGCGGCGGTATTCATGGTGCGCTTTATCATTCTCAATCTGTAGAAGCTATGTTTGCTAATACACCAGGACTAAAAATTGTTATGCCTTCTACACCATATGATGTTAAAGGGCTGTTAAAAGCTGCAATTCAAGACCCTGATCCGGTATTATTCTTTGAACATAAGCGTGCTTATCGATTAATTAAAGGTTTTGTTCCAGAAGAAGATTATGTGTTACCAATTGGTAAAGCAGATGTAAAGCGTGAGGGCGAAGATATAACAGTCATCACATATGGTTTATGTGTTCATTTTGCCTTGCAGGCTGCTGAAAAGTTAGCAGAGGATGGCATTTCTGCACATATTTTAGATTTGCGTACAGTTTATCCACTCGATAAAGAGGCTATTATTGAAGCCGCTTCTAAGACAGGCAAGGTACTGCTAGTAACAGAGGATAACAAAGAAGGTAGTGTTATTAGTGAAGTTGCAGCAATTATTGCAGAAAACTGTTTATTTGATTTAGATGCACCAATTATGCGTCTAGCGGCTGAAGATGTTCCGGCAATGCCATATGCACCAACAATGGAAAAATTCTTCTTGGTAACACCAGAAAAAGTCGAAACAGAAATGCGCAAGCTCGCAGAATTCTAAGTCGTACAACAAGGAGGGAAAAACAATGCCGATTGAAAAGATAACAATGCCTAAATTAGGTGAAAGTGTAACAGAAGGAACGATTAGTAATTGGATTGTTGCTGTAGGGGATGCCGTAAATAAATACGATCCTCTTGCAGAAGTAATGACCGATAAAGTAAATGCAGAAATTCCATCTTCTTTTTCGGGAACCATTAAAGAACTTCTTGCAGAAGAGGGGCAGACACTTGAAGTAGGGGAAGTAATTTGTACCATTGAAGTAGAAGGGGACAATACGCAGGTAGAGAAAGAAGCAAAAGCAGAATCGAAAGAAAAAACTGAAGCCCCCCTAACTGAAGCTGCTTCAAGTCAAAAAGCTAGATATTCGCCAGCTGTTTTACGTCTTTCTCAAGAAGCGGGAATTGACTTAACGCTTTTAGATGGAACAGGTGCAGGTGGAAGAATTACTAGAAAAGATGTTCAAAAAGCAATACAAGAAGGAGTTCCCCAAGTTCAAACAGAAGCAAAAGGCTATGTTAATGGAACAGTTAATCATACTCCTCAACGAGAAACAATTGTACATAATGTGCCAGCAAGTGCAGGGGATAAGGAGTTTCCAATTACGGGATTAAGAAAAGCAATTGCTAATAATATGGTAAAGAGTAAACATGAGATTCCTCATGCTTGGACAATGATTGAAGTCGACGTTACTAAACTGGTTCAATATAGAAATAAAGTGAAAGACTCCTTTAAGAAAGAAGAAGGCTATAACTTAACATTCTTTGCTTTCTTTGTTAAGGCAGTTGCTCGTGCATTAAAAGAATTTCCGCAAATTAATTCGAGTTGGGCAGGCGATAAAATTATCCAGAAAAAAGAGATTAATATCTCCATTGCCGTTGCAACAGAAGATGCACTGTTTGTCCCAGTCATCAAAAATGCGGATGAAAAGTCGATAAAAGGAATTGCCAGAGAGATAATAGAACTTGCAAATAAAGCGAGAACAGGCAAGCTTACAGTTGATGAAATGCAAGGCGGCACATTTACTGTCAATAATACCGGATCATTTGGCTCCATTCAGTCAATGGGAATTATTAATCATCCTCAAGCAGCGATTCTTCAAGTGGAATCAATTGTGAAGAGACCAGTTATTAAAGATAATATGATTGCCATCTCTGATATGGTGAATTTATGTATGTCTCTCGATCACCGTGTATTAGATGGTCTTGTATGTGGAAGATTCCTACAGAGAATCAAGGAAATATTAGAGACAACGTCAGAGGAAACAACGCCAATTTATTAAAGAGTGTAATGAATAAAGAAGTTTTGCAAACAAATAAATTGAAAATGAATACTTTTTTTATAATAATGTAAAAAGAAGATATTTCATAAAAGGAGCGAAACGATGAACATTGATTTTAATTTATTCATGAATGATGTTGTCCGTCAAGCACGCCAAGAAATAGTAGAGGCTGGTTACGAAGAACTTACAACAAAAGAAGCTGTAGATGAAGCTTTATCCAAAAAAGGCACCACTTTAGTGATGGTTAATTCTGTATGTGGATGTGCAGGTGGAATTGCAAGACCAGCTGCAGGTTACTCCTTACATTATAAAAAAAGACCAGATCAATTAGTAACTGTATTTGCAGGACAAGATAAAGAAGCAACAGAACAAGCACGTTCTTATTTTACAGGTTTTCCTCCTTCCTCTCCGTCTTTTGCATTAATGAAAGACGGCGAACTAGTTAAGATGGTAGAACGCCATGAAATCGAAGGACATGATCCTATGCAAGTGGTAGAAAAACTACAAAATGCATTTGAAGAATATTGCACAGAAGTAAAATAAGCTTGCATGCACCCTGAAAGTTAAAGTGAAATTTGACTTAAGGGGTGTTTTTTTTATGGAAATAGAGGTTGTCAAATGATTTTACAGCAAGAAAAAAAGAGATTCAAACCTATATTAGATAAAGTTTTCGTCCTAATTTATCTAATGCAACCTTTTGTTTGAAAATTTTATTTTTTCAGAATAGTATTTCATTTGATGAATTTGTATAAATTGTATTGAATAATTATTAGTATGTGTTAAAATTCATATTGTTGCATGAATATAAATTAAAAGACTATCTTATAATTTGCGACAAACTACTAATATTAATAGAGAATAAAAGCATAAGGAACTATAGGGGGATTTTAAGATGAAAAAATTATTAGCATTAATGCTGTTGTCTATAGTAGTCATTTTAAGTGCATGTGGTACTTCTACTGATGAAAAAGGTGCAAACAGCGGAAGCGGATCAGCTGATAAAAAAGTACTAGTGATGGGAACATCAGCGGATTATGCACCATTTGAATATATTGATACTGCAAAAAGTGATGAGATTATTGGTTTTGATATTGATTTAGCCAAAGCATTAAGCGAAAAGTTAGGTTACCAAATCCAAGTGAAGGATATGGATTTTAGCGGATTAATTTCTGCTTTACAATCTGGCAAAGTAGATTTAGTATTATCCGGTATGTCTCCAACACCGGAAAGAGCAGAAAATGTTGACTTCAGCGATATATATTTCACAGCAAAAGACTTAGTTGTAACGACAAAAGATAGCAATATTAAAACTGTTCAAGATTTAGATGGTAAAAAGGTTGGAGTACAACTAGGATCTATTCAAGAAGATGCAGCAAAAGAAATCGCTAAAACAGTAAAAGTTACAGTAGAGAACCGTGACCGTATTCCTCAATTAATTCAAGAAATTAAAGCAGGTCGTTTTGATGCAGCAATTATTGAGGATGTTGTTGCAAAAGGTTATTTAAATAAAGAGGATACATTAACATCTTTCCCAGCGAAGGAAGCAAATGAAGACGCTGGTTCGGCTATTGCATTTCCAAAAGGCAGCGACTTAACAGAAAAGTTCAATGCTGAATTAAAGAAAATGAAAGACAGCGGCGAAATTGATAAGTTAGTTGTAAAATGGTTTGGTAACTAAGATAAGGTAATTGCGGGGGATAGTTTAGGGCAGAATATGCCCTAAACATTTTCTTGTTTTTTAAGCTATATAATAGATAAAAACACCTCCGTTTTTTTAGAAAGGATTGAGATAGTAATGGGCTTAGATTTCCAACAATTTATTCCCTCTCTCCCATATTTGTTAAAGGGAATCACTGTGACTTTGCAAATTGTTGTGGTGGCTGGAATAATTGGTTTTGTATTAGGAATTATACTTTCGATATTTAAACTTAGTAAGCTGCCAGTCCTTAGCTGGATTGCTGCTATTTATACATCAGTTTTTAGAGGAACGCCCCTTGTTCTGCAATTAATGATTATTTATTTTGGGGTACCGCAATTAACTGGTATCCAAATTGAGCCAGCTGTTGCAGCCATTCTTTCCTTTGGCTTAAATTCAGCTGCTTATATTTCGGAAATTATTCGCGCTGGAATTTTAGCAGTAGATCGTGGCCAGAAAGAAGCTGCTATGGCGCTTGGTGTTTCCCCTAGGCAAGCGATGTTCGATTTAATTTTGCCCCAGGCTTTAAAGAACATTTTTCCAGCATTAATCAATGAAGCTGTTTCCTTAACAAAAGAGTCAGCGGTTGTTACTGTTATTGGTGTAACAGATATTATGCGTAGAGCCTATATAATGGGCGGAGAAAAATATGCATACTTGGAGCCGATGATTCTTGCCGGTCTTATTTATTACGTTCTAGTAATGATACTGACAACATTGGCAAAAGTAGTTGAAAGGAGAATGAGAAGAAGTGATTAATGTTGAAAATCTGCATAAATCCTATGGCTCGCTTCACGTTTTAAAAGGGATAAATACACAAGTAGAAAAAGGCGAAGTAGTGACGATTATCGGTCCTTCTGGGTCAGGAAAGTCTACATTTCTGCGCTGTATTAACTTACTTGAAGTACCTACCAAAGGAAAAGTAATAATTGATGGTACGGATATTACAGATAAAAATACAAATATAAAAAAAATAAGAGAAAACGTTGGGATGGTATTTCAACATTTTCATCTTTTCCCACACAAAACGGTTTTGCAAAACGTGACATATGCACCGATCAAAGTAAAGGGACTAAACAAGAGCGAAGCGGAAAAAATGGGGCAGGAGCTTCTAGCTAAAGTTGGTCTTGCTGATAAAGCGAATGTATATCCTAGCCGTTTATCAGGCGGACAAAAGCAAAGAGTGGCAATCGCACGTGCCCTTGCGATGAATCCAGAAGTAATCCTATTTGATGAACCAACGTCAGCATTGGATCCTGAAATGGTGAAAGAAGTGCTTGAGGTAATGAAGTCACTTGCAAACACCGGAATTACCATGCTTATTGTGACACATGAAATGGGCTTTGCCAGAGAAGCGGCAAATAGAGTTCTATTCCTAGATGGTGGAGTTGTAGTGGAAGATGCTCCACCAGCTGAGTTCTTTACCAATCCTAAAACAGACCGCGCCAAAGAGTTTTTGGAGAAAATGCTATAAAAATGTTAAACAGGTTTCTTAGTCGATAAGATCAAGAAACCTGTTTTTTTGATAAAAGAACTTTCTATTCCGTATAAAAATACAATAATCACACAAACTAAGAAAAAAAGAGAGTGTGATTGGATGTTAAAACTAGTTTTGTCTATTCTCTTAACAATTTCCCCCGTTTGGCCATTAGGGATAAATCCATTGCCAGGAGATCCTTTTCTCATTATTAATAAAAAAACGAATCAATTAACCTTGATAGATGAAAATCGAGTGCAGACAACGATAAGTGTTTCGACCGGTAAAAAAGAAGATTTAACGCCAGAGGGTTTATTTACGATAACAGTTAAAGCCGCAAATCCCTATTATCGAAAAAAAGATATTGTGGGGGGAGATGAGAATAATCCATTAGGGACAAGATGGATTGGTTTTGATGCAAATAACACAGATGGAAGAATGTACGGAATTCATGGAACAAACAATCCAGGAAGTATCGGGAAATACGTGTCACAAGGCTGTGTCCGTATGCAAAATGAGGCAATAGAATCTATTTATGATTTCATTCCTTTAGGAACAAAAGTGTTGATTACCAATTCAGATAAAGGTTTTCAAGAGCTAGCAAAGGAATATGGGGCCATTGAATAAAAGCGAAGAAGTTTTATCCTTCTTCGCTTTCTTATGGAAAATAAGCTTAAATTAAAATAACATTCCAATTCCAATCAACAGGGTAGATGCAAGCATAACAAAGATCATTAAATATACAACAATCTTTTGTAATCTATTTTTCTTTTTCTTCATAGTATCCTCCATGTCTTAACCATTCTTATTGTCTATTTTACTAAGAATAGCAGAATGGTACAACTATAAATAGATGGAATATTTGCTTGAGGAAACTTTTCTATTTTTATAAGAAGAAAAATGAGATTTCCCCCTCGTGAATTTTATTTGATGTTCTTTTTTTATAGGCGTATACTAATAATGTCACTAATTTTTGGAGGAACGAAAAATGATCAATCAAGAACGTTTATTAAATCAGTTTTTAGAACTGGTACAAATTGATTCGGAAACAAAATATGAAAAAGAAATCAGCATTGTACTAAAAAAGAAATTTGAAGAATTAGGCTTAGAAGTGATAGAGGATGATACTACAGCTATAACTGGTCATGGTGCAGGAAATTTAATTTGTACACTTCCAGCAACGAAAGAGAACGTGGATCCTATTTACTTTACCTCTCATATGGATACAGTAGTTCCAGGAGTTGGCGTAAAGCCATCCATTAAAGATGGATACATAGTAACAGATGGCACAACAATACTTGGCGCAGATGATAAAACTGGTTTATCCGTTATGCTTGAAATACTTACAGTAATCAAAGAAAATAATATTTCTCATGGAACGATTCAATTTATCATTACAGTTGGTGAAGAATCTGGATTATTAGGCGCAAAAGCACTTGATCCAAAATTAATCCAAGCGAAATATGGTTATGCATTAGATAGTGATGGGAAGGTAGGAAATATCGTTGTGGCAGCACCGACACAAGCAAAAATTAAAGCAACGATTCTAGGAAAAACGGCTCATGCTGGTGTGGCACCTGAAAAAGGAGTTTCCGCTATTACTATTGCATCAAAAGCGATTGCAAAAATGCCTTTAGGTCGTATCGATAAAGAAACAACGGCTAATATTGGCAGTTTTGCTGGTGGAAAACAAACAAATATCGTGTGTGATCATGTAGATATCCTTGCAGAAGCACGTTCATTAGTAGAAGATAAAATGCTTGCACAAGTAGCGAAAATGAAGGAAGCGTTTGAATCGGCAGCTAGTGAAATGGGCGGACAAGCAATTGTCGAAGTGGATGTTATGTATCCAGGCTTTAAATTTGGCGAAGGTGACCATGTTGTAGAAGTAGCGAAAAAAGCGGCTGCAAAAATTGGCAGAAGCTGTGAACTGCAACAAAGCGGTGGTGGAAGTGATGCCAACGTTATCTGTGGTTTTGGTATCCCAACAGTTAACTTAGCGGTAGGCTATGAAGAGATTCATACAACAAATGAAAAAATGCCGATCGAAGAATTAAATAAATTGGCTGAAATGGTACTTGCTATTATAGAAGAAGTAACTGGTCAATAATTATATGACGGAGTCGGGGTGCTTCCTTTAGGGAGGCACTCTTTTTAGTATAAATCAAACAAATGTTTCTATTTTTACTTGCATTTATCTAGAAAACAGAGGAAAATATTGTATAGGTAAATACTACTGTAAAAATAGAATCTTGGGGGAATATAAATGGAAGAAAAGAAGGTTGTTATATTTAAAGTAGCAAATGGAGAATATTCCGTAGATGTTTCTTATGTCATATCGATTGAAAAGGAAGAGCAGATTACTCCTGTTCCTCAATTGCCATCCTTTGTAAGAGGAATAAGAAAAGTAAGAGATGAGCTTATCCCTGTCATTGATTTGCAGATGGTTTTATATAATCAAAAAACAGAAGAAAATGAAAATAATAAATTAATTGTTGCGCGAACAGAAGATATCTCGTTTGCGATGATTGTAAATGATGCAAAAGAAATTCTTGATATAAAAGACGAAGTAATAAAAGAAGTCGGCATTTCTGCTTATCAGAAAACAGAATATATAACAGGTGTTCTTAATTTAGAAAATCGCTTGGTGTTAATGCTTGATCCAACTATTTTATTAGAAACACTTGAAGGTGTAAAAGAAATTAAAGACTATATGAAAAATCAGCCTGCGTAAGCAGTAAGATTTCTGCTAAAAGCAGAGGAATAAGAATAGAAGTGACTATAAATGATCATAAAGAATTGGTGAAAGCAAAATGAAAGAATTTTATCCGAAAAAGGGACGAGTTATTTTACATGTAGATATGAATAGTTTTTATGCATCTGTTGAAATGGCTTATGATCCACAGTTAAAGGGGAAGCCATTGGCAATTGCGGGAAATGAAAAAGAACGCAGAGGTATTATTGTCACTTGCAGCTATGAAGCAAGAAAATTTGGCGTAAAAACAACCATGCCTTTATGGGAAGCGAAGAAAAAATGTCCGGATTTAATTGTTTTGCCTCCAAATTTTGATCGTTATCGAACAGCATCTCTTGCAATGTTTCAAATTCTTCATGAATTTTCCGATATTGTCGAGCCTGTTTCCATTGATGAAGGATATGTAGATATTACACATTGCCATGAGTTAGGAACACCGATATATATTGCAAGAACGATTCAGAAACGAATTTTTGAACGGTTAGACTTACCATGCAGTATCGGGATTGCCCCTAATAAATTTCTTGCCAAAACAGCTTCAGATTTAAAAAAGCCGATGGGAATCACGGTTTTAAGAAAGCGGGATATTCCTAAAGTACTTTGGCCGATGCAAGTAGAAGAAATGCATGGTATAGGAAAAAAAACAGGGGGAAAACTAAGAGCAATTGGCATAGAAACCATTAAAGATTTAGCGATGGCTCAGTCTATTCCACTCAAAGCAACACTTGGCATCAATGGAATTCGCTTAAAGGAGAAAGCCAACGGAGAAGATAATCGGCCAGTAGATCCAGAAGCTGCCAATGAATTTAAAAGTATTGGCAATTCGACAACATTGCCGCGCGATGTCAAGAATCAGCAGGAATTATTTCAAGTATTGGCCTCCCTAGCGAATAAAGTGGCTACAAGAATGAAAAGAAAACATGTACATGCTAATCATTTATCTGTAACCATTCGCTATGGAAACAGAAAAAACTATTCCAAGAGCAAAAAATTAGCAAATCCAATAAAATCAGAGGAAGAGATACTTCAGATAAGCAAAGAGATTTTTACGACAGCATGGGATGGAAATCCTGTTCGTTTATTAGGTATAACAGCAGGAGATTTAATCGACAATAATATTGTAGTAAAACAACTTGATCTCTTTTCCTTTGAAAAAGAAGCAGCGAAAGAACCATTATGGACAGCAATAGATAAGCTGAAAGAAAAATATGGCGCTTCTATTATTGAGCCAGCATCAGAAAGAAATAATATTTCAAAAAAAGAAGAAGACATTGGTACCAAAACTAGTTTCAATAAAGATTTTTTGCAAGGAAAGAAATTTTAGTTAAGTTATATGTGACGAAAAAAATTTTTTGAAATAATCAAGAAAAGTAGTTGCATTTTAGTTGCATAACTTAAAAAATCTTGCTAAAGTTAAGTGAATTCTACTATAAGGATACATAGTTTAGAAGGGACGTTAGGAAAAAATGACAAAACAGCAATTTGGTGTAATCGGTTTAGCGGTTATGGGTAAAAACCTTGCTATGAATATCGAAAGCAGAGGCTATACTGTTTCCGTTTTCAACCGTTCAAAAGAAAAAACAGAAGAAATGCTTAAAGAATCAGAAGGCAAGAATATTGTTGGAACATATACATTAGAAGAATTTGTACAATCTTTAGAAGTTCCACGTAAAATCATGTTAATGGTTAAAGCTGGTCCAGCTACAGACGCAACAATCGAGCAATTAAAACCTTTATTAGATAAAGGCGATATTGTCATCGATGGCGGTAACACATTCTTTAAAGATACACAAAGACGTAATAAAGAGCTTAGTGAACTTGGTATTCACTTCATCGGTACAGGTGTTTCTGGCGGTGAAGAAGGAGCATTAAAAGGACCTTCTATTATGCCTGGTGGCCAAAAAGAAGCATACGAATTAGTTGCTCCAATTTTCCGAGATATTTCTGCAAAAGTTAACGATGAGCCTTGTACTACTTATATCGGTCCAGATGGTGCCGGTCACTATGTAAAAATGGTGCATAATGGAATCGAATATGGAGATATGCAATTAATCTGTGAAGCATACTTCATCATGAAGCATGTATTAGGCTTAGAAGCACAAGAACTTCATGAAGTATTTGCAGAGTGGAATAAAGGGGAGCTAGACAGTTACCTAATTGAAATCACTGCAGATATCTTTACAAAAGTTGACGAAGAAACTGGTAAACCTTTAGTAGATCTAATCTTAGATACTGCTGGTCAAAAAGGAACTGGTAAATGGACAAGCCAAAGTGCTCTAGACTTAGGTGTACCACTTCCAATGATTACAGAATCCGTATTTGCTCGTTTCATTTCTGCAATGAAAGACGAACGCGTAAAAGCAAGCAAAGTACTTTCAGGCCCAGAAATTAAACCTTTCACAGGAGATAAAGCAGCATTTATCGAATCTGTACGTAAAGCTCTATACTTGAGCAAAATTGTTTCTTATGCCCAAGGTTTTGCGCAAATGAGAGAAGCATCTGAAGAATACGATTGGAACTTAAACTATGGCGAAATCGCTATGATTTTCCGCGGTGGTTGTATTATTCGTGCTCAATTCTTACAAAAAATTAAAGATGCATATGATCGTGATCCAGAATTGAAGAACCTTCTATTGGATCCATATTTCAGTGAAATCACTGAAAACTACCAATCAGCATTACGTGAAGTAATCTCTGGTGCTGTCTTAAACGGTATTCCTGTACCAAGCTTTGCAGCCGCATTATCATACTTTGATAGCTACCGTACTGCAACTTTACCAGCAAATTTACTACAAGCGCAGCGTGACTACTTCGGTGCTCACACATATGAGCGTCTTGATAAAGAAGGAATCTTCCATACGAACTGGATGGAAAAATAAGAATGGCGATAAAAAGCACACTACGATTTTATATGTAGTGTGCTTTTTTTTGAAGGAGAAGATGGAGTTTGAATGAACACCAAAAATAAGAGAGTGCAGAGGAAAAGTGGTGTTCACAAGATGGATGAAAGCCAAAAATAAGAGAAGGAGGAAGAAAAGAGGTGTTCATAAGTTGAATGAAAACCTCAATGAAGAGAGAAAAGCAGAAAAAAGGCGTTCATCAGCCAGTTTAGAACCAACCAAAAAAGAAAAAGGCAGTAAAGTGACCTTCATACATAAATTTTACGTATCCAAAGAGTTTAAACAACTACAAAATCTACAAACAAATTACAACGAGAAGGCAAAAAAATATGCTGCTATAACAAGCAGCACATTTATCTAGCAAACTATTTTTTTACAAAAGTAAATAACTTAAAAGTAAAGCAATTTACCCTTTGAATGTTATTTCAATATAAACAATTTCCGATCTGCTGCCAATTCTAATGGGCGGTCCCCAGAATCCAAATCCAGAGGAAACAATTGCATGAAGCTGCTTCTTTTTCTTGTAGCCCCAATCTAATTCAAAAACTCGTTTGGTAATTAAATGGTTTGGTGCCATTTGACCACGATGTGTATGACCGGATAGAATAACATCAATCCCATCATTCATTGCTGCTTCCAGTTCATCTGGCTGGTGATCCATCATCATAATTGGTAGATGGTTACTTTCACTCTCAAGAAGGCTAGGAATGGAAAGTCTCTTTTGGTCCGTTTTATCTTTACGACCGATTAATCGAATGGTTTCATCAATAGTTACTTTTTCATCCATTAAGATGCGAATACCGATTCGGTTCATTTCTTCTAGAAAGGTTGGAATCATTTTGCCGTAATATTCATGATTACCTAATACCCCATAAATGCCTAAAGGAGCTTGTAATACCTTTAATTGCTCTCCCATATTCTTTTTCAAAAAAGGAATAGGATCATCATCAATGATATCTCCAGGCAGTAAGATTAAATCTGGTTGTAAGCCGTTTATTTTTGTTACGAGACGGTTTAGATGACTTTTACCTGATAAAGTGCCAAAGTGCATATCAGAAGCCATAGCAATCCTCAGAGAGTCTCTTTTCGCTTGTTTTTTAGCTACTGCGAGTTTATAAGTTCTAATCACAGGAGAGTAAGCGTTAAATGTTCCGTAAATAAGTAAAAATAGAAGAATTGCTGCAGCAGCGCTTCCTACTATTTTGGTGGCATCTTCAGACGGAATAAATTGGTTTAATATAAGCCATCCTAAATTAGCTAGTGGGAACAGTAAGATACCATATTCAAAAATGGCAAGCCAATACGCGCCAAGTATTTTAAATATGGTAATGGACTTAAGGAAATGGCTGATAATATATGCATAGGAGAAAAGAATAACTGCTCCAATATATATGGATGGATAGGTTAATAGTTTGAAGGAATCAAGCCATGCATAACCATTCCATCCTAAGTAGAAGACGAGTAAATTATATAAAAGGAATACGAGAATGACAGTTAGGATTAATTTGATTTTTTTCATGAGAAACTCCTTAGATTGAAATCATAATTTAGGGAAAGAAAAAACGTGAATACAATAAGATTCACGTTTTTTTAGACAGTCACTTGAAGGGTGAGTTAGCAAACATCTACTTCAAATTGATTAACTGGCCACCAGAAGAAACCATCTTTTTCTAATAATTCATCTGCTTCTTTTGGTCCCATTGTACCAGAAGCATAATTAGGGAATTGAGTAGCAGGTGTTTGTTCCCATGCTTGGGAAATTTTATCCACATAGCTCCAAGATAATGCCACTTCATCCCAATGAGTAAAGTTAGTAGCGTCTCCATGCAAGCTATCGTCAATTAGCTTTTCATATGCTTCTGGCGTATTGATTCCTGCAATACCAGTATTAGCATAGCTTAGCTTGATTGGTGTTGCTTCCATATTCTGTCCTGCTTTTTTAGCGTTTAAATGTAAAGTAATTCCTTCTTCAGGCTGAATATGAATAACAAGAAGATTTGGTGTAATTTCTTGATTTGGACGATTATATAAATTCATTGGAATATCTTTAAATTGTACCACTATTTTTGTTGATTTACTTTCTAATCTTTTACCAGTACGGATATAGAATGGAACACCAGCCCAACGGAAGTTATCAATCATTACTTTCCCAGCGACAAAAGTTTCTGTGTTGGAGTTAGGGTCTACCATTTGTTCTTCGCGGTAGCTCGGTACCTCAACATCTTCCACAAGTCCTTTTCCATATTGTCCTCTTACAAAGTATTTATCAACTTCATCTACTTCAACAGAACGCATAGCACGGAAAACTTTCACTTTTTCTGAGCGAATCTCATCTGGTGTAAGTTTAATTGGAGGTTCCATTGCAAGTAGTGCAACCATTTGCAGCATATGGTTTTGGACCATATCACGAAGTGCCCCGCTTGTTTCATAATATCTTCCACGTTCTTCCACGCCTAATACTTCACTTGAAGTAATCTGAATGTTACTGATATAGCGGTTATTCCATAGATTTTCAAAAATTGCATTGGAAAAACGGATTGTTTCGATATTTTGAACCATCGCTTTTCCTAAATAGTGGTCAATTCGATATACTTCATCTTCAGAAAAGGCAGTACGAATTTGTTCATTTAGTTCTTTGGCTGATTCTAAATCATGACCAAATGGTTTTTCGATAATTAGACGTTTGTACCCTTTTACTTCTGTTAGTCCATCCTGCTTTAAATGAATCGCGATAGGACCAAAGAATTCAGGTGCCATTGCTAAGTAGAATACACGATTACCATTTAAACTATGTTTTACATCTAATTCATCAGCAATGTTTTTTAGCTCTACATAAGAACTTGAATCTGTAACATCATGTGAATGATAGCAGAAATAAGAAGCGAATGTCTCAAGATCATCATTTTTAGAACTTGCAATTGCTTCAGAAACAGAATTAACAACATTTTGCTTAAACTGTTCTTGTGTTAATGTTCTTCTCCCAACGCCTACAACCGCAAAATTTGCTAATTTTCCTTTTTTATACAATCGATAAAGAGAGGGGAAAAGTTTTCTATTGGCTAAATCTCCTGTTGCCCCGAAGATCATAATAAGTGCATTTGATGTTTGTTTTTCATTCACTTTCTTGTACCTCATTTCATTTATATATGTATGAAAATTATTAAATTGCTGTTTTACAAAGGTGCATTTTCTCTTAAATAATACATGTACCTATACAGTTATAAAATTTTATCTTTTTCTTAAGGAGATAGCAACAAATTTGTTTGTAATTTTTGCAAATATTTTTACTATTTGTATTTACAGCAGAAATTTTTCATTCATCCAACATGATATTACAATATATTAGCAAAAGTTACTAGTTAAAAGATTTAGGGATTTGGATAAACAGGCATTAGTAAAGTATACTTAATTCATCTATTCTAATTTAGTATTTAATGATACGCTTTTATTTATACAGTGGATTTCATGACAGGAAGAAAACGAAAGGGGATTAGCAAGCTTATTATGAAGTTGCAATTTTTAGGAACAGGTGCAGGTATTCCGGCAAAATCAAGAAATGTAACAGCGATTGCTTTAAAGCTTTTAGAAGAGAAGGGGAGTATTTGGCTGTTTGATTGCGGAGAAGCAACGCAGCACCAGATTTTACATACCAATATTAAACCAAGAAGAATTGATAAAATTTTTATTACCCATTTGCATGGAGACCATCTATATGGTTTACCAGGTTTTCTCTCCAGTCGATCTTTCCAAGGAGGAGAGACACCACTAACGATATATGGACCGAAAGGAATTAAGGAATATGTACAGATCAGCCTTGCTGTCAGCAAAACTTTTTTAAAGTATGCGCTAAATATTATAGAAATCGATGAAGGTATTATTTTGGAAGAACATGATTTTATCGTAGAAGCAAAAATACTTGAGCATGGTGTTACAAGTTATGGCTATCGGATTATAGAAAAGGATCGACCTGGAAAATTAGATACAGCTAAATTAAAACAATATGGAATAATGCCTGGCCCTATTTATAAAAAAATTAAAGAGGGAGAAGACCTCATCCTTGATGACGGTACTGTCATAGGCAGCAAAACCTTTCTTGGCCCGAATATTAAAGGGAGAATTGTCACTATTTTAGGAGATACTAGAACTTGTGCTTCTGCTGAGGTTTTGGCAAAAGAGGCAAAAATATTGGTTCATGAAGCAACCTTCTCGGAAAAAGAAAGTTCCATAGCAACGGAATACTATCATTCTACAACGGTACAAGCTGCAAAAACAGCTAAAAGGGCAAATGTAGACTGTCTCATTCTTACACATATTAGTGCTAGATATGATCAAGCATTAACAGAACAATTGTTGCAGGAAGCGAGAGCCATCTTTCCCAATACATATATGGCAGAAGATTTTTCAGAATACGAGATATAAGCTAAAAAGGATGTTGTCAAAAAAGCACACAACATCCTTTTTATTTTTAAATAACGTTATTTAGACAGTTTAAGTTCTTCTGTAAGTGCTTTTCCCATCCTTTTTGATTGGGCCGCTGCCTCTTCCATACACGAAATGAAAGCCTTCTGAACATCATATTGCTCAAGAATGTTTATTCCTGCTTCTGTTGTGCCACCAGGACTAGTTACATTCTTGCGGAGCTCAAGAGCACTCTTGGAGGACGATGCGATCATTTCTGCTGCGCCGAGGATTGTCTGCACTATCAACTCATTAGCTACTTCCCGATTTAGTCCAATTTTTACAGCTCCTTTTTCCATCGCTTCCACTAAATAATAGATATAAGCTGGGCCGCTACCAGAAAGACCGGTTACAGCATCTAATTGTTCTTCATGAACAAATGTAACGAATCCAACTGTTTCAAACATGTCAAGGACGAAAGTTTTTTGTGGTTCTTCTACAAAGGAGTTGAAGGCAATACCTGTTGCTGATTTCCCGACTGTTGCCGAAGTATTGGGCATAGCACGCGCAATGGGAACTTCCAGTCCGATCAGCCGTTGCAGACTGTCCATATTTACGCCAGCAAGAACAGAAATGAGCAGTGTTTCTTTTGTGATATAATTTTTCCATTGTACAGTAGCTTCTTTTACATCTTTCGGTTTCATTGCGAGAATAATGGCATCAGCTTCTCCAACTAATTTTTTTAAATCGAAAGAGTAGTCAACACCATAGCGATTTTGTAGTTCAATTAGTCTTTCTACATTCCCTCGGTTTGTGACGGTAATTTCTGTACTCTCCTGCAATTTACTAGAAACAATCCCAGAAATTAACGCTTCGCTCATAGAACCAGCACCAATAATAGCAATTTTCTTCATTTTTATTCCTCCTATAAAATCGTTGTATGGAAATAAGAAAACCTCTCGTCATAATGAAAGGACGAAAGGTTTTTTCCGTGGTACCACCTTAGTTCAATTATAATCTGCACATGCGCGTGATTATACAACTCTTTTCCGGTAACGACGGTTGACGTTTAGGTTTGCCTAACTACTCCTAAGTAGGTTCAATGAAATGAATCTTGATGAAGTTTTGCAGCCATAGAACTTCACTCTCTAGCAAGCCATTATCATTTACTAATCTTAATCATCGCATTACTATGATAAATTTATTTGATTATGCAAGAAGAAAGGCTTGTCTGTCAATAGAAAAAAAGAGTAGTGGGAAAATTAGTTCATTGATTGTATAATTAAATTTAGAATTTTACAAAAAAGGGAGATTCGTAATGGAGAGTAGAATAAATGGTTCTTATCTATATTTCTTGATAGATGATAATCTCATCTATTGCTACAAAATAGAGTCATACACATACATTACATTAGATGACATAAAAAAAACTAAGCATTCTGCTCTTTATAAAATTAAAAATAGACAAGAATTTCAAAACTTTGAACATGAAAATAGTGAAGCAGTGCAAGGTCTTGGATTATTTTTGGATGAAGAAAGTTTAAAAGAAATAGTTATGTGCGTCAACAAAGCGATAAAAAAACAACAGAAGAGAAAAAACGTGAAACACAAAAAAGCTATTCATCTTGTCGCATCCCAATATATTGCAGGTAGATTAGCTGTTAATCTTCAAGAGAATGTCGAAGTGATCGGCTTAGATGGATCCTTTATGTTTGGACCATTACGTCAACTGGATGTACATAATGGTCAAAAGGAACGGTCTGAATGGATTTATGATAATATTAATCGAGAATTCGAGGAGAAAAATCCATACATAACTGCACTACAGAATAAAATGAATAGTTTAGATGACATTGATGATAAAAGACAAGTATATATATGGTATGGGAATAACATCGAAGAACAGCTAGCATTAAGATTTTTCATGTTTATATTTAAAAAAAGATCAAATCCTCTTTATCTTATCGATACAGCAGAAGTCCTTAAAAAAATTGCACCAAATGAAAAGTCAATGATTCATACAGCAGAAATAAAAAACGAATTATTACAATCTATATTAGACCATATTGATAGCAGCTATATGGTAACAACTAATCAAAGAGAAGGATTAGCAACTGAGTGGCAATCGATAGCCAATGCTGATGAACTTTTAAGGATATGGGAAAACCAAGCGATTGTATCGGTGGATTTGGATTATTTTGATCAAACGATTGTAGAAGTACTGAAACGAATGAGTGAAAAGGAAAAATTAGATTATATCAAGACTAGTCAGCTTATTTGGAGAACGATAGAGGAAGAGCATCTTTATATGGATCCCGATTTTCTTGAATATCGGATTCGTCACCTTGTTTATTCAGGGGTGTTTAAGATGAAAGGAATTCCTAAGAATATGAGACGTTATTTTGTTTGTTTACAAAAAGAAGAGTGAAGTCTATGTTGTTATTTTGAACCTTCTATGTGAAAATGAGAAAGGAATCTTGTCTTTATTAAGGCTAAGAAAGAGAAAAGTAGGTTTTAATCGATATAATATATCAATATAATGATGATTATTTAGGAAATAAGTAAATGGGCATTTTTACATCATGCATGTGCTTTTTGAGGTGGATAATGAAGGGATTAAATGGAAAGAACATTGTAATTACAGGTGCATCATCTGGCATAGGAGAAAAAATTGCTATAAAAGCTGCTCGTTTGGGGGCTCGTCCCATCCTTCTTGCTCGTTCAGAAGATAAGCTCGCTGCTATTTGCAAGAAAATAAATAATCAGTTTCCCGGACAAGCTATTTATTTTACTTTAGATGTAAGCAATCCGGAGCAAGTAAAGGAAGTCTTTGCTAAGATATATCAAGAGGTTGATTTTATTGATATTTTGCTCAATAATGCAGGATTTGGCATCTTTGATATGGTTCATGAAGCAAAGATGGAAGACGTTAATCGAATGTTTCAAGTAAATGTAATGGGGCTTATCGCTTGTACCAAAGAGGTATTGCCTTCGATGCTGCAAAATAATGGCGGGCATATCATTAATGTCGCCTCCCAGGCAGGGAAACTCGCTACAGCCAAATCAAGTGCCTATGCTGCGAGTAAACATGCTGTTCTAGGATTTACAAATAGTCTCCGACTGGAAGTAGCCAATTCAAATATAAAAATCTCTGCTGTAAATCCAGGACCAATCGAGACAAATTTTTTTCATACAGCTGACAAAACGGGGAATTATGTGAAGAATGTGCAGAAATTTATGCTTTCAGCTGATACAGTCGCTGAAAAAATAATAAAATTAATGCTACATCCAAAACGTGAGTTAAATTTACCTTTGTGGATGAATTGGGGAAGTGTTCTTTATAATCTATTTCCGGGAATTGCAGATAAGCTCGTTGGCGGGATTCTAAATAAAAAATAGAATTAGCTAAAGTGTATTCGTAATGTAACTATAAACAACATCTTGAACTAGATCATAAAGTTCATGGGCAGGATGTTGTTTTTTTAAAGCGATGATGTGGACTACTAATCGTTCATATTCATGGAGAGGGAGTGAATTGGGTTCCATATGATATTGTTTAAGTGATTTCTGAATCATTTTTTTTATGAGTAATGTATTCATCTTATCTTTCCTTATTAAAGAGTAGTTTTTCTTTTAATAATAAAAAGTGAAAAAATCAGATTATCCGTATAAACACTGAATGTACTAATACCTTTCAAGGAAAAAGTCATTCATATAACTACTATTTTATTACTTTGGGACGAATCTTGATATGTTGAAATAATCTAGAAAAGGAAAAATCCTTCCATTGTGAAAATTAAATACGGAATAGATAGGCACTTTAAAACAAAGTGTCTATTTTTATGTTTTAGAAGATTGGCGTGTGATTTAAGGAAAATACAAATGAATCAACTCTTTGGGATAAGTATTAGAAGAAAAACGATTAGAATCTGGAGTATCACAAAATAAGCTATCAGTTCACGATAGAGTTATCAGTGAAATTCAGACAGGAAAAGTAACTCGTTCTGATTCCTGAAATGGAAAAAAGCCTATATATCGGCTTATAAAAGTGAAGCATTCCTATGACATTTGAAAACGACGATGAGCAATCTATCAAATATCAAATACGGTTTATTACTGAAAGATACCGACATAAAAAGCGTTTGGAAATCCGGGTAAAATATTAACCAGTTAATTATTTTTTATGAAATATGTATTTTATATTGACTGTGATAAAATCTTAATATAAACTACAAATGGTTAACTGGTTAATGAAAATACGAGGTGAAATAAATGGACAAAAGCACAGAAGCACTAGAGGCTTTAGAACAATTCATCAAGGAAAGAGAAGCTGTTGATAAACTAAGAAAACAGATGAAAATAAGCCAAGAAGAATCAATTATATCGGATTGGACACTGACCCAATTACACATCGTGGCAACTATTAAAGAAAGTGGAAGAGCAAATAATACTACATTATCTGAAAGTTTAAATGTATCTAAACCCGCGATTACAAAAGCTGTCAGGAAATTATTAGAGCATCATATCTTAGAAAAGGTACAAGATGAAGATAACAAAAAAGAAATTTACTACTTGCTAACAAAATCAGGCGAAATGCTTGCTCTTATCCATGCACAACTACATAAGCAGGCAAGGGAACGTTATTTGCGTATTTTGAATGAATTTAAACCAGCTGAATTAGAGATCATTATTCGCTTTTTAAATGCTATAACGGAAAGTATAAAGTCTCAATAAGTCTAAAAAGGAGAATATGTATGTCTCGAAAAATGTCTCAAACGAAAATGTTATCTTTATATTTGTTGAGTATTAGTAGTTTTTTCGTTTCTTTAAATCAAAATATTTATACACCGGTGATTCCGCTTATTCGAGATTCCTTTAATGTTTCTATCAGCTGGGTGAATTTCACTGTTAGTAGTTTTATTTTTATCATAGCACTGATTCAAATTATTTTAGGGACTATGATAGATACGAAAAATCAAAAACGTTTAATAATACTTAGTTTTATTTTCATTGCTATTTCAACGATTGCCTGTTCGTTTGTAACCAATTTTATACTCTTTATGATTTTTCGGATGGTTCAAGCAATCGGTGCAGGGAGTGTCCCTTTAGTGGCAATAAATATGATTTCACACTTATTTGAAGGGGAGAAAAGAGGGAGTGCCATGGGTACGTATCAAATATTGCTCACCCTTGCTCCCGCAGTTGCCCCAATATTAGGAGGAATATTAGGAGAACATTTTGGTTATCAAGGGATTTTCCTATTTCTTTTTATTGTTGCGATCGTCTTGCTGCTGTTTATTATATGTACACTTCCTGATAGTGGTGAAAAAGTATATAGTCAGAGAATATCACCAAACTTTATTCAAACCTATCGGGCTATCTTTTCCAACCAAGTAGGTTTTATAACGATAACAGTAAGTTTTTTTATCTTTTTTATTTACTTCGCTATTATCGTATTTTTACCGATACTACTCAACGACCATTATCATATATCCTTGCAAAATATCGGGTTATTATATTTACCTTTAACAGTAAGTATGATTTTAGGGAGTATGCTCTTTAAAAAAGTGCAGATAAGAATATCGTGGAGAAAACTGTTTATGTTTGTTCTTTTTTTGATGCCTCTGCTCATTATAATTTTTGGTTTACTTCATACGAAATCAATCCTAGGGTTAAGTATTCTATTATTTATGTATGGGATAACAGTAGGGTTTGCTTCTCCCTTATTTTCAACGGTTATAAGTAATGAATATAATGAAAACCGTGGTGCAGCTTTAGGTTTGTTTAACTTCATTCGTTATTCTGGTATGGCAGTTGGAGGCATGTTTATTGGATTAAGTCGCATACTACCAAGCTCTTACATCTTTATCTTTTTAGGTGTGTTACTACTTCATCTTTCTCTATTTCAATATTCAAGTTTAAAAAAGACTTGGAAACAAAGATAGCCTAAACACTATAAACAGTCCATTTAAGTTAGATTAGCGTTTTTTCTGTAGTGAATGGTTCTTTAAATTATAAAGGAAGAGGTTAAATGAAGCATTGTTAGATGTAGTATGACGATAGTGATTTCTCTTTCTTAAGTATAAAAAAATAGTATCTTTGTTCAAAGTATTATATACTAATTTTTATCGAATAAAAGGATTATCACTAATTTTTGATAAAATAAACGATAAGGCCAAACCTATAGGGAGATGAGATAAATGGAAAAAGCAACTTTTGCAGGTGGATGTTTCTGGTGTATGGTATCCCCATTTGAAGAACAGCCAGGTATTGGCGGCATTGTTTCAGGTTATAGCGGGGGGCATGTAGAAAACCCAACTTATGAACAGGTGAAAACAGGAACGACAGGACATTTTGAAGTAGTGGAAATCACTTTTGATCCTGAAATCTTTCCCTATGAACGTTTATTAGAGTTATATTGGCAGCAAATTGATCCGACAGATCCAGATGGTCAATTCCATGATCGCGGGCCACAGTATCGAACAGCGATTTTTTATCATAATGATAAGCAAAAAGAACTTGCAGAGAAATCAAAACAAGCTATGGCAGCAAGCGGAAAATTTAAAAAGCCAATTGTTACATTAATTGAACCAGCTGCCATCTTCTATCCAGCAGAAGACTATCATCAAGATTACCATAAGAAGAATAAGCAGCATTATAAAGAGGATAGAGAAAAGTCAGGAAGAGATGTATTTATCAAAGAACACTGGTAAAAAAAGAAAAAAGCGAATTTTGCTAGGAAAACTATCTTTAATGATAGATGTAGCAAAATTCGCTTTTTTGTATTTTATTCAAGCCTTTTGTACTATATTTTTTCCTAATAATCCTAAACAGTTTCGCCCTTCGAAGTTTTTTGTTTTTTAAGCTAAAGTATCGTCGATATATGTCGATATGATATAAGGATTAGATCAATGAAAAGAGGTAGCTTTAATGAAATTTTTACAAAATATCAATATTTCTAAAAAAATATTGATTATCATTATGTTTAGTACTATTGGACTAGTGCTGATCGGATTATTTGGAATATATGGTATAAAGGAGATGGCGAAAAGTTCTAAAGAAATGTATGAAGAAAATTTAATACCTAATACTTACATAGCAAAGATCCAAAACTATCGCCGCACAAACGACAGCTTAGTTATAGAGCTAATGATAACAGAGGATAAAAAGAGAAATGAAGAGTTATTAGAGACTATTAAAAGGAATTCGGAAGAATCGGATAAATATGTCAAAAAGTTAGATGCTATTTCGCTTTCCAAAAAAGAAGCGGATGAATATAAAATTTTTAAAGATGCCTATACAGGCTTTAGTAGTATTCAAGATGAAGTGATATCATTAGCAAACAATAATTTTAATGACTCAGCCTATAATCTTTATACGAAAAACCTTGAATCGAAGAGAAATATTATTAACAGTCAATTGGATGAACTCCAAACAGCAAATGAGGAAAATGCAGAACAGATATCAAATGAAAATAACAAGTATTATAAGACAATGCTATATATTTCTTGGGGAGTTATATTTGTTGCTGTAATACTTGCTGTATTATTAGGTCTCTATATATCCGCAATGATTGTCAACCCAATTAAACGTCTACAGGCTTTAATGGAAAGAGGAGGACAAGGAGATTTCTCTGCAAGATCAAGTTATCAGGCGAAGGATGAAGTAGGTTCTTTATCTGATAGTTATAATAGGATGGCGGATGGAATGAAGGGGCTTATTCAAATGTTATCGGAAACGTCCCATCATCTCGCTTCATCATCGGAACAATTGAGCTCCAGTTCAGAAGAAAGCAGTAAAGCAAGTGAACATATTTCAGAAACAATCCAGCAGCTTGCAGAAGGTTCTGAAACCCAAATGAGATTGATGGAATCAAGTACAGCTGGCATCCGTAATGTAAATGAAACGACTGGCCATATAACAGTGCGTGCAAAAAAAGTGGCTGAAACAGCAGAGCAGACAGCGGATGTATCGCTTGAAGGTGCAAAACGTATTTCAGAAGTAACGACACAAATGAAATCCATTAATAATAATGTGGTGACACTTGCTGAATCAATAGCTACATTAGAAACTAGAATAAATCAAATAGGAGATATTACTATGGTAATATCGGACATTTCTTCCCAAACCAATCTACTAGCATTAAATGCAGCTATCGAAGCGGCAAGAGCTGGGGAACAAGGAAAAGGTTTTGCTGTTGTAGCGGATGAGGTAAGGAAATTAGCGGAACAAACAGCAGGATCGGCTGAGCAAATTACTAATCTTATCAGCCAAATACAAATTGATTCTAAGAATACTTCTTTATCGATGACAACTGCTGCAAATGATGTAGATACAGGATTAACAATTGTTCAGGATGCAGGAGAATCATTCCATAGAATCGAACAATCTGTGCAAGAACTAGTTATATTAGTAGAGGAAGTAAGTCAATCGCTTGATCAATTAAAAGAACATACTAATACGATTAATGGTTCGATTTTGGAAGTGAATTCAATGGCAAGTGAAGCAGCAGCTAGTACAGAAAACGTATCTGCTGCAACCGAAGAGCAGGTTGCATCGATGCAAGAAATAGCAGCTTCTTCTACATCATTAGCACAATTAGCTTCTGATTTACAAGATAAGATAAAGCAATTTAAAATATAAAATTTCATAGAGAATTGCTTAAAATGTATGGCAGTTCATTTCATTTAGTATACGAATAGAGTATACAACAAATATAACCTCAAACCCTTATACGGAAATGGTAGTCAAAATTTCGTATAACGGTTCGGGGTTTTTATTCAAAAGAAATGAAAGAATGATAGATTTAGAATTTGATCTAAGAGGTTATAACAAAAACTTTTTTATGGGTTCAAAGGAGTATCGTATAGTATTATGCGCATTTAAAGATCGTTATCCTTTCGGCAGTATCTTCTAAATTAATATATTGTAAAATTAATCATAGTTTGAAGGAAAGTCGTAACATTTGGAGAAAGCTGGATAGTCTTTGTCACGATAAATTAAATTTGAGGAGGGGTAGCTATGAAAACTCACTATTATTTAGGTTGGTTTAACAATTTTTTCCCAGAGAAGCTAGGAAGAATATTGCAGGAGGATATAACTGATAGAAAATCGCTTGTAATGATCAGCTCGAATCCTCTTTGTGCTCAAGAGAAGGGGGCTACAGAACGATCTTGGCTTGACCATGCTGGCATTATGTTTGATACATATCATTTAATTAATTATAGTGTTCAGAAAAAAGATGCGCATGCTCTAATCGAAAATGCTTCAGTTATATTCTTGTTGGGTGGAGATACACTTAATTTAAATAGTTTTTTGAAGGAATATGAACTGTCGGATTTGATACGAAAAAGCAAGGCTGTTGTAATGGGGGCAAGCGCTGGTGCGATCAATATGTCCGCAAAATGGTTATGCTCTGAACACTTTGGCTATGAAGTGGAAATAAGCACTGTTTATGATGGAATTAGTCTTGGCAATTTTTCGGTTCTGTCTCATTTTGATCTAGAAAATAACCTTGCATTGGTTCAAAAGGAACTATCTTCTTTATCAGAGGAAATAGACATTTATGCATCGAATAAAGATTGTGCTGTACGAGTAAAGGAAGATAAAGTGGACATTTTTGGTGATGTGTATTTAATATCCCACTCAAATATTCATAAATTAAAGGAGACACTCTAATTTATTTAGTAATATACAGAAAATTCTTATGTTAACTTCTTTTATTTTCCTATATTATGGTATGATCTAATTAAGAATAATGAGGGTTCGTTACTGAAAGGGAGGATATGAGTTGAGAAAGTATATTTTTACTGCATAGCAAAGGCTATGTAAAATGCATAATGTAGCTTTTGCTTATTTCTAATAAAACGAAAAAAATTATTAGGAGTGCAAAATGAGCTATAAAAACGCAATGGAACTTTTACCTTCTGAACTGTTGAAGGAGGTTCAAAAATATATCGATGGTGAATGTATCTATATACCAAGGAATGAAAGTAATAAGAAAAGCTGGGGGACTAACACAAGTACAAGGCAAGAATTGAAGGAAAGAAATAAGAATATATATAATGATTATCTAGCTGGTACTGATATGAATATATTAAGTGCAAGGTATTATTTATCTGTCAAGAGTATTCAAAGAATAGTATTAAAAGAAAAAAAGAATAATAGTTAAAATAAGCCAATGCGTTTTTAAGTGTCGCGTTGGCTTATTTTTATTTATGAGTTAAATATTAGGTGTATCTTACAGATTTAGCAAAATATAATTTAATGAGAATGCTAAGATTCTTTTATTAGATTATATTGGGGGGAAGCGGAGGATGGCAAAATATCAACTAATAAGTGACTATAAACATATCGAAACATATAAAGAAAGCTTTAATGAATTAGCTCAAAAGGTATTTGGAATAGACTTTAGTAAATGGGATGAAAATGGTTGCTGGAATGATAACTATATATGTTATTCGTTTATCTATAGGGAACAAGTAATAGCAAATGCCTCTATCAACAAAATGACCGTTGTGTGTAACGGGATTGAATATAAAGCTATTCAAGTTGGTACAGTAATGACACATCCTGAGTTTCGTAATCAAGGTCTTTCTAAAAAATTGCTGAACCATATCATTGAAAAGCATGAAAATGAAATAGACTTTATCTACTTATTTGCGAATGAAACCGTTTTGAACTTTTATCCAAAGTTTGGATTTGAAAAAGTACAAGAAAGCAGCTTTTCTCTTTGTATAGCTGATTTAAAAAAACAAACGGTGCCAACCAAGACCATACGCCAATTAGATATAGAAAATCTAAGTGATTTGCTACTGATGAAGGAATTTGCAAAGAAACGGACATCTATTTCAACCAAATTAGCTGTCGAAAATAACGAGCAACTATTAATGTTTTATTTTCTCCAAGTATTTAACGACGCAATTTTTTATATCGAAGAGGAAGACGTAATCGTCCTCTTTAAGAAGGAAGATGAGCAACTTCATATTTATGATGTCATCAGTAGAAAAGAAGTGGAATTGGAAACCATTATAAATTATCTAATTTCCGATGAAATAAAACGAATTCATTTCTATTTCACACCAAATGACAAGATTAAAAATATCGATACAAAATTTATAACAGCGAGTAATGATACATTGTTTGTCCGTCCATTACTAAAAGCTCTACCGAACCATTTCTTATTTCCTTTGACATCCCACGCATAAATTGTAAGAGAATATATATAAAGAGAAGGATAGAAATTAATATTCTAATTGGGGAAGTATGGAACAATCTACTTACATTAAACTAAAACGGCTAACAAATTATATCAATGGGATGAGAAATGATCAAAAGGGAGTTAGAGGGAGTGTGGTAATAATTAAAGATACAGATATTATCTCCTCTAAAGGTTTTGGCTATGCTTGAAAACAATCCTCAAATAGCGGGATGGATGTGATTCTTTAAGAAAGGGAGATTTCTCGTGAATGAAATGGAAGTAACTCCATCAAGCAATACTTTAGACTACTAAGGATGATATATATTAGAATTAACGGAGTATTAGAAATATTAACGAAAGAGGGGATATAGATAATGGAAGTAAAACTGTTAACTCTGCAAACGAATAATATCAAAAAAATGAAGAGTTTTTATGTAGAGACTCTTGGATTTCCATTGATTAAGGAAGATAGTCATAGCTTTTGCATTAAAGCTGGTTCAAGCAAATTAAAATTTACATCAGAAAATGTATTGGGGAATCCATATTACCACTTTGCTTTTAACATTTTTGCTAATAAATTTGCAGAAGCAAAGTCGTGGGTAAAAGAAAGGGTTGCCTTAAATATTAATGATGAGGGAGAAGATGAAGTGTATTTTTCCAATTTCCAAGCTCATTCTCTCTATTTTTATGATCCTTCTGGAAATATAGTAGAGTTTATTTCAAGGAACTCTATTTCCGAACAAGATGAGGCTCCTTTTTCTATTGAAAGTGTTATAAACATCAGTGAGATAGGGGTAACGGTCAGTGATGTAGCAGCCGCAGGGAAAAGATTGATGGAAGTGGGAATTAATGAACGGGATAATAAACCTTTAGATCTAACATCCATCAACTTTATGGGAGATAAATCAAAAGGCATCTTCTTAATCCTTAATAAACCAGGAAGAGAATGGTTCTTCTCTAATAAAATTTCAGCTGTATTCCCTCTGGAAATTATCACCTCGCAGCATCACACAATTGTGGTTGATGTAGAAGGGAATTTAGAAGTTCTATAATGAAACTCAACAGCTGTATTTTTTTAAAATTTAAATGTTGTTTTATATAAGACGAAATATAAATTGTATAAATTTATATTTGAAACTAAAAGGTTAATTATTCGTATAAGGTATTATAGATTAGAGGAGGTTGGAGAAAATGGATTATACTAAAATATATAGTGAGGAACTGATTACCTTAGTACAAGAAAAAATAAAGTCCGTCGGTGAAATTAAGGCGGTGAAGTTTGTGAGAGAACAAACAGGCATGTCCTTAATACAAGCAAAAAAGTTTGTAGATTTTTGTAAAGAATAGATATAGAATTTAGAGTCACTATATTGTGGCTCTAAATTCTATTAAGAATAGCTTCCATTTTTTATCTGCAAATATATAAAGTTCAACTATCCAAACTGTTCTTAAACACAGCCAAATATAAGTATAGATTGATATTCTAGAAAAGTTAAGTGAAATTAGGTTTAAATGTAACCTTATTAATTATTCTTTTCAAACAAAAATGAGGTTGAGAAATTTTATGGATAGAGATAAAGACTACATTCGTTATATTCGAGGAAAAGTGGGACATGATTTAATATTCCTTAATTTTGCTGGTGGTATTGTTTATAACGAACGGAATGAAATTCTTTTACAAAAACGAGGAGATAGAAATGAATGGGGGTTTCCAGGTGGTGCGATGGAACTTGGAGAATCTCTAGAAGAAACAGCTAAACGAGAAATACTTGAGGAGACAGGAGTAAATGTTGAGGTTGAATACCTTATTGGTGTTTACTCTAAATATTTTGGTGAGTTTCCGAACGGAGATACAGCTCAGACTATCACTCATTTTTTTCAATGCAAACCAATTGATGGAGAACTTATCGCAGATGGTTCGGAGACTTTAGATTTAAAATACTTTCCAATAGACAAAGTACCGAAATTATTCACCAAACAACACGAGGATGCTTTAGAAGATTGGCTTTCCAATAGAAAAGCGGTATTTAAATAATATCTACATTGTATAAGTATTTTAATAAAATTAGCCTAACGGGCAATAAAAAATGTTCAGATTGCTGACAAAAGCTCATGAGAATTGGGATATTCTCATGAACTTTCAAGGTCTTATTATAGGAAAAGCACTAATGAGTATGTGTATTCAGTATTATTCCTCCATATAAAACGCTGCTTTCGAAGGCCGTGTATTAAAGATAAATAATATAATCGTTACTGCAAACATAATGGTGCTTCCTAATATGATAACAGACTTAATGGAAATCATTTCAGCCATTATCCCAAAAAGTATGGTCGAAATAATGATAAAAAAGGCTTCAATGCATCTGTACACACTACCAACCCTTCCCATTATATGTATGGGAACGTTCTTTTGATAAAATGTGTTAAATCCAGTGTTAAGAAAAGCCATGGAAAAGGAAAGAATAAAAAAGCCAATTGCCGCTATCAAAAAATTAGCGGAAAATGCATAAATCAGATATCCGATCGATACCATTAAGGATCCAAGACCAATCAGCCAAGAGGTAGCAACCTTTTTAACAATTATGATATTTACTAGTGCGCCAACAATTATCCCCGCACCAGCAATACTCACCAGAAATCCATAATCTCTCTCTGACAATAGAAGCACTTCTCTCGAAAACGCTGCTTCCAGTGAATCTACAGCAGTTGCCAAAACCATCACTGTACTAAAAAGTAAATAAATAATGATAATATACAGGTGGTTTCGGCTAAAATCGACAACTAATCTCCAATCTTGTTTTAAAATCTTTAAAGTTATTTTTTTATCTTCTGTTTCAATAAAATCATTTTTTTCAATATTTGGCATAATAAGTGTGATAAGAGCTGAAATGAAAAGGGCTATTGCATTACTATAGATGGCAAAATTAGGTGAACCAATCATAAATAGCATTCCCGCAATGGCAGGCCCTATCACAAATGCTCCAGAATCAATTAAGCTTCGAAGTGAATTAAACCTTTTTCTTTGATCGGGTGGAATTAACTTGGTAATGTACGGTACTGACGTTTGTTCATACATGGAACTAGCTACATTAATAAAAAAAACGATTGTATAAATGGCAGAAAGAGATGCTAGGGAAGGCAATATGGCAATGAAAACTGCTTGGAATATGTTTAGCAAAACCATCAGATGTTTTTTATTCAATCGGTCTATTAAACTACCGGACCAAAAGTTTGTAAAAAATGCAGATAGAGCCCTAAGTATATACAACCCCGAAACAGCAAGTACTCCCATCCTATCAAGAACGATTAAATTTAGTGCTATAAAATAGACCCATTCTCCAATACTGGAAACACCAATGCTTGATAATAAGATAGAAGGGTATTTCCACGACTTCACTAACTTGTTTATACGCAATTTATTTCCTCCTTAAAAATGTAAAATTGGATAATAAAAAAACTCACCCCCAAGATTTTAGTCTTGAGGACGAGTTGCTGCGCGCCGTGGTGCCACCCCAGTTTGACAATATGTTACCATATTATCCTTTGTAGGTACGGTATGAATTCCATACGTATACCCTAGCTCGATAACAGGAGCACCTGTCACACCATCACCTATATGGATCCGATGTGCCGCTCAGAGGCTTGCTTCCAACCATTATTCCTACTCCTTTCCACCAACTGGAGCTCTCTTTGAAGAATTGCATGATTGTACTCTTCTCTTCATCGCATGTATTTGTTTGTGGCATTTTAATGTTATATACCATATCAAACCTTCTAGGGGATGTAAAGGAATTTTTTTAAATAATGAAATAATATTGATTATTAAAATGAATGTGTATAGTTTCTCTTTTACGAAGGGGCAAGATGGGCTTTCCAAGAAGGCGATCTTATAACAAATAAAGAATTAATTATAAGAAAAGCCATCGTTTCGATGGCTTTATCTGAATACACTATTATTTAGCAGAATTAGCGTTGTTAAGCCTTAAATTTTAACTTTGCACATATTCCTTTAAAAAATCATCAACGGCTTTTTCATAAGCCTCTTTGTTCTCATTATAGCTTTGAGCATGTGTACCATTAACAGCAAAAAATAATTTTTTAGGACCTTTCTTTTTATCGAAAAGTTTTTGCGTCATTTCTGGCAAGATAAAATCATCTTTCTTGCTATGGATAAATAACATCGGACTTTTTATTTTATCAATGACAGAGATAGGAGAAATATCTTTAATGGAATAGCGAGCTCTGGCACGTAAAAATAAATTAGCGATAGGAATAAAGATTTTTCCAGGTAGTTTTATTTCCTGTTTGATGACATAATCTAAAAGCTCCTTGAAATCGGAAAATGGACAATCCGCAATATAGAAATCGGCGCCATCCTCGATTCCGCCAGCATAAAGAATCATTGTTGCTGCACCCATCGATTCACCATGAATCCCTAAAAGAATATCTTTTCCTTTTTCTTGTTTAAGCCAATCAACAATTTGCTTTAAGTCAAATTTTTCGTAATAGCCAAAGCTTGTATTTTTCCCGCCCGACTCTCCATGTCTGCGATGATCGTAAATAATACCATTGAAGCCTCTTTCTAAAAATAAGTTCATATATTTAATCGAACTCGTTTTATTTTCCGTGACTCCATGGGAAATGATGACATATTTCTTCGTATCAAAAGGCTCTACTAGGATTGCTTTTAAAGCATAACCATAAGGAGAAGGAATGGTAATTTCTTGTTTAGTTAAATTTTCATAAGAAACAGGGTCTAATCTGCCAGCTTCTTTTTCTCTATTTACAATAAAGTCATTGTCTTTTTTCTTCATATACATTAATCGATTGGAACAGTATAAACCAATGGAAGTAATAAATAATAACACAGAAAACAAATAACGAAACAGCTTTCTCAAACCGATTCCTCCAGTAAGTTGAAAAATTTAGCAGAAACTAATTTGAGTGTATCATTTCTTTAGAAAGAAACAAAATGGACAACTTCTTTAATTATCAAAAATTAGACTTATACAGATGGCTGTTATGATAAAAAATTTTATGCAAAATGAAATAAATGGTTACAGATAAAGGTAGCTGGGAGAGAGAAAAGCCACACCTTCGTAGAAGGTGTGGTGTGGCTTGGACTACTGTTTAGAATTTTGTCTGTTTGTTGGATGGATGGCCTTTTCTAATTCTTCTGCGGCAATTGTTTGTTTGACAGTATCTGCATTAGGCTTACCAGCTTGACTGTAGCCTTTGTCGCGTTTCTGAGTCATCATGCTTCCCCCCTTTTTTATAGAAGTGAAGATACTAGCAATCGTCTTCGTATCCAATTCTCTAATATAACTTGAGTAAAAAAATATGTTATTATACATACAGCATAGTAAAAAGAAGGGTGAATTATGGCAGAACATCATTTTTATTTAAAAGCTGATTGGCCAGGATATCGAAATGATATTGGGACAATCGAAAGTGGCAATTTAAAAACAAAAATATCGATTCCAAAAGAAATGGAAGGACCTGGTGTCGGTACTAATCCAGATGAAATGCTTCTCGGAGCAGCAGCAACTTGCTTTATTATTACACTTGCTGCAATGATGGAAAGAAGTCGACTTGAGAAGGAAAGCTTAACATTAGAATCAGAAGCAGTAGTTGATGTCACAAACGGTGTATTTACTTACAAAAAAATTATTCATCGCCCGAAGATTGTGCTCAAAAAAGAGGCTGCTGAAAAAGACATAAAGCTTGCAGCAAAACTTGCCCATAAAGCGGAAGAGAGCTGCATGATTACAAGAGCGATTAAAGGGAATGTAGAAGTCGAATTAGAAGAAACAATAGAACTTGCACTGTAAAATCCAAAGAAGGAGGGGGATTCAGATGGCAAAGCAGCGGAGACATGTACAAAAAACAAAACAGGAGGATAAGCCTGTTACATTAGGGGATCTTCTAAATGAACAGTTAGCAGATCAACTGAAAAATAAAAAGCAAGAACTAAAACAACAAGAAGAGGCCAAGCAAAAAGCAGAAGAAGAAAGAAAAAGAGAAGAACGTCGACAAAGAGAAAAAAATAAAAGTTTTGAAGAACTGTTAAATGAAAATGCGATGAATTGGAAGGATTTTAAGTAAGAAGAAAAGGATATCGATTAAGGTATCCTTTTTTAATAATTACTTTATTTCTGTTATTTTGGTGAAATTTTTTTCTTTTATTTGACTATTTTTGGGGTGAAGCAAAGCTTGGAATTCTTGAAATAACGCAGCAATTTCCGTTTGTTCATTGATTAAAGCAATATTGGCATGATAGTCTTGTTCACTCTGATAGGTCGTGATTTCCAGCCATTTTGTCGGATCATCATTACTTTGTAAATAGGTTGTTGTTGAATCGATATACTTGCGATAGATGTTGCTTGCTTTCTCTTGAATACAGAAATATTCTTTGATTTTATCGGTTGGTATATGATATTCATATACTTTTACATACATTTACTCTCCTCCTTCGATTTTAATTAATTAGTAATTCTTATTTTAGCATGTTTACAAAGACATTTAGTGAGAATGTATCAGGATAAGAATATTTGAGCTGAATATTCTGTGGATTTGATCTGTATAAATGTTTGTTTTGCCTATAAGATAGGGAAAAAAGAGTAAAGTTGAATCGAATTTGGAGATGATAGAGTGGTAAACTTGCAATTAAAGGATAGAGAAAATATAGTCGAACGGAAAATTCGCTATGATTCTACCATAGAAGAATATCAATGCAAACTTCTTCAATCGGATAAAAGGAAAATCACTCTCTTGCATCAAGTGGAAAAGTCATTTGAAATGAGGAAAGGCAAACAAAAACTAGTTATTCCGAAAGGGACCTATACGTTTGCTTATTATTGGTTGGATCAGCCATATAATTTATACTTTTGGCGAGATGCAACTGGAAAATATTTAGGAGCGTATTTCAATATTGTGAGAAAAAATTGGTTTCAAAACGATATGGTTATCTATGAAGATTTAATTATTGATATTGTCGTTAAACCTAATCAAATGTATTATATTTTGGATCAAGAAGAATTACCTCAGCCCATTGAAACGTTTGAAAAAGGATTTGTTCAAAAAGCATTACAACAATTGTTAAAGCATAAAGATGGTATTCTTGCAGAGGTATCTAGAGAAACAGCAGATTTGTTTCGCCTATAAAATGGAGCTATGTACGTATTTTTAAAGGGAAGCTCCAGATCATTGCAGCAAACTTTAGAATATCCTAAAAAATATAGTATGCTCATCTTTCTTTTGTTAAAATTTAACTTAAATTGGCAGGCTTTATTTGAAAGGATGAAGAGCTTGACTATTACCCACGAATTTGGAATCATTGAAAATTTCAATAAACAGTATGTATATAATCATTACACTCCAGATATTTATGATTGTATACCTGTAAATGATGATTTTATACAAGAGCTGATAAAACCATTAGCGATGATGAAAACATACTTCCAACATCTGAACGACCGGCTAAAGGTTTAGCCTATTACGGAATAACACTTATTCCTCCTGAATCGTTACCATTTTTTTTAGATATCGTTGCGTCTAAAAAATCAGGGCAGCTTATTGATCTAGCTCGAAAAATAACAGCAGCGCAGGAAGCAGAAAAATACATGATTCACTATGGGATTTAAGCCATAGTAAATCATGTAATTTTGTCGCTTTATTTTTTACTTTTACCTTGAAAATAAGGAATATCTAGAAACGTAAGACCTATTGCTAAGCCAAGAGAGGTAAAAGAAAATGCAAAAGTCTTCTGATTCGGATGAAAAAAATAAGAAAATAGATAATTAACTAAGCTGAATAAGAGAAACAGGCAAATACATTGCGATACCTTCTTTGCCAATAAAGACCAGCTAAAGTTTTTCTTCCACGTGAATACTGCCATCCATAGTAAGTAAAATATAAAACAAAATAGGAATATGATATATCCAATGATAAAATAAAAGGGAAAAGTGGTAGTAAAATCTTTATAGATAAAATAAAAAGCTATTCCAGTTAGGAGGAAAAAAATAATATATAAAAAAAGGGTTAGCCTGCTAAAAAAATTATTCATATTACACCTTTTTCTAACATTTATTAATGCTATGATTCTAGTATTACACTACAATAATTATAAGCGAAAGTGGTAGATTAATCCAGCAGGCTAAAATAAATGTCAGTAAGAGAGTTAAACTTCATCCTCATCATCCAAATCTCTTCCTTTTTTATTCCGTAAATAATAAGTATAAAGTACAGGTATGATCCCGCATATAAATACTATTCCGCCAATAAGAACACCATTTAAGATACGCTCTCTATCAGAGAGGATTATTAGAATTCCAATAAGCACGGAAAGCAGAGTGACAATAGTAATAGAAAGAGATAGTCCCTTTTTAGGGTCCTTTTTGCTGTTTTCATGATCGACGCTTATATTCATTGATAGATAGGCTGAAATGATGCTAGTAATAATAAATACATACCATAACGGATTGTCTCTCATTCCAACTAAGCCTTTTGTAATAAGGTCATAGCCTAATATGCCAATAATACCAAGCGTTTGAATGATATAGGCTACTTTAATATTTTGTAAGTTTTTCATAATTAGACGTTCATCTTTTATTTTTTTCACTTTTCTTCCTCCTTGTCTACCCAAAATAATTCATCTAATGTTCTGTTGAGGGAATAACAGAGCTCAAGACAAAGTTTTAAAGTAGGATTGTATTTTCCTTTTTCAATAAGACTGATTGTTTGACGAGTAACGCCAATCTTATCTGCTAATTGCTGCTGGGTTAAATCTGCTTGAATTCTTGCAATTTTAATATGGTTCTTCAAGGCAATCCTCCTTATTGATGGAATGTATATATTACATTATAACTAATATATATTGCTAAATGCAATATATATATTCCGTTTGATGATTGTGATTCCATAAAAAAGAGAGAATCACTACTTAAATTCTCACTTTTTTATCTTCTATTTCTTTGTGAACGTCATTACTTCTTGCAAATTTGGAATAGAAGAGGAGGCCCCTTTCCGTGTTACAGCAATTGCAGCAGCTTTTGCAGCCATTTGCAAGGCATGTTTTATTTCCGCCTGCTGGGAAACTTGACTTAAAAAGTATCCTAAAAAGGTATCGCCAGCAGCGGTTGTATCAACTGCATCTACTTTAAAAGCGGCTTGTCTATGTTCTTCTAAACTATCTTTATAAATTACGCCTTCATTGCCCAATGTTAAGACGACTTTTAGCTGCTTGTTTAAGGATAAAAGCTTTTGAAAAATCTTGTCATTTGTATGTTCATTCGTAATGGCTTTTGCTTCTATTTCATTTAATATTAAGTAATCAATTTTTGAAAAATCTAGGTTGGTAATTGTCTCATCGATAGGTGATGGATTAAGAGCAATCTTTAATCCTCTTTTGTGTGCAGTTTCCACTATGTATGCTAAATCGTTTATTTCATTTTGCAATAACAGTAAATCGTTCTGGGAAAAATTCGCTAAAACTTGGTTAATATGATTGATCGTTATTTCTTTATTTGCTCCGCCTAATAAAAGAATACAGTTTTCACCACTAGCAGAGACTTGAATAATGGCGTGGCCAGTTGTGTTCCCATTCTCACAAATCCAATCAACATTTACATTTGCTTCCGCTAATACTTCTTTTAAAAATAAGCCGTCTTTTCCAATATTCCCTCCGTGGTATACTTGTGCTCCAGCTTTAGCAAGTGCAATTGATTGATTTAATCCTTTTCCGCCCGGAAATTCTTCATAATTCGTAGAAGATAAAGTTTCGCCAGCAGAAACAAAGTGAGGAACCGAATATACTTTATCAATATTTAAAGAACCAAAATTCAAAATCTTCAAGTCTTTCCCCCCATAGTTTTTAACTTATTTATAGAATATCACTGATTTTACTTTAAATAAACGGGTTAAGTTTGTTAAAGTAATAAGATAAGAGGAATTATTAGGAAATTTTAGGAGCGTTTTGGGTAGTAAGCAAGACATGAAAACTGATTGGTTAAAGGCTTATTTATAAGGAGGAGCAAAATATGAAGCATGCCTTAATTATTGGAGGCACAGGAATGCTTTTTGATGTGTCTGGATGGCTGGCTGAGCAAGAGGATTGCAGATTATCTATTGTTGGCAGAAAAGCTGCCCCAATAAATAGTTTAATAGATAACCTGGACGATAAAACGAAAATAACCCCCTTACTGGTTGATTATACAAATCACACTGCGTTTAGGGAGAAATTAGAATGGTCTATACAACAGAATGGACCAATTGATTTGGTTGTAGCATGGGTTCATTCGATAGGAAAAAATGCTTTGAATATAGTAAAGGACGAACTTTCCGAAAGCAGACAGAATTGGCGTTTGTTTCACATTACTGGGAGCAGCTCGGATTTGTCCAAAATAAAGAAGGAACTAACGATTCCCCCTAATTGCAGCTATCATCAGATTCAATTAGGATTTATTGTGGAGAATAGCGTCTCCAGATGGCTTACACATAAAGAGATTTCAGCTGGGGTGATTGATGCCATAAAAAATAATTGGAAGAGAAAAGTAGTAGGTGTAGTGGAACCATGGGAGAAAAGACCATAGACAGTGTTTAAAAAGGAAATGGAGGAAAAAAGATGTCAGAAGATTTTTATTGTGACGAAGTTCTTAGTGGAAAAACAAAGGTTAGAAAAGTGATGGAAACTGAAAATGTGTTAGCATATTATCATACAAAACCCTTTTATCCAGTTCATATAGTAGCAATTCCCAAAAAACACATCGCTTCTCTTATTGCATTAGAAGAAGGAGATAATCATTTACTATTGGAGCTTTTGGGCGTTGTAAAGCAAGTAGCTGCTACCGTGACAAAGGAACATGGTGCATGCAGAGTTATCACCAATCTTGGCAAGTATCAAGACTCCAAACATCTTCATTGGCATATTGTTCATGGCAAACCGCTAAGGTAAATGGTCGAATCTAAAAATATAGTAAAATATCATTATTCATTTCAAATACTGAATATTTCTGAAACGGAAATTATTTAATAAGGGAGATTACAAGCTAGGAAGGGGCGCCCCCTATCCTTATGTTCACTATTGAAAAAGGGTTTTATGGAAACTTCATCGGTAAAAGGAATAAAAACCATTTTGTTGTTCAGAAATGGTAGATTAGGAGATCTAGAAATGCTAACCCTTTACATAACAAGACATGGAGAAACACAGTGGAATATAGAAAAAAGAATGCAAGGATGGAGTGATTCAGACTTAACGGAAAAAGGAAAAAAGAATGCAGTATTATTAGGTGAAAGATTGAAAGAGATAGAATTTGCTGCAATCTATACAAGCCCTAGTAAAAGAACGGTCGCAACAGCAAACCTTATAAAAGGAGATAGGCAGATTCCGATTATTTTCGATGATCATTTAAAAGAAATTAATATGGGAAAATGGGAAGGAAAGAAAGCAGAATATTTGAAAGACAGCTATCCAGAAGCATTTGCCCTTTCTTTTGGAATGCCCCTCATCGTTACAAATCCAGCGATGGCGAAGATTTTTTTGCAGTGGAAAAGAGGGTTAAACAAGCATTAAATATAGTGAAAGAAAATTATGCTTCGGGTAATGTTCTGCTTGTAACGCACTCCGTGGTGATAAAGTTATTACTAGCAATTTTTAAAGAGCTGCCAATGGAGAAAATCTGGGAACCACCTTTTATTCATGATACTAGTCTTACTGTTATAGAAATCAACGGTGATATGGGCAGGATTGTATTAGAAGGGGATCTATCACATCGGGTGTAGAGATATTTTGACTACTCCTGTTTATATTTTTTACCACCATTTTATGCTTAAGGCATTAACTTTTTAGATGACTATTTATATAAAATGTTGAGGACGGGAAAAAGATAAAATATGGAAGAAGATTACCGATAAAAAAGAAGAAAGGAGAATTAATGTCGTTTAAAATCAGCAAAAAAAGATTTAAAAATAATTGAAAGCTTGAATTTCAATTGTCTTTTATATTAAGTATAAAATTAATGAAACTAAACAACGATTATAGAGAGACTTACAGGGGGAGAGTTTTTTGCGAAAAAAAGTGCATTTATTTATAGCTATTATACTGCTGTTATCATTATTTGTTCCTTATGGTTCTAACAGCAAAATAAAGGCAGCTTCAAATGCGATATCGATTAATTTCCAAGCAGATGATGCAGTGATTGATCCAAATCGCCCATATATTTATATGGTAGAAACAGGTAAGCCTATTTTGCATAGAGTAAATTATCTAACGGGAGAAATAAAAAAGATAAATCTTAAATACCCAGCAGAAAAAGTGGAAGTATACAAGGACAAAGTCTATGTGACTCAGCATTTAATGAAACATTCATATTATACGGAAAAGGGCTTAAAAGGAGCCATTGCAGAAGTGGATGCCGGAAGTTTTACTTTATTAGATACCTTTCCAATATCCACAGATCCATGGGATATTGCGATCGATCAGAATGGCTACCTTTATATAACTCCTGGTTCTAATCAATGGGAAACTATTAAGGTTTATTCCTTAAATTCGAAAAAAGAAGTAGCAGAAGATGCTGGCGATGATAATACATCCATTTACATGGAATCTAGTATTTCCTACAATGAAAAGTTACACCGTCTTTATACATTGGACTCAGCAATAAGTCCAATAGATGCCTATGCCTATCTAATTGATAATGGCAAGATTGTAGACCATTATGACTCCCCATATCACGGAGACTATCATTTAAGCTCGGAAATGGTTATAAGCCCAGACGGACAATATATGTACAATATGAATGGGGTTGTATTTCGTTTATCAACTGTACAAGAAGAGGATATGACTTTCGATTTTGAATTTAGGATGGCCTATGATGAGGAAAATAATGAATATGAAACTTTTAATGACATTGCCTTTGATGATTCTGGAAGAAGAACTTATATAGCTAGTAGTTTTGGGGGAATAGATGTTTATGGCTATGGATCTGCCGATTATTACTATTCATTAAAAGAAGATTATTTTGTTCATTCTCTCTTTTATCAAAATGGATTAATTGCTATCTATGAAGATGAGAACGGAAATAACTATGTAGAGTATATGAAAAACACTGAGCCGTCTTCCTTTGAATTAACGGATTCATTGTTTTATGATGTTAAAAATGACGTGTGGGCAAGTTTAAGACAAGATAATAGTAATCTGGAAATCGATTCTGAACTTTTATTCTTTTTTAATCAGGGGATTAGATGGAAGGATAGAAATGGAATAACTCTTATGGAGGGGGATAAGAAGATTCCTATTCAAATAGAGTCTGATGATAATTATTTGCATATACTCCCAGAATTATTAACAAAGGGAAAAAAATATAAATTAACGATAAATAAAAATGCTATTAGCGGTTATGCAGGCAAAAGCTTGGATCGTGATATTGTCATAACATTTGGAACGATTGTTGAACCAGTGTCAGAGGTGTTTCTGGAAAAAGATAGTTCACAAGCACCCAAGATGTATACATTTATTGGAGGAACTACGGGAGGAAGCAATCCTCTATATGAGTTTTATATAAAAGACGGGAATAATTGGAAAAAAATACAAAGTTATAGTAGGAATAATAAGCTAGAATGGCAGCCAGCAGGTACTGGAACTTTTCAATTTAAAGTATATGCGAAAAGTTCTGGTAGTAGGAATCTCTATGATTCTGTACGCGAGTTTAGCCAAAAAGTTACAGATACAATAAAGCCGAGTATTACTATTACACAAAAAACTAAGAAACCAACAAACCGAGATATAGAACTCCAAATAACCGCAAAGGATAATTTTGGAATTCGGTATATCCAGCTACCTGATGGGAAGAAAGTGAATAATGAAAACGTAAAGTACATGGTGAAAAAGAATGGAACATATACCTTTACTGTTGTAGATTTGGGAGGAAATAAACAGGTTAAGTCTATAACCATAAAAAATATCGATAAAACACCTCCAAACGAACCTCAAATTAAGGAAGTTACAGATAAGTCGACAACTGTATCAGGAAAAGGAGAAGTAAATGCAAAAGTTGTAGTACTGGCAGGTAAAAAGGAACTAGGAAAAAGTACAGTACAAAAAGATGGTCGTTTCCAAATAAAGATTTCAAAACAAAAGGCAGGAACCAAATTAGTAATTAAGATAATAGACGCAGCTGGGAATAGTACATCCAAAGCAATAAAAGTTATCGACAAGACTCCTCCAGCAAAGCCAAAGATTACGACAAATGTAACATCGAAGACGACACTTATTGCTGGAAAAGCAGAAGCGAACGCAACTATTACTATTTATAATGGAAAGAAATTCGTGCAAAAAACAACAGCTGATGCAAAAGGTTCCTTTAAAATGACAATCAAAAAACAAAAGAAAAATACAAACTTATTGATATATGCACAAGATAAGGCAAAGAATAAGAGTCAAGCAACAAAAATAAAAGTGAAATAAAATAATAGGATATCGTTTGTGTAAGGAAAGGCGATATCCTATTATTATAGTTTTTTCCATAGTTTCTATAATTCGAAGTTTTGGCAGAAATGAGTGAACATTTTGCGATGGGGAGTGGAGAAACATTTTGAATAAAATAGAGCTGATTGAATTAACCGCAGAAAATATACAAGCAAATGGCTGCTATTGTTTAAGAAGCAAACAGAAGTCAACAGGCTATCAAGCAAAAAAAGCATGGTTAATAGATCAATTTGGACAAGGATTGAAATATATTCAACTAATGGAGAATGACAAGCTGGCCGGTTTTATTGAATATACACCCATAGAACATTCCTCCAGAGTAGTATATGGGGAAAATTACTATGTCATCCATTGTCTATGGGTAAATATAACGGGTAAAGGCTATGCAACTCAGCTAATTGAAAAGGTAATTCAAGATGCAAAAAATCATAAAAAGGATGGCGTTATCGTGGTAACAAATCCAACAACCTCTTGGACGCCAAGCAAGGAAGTTTTCTTAAAAAAAGATTTCACTGAACTAGAAGATGCTCCCTATGGATTCGAGTTATTAGTCTACAAAATAAATGAAGCAGCAAATCCATATTTTCCGAATGATTGGGAAGAACGACTGACACTTCATAACAACCAATTAACCATTCTCCGCACAGCGCAATGCCCCTATATCGATATAGCCATCGATAATGTAATAGAAGCAGCTAGTAAATTACAAATAAAGGCAGAAATTCACCATCTCCAAACACGTGAAGAATTATTAAAGCTGTCGCCAACTCCATATGGTGTTTATGGAGTGATTTTTATGAATAAATTAGTCGCTTATCACCGGCTTACAGTTCATTCTGCGATGAAAAGAATGAAGGAATTTATATAAACAGAGAATTACCGAAAGTGGACCTCTTTGCAGGAATCCACTTTTTATTTTTGAAAATATTTAAAAAAAGTAAAACTTTTTAGAACTCTATCCGTCTATACATAGAATTTTTAATAAAGGAGGGGAAATGGTGGAAAATGAGAAAGATAAAATCATCTTAGAATGGTATGAAAAGTTTGGAGAAGCTATTTTTAAATATATTTTCATCATGATTCAAGATTATCAGCAGGCAGAAGATTTAACAAACGATACTTTTTTGAAAGCTTTTATCCACTTGGAAACATTTAAAAGGGATGCAAGTGAAAAAACGTGGCTGTATCGGATTGCTCATAATCTCACCGTCGATATGATTAGAAAAAAGAAGCCGGTAATACTGCTAAAAGAAGCTTTTTTATTTAAAAAAGATGAGAATCCATTACCTGAAGAGATGCTGCAGATCAGAGAACAATCATTAGAAATTTACAAGGCGTTAAGTACCTTGAAATCAACTTATCGAGAAATCATTATTCTAAGAAAATTAAAAGAATTCTCTATTGAAGAAACGGCAGGGATTTTAGGATGGTCAGAGGCTAAAGTGAAGTCGACCTTATTTCGAGCCATGAGAGCTTTGGAGAAAGAATTAAAAAAGGAGGGAGAATTAAATGGAAAAATTATATAAGGAACAACTAGATGCAGAATTGAGGGACTTAGAAGCTGATATATATTGGAATAAAGAACGAAAAGATGCTTTGCATTTAAAGCTGAAGGAGCAGATGAAGAATAATCGGAAAACGAAAAATGCACTTCAACCATTCCCTTTTGTGGCAATTATAGGAGCGGCAGTGATTCTCTTTCTTTTCACTCAAATGGAAATGGAATCACTCCCATTTGAAAAAGGGGCAGCAAAAAATGCAGCTTTCGATATGGAAGCGGATCAAGATGAAAGAGTAGTTTTTACAGTTGAAGAGCAGAATAAAATCGAAAATAAAACAACTGTTTATCTATCAGAGGAAGCGATATTACCATATAACCTAAATACTAAAAATTTATCTTCCATTGTAGTTGTCGGTGAACCAAAAATAAGTGCGAGAAAAGAAAAGCGTTCCATTCTAGTTAATGTTGATTATCCGTTAAAGAATGGCCAATATTTTTCTATCCATTCAGAAAAAAAGCCTAATAATATGCGAGGAAACGGAATAAATAGTGTGGTGAAAAAAGAATACGAGATCACGATTAATAATCAAGAGGCTGTTTTAGTAGATATGGAGAAAAAGCCAAAATTAATACTAAAAACAGATAGATACCAATATACTATCTCGGGTGTAAAAGATGTAAGAGATTTAATCAAAATTGCCGAAATGATAGAATTTTATTGAAGAACAGAATGATAAATTTGTGATTGGAAAATTAATTGTTATTGCTAGCGAGGAAAATCCGAATGGTAAAAATAAGGGAGAGTTAATACATTGAGAAATAGGGGTTCTGTTGTTATTAGCCAAGGGAACAAATTTTGTTTAATTAAAAGAGTAAGAGATAATTCCGTTTATTTTGTTTTTCCTGGCGGAGGAATTGAAGCAGATGAAACGCCCTGAGCAAGCAGCTAAACGGGAAGCATTCGAGGAGTTAGGGGTAACTGTCGAACTAAAAGAATGCCTTGTAGAATTAGAGAAGCAAGGAACTCAGTATTTTTTTCTAGCTGATATCATTCATGGAACGATTGGATCAGGGCAAGGTGAAGAGTTTACTAATTCTAATCGAGATCGTGGCACTTATTTGCCTATGTGGGTAGACATAGATGATTTAACCGTTATGGATGTAAAACCTAATGTCGTAGCTAAAAAAGTGCAAGAATATTTTGCTAGAAAGCATTTATCTTAGAAAAAGTGACCTTTTTTATCGAAGGTCACTTTGCTTTTTTGGTTTTGGAAATTTAATCATATTTTGAGGTTTAATGGTATAATTTTGAAGGGGAGCGAACCGAGTTTTGATCTTAAAAAGCTTATGCTAAAAAAGCATCATAACAGGTTGACTGGTATGAATTTGTATTTTGGAAATTGTTTTGGCTGACAAAGTTGACAAATAAAAAATAGGTAGGCAGACGACATGAAAATAGAAATACGAACATCGCAAGAGAAACCAATTAAATGTTTGGGATAACATTTTTTCTATATCCTGCTCCGTTCTTTCCTTCCACCATCCTGCATTTTTATATAGTTCTATCACCTCGCAAGCCTTCTGTAGGTGCATGGGAAAAGAACAAGCTCATTGGGTTTGCAAGAGCAATATCGGATGGGATTTTTAGAGCGTATATAGAGGATGTTGTTATTTCCAGCTCCTTTAATCGGAAAGGAATTGGCATAAAGCTAATTGCTAAAATGGTAGATGAATTATCTAATATTGATGTTATCAGTTTATTTTGTGAGGAAGATTTAATTTCCTTTTACAACAAGAATGAGTTTAAAAAAAGCAACTCACAGTTTGTCATGCATAAAGTAAAGAAATGAAAATGGATTATACTTCCCTAGTTTTTGATAGGAGTGAGAATTTGAATTTAATAGAAAATATAATTGCAATGAAGGAACAAGAGTTAAAGTACTTCTTAGGAAATGATAAATTGGATGAAATAGTGTCGGATGAAAAAACAAAACAGAAAGTCATCCTGTCCATGCTTAAACATATTGGCTCCCCTGATAGCGAGTTAAGAGATAACTTGATTTATCAAACATTTTGTCAGTTTATATTGGAATCCAAACTAGATAACGATCTATTAATTGAAATATTAGATATTTGTATAAGTGATCAATTTTTATTTAAAGGAATTGGCGAAAAGAATACAGATTCTGTTTTCACTCGTTCTTTCACCTCTTTATTAATAGCACTTATACTTTATCAAGATAATCGCGATGATTTCTTATCAATGGCAAAGGTCCTTGAAGTGAAGGATAAGTTGATTAGCTATGTAAATCGTGAAAAAGATGTGAGGGGATATGTTAGAGAAAAAGGATGGGCCCATAGTATTGCACATGCAGCAGATGCTTTCGATGAACTTGTCAAAAATAAAAAAATGAAGCAAAGTAATTATCCAGAAATAGTGAAGGCGATTTTGGGTAAAATCTATCAGGCGGAGAGTGTCTATATTCATGATGAAGAAGAACGCATGATTATTCCCATTGTACAAATGGCAGATAACGGTTTAGAGAAGGAAGTGTTGGAATCTTGGATAAAAAATAGGAGGAAGGAGTTAGAGAAAGATAAGAATGAATTAGAGGAAGAAAATTATTGGTTTTTGGTAGCGAATTGCAAAAATTTCTTAAAAAGTTTATCGCTGACAATAATAGACAAACCTTCCTTATCTTCTCTACAGCCAGTCGTACTCCATGCTTTAAAGGAGATTTATTAACGCTGGACTGGATACTCTTTGATACGCCAGATTATTTACAGGGAGGTAGTGCTAAACAGCAGCAAGCATATTTAGCATTGAAGAAATTAAAAATAAATGAAATTTTACATTCTTATAAGCCAATTCTTTGCGGAACCATTCCAATTGGAGTGGATATAGAGTCTTCCGACTTAGATATTATAATGGAAGTCTACGAATTTGAAATTTTTAGCCAGATTGTCATCGATTATTTTGGAAAAATGAATCATTTTCGCCTAAAAAGATTAATGATTAGAGAAGTGGAAGTAATCAAAGTGAATTTCTTTTTTGATGGCTTTGAATTTGAATTGTTTGGTCAGCCTATCCCGGTTAAGCAGCAATATGCGTATCTCCATATGATAATTGAACACGCCGTTTTAAGGATAAATCCATCCGTAAAAGAAGAAGTACTTATACGAAAGAAACAAGGCTATAAAACAGAGCCAGCTTTTTGTCAGGTTCTAGGATTAAAAGGTGATCCTTATCAGGCGCTGATAGAATACGGGAAAGCAAAGAGATTCATTTAAGTATCAGCAGAAAAAGGCAGGGACAACAGTGGAAAGAAAAATAATCGGTGAATGGAAGTTTTATCAATCTACGAAAAATATTCAAAATAAAGACAAAATTGTAATCTTATATCATGGTTGGGGTGGAACAGCGAAGGGATACATAGAGTTGGCCGAAGAAGTTGCTCAAGAAGGGTATGGCGTATTATTTCCTGACATCCTATATCACGATGAAAGATTTCCTTTAGAAGATTACTTTGATTACAACATTACTCAGCAGTACTTTTGGGATACTATTTTCCATACTATTGATGAATTCAATGATTTTTTAGGCGTAGTAGGAATAAAGAAAAACAGTATCATATTAATAGGCAATTCAATGGGGGGATTTATAGCAAATGGTATTTTTGCGAGAGAGCCTGACATAAGTGGCTTAGCAAATATCAATGGCTCGGGTTCCTTCCTCCTTACAGAAAAATTATTTCGTATACGAGATGATAGAGAAGAGATGTCTCAAGAAGAAGAGAAGCTAATAAAGAAATACGATCCAATAAACACAACGAGGAGTCTATCACCAGTTCTTCTTATGCATGGAGATAGTGATACGATAATTCCAATCGAGGGTCAAGAAAATTATTATAAGTATCTTAGCCAGGAGAAGGGAAGAATCAATGTGGAGTGGGGAATTTTTGAAAAAGTGAATCATGCATTTACACCCGAAATGGTAGAGAAACTTATTGCTTGGTTAAAGGAAATTTAAAAAAGGATGAGTGGATAAGATGGACTTAATATTTATACGACATGGAGAGGGAGAACACACACTTAACCTTCCTGCTAGTTTACAAAAAAGAAATCCTTCTCTCACAAAAAAGGGGAGGGATCAAGCTAATAAGCTAAAGGAACGTTTGCCTTTAACCACTCAGGATATTGTGTTTATTAGCCCCTTAGTAAGGACATTGGAAACAGCTATGCTATGGACTGATGGAGTGGATTGTAAAAAAATAGTAACTCCTTATGTTTCTCCAAGGATGTTCCCTCACTTAACGAATAAACAAACCTTGCCTTGTGATCTAATGATGGAAAAGGAGAAAATACTAGATATTTTTCCTGTCTTTGAACTAGACGACAATCCCCCTGCGTCATTATGGGAGAATGGATTTAATACAGTTATAGATAGTGAATTTACAAGACAGGCGGAAGAATTTTTAGCAAATTGTAGACATTTAAAAAAAGAGAAAATCTATATTGTTTCACATGACGGCACCATTACTTCCTATCGCCAGTTAATATTAGGGAGACCGTTAAGTAGAGATGATTTTCCGAAAGAGACAGGGTGGTTTCAGATATCATGTTGATTAGGATGGGTGTGTATGCCGGTAAAAAGAAAATTTGTTAATCATAAAAACTGGAAACGGATAATAGAAAAGCGATATGCTCAAACGTTTATGAAGACGGAAGAGTTTACAGGATATTTGGCGCTCTTTCATTCAATAAAGGTAGTGGAGTCAGTAACAAAAAGGTATGATCAGAAAGCTGTGTGTATCCTTGATGATGGCTATATGTGGCTTCATCAGTTTCCCTTATATAAACATCATTCTGTCACTACTATGTTTAATGCAAATGGTGATATTATGCAGTGGTATATTGATATTTGTCTGGAAATTGGAATAGAGAAAAATGTTCCTTGGATGGATGATTTGTTTTTAGATATTGTAATGCTTCCATCTAACGAAATTTATTTACTGGATGAAGAGGAGCTGGAAAATGCATATAAAGAAAATTCAATCACGAAACAACAGTATAACCTAGCATGGAAAGAAGCGAACCGCATTATAGAACAATTAAAGCGGGATCAATTTCCCTTAATAGCATTAGCTAAAGTACAGAAAAAACAAATGGAGAAGCTGTTAAAATAATTAGAAAGCATCCTTATACCAATTAATTTATTAAACCAGACAGTTCCAAATTTATACTTTTTTAATTTGAAAGTGTTTTGTCTTTTTATAAGTTTACTATTATTTCTCTCCTTTATCTAAATTTCAATATGAAAAGAAAGGTTAGTAGGGGAGGCTGAACAAAAAAGTAGATGAAAACCACTAAACTTCAAGTGGTTTTCGTAAATTTATATTAAACACCCATTATAAGCGTGCCTAGTATGTGGTAAAAAATAGGGAACAAAAACAATACTACATTGGCAATTATGCCTACTAGTGATAAGGTATCTCTATTCCGTTTATACCCTAAAAAGCCGATGACTGCTCCAAATGGACACAAAAAGAGCGGCATAAGAACAGGTAACCCTTGAATTTTCTCCAACGGAATGATGTCTGTAAAAAAATTAAGAATCAATAGTCCAAGGACAATAGGAAAAAGAATCGATAGCACACCTAAAAAGCTGCTTTTATTACTTTGTTTTTCTCTGATTTTCTGATGCACATTCATACTCCTTTCAGATTTGCTTTTCATAAATTCATTTTTTGAAAACATGACAAGATAAAACTTTATATGTATACTTTACTATACAATTATTGGAAGTGTATGTAATTTTTTAAAAAAAGTTGTATTTTTACATTGAATAAAAGGGAGAATAATTTTGCTAATATCTGATAAACTGTACGGGAATTTTGAGATAGAAAAAGTTTTAATAGAATTAATAGAAAGTAAGCCAATCCAGCGATTAAAAGGAATTCATCAAGGAGGAGCAAGTTATTTAGTAAATGAAAACTGGAATGTAACGCGCTATGAGCATTCAATTGGGGTTATGCTTTTAATCCGAAAGCTTGGAGGTTCGATAGAGGAACAAATTGCTGGTTTATTGCATGATGTGTCTCATACTGCCTTTTCCCATATTATTGACTTTGTCTTAGATAAACAGAATGAGAATTATCATGAGGAAATATTTCTTTCTGTGATAAAAGATTCTGAAATACCGATAATCTTAGAAAAATATCATTATGACTATGAGAAAATAATCGGAGACGATTCTAAATGGACGATTTTGGAGCAGCCTGCACCAAAATTATGTGCCGATCGTGTGGACTATACATTACGGGATATGTATACATATGGAAAAATATCGTTAAAGGAAGTAGAGGGATTTTTAGAAAATGTTGTAATAGTTGAAGGGAAAATGTGTTTACAACATGTCGATTCGGCAGAATGGTTTGTTGAAACCTATTACAAAGAGGTCATCGATTTTTTCATGCATCCATTAAATATTTATGGATATGACCAGTTAACAAAAGTTTTAAAAGCAGCTTTAGCTCATAGCATCATACAATTTTCCGATTTTTTAGGGGAGGATAAGGAGTTAATTCATAAAATAAGTACAGCCAAGAATGTGGAGCTCCAAATGCTATGGAATAAGCTCCATCCCAGTGTGAAAGTAATCGAAGATGAAGAGGATTTTGATATCCATTTAAAGAATAAGGTTCGACTTATTGACCCATTAATTTTCTGCCGAAATAAACTAATAAGTGCTTCAAGCCTTTCGCAAAAAATTCAAGGGATGAATCATGCAGCTTTGCAAAAAGCGAAGAAAGGTGCTTATGTAAAAGTGATAGAATCGTAAGAGTTTGATGATCAGTTTTTTTATTGTTTTTTTCATCACTTTGTACTCTAAATGATGTCATTACTCAAAAGTAAAAGGGCGGAATTTACAATATGTCGAATTCGGCCTTTTTACTTTTGCTTTCTGTTTATAGAAATGATGGTGTAATTACTTTTAATTGAAATGTTGTTTTACTAAATACTTAAATGGATCCAGATCAGAATCATTCTGTTTCTCCATTTCAGCTAATAATCTTTGAGCGGTATTCTTTGCAAGATCTTTGTTACTTATCATGTCATTAACTACTAAATTAGTTAGTTCTTCAAAAGAATTATAGACAACATCTGAATCTTTATTAAGTTTAATAAAATCAAATAGTATTTTAATTAAAGACTCTATTTCCTCCATTTGTCCTACCCATAAAGATATTCCATATATTATTTCCTCAGAATCATTGCTTTGGATTAAATTTTTTGCGTTTTCTAATGAAATTTCATCCTCATATTGTTCAAAGTCCTCATCTTCATATTCATGTATATATAAAGAATCTATCATTTCGGTATATGAATTAAAAACAACTTCTATTAAATCAAAATCAGTATCAATAAATGTTATTTTCGGTTCCGTTTTACTAGTTCTATAGTCAAGAACAATCCAATAGTGACCATCTCCACTAATAATTACAAAACTGTCTTCCTCAATTCCCCATTCTTTTAATAATTCTTTTGTTTGAAGTATACCTTCGCCTTTTTTTATACCGTATAAAAAAGGGACTGGAATATGATCATCTGCCCAAGAATTTTGAAATTTAACTGGTAGAGCATCGTCTATTAGCGAACCGCCATTTCTAATTTTTAAATGGTTTATATATTCCTCAGGTAATTTGCATAATAAGCACTTTTCAGCAAAATCAATATCTTCTTGGGTGATTGCATCTAATGTATAATAGTCATCTTCTAAATTCCAAATTTTTTTCATAATTATCATTCTCCCTTCTACTAGTTTAATATATCATTATATGTTTAAAATGGAAAAAAAAGCTAGAAAGTCCTGATGATGTTAAAAGTTATAAATGAAGGTAGTTATGAAGAAAAAGGGGGTTTTTTACGAGTATTTTTCAAGTAACGATAAAAGAGACATTTCCTTAAGCAGCAAATGTCTCTTTTACTTTCCATTAGATTTTTTTCAGATAAACATAGCTTACTTTATCATATTCCATTTTCTCTTCATAAAAGCGATGGGCATCGATTCGCTGTAAACCAGAGGATAAAGACACGATAGGATAGTCATTAGCGACAGCCCACTCATGAACATAGTTTAATAATACCTTTCCATATCCTTTCGACCGATGCTTGCTGTCTGTAATTAATTCGCATACCCAGATGAATTTGCCGTTATACAAGGTTATCATAGGCATAAACCCACAAAGGGCGACAATTTCATTCTGATTATAAAGTGCAATCAAACGGTAGTCTTCTTTTTGAACAGACTCTGACACTAATGTAAGATAAGTATCCAAATTTAATTGCGTTCTCAATTGTTTCATAACAGGAAAAGCTTTTTCCCATTCTGCTTCAGAAGTTAATTCTTTAATAAGTAATTGGTCATTTAACATATCCAATCCTCCCTTTCTATCTCTAATGTAATGGCAATCTGGTATAATCTAAAGTGCCAGAATTGTTCTTTTTAAAGGTATCAGCTGAAGGGAAGGAGTGGATACTAATGCTAGAATTAACACCAATTTTACAGAAGGATAGTGGTAAGCCCCTTTATATGCAGTTAGCGGATTTTATTAAACAAGAAATTATGAATAAACATATTTCACCGAATGAAAAATTGCCATCGAAAAGAAAGCTGGCGGAACATTTGCAAATTAGTTTAAACACGGTCCAATCGGCCTATGACCAACTTTGTGCAGAAGGATATGTGGAAAGTATTCCGCGAAAAGGATTATTTGTATTAACTATTGATGAAGAATTTCGTAGCTGGCTCGATACTGAAGAGAATAAGGAAAAGCAAAAGGTGGAACAGGCAAAGCCTGTGAAAATAGACTTTAATTCAGGAAATGTTGATAGTAGCTATTTTCCCTATACTACTTGGAGAAAACTTTCTATGCAATCGATATATGAAGACCAAAACTTCTGGTTTTCGAATGGAGATCCACAAGGGGAATTTAATTTAAGAGAGCAGATTGCTAAACACTTATATGCGACAAGAGGCGTAAACTGTCATCCCGACCACATTATTCTTGGTGCAGGTACGCAAATGCTAATTGGGCTAATGGGTTTATTGATCGGAAGGGATAAAACATACGCTCTTGAAAATCCAGGCTATCATCGAATTAGAGTTGTTTTACAAGATATGGGGATTAAAGTTTTACCAATTTCGGTTGAGGAAAATGGCATGAATGTTTCGCAATTGAATGAGAGTAAAGCAAATATTGCTTATGTAACGCCTTCTCATCAGTTTCCATATGGAATGATTATGCCTATTACACGTCGATTAGAATTGCTTAAATGGGCAGAAAAAAACGGCGGTTATATTATAGAAGATGATTATGATGGTGAATATCGCTACAAAGGAAAGCCGATTCCGGCACTTCAAGGATTAGACAAGAACAATCGGATTATTTATCTAGGAACCTTCTCAAAATCCTTAATCCCATCTCTGCGCATAAGCTTTGCTGTCCTCCCAAAATCTTTATATTCTACATATAGGAAGCATTTTACCGTGTATAAACAGACTGTTTCTCGCATGCATCAAGACACTTTATATCGATTTATTAAAGAGGGCCATTGGAATAGTCATTTAAATAAAATGAGAACATTATATCGAAAGAAGCGCCAAGTATTACTGCAAACGATTCAACATTATTTAGGTGGATTTGTAAAAGTGATTGGAGAAAATGCTGGCCTTCATATTGTTTTAGAAGTTCATACTGAGTGGACAGAAACACAATTAATAGAAAAGGCATTGATCTTTGGAGTTAAGGTATATCCGCTTTCCTTGTATTACTTTGAGAAACGCTATACAGGTAATCCAAAAGTAATTTTAGGGTATGGGGGATTAACAGACACAGAAATGGAAGAGGGTATTGGTTTACTGAGAAGTGCTTGGGAGATCGGGAGTGATTAATGCAATTAGCTAAACAAAAGCCATTTTTAAGATGACTTTTGTTTAGGAATTTTAGATTATTCTTGCGAGAAAATTATCGATATGTATCATGAGTAGGTGTAAACAAATCCTCGGCAGAGGTGCGAACTATGGAAAAATGATCGACATTATAATGGCCATGTAATATTGTATTGTGATGCTTTATAATAGTCTCGGCAGAAAGGATAGAAGAATCAGTTGTGGAATGGCCATCCCCAACTAGCGTGACATCCATATGATTAACCGTTGCTGTTCGGACCGCTGTATCAATGCAATAAGGAGTTTCGCAACCCATAATAACAAGATGGCGCATTTCTTTTTCCTGTAGATACTCTAATAAACCTGTGCCATAGAACGCATTGGTTGCATATTTATCAAAGATTTTAACTTTGCGAGGGACATTTATATCGGAGTGAATGTCAAATCCAGGTCCTTTTCCTCCTGCAACATCTTTATCTCTTACAAAAATGATCTCTATCCCTGATTCAATAGCTTTCTTTATTACTAAATTGATTGTTTCTAATAAACCTTGTTTGTTATAGACCCCTTTTGCTTCTGCATTTCCTTCAACCAGCTCTTGTTGTACATCAATAATTAATAATGCCTGATTCAATCGAAAAACCCCTTTAAGTAAAGAATAGTAGTAGCTTTTTAACTATGATATTATATTCGTGATTGTGGAGAGATTTTCCTTTTGGAGATTAAGAAAGGTTAAATAAACTGTTAGAGGCTTTTTATTCCAAGTATTAATTTGAAGGATTTTCTATTTTTAGTAGCTTTTTTAAATCCTTCTTTTGAGTCGATAATAAGCACTGTTTTTCCAATCCAAATTCTAGTATATAGTGATTGATATTTAATAGGTCTCTTTATTCCTTTTTCCTCAAACTCTGTTCCATCTTGTAATTCTGTTTCTGTTCGTATTGAACCATTTGTTGCCTATACCAAATTCTATGTATTTCAAAGTGATTCCTCGTTTCTCCTATTTAGTTAAGGTGTTATTTCGATAAGAATAATATATTGGTGTTAAAATCATCGTTCATAACCAAGATGAACACCGCTTTTCAAGAGACAGAGCCCAAAAAAAGGTGTTCATAAGCAAGATGAAAACAACTATTCAATAGATAGAGCCCAAAAAAAGGTGTTCATAAGCAAGATGAAAACAACTATTCAATAGATAGAGCCCAAAAAAAGGTGTTCATAAGCAAGATGAAAACCACTATTCAATAGATAGAGCCCAAAAAAGGTGTTCATATTCGAGATGAAAACAACTATTCAATAGATAGAGTACAAAAAAGGTGTTCATAGGCAAGATGAAAACCATTATTCAAGAGACAGAGCTCAAAACTAGCGTTCAAAACCAAGATGAGCTCCACCTTTCAAAAACAGTGAGTAATATCGGCATTCATCTATCATAAAAAATGGTTCATAGAAAAAATTCCATGAACCATTCGGGGAACAAGCTCCGAAATAAACACCTATCCTAATTAACGGTGTGCTTCATAAACAGATGCTTTGGAAATCTTTTTGATGAATGCTATTTCATCCGCAGATAGAGGGGCACTGTTAACTGCTTTTGCGTTAGCGCGAAGCTGTTCTGCTGAGCTTGCTCCTGCAATGATGCTAGCGACAGCGGGATGAGCTAAATTATATTGCACTGCAGCCTCTGTAAGTGTACGATTATCTAAGAATTTCTGTTCCAGTGTTTGTAATACTTCTGTCAGTTTTTCACGAGAATAATCTAAATAGCCTTTCTCCGATAGTTTTTCCCGATATTTAGGACTTAAAAGACCTTTTGCAACCGGTCCGCGAGTGACAACACTAATATTGTTTTCGGCAAGTAATGGCAGTGCTTCTTCCTCAGGACGTCTGTCCAAAATGCTGTATTGCATCATGACAGAAACAATTGAAGAACGTTTCACATATTCGCGAATGACATTGGGACGAATGGAGGAAATACCATAATAATGAATAAATCCTTCTTCTTTTAATTCTTCAAATGCCTCAATCGTTTCCTCTATTGGATCTTCCATCGTGCCTCCATGCAGCTGATATAAATCAATATAATCTGTGCCAAGGCGCTTTAGGCTTTGTTTTACTTGTTCTTTAATATAGGCTTTACTTGCATCCCAAACCCAGCCTTCTTTTCCTTCTTCCCACTTATTGCCTACCTTTGTAGCAAGAATGACATCATCGCGATTATTCTTGAAAAACTGACCGAGCAATTGCTCATTTTTCCCTTGATCATATAGATCCGCTGTGTCAAAATAATTAATTCCTTCTTCAAGTGCTGCTTCTAAAATTGGGAAAGCAGTTTTTTCTTCGGTACCGAGACTCATACAGCCTAGACCTAATTTGGAAACAAATAAGTTAGAATTGCCTAATTGAGACTTTTGCAAAATTGAACACCTCTCCATTAAAGATATCTCTTATTGTACGAAAGATGCTGTTTATTCACAAAGAATATGGCTTATTTTTGAGAGCTGTCAGCATTTGCGTTTATCCAATCTTTTACATAAGTAAATTCCGTTTGGTATTTTTTAAGAATATAGCGGATTTCCCAAGCCTTTCCTGATAAAATAATTCCTTTTTCCTGGATATATACTTTCAAAAGCTTCCCCCAATCCTTTCCATTGAACAGAAATGAAGTATAATAATCTATATGTCAGAGCTTTGACTTAATAGAACAGGAGTGTGTCAAATGAGTACATTGGAAGAAAAAACATTAAAAACAGAGCATATTTATAGCGGGAGAATCATTCAAGTTCAAGTGGATGAGGTCGAATTGCCGAATGGGAAAACGTCCACGCGAGAACTTGTAAAGCATCCAGGCGCGGTTGCTGTAATAGCGATAACGGATGATAATAAACTAGTTATGGTAGAACAATATAGAAAGCCGCTTGAAAAAGTAATTGTGGAGATTCCTGCTGGGAAATTAGAAAAAGGCGAAGAACCAGCTCTTTGTGCTAGAAGAGAGTTAGAAGAAGAGACGGGATATGAATGTGAATCTCTAGAATTGGTAAGATCATTCTATACTTCCCCAGGATTTGCTGATGAAATTATTCATGTATATGTGGCAAAAGGATTAAAGCAAAAAGAAAATGCAGCAGGACTTGATGAAGATGAGTTTGTGAATGTATTAGAAATTACACTAGAGGAGGCATTGGAATTTATCAAAGAAAAGCGTATTTTTGATGCTAAAACGATTTTTGGGGTACAATATTTACAAATTGCAAATTTAAAGGAGTAAAAATGAATTCGTATTACACTGATTTACATATCCATATTGGTAGAACAAAGAGCGGGAAACCGGTAAAAATAACAGCATCAAGAAACTTAACTTTAACGGCAATCATAGAATATGCCAGTAAGCAAAAAGGTCTTGATATGATTGGGATCATTGATTGCCATTCTCCTGAGGTAATATTGGAAATGGAGGACTTAATAGCACAAGGGAAGATGCTGGAATTAGCCGATGGTGGGGTGAGAATGGAAGAAATCACGATTATTCTTGGCTCAGAGCTCGAAATATATGATTCTTTCTGTAAGGGTCCTATTCATGTGCTATGCTATCTACCGACGTTGGCTAAAATGAGGGAATTTTCTAATTGGATTTCTCACCATATGAAAAATGTAACATTAAGCTCGCAGCGCCTTTATATCAGTGGAAAAGAATTACAGTATAAAGTAAAGGAATTAAATGGACTATTCGTTCCTGCCCATGTCTTCACACCGTTTAAAAGTTTATATGGTAGCGGAGTTAATCGTTCCTTTAAAGAAGTTTTTGACGAGAAAATGATTGATGGGATTGAGCTTGGTTTGAGTTCTGATACCGAGATGGCAGACCAAATCGCAGAATTACATTCTTTTTCATTTATAACCAATTCTGATGCTCATTCTTTAGAAAAAATGGCTCGGGAATATCAGGTCATGGAAATGGAGGACGCTTCTTTTGCTGAATTTGCAAAAGTACTTCATCAAGAAGACGGTAGAAAAATCATTGCCAATTATGGATTAGATCCGAAATTAGGTAAATATCACGAAACAGTTTGCATGAAATGCTATGCTCCATTCTCGGAAACGACAGGGATCTGCACAGAATGCGGAAGTCATAAATGGGTAAAAGGGGTGGCAGCAAGGATTAGCGATTTAAAAGATGCAGCCAGTGCACCTAGTAGACCTCCGTATATTCATCAAATACCGTTAGAATATATACCTGGATTAGGAAAAAAAACGATGCAAAAATTACTCGATTATTTTTCAACTGAAATGCAAATCATTCATGAAGCCCCCTATGAAAAACTAGTGGAGATTGTGCCAAAGAAAGTGGCAGATTATATTGTTGCAGCAAGAACGGGAATGGTAGACTTGCAAGTTGGCGGGGGCGGCAAATACGGCAAGGTCAGAGTAGATAAGTAATATCAAAAATCCCACATAATCATTTGTGGGATTTCTTCATTATGTCAAAGAATAAAGACAAATATCTCTTAATTCTTCTGTATCGGCACTTAGTGTCTCATTTTTCAAAATTCCATCTAATGAGAAGCCGAGTTTTTCTGGGATAGCACGGCTTTTCATGTTGGTGGAATCTACTCGTATCTCAATACGATTAGCCTCAAGAGTACTTTGTGCGAACTTTATTAATGCTTTTGTACTTTCGGTAATATAGCCTTTTCCTGTATGAGCTGAATCACACCAATAGCCAATTTCAAACACGCGGACTTTCCAATCCATTGAATGTAGACCGGTTGATCCAATAAATTCATTTGTTGCTTTTAAATAAATATGTAATCGAATATCTTCTCTTAAAATATATTTGGCATATGATTCTCGTACGCCTGCTTCCACTTCTTCTAGTGTTTGCTCCTGATTGGCAAAACTCATCCAAGGTTTAAAGTCTTCTTTAGACCGCTGAATGCTTTCATATACATCTTTGCCATCTCCTGGCATACAAGGGCGTATGACTAGCCTATCTGTTTCGATCGTTTCTGGTAAATCGATTAATACTGGTTTCAAAACACTCACCTCCATTTGTTAATCTATCTATCTCTATATCAATAATATAATAATCTGATTATTTTTTCATTTCTATTAATAATAGATTTATAGTCATATGCCCTTTTTTTTTGCATAAACATTAACTAACAGACTTGGCGGGAGGAAAGGCAATGAAAAAGAAAAAATATCAGAATATCCTAGTGAATCATATACGCGATCATTCCTCAATTTACTTATTTATCATTGTATTGTTTTTAATGGGGGTTATTTTTGGTGCAATTGTAGTGAATAGTTTGTCTCTCTCCCAAAAGGAAGATCTCTATTATTATTTAACACAGTTTTTTGGACAGGTTTCGAATGGACAAGTAGCGGACAGCAAAGATTTGTTTTTTCAAAGCTTTTCGCATAATAGTAAGTATATTGGTTTTATTTGGCTGTTAGGTATTTCGATCATAGGATTGCCTATTATTTTAATTCTACTATTTATTAAAGGAATGGTAGTTGGTTTCACAGTTGGCTTTTTAGTAAATCAAATGGGATGGCATGGATTTCTACTATCATTTGTGTCGGTTCTGCCGCAAAATCTAATTGTTATTCCAATTTTTATAATTTCTGCTACACTATCAGTAGCATTCTCTTTTAAAATGATTCGCCAGCAGTTTATGAAGAAAAAGGGAGAACCAATGCTGCCGCTGTTTGCTAGATATACTATTCTTCTAATAATGGCCTTTATAGTAATCGGCATTGCTGCTGCAGTAGAGGCATATATTTCGCCATTATTAATGAAAGCTGTCATTAATATGGTACAATCTATTATTATTACTATCCTTTTTTAATGGAGGGGTGCTGCTTCATTCATTATCGTTGATAGTCATTATAAATTAATAATTATTATTAATTGTTATTTATAATAATTTTTATTAGGATTCTTTTCCTACTTCTGTTATAATGAGATGGACAGTGGCTAGGGAGGGACTTTCGGAATGGAAAGTAGAATAGATAGAATAAAAAAGCTGTTGCATTCTTCGAGCTATAAATTAACTCCCCAAAGGGAAGCAACAGTTCGAGTATTATTAGAAAATGAAGAAGACCATCTCAGTGCAGAAGATGTTTACTTACTCGTTAAAGAGAAATCTCCTGAAATTGGATTGGCAACCGTATATCGCACACTTGAACTACTTACGGAATTGAAAATTGTTGATAAAATAAATTTTGGTGACGGTGTTTCTAGGTATGATTTGAGACAAGAAGGTGCAGCCCACTTTCATCACCATTTAGTATGTATTGAATGTGGAGCAGTGGATGAAATTCAAGAAGATTTACTAGGAGATGTAGAGAAATTAGTAGAGCGTGACTGGAATTTTAAAATTAAAGATCATCGTCTAACATTTCATGGTATTTGTCATCGTTGCACGGAAAAAAACGAGGATGTTTCATCCGCAGAATAAACCTTTTCAGTTGAGAAGGTTTTTTATTTTTGTTATTTACTAATTCAAAGAAGGAATGTTACCTTTATCACATATTAATAGGATATCAAATGAAAACGAAGGGGGAATTTAACGCTTTAAATAATATTTATTTCTATTATAATAAGAATAATAGGTCCATTAGGTATATTAAATGTCCAATCTGGCATAGCTTGTATTATAGAAGTTATGGAGGGATTTTGGATGAGATGGACAAAAGCAATTATAAATACACTAAAAGTATTTCTCCTATTTACAGGATGTACGATTCTTTTTTATTATGCAATCGTTTGGTTTAATCAAGAATATCAACAACTACATCGCTATGATGAGCCATCAGGTTCTGCCATCAAGGTGAATGCAGATAATAGTCTGGAAACAGAAAAATATTCATGGAGGGATCGAATATTCCTGTTTTACTTAAATGGGGAATAGTCCTATGGAAGATCAATTAAAAGATTTTATACATTATTTATTAGTGGAAAAGGGTTTAGCGAGTAATACACTTGTATCATATGAAAGAGACTTAAAAAGCTATATAAAATATATGAAAAATGTAGAACAATGTAATCTCAAAGAAATACAGCGTTCCCACATTATTCGCTTTTTAGGTTTTTTAAAGGACCAAGGAAAGTCCTCTAAAACAATCGCACGACATATAGCATCTATTCGTGCATTTCATCAATTTTTATTCCGGGATCGTGTGCTTGAAGAGGATCCAACTGTACATATTGAAACACCGCAGGCAGAAAGAACATTGCCTAAAGTTCTATCCATGGAGGAAGTAGAAGCACTGCTTGATTTTCCTCATAAAAATGACCATTATGGACTCAGAGATAAAGCGATGCTTGAGCTTCTCTATGCAACAGGAATCCGTGTGAGTGAGTTGATCAATTTAAATATGGATGATGTTCATCTTACAATGGGGTTTATCCGCTGTATCGGAAAAGGGAACAAAGAAAGAATCATCCCTATTGGCGGAGCAGCTACGAGGGCATTGAAGGATTATTTGCATCAAGGGAGACCAACATTTTTAAACCAAAAGAAATCCACGGAGCATTCCTTGTTTCTAAATCACCATGGCAATCGATTAACAAGACAAGGCTTTTGGAAAATTTTAAAGCGTTTAGGGAAGGAAGCCCATATTGAAAAAGAAATAACACCGCACACATTAAGACATTCGTTTGCAACTCATTTATTAGAAAATGGTGCTGATTTAAGAGCGGTGCAGGAAATGCTCGGTCATGCTGATATCTCAACAACTCAAATATACACCCATGTAACAAAAACTAGATTGAAAGATGTATATAGTCAATTTCATCCTCGTGCCTAGTGGGCGGGAGATAGTTTTTGTTTAAAAGGGTAAATAGTAAGGAGAAAAAGACACTGTCAGCAAACTTGAACAGTGTTCTTTTTTCTTTTTATATGAAAAAAGGTATAATGAAGAAGAAAATAGAAAACAATTTTTATTTTTCCAAAGTGAAAGATAACAATTTTGAAAAAGATGTCAGACTTCTGACGATTATGCTATAATTTTTATGGTTAATAAAGATACATATAGTAGGACAAAATAGGGTTAAATGAAATGGTAAAAGGAGGAAAAAGATGTCTACATATAAATATAATCGTGTTTTCCTAATTGTAATGGATTCTGTAGGGATTGGCGAGGCACCTGATGCGAAAAAATTTAATGATGAAGGAGCACATACATTAGGGCATATTGCTCAAAGAATGAATGGTCTTCATATGCCGAACATGGCGAAATTAGGTCTTAGTAATATTGAGGAAATTGCTGGTGTTGAGCGGGCTGATACTCCAATTGCTTATTATACAAAAATGCAAGAAGCATCAAACGGAAAAGATACCATGACTGGGCACTGGGAGATAATGGGTCTAAACATTGCGACACCATTCCGTGTATTCCCGGAAGGATTCCCAGATGAACTATTAAATGAAATCGAAGAAAAATCTGGACGCAAGATCATTGGAAATAAACCAGCTAGTGGAACAGAAATTCTAGATGAGCTAGGCGAAGAGCATATGAAGACTGGTGCTTTAATCGTCTACACATCAGCAGATTCTGTGCTGCAAATTGCTGCACATGAAGACATTGTTCCTTTAGATGAATTGTATCGTATTTGTGAATTAGCAAGAGAATTGACACTCGATGAGAAATATATGGTTGGTCGTATTATTGCTAGACCATTTATTGGCGAGCCAGGCGACTTTAAACGTACTGCAAATCGTCATGACTATGCTCTAAAGCCATTTGATCGAACTGTAATGAATGAATTGAAAGATAATCAAATTGAGAGTATTGCTATTGGAAAAATCTCTGATATTTATGATGGAGAAGGTGTGACAAAATCATTGAGAACCGTCTCCAATATGGATGGGATGGACAAACTAGTTGACACACTAAAAATGGATTTTACAGGTTTAAGCTTCTTAAATTTAGTAGATTTTGATGCTTTATTTGGACATAGAAGAGACCCAATTGGCTATGGAAAGGCATTAGAAGAGTATGATGCTAGACTGCCAGAAGTATTGGAATTACTGAAGGAAGATGATTTATTAATCATTACCGCTGATCATGGAAATGATCCGATCCATCATGGAACAGATCACACAAGAGAGTATGTACCATTATTAGTATATAGCAAATCATTAAAGGAACCGAAAGAGCTGCCGCTACGTAAAACGTTTGCTGATATTGGAGCAACAGTAGCAGATAATTTCAGCGTAAAGATGCCAAAGCATGGCACAAGCTTCTTAAATGACTTAATATAAGGGGAATAAAAAATGAATTATACGATGATTAAGCAATCAGCTGATTTTTTAAAACAAAAATATGCGAAAACACCTAAAATTGGTTTAATTCTTGGCTCAGGCTTAGGCGTTCTTGCAGGGGAAATCGAAAATCCAGTAAAAATACCTTATGAAGAAATTCCAGAATTTCCGGTATCAACAGTAGAAGGTCACGCTGGACAACTTGTATTCGGTACAATTAAGGGAATCGAAGTGGTAGCAATGCAAGGTCGTTTCCACTTTTATGAAGGGTATACATTTGATAAAGTAACTTTCCCGGTTCGCGTTATGAAGGAATTAGGAGTAGAAAAATTAATTGTAACCAATGCTGCAGGCGGGGTGAATGAAAACTTTGCACCTGGTGATTTAATGCTAATCTCTGATCATATTAATAATATGGGCACCAATCCATTAATCGGACCAAATGACAGTAAGTTAGGGGTGAGATTCCCTGATATGTCAGAAGCATATTGCAGAAATCTGCGTGAAACAGCACGCAAGGTCGCAAGCAGTATTGGACTGAGTATTCAGGAGGGTGTCTATGTGGGAAACACAGGTCCATCATATGAAACGCCAGCAGAAGTAAGAATGCTTCGCGTATTAGGCGGCGATGCAGTGGGGATGTCGACTGTTCCGGAAGTAATAGTCGCTCGTCATGCAGGTCTGAAAGTATTAGGGATTTCTTGTATTTCTAATATGGCTGCAGGTATTCTAGATCAACCACTGAATCATGAAGAAGTAATCGAAACAACAGAAAAGGTAAAAGCAAATTTCCTGCAATATGTGAAAGAGCTAATTAAACATATAGGTGCATAATGAAGTTTTCATCCTAAAGAGTTACTGATTTACCGGTAACTCTTTAGATAGATATATTTTTACACCGTTTACATAAATCAAAAAATTAAAAAAAGCAGTAATTTGACTTGAATTTTTGCAATTTTAAAGAAAAAAATTCCATACATATGAAGGAGAATTCAAATTATGGCATTCAGAATGGTCGATTTAATTGAGAAGAAAAGGAACGGTTTAGAATTATCCAAAGAAGAAATCTCTTTTATTATTAAAGGCTATACAGATGGAACGATTCCTGATTATCAAATGAGTGCATTTAGTATGGCTGTGTTTTTTCAAGATATGACAGCAGCTGAACGTGCTGAATTAACAATGGCAATGGTTCATTCAGGAGATGTCATTGATTTATCTGCCATTGAAGGAATTAAAGTGGATAAACATTCAACTGGGGGAGTTGGCGATACTACCACATTAGTATTGGGACCATTAGTGGCATCAGTAGGTGTTCCAGTGGCGAAAATGAGTGGAAGAGGACTCGGTCATACTGGTGGAACCATCGATAAATTAGAATCAGTAAAAGGTTTCCATGTGGAAATAGAAAAAGAGGAGTTTATTGACCTAGTAAATAAGAATAAATTAGCGGTTATTGGACAAAGTGGGAACCTCACTCCTGCTGATAAGAAGTTATATGCCTTACGAGATGTAACCGCGACTGTTAACAGTATTCCATTGATTGCCAGCAGTATCATGAGTAAGAAAATTGCAGCAGGTGCAGATGCCATTTGCTTAGATGTGAAAACAGGTGCTGGAGCATTTATGAAAACATTGGATGCATCTAGAGAGCTTGCTGAAGCAATGGTGCAAATAGGGAATAATGTGGGCAGGAAAACAATGGCTGTTATTTCTGATATGAGTCAGCCTTTAGGATATGCAATCGGAAATGCACTAGAAGTAAAAGAGGCAATTGATACATTAAAGGGGCATGGACCAGAAGATTTGACGGAACTATGTTTAACTTTAGGCAGTCATATGGTCTATTTAGCTGGAAAGGCAGAATCAACGGATAGAGCGAGAGAAATGCTGCAAGAGGCAATAGATAATGGCAAAGCGCTCGAAACGTTCAAAATTTTCTTAAGTTCCCAAGGTGGAGATGCTTCTGTTGTGGATCAAACAGATTTATTACCTAAAGCTAAATTTATTACGGAGCTTCCAGCAAAAGAATCAGGCTATGTCGCAGAAATAACAGCTGACAGCATTGGGACCGCTGCTATGTTATTAGGAGCTGGCCGAGCAACAAAAGAGTCAGAAATTGATCTAGCGGTAGGCTTAGTTTTACGCAAGAAAATAGGAGATAAAGTGGAGGCTGGCGAATCACTCGTTACGATTTATAGCAATACGGAAGAAGTAGACGATGTAATAAAAAAATTGGATGAAAATATTAAGCTTTCACCAAATGAAGTAAAAGCTCCTACGCTAATTTATGAAATAATTACAGAATAAGAAGAAAAGACTCACGATTGAAGCTAATAGCTGATCATTTGTGAGTCTTTTGCTTTCTTTATTGAAGAGGAATAGCTAAAGTTTTATTGTATTCTTTCACATAATGCAATCCGCCAATATGCAGTTCCAGCGGTCGAGATTTTGTGTTAAATAGCAATGATCGCTCATTATTAATTGTTCCATCCTTGTTAGTTATCAACTGGTGATTGGTTGTTGTTTTTAAAGGAATTCTTTCTTGCTCTTCATTGATAATACTTACTTTATCTAATAAAACAGAATCACTCGAGGAGATACTTATTGATAGCATATCATTTAACTGGATGTTCTTTATAGTTACTTCATCATTCTCTAATGGTATTACTCTATTTTCTTCTTTCCCTGTAAGCGCAATGGATTTATTTATCGATTTATAACCGATAAAGTCTTTCATGAGAATTTCGAGTGAATGGATATCTTCTGGAAGGCCATCATATTCAATCGAAAATGTATTGTTTTTGTTAATGGATGAAGAAGTAGTATAGCCTTCTTGGGAGAGAGGCTGACCATTTGCGACTAGCTCTACTCCATTAAAACCATGATTGAGCCGGTCATAATTGTCGACATGAAACGTGCCTTCTATAACCGTTTGTGTAGGAGTAGCTGTGATTCTTTTAAAATGAATAGTACCTTTATCTACATTCCATTTTTTATTAATAGATTGCTTCATTTTTGTTTGTAATGCTTCCTTATGATTATAGGGAAAGGAGATATCAGTTGTACCTTCCATTGTTTCATCATCTTTCCAGTAAACATAGTGCAGCTGGAGCTTTTTCGAAAAAGCATTAATGGGATCAAAATTTAATATTCCCGTGATTTTTGTTTTGTCATCATTTTTTTCAAAAACGGAGCTATTCATTTTTGCATTTGTAAAAAAGCCAGTAATGTTCCTTGGTGAAAAAATGTGATCTAGATCATTTGGCAAGCCTTTATCATTTTCTAATGTAATATAAACAACCAATCTATTTTCATCGGACATAAGTCCATTGATTGTTAATACAGTACCATTTTCTAATAGATAGGACTTCTCAATATTTTGCCCAAATCCTTTTTCATTTAAATCTTTTAAGGATTGATTCATAATGGTATCGAATCCTAACAGTTTTTTGCCGTAATAAGCCAATGCACTTGATTGATACGTCATAAAAATTAATAGAATTATTACAGCAGCAGATAAGGGAACCCATCTCTTTAGGTTAGGAGAGTTTGTTTTTTTATCAAAAAGTGCTTTGCTTAGTCGCTGTTCTAATTCTGGCGGAGCTGTTATTTCTGCGATTTTCTTTTTTTCCTCTAGTAGTTTATCCTCTAAAGATTCCACTTGTCTTCCCCTCCATACATCTTCTTTAATCGTTTTAAGCCATTGTGTATTCTGGATTTTACTGTGCCGGTAGATACTTTCATGATGCTGGCAATCGTCTCATTATCGAAATCGTGAAAGTACTTTAGCTTGATTGCTTCCGCTTGGACTGGGGGTAATTTTGTTAATAATTGTACAATGTCTAGTGTTTCCACTGAATATTTATAGGGATCGGTTGTATGTAAAAGATTGTGCTGCTCTAAGTCATCCATAACTATTTCTCTACGTTCCTTTTTTAATTTCCCCTTACAAATATTCACTAAGATAGTTTTACTCCAGCTATAGAAAGATTCAATTTTTTCGAGCTGAGCAATTTTCTCATATAAGATGATGATCATTTCTTCCATTGCATCCATCGCATCATGAGAATTCCCCATATAGGAATATGCTAGACGATAATAATCGTCTTTTTGCTGCATCACTAATTGAAGCAAGGCTTTTTTATTCCGCTTTTTTGCCTTCTGTACAAGTTGTTCATCATTCATGTCTTCACCTCTCGCTTATAAGAGTATTTTATCGTTTAAAAAGTTCATTTTTTTGTATTTAATATATAAATATTTTCAGGACAACAAAAAGACACCCAATGGCTTGCAATCTGCCATTGGGTGTTTCCCCTTATTGTTTCGTTAAGATTACTGGTCCATTAGCTGTAATGGCTAAGGTATGTTCATATTGCGCAGAAAGGCTGCCATCAACAGTTCGTGCTGTCCATCCATCCAAATCAACCTTGGCATGATACATACCGATATTTAGCATTGGTTCAATGGTAATAACCATCCCCTCTTTAAGAGGTGTCCCAACGTGTGGAGGACCATAGTGAGGGATTTGTGGGAGTTCGTGCATTTCTCTGCCAATCGCATGTCCTACAAAATCTCGCACTACCCCATAACCTTTTGCTTCAGCGAACGTTTGAATGGCATGGGAGATATCTCCTACTTTGTTTCCAATGACCGCTTGTTCTATCCCTTTGTATAATGCCTCTTCGGTTGTTTTTAATAAGTTTTTTGCCTCTTCGGAGATATTCCCAACCGCATAAGACCAGGCGGAATCAGCAAGCCATCCATCTAAGTTTACTACCATATCTATCGTAACAATATCTCCATCTTTTAAGGGGCTTTTGGAAGGAAAACCATGACAGATTACATCATTAATAGATGCACAAGTTGCAAAAGGATAACCGTGATAGCCCTTTTGTTCTGGAGTGGCTCCTCTTTGTAAAATAAAGTTTTCCGCAAATGCATCGATTTCTTCCGTAGTAATGCCTGATTTGATTAACTTTTTAATTTCTTTATGACAATCAGCAAGAATTTCTCCTGCTTTTCTCATTTTTTCAATTTGCTCAGGTGTCTTTAAATGAATCAATTGTTATCCTCCTTTGAACTCTATTCATTATAACCTAGATCAGTAAACTAGCCTAACGATACCTATGAAATGCATGAAACATTCTATCTTCCTTTAGTGCTATTCAAATTATTTCATGAATATTCTTCATTGGCTGTATAAACTTGTTTTTTTTGGAAAAAATGGATGCTATATAGAATGGAGGGTCAATAGATGAAACGCATCATATCATTGTTAATCATTACCTGTTTTATGACATCAATTTTGGCACCGGGCACTTTAGCTGCTGAGAAAAAGCAAGAATTAGTTGAAAATGTAAAATCAGCCATTTTAATTGATCGAGATACAGGAACTATTATGTATGAAAAAAACAGCGAGGAAAAACTTCCTCCTGCCAGTATGACAAAAATAATGACGATGCTTCTGATCATGGAAGCAATTGATCAAGGAAAATTAAAGTTAGATGAGAAAATACGTACAAGTGAGCATGCGGCATCTATGGGAGGCTCACAAATTTTCCTTGAACCTGGGGAAGAGATGACAACCGAGCAAATGTTAAAAGGAATTGCCATTGGATCTGGAAATGATGCAGCTGTAGCAGTTGCGGAAAGATTAGCAGGATCTGAAGAAGAGTTTGTTCAATTAATGAACGAAAAAGCAAAAGAATTAGGCTTAGAAAGCACCAAGTTTCAAAATGTGACAGGACTTCCAGTAACAGATCATTACAGTTCTGCAAAAGATATGGCATTAATGGCAAAGGAATTGCTTAAATATGAAGATATAACGAAATTTACTGGCACATATGAAGATTATTTAAGAGAAGATACTGATAAGAAGTTTTGGCTAGTTAACACAAACCGTCTTGTGAAGTTTTATCCAGGCGTGGACGGATTAAAAACAGGATTTACAGCTGAAGCAAAATATTGTTTAACCGCAACTGCTATGAAAAATGGAATGCGTGTAATTGCAGTTGTTTTCGGTGCGCCAACCTCGAAAGAAAGAAATGCTCAAGTAACAAAAATGCTGGATTATGCATTTAGTCAATATGAAACACATCCTTTGCATAAACGAGAAGAAGCGATTGGTAAAGTAAAAGTAAGCAAAGGATCAGAGAAAGAAGTGACAGCCGTTACGAGCGAACCAATTTCTATCTTAACGAAAAAAGGGGAGCAAATCGATAAATTAGAGAAGGAAATTACGATGAATAAAAAATTAAAAGCTCCAATTGAAAAAGGGCAGGAAATTGGAAAAATATCCTATAAAAAAGACGGGAAAATCCTTGTGACAAGTCCGTTGGTAGCACAAAAAGAAGTGAAATCAGCAAAATGGTGGACATTATTTAAACGCTCTGCAGGAATGTTTACAAAAACAGAATAGTTTTCTGCTTTTGTCGAATTCATTTATATTCCTTCTGTTTTTAGCGAAAGAACACTAGTTTTGTCTGTGGAGAAGGAAATTGCATGAAAACCTAGAATAGTTTCTTTAAACCAAATAAGGAGGCTATTCTAGTGAGTCTTAATATTGAGTTGGAAATAAAAAATAATGTACTTTGTATACGCCTATCTGGGGAATTGGATCATCACTATGCAGAAGAATTACGGACAAAAGCAACAACTGCAATCGAGAGCTATAGTATCCGTCATATCGTGTTAAATCTTGAACATTTAACGTTTATGGATAGTTCTGGCTTAGGAGTTATATTGGGAAGATATAAGCAAATTAAACAGATTGGAGGAGAAATGGTCATTTGTGCTATCTCCCCAAGCGTTCAGCGTTTATTTGATATGTCTGGCATGTTTAAAATTATGAAGCTGGAAACAAATGAAGAATTTGCCCTACAACGATTGGGGGTAGCTTAAGATGAGAAACGAAATGCACATTCAATTTAGCGCACTCAGCCAGAATGAATCATTTGCACGTGTAACGGTTGCTGCATTTATTACACAGTTAGATCCAACAATGGATGAATTAACGGAAATTAAAACAGTTGTTTCAGAAGCAGTGACTAACTGCATTATCCACGGTTATGAAAATGATCCGAATGGAATTGTTTATATTTCTGTTATATTAGAAGATTCATACATTGATTTAACCATCAGAGATGAAGGGAAAGGAATTTTCGATGTAGAGGAAGCAAGACAGCCATTATTTACGACAAAACCAGAGCTTGAACGATCTGGTATGGGATTTACCATCATGGAAAATTTTATGGATGAAATCGAAATTCAGTCAAGTCCAGATAGCGGAACAGAGATTCGTCTGCGTAAGCATTTAATGAAAAGCAAAATGCTAAGCAATTAAGGAGAATCGTCTATGGATGTGGAGGTAAAGAAAGATAAGAAGGAAACGTATCTAAAAGACCATGAAGTCAAGGACTTAATAAAGCGAAGCCAAGATGGAGATCAATCAGCAAGAGATACTATCGTTCAGAAAAATATGCGTCTTGTTTGGTCAGTCGTGCAAAGATTTTTAAATAGGGGATATGATCCTGATGATTTATTTCAAATAGGATGTATCGGGCTATTAAAATCAGTTGATAAATTTGATTTAAGCTATGATGTAAAATTTTCTACCTATGCAGTACCAATGATTATCGGAGAAATTCAACGATTTATCCGTGATGATGGGACGGTAAAGGTTAGTAGATCGTTAAAAGAATTAAGTAATAAAATTCGAAAGGCGAAGGACGAGTTATCGAAGCAATATGGCAGAACACCAACAGTCGGGGAACTTTCCGAGTTTTTAGAGATACCTCCAGAAGATATCGTTCTCGCACAAGAAGCTGCAAGAGCGCCATCCTCGATTCATGAAACTGTTTATGAAAATGATGGCGATCCCATTACATTACTGGATCAAATAGATGATGGTAATGAAGGAAAATGGTTTGATAAGATTGCTTTACAGGAAGCTATTAGGGAGCTTGATGAACGAGAGCGTCTGATTGTTTATTTACGATATTATAAAGATCAGACTCAATCCGAAGTAGCAACGAGGCTAGGGATTTCTCAAGTTCAAGTTTCTAGGCTGGAGAAAAAAATATTAATACAAATGAAAGAGCAAATGGATCTTTAAAGGAAATAGCCGCAAGTCCGCATCGTGGATTAGCGGCTATTTTGTTTTTATATAAAAAGTGAAAAAATTACCATTTAACAGACTTTCATAATTTTATCATGATAATCGAATACTACAGTCATGGTGAAAACAACGTGTTAGGACGTGAAAAAATGGCAGAGACAATATATATCAGAATGAGACATCGCATTCAAAAAAAGTCAAATGAACGGATATTTCTGAAAGACCTTGCACAAATAATTGCAACAGATGAATTGCTGTCTACACTAAAGGATGTATGTCTATACCATATTACAGAACAAGATAAGAATATAATCATTATTGATAGTACGCTAGTTATTCGTGAAATTAAAAAAATCCATAAAGAAGTTGAAATCCAACTAATTGGACCAGCTCAAACGATCATTGAGGTTGTTTTTAAGAAGAGAAAAGTGACACTTCCGTTATTTATCTTGGTTTGGCTATTACTTTTTATTGGTTCTGGATTAACGATTATGAACTTTCATGAAGATGTAAGCATGCAATCTGTTCATCAGAGAGTTTATAAAATGATTACAGGGAAGGAGATTGAAAAACCATTAATTTTTCAGATTCCTTATTCTGTAGGATTAGGTCTTGGAATGGTCATTTTTTTCAACCATGTGTTTAAGAAACGCCTTAATGAAGAGCCTAGTCCATTAGAAGTGGAAGTATTCAATTATCAGCAGTCCTTAGATCAGTACATGATTATGCATGAAAATAAAGAAAGCATAAAAAAACTAGATGATCATTAATATCTTATTTGTAATCTTTGTCGGTTTAGCGTGGGGAATAACCGTTGGGGCTGGTTACGTTGCCTTTTTAACCGTATTCGGTATTATCCCAAGACTGACACAGCTAACAAAAACATTTAGTAAGATTTATGCATATGAATGGGCTGCTGTTTTAGGAGCTGTTTCTGGGACACTTGCTTTTTTGAGAGAACCTAGTTTTTCCTTACCATCATTTCTGCTTATCATAATGGGCATTGCTGGAGGAATTTATATTGGGATGATAGCAGCAGCATTAACAGAAGTGCTGGATGTATTCCCCCTTTTAGCAAAGCGAATTGGAATTGATGACAAGTTATTGGTATTAATGATGGCTCTTGTATTTGGTAAGATCTTTGGCTCCTTATTTCATTGGGTATATTTTATTCCTTGAGGCTGAATGTAATGGAGACAGAAAGGAAGTATGGGAAATGGAAAATAGGAGAAAGGTAATCCTTATAACAGATGGAGATGAATATGCCAGAAGAGCTGTTGAAATGGTTGCAAAGGAGATTGGGGGAAGATGTATTTCTACCTCCTTCGGTAATCCAAGTAATCATAGCGGAGAGGAAATATTATCTTTTATTAAGCAAGCAAAAAATGATCCAGTCTTAGTCATGTTTGATGATAGCGGCTTTGTGGGAGAAGGAAATGGCGAGAATGCACTAAAGTACATAGCTACTCATCCTGATTTAGAAGTCTTGGGAGTACTTGCAGTAGCAAGCAGAACAAGACGAGAGGAATGGACAAAAATAGATGTTGCCATCGACCAAGATGGTGAATTGACGCCATATGGTGTTGACAAATATGGAATTCCAGAAATGGAGTTAGGAAGAGTTAATGGAGATACTGTGTATATTCTAGATGAATTAAATCTTCCCCTTGTTGTTGGTATTGGGGACATTGGGAAGATGGGGAAAAAGGACTCTTATGAAAAAGGCGCCCCGATTACACGGAAAGCAGTAGAATATATTTTAGAAAGAAGTGGTTTTTATGAGCAGCAAGACAGAAAAGAAGATCCAAATATACGAAGAACTAGATAAAATCGAAAAGTATATGAAGGATCGGGTCGGGCTTGGAACTAGCTTCGATCTGGGTGTTCGAAAATTTAAAGTAATGCGAAAAGAAGTTAATTTATATTATGTAAATGGATTATGCGATAGTGTGTTGATTGCAGAATTATTGGAGCAGCTACTATTTTTAAATGATGCGGATCGTAAATCACAAGCAAGAGATACATTTGATATTATTCAGAATCAATTGGTCCACCAAAGTGTACAAGTTATTGAAAAAATGGATGAATTAGTCGACCAAGTTCTGTCTGGATTAGTAGCAGTTGTTATTGAAGGTTATGATCATGGTCTTATTATTGATGTGCGAAGTTATCCAGGAAGAATGCCAGAAGAACCCGATACGGAAAAGGTAGTCAGAGGTTCACGTGATGGGTTTGTTGAGAATATTATCGTAAACACTGCCATCACAAGAAGAAGAATTAGAGATGAACGATTACGCTTTGAAATTATGAGAGTGGGAGAGCGTTCTAAAACCGATATTGCCGTAGGGTATATTGATGGAGTGGCGGATCCTGATTTAATTGAAATTGTAAAAAAGGAAATGAAAAACTTAAAAACAGATGGACTAACAATGGCTGATAAAACGATTGAAGAGTTTTTATTAAAGCAAGGCTATAATCCTTATCCTCTCGTAAGATATACGGAACGAGCAGATGTAGCTGCAACTCATTTATTAGAAGGCCATGTCATTATCTATGTCGATACATCTCCAAGTGTCATTATAACACCAGCTACTTTTTTTCATCATTTGCAGCATGCAGAGGAATATAGACAATCACCTATGGTTGGAACCTTTGTGAGATGGGTTCGGTTTTTAGGGATTATCGCCTCTATCTTTTTCCTGCCATTTTGGTTTTTAGCTGTGCTGGAGCCATCCCTGCTGCCAGAAAGGCTTGCTTTTATCGGACCAAATGAAACAACAAACATTCCAATTGTTGTACAGATTTTCATTGCAGACCTCGGGCTTGAATTTTTAAGGATTGCGGCCATTCATACACCAACACCATTGTCAACCGCAATGGGCTTGATAGCAGCTGTTCTCATTGGGCAAATTGCGATTGATGTAGGACTATTTGTTCCAGAAGTTATTCTGTATGTATCAGTTGCTGCAATTGGTAACTTTGCTACACCTAGTTATGAACTTGGGATCGCTAACAAAATTGTTCGGCTTGTCTTGTTAATCGTTGTAGCTATTTTTCATACTCCTGGCTTTGTTATTGGAATGACCCTGTATCTTCTATTCTTAATTCGAACAACAACATTAAATGTGCCTTATCTATGGCCATTTATTCCTTTTCATCCAATAGCTTTGGCCCAAATTATCATTCGCCGTGCGGTTCCAGGAAATAAAATTAGACCAAGTCATTTGCATCCACAGGATCGATTTAAGAGGTAGTAAAAGTATATTTATGCGGACAGATTACTTCTTATTAATAGAGGGAATAATCTGTCCGCTCCTTTGTTAAATTAGCTGAACAGCCACTTGAGAATTGGCTGAATTTATGGTACATTTGGATAATTAAACAGAGTTATTAATAAAGTGAAACTTTCATTAGCGCTCCTTTCACAAGTTTATCACAGTGAGACTAATGTTAATTATGATGATATTTATATGTTTCACACACAGACAAGTTCTTCGTTAAGTAGACTGTCTGTTTTTAATAGGAGATATAATTTTATAGAAGAATAGAGGGGAATCCATGCACTATTACGGAACTTCAAAAGTGAACGATGCAGGTCATCTTGAAATAGGTGGAGTCGATACACTGGAATTAGTCGAAAAATTTGGAACACCTGTTTATGTATATGATGTTGAATTAATTAGAGAAAGGGCGAAAGGTTTTAAGGAGACTTTTGATCAGCTTGGAGTAAAAGCGCAAGTGGCTTATGCAAGCAAAGCTTTTTCTACTATAGCAATGGTTCAACTAGCAAACGAAGAAGGCTTATCATTAGATGTAGTTTCCGGTGGTGAGTTATATACTGCAATTGCTGCAGATTTCCCTGTAGAAAGAATCCATTTTCATGGGAATAATAAAAGTAAAGAAGAACTATTGATGGCAATTGACGAACAGATTGGCTGCATTGTTGTCGATAATTTTTATGAGCTTGAAATGCTTACTCAACTATGTGAAGAAAAAAATAGGAAAATGTCGATCTTACTAAGAGTGACGCCTGGAATTGAGGCACATACTCATGATTATATTTTAACTGGTCAAGAAGATTCTAAATTTGGGTTTGATTTACAAAATGGACAAGCAGAAAAAGCGTTGTTAGAAGCGATTAAATCGCCGTTCATAGAGGTACTAGGCCTTCATTGTCATATTGGGTCTCAGATTTTTGATACAACAGGTTTTGTTCTCGCTGCCCAAAAAATAATGGCACATTTATCAGAATGGAAAGCCAATCATCATTTTGAATCAAAAGTATTAAATTTAGGTGGTGGATTTGGTATTCGTTATACCGAGGAAGACCAGCCTATTCAGCCAGCTGAGTATGTAGAAGTAATTATCAAGGAAGTAAAAGAACAAGTAAACAACTTAGAAATGCAAATGCCGGAAATTTGGATTGAGCCAGGCAGATCTCTTGTAGGGGATGCAGGAACTACTTTATATAAAATCGGTTCACGAAAGGAAGTACCGAATGTTAGAAAATATTTAGCAATTGATGGAGGAATGAGCGATAATATTCGTCCTGCTTTATATCAGGCCAAATATGAAGCAGTGCTGGCAAATAAACCGCTGCAAGCCCCAGATGAAACAGTTTCCATTGCAGGAAAATGCTGTGAATCAGGAGATATGCTTATTTGGGACCTTCCTTTACCTAAAGCAGGCGATCATGATGTACTTGCTGTATTCTGTACAGGAGCTTACGGATATTCGATGGCAAACAATTATAATCGAATCCCAAGACCACCTGTTGTGTTCGTGGAAAATGGAGAAGCAAGATTGGTAGTGAAGAGAGAATCATTTGAAGATTTATTACGCTTAGACTTGCCATTAAAAGAAACAGCTTCATTAAAAAAATAAAGCTAAAAAAGGGAGTCGCTAAGACTCCCTTTTTTACTTGAGTAAATAATAGTTAAGAGAAGAAAGATTTGATTGCTTCAACAATACTTGTAAAGACTTCTTTAATCTTTGCTAAAAATCCTTTTCCTTCTTCGCTTTCTAAATAGCCCGTTAATTTATCCTTTGCTTCACTCAGCTGATTTCCAACTTGATTCCAGTCAATATTAAGTTCTTTTAATTTATTAAAGAAGGAAATAAGACTTTGAAGCTGTTCATCCGTTAAACTGATATTTAATTCTTTAGCAGAATCTTGAATAATTGTTTGTATTTCTTCAACTGTTTTTGGTTTTTGCTCTGCTATTTGCTCCTTCACTTTAGCCATTAAAGCAGTGGCTTCCTCTTGGCCAATATCTTCCCCTAAATTAGCTGTCTCCACCATCTCTTCATTGGCAGCTTGCTTTACGTCTTCTGGGATAACAGTATCTGTAGAGACTTCGTATGCTTTAATAATTCCTGTTAATGCAGCTGTACCAGAAACTTCAATAGGCGCAGTAATATAAATTTTTGCATCCTTTACCCCGGCAGTAATCAAGGCATTAATATACATTTCGTCCGTAACCCAATTAATATTTTTGGTAGTAACTTGAATTCCAGTACCTTTGTCCCCGATTGTAATGGCCGAAGAAGAGATTGCTCTAGTACCAATTAACGATTTTGAAATGTACTTTCCTAAATATTGATGCTCTTCTTTATTAGAAACAGTAATAATTTCTGCATCTTCAGGTGCTTTCATTTCAGTTAATAAAAGCTGTTTTTGTTCGGCTGTTAAGTTTTCACCAAGTGTAACAATCATGTCCCCAACTGCTACATCAGCATAAGCTGGAATCGGTATTAATAGTAAGAAAGCTAGAACCATCCATATCCATTTATTTTTTTTCATTCGTTTACCTCCTGTTTTCCTTCTGCAGAACTAGGTGAAAAGTAGCGCTATCCATATTTGATAAAATAGCATAAATTTCCGTGATCTAAAATAACTACATCTAATAGACGTAATTCAACTACAATAAGTTTCTTATTTTAGTTTTATTGTCTTCTTTCCCTTTATTATTCACCGTAACTCCTGAAAAAATGAAGTTTTTGTGTAGCTTTTTAACATATATATGCATATTTTATATAGTATTAAATAAATTTAAAGTGGTAAATAATTTGATTTAGATTGGAAAGTAAAGGTTTTTTCCTTTTAGAAGCTAGATAGTTATTTTCTCAATATCTTTATGTATAGAATTCAGAGTTGCTTTGTTCGGGCTAACAAGAAAGCAATCAACGGGCAGGAATATTAAGAAGTAAAGCTAGTAAAGGGAACGGTAATAGTAATAAATGTTTAAAATATTTAGTGGCTAGCTATTTAGAAATGAAGACGAGGAGGGACAAGCAGAATTTTAGAAGTCCTCAAAAAATTCTCTTCAAAGATGTATACGGAAGAAAGACTTGGATAAATAGTATTATCTCTATAAGGGTAATTTGGCATGGATAGAATGAATCCTTATGCTTAAAAGATTTTCATTGAAGAATACCGCTAATTTATGTATGATAGAACCAATAACATTTATCATATTTTTGGGGCGGTCCTAAATGATTCTTACAAAAAGGAAGAGGATGGTAAAAATTCGTTTCAGTTTCGTACAGATGAAAAATTTTTAATTTAACATCAGGAGATTGATTGAATCTTATTTTTGATGGGAAAACTGTTAGTGAATATGTTTTAAAAATAATGAGGGATATTAATGATTATTCGATATAAAAAGGCATTTGAAAAGATTGCAATGGGATTGCTTTCTTTTATGCCTGCAGAAAAAGATTTAAAAGTATTACAACAAACAATTAAACAATATGAGTCGGAAGAAAATTGGCAATTATTTTTATGGAAGGAAGAGGAAGATATTATTGGCTTAATAGGCGTTATCTTTGAAGATGAATCTTCCATTACCATCCAGCATATAACTGTTAATCCATCTCATCGCCATCAAGGTGTTGGAAAAGCTATGGTTCAAGCTGTTAAAGGTCTTTATCCGAACCGTACATTAAAATCAAATGAATTAATTGTCAATTTTTTATCTAAGTGTAACGATGGTGTTCAAGTAGATAAATAAAAAAGAGGTGTTTTCTAGGAAGAATCCATTGAATTGGTTCTTTAAGAAAACACCTCTTTTGTGATAAGGACGGCACTATTAAAGGTGCTTATCCTTTTGTTTTCTTTGAAGCAGTGCGTTTTCTCGTTCCTTTATAACCATACTTCTATCTCGGCTTATATGACGATGAATGATTTCAAAAGGAACCGGCTCACTATTTTTCCATTTCAGTCCCTTTATATGTGCTGATTCGATACAGTTCATTTCTAAGTTAGGGTCTGTAAATGGTAAATGATAGGTACAGAAGGCATGTTGCTGTTTAATATGCTTTTCTTGTAGCTTTAATAAAAGAAGTAATTTTGAAGCATCGAGACCTAATTTCTTAATTATTTCCTGCTTCTTTTCTAATAACTGCATGCTTTTTATAAGCGTTTTTTCTGCTCCTTTAAAATTTTTTCGGCGATGATGATAGGCAGATACTGCTAAGAGAATAAATCCTACCCAAATAGAATCTTTATTGCCACTATCGACTTTTTTCCAATATTCCTCTAAAATTTCATGACACTCAAAATAATCTTGATCGCAATGAAAATGTACAAGAAACTCTATATATTCATTTGGATACATTATTATCTCCTTATTCTTTACTGAAATTAAAATGGGGTTAAAGGATCCATTACATGTCTGTTATTATATCGATAAATGATAAAAAATGTAACGATAAGACTTAAAATTAGGGAAATGGTGATTTTTCTGTTGGATAACTATTGTGTTTCGTTTATATTAATACTATCATTATTAAGTTAAAGGGATTCTATTAGGATTTTGGTGAGAATAATGCAATATAATGTGAAAATTGATAGTTTTGAAGGACCATTAGATTTACTTCTTCATTTAATCAATAAATTGGAAATTGATATTTATGATATTAACGTCGCAGAAATTACCGAACAATATTTAGATTATGTTCATGCCATGCAAGTGTTACAATTAGACGTAGCGAGTGAATTTTTGGTGATGGCAGCAACTCTTTTAGCGATTAAGAGTAAAATGCTTTTACCAAAGCATGAAGAAGAGTTATTAGATGACGATTTAATGTATGAGCCGGAAGAAGATTCACGAGAAGAGCTAATTGAGAGGTTAGTAGAATATCGTAAATTTAAAGAGGCTGCAGATGATCTAAAAGAGATGGAATTGGAAAGAGGGCTTATATTTACGAGACCTCCAAGTGATTTATCAGATTTTAACGTAAGTAATGAAGAAAGCATCAAACAAGAGTTAGATGTTTCTTTATATGATATGCTTGCTGCCTTTCAAAAATTGCTAAAACGTAAAAAGTTACAGTCACCGTTAGCAACAAAAATCACGCGGCAAGAAATTCCAATAGAAAGTCGAATGGAAGAAATTGTCGGGTTTTTAAGAACTAGAAGAGAGAGAACATCTTTTGAAGACCTTTTTCCAGTCGCCACAAAATCACATATTGTCGTGACTTTTTTGGCAATTTTAGAACTTTTAAAGCGTCGACAAATATTTGTAGAACAAGAAGGAAACTTTGCAGATATTTTTGTAATGGGAAAGGAAGTTGAATAACAGATTGAAAGTGAATGATTGGAAAGCAATCGTTGAAAGTCTTCTCTTTGCCGCGGGAGATGAAGGATTAACGATCAAGCAATTAATGCATGTTTTAGATATGGAGCAATTAGAAGTAGAACAATTAATAGATGAGCTAATAAAAAATTATCGTAAGGATAAAACAAGAGGAATTTCTATTATTGAAATCGCTGGTACGTATCAATTTGCCACAAAGAAAGAGCATTCGGAGTATCTAAAAAAGTTAGTGGAATCCCCACATGCATCTACCTTATCACAGGCAGCTCTTGAAACATTGGCAATCATTGCATATAAGCAGCCGATTACACGTGCAGAAATTGAGGAAATTAGAGGGGTGAAAACGGAAAGACCTCTTCATACGCTTTCAGCAAAAGCGCTCATTAAAGAAGTGGGTAGAGCAGAGGGAGCGGGAAGAGCCATTCTATATGGAACAACCAAAGAATTCTTGGATCACTTCGGATTAAAGAATATTGGGGAATTACCTCCATTGACAGAAAAGGAAGAAGAGTTTAATCAAGAAGAGGCTGATTTGTTTTTTGAATCGTTTCAGCAAATAGAAGAATAAAAAAGGAGTATCTAGGCAGTGGCTTAGATACTTTTTTATTATTTTAAAAAAGAAGGTTTATCTTTTGCTCGAATAATTGTGTCCAAATTCCACGCATTTAAGAAAAACTACATAGAGTACATCCAACAAGATCAGTAAAGAGGTAATTTAAAGACATGATGCTCATCCTTTTATCATACCTTTTATAAGAACGATAATGGAGGAAATGGAGTTGGCACATAGATGAGTAGTTATAATGAATATGTTAGAAATGTGTTAATTTGGAACCAGGAATTAAAGCAGTTATTAGAATCGGAAGAAGTTCAAAAGGAAGAGAGTATTTGGAAAAGGCTTGATAAATTTTCGCAGTTAATGGAAGGTGTTCAAAGAAAACCAATTGAAACAGAGGAATTAATTAGAATTCAGCATGAAGCAGAAGAGCTTCATGAACAAATGGAAAGCTATTTTGCCCAAAGACAACAGCTTGGAACAATATTTATAAAGGAGCCGACAATTGCAGCCGGAGAGCATCAATTGCCGCAGTTAGCATATGCTTATGATGCCCTAGAACCTTATATTTCAAAGGAGATTATGGAGCTCCATCATCAAAAGCATCATCAATCCTATGTGACAGGACTGAATAAGGCAGAAGAGAAACTAAAAGAGGCAAGAAAAAATAATGATTTTGCCCTTGTGAAACATTGGTCTAGAGAGCTGGCATTTCATGGTTCAGGACATTATCTCCATACAATTTTTTGGAATAATATGAGCCCTAATGGTGGAGGCAAGCCCAAAGGTGCATTAATGGAGGAAATAAGGAGCTATTTTGGTAGTTTTAATGCTTTTAAAAATCACTTTTCAGAAGCAGCAAAAGCGGTGGAAGGTGTTGGTTGGGCGCTTTTAGTATGGTCTCCAAGAGCAAGGCGCCTAGAAGTTCTTCAATCCGAACGACATATGCTGTTAACCCAGTGGGACACCATTCCATTATTAGTACTTGATGTTTGGGAACATGCATACTATTTGCAATACAAAAACAATAGAGGCGATTATGTAGATAATTGGTGGAACATTGTTAATTGGAAAGATGTTGAAAATCGATTTTTAAAAGCAAGTGAATTGAAATGGCGCCCCTATTAAAGGGAAGTCATAACTATAATTTAAAAATAACAGAGATATATGCTATAAAATATGCAGTCCCTTTTAGGACTGCATATTTTATTTGCTAGGAAGCTCTATTTATTAGTCATATGCTTGTCTTTTTTTTCATAAACTTGTACAAACCATTAAAGGAGACGAGGTTGTGTTAAATGAAATTACGTAAACTTATTATTCTTACAATCATTACCTCCATTCTGTTTCTCGCTATTCCCCAAAAAAGCAGTGCACAAATGTATGTAAGTGCACAAAGTGCGATATTAATGGAACAAGATTCTGGACGAGTTATTTTTGAAAAGGACGCACATACAAAAAGAAGGATTGCTAGTATAACAAAAATAATGACCGCGCTCCTTGCGGTGGAGTCTGGAAAATTAGAGGATACAGTGACTGTTAGTAGTAATGCAATTAGAACGGAAGGATCATCTATCTACTTACAAGAAGGGGAAAAAATTAAGCTTGAAGATCTTGTATATGGATTGATGCTTCGCTCAGGAAATGATGCCGCAGTTGCTATTGCTGAAACTGTTGGTGGAAGTCTAGATGGCTTCGTCTATTTAATGAATCAAAAAGCAGAAGAAATCGGCATGAAAAACACTCATTTTGCTAATCCCCATGGACTTGATGATCATGAAGACCATTATTCTACAGCTTACGATATGGCACTGCTTACCCGTTACGCAATGAATAATGATACATATAAAAAAATTGCTGGGACAAAAAGCTATCGTTCGGAAAGTACAAACAATGAGTGGGATCGGGTCTGGAGGAACAAAAACAAACTTTTAACAAGTCTATATGAACATTCAACAGGAGGAAAAACAGGGTATACAAAGAGAGCAAAAAGAACATTGGTCAGTACAGCGGAAAAGGATGGAGTAGAATATATAGCAGTAACGTTAAATGATCCGGATGACTGGGATGATCATATTAATATGTTTGAAACCGCGTTTAAAACATATAAAAAAGTGCAGGTACTTGAGGAAGGGAAAATAAAAACAGTTAAAAATAAATTTTATAAAAATAAAGTATATATAAAGTCTGATTTAGAATACCCAGTGACAGAGAAAGAAGAAGATTTATTTAAGGTTGAGTATAGTTTGACAAAGGTGAAGAAAGAATGGGAAAAAAATCAGGAGGAAGTACCTGAAATAGTAGGAGAAGCAAAAATATATATAGATAGTAAACTTGTAGATAGTGTTCCTATTCATTTTAAAAACACTAAGGCAAAAGAATCAAAAAGCTTTCTAGATTATTTTAAGAATATGTTTACAGCAATGACTGGGGTTGGCAAGCATGGTTAATTATATTTGGGCAGCGCTAGCTATTATAGGAATTGTTTTTGCAGCAGTTAATGGAACGATGGATGAAGTAAATAAAGCGATTTTTTCTGGAGCAAAAGAAGCGGTAACAATATGTATTGGGCTTATAAGTGTTTTGGTTTTTTGGCTGGGGATGATGAAAATAGCAGAACAGGCTGGGTTACTTCAAAAGCTTACAAATCTATTTAGACCAATAGTAGCAAAGCTTTTTCCCGAGGTTCCAAAAAACCACCCAGCAATGGGGTATATATTATCGAATATGATTGCTAATATATTTGGGTTAGGTAATGCTGCAACACCTCTAGGGATTAAAGCAATGGAAGAATTGAAAAGATTGAATGGGGGCAAGAATTCAGCAAGTAACAGTATGATTACTTTTCTTGCCTTAAATACGTCATGTATTACTTTAATTCCGACAACGGTTATTGCTATCAGAATGAATTACCATTCTGCTTCTCCGACAGATATAGTAGGCCCAACTATTATTGCAACCATTTTCTCCTGTATAGGCGGGATTTTAATTGATCGCTATTTTTACCATAAGAGAATGAGAAAAGGGTGATGAGTGATGGAGATAGTATCTTTAATTTCATTGTGGATGATTCCTTCCCTCATCGGGTTTATTTTACTGTATGGAACATTTAAAAAGGTTCCAACATATGAAAGCTTTGTTGAAGGTGGAAAAGAAGGAATACAAATTGCGTTCTCCATCATTCCCTATTTAGTTGGAATGCTTGTTTCTATCTCCATTTTTCGCGCATCTGGGGCATTAGAATTTTTTATGAGTTTTCTTAAGCCTGTATTAGACTTTATCGGCGTTCCCTCCGAAGTAGCACCATTAGCAATTATAAGACCAATATCAGGAAATGCAGCATTGGGAATGACAAGTGATTTAATCGCAACATATGGTCCAGATTCCTTTATCGGCAGGCTTGCATCTGTCATACAAGGAAGCACCGATACCACTCTTTATGTATTGACCGTTTATTTTGGGGCAGTAGGGATAAAGAAAATGGGGGATGCCTTGAAAGTTGGATTACTAGCGGATCTTATTGGATTTATTGCTGCTATTTTAGTTGTAACTTTAATGTTTGGTAAATAATCATAAAATGTCTTAGGGAAAGTTTGGGGTATTGGAACTTTTCCTAAGGCATTTTTTTGTTGTTTGGCAGATTCTTTCTCTTTCTATGAGAGTTCTAAAAGATTGTTAAGGTTAATGAGAAAAAATAACAACCAACTATATAAAAATTCTTATTTAATGAGTAGATCCCTAATTTTAAAGATTTCTTTGAAATTTCGTCCATTTATGTCATAATTCATAGGAATGGCAAAAAAAGAACGATCAAGGTTTTGAAATTAGTCTATTTTCATAATAGGATAAAAAATAAACGCTTATAAAATATTTTGTAATATGATCAATCATTTTTTACTGTTGAGAAATTGGATGAGGTGATTTAGATGGAAAGACTACAAAAAGTAATTGCACACGCTGGAATTGCATCAAGAAGAAAAGCAGAGGAATTAATTCTTGACGGAAAAGTAAAAGTTAATGGGAAAACAGTGAAAGAACTAGGTGTGAAAGTAGGTTCTAATGATAAAATTGAGGTAAGTGGAATTCCTGTTGAGAGGGAAGAACCAGTTTATTTTATCCTTTATAAACCAAGAGGGGTAATTTCTAGTGTCAATGATGATAAAGGAAGAAAAGTTGTAACGGATTATTTTTCTGAGATTGAAGCAAGAATTTATCCTATAGGACGATTAGACTATGATACTTCAGGTATCATTCTTTTAACAAATGACGGGGAATTTGCAAACCTTATGATGCATCCAAAAGGAGAAATTGAGAAGGTATATGTTGCAAAAGTCAAAGGCATCCCTGCTCGTGAGAAAGTAAAGCAACTCGAAAGAGGGATTATGCTAGAGGATGGAAAAACAGCCCCTGCCAAGGCGAAAATTCTCTCTGTTGATAAGAAAAAAGGAACAAGTATTGTCGAACTGAAGATTCACGAAGGAAGAAACCGCCAAGTCAGAAGAATGTTTGAAGCGATTGGAACACCTGTAATGAAATTAAAAAGGGAAAGATATTCATTCCTAAATTTAAATGGCTTGCAGCCTGGAGATGCTCGTGAATTAACTGCACATGAAGTGAAATTACTAAGAGCAGAAGCGCAAAAGAAAAAAGGATAAACTGTATATATTTTCGTATTCTCCAGCGTCTATATCCTTGTATTGCATAACAATGTTTACCTACTTAATACGACAGAAATTACACAAAAATGTTCATAAAAGTTTCACATATTGCAATGGATGATAACAATATCTACATGATAATAATGCTATAATAATTGTGGAAGATTAGATAAATCATTTATATAAATTACAATGTTATTGGAGAAATGCAGTATAAATAATAAACGATAAGATAAATAGCTATTACAAATAGACATGGCATTTATTTATACATGCAGCTAACGAAACAATAAAAAAGATAATCGTTTCGTGTATTTTTGTTAGGAGGGTATGAACGATGGAGAAAGAAATAAAAATCCTAGTGGTAGATGACGAAGAAAGAATTAGACGTCTTCTAAAGATGTACTTAGAAAGAGAAGAGTTTATTGTGGAAGAAGCGGAAGACGGAATGAGCGCTCTTTCTAAGGCATTAAACACAGATTATGATGTTATCTTACTCGATCTAATGATGCCTGGTAAAGATGGTATGGAGGTATGCAAGGAGCTAAGAGAAAAGAAGACTACTCCAGTAATTATGCTTACAGCCAAGGGAGAAGAAGTAAATAGAGTTCAAGGATTTGAAGTCGGGACAGACGACTATATCGTAAAGCCATTTAGTCCAAGAGAGGTTGTTCTGCGAGTAAAAGCTTTATTACGCCGCTCTACCAAAACGACTTTTGAGCAAAGCGATAGTTCTTCAAAAGATGTCATCATCTTTCCAGCATTGACTATTGATCATGATGCACACCGCGTATTGGCTAGTGGGAAAGAGGTAAGTTTAACTCCAAAAGAATATGAACTGCTATATTTCTTAGCTAAGTCACCAGATAAAGTATTCGATAGAGAATTACTCTTAAAAGAAGTATGGCATTATGAATTTTTCGGTGATTTAAGAACGGTTGATACACATGTTAAACGATTAAGAGAAAAGTTAAACCGTGTATCAGAAGAAGCAGCAAGCATGATTGTAACAGTTTGGGGAGTAGGATATAAGTTTGAGGTTAACAATGGATGAAGTTTTGGCGGAGTGTAGTATTTAAGCTTTGGATTACTTTTTTATTGTTGGTCTCCGTTGTATTAACGATTCTAACAATTATGCTTCTTGAGTATTTTGAGCAGTATTATACCGAGCAGACGGAAACAGAATTAACAAATACCGCCACAAAAATATCGGAAATAATGAAAGAGCATAATAATCAAATAGGTTTGGAAATTGTAGGAGAACTACTTGATCATTCAACAGGAGCTGTCATCGTTTCCTCTCCAGATCAAGTGTATTATTATCCAGAGAGTGGCTTGCAAGAACTTTCTTATTCTTTCATACAGGGCAATGAAGACTTAAACAAGGTGATGACAAGCAATAAGACAGCAGTTGTAAGGACAGAATTAAACAATAAAGACAATACACCTGAACAAGTAGCGATTGTCGGATCCCCTCTCCATGTGAATGGAGAGGATGGAGCTGTTTTTATTTATCAGTCCTTACAATCGATGAATGAATCTAAACAATCTACCGCCAAATTTATTGTGTTAGCAGCTGTTATTGCGATTATTCTAACAACGATTTTTGCTTTTTTCCTACTAACAAGGATTACTGCTCCGTTAAGGAAGATGAGAGAAGCTGCATTTGAAGTTGCCCAAGGTAATTTTGCAGCTAAGGTTCCCATTATGGCACAGGATGAAATTGGCGAACTTTCCATCGCATTTAATGAAATGGCGAAAAGGTTAAATTTTAATATGAACGCCTTAAGTCAAGAAAAGGAGCAGTTAGATAATATACTAAGTGGAATGGCAGACGGAGTGCTAACCCTTAATCGAAATGGTAGTTTATTGCTTACGAATCCTCCTGCTGAGAAATTTTTGCAGCATTGGTATTATGAAAAAGGCGAATTAAGTGATATGCAAGCACAAATCCCAGAAGAATTACGTAAATTGTTCCAGCTTGCTGTTCATACTGGTAATGAACAAATAGATGAAATCACTTTACAGGGAAGAAACTGGGTAATGATTGTCAGCCCTTTATATGATAAGAAGGATATTAGAGGAGCGATTGTCGTCATTCGCGACATGACAGAGGAACGTAAATTAGACAAGCTACGGATCGATTTTATAGCCAATATTTCTCACGAATTAAGAACACCTATAAGTATGTTACAAGGATACAGTGAAGCGATTGTCGATAATATTGCTGAGTCAGAGGAAGAAAAGAGAGAGATGGCTCGAATTATTTATGATGAATCATTACGTATGGGTCGTTTAGTCAATGAATTTTTAGATTTAGCCAGAATGGAAACAGGTTATCTTGAATTAAGGAAGGAAACAATTGATCTATACCCATATATTAATCGGGTAGCGAGAAAGTTTAATGCCATCGCTAAAGAAAAAGAAATCACCTTTACTGTCTCTATATCGGAGGATATTGGGGAGTACGAACTTGATCCAGATCGTATCGAACAAGTTCTAACCAATATAATGGATAATAGTATACGCCATACACCAAGTGGTGGAACAGTTTTTTTAAGAGGCAGATCGGATGATTATGGAGTGTATCTAGAAGTAGAGGATACCGGTTCTGGAATTCCAGAGGAAGATTTACCATATGTCTTCGAGCGCTTTTATAAAGCAGATAAAGCTAGAACAAGAGGTAATGCTGGGACAGGCTTGGGATTAGCTATTGTCAAAAATATTATTGATTCCCATGGGGGAGATATATCTGTTTATAGTAAATATGGTCGAGGAACGACATTTTTTATCTTTTTACCTCGAAATAAAGAAGAAAATTAGAGAATGTGGCGATTCTTCTTGATTCACAAGAAACAATTTAACATAATAGAACGTATGGGGTGTCTAAAAAAGTATTTGACCCTGCAAGCTATTTTTCCATTTTGTATGTATGAAATTATTACATACAGATATAACTTGTGAGGTCAAACTTTTCAGGGCATCTTTTCTTGTGTTTACGTACTAATGGGATAAAGGAAATTAGAATAATTACATATAAGTAGTGAAACTAAATAAGTTAAACTTACGACTAATATAGTGAACGGGGGAGGGAATGAGATGAACTCCGTTTTTGATGAAATCTATAATAAGTATCATCATGACGTTTTTCAATTTTTATTTTATATGGTAAACCATAAAGAAACGGCCGAAGATTTAATGCAAGAGGTCTATATTCGTGTACTTAAATCTTATCATCGCTTTGAGGGGAAAAGCTCTGAGAAAACCTGGTTATTTAGTATTGCAAGAAATGTCGCAATTGACCACTTTCGCAAACAAAAAAATTGGAAAGACCGTATTATGGATAAATTCGACTGGTCGAAACAGCAAGTAAAAGCAGAAGGATTTCTGCCAGAAGAAATCACCTTGCAAGCAGAAGAAGTAAAAGGTGTTTATCATGCCTTACAATATTGTACAGTAGACCAACGAATGGTTATTGTGTTTCGGTATATTCAAGAATTATCTATTGCGGAAACAGCCAAAGCACTAGGATGGACAGAAAGCAAGGTGAAAACAACCCAGCACCGTGCCTTAAAAGCACTGCGCAACTTTTTAGAAGAGTATGATGGAAAGGAGGATTCTTATGCCGAAACAAAAGTGGAATGATGACAAAATAAAACTGGTGCTTAAACAGATGCCATATATAAAAGATGAGAGAAGTCCAGAATTTATCTATCGTACAATCCAAATGAAAAAGAAGAGCGAACGGAAATCGCGAAGAATAATGCCCGTACTGGCGACCGTATGTACGCTTATGCTCCTGTTCATTATTAGTCAAAGCTTCTTTGATAGTAATAGAGAGGACTCTTTTAAGCGTGAAAGCAAGATGGCTGATAATTCTGCTGAAATGAAAAATAAAAGCTATGATATAGCTGAAACCGCTGAAAGTGAAAATTATGACATGACAGATGAACAAGGAGAAAGGCTCACTACTTCACTCATCCCATCGGCTATTTACGAGAATGAGGTAGGAAAGCAAGAATTATTAACGTACCCAATACCAGATAAAAATGTCCAAGTCATTGTTCCTGTCAGCATTTTAGTGGAAAATCCAAATAAGCTGTCTAGATTTGATTTGTATGTGGAAAACGTGAAGAAAGTAATCGGCGTCAACAAACAGTTAAGCAGCTATTTCCCAATTAGTCCAGAGATGTTTGCATATGATTTAAAAGATGATTACATCGAAGTAAATGTGAAACAGGGAATTTCAAATTTTGGTTCTCATTCCGAAGACTTTTTTAATACAATGGTTCAGCAGCAACTACAAACCATTGGCGCCAAGAAAATGGAGTTTTATACAGACGGTAAACTAGGAGCAGTACTAGGAAATCGCGAAGAAACAAGTATTGAGTATAAACCGTTAGAGAATAGAGCATATTTTCTTTTAGAGAATGATGAACAAGATGATCAACCATTATATGTGCCTTGGGAAAAGCCATATGATACGATTGAAAATGCTTTTGATGCCATGGAAAATAATATAGACACACATGGTTTGTCAGCTTCCATCCCTGATACTATTGATATTGATAAGGTTTCAAAAGACGAGAGCAAGGGAGAATTAGTTGTTCATTTATCTAATGAAAGTAAAATGGAAGAAGATCAAAAAACATTACATGCAATTGAGTCCATTTTATTAACAGCAAAAGATTTTAAATATTCTACAGTAAAGTTTGAGAATACCAATGTTAAAGAAGTAGGTGGATTTGAGCTAACGAAAGAATTAGATGTTCCGGTTGCCGCCAATAAAGTTGATATTGAGCAATAATAAAAGAGAATTTTTTTGTATTAGTGAAGTTATATTAGAGATAATATTACAATAGTTCATTTTACGTGCTTTAGCACTTTATATAGAGAAAAAACATATTAAGATGGGTTGGGACATAAGTATTTCAACAAATATAACTCCGAACAATTATACGTATATCCTAAAAAATTCGTATAATTGTTCTGGGTTTTATTCATTTAAGAAAGAATGCTTTTTTTCATCACCTGCAGACTGAATATACTTCGCTTTCCATTGGGCGAGCTCCGATCCGCTTTGTCATTTCACTCTACAAAATTATAATAGTAAATGATTGAAATTTAAGATAACTGATATATAAATAGAGATGCATAATCTTTATTTAACTTATCAGCTATATCCCACAATAGACCGACAATAACTCCTGAAAAATGGATATTCCATATAAATGAGTCATGTCAGTATCGCTAATAATACTTAAATTAGTATTAACTACCCATCCCGCTACTCCTCCAGCGGTCACACTCACAACTGTTAAGCTTCCACTTCTCCTTTGTATATTCTTTTTCACACAGAACTCTCCTTTAAATAGCTTTGTTACTACTAGTATTAATTGACTATTTTTATGCCTAACTCCCTAAAAGACAATTTTTTCCTTTTTGTTAGTATAGTTAAGGACAATTCCTTATCATCTATTTTGTTTTAACATAAATTTACAAATTAGTTTCCAATAAGAATTACAGAAAGAAGGCATCTTTTTTTGATTAATTATGTATGAATATCCATAGTCATCTATACATAAAAAAGAAAATATCGAAAATCCAATATGCGGTCTGCTAATGGCTTTGTTCTTTTTTACGTTAATCTCCTCCTTAGACTTCATCGTAAAATTCCTTTTTTATGGAAGTTTTTTATTACCTTAGAATAAAATCAGAAAGAATGTAGACAATATATCGTGTCTCTTTTCCAATTAAAATCAGCTATTGGCACATACATAAAAAATAGATATGCATTTTTCTCTATGCATTCTATAGTTCTAACCATTAACATGTACTCATAAGTTGAAAGAGAAGATTGGATAGGGACAGATAGAAACTTGCCTGCAAGTAATTTTTCTATCTTTGCAGGCGGTTAAAACTTACATAGAATGCAGATAAGTGAATAGGATAGCGCGTTAAGTACTTTTTTAAAGAAACCTTCTCTTCTTGAAGAGTTCTTTATAAACCATTGATACAATACTTTACAACCAAAAGAGAATAGGTAGTATTCAACTGAAAACGGTCATAAATAGGCTGTTGAACACGGACAGAATAGGAGGATACCAAATGGGAGACTATATTAGGAGAATACTTATTGCTGCTATCATGCTTTTGTTCATTAGTTTATTGTTTTTAGGAGGGAAGCATTCTCAAGCACAGTCTTTCTCCTTAGCGGAACGAACAAAAACATGGACATGGCCAAGTGAAGGAATAATCACGGATACCTTTAATACTAGAAATGGTACACATAAAGGAATAGATATTGCAGGCGATTTGGGAGAGGACGTTTATGCAGTTGATGAAGGAATTGTAACCAGATCTTATTATTCCCAATCTTATGGAAATGTTGTTTTTGTTAAACATAAAAATGATCTTGAAACGGTCTATGCTCATTTGAATAAACGATTCGTAAAGGAAAAGCAATTGGTGAAAAAGGGTGAAGTAATTGGTGAAATGGGCAATACAGGACAGTCTTCTGGCGTTCATTTACATTTTGAAATACATAATAAAGAGTGGACTGTTGCAAAAGAAAATGCTATTAATCCAATTTTAGTTTTAGGAGATGTAGAGGTAGGGCAGACTGTGAAAATAGCTGTGGAGGAAGAGAGTGAGGCTGTCATAACAGAGCCATTCGAAAACCTTACCCACACACCACATTCGAACTTAGTTCACGAGGAAGAAAAGAAGTTAGAAGAAGAATACATAAGGAGAAGTATTAAGGAAATGGAAATTAATATAGAAGAGGATAACTCGGAACTATCAACAATACCCTATAAAAAAGCAAGTATTTATTTAAAAAGTAGTAAGTATCTTTTAGGAGAAACAAGCGAGGATTATACATAGAAGCTATATATGGAAAGATACAGAATTTCGCTTTTATGGAGGAAAAACCGCGAAAAGAGTTCACAAGATACTATTTTTTTAAGGAATAAATATAATAGTATTTTGTGAACTCTTTTTGAGTTTAAATGGCATATATTTGTGAATTTATGAACAAAATTTGAAATTATAAGCAAACTTCTTCACAAATATTTATTCCTTAGGGTATAATAACTTATGTAATAAAACAAATTAATATTGGTCTATCTTCGGGGCAGGGTGAAATTCCCGACCGACGGTGATGAGTTTGTACTCAAAGTCCGTGACCCTACTACGGTAGGTTGATTTGGTGAAATTCCAAAACCGACAGTAAAGTCTGGATGGGAGAAGATGGAGGTTCTGCAATCGTTCAAATTATCTGTTAAGAACGTTTATTGAGTTTGCGTACCTTTAATTACTCCCTCAAGTCTCTAGAGCTTGAGGGTTTTTATTTGGCGCATTCCTAAAAAATTGCTGAATCTTTCTTCTTAGGTAGATGGATCCTAATTAGAAGGAGAGAAAAAAATGAAGAAAAAAATGAATGTAAGAAAGTATGTTTTAATTGGAATGATGAGTAGTTTAGCCTATGTGCTAATGATGCTTAAATTTCCAATCCCACCATTTCCAAGTTATTTAAAAGTTGATTTTAGCGATATTCCAGCATTAGTTGCCGCACTTATTTTAGGACCAGGGGCTGGAATATTAGTTGAGTTGATTAAAAATATATTAGATTATTTAATAACCGGAAGTGATACTGGAATTCCTGTTGGTCATTTCGCGAATTTTATCGCTGGAATTTCTTTCATCTTACCGACTTATTTTATGTATAATGCGATTAAATCCAAAAAAGGAATGGCTATCGGCTTAGCCCTTAGTATTATCATAATGACGGGATTATTAAGTTTGTTTAATTACTTTATTATGCTGCCATTCTATAATACATTAATGAAAATACCGACTGATACAACTTTATTAAAACAAACGGTTCTTTCAGCTATTATTCCATTCAATTTGTTAAAAGGAGTAATTATTTCTATCATTTTTGCATTAGTATTCTCAAAAATGGGTGTATGGATTAATAAACAAATCCCTTCTAGGAATGTTTAATCAAAAAACAGTTCAGTGTCTATCTGAATTGTTCAGTTTGTCGACAAAAGGGGATCAGAATGTTTTCATTCTGATCCCCTTTTGTAATTTATGGTCTTTTTTTTGTTATTTTATTGTATTTTGATCTATTCTTTATGCTCTTCTTAAGCTGTTACCGGGCTCACCCAAGTCCAGTTGGCCATTTTCTTTTGCATCTGCGAAAACACGTTCAATCGTTTCTTTTCGCTTGGCATAAATTTTTTTGATAACTTGTTTATGTCGAAGGTGATCTGCTTCTTCCACATACTTTTCCCATGCATGTCTTTGAATGAGTTTTTGGTAACTAAGTGATTTGGTGGAACAAGTTGATCTAAAGCAATCATTTCTACTTTGACCTCTTTGAATAGAAGAATGTTTTGGAAAGCATGATTTCACCTCTAAAAAATATCTATATTTTAAACCAGAGCAGTTAAAATTCTAGACTAACTTGATGAAACCAGGTTGATTGGAGCGGAAGGGGGGAGACTCCTAGGGAAGATGCGAGAAAGTCCGAGACCCTGCAGGAGCGTATGCGACGAAGCGGCTCGGCGCTCGCCCCATGGAAAGCGAACCCCTGTAGCGGAAATCAACACCTTATTAAAAAAGGTCACAAAAAAGACCATAGGCAAAACCTCAAATTTCAAGGAGTTTGTCTACAGTCTGAAACAGTTTAAATAAAAAGAACAGAAAGGAATCATTATCCCTTTCTGTTCTGTGTATGATAAAGAGCGCTATTCGAATTTAAGAGGATCTCCATCAAAGGATTCGTCGCTCACTTTAATCGAATCTGTCGGACAACCTTCAAAAGCATCTAACATATCATCTAATAATACTTCAGGTACTTCCACTGTTCCTTGATTATCATCTAACATAACGAAAGCAATCCCTTCGTCATCGTAGTCATAAATATCAGGTGCCGCTGCTCCGCAAGCTCCACATGCAATACATGTGTCTTTATCAACAATTGTATATTTTGCCATGAGTAAAAAAACCTCCAGTGTTATTCATACGGAGTATATACATGACTAGCATACTCCTTACTATTATCTTATTGTAAGACTGAATCTTTAACTTTTCAATATAAAAGAAAGATAAAAAGTAGAAAGTAAGGACTACCTTCCTTAAAATAGTCAAAAACTCAAACGCTTTCCATTATATTTAAAGCCCTTTTTATTGAAAAATATGTGAAGGATATGTGATCAAAGTACACTAAAAAATAAAATTCATGGTAAAATATAAGAAATGTTACAAACAAATTTCAACAAAATTTGTCAAACTGAAGGAAGAGGAAAATATGTCCTTTATTAAAATAATCATTTTAAACTGTCTATATAAAATGAATGGAGAAAGAACTATCTACTCTATTCTTCATATATTAAATGGAAAAAAGTCATCACAAACCATCCAAGATATTCATATCTTTCAGCTGACCTCTTTATTTCAGGCATTCCCTTTATTAACAAGAGAGCAACTGGATCAAATAATTTATACCTTATATAAGGAAGAATGGCTAGAAAAAACAGGAGAAAATCATTATTTAGTTAAAAACGATAGAAAGCTAGAATTAGAAGTATTATTGAAGGATAATCCATTTCCAAAAGATTTAAAAGGCTGGAGATATCATTCATTAACTGGGCCATATTGGCAAAGACTTTCATTATTTGTACAAGTTACTTCTCACTTATCGAAAAAAAGTAATCATTATATGCCGATACAAAGAAACCCTGCAGCACAACTATGGTTGAAGAATACCTTACATACTATGTCGTCTATAGATAGAAGTGAAATGAATCGCTATCTCTATCAGGAAATAGTTGACTGTCTGGAAGAGAGTGAATTAGATCCGCTCATTCTTATTATCCGACTTACCGGAAGTGATAGAATAGGTCTAACTTCAGAGCAAGCAGCAATAGAATTGGAACTAGATCCATACTATTATCAGCTATCTTTCCTTGCTATTCTTCATTACATGATAGAGAAAATTCTATCTAATAAGGGGGAGTTTCCACTGTTAAGTCAAATGATTAAAGAAAGTAAGAAACCATTTACCCTGACAGAGTCAACGGCTAAAACATTTAATTTAATCCAAAAGGGGTTAAGTATCGAGCAAATTGTTCGTGTGAGAAATTTAAAACAAAGCACAATTGAAGATCATATTATTGAAATACTATTGAATGTGCCTAACTTTCCTATAGATAATTTAGTGAGCAGCGAGAATATATCAAAAATCAAAGCATGTATGGAAAAATCGCCTTCTAAATCTTTAAAGGTGATAAAGCAGCAGTTAGCAGATGTTTCTTACTTTGAGATACGTGCAGTGATGGCAGGATACGGTGATTTTTCATGAATTTAGAAGCAATCTTAAAAAACTACTATCAGTTAAGTGCCTTTCGAGGTGGGCAAAAAGAAACGATAGAATCCATTCTTAACAAGAGGCACACATTAGCGATGCTGCCAACGGGGACAGGAAAGTCTCTATGTTATCAATTAGCTGGCAGGCTTATGGAGGGAACAGTAATTATTATTTCTCCTCTCTTGTCACTAATGCAGGATCAAGTGGAGCAAATGAAAATGAAAGGGGAAAAAAGAGTCGTTGCTTTAAATTCCTTTTTGAACCCAGCAGAAAAGAATAAAGTATTACGGCAAATTCAGCAATATAAGTATATCTTTATATCCCCAGAAATGATTTCATTGCCACATATCATAGATCAGCTGCAAAAAATGAAAATTAGTCTATTCGTTATAGATGAAGCACATTGTATTTCCCAGTGGGGATACGATTTTCGACCGGATTATCAAAAATTAGGGGAGATTCGACAAAAAATAAATAATCCCTTAACATTAGCTCTAACAGCAACCGCAACAGAAGCGGTTCGTGAGGATATCATAAAGTCTTTACATTTAGAAATGGTTGAAGAAATCATTTATTCTGTCGATCGAGCAAATATTGCTATAAATCTAGAGGAAGTCTCACACGTTCAAGGAAAAATGGATAAGCTTTTAGAATATATTCAAAGGCTTGATGGACAAGGCATTGTGTATTTCTCTAGCAAAAAGCTAGCTGAACAAACAGTAGCGTTTTTGAAAGAAAAATCTTCCAAACGAATAATGGCATACCATGGCGGCATGACGCAAGAAGATCGTATTCTTGTTCAACAGCAATTCCTAGCAGGACAATTAGATGTTATATGTGCAACAAGTGCCTTTGGAATGGGAATAAATAAAGAGGATATTCGCTTTATTATTCACTATCACCTGCCCACACAATTAGAATCCTATCTTCAGGAAATAGGCAGAGCTGGTAGAGATGGCAAACCGAGTGTATCCATCATCTTGTATACTCCAGGAGATGAGTGGATTGCTTATCAGTTGATTGAATCGGAATTGGCGGACGAATTACAAATTAATAAATGGAAAGCACGCTTAAAAAATTTCCCTTCATTTGAAGCATGGCAGAAAAAAGAAGGCTATCAATTAGAAATGCTCTTTACCGAGACCCAATGGCGCGTGTTGGAGTCTTATATTGAACCGAATAATAAAACGGTCTCCGAGCTATTGCATTCTCTAGATTTATATAACAATTTTAGAGAAAATCGGGTAAATGAAAAAAGACGAAAAGTGCAAGATCTAATGGAATGGCTACATTCTATATCTTGCCGGAGAAGGTATATATTAGAGTATTTCGGAGAAAAGTACGAAAGCAAAGAAAATGAAAATTGCTGTGATAGATGCGGAATAGATTTATCTAATTTCTTTCATAAAAAAAGCATGGAGGATGACGAGGTACTAGTGGATTGGAAGAATCAGCTGGCATTTATTTTAAATATAGTAAAGTAGGATATATAAATGAATAAAGCAAAATATACGGCCATAATTAATCAATTGTCAGACCGAGACTTAATAAAAAATGTATATATAACACAGTTTCTTCTCCTTATCATCACTTTCATACTGTATATTTTTGTTTTTCAATCGAACCCTCCATTAACAACAGTATTTAAGTATGAACAGACAGATTTTATCATTGGTTTGATAGCAGGATTAGCAATAACAGGAATAGATATTTTCTTGATGATACGATTTTCTAAACATTACCACGATGATGGTGGTGTGAATAAGCGAGTCTTTGAAAATAGGAATCCTTTTCATATTGCATTCATCGCATTAATGGTAGCATTTTGCGAAGAAATACTATTTAGAGGAGTAATCCAAACGAATTTAGGGCTGCTGCTAAGCTGTCTCCTTTTTGCTATGATGCATTACCGCTATTTATTTAATCCTTTTTTATTTATGAATGTCATTTTGGTAAGTTTCGTTATCGGTGTCTTATTTGAAGTAACAGAAAATCTCTGGGTGACAGTGATTATGCATTTTCTTATTGATTTCTTACTCGGTTGTATTATTCGGTTCAAGTTATTTCAAACGAGTTGAGTACATCAAGGGGAATGTCATGGAATAACCGCTCCTTTGTTAGGGGATTTTGGGGAATTGTAAGGATGGGATGTTTATGAAGAAAGAGGATCCATATAGAGTTCAGGCACAATTACAAAAACAAAGATTAAAGAAAGTGACAAGTGAAGAAGAAGTACCAGTAACAGAGGAAAGACAAGACTCTTCCCTCCCATCAAGAAGTACTGTTCACAAGAATAAGAAGAAAAAATTAAAGATACCAATTATTAGCTTGTTAGCATTTTTATTTATTTTATTACCAGTAGCTGTATTATTAGTATTAAATGGGAAAGATATTTCCAATCTTTTATCAACCGAGAATACTTCAGGAGTATTTGAAAATGTAAATATTCAAAAAGGGTACTCACCTAATAATAAAACAACACCTGACGATAGTGACAATAATCAAGATGAACTCGTAATTGTAAGTAATTCAACAGTGAAAAAAGAAGAAGAAATTCCTGAAGATAATTTGAAAGAAAAAGCTGAAGAAAAGGCTGAAGAAAAAGAAAAGGAAGCAGAGAAACAAAAAGAACAAAAAGAACAAAAAGAACAAAAGCAACGTTCAGAGAAAAAGATAGATAAGGAGCAGAAGCAGAAGCAAAAAGAAAAAGAAGAGAATTCTAGTCAAACAAATCCTAATGAAAAAATTGTGTACCATACAGTAGCAAAGGGTGAAAATTTATATCGAATAGCTTTAAAATATTATCCAAATGGAGATGGTATGGGGAAAATTAAAGCAGCCAATAATATGACCACAGATCAGGTGCAATTAGGGCAAACGCTGAAAATTATCATTGAACCATAATAACTTATTCTAACTTGTCCTTCCTCCACATATAGTTAAGTAAAGATGTTGAAATTGTTGTTTATACATTACAACGCTATTGGTAAATCAGACTTAATGTGCTATATAAAGGAGGAAGTGACTTTGGAACGATCAATCTTCCCTGAAAGGTATGATTTGGATGGTACGACGAAAAAGGTTCTCATAAAAATCATTGAGAAAAAGAAAAAATATGATAAATTAAAAAATCGACATTTGCTTATTATGTGGTTTACTATCTTTGCCTCATTCTGTTATTTTATTTGGTTATATAAACACATAGCTATACCATATTCACATTCATTTGCAGTCATGTTTTCCGTATATGTAAAAGAGAGTGAAAATTTATATCTCTTATTTCTATTGATTGGTGCATTTGGGTATATGAATGTGTTGAGACAAAAAAGAGATAAAGCGGAAAAGGAATACCATGACTTACGCTGTGAATTTATTGACAAAAGCAAAGATTTATTCGGAAATAGTGAGACTTGGAACGTTCGGCATGAAATATATAATACAATCAAAGATTCATATGATATCAATTTATTCCATCAAGCAAAGTGACAATTAGTTAGGTGGAAGATTACATATCCTGTTACTTATTTAAATATCTGCTTTATATCTATAAGTAGTTAGGGTAAAAACAAAGCAGACTAAAATACACGTAGACTCGTATGGGAGCTTGCAAGAAAGTCACCCGCAGAAACGCAGAGATGAGGAGAATAGGTTCTCAGCCCATGCAGAGAGAAGGGTATTCAGTCTGCGAGTGATTATCGGAAAAGCTGAAACAATCATACGTAATATGGTTAGCATTTCTATATTAAGGTTGCGATTTCTCTTTGGATGGAAAACTTGGAACTCTGCACTGTATTTATATAAAGCGAATACTAAAATATCTTTCGTTGGGCACGATCTTCTTTGATAATTTCTACTGCTTCTCTAAATCGTTGCGAGTGGACGATTTCTCTTTCTCTTAGAAAACGAAGGCTATCATTTAAATCTGGGTCATCACTCATATTAATAATCCATTGATAAGTAGCTCTTGCCTTTTCTTCCGCTGCTATATCTTCATACAGATCTGCGATTGGATCTCCTTTAGCTTGTATGTATGTTGCCGTCCAAGGATTTCCAGCAGCATCATGGTAGAATAAGGCGTGGTCGTGATTGACATAATGGTCACCAAGTCCAGCAGCTTTTAGCTGATCTGGAGTGGCATCTTTTGTCAGTTTATAGATCATAGTCGCGATCATTTCTAAATGAGCAAATTCTTCTGTTCCTATATCTGTTAATAACCCAATAACCCGATCAGGTATGGAATACCGCTGATTTAAGTATCTTAATGCTGCTGCTAGTTCTCCGTCTGCTCCTCCATATTGCTCAATTAAAAATCTAGCAAGCATAGGATTACAAGTACTTACTTTAACGGGATACTGTAATTTTTTCTCGTATATCCACATATCTTTTCATTCTCCTTTATCGCAAAATTATTTAGAAACATATCTTCTTATACTTGCCAAGGCCAAGGAGCAGCATCCCAATCCCATGGGGAACCAGATGGGCTATTTCCAAATTGTAATAAGGGCCCAAAATTATTTTCATATATTTTTTTGAATTTTTCTCTTTCTTTTACATAATGGTTAAATTGATTTATGGCATCTTGATCATAATGATGAGTATCTAAATATAAAGTAAGTTCAACTAATACAAAGTCTACAGCTTGAAGCTGCTCTAATAATTGATAATATTCTGGTGGCAACTGCTTCATTGTCTTTTCACTCCCTTTTCGTTTTTTCATATGGACTGAAATATGGGTCATAGAATGCTTTCCATAATGTTCCTGCTTTTAATGCTTCCATTGGACTAAATTGGGGCAGATTTGGTGGCTGAAAACCTAAAAATAAATTAGGCGGTGTGGAAAAAACTTTTGTTTTTATGGGTGGGCAAGGATCAAATGGACTGATATAAGGCTGATATTCTCTGTAAAATGAAGACATAGATTTCCCTCCTTTTTTTAATTTACTTTACATCTTATGTTGAAAGATTTAGTTACATGCTTGCTTTTAATAAAGTAGCAAATTCGTTTTGGTTTAAGTATGAATAGCTGAAGGGAAGGAAAAAGAGAAGCAGAAATTCTTGAGTAAATTACTTATCATTAGGAGCTATATAGATGGGGAGTGAAT
>NZ_BCVE01000005.1 GCF_001591585.1 Niallia circulans NBRC 13626 | reverse complement strand
AACAAAAGTAATGCAAGATCTTATGGAGCCTTTAAATAAACTAACGAATAAACTAATTAAAGAAACAATTGCAACAAAAATTTCTAGTATCAGAAATATGGAAGATATAAGAAAGATGGAGAAAGCAATTGTCGAGAGTTCATTAGAAACTAACGATAAAAAAGAACTTTATAGTTTACTAGTAAACAAAATTATGGAACAGAAAAACTCCATTATTTTCGAAACAGCAGATGATATTAGCATCATCAAAGAGGGTATTGCTAACTCAAACCTTAATGAGCCAGCAAAAGAAAAGGCTTATATAACATTAGCTGAAAAAGCAATTAATGAATTAGCGCAAAGAGATAAACCATCTGGTGATAAAGAATTCCAGAAACAAGAAAACCAAAACATTGTAAAAATAATTAATCAAATCAATAGTTCCAAAGAGAAAGCAAGATTAGCTAAACTACATAAATTATATGTAGATACACTAACTCTTACCAAAGAACAGGCGTTTACTTTTAACGTTAAGGATTCATGGGAAAGTATCACTTCGCAATTCTTATTATTAGCAGAAGGAGACTATGGGTCTGAAATAAATTGGGAGTCTAGTAATTCACGTGTTATTTCTATCCATAATCAGAAAGCAAGTGTTAATCGACAAGTAAAAGATAATGTTATGATACTAACAGCAAGATTAAATAATGGAGATACAAGCTTAGAGAAAACATTCCTCCTTGTTGTTAAAAGTAATATAGCTGGTGTAAAAGTAACAGAAGATACGAGAAGACAGCTTAGTGTAGCAGTTGGATCGGAGAAATCATCACCAGTAAGTATTCAAAGAATTAATTTATATGGACTACAATCAGGTAATATTCTTAATAAGATTGATAAATTGATTGTAGATGATTCACTAGTATCTAATGCAACAACCGAATCGGTAAGGATTTACATGCCAGATGATACAAATAATCTTGCTGATGAACTAGCAATAGAAGTTCCATATAGTACTTTGCAAAAGTTAGGAGGCAGCCTAGAAGTAGGGACAGATCAAGGTAAGCTATTGCTTTCTAAAGAAGTAATTCAGCAATTGCAAAGAGATGGAATCGACTTGTATTTCCATATAGTTCCAATTAGAGAAAAAGAGGCACAAGAAGATGTAATGAGTCGAACCATAGACAGTGAGCAGGTAAAAGAAGCTATTGCTCAGGTTGGAGGAAATAAAATCCAAGTGCTTGGTACACCGAGAGAAATCGAGACCAATTATAAAGGATACAAGACAGATATTGTCTTGCCTTTAGCTGATGTTCTATACAATGGCATTAATCTTGATATGATTCGTATCTATATAGAGCATACAGATGGAGAGAAAGTAGTAGAGCAAGGCGAAATTGTTTATGATGAAAATGGCAACCCTACTGGCATTAAGTTTTCCGTAGATAAATTCAGTACCTTTACTATTTTCGAGATTCAAAAGGTAGCAGATGCACCAATCCAACAACCAAATGAGGAAGATGATTTAGCGGAAGAACCGCAAAATAGTAATCCTGGTGATATAAAAGCTGAAGAACCAAATAATGGATCTGAAGATAAAACAGCTGAAACCCCTTCTAACGAAATTTCAAAAGATAAGACAACAGCTGATCAGTTGGAAAAATCTAATGTAATTACAAATGAATTACCCAATACGGCTGGAACATCTTATAATTTAATTTTATTAGGTGCCATGTTCTTATTAGCAGGTTTCATCTTATTAATAATGAAGAGAAGAAAAAGTAAAAGAGCTTAATAAACAGGAAATAGAGAGCTTGTAGACATTGTCTGCAGGCTTTTTTTATACTATCAAAAGTAAATGGATCTCAATAAGAAAGCTCTCTGCTTCCTTTTCAATTTATGACGAATCAAGAGTAAGTTTGGTTGATAAGGAAAGTTCTTGTAAAATGAGAGAAATTGCGTTATATCATCATACTTTAAGGGAGTACTACGAGGGAAAAGGATGTAAAAGAGTATCTTCTTTATCCCAATTTTAAGAATTTGCAAAGGATATTCTCGCGCTGGCAAAAGAAATTTTACCAGATAGTTTAACTTTTAAGTGTGTTTGTGAATGAAAAACAGCATGTATTGGAATTTCAAAGAATAACAAGCAGATTCATATTTCCTATTTGCCTATTATCACAATAGGCTCTGAACTAACAGCTATGTATTCGATAACAATAAAAATGGCTAAAAATGAAGATGTATCAATCGTTAAAGCATATGCCGCTGCCTTTCACAAAAACTTTAAACAGAGTACGATCATATGGTTGATTTTATTAGCAGCCGGCATTATTTTGTATATGGATTACTATTACCTGAATCAATATACAGGAAACTTAGTTTTTCTTGTTAAGATAAGTCTAGGACTTTTTTCTTTTGCTTATATAATATTGTTTAGCTTTATATTTCCTTATGTTGCAAGATTTAAAGATTCAGTAAAGGATTCAATCATTAACACTTGGAAAGTAGCACTAGTTCACCCTTTTAAGACAATTTCCGTCCTAATGGTTACTGGGACTCCTATTATAACTTTGGGAATATCAGTCTATTCCTTTTTCTTTCTTTTATACTTTAGTCTATTTATTGGTTTTTCCTTATTTGCTTATATAACTACCTATATCATTCTCAATATTTATGAGGGAATAATCCCTCTTTTTCTCCGCCCTTGTCGTTACTTGTCAAATGCCGTCAAACATGTCAAAAATCCTCGAAATATTTCTTCTTTTATTAGTTGTATCTCTATTTCCACAGTGTTAACATTATTTTGTAAGCGTTTTCCGTTATTGGTGCCTGACCATTAAATTATCTACTTTTTAAGGAGGAATTCGATGAACCAACAGACTGTAGTTTTGAAAGAAAAGGTTGGAAAGTTCCTAAGTGGTAAGAAAAAGTTATTTATTAATGGTGAATTTGTGGAGAGTCAAACACAAAAAACATTCGACAGTTATAATCCAGCGACAGATGAGGTTTTAGCAAGTGTATATGAAGCAGGTCCAGAAGATATTGATTTAGCGGTGAAAGCGGCACGGAAAGCTTTTGACGAAGGACCTTGGTCAAAAATGAGTGCTTCGGAGCGCAGTCGTCTTATGTACATACTGGCCGATTTGATGGAGAAAAACAGTGCGGAGCTTGCCCAATTAGAAACGTTAGATAATGGGAAACCGATTCGCGAAACAACTAATGCGGATATTCCATTAGCCATTGAGCATATGCGCTATTATGCGGGTTGGTGTACAAAAATTACAGGACAAACGATTCCAGTTAATGGTCCATACTTTAATTATACACGCCATGAAGCAGTGGGAGTAGTTGGGCAGATTATCCCTTGGAACTTCCCGCTGTTAATGGCAATGTGGAAGCTCGGAGCGGCTCTTGCAACCGGATGTACAGTGGTATTAAAACCAGCTGAGCAAACGCCGTTATCTGCTCTTTATTTAGCAGAATTAATCCAGGAAGCGGGGTTCCCGGATGGGGTTGTGAACATTGTTCCTGGATTTGGGGAAACAGCTGGACAGCCGCTAGTTGATCACCCTTTAGTAGATAAAATTGCTTTTACTGGTTCTACGGAAGTTGGAAAAATGATTATGGCGAATGCCTCTAAAACATTGAAAAGAGTTACATTGGAGCTTGGTGGGAAATCACCGAACATTATCCTGCCAGATGCAGATTTAACAAAAGCTATTCCAGGTGCATTTAATGGTGTTATGTTCAATCAAGGACAGGTATGCTGTGCCGGGTCTAGAGTTTTTATTCAAAAGAAACATTTTGATAATGTCGTTGCCGATATGGCAGATCAAGCGAAAAAAATGAAGCAAGGTGCTGGTATCCACGCTGATACAGAAATTGGACCGCTTGTTTCCGCTGAACAGCAACAACGAGTTCTTGGTTATATTGAAAGAGGGTTAAACGAAGGCGCGCAGCTAGTCGCAGGTGGTTTTAATCCACGTGAGGAAGGATACTTTGTTTCCCCAACTGTTTTTGCCGATGTACGAGATGAGATGACGATTGCCAAGGAAGAAATTTTTGGACCTGTTATTTCGGCAATGCCATATGATGATTTAGATGAGCTGATTAAACGTGCAAATAACAGTGAATATGGCTTAGCAGCAGGCGTCTGGACGAGAGATGTTGCTAATGCCCACTACATCGCCAGCAAACTCCGCGCAGGAACAGTTTGGGTCAACTGCTACAATACATTCGATGCAGCCTCTCCATTCGGCGGATACAAACAATCAGGCATCGGCCGTGAAATGGGCTCCTATGCCCTAAACAACTACACAGAAGTAAAGAGTGTATGGGTTTCTATGCAATAAGGGAATCGGAGGGACGGTTCTTATTGCTTTTTAATCGCATGATATAGCAAGTAGTGGCTGACGCAAAAGTCGTTTAAGAACAACTTTTGAAGTCAGCTTCTTTTTGTTCATATACTAGGATTAATGGAAAGAGTACTCTGTATAAATGTGTATTTCATTTTCACGAGACATACTAATAAGGAAGGAAGAAGGGAGGGCAACATGTAATGAAGAACATTCTTTTGATAGTTGCGCTAGCTCTGACCATTTTTGTTATTTACCTTATTGCGATGCATCCAAATCCAACTAAAACTGTCTTTATTCCTCCTACATCATCTTTGGAAGAAAGGGTATGTGAAGAAGTATCGGAACAATTTGGTGATTGCAAACGAATCCTGTTGTTTGATGCGCAGTCCCGTATCGTTTTTGCGGAAAATAGGTCGGGGATTGTTCCTGTACTTACTAATAAAGAATTTACTGACTTTCAAAAAATTATTTATCCTATATTAGAATTTCAGGAGTTTCAAGAAGAGAGACAAGAGAGAGGTTCTATTACCTGGCAGGCAAATAATAAGCTCGAAAAGAATTTTTCCATTATTTATGGATTTGCCGAAGATAGCGCCAAAACCATCATTATTACTAGTGAGGGCAATATCCAGCCAAATAAGTTTTTCCTTCAAGGTAATCTCTGGGTATGGTATGCGACTTTCCCAAAGGATAATGTTAAACTGCCAGTTGAAGTAGATATTTATGAATAAAGAGAAGTGTATGAACCGTCCCTCTGCTTCTCTTCCATACAAAAAATCCGGTTGTTTTTTGAAAAAGTTTGGGTGTAAAATCGAAGTGATTTTGTCTATGATAAAATGAGGCCATAGGTAAATAAGGACATAGTCCATTAGTATTCTGCTCCATCTTTTTTGAGGGAATCACTTGTAAGCGCTTAAATGAAGAAAAGACTTTGATAGGGCTATATGAATTTTCAAATGAAACAATCTTCCAAATGGAATAAGGTTGAATGAGGTGAAATGTATGCTTACTCAGCGACAAAAAAACATTGTCTTCTATTTACTAAAGTCAGTTAAACCAGTCACTGCAAGATGGATTGCCAAACATCTAGGAGTAAGTGATCGCACCATTCGAAAAGAATGCAAAGATATTCAAATAGAAAGTTCTTCATTAGGATTTGAGCTCCACTTAATACGGGGGAAAGGCTATCAAATACAGATTAATGATGAAGAACTGTTTAATAGCGAATTTAATGTGCAGATTGAGAAGGAAGATGGACCATTATTTCCTGATTTTACCGATCAAAATACTAGAGTGATGTATTTATTAAAACAATTTCTCTTAAATAATGGTTATATCAAATTAGAGTATTTTGAAGAAGAAATGTTTGTATCTAAATCAACTATTCAAAATGATTTAAAACAGGTGCGGAAGATACTCGCATCCTATCATTTAAAGCTGCTTCATCGCCCTCATTATGGATTATATATTCATGGTGATGAGTATCAGAAACGTTTATGTTTAGCCAACTATATGCACAATCAGCAGCTTAACTCAGACTCAAATCGAAATCAACTGCTTGTATTTAAAGAAGATCTATATAAGAAAATACACACTATCATTATTAAAAAAGTCAATCAATACAAAATAGAGATATCCGATATTTCTTTAGAAAACCTTGCTACACATATAATGATTGCATGTAAACGAATAGAAGAAGGATTTCTAATTGAAGATACGGAGGGCAATCATTTAGAGGAATTTCCCTTTGAAAACATTGTTGCCAAGGAGATCGTACAGGAAGTAGAAGCGATTACTGATTTACTATTTCCTACGACAGAAATTAATTATATTGTTATTCATTTAGCTGGGACAAAACTAATCCATAAAGACAGTTTGACGGCATACAGCAAATTGGATGAAGTTGAAAGCATCATGAAATGTATGTTAAATAAACTGAAAAAGGAAATGGACTGGGATTTATATCATGATTATGAATTCATACAAGCAATGATTCTTCATATAAGACCTGCGATGAATCGTCTACGCTATAAGATGAATATCCGAAATCCATTATTACAGGATATCAAACTTAAATATCCATTGGCTTTTGAAGGGGCTGTAATAGCTAGTAAATGTATGAAAGACTATTTAACAATGGAGATTGGAGAACATGAAATAGCCTATTTGGCTCTACATATCGGAGTGGCTCTTGAAAGAATGAAAAGTAAGAATAGAAAAGCGAAAAGGGTTGTCCTCGTTTGTGCATCAGGAGTAGGAAGTGCCAAATTGCTTTATTATCGTCTAGAAAATATATTCGAACAAGAGATCGAAATTGTCGATACGATTAATTATTATCGATTAGAGGGATATGAGTTATCTTCAATTGATCTCATTATTTCAACAGTTCCAATTAAAGAGCCGGTAGGCATTCCTATTCAACTTGTGAGTACATTTCTAGAAGAGACAGATATTACAAGAATTAGGAAACATTTATCTGCAGCATTAAAAATGAATGATAGCTATCTTGATTCAAAAAGAATTTTTCTAAAACAAAATTTAGATACAAGGGAAGAAGTTATTCACTTTTTATGTGAGAATTTATCTAATCAGAACCTTGTTACAGAAGGATATGAAGAATTGGTACTCGATAGAGAGAACACAGCACCAACGAGTTTCGGCAATTTAATTGCAATCCCACATCCAACTATTCCTGTGACAAAAGAGACCTTCTGGACCTTTTGTACACTTAATCGTCCTATTGCTTGGAGTAATAACCAAATGGTGCAGCTTGTTTGTTTGCTTAATATTAGTGCGGTTAAAAAAGGAGAATTGGATAAAATGTATCGCAAGCTAATTTCGATAATGGAAAATCAGCAGCTAGTTCAACAACTGATCCATTGTGAGAAGGTAGAAGATTTTATAAGATTGTTGAATGAATAGGCTTTTCCAGTTCCTATATGAACTTTTATTGAAAAAATAAAGCATAATTATTTCCTCTGCCAATTGGAAAAAGTAGCTTTTAAAAATGAAGCGTTTACATAGTATGATGAATATAGAAGATATCTATCTATTATAGGGAGGAATTTTACATGAAATCAATTATGTTAGTTTGTGCAGCAGGGATGAGTACTAGCTTACTAGTTACTAAAATGCAGAAGGCAGCGGAAGCAAGAGGATTGGAAACAGATATATTTGCCATTTCTGCTTCCGAATTTGAAGATACCTTGGAGAAAAAGGATATAGGTGTCGTATTACTTGGACCGCAAGTGAAGTTTAAGCAAAAACAACTGGAAGCAAAACTAGCAGGGACGAATATTCCGCTTGACTCTATTAATATGCAGCACTACGGAATGATGAATGGGGAAAAAGTGTTAGAAGCTGCATTAGAGTTGATGAATTAAAAAAGTGGAGGAGGGATATCCATGCATGAACAAACGCCAGAAGAATATGAAATAAGTTTTTCGATTATTAGTAATGTAGGAATGGCAAAAAGTCTAGTAATGGAAGGATTATTTGCTGCAAGAGAGGGCAATTTTGAGCTAGCTAAACAAAAATTGGATGATTCGAAATCCTATTTTACCGAAGGGCATAAAATCCATTCAACGCTTATTCAAAGAGAAGCAAGTGGAGATAAGGTACCATTTTCTTTAATCTTTATGCATGCGGAAGATCAGTTAATGAGCGCGGAAACAATCTCTACATTAGTGGAAGAAATGATTGAAATGTATAAGCAAATCAAAAGATGAACTAAGATCAATAAGAATAATAGGAAGGCACTGCTTAGCCCATGCAAATGCTGGGCTTTTTTGCTTTTTTTCATTGTCGTTGTTTCTATAGATTTCCTTAAATCACTTCGTTACAATGAAGAAAGAAAATGAAATGTGATATAACCAGGAAATATTCCCTAATATTACGTTAATTAAAGGAGAATGGATACATGTTAATTAACAAGATGAAGTATATGAAGGACTTAACTAATCAAGAACGCCATATTGTGAATTATATACTTCAGAATCCGGAAACAGTTTTTCGGGTTACTGCAAATGAATTGGGAAAATTAACGTTTACTAGCTCATCAACCATTGTGAGGTTATGTAAAAAATTTGGGACAAAGGGATATCCGGATTTTCAATTGCAGTTTGCTTTAGAATATAAAGATTCTCATTTGAAAGATCAGTTGATTCATAGAAATGATGGAAATTATAAAGATTTTTTAGATAAGGTTGATGCCATTCCTTTTATTTATGAAGAAGCCTTACTTCAAACGCGCAAGAAATTTAGAATCGATGATTTAATCGAGATAATCGGCTGGCTGAAGGATGCCAATCGTATTGAAATATATGGAGTAGATGCGAATTATTATATTGCACAACAAGTATGTGCGAAATGGAGTGAAATAGGACTGCATGCGGTAGCGTATAATAGTGTAAACTATCATTTGCTGAATAATGTCAAAAATAATAAAAAAACAGTGTCCTTTGTCATTTCCCATACAGGAACGAATAAAGCGATTATAGATATTGCGAAAACCATTAAAACGTTTAACAGAAAGGTGATTGCGATTTCTGGTAATGAGGAAAATGAATTAGTGAAGCTGACTGATAAAAATATTCAAAGTTACTATAATAATGAAAGCCTCCATCTTACCAAAACTTTTAATATCGTTACCACTCAATATATTTTTGATGTCTTGTATATTGGTACAATAGAAGATAAAGATATTAGGAGGAAGACCCAATAATGCCCAATTATGAAATTCAATTTCATAATTGGGTTAGTTTAATTTGTTATTTTTGAAAACGCTTACCATTATCTTGAATATCTATATCTAATGAATAAAGAGCGTGCTATCATGAGGTCAAGCAAGAGTAAAGGAGAGATTTTATGATGAATATTGCCATAATTGGTTATGGAAATGCGGTTTTAAATTATCATTTACCATACTTGGAAAGAAGAGAAAACATTAAGGTAAAGTACATTTACCGTCGAGAGGAAGATCGAGTTCGTGAAGGGATAGAGCATGAGAGCTGGTATCCGGCTATTCAATTTACAACAAACTTAGAGGAAATTCTTCAAGACGGTGAAGTGGAGCTAGTCGTGATTTGTACCCATGCTGACAGTCACGTTGAATATGCCACAAAAGCATTGGTACATAATAAGCATGTTCTTGTGGAAAAGCCTTTTGCCCCAACCATTCAAGAGGCAGCTAAAGTGTTTGAATTGGCGAAATCTAAAGGACTTATTGCCATGGCAAATCAAAATAGAAGATTTGACGGGGATTTTCTCACTTTGAAAAAAGTACTAGATAGTGGCAGATTAGGAAATATTGTTGAAATTCAATCCCATTATGACTATTTCAATCCTCAAGGTATTAAAAAGGGAGGATTTGGTATGTTATATATGCTAGCCGTTCATACCATTGACCAAATTGTGTCTTTGTATGGGAAACCAGATGATATTCATTATGATGTCAGAAGTATCTATTACCCTGGGGAGTCAGATGATTATATCGATATAGATTTTTATTTTGGAAGAATAAAAGCAACAGTAAAATGCAGCTTAAGTGTTAAATTAGAACATCCAAAGTTTACTGTACATGGCGATAAAGGGAGCTTTATTAAATACAGTAGCGGGCATCAAAAAAAGAATCCGAATGGTCCAACACGAGTATCTTTTGAGCCTGAATCTGAAAGTAACTGGGGAATACTTTCATATATAGATGAAAATGGAGAAGAACATAACGAAAAAGTACCTTCTGAATATACAGATTACGGTATTCTTTATGAAAAATTATATCAAGCGATTAAAAACAATGGGGAAAAGCCGGTAAAGGATGACGAAGTATTAACGGTTCTGAAAGTGTTAGAAGATGGACTTACGATAGCAAAAGAAGCAAATTAGTTAGTCGTGTGGAGGAATCAAAATGAAAATAGGAACAATTGGAACAGGTTTTATTGTAGATGTATTCTTATCAGCCTTAAGGGAGATAGAGGGCGCAAGATGTATGGCTATGTATTCGAGAAAAGAAGAAACAGCAAAGACACTAGCGGAGAAATACCAGATAGCCAATATTTACACAGAATTAGAAAAGCTGTATGCAGATCCTAACATTGATTTTATTTATGTGGCTTCACCGAATAGCCTTCATTTTGAACAGTCCTATCAAGCGTTGTTAAATGGCAAACATGTTATTTGTGAAAAACCATTTACCTCTACCGTACAGGAAACAGAAACTTTAATAAAACTGGCTAGAGAAAAAGGGTTGATGTTATTCGAGGGAATAACAACGATTCATTTACCCAATTATCAATTGATTAAGAAACATCTAAACCAATTAGGTCAACTAAAGTTTGTTCAATGTAATTACAGTCAATACTCTAGTAGATATGATGCCCTGTTAAAGGGGGAAACACCTAATGTCTTTAACCCTTTTTTTGCTGGAGGAGCATTAGCAGATATAAACATTTATAATCTACACTTTGTTCTAAATTTATTTGGCGCACCAAACGCCGTTACCTATACAGCAAATAAACATTCGAATGGAATTGATACATCAGGAATAGTAGTGATGCAATATGCTGATTTTATTGCAGAATGTGTAGGTGCAAAAGATACAAGAAGTATGAATTTTGTCCTTATGCAAGGGGAGAATGGATACCTTCATGTGGAAAATGGCGCCAATGGCTGCCAAAAAGTAATCTTGTATTTGAAAGACAAAGAGATAACGCTCAATAATCAAACTACTAATAACCTTTTATATTATGAACTTCTAAGGTTCAAAGAGATTTTTGACACGAAATCATTTGATAAATGTAGTAAATTGCTAGAACATTCCTATACAGTTATGCGTGTATATGAAAAAGCCAGAAAGTCAGCAGACATCTTATTTCCGGCCGATCTGGTTTGATTTTTAACAGGATGTACAATAAGCGTTAACTTTTAGCCTATTTAAGGGTTAATGCTTTTAAAAAAATAAAGTGAAAACGCTTTACATCAGATGGGGAAGACTATCCTAATAGTCAAAAATAATGATGGATGGGGGAATAAAAATGGCAGGTCAAGAGACAAAGGGGTTTGGTGAGAAGATAAATGACTTTATTATGAATAAAATTGCGGCTCCTCTTGCAAGATTTGGAGAAATACCTGTTGTTACGGCAATTAAAGATGGTTTAGTGGCATCTATTCCTATTATTATTATCGGCAGTATTTTTCTTTTAATTGGTATGTTGGGGCTGCCAGGTTCTTTTACCGAAAAGGCCGTCATTCCAGCATTTTCTTCCTTAACACCTAAATTTTTAATGCTTTATAACTTAACGATGAATTTCTTAGCTTTATATGTTGTGGTTGCCATTGCTGTATCCTATGCAAAGCTTAAAAAAATGGATTTGCTGTCTTCTGCTTTATTAGGTCTTGGCGCATTTCTCCTTATGACGATTGGGGAGATAACAGATGGTGCCATTACCGTGCAGCCCTTTAGTGCACAAGGTTTATTTACTGCTATTATTGTTGCCTTGTTATCTGTAAAAATCATGGAATTATGTATAAAAAATAATATTGTTATCAAAATGCCTGATGGTGTTCCTCCTGCAGTAGGCAATGCATTTTCTGCCTTGATTCCATATGCTATCGTATTTATTCTCACTTGGCTAGTGCGCACAGTATTAGGTTTTGATTTAGTTAACTTTATGGCTGTTGTCTTAACCCCATTATTCGCAGGAGTAGATAATATCTTTGTTTTTGTTGGAAGAGTATTTGCAGAGATGCTCCTTTGGACGGTAGGAATGCATGGAACTGCTATGGTGGACACCATATTTGCGCCATTAAGATTACAATGGGTAGCAGAGAATGCTGCGGCTTTAGCGGAAGGGGTTTCCCGCTATGAATTGCCTTATATCTGGACCACCTATACAGAGCGTATGGCGATTTGGCCATCTGCCGCATGGGGATTACTATTCTGGATGTACTTCTCTAAAGTAAAAACAGTAAAAGTACTCGCCATTGCAGCAACACCAGCAGCATTATTTACGATTGTAGAACCAATTATCTTTGGTGTTCCAATTGTGATGAATCCATTCTTCCTCATTCCATTTGTACTATCAGCTGCCGTCGCATCTGCGGTAACATATTTATCCATGCAAATCGGCTTAGTTGCAAGAGTCTTTATTGAATTACCTTGGGCAACCCCGCCATTTATTGGAGGATTCCTTGCAACAGGCGACTGGAAGGCAGTCATACTCGTAATGGTTAACTTCGCTATCGGTGTAGCGATCTATTATCCATTTTTTAAAGCCTTTGAAAAAGACCAATTACAAAAACAAAATCTATCTTTATAGGGATCGAAGGGATCCTTATTAACGATTAAAGAAGCTTAGGAGTCTTCCTATGCTTCTTTCTTGGTTTAATTAGGGACTTTTCTTGCGATCGATGAATGTTGGGTGAAAGCTAACGATAATAGCAATTTCTCATCCAGAGAAGGAATATAGTCGAGTAGGGAAAAAAGGCTTTATGGTTGATTGTTGCTGAAAATTAAGAGGAAAGCGGTAGAACCGTTCCTCTGAAGACTAAATTCGGTAGAAAAATGTCGAAAACGGTTGTCGAAAGTATTGATATACGTCAAATTTTGTCGATATGTATATTAAGCAGTATAGTTATATGTTTTATGATGCTAAATAGAGATGCATAAAGGAGACGAGGAAGGATGAAAAAAAGTAAAGACAGATCGATTAAAACAAAATTTATTTTGTATTTTTTATTAATTGGTCTTATTCCAGTAATAATAGCTTCTAGTATTATTTATTATGTAAGTAGTAATAATGCGTTAAACAAGGAAGAGGAATGGCTTGGTAATCAAACAGCTTCTACTGTTGAAAACATGGAGGAATGGATTCAAAAACGTTTGGATGAACTTACGCTTATTTCGAAATCAGATACCATTATCAATGGAGATCTTGCAGCTCGCAGTAAACAAATTAATATAGTTAAAGAGCAAGATCCAACTTATGAATCAGTTGTAGTTATCGGAAAAAATGGGATGGTGGAAGCACATACAGACCCTAGTCTAGTTGGTAAATTAGACTTATCAAAAAGAGATTATTTTATTAAAGGGATAAAAGGCGAACAGAGTGTTTCGAATGTCCTTAAGTCCAATTCAACAGGGAATCGGGTTCTTGCAATAGCCACTCCGATTATAAATGCTAATAAAGAAGTAGTGGGAGTTGTATCTGCTACCGTTAACTTTGAAAGTCTTATAAAGCAATTTTTCCAAAATGAGACTTCTCAAAATAGTAGCACATATCCTGTTTTAATTGATAGTAATGATATCATCCAATATTATCCTAATGCAGATTTAATCGGTAAGACAATTAAGGAAGCAGGATTTTCCCAAAAAGTAATGGATATATTTGAGGAGGGAAAAACAGCCAGTGGTAATAAGAACGCAAATGTTAACGGAGAAGAAGAACTAGTTACTTATGCTCCACTAAAAAGTGCTGGTTTAGGGATTTATTTATTTACTTCCTTCGATGATATATTACAAGTCACTAAGAGTATAAAGAATATTACTATTATTATTATAGCAGTGGTTTCTGTGCTGATAATTGGTGTAGCAATTTGGATTGCAAACGGGATGACAAAACCAATCCGAAATATTGTTGCTCAGCTTCGTTTAGTTGCAGCGGGAGATCTTACAAGCAAGGATGTAGCTGTTCACTCTAGAGATGAAATTGGCCAGTTGGCGGAAAATACGAATTCGATGAAACATAGCTTGCGGGAATTGATTAAACAGTTGAAGGAAAGCTCTGAACATACAGCAGAAACATCTGCGCAATTGGCTGTGAGTGCAGATCAATCCAATCAAACAAGTGTAGTAATAACGGAATCGATTCAAACTGTTGCTGAAGGAGCAGCCGATCAGGCGGAAATGGTGACCGAAAGTACAGAAGCGCTTGATGAAGTGGCACAAGGAGTACAGCAAATTGCAGAGGCTTCGGCGACTATTTCTGAAAAGGCGAGCTCAACATTGAATAAAGCCAAAACTGGTAAGGAATCTGTTGAAAAAAATATTACCCAGATGAATACAATTCAACAATCGGTTCAAAACTCAGATGAATTGACGAAATCACTTATTGTAAGATCACAGGATATTGTAAAAATATTGGAAGTTATTACTTCTATAGCTGATCAAACAAATCTGCTTGCGCTTAATGCGGCAATTGAAGCAGCTAGAGCTGGAGAGCATGGGAAAGGATTTGCAGTAGTTGCCGATGAAGTTCGGAAACTGGCAGAAGAATCACAGCGTTCTTCTCAAGAAATTGCTGGGATAGTAACGAAAATTCAAGGGGAGATTAAACAAACGAGCGAATCAATGAATGCAGTCATGGATGAAGTTCAAAGCGGTGTATTGATTGCTAATAATTCAAGAGAACTATTTATGGAAATCTTAGAATTGACATATGAAGTTTCTGATAATATTACCAATATGTCTGCCACTTCAGAAGAGATTTCAGCAGGCGCAGAAGAGGTATCTGCTTCCTTTAATCAAATCTCTACTATTACTAAGAACACAAAGGCAAGCACACAAGAAGTTGCCGCAGCCTCAGAAGAACAACTAGCAGGAATAGAGGAAATTTCCTCAGCTGCCCAAAGCCTCAAAAACTTAGCAGCTGAATTAGAAAAAACGATCACAAAATTTACAATATAGGAAAAAAAGGGGACGGTTCTCATCCGTCCCCAGCTTGTGGAGAAAGGCACTATATTTTCTTCCACAAGCTTTTTTATTTGGTTTAATATTTATTTTTTTCACTGCCTTCCATCATTTTTATGTAAAAAACAAGGATCGTCACAATTACCCTAGCTTGGCTAGGTGCATGGCGATCTTTTTCATATTCTGACACGCTGCGGTGAGTAACACTTGCTCACTCGCGTTGCGCAAGCCCCGTAACCGGCAATAGCGAAGCCCATGCAGTTCTTTTGAATCTGCGAAGCTTCGCTCGACTTTCTCTTTTCTAAGTTTATAAAGCATTTTTCCGGAAAGGGAGAGTCTGTTTAGGCGTACCTTCTCCTTGAACTCTTCCCACACATGGCGTGTTATGACCTTTTGTTTGTTCTTTGACCTTGTGCACTCCTTCAGGAGTGGGCATTCCGAACATTTTTTAGCATCCGACTTATATTCTCTATATCCTTCTCTTGTTGTAGTGCGATAAACTAACTCCTGGCCATTCGGACAAACATAGACATCCTTTTCTTTGTCATAAGTAAACTTCCACTTTGGGAAAAGTCCTTTTGTGGGCTGAAATCTTCGGTGGGCAATGACGCCAAAAATACTTCTGTCGTGAAGACCTTTACAAATGGGATTCGTTAAATAACCTGAGTCTAGTGCTACAGCTTCCACTTTAAATCTAAATCGCTCAATCTGACGATCCAATCTAGAAAGATAAGGGACAGAGTCATGGACATTTCCAGGAGTAACATAGGCATCAGTTATAATATTAAACTTCATATCCGTTGTTCGGTGGTCAAGGTAACAGAACATTTCCTGCTTGTTATCCCTGGACATAAAGCCACAATCCGGATCGGTTGTACTTTTTCGGATTTCTTTTGTCTCTGTCACCTCCTCTATATCTTTTAGAGCTTTTTTCCGTGGTTTGATCGGTCTTCATCAATAGCTTTATTGAGTTCATCTATGTATTCACGAGTCTCCATTTCTACTTCTTGACGAGTGAACTTGTGCTTGTTGGCATTCGCTTTAAGGTGAGTGGAGTCAGTAAATAAAACTCTTCCACCGACCATTTTATGATTGATAGCTTGAAGGACAATTTCATCAAAGATTTCTTGAAAGATGTTTGTATCCTTAAAACGAGTTCGTCGGTTCCAACTGATTGTTGAATGATCCGGAACGGGATCATTGAGCTTTAAGCCAAGGAACCATCGGTATGCCACGTTCATCTGGACTTCGCGTTCTAATTGTCGCTCTGAGCGGATGCCATAAAAATAACCAATGAACATCATCTTAAATAGCATAATTGGATCCGAAGGACGCCCGTTTTTCTCAGAATAGAAGGGACGGACTTTCTCCCCAATAAAAGAAAAATCAATGTACTTATCAACCTTTCTTAGAAGATGATCCTCCGGGACCAAGTCCTCAATAAAAACAAATTCAGCTTCATTTTGTGATTCTTTTTTCGGTTTGAACATACCATCCACCATCCTAGTAATATTAACTATATTATATCATATTAACGCGGTGAATTAGTGAAGCAAAAGCATAAAATAAAGACTGTCGAGAGTTTCTCGACAGCCTGGGGACGGTTCTCATCCGTCCCTTTTTTTATACTCTTTATGAAGGAAGCAGGAGAATCTCACTTTTGGGACTTTGATGGCTAAAATTTATATTTTTTGCAAATACTAACTTCAAACTCTTTCGCAAAACCATGGATTATATTCTCAGTAGATGCAGATCACAAAGCTGTACGCTCAATTACTTTATCTATTAAAAAGGTGGCCGGGGAAAGATGTGAATAAGAATTCATTTGAAAAACTTTTATGGTCCATCGCTTTGCCTGGCTTTGGACAACTACTTAATAAGAAATATATAAAAGGAATTATTTTTATCTTACTTGAGTTAGTTGTGAACATACAAGCTAACTTTAATAAAGCCATTATTTTAAGCTTTCATGGACATACTTCCGCATCTTTAGAGGAAGTTAATCTGAAATGGCTTATGTTTTATCCATGTCTTTATTTTTTTGCGATGTGGGATGCTGTAAAGGATGCTGATGAGGAAGGAGAAAATTCTCCCTTACTATTTCTTCCGTTTGTGTTTGCAGCTTATTTTGTAACAGTAGGATTAATCTATTCATCAGAGGTTTTCTTATTTGGGCATCTAATCGGCCCTATTTTTTTACCAATGCTTTTTGTGTTACCAGGCGTAATCGTTGGATTGGTCATAAGAAAAGTAATATATATATTTACGAAATGAAACGCCATTTTTTAAATGGTGTTTTTCTAATATTCAAGTAAAGGAACGAGGAAAACAACGATTCTTTAAAAGCACCTCAACTAAAATAAGGGAAAGTTCACAAAAAATTTCGGAATACTTTAAAACATATTACATTCTAGTCAATCATAAGCTATTTAAGAAGTAAGGAAGGTTTACTAACTGTCATGATTGGAGGAATGAATGAGTATTTTGCAATCAGGAACTCCCACCTACTTGAAGATAATCAATAAGAGAAAAGTGCTGCAAGAAATTATCGAGGGAAATAAGCTTTATTCCAGAGCGAGTTTGGCAAAAAGATTGAAGCTGAGTAAACCGACTATATCAGCATTGGTAGATGAGCTGGTGGAAGAAGGCTGGATTATTGAAAAAGAAAGCAAAAAGGCGGCAAAAAAAGGGGGGAGAAAACCTGTCCATTTATTGTTTGCCAAAGAATACAAATATACGATTGGCATTGATATTGGAGGAACGACGACCGAAATAGCAATTATGGATTTAGAGGGTAAATTTATTCTTCACCGCAAAATCGACACGCAAGAAGCGTTGAAGAAGAATTTTGTCCCATTGCTTGTTGATCAAGTAAACAGCATGTTATCAGACCAGAATATTAGTCATACGAAGGTGTTGTCTTTAGCGATTGGTGCACCGGGTATGACGGATTCTGAACAAGGAATAGTGATCGAAGCACCAAGCTTAGGGTGGCTGCATTATCCATTAAGGGAGCATATGACAGAACATTTTTCTTTCCCAATATACATAGAAAATGATGTGAATATGGCGGTACTAGGTGAATGCTGGAAAGGAGCGGCTAAAGATAAAGCACATGTTGTTTTAGTAACAATAGGTACAGGAGTCGGCTGTGGAATTGTTATAAATGGAGAATTATTTCGCGGCAGTCAATATGCCTCTGGAGAAATGGGGTATATGATTACCAATAAAGACCAGGCAACCGAAGGCTTTGAATCCATTTTCGAAGGCTATGGTTTTCTGGAAAATCATACTGGCGGTCCATCTATAGTAAAGCAGTATCAAAGAGGTCTAGAGGTTAAGCAAGAAAAGGAGTATAGTGCGGAGGAAATATTTGAGAAGGCTATCGCAGGAGAAGCTTTTGCAAAGAAAGTCATAAATGAGGCATTAGATCATATTGCTGTCTCCTTAATTAACATAGCAGCATTGCTCAATCCAGAATGCATTATTCTAGGGGGAGGAATATCGAAGTCAGGATATTGGTTTCTCCCTAAATTACAAGCTAAAATTAACCATTATTTACCCATTCAAAGCAGGACAGAGGTTATGCTGACAAAGCTGCCTCAAGCATCCTTATTAGGTGCAGCGGTTCTAGGTATGAAAAAACATGAATTATTATCTAGTTGAAAAAATAGATTAGAAGGGAGATATACATGCTCGTTCAAAATGATTTTCAAGTGATTGATATACATGGTCATTTGCCAGCTAAAGAAGGGAACAGCTTTATCAAAAGATCAAAAACGGGCGATCAATACAATGCAGAAAGATTAGAAAGAATCTTATTTGGAACAGATTCAAATGGATTTCCGAGAGGTTTTTCCAATCGGTATTTACAAGAACAAGTAAGAGTATGTAGAGAGATTAATATGCAGGAGGATGCTATCGAAACTATATTTGAAAATAATGCTCGCCGTTTTCTCCATTTAGAGAAGGGAGTGAAGCAGTATAATGCCAGACAGTAGATCCCAAGTCTATGTAAACCATATCTTAGAACCCATCTATGATTTTACGAAACAACATTACCTTCCCTATTTATTAGAGATTAACATCGCCCATGCTACTATGCTAGCCCGCCAAAAAATCTTAACAATAGAAGATACCCAAAAAATCATTAAAGCGAATCAAGCGATATTAGCAAAAGGTTATCCCAAAAACTATAATCCTCTTTATGAAGACTTATTTTTTATGCTCGAAGATGATTTGAAAAAGGAAATCGGCGAGGTGCTTGTTGGAAATATGCATATTGCCTTTAGTAGAAATGATATGGATGCAACCATGTATCGAATGGTATCTAGAGAAAAGCTCCTGCAGTTTCTTACCTTACTTGTAGAGTTAAAAAAGGTATTGTTATGTTTGGCAAAAGAGCATGAACTAACGATTATGCCAGCCTATACCCATAATCAGCAAGCACAGCCGACTACCTTAGCCCACTATCTGTTAGCCATCGATTGTAGTTTACAAAGGGACTTGGAACGTGGTTTCACGCTTTTAAGAAGAATCAATGAGTCCCCAATGGGAGCTGCTGCTTTAGGGACTTCTGGTTTTCCAATTGATCGTTCATTTGTGGCAACCCAATTAGCTTTTGATAAACCAATGGAGAATTCCTATGATTCTATTAGTGCTGCTGATTATATGCTGGAAATAGCTAGTGTGATCAAGATTACTTTAAGTACCTTATCGCGTTTTACTCATGATCTCTTGTTTTTTACGACAAATGAAGTAGAAGCAATCAGATTAGATAAAAGCTTAGTGCAAACATCGAGCATCATGCCTCAAAAACGAAACCCTTCATCTTTAGAACATACGAAATCTCTCATTAGTCGGACAATTGGGGAAGTAAATGCTGCTTTTATGATGTCCCACAACACACCTTTTGGGGACATCGTCGATATTGGGGATGATATCCAGCCTATTCTTATCAATGGCTTTTCTCACTCTTATCAAATTATCGAATTGCTGACAGAAATTCTTAAAACGATGGAGGTGAATGTAGATAAACTCCTGACCCGTTGTTCAGAAGGCTTTTCCACCGTAACGGAATTAGCGGATGTACTGGTTAGGGAGTGCCAATTATCCTTCCGCGATGCCCATCAGATTGTCAGCATTTTGGTTCAGCGATTAGCTAGTTCTAGGAAAAAAATAAAAGATGGTTCTGCTGAACTAGTCAAGCAAATTTCTCAGGAGATATTAGGAACACATCTTCCTTTAACAGAAGAACAATATCAAACTGCGATTAATCCTTTTCACTTTGTTATGGTTCGCTCTGCTTTTGGAGGTCCTAACCCAAAAGAAACAGAGAGACAGCGAATAAAGTCCATTCAAAAGCTTGCTGACTTTTCAAAAGAAGTAGCAATATATAGAAACAAATTTACTTCTTATAAGCAGCTGCTTCGCAATAATAACTAACTTGTTTAATAGGAGGGGTTCTATTGAAAAAGTTTTTAAGTGTATTTCTTTTTCTAGCCATAGCAATGGTTATTGTTGGTTGTTCGAAGGGAAAGGATTCTAGCGGGGAAGCAGATGGTACGGTAACAATTGAATATTGGCAATATGCCTATAAGGCGAAAGTGGATTTAATGGATGAGCTTATTAAAGAGTTTGAAGATAAAAACCCAGGAATTAAAGTAAAGCAGACAACTTTTCCATATGAGCAATACAATGAGAAGGTTGCTACATTAGTTCCAGCTGGAAGAGGTCCCGATGTTATCAATTTATATTATGGCTGGCTGCCAAAATATATTGATTCAGGCTATTTACAGCCTCTTCCTGAGGATACATTTCCAGTGGATAAAATCGAAAGTGAATACTTCTCCTTAGTTAATGCGGCAAAATTGGACGATAAATATTGGGCCATTCCGACTGCGGTTCGTACTCTTGCCCTATTTTATAACAAAGATCTTTTTGAAAAAGCAGGCCTGGATCCAAATAGTCCGCCAAAAACATGGGATGAATTAGTAGATTATGCGAAAAAACTGACAGTAAGAGAAAACGGAAAGCTTGTAACAGAGGGGATGGCGTATGAAATTGGTGCACAGCTGAACAACTGGTTTTATGATGCTCTTGTCTATCAAGCTGGCGGTCAAGGATTGAGTGAGGATCGTAAGCAAATTCTTTGGGATGATACACCTGCTGGTTTAGAAGCATTTACGTATTTAGTGGAATTCGGATCCAAACATAAAGTTGGCGAAAGTGGTTTTTATACAGATGATGTAACAGCATTTAAGACAGGGAATGCGGCGATGAATATTGACGGTTCCTTCCGCTTAGGTACATTGGCGACAGATGCACCTGACTTAAATTATGGGGTTGCGCCACTGCCATCTTATAAAGAAAAGGCTACACAATCTTCGTTCTGGGCAAATGGCATTACGGCTAAAGTAGAAGGAGAGAAATTAGAAGCTTCTAAAAAATTCTTAGCGTTTTTAACAAGTGATGAAGTGATGGAACGCTGGATTGACGAGGTAGGAGAATTGCCAGCAAAAGAAGCGGTCGCAACACAAGATAAATATGTAAACGATCCATTATACGGACCATTCATCGAACAGCTTCCATATGCTAATGCACAATTCTATGTCGACGAAACAGCACAAAGACAATATGTTATTGATGCAGTGAATGAAGTGTTGCTAAATGGAGTTTCAATTGAAGATGCCTACAATGATTTCGCAGCTAAGTCACAAAAGCTATACGATGATTATTGGAGTAAAAAGTAAAGATACTGGAATAAAGAAAGGCGGTAATCGTCTTTCTTTATTCAGAAAGGAGGGTTTTCATGTCGGGGAAGAACCATTCTGCCGTCTCCAAAAAGACTGCTAGATTTACGTTAAAGCAACAAAAATATATCTTTGTATATACATGCTTGCTGATACCTCTTCTTTTTTTTATTTCGATTCGGTTTTTGCCAACACTTTATACATTCAATATCGGGTTTCGGGAATGGGATATTCTATCAGAGGATAAACCATTTGTAGGGATGGATAATTATGTAGCCCTTTTTAAAGATGAAGTCTTTCGTAAATCACTAATAAATACATTTATCTATGTCGTTTTTGGTGTAGTAGGACAACTGATGTGTGGATTAGGAGTAGCGCTGCTTTTGCAAAGGATTAATAAATTTGTCGGGGTATTTCGCGCTATTTATTTCATTCCCTATGTGACAAGTATTGTTGCGGTAAGCTGGGTGTTTAAATGGATTCTAATGAACAACGGCATTGTGAATGATATTCTCATGAAGTTTGGCTTGGAAGCCCAGCTCTTTCTTAAATCACCTGATCAAGCAATTTATATTATTATCTTAACGATGATCTGGCAAGGGCTAGGTTTTCAAATGATTATTTTTCTAGCAGGACTTGAGAATATTCCCAAAATGTTCTATGAAGCTGCGGAAATTGATGGGGCAGATGGTTGGAAAAAATTTATTCATATTACCTTGCCTTTACTAAATCCAACCATTGTATTTTCCGCAGTCATTGGCAGTATTAGTTTCTTACAAACCTTTACCCAAGTGCAAAATATGACACAGGGTGGACCACTTCATTCTACTATATCCGTTGTTCTTTATATTTATGAATTAGCCTTCCAGCGCTTTGATATGGGTCTCGCTTCTGCGGCAACAGTTATCTTATTTCTGATTATTTTAGTTATCACAATCATTCAAATGAAAGTTTTGACAAAGAAATTTGAGTACTAGTTTTTTATGGGGGTGAGGAGTTGAAGAAAAGAAGGTATTTAAAAAAATCAATCGTCTATATCCTCTTGACCGTTGGGGCTATCTTTATGCTGTTCCCTTTTATTTGGATGGTATCCACATCCTTTAAGCCGCCGACGGAAGTATATGGACTGAAGCTGCTTGCCGACCACCCTACATTAGAGAATTATCGGAAGATCATGGTGGATACCCTGTTTAGTAAATGGTTTTTAAATAGTTTTATCGTGGCGGTTATTACTACTATAAGTGTTGCGTTATTTGACACCCTTGTTGGTTATGTTATTGCTAAATTTTCCTTTGTTGGCAAGAGTATTATTTTCTTATTCATCTTAAGTTCCTTAATGATTCCTACCGAAATGTTGATTATTCCTTGGTATATCATGTCTACTGACTTAGGCTGGGTTGATACGTATTGGGGGATTATGTTTCCAGGCGTAATTTCTGCCTTTGGTATTTTTCTCATGAAACAGTTTATGGAGTCTATTCCAGATGACTTACTCGATGCTGCAAGAATTGATGGCTTAAATGAGTTTAAAATTTTCTTTAAAATCGCCATTCCACAAGTATATCCAGCATTAGCAGCGCTATGTATTTTCACATTTTTAGGAAACTGGAATGCCTATTTGTGGCCGTTAATCGTTATCGAGACAGAAGAAATGCGAACACTGCCAGTCGGCCTTGCCTTTTTCTCAGGTGAAAACCAAACTTACTGGGAAATCGTCATGGCAGGAGCTACCATCGCTGTTGTACCACTAATCATCGTCTTCTTAATCTTCCAACGCCATATTATTAAGGGGATAACGTTGACGGGGTTGAAGTAAGGGGAAGTGGAAAAGAAGTTTTTCCAGTTAGACAAACTTGATTAAAGGCTGATCACAAGCATTAGAGGGAAGTAGTACAACTGTCCCTCTGCTGCCATTCCCATCTATACTTAGACAGATGGGAATTATTTATGATTATTGGTAGATGTTGATTAATGACCAGAACCCATTGCATCCACATGATGGACATGTTTGCTATTAAACCAGATAAATAACACGGAAACTAATACAAATCCAGCTCCAACAAGGAATGGGACAGATGGATTAAATATTTCTGCTAACTTTCCTGCTGTGAAAGGTGCAATGGCTCCACCTATAAAGCGCAAGAAGCTGTATGCTGCTGAAGCGGTAGATCGTTCTACAGGAGCAGCATTCATTACGGCAGTTGTAATAAGCGTATTGTTATTTCCTAATAAGGCACCAGCGAAAATAACTGCTGCGATGATAACCCATTGGGTTGTTGTCCAAATTCCCATAGCAACTAATACAACTGCAAACAAGGTTAACATTGCACACATTGATTTTACGGTTCCAAAACGTTCCTGCAATCTTGGTGCCATAAAAACAGAAGTGACAGCTAATAAAATACCCCAGCCCAAAAATACAAAGCCAAGTCCATGTTCGTCTAAGCCCATTACAAACGGTGCATAGGCTAACAACGTGAAAAATCCAAAATTATATAATGCTGCGGCAATCCCTAAAACTAGTAAGGAGCGGTGTTTTAATGCTCTAAACGGATCTGCCAGGGAAGTTTTAGGTTTAACTGTATTTGTTGTATTCATGGAAGTATTTTTTGGCATTAAAATGAAAATACCGAAAAAGGCAATGATCATTAAAACAGCTACCCCTAGGAAAGGACCTCTCCAGCTCATGGCTCCTAACCATCCGCCTAGTAGTGGACCGACAGAGATACCAAGTCCAATCGCTGCTTCATAAAGAATAATTGCTTTAGCAGTGCCACTGTTTGATAGGGACACAATTGCCGCTAAAGCAGTTGCTACAAACAGGGCATTACCAAGTCCCCAACCTCCGCGAAGACCAACAAGCGACCAAATCCCATTTGATAGTCCGCCTAGGCAGGAGAAAATAGCAATGATAACAATCCCCAAGATAAGTGTCCACTTAATTCCAAGTCTGGAGGAGATCATCCCAGTCACTAGCATTGCTACAGCCATCACGGCATTATAGCTAGTGAAAAGCAGCGTTACCTGGCTTTGGGAGGCATGAAGTTTCTCGGCAATAGCAGGAAGGATCGGATCTACGAGACCAAGCCCCATAAAGGCAATAATCCCCGCAAAAAATACAGCCCATACTGCTTTAGGCTGTTTTAATAAACTAGCTTCTGTTTTCGTATTTAAATTGTTTTTGCTTGAATCTGCTGATACAGATTGTGAAGATGACATTTCATTCTCCCCTTTATTTTTTTATTCCCTTTGTTTTTATAGACTAGATTAATTCTTTAAAAGAATTCCTTATAACATCACCGCGACTAATAATGCCTACTAAAACTCCATTTTTTTCAACGGGGACTTTTTTTATTTGCTTTTTACCTAACAGAGCAGCAATCTTTTCTAAATTTTCATCCCAAGCCACTTTAATAACCCTTTTTTTCGCAATTTTCATTACATTCAAATGTAAGAGACTTTGCAATCTATGTTCAAAGTCTTCATCATCCCCTTTAATGACAACCGTATAATAAATACTGTCGATAATATGATCATCATGTTTACCAATGTATCGCAGTACATCTCCATCACTGATGAAACCGACAATCTCATTGCGGTCATTAACGATAGGAAGACCGCTAATTTTATATTGAATGAATTTTTCGATGACAGAACGGACGGTGTCGTTTTCCTTCACTTTATATACTTGGCTTACCATAATATCATGGGCTAACATTTATCTTTCCCCCTTTTTTGGACAAGTAGTTGTATAAGGAAACTATATAATTGTATTATACAACTATATGATGAAACGTCAAATGTTTTTATAGTCAGATGGATTCCTTCCTCCTTACAAATCTTTAATCAAGTATGCTATCATATCTTATAGAAATATTGGAAACGGTGAGGTAGTTAATCAATGGATGAACAATCGCTGGAAGAACTTGAAGTGGAATTATCTATACTGATAAGAAGGGTTACCCATACCTCTTCTCATAAAAAAACTGGCAGTCTGGATCGGTCAGCATACCTGTTATTGCATGAAATAGTGACATCAGGACCTGCCGGTGTTAAAGCGTTAGCAACTGAATTTCAATTAGATGTTTCTACTGTAAGTCGACAGGCGGCTGCGTTGGAGCAAAAGGGCTTTTTGCTGAGAATTCCTGATGAAACAGATGGAAGGGCTTATACGCTCCAGATAACCGAAACAGGATTAGAAGAATTTCAAAAGGAAAAGAAGTTTAGAAAAAGCAGAGTGGAAGAAGTTACTAAATGTTGGACAGAAGAAGACCGTGAGACTTTTGCCAAGTTATTAAAAAAATATAATCAGTCTGCGATGAATGTTCATATATGACTGATTTAATAAGAGAATAGGCATTTGGAAAAAGAAGTGCTTGCTTAAGAGGGAAGGTATTTTCACCTTCCCCTTTTCTATTGGGAGACAAGTGTAATTGGAGGCTATTTGCGTTTTTTGCATGATTTTTATAGGGCCGTTAGAGAGAGGTTCCTTTATGTCTATTTTATTAATATTTTTATATAGTTTGAAAAGCAAAAGAAGATTATTTGCTGGAGATTTAATGTTGATATTCCTTAGTTATGGAAGTGCTCTGATATATAGGGGAAGCACGATTGGGGATTAGTGCGGGATTTGAAGTTTGAAAATAATTAATTTTCTGATATAAAAGTACTATTTTGAGAAAATAAAAAGGGGAATTGACTATCAATTTAGAATATTAAGTCTCGTAATATTACATATTGTGATCAGAGGGGGATTTTTTGGTGGTAAAGAAGAAACTTAAAAAAACAGCACTAGCAGCAGTACTTGGAATTAGTACTCTCTCACTAGGGTTATATGGTCCTCCTGAGAAAGCCGCTGCAGAAGCAGCATATAAAGAAGTTGTCTCCAGTTACGGTGGAGCTCCTATTGATTTAGGCATTGCCAATGATGAGCGGATTATTGAAATGCTGAAAAAAGAGGGAAAGTTAGCAAAGAATGCAAGTACCGGTGAAACGGAAAAAGCTTTACAAAAGTATTTACAAGGCAAAGCAGAAGGAGCTAAAAAAGAAACAAAGGATAAACTGCCGAAAGCCTTATCAAAATTAGAAACAAAGGGAGAAAATGAAACATCTAATCATAGTCTCCAAAAGGGAAAAGGAAATAAATTAGGACAGGCAAAGAAAAATACAGTTGATTCTGTCAAAGAGGAAGCGTATGAAGGGGAAGTTCGTGAAGATAAGGTTCTCGTTTTAGCGATAGATTTTCCAGATTATAAAAAAAGCTCGATTACAAAAGATGAGACAGATATGTTCTATGAAGATTACACACATGAGCACTTTCAAAATATGATTTTTGGCGAAGATGGTTATGAAGGTCCGAACGGCGAAAATCTTGTCTCCATGAAACAATTTTATGAAGAGCAATCTGGTGGCAGTTATTCGGTAGAAGGGGAAGTTGCTGGCTGGTACACAGCTGATCATGAGGCCGCTTATTATGGAGGAAATTATCCTGGGCCAGATGATAGTGATGCACGTCCTCGTGAATTAGTCTATGAAGCATTATCAAAAGCTGCACAAGATCCAAATGTAGACTTAAGTGAGTACGATGTATGGGATCGTGATGATTATGATGGCGATGGTGTATATAACGAACCAGATGGAATTATCGATCATTTAATGGTTATCCATGCAGGAGTTGGTGAAGAAGCTGGTGGAGGAGCCTTAGGGGGAGATGCTATTTGGTCTCATCGTTGGAACTTAGGAAACCTAGTTGCAGTGCCAGGAGCTACATCTAATAGCGATCGTTTCGGTGGCTTGCTTGGTGCATATGATTATACCATTGAACCAGAAGATGGTGCGGCAGGTGTTTTTGCGCATGAATTCGGACATGATTTAGGATTACCAGATGAATATGATACGCAATATACTGGCGGCGGTGAGGCTGTGGCTTACTGGTCTATCATGGCTAGTGGCAGCTGGGCCGGAGATATTCCAGGTACGGAGCCGAGTGGATTTAGTGCATATGCTAAGGAATATTTGCAAGGTGCCCATGGGGGAAATTGGTTAAGCGGCACTACGTTAAATGCGGATGAAATTACAAGTAAAGGAACAGAACTACTGCTGGACGAAGCGGTAACAAAAGGAATAAATAATGACGCAGTGCGTATTAATCTTCCAGATAAAACAACAGATGTAAACACACCGGCAAGCGGGAAATATGAATACTTTAGTGGTAGTGGAAATAATATCGATCATTCTATGAAGACAGCAGTAGATTTGACTAATGCCACAAGTGCCGAGTTGACCTTTAAAACATGGTACGACATCGAGGCTGAATGGGATTATGCATCTATTAAGGTAAATGGCGAGACGATTAAAGGAAATATTACCACAAGCGAAAATCCCAACGACCAAAATCCAGGAAATGGGATTACAGGCAGTACCAATGGTGAATGGGTGGATGGAGTCTTTGATTTAAGTGCATATGCGGGACAAAAGGTCGAAATTGAATTTAATTATTGGACCGACGTGGCAGTTGCTAATCCTGGTTTCTATGTGGATGATATTAAAGTGACAGCTAATGGAGCGGAAATATTAACAGATAATGCAGAAGGGGATTCTTCCTTTGCATTAGAAGGCTTTCAGAAAGATGAAGGAAAATTTTATTCAAAACATTATTATTTATTAGAATGGAGATCACAAAATGGAGTAGATGAGGGTCTTGCGCATATTCGCCGTGGTGCTAGTCTCATGAGTTATGATCCAGGTCTTGTCGTTTGGTATGTGGATGAATCATATAGTGATAACTGGACGGGGGCGCATCCTGGAGACGGATATTTAGGAGTAGTCGATGCAGACCAGCATACAAACTACTGGAGTGATGGAACTGTAGGAGCTACCCGATATCAATTAAATGATGCTGCCTTTAGTTTAGCTAAATCTAATAAAATGTTTTTAGATTATGCTGCTATTAACGGAACTACATTAAAAGATAATTTTACAAAACGAACTCCACTATTTGATGATAGTGCTGACTACAGCAACCAAGGAAATCTAGAAGCAGGACGCAATATTCCATCCACCGGCTTGAAAATTCGTATAGTTGGTGAGAGCAAAGACGGTACAGTAGGAAAAGTATTATTATATAAATAATAATAAATAGAAGAGGCTGTCCGAAAAGTCTCTAATATAAAGCAAGAGGAGAAAAAGGCTCGTTTTTCTCCTCTTGCTTTTCTATTCTGTTGATTCTATCCGAAAGTAGCTGGTGGAAATATGTATTGAAATTCCACTTATAAAGAAAAAAATGGAGAGCATGGATTCATGCTTATACAGGTGACCAAATGGCCCTTGACGGCCCACATGCAAAGGGTGACTTGCGAAGAGCACGTGCAGCGGCTTTAAATATTGTACCAACTTCTACTGGTGCAGCTACAGCAATAGGACTGGTCATTCCAAAATTAGAGGGCAATTTAGACGGTGTATCTCAGCGCGTGCCAGTACCGGCTGGCTCGGTGACAGAGTTAGTCGCTGTCGTCAATAAGACGGTAAAGAAAGATGATATAAATACTGCTATGAAAGCGGCATCTTCCGATTCATTTGGATATACAGAAGAACAGTTGGTATCCTCAGATATAATTGGTATAACATATGGTTCATTATTTGATGCTACACAAACAAAGGTTACCTCACTTCCTGATGGGAAGTCTTTAGTGAAAGTTGTGGCATGGTATGATAATGAGAATTCGTATACAAACCAAATGGTTAGAACTATTAAATATTTTGCCGAACTATAATCTGTGGCTTAAAAAGATATGGCACTAAGAACTTATGAGAAGTCCTCAATATCTATTGTCTTTTAATACACGCTTGGATTCCGCATTGGGAAGTTGGATCACTGCGTGTTAAAAGCAAATGGCATTTTTGAGCTAAATCAAAGCCGCCATAACTTAATAAATTAGGAGGGTGTAATTAATGCACCCTCTTTTTGTATATGCTTGCGGCTTTAGGATAGGAGGTTCTTATGTATTCAAAGCGGCTGTTTTATTTTGGGAAGGAACCGTTACCCTGCGGTAACGGTTTAGCCTAGATGAAGCTCCCATCCTTTATAAATTCAAAAGAAGTATCAAAATGATGACCAGTCAGGGCGGTCATTTTTTATTCGACACTTTTCATGCAAATTTTGTGCAGGGATGTTTTTTGTACCTTTTTTTCATTTGTAGCATATGGGACACCCCCTTCCCTTTTTTATTTTTCCTTAATTAACTGTACACGACCTACTTGTCCATCTTCTAGGCGAACCTTAATTCCATGGGGATGGAAGGAAGACTTGGTTAATATATCTTTTACAATGCCTGCTGTTCGTTTCCCGGTTCTTTGATCTTGTTTTAGTACTATTTCAACAGGCGTGCCTGGTGTTATGTCTTTGCGATTCTGACCGTTCATTATACACCCATGCGTTTTCTTTGGTTATTTGGCTTTTTGGTTAACTGGCTTTTCATTTTTTGCATTTTTTGATTGCCGCTCAAACTTGCTTTTCCGCCTTGTCCTTGCTGTGCTTTATTTGCCAGCTGCTGCTTCATGGCTTCTTGTAAGCTAATTTTCTTTTTACCTTCTTGTTCCTTTGTCTGCATATCGTTGTTCATATCGTTCACGGATTTTTCCTCCATTATTATCGAAATAAGGTTACTCCCTCATCATAACATCAATTGGGTGTCAGGCACCATAAAAAGACAGAAGCCAAAGGGTGTTCACCTCAGAAGGACAGTTTTTCTGCAAACATATTCTCTTCTTTTTGTGAATAGGCTGTAGGAGAACAGGAATGGATGGTGGTAACGATGGATCTGCCGGTTATTTTAGCTGGGCCATTGGTGCGCAAAGTGGAGGAAACATCAGCTTATCTTTGGATAGCTTTAAGTGGAGAATATCAATTGAACGCCAATCTATATGTGATTCACTTCAATCAAACGACAAAAGAGCATGAATATCAGCCGTTTGACATTCAGTCAGATATACAAGTATGCCGATTAGGAAAAAACTTATATATTTATTTAATCAAACTTCAGCCTATCTCCCAAAACTTTCCCACCCAAACATTGTTAGGATACAATCTAGGGTTTCAAAAAGACAAAACAAGCTATGACTTAAGTGATTTTGGATTATTATCATCTGATAGTCCAGTCTCTATTTGTTATGGAAACTTACAATATCCCACTTTCTTCATTCCAGCAACAGTTGAAAAAAACTTCTTATATGGTTCCTGCCGCAAATTTCTAAGAAAATAATCAATTTATTTTATAAAGAGCACCTCTTTTTTCTTCCTTTTGCGCAACGCTATTGTAAAAGAAGGAAAGAGTAGGAGCTCTTTTCTTTTAAAACTACTAGTCGCCATAGCACCTGTATTTTTAAAATTTATATAGATTAGAAGATTCAGAAAAGTGTGGTTGCTAATTCCGAGTAAGTGTATTAGAATAATAGAAAATTAAACTCTTTACAAAGATAAAGGGAAGGTTCAGGAGGTTAATCATTGATCGATTTAGTGTATCGTTTTGGCCCTCAAAATTATTATCATTATGCTGGAGTAATTAATACACTACCGAAGTTTTTGGAAGACAACCACATACAATTTCCATTAATAATTCATGGGCAAAAGTCATGGCAGGCTGTTCAACCTTATTGGCCCGAAACTGAATTTCAGAATCCCTATAAAGAAATTTTGTTTGCTGGTGAATGCAGCTATGAAGAAATAGACCGAATATGGAACGAAGCCTTGCACCACCAGCATGATGCCATAATAGGAGTTGGTGGAGGGAAAGTTTTAGATACGGTAAAAGCGGTGGCAAGTAAAGCGAAAATACCTTGTATCTTAATTCCTACATTGCCTTCAAATTGTGCTAGCTTTACCCCCATCAGTATTGTTTATTCTGCTGAAGGAGACCATCTTGGTACAATACGACATAGTCAATCAAATTATATGGTAATGGTTGAACCAGAATTATTAGTTAAAGCACCAATCGAGCATTTGACTTCTGGAATTGGCGATACCTTGGCTAAATGGTATGAAAGTAAAATTCGTTTTAAGAAATTAACAAGTAAAGAAATATCCATTCCATTGGAACTGTCTCATACTGCTGCTAAGCAATGTCGAGATAATATTTTAAAATGGGGTGAAGCTGCTGTTATAGCTGCTGAAGCTAAAAAAAGCAATGCAGACTTCTCTCGCATGCTTGATACGATTTATGCCGTAGCCGGCCTTGTTGGAGGATTGGGAGGGGAGTTTGGGCAAAGCGTTGGCGCACATGCCTTTAATTACGGATATGTCAGTTTGGGGAAAAAGAGACATTTACATGGCAGCCTTGTTGCGTACGGAATATTATTTCAGTTGAGTTTGGAAGAAAATTATGAAGAAATAAAACAATTAGTTCCTTTATATAAAAAATTGAAGTTGCCAATATGCTGGAGAGATTTACATTTATCCCCTGAGAAAGGTGACCTTGAAAACATGGCTGATCAAATATTAAGACCATCCTCTAGAATTTATGCATTGCCAATGGAGCTAACCAAGCAAAAGGTAATAGATGGCCTGGAAAAATTAGAATCATTTATTACAGAAAATGAGGTGGGGTTAAATGCATTTTGATTGCTCTGAACGTCTGGGTAAATTAAAGCCGAAATATTTAGTCGTTCAAAATAAACGGATAAAAGAACTTCAGCAATCAGATAAGCAGGTAATTAATCTCGGAAGAGGAAATCCAGATCAGCCAACTTTCCCCCGTATTGTGGAGTGCCTGCAAGAAGCCATATATGATAAGAACAACCATGGTTATCCACATTATGGCGGAAAACAAGATTTTAAAAAAGCTATTGTGGATTTTTATCGAAAGGAGTATGGAGCAAATATTTCGTCTAATCAGGTTGCGATCATGAATGGTTCTACAATAGCCTTATCTGGATTAGCACAGGCCCTCTTAAATCCTGGGGATATTGCATTGGTTCCTGATCCTGGTTTCTTTGGATATCAAGCGGCTGTTGAGTTGGCAGGTGGAGAACCATTTTTTGTTCCGATTAGCGAGAATAATCATTTTTTAGTTGATTATTCAAGCATCCCAGAAGAGGTCAGTCAAAGAGCAAAGATTTTATTTTTAAATTATCCGAACAATCCAACAGGTGCAAATGCCACAAGGGAATTTTTCGAAGAAACGATTACATATGCCAATAAATATGGGATTGCTGTCATTCATGATTTTGCTTATGCAGATATCTACTATACAGAGGAAAAGCCAATCAGTTTTTTATCCATTTCCGGGGCAGCGGAAGTAGGAGTTGAAATTTATACCTTCTCCAAAACATTTAATATGGCTGGTTGGAGGAGTGGATTTACAGTAGGGAATGAATCGCTTATCAAACATTTAAGTGCCTATTTACAAAATGCAGTTGGCGGTGTTTTTGGTGGAATACAGGATGCATCTGTGTTTGCTCTATTACATCAACAGGCAGAACGTAATGCCTTAAGAGAGTTATATCATGAGCGGCAATTGTTAGTTGAAAAATGTTTAGAAACGCTAGATTGGGAGTATGTTGCCCCACAAGGAACATTTTTCCTTTGGGCTAAGGTTCCGTTACCAATGAATTCGGTTGAATTTGCCGAACAATTACTAGAAGAAGCGTTGGTAGCAGTGGTTCCGGGCAGTATATACGGCAAAAACGGAGAGGGATGGATTCGCATTAGTTTGGTGACCTCTTTGGAACAGTTGAAAGAATCATTTGAGCGAATAAAGAGATTTTTACTAAGGAAGCGGGGGAATGAAAATGAAAACCTTTCTAAAGCTTAATGCACTTCTTATTGTTGTTATTTCAATAAATCTATTAGCTGCTTGTAGTAATTCTGCTAATTCACAAGAAGAATCGACGAAAACTGCTAGTAAAAGTGAAGCTTCAGATGGAAAAGTTATCCGCGTTGGCGCAACTGGTCAAAGTTTTCCAAACTCTTATCAAGAGGATGGAGAATTAATCGGTTTTGATGTGGAAGTACTTGAAACGATTGCAAAGAATTTAGGGTATAAAGTGCAATGGACATTAGCAGGCTTTGAAGGGTTAGTAGGGCAGCTAGGGGTCGGAAAACTTGATACGATTGCTAATGCCTTTGAATATACAGAGGAAAGGGCAGAACAATATAATTATTCGACAACTTATTCTTATACAAGTACAGGGATTGCTGTTCTTAAAGATAGTCCTTATGATTCTGTAAAGGATTTAAATGGACAAACAGTTGCTGGAGTATTAGGGTCTAATAAAATTAATGTATTGGAAGATTATGTGAAGAAAAATGGATTAGATATTGAAGTCAGACAATATGAAACAAGAGATGGTCCACAATCGGATACAATTAAGGGTGCCGTAGCAGGTTATGTCCAAGGAAAACCTATTTTGCAAGCAACAATAAATAAATCGAAATTACCTCTGAAAATATTAGAGGATGACTTAAAGAAATCAGAAATTGGTTTCCCGTTTGCAAAAACAGAACAAGGGGATGCGTTAAGAAAAGCGTTTAATGCAGAAATAGAAAAGCTGAGAGCGGATGGAACACTAGCTGAAATCTCGGAAAAGTATTATGGAGATGATATTACTTCTGAGGAGTAACGAGAAATTTATTGAATTTTTGATTAATTAAGTAGAAGAAAAGTTTTCTATTAAATAGTGTATAGGCTTCTTCGTGTAGAAGAAGCCTAATTATATTTTGTCCTTTTAAATTGCGAGTTTAGAACGTCTGTTTTTCCTCAATTATGAATGTGTGGAACGTTAAAAAATAATAACTTAATAAACGCTGTCAAATGAAAATTATAAAAAAAAGAAAAAAGTGTGGGATTAACCACTTGGAATATGTTAGAATAGTCAATAATTCGGATTAGTTTTGTTGGAATTAATTATTTGATAATTTAAATAATATTGGTACTAGGAGAGGATAGGAAATGGGTTCACATGTAGTAGCTTTAAAAATGCTGCAGAACAATTTTAGTACAGAAGAAATGCGTTCTGTGTGGGATGATGAAAATAGATTACAGAAGATTTTGGATGTAGAAGCAGCATTAGCATTAGCAGAAAGTGAGTTAGGAATCATTCCAAAGGAAGCTGGAAGAGCTATAAAGGACGCTGCAAAAATAGAAAATTTTGATATTGAAGAAATTGCAAAGGAGTCTGCTAAACTAAAACATTCCTTAATGGCTACAGTTAACCATTTGCAGAAACTATCAGGCGATTATGGAGAATATGTTCATTATGGTGTAACAACACAGGATGTAACGGATACAGCGATGATTCTTCAATTGAAGGAAGCAGATGAAATCATAAGAAGAGATACAAAAAAAGTAGCAGAGCTTCTAATTGGTTTAGCATCTAAGTATAAGAAAACGCCGATGCCAGCAAGAACACACGGAATGCAAGGACTGCCAACCACATTTGGCTTTAAGCTCGCAGTCGTTTTGAGTGAGTTTGAACGTCATCTAGATAGATTAAAGAGCGTCCAGTCGCGTATTTTCACAGGTGTTCTTGCTGGTGGTGTTGGTACATACGCCGCTTTAGGAAGTATAGGACCAAAAATTGAAGAACGGGCATTAGAAATTTTAGAACTTAATGCGCCAAAGATTTGCTGGCATTCTTCACGTGACCGAATTTCGGAGTATGGCTCAGCGCTAGGGCTAATAAGTGGTTCATTAGGAAAGCTGGGAAATGAATTCTATAACTTAATGCGGACAGAAATCGACGAAGTGGAAGAGCCGTTTTCAGCAGGAAATGTGGGCTCAACTACGATGCCGCATAAACGTAATCCAGCTATTTTTGAAGGAATTGCCAGTCTGACAAAACCTGTCTTACATAGTGTTGCCTTGCTGCATGAATCATTAGTGATGGAACATGAAAGGGATGCGATGAGCTGGAGAAGTGAATGGATAGCCTTACCAGAAATTTGTTTATATTTATCCTCTCAATTGAAAAGTATGCTAACCGTTCTGGAAGGGCTTGTAGTTAAACCTGAAAACATGCTGAAAAACTTGGAGCGATTAGGTGGACTGATTTTATCAGAACGTGTCATGTTTGCTTTATCAGAAAAAATAGGTAAACAAACTGCCCATCATCTTATATATGAAATCGCAATGGAATCTGCTGAACAAAAAACTCCATTTAAAAGATTGCTTGGTCAGAATGAAAAGGTGGCTGCTGTATTGACAGAAGAACAAATTAATCAGTTATTAGATCCAAGTCAATATATTGGCTTAGCTAGTGAGAAGGTAGATGAAGTAATTGCTTCGATTAGAAATGGGGGACTTTTAAGTGAGTAATTTATCTTTTCATCAAGCAACTTCCAAAGATATTCCCGAATTACTTGATCTATCTCTAAGAGGATATGCCTCTATTCGAGAGCTGGGAATTCACTTTGCTGCTGCAACAGCAGATGCAGAATTGGTAGAAAAGAATATCAAGGAAAATATATGCTTCTATTTACGAGATGAAGGCAAAATGGTTGCAACTGCTTCTGTTCGCATGCCATGGAGCAGTCATCCTGGTCCATTTGAAATTCCCCATATTTGGTGGGTTGCTGTTGCTCCAGAAGAAAAAAGAAAAGGATACGCAAGCAAAATCCTTCATTATGTGGAGGAAAGTTTTTTAAGAGATACACTTCATTGTCCATCTGTATCGCTGGGCACGGCGAAGGAGCATCCTTGGCTTAGAGAAATGTATGAAAAACGGGGATACAAAAAGGTTGGAGAAACGGATTTAGGGAAAGGTCATATTACCATCTATTTAGAAAAATTACTTTTAGCAAAATCATATAAGAAAAGGTAGGAATTGATAATGTGGAAGAAACTGACTGTAATCATGAGTATAGCATTTTTATTATTATTATCTGCTTGCAGCGGAAACGATAATAAAACAGAAAATGGGGGATCCTCAAAGGAGCAAAAAACACTCCGTGTAGGTTCAACCGCACAAAGTTATCCAAATGGATATGAGGAAAATGGTAAATTAGTAGGTTTTGATATAGAAGTATTAGAGAAAATCGCAAAAAATTTAGGCTATCAAGTGGAGTGGGTTAGATCAGACTTTGCAGGTTTAATGGGGCAATTAGAAACCAAAAAAATTGATACAGTGGCAAACTTTGTTGCTGTTACAGATGAAAGAAAAGAAAAGTATCAGTTTTCAGAGCCGTATGCCTATGCAGGTGCTACCATTGTTACAAATAAAGACAATGCATATGATAGTTTAGATGATTTAAAGGGCAAAACAGTATCCGGAGTATTAGGTTCGAATAATGTGAAGAACTTAGAAAATTTCGATCCTGACATCATCCCTAAAACATATGAAAACCGTGATGGTGCAATGAATGATGCGATTAATAAACGTGTCGATGGTTATGTTAACTCTAAATCTTCTTTGATCGCAGAAATTGAAAAAGGAAATTTGCCATTGAAGTTTGTAGGGGAGCCATTTGTGTATGAAGATGTTGCTTTTCCGTTCCTTAAAAATGAAGATGGAGAAGCTTTGGCAAAAGCATTTAATGCTGAAATAAAAAAATTACGTGAGGATGGTACCTTAACAGAAATATCGAAGAAATATTTTGCAGACGAGGATATCACCGTTAAGGAATAGTTTGGAGGACCAGTATGAATCTTAATTTAGATTTTCCATATTTAGTTGATATATTACCAGAACTGTTGGAATTCATACCGCTTACTTTATTTCTTGCTGTTCTATCCATGGTTTTTGCCATCATTGGCGGATTGATTTTAGCTGTGATATCCAGATCGAATATCCCAGTATTAAAGCAGCTTGCCGCTGTATATATTTCGTTTTTTCGTGCCATTCCAACACTGGTTCAATTATTTTTAATTTATTATGGGCTGCCACAAATCTTTCCAGCTCTAAGTGCGATGACGGCTATAACAGCAGCGATCTTAGGGCTTAGTTTAAAACAAGCAGCATTTTTAGCAGAAATATTCCGTGCTGCACTGAATTCGGTTGATAAAGGACAGGTGGAAGCATGTTTATCAGTTGGAATGACAAAAGTGCAAGCCTTTCGTCGAATTGTTCTACCTCAGGCGACGCGAAATGCTATTCCTGCAACAAGTAATATTTTTATTGGTTTAATTAAAGAAACCTCATTAGCGTTTACTTTAGGAGTAGTGGAGCTTTTCGCCCAAGGGAAAATAATTGCTGCTAGTTCTCTTAAATTTTTTGAAACCTATTTGGCTTTAGCGCTGCTTTACTGGGTGTTAATTATTCTTGTTACTTTCGTTCAGCGGGCTATTGAAAAAAGAATGGAAAAACCGTATTTATCATAAAGGAGTAGTAGGATGATAGCTGTTACAAATCTAAAAAAGAGGTTTGGAGAGAATATAGTATTAGATGGTGTTAATTTAAAAGTTAACCGTGGAGAAGTGTTGGCTATTATCGGACCGTCTGGATCTGGAAAGTCAACATTGCTCCGGTGTTTGAATTTATTAGAGCTGCCTGATGAAGGGGTTATTCAAATAGGCGAGACAAATGTAAATGTACAAAAAATGGGGCGGAAAGATATTCATCAGCTTCGCCAGGAAACAGCGATGGTGTTTCAAAACTATAACCTTTTTAAAAATAAAACTGCCTTGCAAAACGTTACGGAATCCTTGATTGTTGCTAAGAAAATGAATAAACAAGATGCAGAGAAATTAGGGAAAGAACTTTTAGTGAAGGTAGGGCTTGAGGATAAGTTTCACCAATACCCTGCCACATTATCAGGCGGACAGCAACAACGTGTGGGCATTGCTAGAGCGCTCGCTGTTAAGCCACATGCCATTTTATTTGATGAACCAACCTCAGCACTTGATCCAGAATGGGTTTCAGAAGTGCTGCAAGTTATAAAAGATATTGCACAACAAAATACAACCATGATTATTGTGACCCATGAAATGAAATTTGCGGAAGAAGTGGCTGACAGAGTGATTTTTATGGCAGATGGAAATATCATTGAAGAAAATGAGCCGAAAGAATTATTTCATCATCCACAAAATATAAGAACAAAACAATTTTTAAAAACTTTAGAAAGAGATGAATAATAAATCATGAACATGTCTCCTGAACTATTAAACGATTTAATTGTCAAACGAAGATATTTGCATGAGCATCCAGAGCTAGCTTTTGAAGAATTTCATACAACGGAATTAATCAAAAAATGGTTAACAGAACAGGGTATTGCCATTGTTGAACTTGGTCTAGAAACAGGAGTTGTTGCGGAAATAAAGGGAGCGTTTGCGGGACCAACCATTGCTATTCGGGCAGATATTGATGCCTTGCCGATAATAGAAGAAACAGATGTTGCATTTAAATCAAAAAATGAAGGGAAAATGCATGCCTGTGGTCATGATTTCCATACAACTGCTATTTTAGGAGCAGCGATTCTAATCAATAGTCAAAAGGACAAATTACATGGAAATGTAAGATTTATTTTTCAGGCTGCCGAGGAAATTGCTCAAGGTGCAAAGAAATTTGTAGAAAAAGGAGCAATAGAAGGAGTAGAAGCTATTTTTGGAATGCATAACAAACCTGATTTGCCAGTAGGAACGATAGGGGTAAAATCAGGTGGACTTATGGCAAGTGTAGATAAATTTAGTTTAAGGTTTATCGGTGTCGGAGGTCATGCTGGTATACCACATCGTGCTATTGATCCGATTGTTATGGCTAGTCAATACGTAACAGCAGTTCAGTCAATTGTCGCAAGAAGAATGGATTTGTTTGATAATGTAGTAGTCAGTATCACAAGCATCCATGGAGGAAATACATGGAATGTCATTCCAGATGAAGTCAAACTAGAAGGTACTGTTCGAACATTTCAGCCTAAAGCTCGTGAGGCAGTTCCGACAATAATGAAAAAGCTAGCGGAGTCTATTGCAGAAGGAAATGGTGGTTCGGTTGAATTTGTTTGGGATGATTATCTTCCCGTGGTAAACAATCATCAAGATTATGAAGATATTGTCCGAACCACTGTTTTGGATGCAGGGTATAATGTCGTCGATGCTGTGCCAAGTGCCGGTGGGGAGGATTTTGCGTTTTATCAAAACTATATTCCTGGATTTTTCGTATGGATGGGAGTGGATGGACCCCAAGAATGGCATCACCCAAAGTTTGATTTAAAGGAAGATGCTATTAAAGTGGCCGCTGAATTTTTTGCTAAGCTCGCGGAGAACATTTTGAAAAATGACTGATTTAACAAAATCAATAGTCGACTTGATTCAATCCTCCCCGTCTTATCAGGAGCTTACTAATGAGACAAAAGAGAATTTGGAAAAGGGAGTATTCGATTATTTTCTGTCGTGTTTTGCTAGTGTGAGGTTTGACATGAATTTTTCCACTGTTTTACATACTGCTATTTATCCTACTGAAGAGGGAGCAGCAGTAGTAGGCACTGATTTAAAGGTTCACCCATTTGATGCTTGTTTAATTAATGGGTATTCTGCACATGCATTAGATTTAGATGATGTTCATTCTGAGATTAGAGGACATCCGTCTGCGATTATTTTGAGCTTATTACATGCCCTAATAGAAAAGAAGCGTGATAGAGACCGCTTCTATGAAGCCTATTTAATAGGAATAGAGACGATGAAGTGCTTTGCACAACTATTAGGTGCACAGCATTATGAAAAAGGGTTCCATACAACTGCAACTGCAGGTATTTACGGAGCAGTTGCAGCTGGAGCCCATTATTTACATTTCGACACAGAGAAATTCTCGCAAGCTATTAATTTATGCGTATCTAAATTAAGTGGTTCCCGAAGTCAATTTGGAACAATGGTTAAACCGCTGCATGCTGGTCTAACAGCCCAAAGTGCTTGGCAGATTCTTCATTTTGTTGATAAGGGAATTGTCGGAAGTGCTAATACCATTCAAGCTAAAAATGGTGTACTTTCTATGTATGTGGAGCAAAGCGGAAATCCATTCGAGGTTTTTGAAAAGTGGGGAGAACCTTGGACAATAGATAAACCAGGATTATGGTTCAAATTATATCCATGTTGTTCTGCAAATGCACATGCCATTGAGGCCATTCAGAATATACAGGCACAAAGAAATTTTTCTGTTGAAGATGTTGCTTCTGTCGATTTGTACTTCCCTCCCAATGGTGATGCTGCATTAGTTTACACTTCCCCAACGAATGGAGAACAGGGCCGTTTTAGTGTAGAATACTGTGCTGCTTTATTATTAAATGGTGAAGCATTATCTATTGAAAATTTTTCTGTCAATCAAATTGCCGATGAAATTCAAGCAGGAATAAAAAAAATTCATCGAAAGTATGATCATGGAATTCCAGTAAAAGAAATTAGTTATCCAAAAGGTAGATATTGTATAGCCAAAGTAATGTTAAAAGATGGTCAACAGTTGGTCTCTAGAGTAGATGCGCCAACAGGTTCACCAGGTAAGCCACTTAAAATGAAGGATTTAGCCAATAAAGCAAACACATTATTAGGCGAACAAGCCAATACACTAAACAAGTACTTTGCTGCAGGAATAGAAGGCTGGTAAAAGAGGGACGGTTCTTGTGAGGTCATTTGACCTTTAAGAACCGTCCTTTTGTGCCGGGGGGATATCTTTAAGAGATAAAATTTTTTTCATTTTTTTTCATATTTGAACATTCAAGGGTGGCCTAATGTTTTAGGGACCTTTTTTATTTTAGGAATTTGTCCAGATAGCTGCTGCATGAAAGGAATAACAAGGTATAATAGAACTAGAAATTTTGAGGTGGCTAAATGAAAAAATCAATTGGAATTATTATAGCATGTTGTATCTTTATCCTTTCTATTATAAGCATTGTCTATTCTAGTTGGTCGAATCATACTAGAGAAGCAAAAATCTCTAATGGGCAAATAAATCTTGCATCTGTATCGTTTAATAATAAAGATATCATTCACTTAAACGGTGAATGGGAATTTTATAAAAATCAACTGATTACTCCCATTCCAAATAAGGATATATTTGGATCGTATGAGAGGGAATTAAGATATGTCCCCGGATTATGGAATGATAATAAGAGTAAGGATCCTTTTATTGCGGGGACTTATCGAATTACCATTACCGTTCCTAAAGATGGCTTATTTGGTGTTAAAATAAATGATGTTAATCATGCAAGTAAGTTGTTTATCAATGGGCTGGAAGCAGGAGAAAGTGGCAACCCATCGAAAGCGAAATCAGATTATCGCCCATATATTCGAAATTATATCGGAATAGGCAGGAGTGAAAACCAAAAGATTGAGGTAGTTATTCAAGTGGCTAGTCATTATAATCCCACACGAGGTGGAGTAGTACAGTCAATTGAATTTGGAACAGCAACACAAGTATTGAATAGTAGAGAAAGTGACAGAATAGTCGACACTTTATTAATAGGCGGTTATTTAGTACTGGGTATTTTTTACCTTTTCACCTTTTTTTACCTATTTAAGGATATGCACCAATTATATTTTAGTCTTTTTTGCATCATGCAAGGCATGTATTTAGCTTTTGTAAATGAAAAAATAATAGAGTCTTTTATTCTTAATTTAAATATATATTTTTTGACCAATATACAGCTATTGTTATTCCACAGTGCCTTGCTTTTCTTTTTATGGTTTATACATGGATGCTTTGAGGAGTACTCTAAACAAAAAATTATCCAAGTGATAAGCATCCTGCTTATACTCAATGGATTACTATATGGTATTCCTGGTCTTAATAGTATTTTATTGGGATTCTTGCCTCTTTCTTATCAACAAGTAATGATTGTTCTATTCTTATCACCATCCTATATATATATAGGGATAATTTTAATAAAGGCACTTAAGAATAAATCAGAGGGGTCTCAGTTTCTCATAGTCATCATGACAACGTTTATCAGTTATGGTTTTATGCTTGGAGTAAACTTTCTTTTTGATATAGAAATGGGTGTGCTTCCACTTGTGCTGTTTTTATTTATGACCATAAGTCTGGCGTTATTTATGGGACTACGATTTTATCAGGCTTTTATTAAAATAGAAAAACTATCAGAGAGTCTGCAAGTACAGGATAAATTGAAGGATGAGTTTCTAATAAAAACTTCTCATGAACTTAGAACTCCTTTGAATGGAATTTTAAATTTATCTAGGCTGATGCTAGAGGGCAAGGAAGGACCACTTTCTATAAAGCATCAGGAGAGCCTAGCACTGATCCATAATGTTGGGAAGCGTTTAGCAAATTTAGTGGAAGATTTATTAAATGCTTCTGATATAAAAACAAATAATATTGCATTATTCCCAAAAAGTTTAAATTTAAAAATAATAGATGAAGTCATAAAAGAGATGTATCTTTTGGTTCCTGTAAATAAAAATATTACGATTTCCAACAAGATAAATGCCCATCTGCCCAATGTGTATGTCGATGAGGCTAGGCTTATCCAAATTTTTTATAACTTAATTTCGAATGCTATTAAGTACACGGACAATGGTGAAATCACTATCACGGCAGATGTCATTAATAATAAAATGGAAATCACTGTTACGGATACAGGAATGGGAATAAAAGAAGAAGAGCTAGAGCAAATTTTTACGACATTTTACCAAAGTGAAAGAACAATCAACCGAGGAACAGATGGACTGGGATTAGGGCTGGCTATTACGAAGCAGCTGGTCTTAAAATCCGGTGGCGAAATTTTTGTGAAATCAAAAGTGGGACAGGGCTCTCAATTTTCCTTTACCCTTCCTTTAGCTAGTACAGGGGAGAAATTGCCAGTTGAAACACTAGTCCGTCCAGAGGAGTCTATCGTTAAATCTCAAGAAAACAAGGAAAAGTTACAACTTCCGCTGCCTTTAATCGAAAATGGCAAAAGTCCTTATACCATACTTGTTGTCGATGATGAACATGCAAATTTAAAAGTGGTTGTTAATCTGTTAAAACTGCTTAACCATAGTATAATTGCAGTAGATAATGGAAACATGGCATTGGAAATAATCAAAGAAAGAAAAATAGATTTATTGGTGGCAGATTTAATGATGCCCGAAATAAATGGCTATGACCTCTGTAACATCATTCGAGAAGAATATCATTTAGTCGAATTACCAATTTTAATTTTAACGGCTTCAGGGCAAATAGCAGATTTAACAAAGTCCTTTATCAGAGGAGCCAATGATTTTTTGCGAAAACCTATTGAGCCAGAAGAATTAAATGCAAGAGTGACATCGCTTTTAACGATGAAAAATGCCGCAGAACAGGCGGTAAACAATGAACTTAATTACTTTTATGCCCAAATAAAACCACACTTTTTATTTAACACATTAAATAGTATCATCGGTTTAAGTTATAGGGACATGGAAAGAGCCAGAGAAGGGTTATATCATTTATCCACTTATTTCCGCGGAAAACTTGATTTATATCGAAAACCAACCCTGATCTCTATACAAGAAGAAATGGAATTGGTTCAGGCATATCTAGCAATTGAACAATTGCGCTTTGGCGAAGACTTACAGGTGAAGTTTGATATAGAAGAAGATATTCAGATGGAAATTCCGGCCTTAACTATTCAGCCTCTTGTCGAAAATGCAGTTCAGCACGGATTTTCTTACAAGAAAAAAGGTGTGATTTCTATCATAATAAAAAGAGTGGAACCAAAAATAGTTAACATTATTATAAGTGATAATGGAAAAGGAATGAACGAAGAGTCAAGGAATAGGTTATTTCAAGGTAAGAGTAATGGGATGGGCTTCTCCAACGCTTTAAAGAAGCTGAAACTGCTTAAAAACTCAAAACTCTTACTCGAGTCTACAGAACATCAGGGTACTAAAATAATCATCATACTTCCAGAGGTGAGAAGGAATGAGGGTCATAATAATTGATGATGAAAAGTGGGCGATCGAAGTATTAGTACGCCAACTTAATAGATTAACGAATGTAAATATTGTGAAGACATTTACCAATCCGCTTGAAGCCTATCAGGAGCTACCGAAATTAAATGTGGATGTAGTTTTTCTTGATATTGAAATGGGAGAAGTGGATGGTCTAGAATTTGCAGCAAAGCTACTCGCTTTGCCAACCCACATGGATATCATCTTCGTTACTGCCTATAATCAGTATGCGTTAGATGCATTTGAAGTAAATGCAATAGATTATCTAATAAAACCTGTCACTATTGCTAGATTGAAAAAAACTTTTGATAAACTGCATATTTATGGACGAGCAGATTCACAAGTTTTAACTGATAAGAAACAGAGATCCCTATATGCAAACGTGATGGGAGGATTTCAGCTGCTTGATCAGGATGAAAGTGTTGTGAAGTGGCGGACCAAAAAGGTTAAGGAGCTGTTTATTTATCTTTGGCAGCACAAGGGGATATTAGTGCATAAGACAAAAATTATTGACAACTTGTGGACAGATATTCCTGTAGATAAATCTTTAACACTATTGCACACTTCTATCTATCAATTAAGGAAAACACTCAAAACATTAGGATTAGAAAATCCTATCGTCTATTTAAATGATCATTATAAATTTGATTGCCTCATTGAAAGTGATATAGATCGGTTATCAGAGATTTTTGCCAAAAAAGTGGTATCAGAGGAAATGTTAGAAGAAGTTCTCTCTCTATATAAAGGTGATTACTTGGAGGAAGAAAATTTCGAATGGGCGATTGGGAGACAACAACAAATAAAATCCCAGTTTGTAAATTTTTTAGATCAATATATTGAGAGAGAAATTGATCATGCAAAAAAATCAAGCAGTATTATAAAATCTTTAGAAAAATTAGTAGAGCTGGAGCCATATAATGAAAAATATCTCGCATATGCGATTAGATATTTGGGGGAACAAGAAAGTAAGCAGGAGCTAATTCACTTCTTTGAATATTTTCAAGAAAAGTGGTCGAGTGATCTAGATTTGCATTTACCCAAAGAATTATTTGATTTGTATCAGCAATATATAGTGAAACTTTAGAAAAAGAGGGTGTCCCAAATGGATGGGATATCCTCTTTTTTTGTTCAGAATTTGTTCAGAAGGTATTGATACTCTATATAAAGCTTTAGATAGACAAATAAAAATCAATACAAGTCTTTTACGAGTTTGTTATTCCTAAATAAGAATCAAAGCTAAGCTTGAATATTTGTTTATCTAGCAATCATATTTTGAAAGGAGAAAATAGGTTGAAGAGGATAAGTATTAGTTTTCTACTGTTTGTTTTTATTATGCAAACGGTAATGAGCAGCATTCTTTTACCTTCATCAGTATTAGCAATAGAATTGGATGATAATCCGCTAATAGATGTGAATCTATTGGATGAACAAGGGAATGCTGTCAATCTAGCAAATAAAATTACATTAGACTCCAAACTGGATTTGAAATATCAATGGTCTCTTGCTGATATCGATGTATCAGAGGGTAAAGCATTATCATTTCAAATACCTTCAGAGCTAACAGTGACTGAAGAGAAGCAGGGACCATTAGTAACAAGTGATAATCAATCAGTTGGAGAATATAGTATCACCACCCAAGGGATTGTCACTCTCCATATTAACGCAGAGGAAGAAACTACAGAGGCTTATAACGGATTGCTTTCTGTACCAGTAAAGCTAAATGCAGAAAAGATAAAGGGTGACGAGAAGTCTCTCTCTATTCCATTTACTTTAAGGGAAGGAAGTAAAGTTATTGAGGTTGGTTTAGAATCTATCCAAAGCCAAGAAGAAAAGGATAGCTCAGGTCAGGAGAAAGCTCCTGAAACAGAAGAAGCGTTAAAAGAAGAGCAACCTAGTGATAGTGGTCAACAAGAAAAGGATATAACTGATTTACCACTAGAAAATGAAAGAAAAGAAGTAAATATAAGGGAAATTAAAAGTTCAAATATAGAAGAGAACATCCTTGTAAAAGCAGAGCTTACTTACGAGGATGAGAATGGAAACAATCTAGAAAGGCCTAATAAGAACTCCTACATTGGTGTTGATTATACGTGGAAACTTCAAAATGGCCATGGTTATAAGGATGGGGCTACCTTCACGTTTACATTACCTGAGGAGCTAGAGGTTTATAATATAGTAGATAAAGAGGAAATACGATTCAATAATCAAGTTATTGGTCATTTTTCGGTAGCGGAAAATGGAACAGCAACTATTGTATTTAATGAATTTATTGAACAATATTCTAATATAGAAGGCACGCTTAAAGTATGGACAAAGTTAAGTGAAGAGCTTGTTGTCAATGAAGAAAAAACAGTCACTATTACACCTATTAAAGACAGCAACTCAATAAAGATTCCCATTGAATACACTCCGAATGGACCAACAGTGACAAAAAGCGGGCTCGCAAATAAAGCATATAATGCTAATAGCATTTCATGGACGGTTGATTTTAATAAATCTTTAGAAAATCTGGAGAATGTTGTTTTAAGTGATCCCATTCAAACAGGCCAAGAATTAAAAGCTGGTTCTATAAAATTATTTCATTTTAATACAAAATTGAATGGTCAAATGACGTTAGGGGATGAAGTAGATCCATCCTTATATGAAATAGGAAAAGCAGAGGATAACAAAGATTTCACTATTAAGTTTAAAAATACAATAGGAACAGCTTATCGATTAGTTTATGAAACTACTATTACAGATGAAAATCAGAAGAAATTTGATAATAAAGCCATCCTTCTTTCAAATAATAATCCGAAGGGTGAAGCAGCAGCATCTGTAAGTGTAAATAGAGGAAGTCATCTAGAGAAAAGTTCGACTGGCTATGATGCAGATAAGCAAAGCATTAGTTGGGAAATCAAATATAATTACAACGAAAAAGCAATTAAGAAGGATCAAGCTATTTTAAAAGATCTATTTACAAATAGTCAATCCTTAATGAAGGAATCATTGAAGATTTACAATGTCACAATAGATGAAGACGGCAAAGAAAGTGTGGGAGAAGAAATTCCCGCATCATCATACACGCTACAAGAAATAAACGAAGATAATAAAAATGGGTTCAAGTTAAGTTTTAACAACGATATCAAGACAGCTTACAAAATAGTATATCAGACTAAAGCGATTGACCGTGTATTTGAGGGAGAAACGATTAAAAATACAGTTATATCCCCAAATGAAACAAAAGAGGCTTCAAGGAATATTGGGCAGCGTATTTTATTTAAATCGCATGGAACACCTAATTACAAAGATAAGAGTATTGACTGGACCATAACATTTAATCACGATCAGTATGAGATGAACAGTGTTAATTTAGACGATATATTTGTAAATGAGGGACTGACTTTAGACAAGGAAAGTCTAGTTATTAAGAGTGGAGAAAATACATTAGAGTTAGGCACAGACTATAAGCTTGTTGAAACAAGTGATGCAAAATTTTCTATTGAATTTTTGCACAAGATTGATCGCATGACGACGATAAAATACAAGACAACTTTTGACTATGAAACTCGACTAGAAAAAACACATTATTACCTTGAAAATAAGGGTATTTTGACATGGATCGATGAAAATGGAGAGGAAGCGAACAAAGAAGTAGTATCTAGATTTACTCCGGACAGTTTTACTCAATCCAATGGCTTTAAAAATGGGAATTATGATGCAGTTACAAAAGAAATTACGTGGAACGTTGGGATAAATTATAATGAAAAGCTGCTGCGCAATGCGGTAGTAGAGGATTATATTTTAGGAAACCAGCGCTTAGTAGATAATTCCATTGAAGTCTTTAAAATGAATTTAACAGGTGGTTCCAATGGAATAGGGAAAGGGGAACTAGTTCCAAGTGAAGACTATTCTATATCCAACAAGGAAGATGAGAATGGTAATAAAGGATTTAGAATTGAATTTAAAGAGGAAATTCAATCCGCCTATTATATTACCTATAAAACTAGTTTAAAGGATTTAGCGTTAGTAAGTTCGAAATATGATAATAAAGCAGTTTTATATGATGGAGAAACAAAAGAAACCGAATTATCTGCATCTGTTAGTATCCCGCATGGTGGTACTTATATTACGAAGGATGGAACGCAATCCGGAAAACTAATTGATTGGAAAGTAAATATCAATTTTGCCCAATCTCAGATAATGAATGCGAGCATTGAGGATATTCCTAGTCCAAACCAAATGTTATTAAAGGACTCTTTTCACCTTTATTCAACTAATGTAGATTCGAAAGGGAATGTAACAAAGGGGGAAGAGCTGGTTCAAGGAAAGGACTATTCTCTTCAGCTTGAGGAAGATCCAAGTTCATTTAAACTAGTGTTTCTGAAAGAAATAAATGAACCTCATATACTTGAGTATCAGTCATATATCCAGGCGAATGTAAATGATGCAGTTAGTAATGATGTTTCTATTACAGGAGAAAACATCGAACCAGGGCAAATCTCGTCCACAGAGAAAGTTGTTATAGTCAAAAGAACAGCTGGTATGGGAGATGGAACTGGAGTGCTTGCAAACTTGAAAGTTGTTAAAATCGATGCAAGCAGTCAGGAAAAATTACAGGGAGCTGCTTTTTCACTTGTTGATAAGCAGAGTGGCATTACATTAAAAACAGCGGTCACTGATGACAAGGGAGAAATCCTTTTTGACAAACTGCTTTTTGGTGATTATGTCTTAAAAGAAGATAAAGCACCAGAAGGATATTTAGCAGGCATTAATGGAGAACAAAATATAACAATTGAAAAAGAGAATAGCGAAATAACGATAAAGAACCAAAAAATAATCAAAGCCGTACAGTTAACGAAAGTGGATATGGCCTCAACAGATACTACATTGGCTGGAGCTACTTTTAAGTTGTTGAAGAAGGTTGACGATAAGTTTGTTGAATTAGAAACATTGACAACAGATGGGGAAGGCAAGGTATTTAGAGACAACCTAGAGCCTGGAGAATACCAGTTTATAGAAACGAAAGCACCTAATGGATATGAGCTTAATGAGGAACCGATAGCTTTTACTATTAAGGAAGATCAAACGAAGGCGATAGAACTAGTAGCAAAAAATAAAAAACTCGGTTCTGTAGAGTTAACGAAACTAGATATGGATGACAAGCAAACGCCGTTAGCGAATGCTGTATTCCAGTTGTGGAAAGACGGGGAGCTTTTAACCTCGAATCTTACAACAGATGAAAAAGGGCTCCTTTTTGTAGAAAATCTTAAACCTGGATCTTATCAGTTTATAGAAACTACAGCACCTGATTATTATAAGCTGGATTCTAAGCCCATTGACTTTACGATTGAAGATGGTAAAACAGATCCAGTTAAGGTAACAGCCTATAATGAGTTAGTTGAGGGTTCCGTTGAATTAACAAAAGTGAATCAGGCTGATTCAAAGGAAGCATTAGCAGGAGCAGAGTTTGAACTCCGCAATGAAGCAGGGGAACTAATTGCGGAAAAACTAGTAACAGATAAATCTGGTAAAATAACGGTTGATCAATTAAAACCAGGAAAATATCAGTTTATAGAGGTAAAAGCACCAGCTGATTTCCAATTAAATAGTGAACCAATCAGCTTTACGATTTCCAAGAGTAAGACAGCAGCTGATGCAGAACAAGTAAAAGTGACAGCAGCAAATACGTTGATCCCAGGCTCTGTTGAACTGACAAAAGTAGAGAAGGATGATCATTCGATTGTTTTAGCAGATGCTGTATTTGAGCTGCAAGACAAAGATGGAAATATAATCAAGTCTGATCTTATAACAGATGAAGAAGGAAAAATTTTAGTAGAAAATCTGGTACCAGGCACTTATCAATTCATCGAAAAACAGGCTCCTTTTGGATATGTATTGGAGAAGGAACCAGTTATTTTCGAGATAGAAAGAGGGCAAACGGAAGTACTATCCATTCAAGTTGAAAATGAATTAATTCTTGGAGCGGTTGAACTTCTTAAAGTAGATGCGGATAATGATATGATGCCATTAAAGGACGCTGAATTTGAATTACAAGATCAAGAAGGTAATAGCATCAAAAGCGGACTAATCACCAATGAAGAAGGAAAAATATTCATTGATGGCTTAAAACCAGGCAACTATCAATTCGTTGAAACAAAACCGCCATTTGGCTATAAAAAAGTGGAAAGCCCAATTAGTTTTGTTATTGTTAAAGGACAAGAAAAACCACTATTGAAGGTAGTAACGAATGAACTAACATTGGGTTCAGTCGAATTAACAAAAATAGATGCGGACAATCACAATCTGGTCTTAGAAGGTGCGGAGTTTGAACTTCAAGATAAGGAAGGAAAAACGCTGCAAGAGGGATTAAAGACAAATGAAGAAGGGAAAATTCGCATTGACGGCTTAAAACCAGGCAGCTATCAATTGGTTGAAACGAAAGCGCCAGTTTACTATCAATTAAATGAAAAGCCAATAATTTTTACAATCGAAAAAGGACAAGAGAGAGCATTGGAAGTGACTGCCGAGAATAGCCTTATTACTGGATCGGTAGAATTAACGAAATTAGATGCTGATCAACAAGATCAATATTTAAGTGAAGCCGAGTTTGTCCTTCAGGATGATAACGGTCATATCTTGTTCGAAAAATTGGTAACAAATAAAGAAGGAAAAATTGTAGTAGAAAATTTAAAACCAGGAAATTACCAGTTTGTAGAAGTGAAGGCGCCGAAAGATTATGTTTTAAATAAGAAACCCGTAGCTTTCACTATTTCTAAAAGCGAAACAGCCGCAGATGTAAAAGTAGTAACCGTTTCTGCATTTAACGAACTAACACCAGGTTCAGTTGAGCTGACGAAAGTAGATGCAGACGATGAGAATCTTGTTTTAGAAGGAGCGGAGTTTGAACTTCAAGATACGGAAGAAAAAACACTGCAAGAAGGATTAAAAACAGATAAAGATGGAAAAATCTACATCGATGGCTTAAAACCAGGGAAGTATCAACTAGTAGAGACGAAAGCACCAACTTACTATCAATTAAGTAAAAAACCAATTGTTTTCACCATTGAAAGAGGACAGACGAAAGCATTGGAAATAACAGCTGAAAATAGTTTAATCACTGGTTCAGTGGAGTTAACAAAAGTAGATGCAGATGATAAGAACCTTCGTTTAGAAAACGCTGAGTTTTCGCTGCAGGATATCGAAGGTAATACGATACTAGGTAACTTAAAAACAAATAAAGATGGAAAACTTCTAATTGAAGGGATAAAGCCAGGCAAGTATCAGCTGGTAGAGACGAAAGCGCCAGTTTATTATCAACTAAACAATAACCCAATTGTCTTTACGATTGAAAAAGGGCAAGAACAGTTATTGGAAGTAAAAGCTGAAAATAGCTTGATAACTGGTTCAGTAGAATTAACAAAAGTAGATGCAGACGATAAGAACCTTGTTTTAGAAGGAGCGGAGTTTGAACTTCAAGATACAGAAGGAAAAACACTGCAAGAAGGGTTAAAGACAGATGAGGATGGAAAGATCCGAATCGAAGGCTTAAAACCAGGGAAGTATCAATTGGTAGAAACGAAAGCACCTGCTGACTATCAGTTAAACGGCAATCCGATTGTCTTCACGATTGAAAAAGGACAAGCGAAGCCATTGGAAGTAGTAGCGGAGAATAGCTTAATACCAGGTTCAGTAGAATTAACAAAAGTAGATGCGGACAATAAGAATCTTGTCCTAGAAGGGGCAGAATTTTCACTTCAAGATACAGAAGGGAAAGTACTGCAAGAAGGGTTAAAGACAGATAAGGATGGAAAAATCCGAATCGAAGGCTTAAAACCAGGGAAGTATCAATTGGTAGAAACGAAAGCACCAGCATACTACCAGTTAAACAGTGATCCGATTGTCTTCACAATTGAAAAAGGACAAGAAAAACAATTAGAAATAACGGCCGAGAACAGTTTAATTACTAGTTCAGTAGAATTAACGAAGGTAGATGCTGATCAACAAGAGCAATATCTGAGTGGGGCTGAGTTTGTCCTTCAAGATGATAAAGGCAATATCCTGTTTGAGAATTTAGTAACAAATGAATCAGGTAAAATCCTAGTTGAAAATTTAAAACCAGGAAATTATCAGTTTGTAGAAGTAAAGGCACCAAAAAATTATAATTTAAATAAAAAGCCTGTTCCTTTTACAATCTCAAAAAGCAGTACAGCAGCAGAAGTAAAGAAAGTGACAGTTATAGCAACAAATGAATTAACACCAGGAGCAGTAGAGTTAACAAAAGTAGATGCAGATAAGAACGATCTTGTTATTGGAGGAGCAGAGTTTGCGCTTCAAGATATGGAAGGGAAAAACCTTCTAGAAGGGTTAATAACAGATAAGGATGGGAAAATCCACATCGATGGCTTAAAGCCAGGGAAGTATCAATTGGTGGAAACGAAAGCACCAGCTTACTATCAGTTAAACAGCGATCCGATTGTCTTCACGATTGAAAAAGGGCAAGGGAAGACATTGGAAGTGAAGGCCGAGAATAGCTTAATACCTGGTTCGGTGGAACTAACAAAAGTGGATGCCGATCAACAAAACTTACCATTAAGTAATGCGGAATTTGTGCTGAAAGATAGCCAAGGGAATGTTTTAATCGAAGGCTTAGTGACAAATAAAGCAGGTAAAATTCTGGTAGAAAATTTAAAACCAGGTGATTATCAGTTTGTGGAAGTGAAAGCGCCGAAAAACTATGATTTAAATAAGCAGCCAATCCCTTTTACTATCTCCAAGAGTAAAACATTAGCTGATGTAAAAATGGTACCAATCACAGCAACTAATGAATTAACAGCAGGAGCAGTGAAATTAACAAAAGTTGATGCAGATGACAAAAACCTTGTCTTAGAAGGGGCGGAGTTTGAACTTCAAGATACAGAAGGGAAAGTACTCCAAGAAAGCTTAAAGACTGATGAGGATGGAAAAATCCTTATCGAAGGTTTAAAATCAGGGAAGTATCAATTGGTAGAAACGAAAGCACCAGCTTACTATCAATTGAACAGTGAGCCGATTACCTTTACCATTGAAAAAGGGCAAGCAAAAGCATTGGAAGTAGTAGCCGAGAATAGCTTAATACCAGGTTCGGTAGAATTAACGAAAGTTGATGCAGATGACAAAAACCTTGTCTTAGAAGGAGCGGAGTTTGTTCTTCAAGATATAGAAGGGAAAGTACTCCAAGAAGGCTTAAAGACAGATAAGGATGGAAAAATCCGCATCGAAGGCTTAAAACCAGGGAAGTATCAAATGGTAGAAACGAAAGCACCAGCTTACTACCAGTTAAATAGTGATCCGATTGACTTCACTATCGAAAAAGGACAGGCGAAGACATTAGAACTTATGGTCACTAATAAGTTAATACTGGGAAGTGCAATAGTGAAGAAGGTGGACGAGAAAACAAATCAACCATTAGAAAATGCACATTTCAAGTTAACTGATAAACAAGGTAATATCATCATGGAAGAGGGAATTAGCGGGAGAGATGGCAGTTTAGAATTAATAGATTTATTGCCTGGTGAATATCTCTTATTTGAAACGAAAGCACCTAATGGCTATAAGAAGTTATCAGAGCCAATCATGTTTGAAATTACCAAAGGGCAGCAAGAACCAATTGTTGTTAAAGTAGCAAACGAAAAGATAGTTTCCGGAGAACAGAAACCAACGAAAGAGTCTGACGATGAGAGTGGTACTAAAGGGGAAGATTCTTCTGGTTCGAAAAATAACCCTGGAAAGACGCTTCCTGATACAGCAACAAGTTACTTCAATTACATTTTAGCAGGAGTGCTCTTAATAGGTTTTTCTGTTTTAATTAGAATTAGAAAAAGAGGAAATTAAGAAACAGAAATCTACTATCTTCAACGTAAGCTAATAATAGAGAAAGCAGCTGAATTGTCAGCTGCTTTTTTTAGTGTGCTAGAGATAGCAACCATCTAGTCGATGTAAGTTCTCTTTAGTGGGATTCCTTCTGTGCTATTTTCCCGACACTCGATTTCATAGGAGTAATTAATACCCATTAATTACTTTTATAAAGATATATCCTCTTATTCGTTTTAATAGGTTTTTAGAGGGAATCGGTAGAATGTCCCTTAATAGGAAGCTATTTTTGCTTTGGATAGTCGAACATTACTAAAAGCGATTCCTCCTAATATTAAGGCAACACCGATCCATTGCAGCATGCCAACCTGTTCTCCTAAAACGAGTGCAGACATCGAGACAGCTACAGGAAGCTCAGAAGCTGTTAAGATAGTGCCAAGTCCCGGTCCAATTTGTGGCATTCCAATAGAATAGAGCAGAGGCGGAAGAACTGCACCGAAAACTCCAAGCAGCAATCCATATGGTGCTACCCCTATTAACGTAGAGAAATCCATTAAATAAACCGGTGGAAATACTAGAAAAACAACGAATAAGCCACCTACGGAAAGAAGGCCGCTCTTTAGGAGAGGAGCAGTGTTCTTTCCGACAGATCCGCTAAGAAAAATAAAAGTAGCAAAGGTGAAGGCAGAAAGTAATCCCCAACCGGCACCTTGCCAGGAAATATCCATGCCCCCTTCTAAAGAAATGCCTCCTGCGAGAACAGAGCCGAATAGAAGAATAATAATCGAGATGACCTTCTCCTTTGTAGGCTTTTTCTTATAAATAACCATTTCGAAAAGCGTGCCAATCCAAACAAATTGAAACAGTAAAATAATTGCAAGGGAAGCATTTATTGTTTGTAAGGATTGATAATAGAAAATTCCTGTCATCCCAAACGGAATACCAGATAATAAGAGTTTAATAGCTTGCATGAACGTTACTTTATATTTCTTTGTAAGTAATACAAGAATCCATGTAATGGCTGTACCAAATAAATATTGTGCACCTGTTACTTCAGCTGCCGAAAATCCAGCAGCATAGGCAAGTTTAACAAATGTAGACAAAATTCCGTAACAGCAGCCACCTAAAAAAACGATTAAAGCATAATTCCATTTTGCCAAAATAAATTTCCTCCTTTTCAACATAAAAAGCCACACAATTGTCAAAAGACAATCGTGTGGCGAAAATAGAGTTTCCTCTAGAAAAATCCACGTCCTACATCAGGTTTTATTATTACATTCCTCATTTATTATAAGAACAAGCCTGCTCGTTGTCAAAGGGTTAGAAAGAGAAAAAGAGGATAAGTTCTAGCGTGGGCATTTAACTAAGGATAAAAACAAGAAACATGTTAAGAGAAAAATTCAAAATAATCTTTTTTAGCTAAAAAGGGAAACGGAAGAACTTCTCTTGCTTCCCTTTATGAAATGTATGTGAATTAGTACACAAATAAGGTTTTTTCGAATCTATGTGGAGTACAATAAGGGGAGAAAAAGAATTTGAGGAGTGAATTGAAATGTGTTCTGATGATCAAGCGTTTTCAGGTGTTGATGGAATTGTAAATGAGCTTCATGTAAATCAGGTACAGAATACTAATTTCTATGGAGCGGGAGGGGATTATTCAAATGGGATACATCTGCAAGTGCAGCTAAGTTCCAAGCAATATTCAAATCTATTAAAATACGGATACTCAGGTAAAAAGAACAATGTCTATTTCGCAGTAAGATCGAATAATCATGTCCATCTCTATGCGGCTTCTACAGAAGATATTAACAAACTTTTAGAAGTGATCAGTAATTAAGGGAAGCAGAAGGAGGGTTCTAGTGAGATCATCCGACTCATAAGAACCGTCCTTTTATGTACCAATCTGATATATCTTTCTTGGTCTTCCTCTTGTAAGAGGAACTTCTTCGCCGATTATTTTGGCTAGTCCTTGTTCTTTTAAATTTGTCAGTATTCTTCTAGCATTTCTTGGTGTCATTTTGAGCCATTCAGCTACGTCTGATGCAGTTATTGCATGTTTTCCAGTATTTTTTTGGATAGAGATCAATTTGTTATAGGTGCTAATAGTCACTCCTGCTTTTTTGAGTTTATTGCTAAGCTCTTCATCTGTCACCCTGTAATTAAATCCTATGGTTTGATTTTGCTGAAGTGGACCAGTAATATTTCCTATATCATCGACAAGAAAACCGGTATAGGTTCCATATGCCTCTGCATGTTCCAGTGCTAGAATGGCGTTTTTCTCCGCAATCATGGCGGTATCCCCATAACCAATTCCGACATTTGCTTTAGAATCTGTAAGCAGCTCTATCTGAGAAAGAAGGGAAATTCCTTGTTGACCGTTTCTTTCAATCGAGCCCCTTGTCGAGAAAATAATAAAGCTGCCGATACCTGTCGTAATAAAAGACCCTGAAACAGATTCAGCAAAATCTAATACGGAATTTTGGATTTTTAAATTTAATCGATGTAAATCATAGGAAATCGAATCCTTTGCAGCTGTATCCATCATTTCCCCAATTTTTATCATCATGACTGCAATTTGGGAATTACGGAAATGGAGCTTTTCCCATTTTTCAAACCCTTCGCTAATCGTTTGTTTAATATTCTCTTTTGTGGCAGTCACTCGATAGACAGGAATATTCAGCGAAACAAGCTTGTCATAAACGGAGCGAAGGGAGGTGATGCAAATATCTACTTTCCTATTCCGAAAGAGATTAGTATGATATTCAACAATGTCATTGGTTGAGAGTCCGACATTATGTAATAAATGTAATTGGTCTAAAGGAATATGGTTTTCCTGATAAAGGTCGATAAATTGCTGTTTAAAAAAACTATCGATACTAATTTTTTCAATGTTTTTTCCATCCTTATAAAGAATATTTAATAGGATGATGGCAATAGCGCCTTGATTAAACCGTGGATAAAAAAATAATTGCTGCTGGTGAAATTTTTTCGTCAAATGGTAAGGGGTATATCCTGTACATATCCAAAAATCAACAAATTGCTGCTTTTGTTCTACAATTGCTACCGAGTCACTTGGTTCGTTATAAATACATGGAATAACTTCTAGAGTGGGCTGGAATTCTTTAGCGATATTCATTATTTTCTGGACCGAGTCTTTTGGGCCGAGCAGCCCAGCTTTTGCTTTCATGATTGCATTGCCTCCGACTATTATTTCCTCGAGTATACTATAGGAAATAAATAATGAGCAAACTGAATTTCCGTAATAATTCTGTAATAATTGGAGAGAAAAATTATGTCAGATAATCTTACAGGGTTTTTAACATGTGTTATTGACTTTGATATTTTGTCTCTCTATACTTTAATTTAAGGGTTAATTAAGGAAATATTCCGAATTTAACAAAAGAATAAAGGGGGAGGAAAAATGCAAGATATCATTACATTTGCCGCGACTGGTGATTCCTTTATCACACGTAAGCTTCCAGTCAAAACTGCATCCTATAAAGAAATTGCTGGAATTATTAATCAAGCTGATTTTCGATTTACGAATTTAGAAGTCACACTTCATCATAATGAAGGTATTCCCGGAGCAGAAAGTGGAGGTACTTGGGCGATGGGGTCTCCAGAACTTCTGTCTGATTTAAAGAATTATGGATTTAATACCCTTGCATGGGCGAATAATCATACCTTGGATTATTCTATTGATGGATTGAAAGCGACAGAAAAATACTTAAATAAGTCAGGCTTTGTACATGCAGGTGCTGGACAGAATTTGGCCTATGCGAGTGAACCCAGATATCTAGAGACAGATCCTGGCAGAGTTGCCTTAATATCAGCCACATCCACCTTTCATGAGTCATGGGTAGCAGGAGAGCAACGCCCAGATATGATGGGAAGACCTGGCATTAATCCACTACGTTATAAAACCACCCACCAGATTACACCTGAAAATATGAATACTTTAAAGCAAATAGCCTCAACCACTTATATAAATGCAGCTCAAGAATTATCCATTAAAGAAGGCTTTCTTTTAAGAAGAACCGATGGGATTTTTTCTTTTGGAGACTACTTATTCGAAGAAAGCAAAGAAGAAGGACAAACGACTACACCGGATGAAAGAGATATGGAACGGATCATAAGAAGTATTAAACAGGCCAAAAGACAAGCTCGCTATATTATTGTAAGTATTCATGCTCACGAAATGAGAAAAGGAGATAAGGAACTACCTGCTCAGTTTTTGGAGAAGTTTGCTCGAAGATGCATTGATGAAGGAGCACATGCTGTCATTGGTCACGGTCCGCATGTATTAAGAGGAATAGAAATTTATAAAAATCGTCCGATATTTTACAGCTTAGGTAATTTTATTTTTCAAAATGACACTGTACCTTATTTACCAACAGACTTTTATGAAAAGTATCAATTAAGTCATACGGATAATGTCGCAGATGCACTAGATAAAAGAAGTAAAAATAACACAATTGGGTTTGGGACAAATCATAAAATTTGGGAATCGGTTATTCCAGTTTGGACAATGGAAAAAGGTGAATTATCAGAACTAAAGCTCTACCCAGTGGAATTAGGCTATGGGAAGAAAAGATATGAAAGAGGCTGGCCGGTTCTATCCGATAATCAGGACATATTGCAAAGACTTGCTAAACTTTCTGAGCCATATGGTACGCAAATCAATCTAGAAGGAAATATAGGGATCATTCGTTTAAAAGAGCATACAACCGCAATTTGAAAAGACAGAATATTTTTAAAATAGAGGAAAAAGCTTTTAAGTTCTTAATAAGGAGTGTATTTCAATATAAGATGTCCATTTAGAATGGATCGATGTAAGCAGGAAGTGCCTTCGGAAATTACAAATTAACGATAAACATGTTGTTGCTTTTCATTTATATGATTGATTAAAAAGTGAGAGAGGAGTGCAGATTTCATGACAAATGTTGAGCAGAAAACAGAGGGGGTTACCAAGAAGGTGGGGCAAGTATATAAACTACTTGCTGAGAATGAGCAAGTCCAAAAAGCACTAGAGTTTTTAGAAGAGGATAATGAAGCAACAACTGAGGAACAAATTGAACTGACGGAAATAGAGGCACCAACTTTTGAAGAAAAGGAAAAAGGAGAATGGTATAAAAAGAGATTAGAAGCGTTAGGTGTTAGGGAAGTAACTACAGATGAAGTAGGAAATGTTTTTGGTGTGCTGCCAGGAAGCGGGAAAGGTCCTTCCTTAGTTGTTTGTGCTCATTTAGATACCGTGTTTCCAAGAGGGACAAATGTAAAGGCAGTCCGCAAAAACGGATTAATTTATGCTCCGGGGATTTGTGATGATGGAAGAGGGTTAGCTGTTGTTTTAACCATTATTCGAGCGCTTGCTGTGGCGGGGATAAAGACAGAAGGGGATCTTATTATTGGTGCCACAGTGGGGGAAGAAGGACTGGGAGATTTAAGAGGGGTGAAATCATTATTTGAAAGTCGTCAAGATATAGATGGTTTTATCTCGATTGAGCCTGGGGATCCAAGTCGTATCACTTATTTAGGCACAGGAAGCAAAAGATTTAATGTTTTATTTAAAGGACCTGGTGGGCATAGCTTTGGGAATTTCGGTATTCCAAGTCCCATTCATGCATTAGGGCGAGCAATTGCCAAAATTTCTGACCTAGCGACACCTATTGAACCAAAGACGACGTTTAATGTAGGCATGATAAAGGGAGGAACATCTGTTAATACGATTGCGGAAACAGCGGAAATGCTAGTTGATTTACGTTCGAATTCACAAGAAGAACTTGAAATAATCGAAAGTAAATTTTTACATTTGATGGAGCAAGCAAAAGAAGAAGAAAATGCTCGCTGGAATGTGGAAGCACAAGTTAGTCTTCAGATAGAAAAGGTAGGTGATCGTCCAGCGGGATCACAAGATAAAAATAGTGTCATTGTGCAAGCTGCTCAATGTGCGACAGCAGCGCTAGGGTTTGAACCGATTCTAGATCAGGCGAGTAGCACTGATTCGAACGTTCCTATTCATTTAGGGATTCCAGCCTTAACGCTCGGCGGCGGTGGGGAAGGTGGAGGATTCCATACATTGCAGGAATATTATAACCCTGCCGGCGCTTATACTGGGGCACAAAAAATATTATTAACAATTCTCGGCTTAGTTGGATTAGAACAGGTTACCGCTCCACTATTGGAGAAAGGTAAATAAAATCTTAAATGGCTGCTTAACTTTGGTAAGCAGCCAAGTGTAGCTAATCGAGGTATTAAAGAAACGGCTGAAGTAGTGGCAAGATCCATTTGAAAGGCTTAGGAGCAGATGGAGAATTAGTCGCAATAGAAGAAAATCCGATTGATCAATAATGGGGAAGTGACTCTTTTTCGTCAAAAATTCGTTACGGTATGCAAGAGGGATCGCTAATAATAAAAGGGCTCTTCTTGATAGAATGGTGCTATGCATACATATTAAGCAGTAGTTGAAGAACTATCGATTAATCTGATTTTTTTTAGTACTTTTAATAAGTAAAGTTTTTTTGTTAATATTATGATGAATATAAATATTAGGATTTTAAAATAAATGCTTTAGAAAGGGAAAGCATGTTGAAGAAAAAAGTAGTTTTGATATTTGCTTTAGTAATTCTGTTAATAGGAGGCTGCTATTATTTATTTATCTATTTTCCTTATCAATCTTCCAAAGATTTTTTCGGCTTCCCCGTTCCTAGAAATGCTGAAATAATTAGAGTAAATGAAACGACAAAAACTTATAAATGGTCAAGCGCATCAGAAGAACATGGTATTCCCTTTGGATATGCAAAAGCCATACAATCATATGGTTGGAAAAAGGGAGAACAAGAGGGAGCTTTGGTTTATTATAGCAACGGAGAGCATCAAATCATATTGATTTCTTTAACAGAAATAATAAGCATCGAAAAAGTAAAGTAAGAAAATAAAGGAAAAGTGAAATGGAGAAAAAGAGCTATTCTAAATGGAGTTGTGGCTTTTTTGGGAGTTAAAATATATAAGTCTAACCGACGGCATAGGTGGAAAAAATACAAGAATCGACTATAAAATATTTTTCCAAATAAATGAAACTAATTAGCTCTTTAAAACGTATTCTTAAGTAGCAATTGTTAAACAATAGATGTGGAGGTGTAAAAATGATATTTTTATGGCTATTTGCCCCAGTGGTAATTGTGGTGGGACTTGTACTATTTTTCGCAAAGAAATCTGGAATGACTGCACCTGACGAAAATAAACAAGCAGATAAATTAGGAGAAATAGTCCATTATAATCGAGTTAATTCAAGTAGTGGTCCAGGAGGAAATAGTTGAATAAATGAGAGTAGAAGAATCAAAAGGACAGTTCTTGTGAGAATTTATAATAATCACAAGAACCGTCCTTTTTGTGAAGTGGAGGGCGGGGAGTACTAGAACCGTCCCTCCGAGGTCATTACTTAATCACGACATATTCTAAATTAACTAGTTTTGCATAGGTGATAATTTGATCGGTTGTTAGGTTTAGAGAAACGACTGTATGGTGGCCGCCACCGTTTTCGATCCATGCCTTTACGCCGTCTTGAAAATTTGGTTTGATATTCCATAATACCCGAGCTACTGGAAGATTTGGGGCTGGAACGGTTGGTTCGAATGCGGATACTTCATTGATTAAAAGCTTGTAATGAGTACCGAAGTCAGCCATGGAAACAACAACTCCATCTCCTGCTTTTCCATCAAATACTAATCGAGCTGGATCCTCGCGATTGCCAATCCCTAATGGAGATACAATAATTTTCGGTTTATTGCTTGCTAAAGTTGGATCGACTTCGAGCATATGTGATTGAAGTGCGGCTTCTTGACCAACTGCTAATTCATAGGTGTAATCCTCCATAAAGCCTGTTGACTCGTTATGGCTCATTACTTTTAGAAGGCGATCAAGTGCAGCGGTTTTCCAATCGCCTTCGCCGGCGAATCCATAGCCTTGCGCCATTAAACGCTGGACAGCAAGACCAGGGAGCTGTTTCATGCCATATAAATCCTCAAAGTTTGTGGTAAAAGCGTTGTATCCACCTTCATCAAGGAAGCGTTTAATGGCAATTTCATAGCTTGCCTGCACTTTTACGCTAGCTTCCCAATCTTCCTTATTATAGCTTCCGTAGTCAAAGTCATATAGTTCTTCATATTGTGCAAATAAATCATTTATTTCATTTTCGTTTACTTCATTTACATATTGAACAAGGTCGCCGATTCCAAAATAATCAACGGTCCAGCCAAATTGTATTTGTGCTTCGATTTTATCTCCTTCTGTCACCCCGACATTACGCATGTTGTCGCCAAATCGCGCAACCTTAATTTGAAAGCTTTCGTTATAAGCGACAGCTACGTCCATCCAATCAGCAATTTGCTGCTGTACTTTTGCGCGCTGCCAGTGGCCAACCACTACTTTATTTTGTTTTTTCAAACGTGCATTAATGAAACCGTACTCTCGATCCCCATGAGCTGCTTGATTTAGATTCATAAAGTCCATATCAATTGTATCCCATGGAATGCTTTCATTGTATTGTGTTGCTAAATGAAGCAAGGGCTTTTGTAATAGCTTGGTGCCGCGAATCCACATTTTCGCAGGGGAGAAAGTGTGCATCCAGGTGATAACACCAGCTACTTCATCTCGGTAGTTAACTTCTTTCATCATCTTTGTAATGGTATCTGCGCTCACTGCTAAATCTTGCAAAACAAGCGGATAAGGGAGCAGACCACTTTCATTTAAAGTGTCTGTCATTGTTTGTGCATGGGCTTTGACTTCCTTTAACGCTTCTTCGCCGTATAGATGCTGGGATCCTACAACAAACCAAAATACTTTATTAGTTGACATGCTATTTCCCTCTTTCTAATAATAGTTTAGTAGCTTAATATTACTTTTGACCATAATAAGCATTCTTTCCATGCTTTCGTAAATAGTGTTTATCCAAAATACGCTGCGGCAATTCTTTGGAAAAATGGTTTAATTCTCTTGTAAATAAATTCATCTTGGCCACTTCATCCAACACGACACTGTTCATAACAGCTGATTTAGCATCTTTTCCCCAAGTGAAGGGACCATGACCATGCAGCAAAACGCCAGGGATTGCTAAGATGTCTAATCCCCGTTCTTCGAAAGTTTCAATGATTACTTTACCAGTCTCTGCTTCATAACCACGATCAATTTCTTCTTGTGTTAAAAAGCGAGCACATGGTACAGCACCATAAAAAGTATCAGCGTGTGTAGTTCCCAGAGCGGGAAGATCAAGTCCTGACTGAGCCCAAATGGTTGCCCAAGTGGAATGAGTATGGACAATTCCGCCGATTTCTTGATAATGTTTATAAAGAACAGCGTGAGTAGCTGTGTCAGAGGAGGGATTCAACGTTCCTTCTACAACATTTCCCTCTAAATCTATTACGACCATATCGCTTGGCTGCATTGTTTCATAATCAACCCCGCTAGGTTTAATCACGAATAAACCACTTTCGCGATCAATGGCGCTGGCGTTTCCCCATGTGTATTTCACGAGTCCCTGCTTAGGTAATTCCAAATTTGCGAGAAAAACTTCCTCTTTCAGCTTTTCTAACATGTAAATCCCTCCAATTATCCTTTAGAGAATCAAATTTTCGATTGCAGCTTTTTCGATTGCTAGCCCTTTTTTATAGCGTTCGATAAATTCTTCAAAGCCTTCTACGTCAAAGCGGTCTGGATAAATCGTCTGTTTATCTACCTCTTTAAATACTCTTTTGTCGAGATAATCTTCTAAACTATCATGCTCGTTATTATTTAACATATAAGAAGCGAGAATAGCGATTCCCCATGCGCCGCCATCTCCAGCAGTATCCATGACAGAGACAGATGTGTTCATTGCAGCTGCCACAATTTTTTGTCCCACGACAGGCGTTTTGAATAAACCGCCATGTCCTAAGATGCTGTCTATGGTAACATTTTCTTGTTTGGTCAAAATATCCATTCCGATTTTTAAAGCTCCAAAGGCCGTAAAGAGATGGGTTCTCATAAAGTTTGCTAAATTAAAATTGCTCTCTGGCGAACGGACGAATAAGGGACGGCCACTTTCTAAACCAGTGATATTTTCACCTGAAAAATAGCCGTAGCTTAGCAATCCGCCACCATCTGCATCCGCTTTCAAAGAAGTGTTTAATAAAACATGGAACAATTTGTCCATTTCTACCTTTTGTCCCATTGCTTCTGAAAATTCGCGGAATAGGCGCATCCAGGCATTTAAATCACTCGTACAGTTATTGGCATGGACCATTGCAACTGGAGATCCATCTGGAGTTGTGACAATATCAATTTCTGGGTGAACGGCTGAAAGGTCTTTTTCTAATACAATCATGGCAAAAACAGAAGTTCCAACGGAGACGTTTCCAGTCCGTTTCTTCACGCTGTTGGTTGCAACCATCCCTGTACCGGCATCTCCTTCTGGAGGACATAGGGGAATACCTGGTTGTAAATTCCGTGAACGATCCAGAATTTTTGCGCCGATTTCTGTTAATTTTCCGGCTTGTTCTCCGGCTATAGCGACTTTTGGAAGGATATCCTTCAGTTTCCAAGGGTATTCTTTTGCAGCAATTAATGCATCGAATTGTTCTATCATTGATTCATTATAATCTTGCGTTGTTTCATCAATTGGGAACATACCGGAAGCATCGCCAATGCCGATGACCTTTTGACCAGTTAATAACCAATGAATATATCCAGATAAAGTAGTAATATGGTCGATACGCGGGATATGCTGTTCATTATTCCAGATAGCTTGGTAAAGATGTGCAATACTCCATCTTTCTGGAATATTGAATTGGAATACATCAGTTAATTTTTTTGCAGCAGTACTTGTGGTAGTATTGCGCCAAGTTCGAAATGGAACAAGTAGTTCACCAGTATGATCAAAGGCTAAATAGCCATGCATCATCGCAGAAAACCCGATCGAACCAACTGTGCGAATAGTTACCCCATAATTTCGTTCAACCTCTTGTTTCATTTCACTATAAGCTGTTTGTAAACCAGTAATAATGTCCACTAAATTGTACGTCCAAAAACCATCTTCTAAAAGATTCTCCCACTCATAACTTCCAGTTGCGATGGTTTCAAAACGGTTGTTAATTAAGACAGCTTTGATTCGCGTGGAACCGAATTCAATTCCAAGTGAGGTTGCCCCCTCAACAATATCTTGTTTGGTATTTGCTCGATTATTTTTCATATATTCCCTCCTTGACAGCGGTTTCGTAATCAGTGGAGATAATGGTGTTTATTAATATCATTTTTATACCTATACTTTATAATGTGTACGTACATTTGTCAAATGTATTTATAGATGTTCATACAAATAAAAAGAATTATGAATAGCCTTATTACTATTAATACTAGCCTGAATATAAATTTATGTATATTCGTATAAAAAATTGTCGGAAAAGTAAAATGGCATTAGCTGTGTTTAATTTGTATGCACTAATATGCATTGTTTTGTTTCTGTAGCAGTTATGCTAAAATATGACCATACAAATACCAGATCGTCATTACATTGAAGGAAGTGCATTAAATGAAATTAAAGTATCAGATCATCATTGATGATATAAAAAGTAAAATTCTTTCTGGAGATTATCAGGTTGGAGAACAAATTCCTACTGAATCAATCTTGCAGGAAATGTATAAAGTTAGCCGTCATACGGTGCGAAAAGCAATCTTGGAATTGTCTAATGACGGATTTCTCCGAAGTGAAAAAGGATCTGGTACCTATGTAAGTAACTACTATCAATTAAAAGGGAATGGAAAATCCAAAAGGAAAACAATTGGTGTTATTACTACCTATATATCTGATTATATCTTCCCTTCCATTATTCGAGGAATTGAAAGTCGGTTAAATGCAGAAGATTATTCTTTATTATTAGCAAGCACAAACAATGATGTGGAACAAGAAAAGAAGGCATTAGAAATGATGCTGGCATTTGGAGTAGACGGTTTAATTGTTGAGCCGACAAAAAGTAATTTATACAATCCAAATATTGCTTACTATCTATCCTTTAAAGAGCAAGATGTTCCATTCATTATGGTCAATGCCTATTATGAAGAACTAGAAGTGCCATTCTTCTGTCTTGATGATGTGAAATCTAGCTATCTTGCAACAAATGAATTAATCGCAAAAGGGCATACAAAAATTGGCCTTATAGCAAAAATGGATGACTTACAAGGAAAGTTTCGTATGAAGGGATACATAAAAGCATTAGGAGAAGCAAAGCTGCGTTTTCAAGCAGAGCATGTTTATTCTTTTACAACCGAAACAAAGCCTGATTTAAATGTAAAATTAAAGGAATTTCTACAGGAAAACATGGATGGAATGACAGCGATTGTCTGCTATAACGATGAGGTAGCGTTAGAGGTTGTTCATGTATGCAGAAAACTGAACATCGCCATTCCAGACCAATTATCGATTATTGGTCAGGACAATTCCTATATGGCAAAAAACGCTAATATCAAGTTGACTACTTTAACACATCCGCAAGAAAAAATGGGACAAGATGCAGCAGAATGGATCATTAAGAAACTACAAGGCAAAAAAGATTTGAAAAACGAAAACTATTATCAACCAGAACTCATCCAAGGAGAAACAGTGAAAGGTCTGATATAGGATGCAGAGTGGCGGTTTCCACGCAAAAAGGTTCCCCAGCCCTAAAGGAAAAGGACTGGGGGAATATATAAGTAATTAACCATTTTGGGGAAAGGGAGAGCTTTACTATATTTGCAAAATAAGCTATTTCGTTTTTAAAGTGATTAGTCCAATGCTCGGAGTATTGAATAATCGAAATGAAGCAAACCATGGACCAGTTACCCCTAACCCACCATTTACATATTGTGTATGATTTTTTACAGTATGAACCCCTGTTACATTTACCTTTCCTGGAAATAATCCATAATTCGGTGCATAGAGAGGACCGATAATTGGTAGTTTGAATTGGCCGCCATGTGTATGACCATTAATGCTCAAATCCCAATGTCTCCATTCTTTATCGGTATCCTTTAAAGAGGTTATCCGATAATCATGGAGTGTAGTGCTTTCTTTATCAATTTCTGTAGGGCGATGCGAGATTTCAATGGTGAAAGGCTCGTTCTGCTGTAGGTAACGAAGCTCAAATTCTTTCCTTGCTTCTATTAAGTGATAGGGGATTTTATCTGCCCCTACTTCATTTATTCCAGCATATGGATTGGTTTTTAACCAAATAGACTCATCACCTTTTTTTAGTTCCTGACCAGGATATAATGGCTTCACTCCATATTTCATAAATAATTTATAAAATGGGTTGCTTTTTGTCAGTGCTGCTGTACTATTATCAGCATCTTTGTCTCCTAAAATATAGTACATTTCTTTCTTTTGTGGCATTCCTTGTAATAGGTGTTCGAGTGGTTGTAAATTTTCTTCTTCGGAAATATAATCCCCTGTGAAAACAACTAAATCATATTGTTGCTTTTTTATTAAATGAATCAGCTTCTGCTGATCTTTTCCGAATTCCTTTCCTTTCAAATCAGAAATCTGTAAAATATTGAAATGATCAAATGCTGCTGGCAAACGGTGGTTGACAATCGTTACCTTATCTACTACCACGCGATTGTTATCCCAAATAATTCCTATAATTAACAAGGTGAGTGCTGTCATTATAACCCAAAAAGGTTTTAGCTTTTTCATTTCTATTCTCCTATTGCCTGATTATTTTTTTGTAGCTTTTTTCTGTCAAAATAAAGAGAAATCCATAAATAATTATAAAAACAATGGCCGCAAAAAGACCACATCCTATCACCACAAGCCAGTCATCCATGGCTGCGATTCCTATTAATTTCATTACTAGTGGCAAAGCCATTGTAAGATGCAAGAGAGCGACTGCTAACGGGGTAAAAAACATAATCCAAGTTTGTTGCCGAATCGTTTTCGTCATTTCTCTATCGCTCATTCCGACCCTTTTCATAATGACAAAACGCGTACGATCATCGTAGCCTTCGGAAATCTGCTTATAAAAAATCATTAATGCTGTTTCCGCGAATAAAACAGTACTAATAAATATTCCGAGAAATAATAGGCCGCCAAATCGTACTAATAAAGATTCTTTATAAATGGATTTTGCTTCGACATAGATATTTTCGATGGATTCTGCCTCGTCAGTGATTGCGTGGGAAAGCTTATTCACTGCATCTGGATCTCCTTGTAAAGCGATGTCTTGGAAGCTTTCCGCAGAATCGGGCAATCCAATTTGGTTTGTGAATCTGCTGTTTAGTGGTGCAATAACATAAATCCATTTATTCTCCGGGTTAGTAGATAAGGAGGTGTCTATTGGAAGCTCTTCGATGAGTTTATTCACTTTGAATTGGTGATCAGCTAAGTGAATACTTTGTAGTGGAGTTGTTTTCTCATTCCTTAAAAGCAGTACCTCATCATCAGCCAAGGAAACCTGTTGGTTTGTTAACCTGTTATAGTCGTTCAAGGGTAAAATAAACACAAAGTCGTCCTTCCCATCACCCGTTAGATCAGCAGCAAACTTTCCTCCTTGATAAGAAGTAATAGAGGTAATCTTGACTTTAAAAGCGTCTGCACTTTTTTCTATAAAGGTTTTCAGCTTTGTTTGTTCCGTATTGGATTCTCCACTGCTGCTAATTTTTATATCATACGGAAAACTGTTCGTTAGTATTGTGTTAATGCCCATATATAAAGAAAGTGTTATGGTCATAACCATCAATGTTCCAGTACTTAAAATCGTAATATTGGAGAGGCCAACTGCATTTTGTTTCATTCGATAAAGCATGGTAGATATTAACGTGAAATTATTTTTGCTATAATAAAGGTTTTCCTTACTGCGCAGGGCTTTTAGCAGGGCAATACTAACAGCTATAAAAAGCAAATAGGTAGCTATCGTTACAAATCCGATAGCTAGCAGCATGGAATATAAGTCATTTTTCGGGTCTTTTACGGTAAAGGATAGAATATATCCAACTATTAAAAGCACTCCACCAAGCATAGCAGCTATTAATCTTGTTTTTGGCTCCTTTTCGCCAGCTTCGGCACCCTTCATTAAATCGATTATAGGAACGGAAAGGAGTTGTTTTTTATTAAATAAGTATAGGATAAAAAAGATAACAAAAAACGTAGCGATTGTTTTGAAACATGCTCCTAATGATATAGTGCTTACAGTCAAGGGAACATCCATGATGGCCGACATGGCTAATCCTGCCAATTTATTGAAAATAAGGCCTATTAATATACCACTCGTAATTGTTAAGCTTGCAATGATATTATTTTCTAGCAGCAATAGTCTTTGGATATGTTTTCTCTCAAGTCCCAATAAATGATAGAGGCCAAATTCCTTCTTCCGCCATTTCAAAATAAAGCTATTTGTGTACAGTAAGAAAAAGACAGAAAGAACCGTAAATAATAGACTGCCAAATTTCATAACGTCTATGGTGAAGTTCCCTCCGGAAATAGACTTTAATGTTTCGTCTGTCACTAAGTTATTGATGGTATAGTACAAAGAGATGATAACCGTGCAGGTTAGTAGATAGGGAAGGTACATTTTCCGATTTGTTGTAATGTTAGTTACAGCTAATTTGATAAAGACTTTTTTACCCATAAATGTCACCTCTAGCAGCTTTTGCTGCCTGTACTTCGAAGATTCTCTGTATCATATCTTCCTCGGAATGTGTTTTGCGAATTTCTTGTTCCATTTTTCCGTCCTTGATAAATAACACACGGCTTGCCTTACTTGCTGCATGAACGCTGTGTGTGACCATAATAATTGTTTGACCTTTTTCATGAAATAACTGAAATAAATCCAATAGCTCATCTGCGGAGCGAGAATCTAATGCCCCGGTTGGTTCATCTGCTAAAATTAAGCTTGGCGATGTGATAAGCGCCCTTGCGACAGCAGCTCTTTGTTTTTGTCCCCCAGATACTTCATAAGGGTACTTTTCTAAAATGGAGTCTATTCCTAATGTTTTCGCCAACGGCTTAAGTCTTTCTTTCATTTCTGCTACAGACTTATTGGCTAATACAAGCGGTAGAAAAATATTATCTTTTAGACTAAATTGATCGAGTAATTGAAAATCCTGAAAGACAAATCCTAAATGTTCTCTGCGGAATGCTGCCATTTCATCATTTTTGATTTGTTTATAATCTGTCCCGTGTAATATTACATGTCCTTCTGTGACATCCTCTAATGATGCTAATATATGGAGTAATGTTGACTTCCCTGAACCGGATTCCCCCATAATAGCAATATGCTCCCCTTTGTGAACAGTGAAGCTTATATCTGCCAATGCCTCTACCTTTGCGCCAAGCCGGGGTTTATAAACTTTTTTGACATTTTTCACTTGTAAAATTTCCATCATCATACCTCCAACAATAAAAAGCAGCTTATTATTTCGTACTTTAATCATACGGAATAATAAGCTGCTTTTTATTTGCTCTATCTAACAATTATCTTCTTTTTTTCTTCTAAAATTCTTACGAAATTCATACGGTGAGAGGGATGATGACTTTGAATAGAATATGTTGGTCTTCGCTTTTCGCCGTAATGGTACCATGATGTTGTTCGATAATTTGCTTAGCGATTGCTAATCCTAATCCTGTGCCGCCATTTCTAGAGGATCTAGAGGTATCCAAACGAAAGAATTGTTCAAAAATCCGATCTAATTTTTCTTGTTCGATTGGATAACTTTGATTGCTAAATTGAATCACAGCATTACCGTTATCCTGCGTAACGGAAACAATGATGCTGCTATTTTCCAAGCTATAATGCACAGCATTACTAAGGAGGTTATCAAATACTCGTTGAATCTTCTCTGTGTCACAAACGATTTCTACATCCTTGCTTCCGTCCAACTGATACGTTACATTTTTCCTTTTTAAGGCTGGCTGCAGCTCAAATAGTAACTGCTCGAGCATAAAGGAAATATTCACTTTGCTGTAATTTAACGAGACATTAGCTAAGTTAAAGCGGGTAATTTCGAAAAACTCATTGATTAAATCGTCTAACCGCTCTGCGTTATGGAGTGTAACTTGGATAAACTTTTGATGCATCTCATCTGAAATGCTTCTCTCATCCCGCAACAGTGTTAAATATCCGATAATGGAGGAAATAGGTGTTTTTAAGTCATGTGCTAAATAAACAATTAAATCATTTTTTCGCTGCTCAATTTCTTTCCTGGCCTGCTCCTTTTCCCGTAATGCTAATTGCAATCTTTCTATGCTCTCTTCCGTATCTTTTAATATGCCTGGTAGCGGGAAACGGTCTTTCTCTTGATCTTCTTCCAAGCTTATTGTCTCAAAATTTGCTGAAAGGGTAGCTAAATAAGCTATTAATTGTCTTCGCTGAAAATAAATAATAGCAATAATACAAAAGATAAAAAGTAGTGGAGCGAGGGTTAAAATTCGGTTACTAAGCCATTTTAGCGCGGTCCCTAACATCCCATTAAAGAGTTGCTCACTATCTGCTTTTAGGATGAGAACAGAGAGGAGGAATATAACCGCAAAGCAGAAAAGTGCAAGGATAAAAAAACGAATTCTTAAATAATGGCTAATTTGCTTTTGCTTTGCTTGTTTATTCAACTTTATACCCCACTCCCCAAACGGTTTTAATAAATTTCGGCTTTTTGACAGGCTCCTTGAGTTTTTCTCGCAGTCTCGCAATATGTGCCATAACCGTATTGTTGTTTTCTAAAAACTTCTCTCCCCAAACATTCTCAAACAGTTCTTCAGAGGGAATGACTTTGCCCTGATTTTCGGCTAAATACCACAGGATGGAAAACTCAATTGGAGTTAAATCGATTGGTTCCCCAAATAAAGAACAGGTGTGGGTTGCTTTGTTTATTTTTAATCCTCTAATATCATGCTCCTCGACCTGCTGTTTTCCTGTTTTTTCGTTGTAGCTCGTATAACGACGCAAAACAGTTTTCACTCTAGCCATTACCTCGAGAGGATTAAAAGGTTTCGTAATATAATCATCAGCACCAATTGTTAAACCGGTAATTTTATCGAAATCCTCTATTTTGGCTGTTAACATAATGATGGGATAGTAGTATTTTTCTCGAATTTTCTGGCATAATTCAAACCCATCGACATTAGGTACCATTACATCTAATATGGCTAGATCGTACTCTGTATTTTCAATATACTCTAAGGCAAGCTGCCCATCATGAACGGTTGTAACGATGTATCCTTCATTTCTTAAATATAGCTCTAATAATTTCGACAGATCCTCTTCATCTTCAACAAGTAGTATTTTTCGACTCATTTTCTATCTCCTTTTTGGTTTAAACATGATAAATGCTAGGGATGTGGAGTGGAAATATAAATTTACTATACCAAATAATAGGACGAGAGGGGAACTGTCCTTTTGCGTCTTTTTTTACTGAAAGTCTTTCCTAAAAGGGAAAGATAGTATTTAATAGAAATATGGGTAGATATGGGTGAATATACTAAACTATCCATTTTTGTTGTGTTCAAAAAAGAGGAGGAATGGCATGGGCTTTAAAGATGAATTAAAACATGAAATGCGGAATTTAAAAAAGGATATAGAGAAAGAGGTTCAAAAGAGTTGGACCGTTCATTATAAAGGACATGTGATAGAAGTGATCAATCAAATGAAAGAAGAGTTGCTTATCATTGACGGGATAACGGTAGCCCAAAATAAACGGAAATCAATACTATCGCATATTATTCCTTATACAAAGCTATCGGGAGTCCTCACTTTGGAAGATGGGAAAAAGCATAAAGTCTCTGTAAAAATTGGTGGCTACGTAAGTTTAAACTGCAGCATCAAAATTGATAATGAGACTGTTCTGCAGGAATCCGAAAAACTTGAATTTCTGCCCTGGGACCATAAAGAGAAAATAGTTCCGTTTATTCAACGACAAGTTCTAGAAAATAATAGAATAGTAGAAAATACTCTACCAGATGATACGTACTTTTTTGGAGAAGATAATCCACCATTGGAGCCAGGGTTATTTGATATAATCGTGAATGAACCGAAAACGCCATTTTTTGTGAGTAAGCTGATGAAGCTTTTTAAAGAACAGCTGGAACAACCCACTATAAAAACAAGAAAGGCGACATATGATCAAATTATTTTTGACCATATTGCCATCTATCGAGATGAGCTTCTTGACCAGTTAGGGCAAGCAGAATTGGATGAACACATGGCACAGCAAGAGGCATTATGGCTATTAGAGCATGCTGCACATAGAGATGTTGTTAAATTTGCTATTCTGGTTCTCGGGTTTACGAACTGTGAGGAATATCAGGAGCTCTTATATACAATCGGCTTGCACGATGAGTTTACCCCATATGCTATATTCGCTATAAGAAGCGGAGGGAAGGGAGTAAATGATCAAATATGGAAACTAGTTCAATCTGTCCAAGGGATTGGTAAAATGACAGCGATTGAGCTAGTGGAAGCGAAAACGCCAGAAATGAAGTATTGGCTGCTTACAAAAGGATGTGAAAATAGGAAATTTGCTGATTTCCTAGCGCATCGTTGTGCAGTAAAGGGAGAGCTAGATGTTGCGCTCTACGAAGTGAATATTTCCAAGGAGCTATACACGGGAGCGGCTATGATTATAGAAGGCTTATTAGACGATGAAAATCAAGACGGCATGGATCAATATCCTTACGCCAGTGCTGTAATGACTCGCTTCCTTCACCACGCCGCAACCCACTGTGAAAGCTTGGAGGATTTTTATCCGATAATGAAAATAAGCGAATTTGTTCATGCCGAAGATGACATTTGGGAAGAGCGATTAAATGGACAATGGAAGCCGCATGAACGCAGGGCAATTCAAGAAGCTGTTCAACCGTTCATAGACAACCCTAAATGGTCACAGCTGGCATTGGATGTATTACAATCGAGCGAGAAGGTAGATTTCCGAGCAATGGAGATAGCTCGATTCTATCAATTAGACATTACGGCACTATTATTTGAAAAGCTGAAGAAAGAGCCGACAAACAGTATATTGTATGGTGCTATCATGGAAACAAGGGATTTACAGTCTATTCAAGATCTTTGTGCCTTCGCAGAAACACATTTTTCTATATCCAGTTTATCGCTGGAAGAACAGTATTGTCTAGAGTATATTATTCAAGATTTACATGAATTTGAGGGTGTAGGGGCTCCATTAGTCCGCGCAGCACTGGAAACTAAAAATGAGAGCTTACGCTGGCAGGGATTAAGCGTGTTGGCAGAATGGTCCCCAGCTATAAGGCAGTTACCAGAAATACAACACAGCCTTAGAACTATAATCAGCACAACAAAAGATAAAGAAGAACGGAAATTGGCCAAGCAGTTGGTGAGATGAGAACAGCAGAGAGACGGTTCTAGTGAGGGATATCTTCATTAGAACCGTCTTTTTGCTTCTTTTTTTAAATGTTTTTTTCGGTAGTTTAAAGAAGAAATGCAATATTTTTTCTTGAAGATGCTTGAGAAGTATTGGCTGTATGTGAAGCCGCATTTTTCTGAAATTGTTTGAATGGTGTTATCTGTTTTTAATAGTAAGATTCTTGCTTGCTCTAACCGATAAGAATTTAAATACTCTAATGCGGTGAATTAATAAAATAGTTTCATGTATTTAGATATTGTATTTTCATGTATGTTAAAATGAGCGGTTAATGTATCGTTTGTTAGAGGAAGATGATCATTTTCTCGTAAAAACTGAACAACCTTTTCTGCGATCACATAGCTGCTATCTTTTGCAATTCCTTGAGATTCTAAGAGATTAATTAATGAAAAAAAGCTTAATTGGATATCCCAAAATGAAAGCTCTAAGGATTCGGTTTGTACAGATGTGTATACAAAGTATTTAAATGACATGCAGGAAATCCAGAGAGTTTCACTTCTGCCATTTGTTGAAAAGGAAGGAAGCAAGTATAAGCCTTCTCTTTTATTCGATGTGTTATGAGCTCATAAAATCACGATTGGAGTAAATCGAATCCAATCAGATAGCGTTGTGTTAAATGCAATGGAGCTAATTCAGAAAGTAATTGAAAATCGTTTGTCCATTTCGCTAGAGCTCTAGTTAGTCCATATTTTCGCCAGAAAAATTATGTGCATTGTTTAAGCACGTATAAAAGCTTATATAAAAATTGCAATAATAATATAAATGATAAAAAAGAAGTTCTAAAAATAAAATGAAAACACCATATTTTTTAATTGAAAAATAATAAAATGTTATAACATATAAGAAAGCGCTAACATTATATTTCGAATTCCTTATTGGTGTTTTTACCAATACAATCAATTAATTTGAGATTAGAAAGGACAGGATAACATGAAGCTAAATGTTATAAGATCTTCTTCTACTGAAAGGGCGTTTTTTCCTGGAATTTCTAAAACAGCAAGAACTACATATACTTTGATGGAATATAGTTAGTAAAAAATAAAAAAGGGAGTGATAATTGTATGTACAAACATCATCAAGATTCCATTAACAATTTCATTAATATATATAAAGATAATTTAGAAATCATAGCTGCCATTTTAGGAGGATCGATTGCAAAAGGTAAAGAAAGAATAGATTCTGATGTAGATATCATGTTAATTGTTAGTGATGAGAAGTATGAGGAACTTACAAAACAAAATAGGCTTTCAGAAGTAATTACGGATAACTGCACTTATGAGAAGGGTTATTTTGACATAAAATACTTTACAAAAGATTATCTCACCAAGCTTCTAAAGTTGGAAGTGAACCTACTCGAAATGCCTTCGTAGGAGCCCAATGTATATTTACCCATGATTCTGAAATAGTTGAGCTAATTAAGAAAATCCCTATTTATCCAGTCTGGGAAAAGGAAGAAAAAATAATATCATTTTACAGTGCTCTCATGCTAAATAACTTTTATTTTTGGGAACAGGCTATCATCACAAATAATGTCTATTTAAAAACAAGAGTTGCCACGGACATTGTTTTGTTTGGTTCAAGAATGTTACTAGCTTACAATGAGAAACTATATCCTTGTCAAAAGGGATTAATTTCCACGCTCAGCGAACTGGATCAAAAACCGCAAGATATTGCAAATAAAGCCAATTTATTTTTACAAAAACTCGATGAAGATACAAAAAACGATTTTGTATTTTCTATCTTAAATTTTTGTGATTGGAATGTATCAAATGATACGGCAGCTATTTTGAGCAGATCGATTGATGATAATGAATTATGGTGGTATAAGAATCGCCCTGTTCTAGCAGAATGGTAAAGAGATTTAAATAGAGTGATAGAGGAATATTAAACATACTGATATTATTACAAAATTGAATTTAGAGGTAATATTTATTTACACTAATTTAGAAGTCATTAATAAAAACTCATATGAAATGAAATTAACCTGGACGAATAAAGTTGTGGGAATTACGATGCTGTTTAAGTTTCGTTGCAGAACAAGCAATAGGGGATGGGCTTTATCGTCCGAGCAGCATTCTTTCTTTGTTAATTGGGGTAAAAAGTTAAAATCAATTATAAGATTAATTAAATGAGGAGGAACATTTAATGACTATACTGAACCATAATGGCAATAATTCAAAAATTGATTTCCTAAACACAAAATTTATCGATAATCCATATCCAGCCTATGCTGAGATTCGTAAAAATGATCCAGTACATCGATTTCTATTGCCAAATGGACAATTTGCCTGGATTATATCAAGATATAAAGATGCCGCCAAACTGTTAGCTGACTCTCGTTTTGTTACAAATTATCCTGTCCACTCTTCTATTAAAGGAAATCTGCCTCCACACCAAGAAATAATTTCCAGAAACTTACTTAGTGTAGACCCGAAAGATCATCGCCGATTACGACGTTTAATCCAAAAGGCTTTCACACCAAAAATGGTTGAGAATCTTAGAGGAAGAATAGAGGAAATTGCAGAAGAGTTACTTTTTCAAGTTGAGCATAAACAAGAAATCAACTTGATAGAGGACTATGCCTTTCCGCTTCCTATTATTGTTATATGCGAAATGTTGGGTGTTCCCTTAAAAGATCAGGAAAAATTCAGGGAATGGTCGAATGTGATCATGGAAGGAGTTAGTAATCCAGAGCTTTCTCAAAAGACTGAAAACGCGATGATTTCCTTTATCCAGTATTTAGAGGAATTAATTGCCGAAAGAAGAAGGCATCTTCAAGATGACTTAATTAGTGATCTTCTGCGTGTGGAGGATGAAGGAGATGTATTAAGTGAAAATGAATTATATGCACTTGTTTTCGTTTTAATCATTGCCGGTCATGAAACAACTGTTAATCTTATTGGGAATGGTATTCTTGCCTTATTAGAACATCCTGAACAGAAAGAAAAATTAGTATCTCACCCTGAGCTTATTCATGGTGCAATTGAAGAAATATTGAGATATAACGGTCCTGCCGAAGTTAGCAATGTCCGTTTTGCAACAGAGGATGTCATCATTGAAGGAAAACATATTAAAAAGGGGGATATGGTATTTATAGCATTAGCAGCTGCCAACCGTGACGATAATCACTTTATTGAACCAGATTCATTTGATATAACCCGTGAAGCTAATACCCATATCGCGTTTGGTAAAGGAGTTCATTTCTGTCTGGGAGCTCCACTCGCAAGACTGGAAGGTGAAATTGCGATTAATAAACTGCTGAAAAAAATACCGCAAATAAAATTAAAAGAGGATTTAAACACAATTGAATGGCGACCTGGGATTATTATTCGCGGAGCAAAAGAAATTCCGCTTACTTTTTGAAGTATATAATTGGAAAAAGTAATAAATACTATGCCTAAAAGATTTGGTTGCAATATGGGCTGCCAAATCTTTTAAATTAACTTTTAAGCAACAGTATTTCCAACACAGTGAACTTCATAAATCAGTAGTACTAACTATTTTCTTTCCCAACTGTTTTAGTTAAAATAGCAAATCCCTGACAATGTTGACTATACTCTTCTACACTTGGACCATCCTGATATAATCCATAAGCACCTCTACAGAATGTATTTATTGCCTTTTTAACTTTTAGAGGGCGCAGTAAATAACAGTTTGTCTGCAATAATTTCTGTCATAATATCCAAACATCCTTATATACCTCCATTATTATAAACAAAAGAAGAAGTGACTTTTTCTTTTCACGATAGAAATTCTTTCCTATTGACCAAAAAGTAATAAAGTGATAAAATTATTTCGAATTAAAGATATCTTAATTAATTATATTTTTTTATATAAATATCTCAATTTCGAGATAATTAATAGGAGGAAATAAATAATGAATGAGTTAAAAGGACTTCATCATATTACAGCAATTACAAGCAGTGCCGAAAAAATTTATGAGTTTTTTACCTATGTATTAGGGCTAAGATTAGTTAAGAAAACAGTAAATCAGGATGATATTCAAACCTACCATCTATATTTCACGGATGATGTCGGCAGTCCAGGTACGGATATGACATTTTTTGATTTTCCTGGAATACCAAAAGGAGTGCACGGCACAAATGAGATTTCCAAAACATCATTCCGAGTGCCGACAGATGCAGCTTTAGAATATTGGGTAAAACGCTTTGATAAGTATGAAGTGAAGCATAAAGGAATTCAAGAACAGTTTGGGAAAAAGACATTGTCATTCGTAGATTTTGATGACCAGCAATATCAACTGATTTCAGATGAAAAAAATGAAGGAGTTGCATCAGGGACTCCGTGGCAAAATGGACCAGTTCCATTAGAATTCGCGATTATAGGATTAGGACCAATATTTGTTCGGACTGCTTACTTGGATTACTTTAAGGAAGTATTAGAAAAAGTGTTTTTAATGAAAGAAGCTTCTCAAGAGGGTTCATTCCATCTATTTGAAATGGGTGAAGGAGGAAATGGTGCCCAAGTTATCGTAGAATTTAACACCATTCTTCCACAAGCAAGACAAGGGTTTGGTACCGTTCACCATGCTGCTTTCCGAGTAGAAGATCGTGGCGAATTAGATCAATGGCAAGAACGTTTGAGCAGTTTTAAATTGCCAAACTCCGGTTTTGTAGAGCGCTATTATTTTGGTTCTTTATATTCCAATGTTGCACCGCAAATCTTATTTGAATTAGCAACAGATGGGCCTGGATTTATGGGAGACGAGCCATATGAAACATTAGGAGAAAAATTATCCTTACCACCATTTCTCGAACCAAACCGTGAAAAAATTGAAAAGCTCGTAAGACCAATAAACACCGTGCGCAGTAATATAGAAATCAAGAAAGAATACTTGTAAAGCAAACAGAGGGATGGTTCTATAGAGGTTAATGACTTCAATAGAACCATCCTTTTTTATATTTAGAATCATATATTTACTGTCCTCACAAGATCCATCACTCTGGCAAATAAGATTATCTTATACTATATTTAAATTTATAGTGTTTGAGGAAAGTAGGGTTAGTGTAATGAAAACGACGATTTATCAAGTGGCAGAGAAAGCTGGGGTTTCTATTTCTACTGTTTCGAAAGTTATAAATAATACGGGACGTATTAGTGAGGAAACGCGGAAAAAAGTCAAACGCATTATGAAGGAATTGAATTTCCAACTAAGTGTGGTGGCTTCTGCCTTAACGGGAAAGCAGACGAAAACAATTGGTTTTCTTATTTCTGATATATCCAATCCCTTTTATGCAGAAGTTGCGCGGAAAGTAGAAAATAGAAGTAGAGAACTTGGCTTTCATGTCATGATGTGCAGTACTGATAATGAAGAAGAAAAAGAAAAAAATTATTTATCCTTGTTAACTAGACAGCGTGTCGATGGATTAATTATAGCTTCTGAGTTTCATAATACGGATATATTGGCAGAAGTGATTGAAAATCAGCAATTGCCAGTTGTACTGATTGCTTCTGATATTCCTAAGCTTCCCATTCATTCCGTCAGAGTTGACGACTATCAGGGGAGTTATTTAGCCACTTCTCATTTAGTACAGCTAGGACATCAGCGAATTGCCATGATAGCCGAGAAAATTAGAAGTAATCATCAACGGGTAGTAGGTTATAAAGATGTTTTAGGAGAATATGATCTCCCTTTATATGATGAATATGTTATCTATACAGAGGCTACTCATCAAAGGGGCTATGAAGCTGCGATGAAGCTTCTTTCATTGGAGAATAGACCAACAGCTATTTTTGCAAGTAATGATTTATTAGCAACAGGTATTATTAAAGCAGCGAAGAATTTAGACATAGAAGTTCCTAATAAACTTTCGGTGGTTGGCTTTGATAATACTATTTTATCAACGGTTATTACCCCGGCATTAACGACTATAGCACAGCCTGTTCAGGAAATGGCTTCGAAAGTAGTCGATTTGCTTATGGAAGAAATGGAGCAGCCAAGTAAATATAAACAGCGTTTACTATTTACTCCCGAATTAATCATTCGCGATTCTACGTTGTGATACGAAATGTAAAATGAGTTGACATCAAAGTTGCTCAATAGTTACTCAAATAATGAAAAAATCATGAGAACTTTTTTAATAAATCATGTTGCAATAAATGGGATTATCAGCTAAAATGAACCTAGCTGCAAAAGAAAGCGTTTTACCAAAAGGTTTTGGTATGACCAATCATCTATGTAACTACCAAATCTAAAGTAGAAAAAGGAGGGGATTTATAACTCTAATACTTTATGGTTGTATCTGTTCAATAATGAAGAACTAAGGGGATTCAAAGATTAAACAGTATATAGGGAGTGATTAGGTGAATAAAAAAACAAAATGTGCTGTTATGGGAATTGGCAGATTGGGATATTGGCATGCTGTAAATGCATCAACAAGAATTCAACATGTAGAAGTCGCTGCTATTTTTGATATTGATATAATCCGAGCGGAGAAAGTAGCAAGGGAGTTAGAGATTCCTAAATTCACTTCAAATGCAGAGGCGATATTTCAAGATGAGACGATAGAAGCCGTTATCATTGCTACGCCAACAAGTACCCATTTTGAATTTTTAAAGCAGGCTTCTTTTGCTAATAAAAAGATTTTTGTGGAAAAGCCATTGACCATTGATATACAGGAGGCAAAAGAGATTACTAGTTTAATTGATAAGAATCATACATATTGCCAATTGGGCTTTATGAGAAGATATGACCCGGCATACGCGGAAGCCAAAAAGAGGATACTTGCTGGAGACATTGGGAAACCGCTTTACTTCAAAGGCATATCAAGGGATCCAGATTGTCCTCACGAAAGCTTTATTCAGAACAGCGGCGGAATTTTTGTGGACGTCTCTATTCATGATTTTGATATAGCAAGATATTTATTAGCATCCGAAATCAGCAAGGTTTCCGCTAATGGGAAAGTAGTTAAATATCCTTTTGTGGAAAAATATAACGATATTGATCAAGCGCTTTCCTATATAGAGTTTGAATCAGGTGCAGCTGGCGATGTTGAAGCTAGCAGAAATGCTTACTATGGCTATGATATCCGCGCCGAAATTATTGGTTCAGAAGGAACCATAGTGGTAGGAGATAACTTACAGCAGCATAATCTTCATATCTTTACAAAGGCAGGTAAGACACATAATATTCTCCCTCATTTTCCAGAAAGATTCGCAGATGCTTACTATTTAGAATTAGATGATTTCTTTCGAGGCATTCGAGAAAATAAACATGCTTCCGTTACAGCTTACGACGGATTGAAAGCGCTTCAAATTTCTTATGCAGCAAGATCTTCTTATCTAACACAACAACCGGTCTCATTAGCAAAGGAAGAAAGTGCCATAGCAAATATAGATTAATTGGTTCAGCTCATCTTTATTGTCATTACTATTTAAAAAAAATAATCGAGAATAGAGGGGTATATGCTATGAAAAAATTTGGTTTGTTGCTTACGATTATTGGTTTAGTAATTGCGATGGTGGGATGTGGCAAGAGTGCATCCGGAAGCGGGGAAGATGGAAGCGTTGCGGTTGTATTGAAAACATTGAGTAGTCCTTACTGGAAGTATGTAGAAGCAGGAGCGAAGGCAGCAGGAAAAGACTTAGGTGTGGATGTTACTATTGTGGGACCTGCTTCTGAGTCACAAATTATGGAACAAGTTAACATGATTGAGGATTCTTTAAACCAAGGGATAGGTGCACTTGTTGTATCTCCAACCCAACCAGATACTGTCGTACCAGTGTTAGAGCAAGCGAATGTGCCGGTCCTTTTTATTGATACGGACGCCGATTTTTCTGGAAAAACTTCTTTTATTGGTACAGATAATTTAACAGCAGGGAAAGAGGGCGGAAAACTGCTTGCTTCTTTCCTAAAAAAAGGAGATGAAGTTGCTCTGCTTGGTGGAGCGTTAGGAAATACAGCAATGGATCAACGTATTAAAGGTGCGAAAGAGTCTCTAGAAGAAGCAGGAATGGTTATTGTGGCTGAGCAGCCTGCAGATAGTGATAAAACAAAAGCTAATTCAGTAGTGGAAAATATTTTGCAAAATAATCCTAATATTAAAGGGATATTTTCGGCAAATGATGATATGGCAATAGGGGCGTTACGTGCGACAGAGTCGAAGGGAATTAAACTTCCGATTATTGGAACAGATGGAACTGCTGAAGCAATTCAATCGATTATAGATGGAGATTTAGCTGGATCTATTGCCCAAAATCCATATGAAATGGGCTATAAAGGGGTGGAAAATGCTGTTAAAGCAATGAAGGGGGAAAAAGTAGAATCAAGAATCGATAGTGGAATTGATATCATTACGTCTGACAATGCGCAGGAGAAATTAGATTTCCTTGAAGGAATCGCAAAATAATGAAAGTAACTATATGAGTTCTACTGTCTATTTGAGGATGAATTCGTATAAATGTTCTTTATAACAGATATCTTCGTAACTAGAAAACATGGAAATAGAAGCTTAGAAAGGAGAACAAGTATGGAAGATGGGAAACAATTGCTTGTGATGAAAGGGATTAAAAAAAGCTTCTCAAACAATCATGTCCTAAAAGGGATTGATCTCGAAATAAAGGCGGGAGAAGTCCATGTTTTATTAGGAGAAAATGGTGCCGGAAAATCAACATTAATTAAAATTTTGACTGGTGCATATGAGAAAGATGGCGGAGAAATATATTGGGAGAATCAATTAGTCTCCATCAATTCCCCTGTCGATTCTATGAAGATAGGCATTGCCACGATTTATCAAGAGTTAAACGTTATCCCACAGCTTAAAGTATATGAAAACATTTTTTTAGGGAGAGAATTGAAAAACAAGGGAAAATTATCTTTTTTAAATCGAAAAAGCATGCATGAAAAAGCGAAGGAATATTTACGAATGCTTGGGCAGGACCCATCGATTGCGGATAAAGAGTTAAGTGAATTAGGAATGGGGCAGCAGCAACTTGTTGAAATTGCGAAGGCCCTAACTTTGGATGCAAAATTACTCATTATGGATGAGCCAACATCGAGTTTAAGCGGGGCAGAAGTAGAACAATTATATGATACGGTTGAGAATTTAACGAAAAAGGGAATGGCAATCGTTTTTATATCCCATCGCTTGGAAGAAATTAAGCGAATAGGGGATCGAGTAACCATTTTAAGAGATGGCTATAAAATTGAGACATTGCCTGTAAAAACAACTAGTAGCGATCAATGGATTGAGTTAATGGTTGGAAGGTCATTAGATGAAAAATATCCGAAGAAGAATTTTCCATTAGGAAAGGAGGGGTTCCGAGTTGAAAATTTAACAGTGAAAGGGACTCTTCATCCAATAAATTTTCATGTTAATCACGGAGAAATTGTTGGATTTTCTGGTTTGGTGGGTGCGGGCAGAACAGAACTTGCAAGGGCGATCTTTGCAGCCGATCCAAAAGATGGGGGGAAGATTTTTGTAGAAGGAAAAGAAGTTTCCATCCGAACACCGAGAGATGCTATCAATGCAGGAATTGCCTTTATTACAGAAGATCGTAAAAGTGAAGGCTTGCTATTGGATCAGCCGCTTGATTTTAATATCGCATTAGCTAATATGAAGGGCTTTCAAGGAAAAAAATCAAAGTTGATCAATCTTCAGCAAATTAGAAATGTGGCCAATTCATATATTCAAGAGCTTCAGGTCAGGCCGAATAATGTGGAGCTAAATGCAAGAAAACTAAGTGGAGGAAACCAGCAAAAAGTTGTGATTGCAAAATGGCTGGAAACGAAAGCAAAGGTGTTTATTTTTGATGAGCCAACGAGAGGGATTGATGTTGGAGCGAAGGTAGAAGTATATCGGTTAATGAATCAGCTGGTAGAAAACGGTGCGACTGTGATAATGATATCTTCAGATTTACCTGAAATTCTTGGTATGTGTGACCGTATTATTGTCATGCATGAAGGAAAGATAACTGCTACTTTAGATCGAACAGAAGCGACACAAGAAACGATTATGAAAGCAGCTACAGGAGGGTGATAGTATGTCAAAAGCAGCGATAAATGATGTGCAGGCAGAAATTAAGGCCCAGGAAAGAAAAAAATCATTCCGATATTATTTAGATAAATTTGGTGCGGTTATTGGCTTAGTTGTACTAAGCATTATTTTAACGTTTTTATCCGATCGATTTTTGACACTAAATAACTTAATGAATATTGCTCGTCAATCTTCTATTAATGCTTTACTAGGACTCGGGATGCTGCTGCCGATCTTAACAGCGGGCATTGATTTATCTGTTGGGTCTATTCTTGCTATATCCATTATGGTAATGGGAGTCGTGGTTGTGAATATGGGAGTTCCTCCTGTAGTTGGAATTTTAGTATGTTTATTAGTGGGGGGATTCTTTGGCTGGCTAAACGGAATTATGCTGACAAAGCTGCGTTTACCACATCCGTTTATATCCACTTTAGGAACAATGAATATAGCGAGAGGGTTAGCCCTTATTATCACAGCAGCAGCTCCAATCGCTGGTTTTCCTTATTTGATTCAATTTTTGGGGAGAGAGTTTGTCGGTCCTATTCCGGTTAGTTTCGTATTGGTTCTTATTATGTATGTTATCTTCCATCTTTTCTTAACCCGTACGAAAACAGGAAGATATATTTATGCAATTGGCGGTAATAAGGAAGCTGCACACTTATCAGGAATTAATGTAAACAGAGTCCTAATCATTGTTTATTCCATAAGTGGCTTTATGGCCGCACTTGCAGGATTAGTAATGGTGGGGCGAGTAAATTCTGCCTTTCCACTTGCAGGCCTTTCGTATGAATTAGATGCTATTGCAGCAGTAATTATAGGCGGCGCCAGCTTCTTTGGTGGAGTTGGAACCGTATGGGGAACCTTAATTGGAGCCATGATTATAGCCGTTCTCCGCAATGGATTAAACCTATTGAACGTATCAGCAGACTTTCAAATGACCGTAATTGGGGTGGTTATTATAGCAGCAGTATTCGTAGATGTTATCAGACAAAGAAGATCAAAAAAAGATTAAAGGAAATGAAGGGAGGGTTCTTGTAGAGTTGAATCCTTCTCACAAGAACCGTCCCTGTGCTTGCCCTTTATAGATAGGGAACTTTTCTAGGCTGATAAGAAATAGTTTCTGCTGAATAGATCTCTATGAGTAAATGATGTCCTAACATTTTGGCTTGAATAAGGACGGGAAGTTCGTAGTTATTTTCAAAAACAAAATCTGGTCCGTCCCAGCTGACGGTGGCATCTCGCTTGGGCGGAACATAAGAGATTTTTCTACTATGTGAATATCGTTGAATGATATTTAATCCCGCATTATCTACAGCATTAAAAAGGGTAGAGGAAACTTGGCAAATTCCACCGCCAATATCTTCTGAAAATTTCCCATGAATAATTACAGGAGCCTGTAAATATCCCTTTTCCACAGTTCTTTTCCCAACAATTTGATTAAAGGAAAATTTTTCATTTGGAAAAATGACACTGTTATTAATCGCTTCTGTAGCTAGGGAAATATTCATGCTCCGTTCTTTATTTCCCTTGTTAAAAGATGTTATATATCTACCTATTTTTTTGCGGCGAATACTTTCTAACAATTCACTATCTACCTTAGGATAAATCACTTCTAGGGGGTACCCTTTGTTACTAGAAGTATCATTAAAATAATGTGCATACATTTGCTCTATAAATTTAACTCGATGCAGACGATAACCAACTTCTTCAGGGACAATCTCTCCATATTTATTGACGGCAGCATCTTTTGGTGCGATATACACTTTTTTATCTATTTCATCCATTACTTTATTGAACTCATCTGTATGGATAACAGGTAAACCAGGGGACTTCCATAAAAAATTTTCTTCTTTCTTACCTTTAGGTTGTGATATACTTTCAGTTGCTTTAATAAAATCACCTGATAAAAGTACAGAATGAGAAAATAGCAGCACTCCGAGTAAAAAATGAACATACATAAGAAATACCTCCGTAAAGATCTCCGTTATTCATTAATATGTGTTTGTTTTTTTATTTAATGTACTTAATTGTAATTTTAATGAGGTAGTAGAGGTATTCACTTGGAAGTGCGAAGATTGTAAAGAAGCAGAGAGACATTTTTGGATGCTGCTTTGGCTGATAGTCTCTCTACTTTGGCTGATAAGCCCCCGAGTTTGGCTGATAAGCCCCCGAGTTTGGCTGATAAGTCCTCGAGTTTGGCTGATAAGTCCTCGAGTTTGGCTGATAAGCCCTCGAGTTTGGCTGATAAACCCTCGAGTTTGGCTGATAAGCCCTCGAGTTTGGCTGATATCCACCTGTTTTTGTGAGGCTATGACTTCACAATAACCGTTTTTCTATCTATCTTTTTTAATAATGGTGTACGCACCGCTAAACATGGCCATTAGCAGTCCAGCTATTGGGAAGATAATCCAATTGATATGCCAGTTTCCATACACGATGCCAGTAATTAAGAAAATGACAACAGCTAGTGGCCAGATAACCGCTGCAAAGGCACCGATTACTTTATCCTCTTTTTCTTTTTCGAAGGAATAGTCTTCAACTTTTAACAGCTTTTCATATGCATCTTTTTTGCCGCCACTAATAATAAATAGATATACTGCTATTGCAATAAAGGCTAATAAAAGACAGACCCCATAAACCGCTGCTTGATCACTGATACCAGAGGTTACTAGTATTGCAATTGGGGATAAAATACATAATGCTACACCGATAGTTACGGAACGAAAAAAGATTGGCTGATAAGCATCTTTTTCTGCCGTTATTTTCTTTTTTAAAGGAATGGAAAGCTCAAAACTAGCTGTTTTTTCCATAAATTTATATTTTTCTAACAGCTGGCCACTATAAATGAATAAACTAACAGCGATTGCTACGAATAAAAGTAATTGAGCAACACCGATTAAAGTGGCTGTGTTTTCGGTTATGCCGTTCAGCAATCCTTGATCATACATTTGAAGGCTGAGAATTAGCAGGGCGGAACCAAGTATACACAGCATCACACCGATACCGATAAAATTCATTGCCTTTGCTGTTTTTTGTAAAAAAGTTGTTACTTCTTCTTCAGTAAGTTGGCGTTCTAATGATGTTTCCTCGGTTAAGGGAAGATCAAGCTCACTTAACAGTTCATCCATATTACCAAATTCAGAGATGACAATCCCAATTGCTTCATGTTCCATTTTTCCAGCCTTTTTTAATTCATTATATTTATCCTCCATATTTGAGAGCATTTCTTGTTTCAGTGTTTCCATTTCTAAAGTTTTTGGTAAGCTGGCAAAGACATTGTCTAAATAATTTATAATGCTATTCATTATATCCCTCCTTAATAAATAAGTTAATTACTTCCTGGGTTACGAACCATTCTTGGCATTTTTCCTGATAATATTTTCTGCCTTCTGACGTTATGGTGTAATAAGTTCTTCTTTTTCCAAATTCTCCTTCTTTGTAATAGGAATGAATATAGTTATTTTTGATTAATCGATTAAACGCAGAATAAAGGGTTGTTTCTTTAATAATGTATTTTTCGTTAGTTAATGTTCGTATATCTTTTGAAATTTCATAACCATAAGAATCCTTTTCTAATAGTAAAAAAAGAATGATGGTGTCATTATATCCGCGAATGACATCACTGCTAATCAAAAAATCACCCCTTCCAAATACTTCATCTATCATACTATGTCTGTCGTAGTAATTATACTTTACCATATATACTACGACAGGTGAAGTAAAAATGTTAAAAATTTCTGATTTCCCTTTCTTTACATAAATTTTATGTTTATTAATACTTGCTTAAAGGTTCCTTAAAATAGGAGCTCTATGATTTGACTGAGTAGGATAATCACCTTAAGGGAGGAATGAGCTTGTGACTATAAAAAAGAGGATAACAAAGAGGGCTTTGGTCATCTTTGTGATGGGGGTTTTTTTCTTTTCAACCTATTTTCCTATTTTTCCAGGTTTAACGATGTATGCGGCAGAACCAACTGGTAAAAAAGTAGAGGAAAACCCGCCAAAGACAGTAGAAAATAACACGGTAGAAGTACCTGAGACTACAACCGACAAAGAGAAGGGAGAAACAGTCGAAGAAGAAAAAGTAGAGGAAACGGATCAGCATGAAAATGAATCCTCATCTACTTCCAAAGAGAAGAAATCAACTCTGACTGCTGAACAAAAGGAAGAATCAGTAATAGAGGAAGTGGATAAGCCTCAGGAAACGGAAGAGAAGGAACCAGCAAAAGAGGAAATAACAAATAATACGGAACAAAATCAGGAGAAAGCAGAGAATCAACAAGAATCTGTTGATTACACAAAACTACCGCCATTACTTATTACCGAGCTAGCTCCTGATTCGAAAGGAACCGATAACTTCGAATTTATTGAGGTCTATAATAACACTAATCAGCCAATAGACTTAAATAGCTATTATTTTTATTACCAATACATAGGCGGTAATACAGCAGATAAAATAATGTCTATTCCAGCAGCCACACTAGCACCCCAAGAAACCATTGTTCTTTGGTTTAATGTCAAGGAACTTTCAGTAGAGGATTTCAACAAGCATTTTAGTACTTCATTAACAGAACAACAAGTAATTTCCATTAAAGGGGATTTTTCAGGTTTTGCCAATGGTGGTAATCGAGGTGTCCTAATAAAAAACCTTGCAGGGCAGGAAGTAGTATCAGCAAACTATTTACCAGGTGAAACGGACAATACAGGTGCAGATGTTCATTATGCTTTTCCAACTGAAGGTACAGAGATGGTAAAGCAGGAAGTTAAGGCTGCCCCAACACCAGGTACATTAAGTGATGGACAAGTACCAGCAGAGCAAGTTCCAGTGAATCCCGAAACTAAAGATACAGAAGCTCCTGTCATAACGCATGAAGCAAAAACAACCATGAAAGCAGGAGAGGCAATTTCTATCGAAGCCACTATTGTAGATGATAGAAAAAATCCAACAGCTACCTTGTATTATCAAGGTAAAACAGACACAGAGTTAAAGGTATTAGAGATGAAACAAGATTCAGCCCAACCACAAAAATTCACAGCCAGCATACCTAAAGAGGCTGCATTGGGCAAAGTAGTCTATTATCTGGAAGCTTCAGATGGCATGAATATATCAAAAACATCCGAATATACAATCGAATTAGAAAAAGAACCAGAGAAGGAACCAGTGCAAGATACATATAGCGATCGCCCCCTTTTAATCACAGAACTTGCTCCTAATTCAATGGGAGGAGGCACAGATTATTACGAATACTTTGAGCTATATAATAATTCCAACCAAACATTGAACACAGCAAGTTACACTTTCTACTATGTATATACGGATAATTCGAGAGAGCCGATTCTCTTTCCATTACCAGCAACTGAAATAAAGTCAAAAGAGAAGCTTGTATTCTGGTTTAATAATGGAAATAAAACATTAGCTGATTTTAATAAAGAGTATGGGGCAAATCTTACAAGTAACGAAGTAGTAATGTTTACAGATCAAACATTCCCAGGTTTCGCGAATGGGGGTAATCGTGCTCTTGAAATCAAAGATGCCAAAGGGAATATCACGATTTCAGCTAGTTATTTAGGTTCTGAAAATGATAATAATGGCAAAGTGGTTCATTATCAATTTCCTCAAGCGGGAACGGAAATGGTTAAGTATAAAGTATTAGCAGATCCTACACCTGGGAAAATAGAAGCAGACCAAGTTCCAACTAATATAGTGGATCTACCTGATGTTCCGAAAGATACGGAACCACCGGTCATTTCTCATCAAGCAATGAAAACAGCAAAAGCATTTACGGCTGTTACAGTAGAAGCAAAGGTAACGGATAATGAGACAGCAAACCCAATTGTGACTTTACAGTATAAAAAATCAGCGGATGAAAATTTTAAATCTGTATCTCTTTTAAAGGATACGCAAGGGAAATACTCAGCAACTATACCAGCAGCAGATATAGATGGAGACATTATTTATTATTTGGCAGCTAGTGATGGAATCAACGAAAGCAAAACCGAAGAATATACAATTTCGGTGGAGAAAACGGATATTGATTTTACCAAAGTTCCGAAATTGCTTATTACAGAAATAGTGCCTGATAGTGCTAATGTCGGGACTGCAGATGGCTATGAATACATCGAAATCTATAATAATACCGATAAGGCAATAAACTTCAAGGATTATAAAATTCAATATCGCTATAATGCAGACCCTAATACAGATATGATTTGGCCATCTGTACCAGATGATACGATAATCGAACCGCAAGGCACTCTTGTCTTCTGGGTGATTAATTCTCAAAATGGGGATAAAACAGTAGCTGATTTTAATGCGAATTATGGGACAAACCTTGTCGAAAATAAAGATATTGTTCGTATTAAAAGTGATGGCATGGCCAATGGAAGTATGCGTGGTCTAGTAATTGCCACGAATACAAAAGAAGAGATAAATGTTGCTTATTATAATGATGAGGCAGCGCAATTAGATACGGCAATGAATATGGGCGTTCTTTATAAATTCCCGGAGGATGGCTCCACGCAATCGGTCAAAATTAGTTCGAAAACAAAATTAGGAACACCTGGCTCCATAGAACCGTCACAAGTGCCGAACGAGCCAGTTCATGTAGAGGATGATACGGTTCCGCCAACTCTCATCAACGCTACGAATGTTCAAGAAATTCAGCAGATGAATGATTTAACCATTCGAGCAAAAGCAACCGATGATAAGGGAATTAAATCTGTGCTTTTGTATTATCGTACAAATGATCAAACAGATTATGAAAAAATATTATTAACAGTAGATGCGAGCGACAGCGAATATTATGCCACTATTTTATCGGCAGCTAACTTTATTGCGAAAGAGAAAATCGAATATTATTTCGTTACCACAGATGGGCAAAATGAGGTAACATCCGAAAGATATGTCATTACTATTAAAAATGAAATAAGCAATGCACCTATCTATTTAAATGTTAAAGATGATGATATTTTAACTGGAAAAGCAATCTTAAAAGCAGTATCCAAAGAAACAGCCGCTGCGGATGTAGAACTTTTTATTGATGGGAAAAAAGTAGAGGAAAGCACCTACAGCACATTAGAGACACAAGCTTATCTTGCTGTTGATATTAGCGGTTTGAATATGTATTTCAAAAATGCTATTACAATGGGAGAGGAAATAATCCACCTTTTGGATAAGGATAATAATTCTGATTGGAAAACTTTTACGATTCCGATTGACCCTAATAAATTAGCCGTCGGAGAAAATATTATTACCGTTCGCTCGGGGAATAAGGCTTCTCCATTCCAATTAGAAGAAAGTGAAGAAAATAGAGATGATTATAATCTAAGAAATGTAAGGTTAATTTTAGCTGATGGTACTGTTATTAGAGACCCTCAAAAGGCGGATCCTTCTCAAGTATTCGATATGGGGGATGATGGCACATATCGTCCATTCGAAGATTTTACTTTTACGATAACAGAAGAGCAGTCAAAAGCAAAAGCCTATGTCTGGGACACTACGTCTGTTTCTGATGGAGCTTATAGTATTAAAGCAACAGATGGAAAAAGGGAAGCAGCTGCTACTGTAAAAGTAGATAATACAGCCCCAGTAATTAAAACAAATATAGAAGCAGAGAAAGAATATAAGGGTGTCTTTACCATTGAAGCGAGTGCAGAAGATACACTTGCTGGTGTAGAATCACTGGAAGTAACCCTTGATGAAGAGGAGATAAAGGTACCATTCGATACGGCTTCTTCCAAGCTTGCTCCAGGAAAGCATACCTTAAAAATGGTCGCAGTAGATAAGGCAGGCAATAAAGGAGAATCCGATATTTCCTTCTCTGTGACAAATGAAAATCCCAATAAGCCAGAATTAATTGCACCAGCTAATAACACAGCAGCACCAGTCGAAGGCAATCCGAAATTGAAGGTAAAGGTAACGGATCCAACAAATGATTCGATGGATGTTACGTATTATAAAGGATATAAATATGAAGCATCGGATAGTAAAGTAAAATCATTTGAAAATGCTAGTGACACAGAACCACCAGTTGAGCTGGCACCAGCAGGGGAAAAGGCATTAACTGCTAAGGATGTTTCAGCGATTTCTTCCTTAGACGGAAAGTATCTAACAACGAATTCAAGTACTAAATTCCCTTATCATCGCTTTGAAGTAGCGCTCGATCCTTCTATTAGTAATCAAGATAAAGTGGAGCTAGTGTGGAACGGAAAATCACTGCAAGGAAGAAAGGTTTCCATGTATGCTTGGAGCATTCAAGAAAATAAATGGAAGCTACTAACATATAAAATTGCGGGTCCTGAAGATTTCACATTAAAAGCAAACGTCGATGTCAGGGCATTTGCTGATGAGGCGAATAAAGTTAATGTGTTAATTCAAGATGAAATTCCAAGCACACCAGATGAATATGATTATACATTTGTTTGGATGTCAGATACGCAATATTATGCAGAGAGCTATCCATATATTTATAAGCGACAAACAGAATGGATTGCGGAAAAACAAGAAGAGATGAAAATTAAATATGTCATGCATACTGGTGATGTTGTCGACGAGTTTGATGATGAGAAACAATGGGTGTATGCAGATGAATATATGCGAACGTTAGAAGAAAATAAAATTCCCTATGGCGTGCTTGCCGGAAACCATGATGTGAACCAATTATCTAATGACTACAAAGAATTCTCTAAATGGTTCGGAGAATATCGGTTTAAAGATAAGCCATTTTACGGAGAATCTTACAAGAATAATCGTGGTCATTATGATTTGATTTCTGCTGGTGGAAATGACTTTATCATGGTATATATGGGCTGGGGAGTAAACGACGAGGATATGAAATGGATAAATGATGTACTAAAACAATATCCAGATCGTAAAGCCATTCTTAATTTTCATGAATACTTATTAGTTTCCGGAAATAGAAGCCCGATTGGGGAAGAAATTTTCCAGAAGATAGTAGAGAAGAATGAAAATGTCTTTCTTGTATTAAGTGGACATTATCATGATTCGGAGACATTAATCAGTGAAGTGGATGATGATCAGGACGGAAAAGCCGATAGAAAAGTCTACCAAATGCTTGGCGACTATCAAGGTGGTCCAGAAGGCGGGCAAGGCTATATGAAACTACTTCATTTTGATCAAAAGAATAATAGAATTCTTATTAATACGTATTCACCATATTTAGATGATTATAATTTCTATGATCCAATAGAGTATCCATTGAAAGATGAATTGGCTATTGATTTAGATTTAACAGTCCAAGAGAAACAAGTCGCTACGGATTACTTTGCAGTAAATGTTTATACAAAGGAAGAAATCGGCAAGCAAGAAAATGTAGCAAGTGGCGAGATTGCTGAAATAGCATGGAAGAATCTAAAAGAAGGGCAAGTATATGATTGGTACGTAGTAGCTTCTGATCATTATACAGGGTCAGTAACTTCCGATATTTGGTCTTTTGCCAAAGGCCAGCCGGCACCAGAAATTCCAGCAGAACCAGGTGATGGAGGAAGCGAGGAGCCAACGCAGCCGAATCCAGGAGGAGATGATGGAGGAAGCGAGAAGCCAACGCAGCCGAATCCAGGGGGAGATGATGGAGGAAGCGAGGAGCCAACACAGCCGACTCCAGGAGGAAATGATGGAGGAAGTGAAGAGCCAACACAGCCGAATTCAAGTGTTACCAATCCAAGTGAACCAAAAAATAATCAGTCCAGCATACTCCCGAATACAGCTACAGCAAATTATACAATTATGCTGGTAGGATTAGTGTTATTAATTGGAGGAATGGTAGTTGCTTACTGGAGTAGAATACGTAGAGAAATATAGGATCTGGTTCCATTTATTCCTATTTGCGGTTTAACTACAGGGAATTCTAATAATCATTTATCAATAACAATAAAGAGCGGTAGAATCTATTTATTAAAACTATCGCTCTTTAACTATAAAATGTACTATTTTCAATATGATAATAATATATTGGAATTATCTACACTATCTTCACGAATATTAACCTTTCAGCTCCCTTACTTATCTCGCTCTTCATTAAAATCTTACGGTTATAAAAGGAGGTCAAAAGAAATAAAAACAGTTATCGTTTGAAAAATCGAATATTTAGATGGTTATGAAAAACATATTTACAACACAAGATATTTATTTTCCATACTTAATAACGACACTAGAAAAAGTAAGTTGATAGAATTTTCCCTATACCACGATTCCCCATTCATTTCCTACCATACTCATCCTAGTCGAACTAATTTATATTTCATTTCAAGTAGCATTTTCATTTCTTTTTAAAGTCATTGGTAAAAGTAAGTAGAGGGAGAGGATTTCATTTGTGCAAAGAACAGGGGATTTAAAGCTCATACAAGAATTAAATCGATCCATTATTTTAGATACGATCCGAAAAAAAGGACCGATTTCAAGAAGTCAGGTTGCAAAAGAAATAAAAATAAGCCCTACTACCGTTACATCAGCTGTCAATGATTTAATTCGTAAAGGCATGGTAATTGAAGATGGTGTTGGTCATTCCAGTGGCGGGCGAAAGCCGGTATTACTTCGCTTTAACCCGAGTAAGCATTCCATTATAGCTATATCTATCACTAATTCTTATATCAAAATGGCTGACATGGACTTAGAAGGAAAAATTTTAAGGAAGAACGTTCATCCAGTAAATCAGCTTCAAGGTGATGATATTATTTTGCTTTTGATAGACTTATTGGAACAGTTTGTCGCAGGGAATGACCGATTAGAGTTTTGCGAAGGGATTTCCATCATAACTCCTGGCATTGTAGATTCCAATAACGGGATGATTGGTTATAACACCAAACTTAAGCTTTATGATGTTCCGCTAACAGAAATGATAGAAGAAAAGTTTAACTTACCAACCTTTTTAGATAATGATGTAAATGCATTTGCGGTGGGAGAATATTATTTTGGTTCTTTTAACAGCTATAAAGATATCATGTATCTCACTATAGGAGATGGTGTAGGATCCGGTTTGATGATTAATGGGACCATCTATCGTGGATTCAAAGGAAGCTCTGGAGAAATTGGGCATACAACTGTTGTCCCAGGTGGTTCAAAGTGTGAATGTGGAAACAATGGATGTCTAGAAAACTATGTAAACTGGCCAGCTATTTATTCCAGTATCGTTTCCTCCATCCTAACTAAAGGGCGTGATACGTTAATAAAAAATTTAATTGAAAATGACGTCCGAAAACTTACCCCTGAAATTTTTATTGAAGCAATTAAACGGAATGATAAGTTAAGTATCGAAATTCTTGATGAAATTATCAGCTACTTATCGATTGCAATTTCTAATACGATTCACTTACTAAATCCAGAAATAATCATAATAAGTGGAGAAGTCGTACAGGATAATCCCTTATTTATCAAAAAGATAAGAGAGAAATTATCTGAAATGGTGATTCCTATATTAAAAGAGGACATAAACATTCAAAGTACTTCTTTGGGTTCGGATTTTGACTTATTGGGAGCGGCAGCGGTCATTCTTCAAGGGAAATTTCGTTTTCAATTATAAAGAGTGGAAAGGTATTAAAAGAATATTCAGTCATTATTAGAGGGAAAATGGAGGGGTATTATGAAAAAGTTATTAAGCCTTTGTATCTTTGTGTTGATCTCCATCATGCTTGTGGCATGTGGCGGGAAGTCATCGGGTGATGGAAAGAAAACGATAGAAGTTGCATTATGGGATGAAAATGTTAGTGCTGCTGTTGATGCATCGATTGAGTCGTTCAAAAAAGAACATCCTGATGTGAATGTAAAAGTTACTTATACTCCGTTTGCGGAGTACTGGACAAAGTTGCGAACAAGTCTGGGAGGTGGTAGTGGTCCAGATATTTTTTGGATGAATGGCCCCAACTTTTATCAATATGTAACTTCTGATTTGATTAAAGATTTAGAACCATTTCTTCAAGGAGACGAAGAGTTCGCCAAGGAAAATTATTATCCAGCCGTTGTGGATCTTTATTCCTATGAAGATAAACTATATGCTGCTCCATATTTTGTAGATTCTATTGGCCTATTTTACAACAAAAAATTGTTTGATGAAGCAGGCGTAGATTACCCTGATGAAACTTGGACTTGGGAAGACATAGAGACAGTTGGTGCAAAGCTTACAAAACCGGACGAAGGAGTCTATGGCTATTTAAATCAAGTTGTGCGAAATCAATCAGGCTACTATAACTTAATGCATCAAGCAGGTGGTTATGTCATCAGTGAAGACAAAACAAAGTCTGGATTTGACACACCAGAAGCAAAAGAAGCATTTGCATTTTTGAATAGATTAATTGAAAAGAAGATTTCTCCGACCGTGCAGGCACAAATCGAAACAGATGCAGATCAGTGGTTCATGTCTCAGAAGGTGGCTATGACTCCAGAAATTTCTGTTCATGCAGCTGAGTATGAAGAGGTTCTTGGAGAGGATTTAGGGGTAGCGCCCCTGCCGAAAGGAAAAGTAGATACATCCATTGTCCATGGTATTGGATGGGCAATGAATAGCAAAACAAAAAATGAAGATTTGGCTTGGGAACTAATTAAAAGCTTATCTAATAAAGAAGGAACAACGGTGATGGCTGAGACAGGATTTGCTACACCAGCCCATATGGAAATTAGTAAGGTTTGGTTAGATTCTCTGCCGAATGTTGATTTACAAATATTCTTAGATGCGCTTGAAAAAGCAGTCCCATATCCAGTTTCCGAAAAAACATCAGAATGGCAAAATATTGAAACAACGGAAATCCAAGGTGCCTTCTTAGGACAAAAATCGATTGATGAGGCTTTAGATAAAATTGCTGCTGAAATGAATGCGATTTTGGAAGAAGAACAGAAGGATTAAGCTGGTTTTAAATGTAATTTCCCTTTTCATTGATTCCTAATGGAAAGGGAAGGGGGGAAATTCAAGAAAGAAGGGAGAGTTACGATTGGAAACGATGGTAGTGAATAAGAAGAGCCCAGAGACTGTGGCAAGAAAGAGAAAGAAATTTAATCGTGAAGCCATTGCTGCCTATTTATTTATTGCTCCCACCATGTTAGGGCTGTTTATGTTTTATATTTTTCCTGCACTTGCCTCATTTGCTTTGTCCTTTACAAAATGGAATGGTATTTCCACGCCGGAATATGTAGGATTGGGAAATTTGATCCAATTATTTACTGATTCTTCCTTTCTTCGTTCGATCATTAATACAGCAGTATTTACCTTTATTTCCGTTCCATTTACTGTCATTATAGCGATTTTTATAGCAGTCATGCTGAATCAAAAAATAAAAGGTATTGTCTTTTATCGTACCTTGTATTTCTTGCCGGTAGTTACGATGCCGGTCGCCGTTGGGATGGTATGGAAATGGCTATATAACACCGATTATGGCTTAATTAACTACATTCTAGGTATCTTTCATCTTCCGCAGCCATCGTGGTTATTTGACCCGAAGATTTCCTTAATATCCGTTATTATCGTCTACATATGGATGAGTGTCGGCAATAATATCATTTTAATCTTAGCGGGACTTCAAGGAATAGAAAAAACGTATTATGAAGCGGCCGACATTGATGGTGCTTCAAGGGCTCGGAAGTTTTTTAGCATTACCTTACCACTATTAACACCTACTATTTTCTTTGTTTTTATAACAGGAATGATTAGTTCCTTACAAGTATTCGACTTATTATTTGTCATGATTGGTAATAGTACAGCGCTACTAGAACCACTGCGTACGATTGTGTATGGCGTTTACGAATCAGGCTTTAAGTATGGTGAAATGGGGATTGCTTCTGCCCAAGCATTTATCTTGTTTCTTGCCATTCTATTGATGACCATTATTCAATTTATTTTCCAAAAGAAATGGGTTTATTACGATTCATAATAAGGGGGGATTTGCTTGAAGCGGGTTTCTAGACATTTACTGCTCATTATCGGAGCTTTTATCATGATTGTGCCATTTCTCTGGATGATTTCTACCTCTCTGAAATCTTTTGGAGAATCTATGCAAGTTCCGCCGACGATTATCCCTAAGGAATGGCATTTCGAGAATTACGGGAACGTCTTTGAAGCTGTGGATTTTTTAAAATATTATCTGAATACGATTATTCTCACTTTAGGTAGAACGATTGGTCAACTTATTTTATGTTCTTTAGCTGCATTTGCTTTTGCCCGTTTAAATTTTCCTGGGAAAAATGTTCTCTTTATTTTAATGCTATCCGTGCTTATGGTACCTGCTCAAGTAATTTTAATACCAAATTATGCAACATTAACACAGCTGGGCTGGATTGATACATTCTTCGCTTTGATTGTTCCAGGCATTTTCAGTGCCTACGGTACCTTTTTGCTGCGCCAATTCTTTATGGGCATTCCAAAGGAGTTGGATGAAGCAGCTAAAATTGATGGCTGTTCGTACTTTGGAATCTATTGGAGAATTATTTTACCAAATTCGACACCAGCCCTTACTGCTTTAGGAATCTTTACGATTCTCGCAGCATGGAATGATTTCTTATGGCCGCTTGTTATGACAAACTCTGAGTCAATGAGAGTATTGTCTGTTGGGATTTCCACCTTCTCAGGACAATATTCTACGGACTATCCGCTGTTAATGGCTGGTGCTGTCTTGTCCACGATTCCCATGTTGTTCATGTTTATTTTTCTGCAAAAGCATTTACTGGCAGGGATTGCACTTGGAGGAGTTAGAAGATAGCTAGTTAGAAGGAGAAAGAATTGATAAATAGAATAGGGAGTGTGTGTATATGTTAAAAGCATTAGTTATTGGCGCCGGAACAATGGGGAGTACTCATTCCTTCGCTTATTCAACCATGGATGATGTTCAATTAGCTGGAATTGTGGACAAAAACCTGGAAAAAGCGGAAGAATTGGCAAGAAAAATAGGAGTTCAGGCATTTGCAAGCTATGAGGAAGCGATCGAAAGCCTTGGTGCTGTTGATGTTGTGTCTGTTTGTGTTCCTACTCCATCTCATAAGGAATATGTCATAAAAGCAGCAGATGATTGTTTCCAAGTTGTTTGTGAGAAACCATTGGCTCGCAATTTAAGGGACGCCAAAGAAATGATCGACTATTGCAAGGAAAAGGGCGTGAAGCTTTTTGTAGGTCATGTCGTGCGGTTTTTTCTGGAATACCAGCGCGCAAAGCGAATGATAGAAGAAGGGAAAATTGGCAAGCCAGGTGTTGTAAATACGAAAAGAGGCGGAGGCTTTCCATCTGCTTCTAGAGATTGGTATGCAGACTATAACAGCAGTGGTGGATTAGTGCTAGACTTAATGATTCATGATTTTGATTATTTACGCTGGTGCTTCGGTGAGGTAGAGCGAGTCTATGCCAAAAGTGCCCAAGGAAGAGCGATGGCAAAATTAGACTATGCATTAGTGACACTGCGCTTTGAAAGCGGAGTAATTGCTCATTTGGAAGGAACTTGGGCTCACCAAAATTTCGCAACAAAATTTGAAATAGCTGGAAAAAAAGGAATTATTCACTATGATAGCTCGAAATCAACTCCGCTTGTAAAAGGTATTAATCACAATAATACAGGTTCAGCTGGGGTCGCCGTGCCGGAAAGTCCATTAAAAGAAAATCCATATATAACAGAATTAAAACATTTTATTTCATGCATCAAGAATAAGGAGGAATCGATTGTGACTCCCTTAGATGCGTATAAAGCAATGGAAATTGCGTTAGCTGCTATCGAGTCACTAAAGGAAGGAAAAGTAGTAGAATTGCGTAAACAAGAAATGGAGGTAAGACGATGAGAGTAGGAATTATTAGTTTTGCTCATGGCCATGCGTACGCCTATGCAGAGGCATTAAAGAAAATCGATGGAGTAGAGTTAGCAGGAATCGCAGATGACCAGGAAATCCGTGGTACAGAAGCAGCAAAGAAATACAGTACCAATTACTACTCAAACTATGAAGATCTATTAGACCAAGCTATAGATGCTGTCATCATTACTTCCGAAAATTATAAGCATCATGAACATGTGCTTGCTGCAGCAAAGAAGGGGAAACATGTTTTATGTGAAAAGCCGATTGCGACAAATAGGAAGGACGCATTGCAAATGATTGAAGTTTGCAAAGAAAATAATGTATTCCTGCAAATTGCTTTCCCTGTACGCTTTAGTACACCAATAGCAAAAGCGAAACATATAATCGAGACAGGGGAACTTGGCAGTATTATTGCTATAAAAGGAACGAATCGCGGTACTAACCCAGGCGGCTGGTTCGTAGACAAAGAAAAATCAGGCGGCGGTGCTGTAATGGATCATACGGTTCACCTTGTGGATATTATGCGATGGTATATGAATTCAGATGTGAAAGAAGTCTATGCGGAAGTAGATAATCTCTTTTCTGATTATGAGATAGATGATTGCGGAATCGTCACAATGGAATTTGAAAACAATGTGTTTGCTTCTATTGATTGTAGCTGGTCAAGAAATAAGACATTCCCAACATGGGGAGACGTTACATTAGAAATAATCGGGACGAAGGGAACATTGTCAGTAGATGCCTTTGCGCAGAAAAGTGAGGTGTATAGTGCAGAGGGAGCAAAATGGGATTATTGGGGAGATGATATGAACCAAGATCTTGTAGAAGACTTTGTTGCAAATGTGATGAAGGGAATTGCACCTACTATAACAGGGGAAGATGGCCTGAAAGCAATGGTGGTTGCTCTTGCAGGCTATGAATCTGTGAAAAGCAAAAGGCCTGTTTTGATAGAAAAGAATGGAATCAAATAATCAATAGATATAGCTGTATGAAGGGATGCTATTTAGGGAGGAATAAAGATGCTAAAGGGGATTAATCAGTGGTGCTATCCCGATGATACACCATTAGAGATGGTATTTAAGTACAGTCATGATGCTGGCTTTGATGCAGTAGAGCTCAATGTAAGTATAGATGGCATTGGGCTTACAATGAATACGTCAAGGGAAGAAGCAAAACAAATTCGAGAAATGGCTGAGCATTATCGTTTACGTTTAAGCAGTATTTCTACGAATCTATTATGGAAGTTCCCTCTTTCCCATCGAGATGAAAAGGTGCGGGAACAAGGGAGAAAAGTGGTAGAAAAACAAATAGAGTTAGCCGGATATATTGGGGCAGACACTGTTTTAGTTGTCCCAGGGGTAGTTAATGAAGAAACGTCTTACCTTGATTGTTATAGGCGTAGTCAAGATGAGTTAAGAAAAGTTCTGCCATTAGCTGAAAAACATAATATTCATGTGGGAATCGAAAACGTATGGAATAAATTTCTACTTTCTCCTTTAGAAATGGCAAGGTATATTGATGAGTTCTGCTCCGATTATATTGGCGCTTATTATGATGTCGGCAATACATTACAATATGGCTATCCAGAACAATGGATTGCCATATTAGGGGAGCGAATCCGAAAAGTTCATGTTAAGGATTTTAAACTGAACGTTGGGAATATTACTGGCTTTGTTCCATTATTAGCAGGGGATGTAAATTGGGAAAAAGTGTACCAAGCATTAAAGAACATAGGCTATAAGGATACAGTAACCGCTGAAATACCAGCCTATGCATTTGGGCCAGAGTATCTTGCCCAAGACACATCCAAGCATCTGGATGTCGTGTTAAATCTGAAAAAGGTTAGCCCTTAGAGGAGTGTCCGGTATGAGAAAAGTTCGTGTAGGCTTTATAGGTGTCGGGGGGATTGGATCCGTACATTTGAAGAATATTGCTTTGATTGAACAGGCAGAAATGGCAGCGGTATGTGATATATCCGAAGACCAAGCAACAGCTGTAGGGAAGAAATATCATATTCCAGCATATACAGATGTAGACAAGATGCTGGAAGAGACCGCATTGGATGCACTTTTTATATGTGTCCCTCCATTTGCCCATGGGGATATCGAGGAAAAGGCTGCTAAAAAGGGCATTCATATTATGGTAGAAAAACCTGTTGGATTAAATCTGGATAATGTAAAGAGAAAAACTGCGGTTATTAAAGCTTCTGGGATTATTTGTGCTACAGGATACTGTTTACGGTACTTAGATACAGTGGCAAAAGCAAAAGAGTATCTACAAGGCAAACAAATTGCGATGGTTAACAGCTATTATTTAACAAAATTTGTTCCAACTCCATGGTATCGGGAACAATCCAAATCAGGTGGACAATTAGTAGAACAAGCCACACATATTTTGGATTTAATTCGCTATTTAGCAGGAGATATAGATAAAATCTATGCAAATATGAATCTATTGGTTTCAAAGGATATTCCTCATATTGATATACCAGATGTCACTTCGGTCAATTTCACTTTAAGGAACGGGGCAATCGGCCAATTAGGCTGCTCTTTTATACAACCAGATCACCGGATGGGTCTAGAAATTTTAGGGAAGAATTTCCGTGTTGCTTTTAACGGTTCCAATATAACGATTACAGATGAATTTTCAACTACTACGTATCGACCAAAGTTGAATTATTATGAGGCCCAGGATCGAGCTTTCATTGAAGCGATTGCTGCCAATCAGCCAGAATTAATCCTGTCATCCTATGAAAATGGTGTTCAAACATTAGCTGCTACCCTTGCTGCAAATGATTCTCATGAAAATGGAGAGCCTATTTCTTTAAGTAATTATTATTCTTTGTAAAAAGATTTCTATTGATAAAATGACAATATGACTTTTTTAGATTGACTTCCTATTTATAACCCCGTTCTAAAAGGAGAACGGGGTTATAAATATAGCATGTAGATTTTGATGTGTGTCTTTTCTTTTAATAAGATTTTTCGATTAAGATTTGAGAGTGAATATGATGTTCCATATGCTCAAGATAATCTTGTATCAGCCACTCTAGTGTTTTATGCTGATTATTTCCTATGTCGCAAAGATAGGAAAGCTTTTCGTGCGGAACATTTTTCACAATATGAACCATTTGTTTATGGAGTGCTTGATACAGATCTATTATGTCATCAAGTGGTCTATCCTGATAATTTTGCATCTTTACCCAATGATCTTGGTCATATGATTGGATAGCATACACTGGTTCTTCATATTGAATTTTGATAAACCTTTCTATATTATTTATCGCTGAATCACAAAGATGCCCTAAAATTTCTTTTTTTGACCATTTGTTTGGCATGGGACGATGAGAAGAACTATTTTCAGACATAGATTTGAATTCTTCTGGTAATCTTTTTATCCAATAATTTATTCCCTCCACAACCTTTTGCATGATTCTATTCCTCCTTCTTTTAAAATTTAATATTCGATTGCCATCTGTAATATTCCTTTATTGTTCCTGAGTTAAAAGTATGACTAATGTATGAAGGATTTATTGACAAAAAAATGCGACGGCTGAATTTAGGAGGAAAAGGGAGGGGCGCTCATTAGTTATTAACCTTATGTAGAAGGGCTACCCATATGTAGTCCTTGCCATTTGGGCAGCCGTTGATAACTCATTCTGTCAAAAATTCATTAATTCTCTCCACATAATCACTTTTGGGGTAGTTATTATATAAAAATCCAGAAAGGCGGACAGGATCGCCAAAAAAATATCGCTCATATTGTGTCTGTCTTGTGCCGAAGGAACTCATTGTTAAATCCCAAGCTAATCGAAAGATTTTATTGCGTTCATCTGCAGATCTGCACGTTGCTTGGAGATATTGATTTAAATCTTTCCCAACTTCTGAGTGAAACATTTTCTCTGTTGGCAGCGATACTAAACCGCTGGCGCCAATTAGTTGAAGGATTTCGGAAAAACGAGGATAAATTTTTGGGAAAATATTACTAGCAACTAGCAGGATGGTTTTATTTGGAATCATAAATCCTTGGTCATTTAAGAGAGCATCGTTCTCTGCCTTTTCTATTAGTGCTTTCAACGTTTCTAATCCAATAATGATTTCGGCCATTTTTTCTTGGATATGTTGATATTCGCCTACATTAATTGTGTTTATCATATTTTCCGCTAAGCCTAAAATAAACTCTGTTTTGACAATTTGTCTAGTAATAACTTGATGATAAGCAAATGAATTAAAAGAACTTTGGCTTAAAAACATATTTGCAGTTTCCAGATCTTCGTGGAAAAAAACACGTTCCCATGGAACAAGGACGTTATCAAATACAACAATAGAATCCATTTCTTCAAATCGCGAGCTTAATGGATAATCAATAGTAGATTCTCCTCCCACATAGGATTCTCTGCATAGAAACCTTACTCCTTTAGTGTCTGAAGGTATTGCAAAAGCAAATGCTTCCTCTTTCGCGAATCTGGGTGCTCCGAAAACCAACAGTTCATCGGTGAGACCACCCTGTGTGGCTAGGAGCCGCGCCCCTTTAATGATTAGTCCCTTATTATTTTTCTCGATTATTTGAGCAGAGATTGGCTCGTTGGAATATTCTAGATACATACTCGAGCGATTAACTTGAGGTGTTATAAAAGTATGGGTGAAGCTAAGATCCTTTTCTCTTGCCGCTTCGTATAAGGATTGGATATGCTTAGGGTAACAATTTTCCTTTCCTTCTAAAAGGGAAGCAGAAGTGGCAAAACTCATGATTACTGTATTCAAATAATCTGGGCTCCGTCCCATCATTCCTGCTGTTTCCTTAGCCCACCGTTCGATCATCTTTCTTCTTCTTCGCAAATCCTCTTTTGTCTTCGGCTGTAAGTATGACATACCTATAGAGTCCCCGGATAGTGGGGATAAGAAAGTCATTTCCTCCTTTAAGTTAGGCTGACATTGTAAATCATAAAGAGAAGCTTTTGAATGTAGTATCCCTTTAAAGGCAGGATGGTTAGAGAGGTCCTGGATTTTTTCCCCATCTAACCAAATTTCTGTAGATAGACCGCTGATTCGTGATAAATATGTCTTTCCATTCACTATTCCCATTTTTTCTTCTCCCTTATTCATTAATAAAATGGATATAAACTATTTTATTATTTTATTAATGAATATAGTCCTCAGTTCCAGTTAATTGGATAAAGATGGGGATTTTTTCTTTTCATTTGATTTGGAAAAATAGGTTTCCGGGTTGCTCGCCCCTTTATTTCCTTCTTAGTTATGAACAAAAACTGTTTCAAAAACAAAACTCTCGTGCAGATGGCGTGTGATCGAGTATTCGAATATTCTTCCATCTTCTAACTGGGCTAATTTTTCGATTTCCATCATGAAGGAGTTGTCTGGAATCTTTAGTAAAGAAGTATCTTCGCTATTTGCTTTGTCTCCTCTAATCCAGACATGGGTGCTATGCGTTTTCAGCTTTAATTCCTCGCGAATATAATTATAGATAGATCCTTCTAGATGTTTTGGCTCTAATCCAGTAATAATAGATAAGGGCATGTAAGTATGTTCCAGCGAATAAGGTTTATTATTAATATGCCTTGTTCGAATAATTCGATAAATGTATTCGTCATCAATCTCAAGTTTTTTGGCAATTTCTAAGGAAGGTTTTTCGATCGAAAAAAGAATGATTTTTGAGGAAATGTTCTCTTTTCCAACAATGTTAGATAAGCCTTCTGATGGACCTAATGCAATAGCTTCTCCGTTAGTAGAAACCCCTTTCACATAAGTTCCAGAACCTCTACGTCTAACAACCATTCCTTCTTTAACAAGAATATCTAATGCTTTTTTTACTGTCAGTTTACTGCATTTGTAATAATCAGCAAGCGTATCCCCGTCAGGTAACTTTTCATTTATCTCATATTCGTTATTATTTATCTTATCTCTAATATCTGTATATATTTCCATATATTTAGGTAGTTGGCTCAAGTTAAATCCTCCATTTTGTAACGGTTTTACATTTAATAAGTATACCATATAGTTAAAAACAAGTATATAAATCAATAAAGGTATATACTTTTTATTAAAAGTATTTACTTATATTAAAAAGAGTGGTATAGTTTGTTCGTAAAGGAATGAAGGAGGCATTTATTATGAAAGAAATGTTAACGTTTCCGAGTGATTTTTGGTGGGGAACGGCTTGGTCAGCTGAGCAAGCAGAAGGTAGAGGTAATACAGGAAAAGCTGAAACAGTTTGGGAACATTGGTTTAAAACGGAACCATCACGTTTTTATCAGGGGATTGGACCTGAAGTAACAACTGATCATATAAATCGATACAAGGAAGATATTCGATTAATGAAGGAAACAGGGCATAATTCTTTCCGCATTTCCATCTCATGGGCAAGGATGTTTCCAGATGGTGGAGTAGGAGAAAGAAATCCAAAGGCAATTTCTTTCTATCGAGACCTTTTGACTGAAATGAATGAAAACGGTATCAAACCTTTTGCTAATCTTTATCATTTTGATATGCCGTATGTACTTCAAGAAAAGGGAGGATGGGAATCACGTGAAGTGGTTAATGCATATGTGAACTTTGCAACTGCTTGTTTTGAAGAGTTTGGTGATTTGGTTTATCATTGGTTCACATTTAATGAGCCGTTAGGGCCAATTTTAGGAAGTTATTTAGAAGATTTTCATTATCCAAATTTAGTAGATTTCAAGCGTGGTGCACAGGCAGCATTTAATACTATATTGGCACATGCGAAGGCTATTCAATCTTTTAAGGAAAAGCAACTGCCTTCTAAGATAGGAGTAATATTAAACTTAAGTCCAACTTATCCGAGAAGCCAAAATGAGTTTGATGTAGAAGCAGCTGAAATTGCGGATGCCTTTTATACAAGAAGCTTTTTAGACCCCATGGTTAAAGGAACATTTCCAAAGAAATTGGTAAAAATATTGCAGGAATATAATCAGATGCCTTCATATGAAGAAAACGATTTAAAAGTAATTGCAGAAAATACTTCTCAAATTTTAGGGTTGAATTATTATGAACCAAGAAGAGTTAAGGCACGCCTGACAGAAATTAATAAAAAAAGCCCTTTTTTACCAGAATGGTTTTTTGAACTTCATAATATGCCAGGGAAAAAAATGAATGTGTACCGCGGATGGGAAATTTATGAAAAAGGTATCTATGATTTATGTATAGACATTAGAGATAATTACGGCAATATAGAAGCTTTTATATCTGAAAATGGTATGGGAGTAGCGAATGAAGAACGATTTCTTAATGAGCATGGACAAATTATAGATGATTATCGAATTGAGTTTATTAAAGATCATCTCGCCTATGTCCATAAAGCCATTCAAGCAGGCTGCCATATCAAAGGATATCATTTATGGACATTTATTGATTGCTGGTCATGGATTAATGCTTATAAAAATCGATATGGACTAGTTTCTCTTAATTTAGAGACACAAGAAAGAACAATCAAGAAAAGTGGAGAATTTTATAAAAAAATGAGCATGGACAATGGATTTGAGTACGAAACGAGTAAATTGGGATAAATAAAATATAAAGGGTGGATAGATCATGAATAACTCAACAAAGCAAGGTATTGCAGATCGGTTTGCTTTTGTTGCACAAAAATTAGGAGCGCAGATTCATCTAAGAAGTCTACGCGATGCCTTTGCATCGATTATGCCATTTATGATACTAGCTGGATTTATGACTCTGATTAATTATGTCATTTTAGAGCCAGCTGGATTTATGGGGAATTTGGTTAATCCTGATACTTTAACAACCTGGCAATCTATTGGGGTATCAATTGCTAACGGTACACTGAATATCATGACACTTTTAGTAGCTGTTGCCATTTCTTATCATCTATGTGTAAATAGGGGATATAAAAATGTAATAGCTCCGATCTTAGTTGTTCTTTCTACAATGATAGTAGTTACACCATTAACAACGACTTTTTCACCAGAAGGATCAACCGAAAGCTTTCTTATTTCTAATGTGATTCCTGTGAGTTATACAAGCGCATCAGGAATGTTTGTTGGGATTATCGTAGGGCTGCTTGCAACCGATTTATTTATAAAATTATCTTCAAATAAAAAAATGCAAATCAATATCAGTGGGAATATACCACCGGCAGTTATTAAATCTTTTAATGTGTTAATTCCGATTATGGTGAATGTTATTATCTTTGCAGTTGCATCCTTTTTATTAAATCAAGTATTTAATATGGATTTTAATACTTTAATATCCACCATTATTACTAAGCCATTAAGCTATGTGACAACCAGTTTACCAGGGTTCTTATTAATTACTTCAATCGCTAATTTGTTTTTTGGATTCGGTATCCATCAGGCAGTTATTTCCGGAGCGCTTTTGGATCCCTTTTTATTACAAAACATGCAAGATAATATGTTAGCATACGCTAATCATCAAGAGATACCCCATATAATTAATATGGCCTTTAAAGATACCTTCGCTGTTATGGGGGGGTCTGGAAATACGATTGCATTGTTGATTGCTATTTTTATCTTTAGCAGACGTAAGGATTATAGAGATATATCAAAAATGTCCTTAACACCTTCAATCTTTAATATTAGTGAGCCAATTATATTTGGGCTGCCAATTGTATTTAACCCAATGTTAATTATTCCATTTGTTCTTGCTCCAATTTTTTCTTTATCAGTTGCCTATTTTGCGACAGCTTTAGGTTTAATAAATCACGTGGTTGTTCAAACCCCATGGACTACACCACCGATTATTTCAGGATTCCTAGCTACAGGAGGTGACTGGAGAGCATCTGTCTTACAATTATTGATCATCATAATAACAGTATTTATGTATCTGCCATTTTTAAAAGTAGATGAGAGAGTAAGTGCGATGCAGAATAAATAAGGAATAAAAACAGTCTATTCTATAGGAGGAGTGGTTTGTATGAAAAATATTTTATTAGTATGTAATCAAGGAATGTCTACGAGTTTTTTAGTAGAAAAAATGAAGCAGGCAGCAAAAGAGCAAAGCATAGAGGTAAATATTTGGGCGGTTTCAGATGCAGAATTACATGAAAACTGGGAAAAAGCAGATATTGTTTTATTGGGACCACAGGTAGGATATTTAAAAAGCAATACAGAGAAAGTAGTCGGTAATAGTATTCCTGTTACTGTCATTGATTTTGTTGATTATGGAAGAGTAAACGGAGCGGCAGTTCTTAAGACCGCATTAGAAATGATAGAAAAATAGTTTATAAGAGGCGAGGGATTGGAATGGAAGGAACAGAACTAATTGCTTTTCAAATCATTGGGAATGTTGGGATGGCGAAGACAAAGTTTATAGAAGCACTAGCTCAAGCGAAAAACGGTGATTTTTCCAGTGCAGCTTCATTGATGAAGGAAGGATCAGACCTTTTGGTTGAAGGCCATAAAGTTCATGGTGAATTAATCAAAAATGAGGCTGCGGGTAATAAAACAGAATTCTCCATTTTATTAATGCATGCAGAAGATCAATTTATGAGTACAGAAACAATTAAATTGCTCATTGCAGAAATGATTGAATGGAGGCAAGAACTAAGTACCGTTAACTGAAGTTGGAAATAAAGGGTTTATTTTGAAGTATCTGCTAAGTAGGATAACTATATATTTCAAGACCTTTTAGGAGGATAGCGGCCATACTATCCTCTTTGCATTTATTATTTTTTAAAATTATTGGTGCTACTTCATCTTGAAGCTTGTTCACACATTCTCATTAAAAAAGAAGACTGTTCCACTCCCCTTAAACGGTCTATCTGTTTCTAGTTTGCTATTTTCTTCTCTTTGGATGCAGGAATTGTAATTTCAGAACGAAAGTATTGTTTATCTAAGATGGCAAGGAACGGAATCCAGATTACTACGACGATTGCTAAATTAACGAGTTGAAGAATTCCACCTGCTATTGAATTAGTAACAAGCATCCCACCGATAAATATGGGCGTAGTCCATGGGACGTGTACCCCTGTCGATACGGGGACAAGCCCTGTTGCCATGGAGAAATAGGTAACGATTGTTACAACAACTGGAGATAAAAGCCATGGAATGATAATTAAAGGGTTCATAACAATTGGCAAACCAAAAATAATGGGTTCATTTACGTTAAATATCGATGGTCCTCCCCCCAGCTTCCCAAGTTGTCGTAATTGCTTACTTTTGGTAATGAAAAAGATACCAAGAATAACGGCCATTGTCATTCCAGTTCCGCCCATTCCAACGATGAACGTATCAATGAACTGATTATTAACAATATTGGGCCGCTCTAAACCAGCGTTAAAGGCTTCAAGATTTTCTAAAGAAAGAGTCATCCAAATTGGGTCCATAATGGAATTCACAATGATTTGGCCATGCAGTCCAAAAAACCAAAATAACTGAATGATTAAAACGGCGATAATGGTTGCGGCAAGCCCGCTTCCAAGAGAGGTTAAAGGTTTTTGAATCACAGTGAAAATAAAATTTTGTACCGTTTCAAAGGATGTGTAGCTAAATAGGATGCGAATTAAGAGAAATATTGTTAAGGTGAAGGTAATAGGAATTAAAGAACTGAAAGATTTCGGTACGGCCTCAGGCACACCATCTGGCATTTTTATGGTCCAGTTTTTTTGTAAAAAGAAACGATATAATTCAACCGATAAGAAAGCGGTGAAAATTCCTAAAAACAGACCTTGTGCACCTAATGCTGCAGAAGGAATAACACCAGAAACGCCTTCCAATACTTGTGGAGTTAAGATAATGAATGCCGCAATCGATGCGAAACCGCCATATAGCCCATCCATTTTATAATATTGCGTTAATTTAAAGCCAATCCCACATATTACGAATAGTCCCATAATACTTAATGTAGATGCAGAAGCTGGACCTAGCGCATTTTTATAAGAGGTAACAGCACCCTCATTCAGGATTTTATCTAAAAAGGGCAAATTAGCTAAAACAACAAAGATTGATCCAAATATAATCATAGGTAAAGCACTCATAAATCCGTCACGCAGTGCACCAAGATAACGATTTGTATTTAATTTCCGGGCTATTGGCAATAATATTTTTTCTAAAAAGGTAGTGAATTTATCCATTAACAACACTCCTTTAAATATTTTTTAAACGCTTACAAAAATGAATGAAGCTTTAACGAAAGCCTGTTTGTAAAAAATATCTGTATGCTAGCAATACTAAACCAAAAAATAGGAATGAATAAAGCGCTCTTACTGGACCACCTCCCTTTTGCTAAAGCATTTTCAACTATCTTTTTACTATTCAGTTTAGTTCAAGCTGTTTATAAACTACAGCTATGCTTTTTCCGTTTAATTTGGAAAATGTTATCTAGGGAAATACAATAGTAGGTGAAACATAATCCTAGCTAATTCGTAAATACTTAGAGACATTCTTTAGGAGGGAGTAAATGAACAGAGAAATTATTTTTGAAGAGGACGCTGCTGTACTGAAGATAAGGGGATTAATGATGCTGTTCACTTTCAAGCATAAAGTGAAGATGCCCTATAGCATGATTAAGAGTGTATTTGTTGATTATTTTGATCCACCGAAATGGATGATTCGTATGCCTGGAACTTCTATTTCGCCGTTAAATATATATGAAGGCTCTTATAAATACCAAGATGAATGGTATTTTTTATCTTACGAAGGAAGGATTCCAGTCGTAATCATCGAATTGGATAACCATGAGAAGTATCGCTATGTCATTTTCCAAATTGAAAATCCAACAGAGGTGGCAGCTGAGCTGAGGAGGAAAATGGCGGAAGCAGAGGGACGGTACTACTGAGGTATGTCTTCAGAACAATCGTTCCTCTGAGCTGAGGACTAAAGAGGGGGAAATATACAGGTGAAATGGCATATAAAGAAATTTAATGAGTTAACAAACGTGGAATTATATACGCTTTTGAAAGAGAGAACGGCTGTTTTTGTAGTGGAGCAAAATTGTCCTTATTTAGAGGTGGATGGAAAGGATTTAGAATCGTTTCATCTTTTTGCTGAAAAACAGGGAGAGATTGTTGCGTATTTAAGAATTTTACCTCCAGGGGTGTCATATCCAGAGGCCTCTTTAGGGAGAATTTTTGTAAAGAAAGAATATAGAGGACAGGGATTTGCAGAAGAGCTTGTAAGTCGCGGGATTGATTATATCAAGCAAGAGCTAAAAGAAGAGAGGATAAAAATTCAGGCACAGGACTATTTGCGGAACTCTTATCAGTCTTTTGGCTTTCAAGCCATATCAGATGTATATTTAGAAGACAATATTCCTCATATTGATATGTTATTAAACGGAAAAATAGCGCAAACTAAGTAACGAAGATTAGATTTGAATACCTAATTTCGGTATAAAATACAGCATTCCTGCCTACCCTTTAATAATGCAAGGGGTGTTGTGAAATGTTCTACATAGAAATTATAGTAGCGATTCTTTTAATCTTGGCTTTTATGAAATACTTATGGACCAAAAAAGAAAATGATTATCAGACTACTCTGCTGGCTAATCATATCGAGTCAAGTGACGAGTTAAAAAAGACATTGGCAATGGGGCTTTATTTAAGGTTTTGTAAAGAGGAAAAAGACAATAACTATTCATCTATTTATTTAAAACAAGATCCTCGCCAATTTGAAAGGTTTGCTGCGGAAATTATGGAGAAGACAAGAGGCGGATCGACATGGGTGACTCCTCCGACAGGTGATTTTGGAGTAGACTTTGAACATGAAACAGAAAAAGGATTGTTTCTTGGACAAGTAAAATGTTATCAAGGAGATTTACCATTTGATTCAATTGCCCTGATTCATTCGAATATAATCAAACGAGGAGCTCAAGGTGGATATGTTATTACAACAGGCAGCTTTACATCTGCAGCTTATGAATATGCCAAAGGATTAAATGTTGAATTAATCGACGGTGTTAAGTTTGTGGAAAGCTGGTTAAGTAGTTTGAGCAAAGAGGAAAAAGAAATGAAGGAATTATTGCTCGTTTAAGGGAAGCAGAGGGACGGCTCATCTGAAGTTATGTATTCGGAAGAGCCATCTCTCTGCTTCTTTTTTAGATGTATTGGAAAATAGGAAAAAGGAATAATAATGGAAATGGTTCTGTCAAAAATGATTTGGAGGGGGATTTTTTATGAGGAAATTTACGTATGCTTTTCTGGCAGTATGTATGATATTGCTTGTTGCTTGTTCAGCAGATAAGAATAAAAAGGAAAATACGGATAATAACAAACAAGCAGATGAACAAAAGGTGAATGTGGATAAAGGTCTTTTAAATGTTGAAATCACACTGCCAGCCTCTTTGTTTGAAGGGGAAGATATTGATTCCGTAATTGCGGATGTAGAAAAAGAGGGCATTAAAGTTACTAAAAATGAAGATGGTTCCCTTACTTATAAAATGTCTAAGGCAAAACATAAAGAGATGATGAAGGAAATGGAAACCTCGTTAGAAGAATCCATTAAGGAAATAAAAGAGAGTGATGATTATGTGTCTATTAAGGATATCACGCATAATAAATCATTTTCTGAATTTACGTTAGTGGTTGATAAAAAGAAATATGAAGATAGTATGGATAGTTTTGCTATTTTTACCCTTGGAATAACAGGCATGATGTATCAAGTGTATAGTGGCGTAGACCCAGATGATTATCAAGTCAAGATTTGGACAAAAGACGAGGCTACAAAGAAAGTTTTGGATGAAACCATTTATCCTGATGATTTAGAAGAGGATTCGGATAAATAGAAGGAGTTTTTACATAGAGAAAAGTAAGGAGAATGAACATGAAAATTAAGCTACCCAATATTTTTAAGCTGTGTCTTACTAGTTTATTTATTATCGCTATTCTTGGAGGATGTGGACAAGATACCAAGGATGTAAAAATGAAAGAAGATCATGAAGGTCAGGAAGAAGCACAGACAAAAGAGTCAGATAAGAAAGAAGAAGCAAAATCAAAGCTCGGCACTCGAAGCAATCCAGTCCCATTGAAGAAGACAGTAACGGTTGATGATGAACTATATAATGACGAAGGGGAGTCTTTTCCCATAAAATTTGATTTAACCGTATTGGAAGTGACACGAGGAGAGGATGCTTATCAAAAATTGAAATCTATGAATGAATTCAATGAGCCTGCTCCAGATGGATATGAATGGCTTTTAGCGAAAACAAAAGTGAAGTTTACTGAATCGGCTACAAAAGATTTGTCCTTCTATATTGACGGAATAATGAATTTCGAAATGGTTAGTGAAAATGGGGATATATATAGTGGTGACATTCTCGGTACAACTGACCCTGAATTTAGTTATGAAATGTATGTAGGAAACGAAAAAGAAGGATATATCTCTGGGTTAGTGAAAAAAGGAGAAAAAGCGCAGCTACGCTATGAAGAGATGCTCGGGGGGAATGTGTTCTTGAATTTACAGTAGAAAAAGGAAGAGGGGAATCAGATTCTACTGATTCCCTATCGCACCACGTACTGAAGATGGTAACCATTTGAGAAAAACACGACAAATGCTGCGTTTGTGTGTGCCTAATGACAGGCTAACAAGTCTAAATTCCAAAAGGTCGATAATTCATCTCTATACACCTAGTATGTTAGCTGTTTGTTTAAAACATGATAGTTTTTTTCTCTAGATTATTATTTTCTAATTCTTGCTTATATATTGTTGGGTGAATTCATTTAATGAATACATCAGTGGAGCTCCTCTAATAAAATATGGATAACATTTTTGAATTATATAGATTGAGTCATTTTCTTTCATTATCTTATCAGACATAAGTGCATGCAGGTAGTTCCCTTTATTAATGATAAATATACTAGATTCTAATATAACTAGTTCAATAATGGCTTAGTATCATAGTCAATTTCTCTGTCAACAACAGGCATTCCTTAATTAAAAGGAAAAACGCTCTCTATTTCCTTTCTTATTTCCTCCTCCAAATTCCCTATTTTTTAAAATTGTTAATATTATAATGTCGTATATGATAGAATAGTTGTAGAAAAAGAGAATATTAGTAGGACATAAGAATGAAAGTTTTATCATTTTATGTCCTGAATTTGTTTAATAGGGGGAAATGACAGAAAATCTATGAATAAAAAAAGACAAATTTTTTACTTTTTTGTAGTTATTTTACTAGGTATGATATATGGCACAAATGTTACTAACGTCAAAGCAGCGCAAAATCCAACGATTAGCTATTCGTCACATGTTCAAAGCTATGGCTGGATGGATAGTGTATCTAATGGCAAGCTATCTGGAACGACAGGAAAAAGCAAACGAGTGGAAGCGGTTAAGATTGATTTGAAAAATAAACCATACTCAGGGAACATTACCTATAAAACTCATGTTCAAAGCTATGGTTGGATGAATAGTGTGAAAGATAATGCTATCAGTGGAACTACTGGAAAATCTAAACGGGTAGAAGCTATTCAAATTAACTTAACGGGAGAAATGGCGAAGCACTATGATGTATATTATCGTGTCCATGCCCAAAGCTATGGCTGGTTAGACTGGGCAAAAAATGGCCAGTCAGCTGGAACAGAGGGTCTTTCAAAGCGAGTGGAAGCGATGGAGATTGTCTTAGTGAAAAAAGGACAAGCAGCGCCTGGTTCCACAGCTAAGCCATTTGTAGCCAAGTTATCCGTAAATTATTCTGCACATGTTCAAAGCTATGGCTGGATGAATGCAGTCAAAAATGGAGCCACTGCTGGAACAACAGGAAAGAGTAAGCGAGTGGAAGGGATTAAAATTTCCTTGAATAATACTCCATACTCAGGTGGAATTACGTACAAGACACATGTTCAAAGTTACGGCTGGATGAATTCAGTTTCAAATGGAGCAGTAAGCGGCACTACAGGAAAAAGTAAACGAGTAGAAGCTATCCAAATTAACTTAACAGGAGAAATGGCAAAGCATTATGATGTATATTATCGTGTCCATGCTCAAAGTTACGGCTGGCTGGGTTGGGCAAAAAATGGCCAACCAGCTGGAACTGCAGGGCTTTCGAAACGAGTGGAATCCATTCAGATTAAGCTTGTAGAAAAGGGAGAAAATCCACCTGGACCTACAGAAAAGCCATATGTAACAGATCTATCCGTTGCTTATTCTACTTATGTTCAGAATAATGGCTGGACAAAAACGGTGAAAAACGGTGCGTTATCAGGTACTTCTGGACAGAATATGAGAATCGAAGCGATAAAGGTTGCTTTAAAAAATACTCCTTACTCAGGTGGAATTAACTATAAGACAAATGTCCAAGGACATGGCTGGTTGAATGCTTCTGCCAATGGAGCTATAAGTGGTAAAGCTGGCGAAGGCAAACGTGTTGAGGCGATTCAAGTAAGCTTATCTGGAGAAATGGCGAAGCATTATGATGTGTATTATCGTGTGAATGCAAATGGTTATGGCTGGCTAGGTTGGGCAAAAAATGGTCAATCAGCAGGAACAGAAGGATTAGGTAAGCAAGTAGAGGGAATAAATGTGGTATTGGTAGAAAAAGGAGGAAAAGCTCCGGGTTCTACTTCTAAGCCATTTTTAACAAAGCCTTCTGTCGCTTACGAAACCTATGTTCAATCTGATGGTTGGACAAAGACAGTGAAAAATGGCACATTAAGTGGTACACAAGGACAATCTAAACGGATAGAAGCAATAAAAATTAATCTTGAAAACTCTCCTTATAGTGGAAATGTTATATATTCTTCTAAAATGCAAGGTACAAATTGGTTGAGTAGTGTAACTAATAACGGTGTATCTGGTATCGAAGGCTATTCCAAACCGTTAGAAGCGGTAAAAATTAACCTATCTGGTGAAATTGCTAATTACTACGAGATTTATTATCGTGTACATGTTCAATCCTATGGCTGGCTGGGATGGGCAAAGAATGGAATGAAAGCCGGAACAGAAGATTTATTTAAGCGAGTTGAAGCAGTTGAGATAAAGCTTGTCGAAAAAGGAAAAGGAGAATCTGTTAGTGAAAAGAACTCCTTTAAAACCAACCTGACTATACAAAATACAAACTATAATATTTCCTTTCAAGATGCATTAGCATTGCAAATGAAAGTTTCACCGCAGACAGATAAATACCGCAACGAAAAGGCATTTGCGAGCAAAGAGTATCTTGAACTGATGAACAAAGCGACAATCAATGAAAACGATGTGAAACTAAGAACTTCTCCAGAGTTAAAAGATGATAAAAATGTGGAGGAGAAAGTGAAGTCCGGTACGGCCATTCTCGTTTTAGATAACAATGTTAAAGGGGATAAAACCTCTAACAGCGAAAAATGGTATAAGATTGAATATAATGGAAAAGACCTATTTGTTCATAGCTCGCTCGTGAAAATGGGAGCGAGAGTAGGAAGAGTAAATGCTGATACTCTAAATATTCGCTCAAAAGAAAGTACGACAAGTCATACCTATGGCACGGTAAAAAAGGGAACCGTATTAACGGTTATAGAAGAAAAAGACAAGTGGGTAGAAGTAAGCTACAATGCTTGGCGTAATGCTACTTCATCAGATGTAAAGTACTATCTAGATCCAGTCAATTTTTCTAAAGATAAAGTGCAGAGATTCCAATTCATGGACTTGACGAAATCAAGTCAAGTTCCAGTTAGTATTCTAAACCAATACCTTAAAGGGAAGGGAATTTTAGAAGGACAAGGACAAGCGTTTATTGATGCAGGGAAGAAGTATGGCATAAATGAAGTTTATTTAATGGCTCATACTTTATTAGAAACTGGCAACGGTAAATCCACGCTTGCAAAAGGAATAAAGTACAATAACAAAATAGTCTATAATATGTATGGTATCGGTGCATACGATGACTGTCCAGAAAAGTGTGGAGCAGAAGCCGCATACAAAAATGGCTGGGACACTCCATATAAAGCTATTTTGGGTGGAGCTGCCTTTATTGAAAATGGCTATATAGGCGGAAATAATGCCGATCGAATTGTACAAAATACGCTATACAAAATGCGTTGGAATCCAGAAAAAATGGTAAAATCTAAAGCGGCTGGGCATCAATACGCGACAGATATTGGCTGGGCTTCCAAACAGGTACAGGTGATGTCTGAAGTATACAACCTAAGACCGTACGTTCTATATTTAGATATTCCAGTATATAAGTAAGGGAGCAGAGGGACAGTTCTACTGTTACCCATTGGATTCTAATTTATAGGTAAAAGAAGAGGGAGCGGTTTAAAAACCGCCCCTTTTTTATTTTTTAACAAACATTTGTACCCATTCATAACCGCCTTCATCAAAACCTACACCGATATGCGTATACTTGCTATTTAGAATGTTTGCGCGGTGTCCTTCGCTATTCATCCAAGCGTTTACTACTTCTTCTGGTGTGCGTTGTCCTTGAGCAATATTTTCACCGGCTGATTCGTACGTAATTCCAAAGTCTCTCATCATGTCAAATGGAGATCCATAAGTGGGGCTTGTATGTGAGAAATACCCTTTGTCATTCATATCTTTTGCTTTCATATCCGCTACATTATTTAATTCTGGATACACTTGTAAATCAGGAAGTCCTTGTTTTTTTCTTTCAGCGTTTGTTAAGTCGATTACTTCCGACACAAAGTTACTCGGTTCTTTTTTTGCCGTATTATTAGGTGTTGTATTATTAGGTGATGTTTGCGGAGCTGGTTGAGCACCTGGCTGCGTACCTTGATTTGTTTGTTGTTGCTGCTCTGTAGCCTGTTGCTGTGGTGTCGCTTTTTGCACTTGTTGTCCATTAGTTGCATTTGGATTATTTGAATCATAAGTTCCGACAATTGTTCGGAATTCGTATTTAGCATTTTGAATTTTTATAGGTTGTGTATGTGGATATTTATTACTATTTACATTTGTTGTTAAGCTAGAAATTGTAGAATCATTATAACGATCCATATTCATGTCTGAAGCTTCACGGTCATTATTGTTACATCCAGCTAGCATAAGAAAAGGCATGCAAGCAAGGATTGATAATATATTTTTAAACTTCATCATCATTTTGCTCCTTTTATTAAGATATTTACTTTTTTATTTTTTCATCTTTTCATCAAAATACAAATGGGAATTAAAAACAAATACAGAGAGACTGTTCTTCCTGCTTTTTCCATAAATTGGAGTATAGGAGTGACTCATTAGAACCGTCCCTCCGAATCCATACTAATGGCAGGAGGATCTTGAGTCTTTTTTATCAGATGGAAATAAAGGAAGTGGATGGGGAGTATACGCTTATTTTGCATTTAAGGAAGCAGCAATCCTGTTATGATAACTTTTAATAGGTCTCATCTTTACTTCGGCAATACGAAATTGTATATTCCTCAATTGATAAAACCCAAAGAAATTTAAGCATAGTGTCTCCTAGTTACTTTGATATAAATGCGGATGGCCCGTAAATACGTCGGCGGGAATATAAACATCAAGGACAGTCATTCAAAGAGCTAACCTACAGTCAGGTAACTTATTTTTGGCACCATTTCTCATGTAGGAATTTATCTGGGAGAAAATCAATTTATTTCTGCTACTAGTATAAAAGGCATTGCTGTTTATTTTATGGATAACACTTATTGGTTTCAAAATGAGAAGACGATACTCTTGTTCCCAAAAGAAAGGGGAAGTGAGCATATCGTCCCTAATTTTCATCATTTTCTCATTTTTATCGTATAAAATACAAAAGTGTTTAAAATACCCATAAAAAATAAAGAAGGAGAGCGCAAAAAATGGAGAAGAGAGTAAGGAAAAAAAGGAAGAAAAAATTATGGATTATTGTATGGTCGATTATCGGGATACTTATAATAGGGGCAGGGTCTTATATTTATTATTTATTTCATTCTGTAGAACAGGCAGCGAATGAAATGTATGAGCCGCTTGCAGAGGATTCAAATTCAGCAAAAAAGGAAAGGGAAGAGAAGCTTTCGCATCAAAAGCCAATTTCTATTTTGTTAATGGGGATAGATCAAAGAAAAGGGGATGTTGGAAGATCCGATACCCTTATTGTAATGACGCTAAATCCGAAAAATGAGAAGATGCAAATGGTAAGTATTCCACGTGATACCAAAACAGAAATTATCGGAGATGGGCGAGTAACAAAAATAAATGCTGCTTATGCTTATGGCGGCGTTAAAATGGCGAAGGATACAGTGGAAAATTTCACTGGTGTAAAGATGGACTATTATATCCAAGTCAATATGGAAGCGTTAAGTGATCTTGTTGATGCTATAGGCGGAATCACCGTTCAAAATGATTTGGATTGGATTGATGAAGGTTATTATAAAAAAGGCTATCATTATGAAAAAGGTACATTAACTTTAAATGGACCACAAACATTAGGATTTGTAAGAATGCGTCACCTAGATCCAAACGGGGATTTTGGCAGAAATGAAAGACAGCGCAAAGTTATTAGTGCGATTATTGACAAGGCTACAGGAATATCTACTGTTACCCATTTTAATGATATACTCGACGCTCTTGGAGCAAATGTAAAAACAAATATTACCTTTGACCAGATGATGACGATACAGAAAAATTACCGAAGTGTGCGTAAATCAGTAGAGCAGTATGAGGTTACCGGACAAGGAACACCGCCTGGACAAACATACTATTTAAATGTTCCTGATGAAGAAAAGGCAAAAGTTCATGATATGTTGACAGAGAATTTAAAGTAAATGGACGAAAAAAGGGTATTAACTATGAATAGTTAGCACCCTTTTTTGTTTTCAGAGGAATGGTTCTCTTGTTTAGATTCCCGCAATGAACGAAAAATGAAAATAAAGATCCATCTCACTGCTTTCCCATGATTATTATAATTTTTTAGCCTTATTTTACATCTTTTGTTTGAATGAACTCTGTATTCATGATGCCGTCAAAATCGACCGGTCGTAATTCGTACCAACCTTTAATGCTTGGCCAAACTGTTAGCTCTACTCCCGCCTCTTCATAATGGTTCACTTTAATTGCATTAACAGAAGGACGAGCATATGTTGTGACATTTTTTAATGTTTTCACTTTTTTCATCTATTTATTCCCTTTCTTACTTTTATCCTCAAGTTTAACTTCCAATGAAATATTGCTAAGAGGTTTCGTGTAAAATGGTTGAATAGAATAAACTTTTCCAAACGAATGTAGAGAAGGAATTATATCATGTTTTTTAAGGAACTCAGCTCGAGAAGAGCCTAACCTTCTTCTTTTTACATAGCCATTAACCGTTGCCTCTACAAATAGGTCCCAAACCCCAACAAACTTTTCATCAAAGAGTATTTCTTGATAATCTACCACAAATGTAAATTTATCTTGTATACCTGGGAATTGATTTTTATGATGTACTTCTAAGCCTGTTGGTCTGTGGACTAAACGTAGTTCATATTCCACATCCTGGTTAATTAATAAACTTTGTGTCATTTGCCCATTAATTGTGAATGTTCTATCATCAAATTCTAATTCGGAAATAAACACATTAGAAGTGTTAAATTGATTTACAACATGTTCTTCATCATAGGAAATTTCTTTAGAAACTTTTCTTAACCTTGCATAGATAAAGCCGTTTTCCACTTTCGAAATGTCATTTGCGGTTACTTTGTTTATATGACGATGAATGGCTAATAATTTATCCACATCATTTTCTTTAGCTACCTTTAGTAAATATTGAAATCTAGAATGCATAGAAGCAATAAGGTCATCTCCTACATGATTATCAATAAATAATTTGGTCTCATTTAACCAATCTTTTTTCTGTTCTTTGTTTAGCAAACCAGATAGTAGATGGCCTTTTAATCTACTTGCATGTAAGAATCGATTTAAAAAGGCTATCTTAAGCTCCCTTTTATAAATAGCATTCAGACTGCTATTTTCAAGAAACTCCATAATACGGTTGAAGGAGAAGAAAAATTCATTTGCAGGAAAATATTTCAGGCTTAAATTTTCATTTCCTCTTGCGACCACATAATAGTAATCATAGTCTGATAGCACGGTTATTACTTTAGCATTTATGAAGCATTGCATTACAAATAGCTGATCTTCTCCAACTACTGCTTTGGGATGGAATTGAAAACCATTTTCTTTAACAAATTGTAAATTGAACATTTTATGGGGAGCTAAACTATACACTAGATTATCCTCAATGATATCCGCGTTGTATCTATTGCCTTTTTTAAACATAGATTGAGGAACTACCCGACCGTTTACCCCTACATATTTTCCAAAAATAACGTCTGACTTATGTTCTGTTGCTGCATTATAAAATCTTTCTAATGTTTCTTCACCTAAAAAATCATCATTATCTAAAAATAAGATATACTCTCCTCTAGCTGCTTCAATGGCATCGTTTCGAGGAATCATAGGACCGCCTGAATTTTCCACACGATCAATTAGGATTAAATTACTCATCTTCTTTTGATATTCATTTATTACACCTAAACTATTATCTGTAGAACGATCATTGACACAGATAATTTCGAAATCGGCAGCATCCATTGTTTGGTTCATTAATGAATCTAATGTAACATTTAAATGTCGAGCCGCATTATAAATTGGAATAGCTATCGTTACTTTCAATTACTTACCCTCCAAAATTACATGTTTCCTTTTATTCATAAGATTTATCATACCACACTTTTTGCGATAAATAATTATCTTCTTTATTACAATAGTTAAGTTTATGATAGGACTATACAGTGTTCTATTTACCTAATTCAAAAATAGTATAATACTATTTCCTTTTAATTACTACCATTTATATCCTTTATAATAGAGGAAACTAATAAGTTTGATGAAAGAAGACGTTATATCCTTAAAATTTGATTACAACAATAGGGTTTTCTATTTGTAGAAAATACAATCTTTTTCCATAGTAGGAAGGAATTCAATAAAGATTTTTGACTTTTTCTATCATTATTGCTAATTTTTATATGTAGCATTCATTTCCATCGTTTTTTTCTATTAATTACTAGCTAAAAATTATTTTTTGATTACATTCATATAAGTTGTTATTTATTTAGGGTAAAATAAAATTGTAAGCTTAAAAGAAAAGGAGAATTTCTTACATGAAAGGAATTATACTAGCTGGCGGAAGCGGGACAAGACTTTATCCGCTTACTTTAGTGACAAGTAAACAGCTCTTACCAATTAACGATAAACCGATGATTTATTATCCTCTTTCTACTTTAATGTTGGCGGGAATCAAAGACATTTTAATTATTTCCACTCCCGAGGACACCCCTCGATTTGAAGCACTGCTTGGTGATGGTTCTCAATTTGGCATTACCTTGCAGTATAAAGTGCAGCCAAAGCCAGAAGGGCTTGCTCAAGCATTTATTATTGGGGAAGAATTCATTGGCGATGATTCGGTTGCGATGATTTTAGGTGATAATATATATTATGGAAGCGGAATGAGAAAAATCCTCCAACGTGCAGCACAAAAGGAACACGGGGCAACCGTATTTGGCTACCATGTTCAGGATCCGGAACGCTTTGGTGTAGTGGAGTTTAATGAAGACGGAAAAGTGTTAAGCGTGGAAGAAAAACCAGAAGTGCCTAGGTCTAATTATGCGATTACTGGTCTCTATTTTTATGACAATCGAGTAGTAGATATTGCAAAAAAAGTCCAGCCATCTCATCGTGGAGAGTTAGAAATTACGTCTATTAATGAAGCGTACTTGCAGCTTGGAGAATTAGAAGTAGAGTTACTTGGCAGAGGCTATACGTGGTTAGATACAGGAACGCATCAAAGTTTATTAGAGGCTTCTAATTTTGTTCGGACAATTGAGGACCATCAAGGAATTAAGATTGCTGCACCAGAGGAAATTGGTTACATCAATGGTTGGATTACCAATGATTTGCTAATTGAACAGGGGAATCTTTACTCTAAAACAGGCTATGGTCAATATTTATTAAAAGTGGCAAAAGGCGATATTAAATATTAAGTAGATTTGAGGTGCATAGGATGCAAAGTATTGAAACATTTATCCAAGGATTAAAAGTAGTGGAACCAAAAGTATTCGGGGATCATCGCGGCTGGTTCATGGAAACCTATAATGAAGAAATCTTCCAAAAGGCAGGAATCGATATTCGTTTTGTCCAAGATAATCAATCGTTTTCGGCAACAAAAGGAACGCTTCGCGGCTTACATTATCAATTAAACCCGAAGGCACAGACAAAATTAGTCCGCTGTACAAAAGGGGCTATTTTTGATGTGGCGGTAGATATTCGCAAAGGTAGCCCGACGTTCGGTAAGTGGTTTGGAATCGAGCTTTCTGCTGAAAATAAAAAGCAATTATTAATCCCACAAGGGTTTGCGCACGGATTTATGACGATTACGGATGATGTGGAAGTGCAATATAAAGTCGACAACTTATACGCCCCTGATTGTGATCGAGGAATTAGTTGGAATGATCCTGAAATTGGCATTGAATGGCCATTAGAAATTACGCCGGTTCTTTCAGAAAAAGATGAAAAAGCACCATTATTGAAAGATGCTGATAATAATTTTACTTTTGGTGAGAATAAATGAAGATTTTAGTGACAGGCTATTCCGGTCAATTAGGTTATGATGTGGTATTAGAAGGAAAAAAGCGTGGATTTGATATGATTGGCGTCGGTCATAAGGAACTGGATATTACGCAAGAAGAGCAGGTGCGAAACTATATACATACCGTAAAGCCAGATGTGGTCATACATTGTGCTGCTTATACGGCAGTCGATAACGCAGAGGATAACAAGGATGTCTGCTTTGATGTGAATGTAAATGGGACAAAGTACTTGGCAGCGTCGGCTAAAAGCGTGGATGCTAAATTTATTTACATTAGCACCGATTATGTCTTTGAAGGAACAGGTACAGAGCCTTTCACAGAAGAAGATGCAGCTAATCCAGTTGGCTACTACGGAATAACGAAATATGAAGGTGAAAAAGCTGTACAAAGCTTACTAGATAAGTACTTCATTATTCGTATTTCTTGGGTATTTGGCATTAACGGCAATAACTTTATTAAAACGATGCTTCGTTTGGCGGAAACAAGAAAGGAATTGAATGTAGTCGGGGATCAATATGGCTCTCCTACGTATACATTTGATTTAGCGAAGCTATTACTAGATATGGCTGAAACGGAGAAGTATGGCGTGTATCATGCTTCTAATGAAGGATTTACTACATGGGCAGACTTTGCGAAAGAAATTTTTCAAGTAGCGGGAAAAGCCGTGAAAGTAAATAGCATTACGACGGAAGAATACCCGACTAAAGCTGTTCGTCCAAAGAATTCCCGGATGTCAAAGGACAAGTTAGAGAAGAATGGATTTACTCGTCTTCCTGCATGGCAGGATGCATTAACGCGATATATCGCTGAATTACAAGAAGAGGTGAATTAAATGGCAAGAAAGAAAGTACTAGTAACAGGTGGAGCAGGATTTATCGGCGGTAACTTTGTTCAATATATGGTAAACAAATATCCCGATTATGATATCTATAATTTAGATTTATTAACCTATGCAGGAGATTTAACGAAGCATAAGGAAATCGAAGCGAAGGATAACTATCATTTCGTAAAGGCAGATATCGCAGATCGTGACGCCATTTTCGCACTTTTTGAAAAAGAAAAGTTTGATTATGTTACTCATTTTGCAGCAGAAAGCCATGTCGATCGTTCGATTACCAACCCTGAAATTTTCGTGGTTACTAATGTACTAGGTACACAAGTATTACTGGATGCGTCAAAGGCAATTGGGGTAACAAAATTTGTTCATGTATCGACAGATGAAGTATATGGTGAATTAGATTTTGATCCAACAACCTTCTTTACAGAAGATACACCATTACAGCCAAATAGCCCATACAGTGCAAGTAAAGCATCCTCCGATATGCTTGTTCGTGCCTATCATGAAACATTTGGCTTGCCAATCAATATTACGCGTTGTTCCAACAACTATGGACCATACCATTTCCCAGAGAAATTAATTCCATTAACGATATCTCGCGTGTTGAATGAACAAAAGATTCCTGTTTATGGAGACGGTAAAAACATTCGTGACTGGTTACACGTATTAGATCATTGTGCGGCAATTGATTTAGTGCTGCATGAAGGTGCAAATGGAGAAGTATACAATGTTGGCGGTCATAACGAACGAACAAACTTAGAAGTAGTAAAAACAATCATTAGCACACTAGGCAAGTCAGAAGACTTAATCGAATTCGTAACGGATCGACTAGGACATGATAAACGCTATGCGATTGACCCAACAAAATTAGAAGCATTAGGCTGGAAACCAACCTATACATTTGAGTCTGGCATTGCCCAAACGATCCAATGGTATTTAGACAACAAGGAATGGTGGGAGCAAATCATCAGCGGGGAATATCAGAATTATTTTGAGAAACAGTATACATTGTAAATAGAAATAAAAAAAGCAGAGAAAGCAGTTTTTCTGCTTTTTTGTCTTTTTTAGAAAAGACATGGAGACTGAGAAAACGGAGAAGAGATATTTTTGTTAGATAGGTAATGGGTTGAAATTTTTCTTGCTTTTCTCTAACCTTCCTTTATAATTTACTCCTATCCTTCAAGCAAATAATTTTTTTTCTTGTTAAGCAATTGATATGATTAAGGATGACTTAAACAAGAAAGGATCTTGCAAATGGCAAATTTAAATATACCTATATCTGTATTAAACCTTGCCCCGATTCGTGAGGGACAAACTTCTAACGAAGCTATTGAATCAATGGTGGATTTAGCTCAAGCAACAGAGAAAATGGGCTATAAACGTTATTGGATTGCAGAGCATCATAATACATCTACACTTGTTAGTTCAGCAACAGCTATCCTCATTAAGCATACGCTTGAACATACAGACAGCATTATCGTAGGATCTGGTGGCGTGATGCTTCCGAACCATTCTCCATTGGTAGTTGCCGAACAATTTGGAACGATGGCAACGATTTATCCAAATCGAGTAGATTTAGGACTTGGCAGAGCACCAGGAACCGATATGCTGACTGCGAGTGCGTTAAGACGGTCACAAAAGGATTCCGTCTATACGTTCCCAGAGGATGTTAATGCTCTTTTAACGTACTTTGGACCTGAAGAGGATCAAGGTTATGTAAAAGCACATCCGGGTGTTGGTACAAATGTACCGATATATATTCTTGGTTCTTCCACTGATTCAGCTTATTTAGCGGCAAGTCTAGGACTGCCTTATGTGTTTGCTTCTCATTTTGCACCGAGATATATGGCGGATGCAATCAAGATTTATCGTGAGCGTTTCAAACCTTCGAAGTATTTGGATAAGCCATATATGATGGTTTGTTTAAATTTGATTGCCGCTGAAACAGATGAAGAGGCGGCTGTTTTGCAGACGTCTACTCATCAATTTTTCCTAAATGTTGTACGGGGAACACAAATGCCGCTTCAGCCACCAGTGAATAGTTTAGATGGTCTTTGGAATCCACAAGAAGAAGAAATGGCCAGATCCATGTCTAGCGTGACTCTTTTAGGAAGCAAAGATTCCGTTCGCAACCAGCTTGCAGCTTTTCAGGAACGCTTTAATGTCGATGAAATCATGGCAGTTTCTTATATTTTTGATCCTGAAAAACAGAAACGCTCTTATGAAATATTGAGAGAAGTAGTAGAGGGAAAATAAAAGTTCAGCAAAAAATTAAATCATAAAAAAGGGTACTAGCTCCTGAAAGAGCAAGTACTCTTTTTTACCATTATTTCTCTTTATCCTCTTTTTTCTTTTCTTGCTGTTTCTCTTTTTGTTCCTCTGTTATTTTAAAATCACGATCCACTGTTTTGTTTTTTAAATCTTCATTTTTAACCATCTATAACGCCTCCTTTTTTCTTATATATAGACGATTTTAAGCAGATTAAACGGTAAAGTAATAGGAAAAAGTGGAATTATTTGGGTTTTGAGGAAGCGGAGGGATGGTTCTCCCTTTTTTTAATAACTAACATTTGAACTTTCTATTTATGATCCAGTTCGATTTTTCTGGACACTTTCTACGCCTACAATTATGTAATTTTTCATATTTCATATTTTTTTGATAATGAGATGAAGATGCAATAACTATGCATATGAATAATTATTTAATCGCTTACATTTTTGCCAGTTAAAGTTGCAAAAACATATACTAAACTTCTTATAAACAGTTAATTATAATCAAATTATGAAAGGGGTTACTTTTCATGAAGGAACGCACAAAACAAGTATTGAAAAGACTTCTAACGGCAAATACGTATTTAACTTTAGAAGATTTAAGTAATGAATACCATATTAGCCAACGAACCTTGCGAAATGAATTAATGCTAATTAATGAGTTTCTCCAAAGCAACAATTATTCACTGGTTACCACAAAAAGAGGGAAGGGAATGCAGCTTACTCTGGCACATAGAGATGCAAAAACCTTATTGGAGCGAATGAATGCGGAAGGAACGAAAGAATATTACCATCCTGACGAGCGTTTCTTAGTATTACTTTTAGATATTGCTGATACTAGTAAAACCACTCTCTTATATGAAATGGAAGGACGTTTACAAGTATCGAAAAGTACAGTGGATGAAGATATGCGTAAGATACGTCAGCATTTAAAAAAGTATGGTATTCAAGTCGTAAGTCTTCCGAAGCAAGGAGTTGTTTTACAAGGGGATGAAAGGTCTATTCGGTCGATGCTTTTTGATGTCATTAATAGTCGGACAGATTTCGATTATATAACGCTATCGAGCAGAATGCCGAAGGAAATTAATTTTGAGGCTAGGCTAGTATTAAACTTTTTGGAAAGAGAACGGATAAAGATTATTGCACAATTGTATAACCAGCAATTGAAGCAGTTGAACCCAGATGTTAATCCTTTATATCATAATCAAGTTATCTTATTTTTAGCCATTTGGATTAGACGGATACATGATGGCAATACCATTAGTGATACGGTAAAAGGAAAAAGAGAATTAACGGAAGGGCAAATTAGAGATTTTATCGATCAAATTTGTGAGCGCTTTAAGCTATATCCCTCCCTATCAGAAATGAAATATATTGCCTTTACGATTGAATCTTTTGATTCGAAAGATATGAGTAATTCACTCGATTGGGTTACAGCACAGCTATTGACAATTCAACTAATCATTCATGTGGAGAAAGTAACACTTATCCCTTTCTCTTTGGAAGAAGAAGATTTATATGAGGGATTGTATAAACATATTACAGGCTTACTCAGTAGAGCAAGGAATGACATAAAGGTATTCAATCCATTAAAAGAGACAATTAAGGAATCCTATAGTTGGATCTATCAAGCGGTAGCAGGATTTAGTAACCATATAGAAAGTTATATAAAGAAACCATTATCAGAGGATGAAATAGGCTTTTTGACTATTTATTTTTCTACATCGACAAGTCGGATGAAGCAAGAGGAGCAGTTTATTTATCAAGCGGTAGTTGTCTGTAATCACGGTATTTCTACAGGAAGGCTGTTGGCGGCAAATTTAAAGGAGCAATTCAATATAGAGATAGTCACTGTTTTGAGTTCCTATGAACTGTCTTTTATCGACAAGTTAGATGTAGACATTATTTTCTCAACCATTCCGATTGACTATTCTAAGAAACCCTCCCTTTTGCTTAATCCTATATTAAGAGAAAGTGATAAAAAAGAGATTGATGCTTTCTTAGAACAAAATAAAGAAAAAAGAAGATTAGTGTCTAATGAAAGAGATGCAACCAAGATGCTGCAGGACATACTAACCTTAATGGAAGCGTGCGGTGCAAAGATAACAGCGGAGAGCTATCTGAACCTAGTAGATACCTTTAAACAACACCGCTTGAAATTTAATACAAGGGAGATTCAGCCAATGTTACAAGATATCCTCAGGGATAAGAATATTATACTCCATCAAGAATGTGAAGATTGGAAGGAGGTGATTGAGCGAGTCTCTCTCCCTTTAGTAACGGAGCAAGTTATCGAAGCTAGATATATTGAGGCAATGATTCATTCTGTTGAAGAATACGGTCCTTATATTGTGATAGGGAAGCACTTGGCGCTTGCGCATGCTAGACCAGAAGACGGTGTGAATGAATTAGGAATTAGTGTGATGACATTGAAAGAACCAATTATGTTTGGAAATGAAGAAAATGATCCTGTGAAAATTATTTTTTGCTTAGCAGCTGTAGATTCTTACTCTCATCTAAACATAATGAAGAGCTTGGTTGATTTGATAAATGATAAACAAAAGGTAGAAAGATTAATCCATGCAGATAATCTAGCTATTTTTAAGCAAGAGTTGTTTGAAAAGAATTCATGCAATAAAAATTGATTTTGCTAATGCTATCAAACTATTAAAAAGTTAAAGGAGAATGCTAATTGAAAAAGTTAAATATTTTATTTGTCTGTGGTGCTGGGTTAGGAAGCAGCTTTGCGTGTCAGATGGCAGCGGAGGATGTGTTAAATAAACTAAAAGTAAATGCAAAATTAGATCACAGTGACATTTCCTCAAGCGCGGCAGCAAAACCAGACATTATTATTACGGCACAAAACTTCCAGACTCAATTCGAAAAGTTCACTATTGATCCTGCCAAAACTCACATCATCTATTTGAAAAATATTGTTTCAAAACAAGAAATTGAAGAAAAACTAACACCGGTTTTACGAGAAAAAGGTGTGCTATCTTAATAAATAGGTAGAGAGAGGGATAAAAATGAGCGTCATCAACTTTATCATCCAAAATATCTTAACGCAAGCATCTATTACGGTCGCTTTAATTGCGATGCTTGGACTTATTTTACAAAAAAAATCGACTGGACAAATTATATCGGGTTCTTTAAAGACATTGTTAGGATTTATGGTTTTATCAGCTGGCTCCAGTATTATTGTAGGAAGTTTACTGTATTTCGGAGAGATTTTTACAGAAGGCTTTCATATGCAAGGGATTATTCCCTCCATAGAGGCTATTAATGGTCAGGCTATGAATGAATTGGGGTTAGGTCGCGATATTGCACTTACCTTTTTAGCTATATTTGTTTTTAATATTCTGATAGCTCGATTCACTAGATGGAAATATATATTTCTTACAGGTCAAGCGATATTATGGATGGCTACTATGACCACTGTTTTTGGATATTTTGCTGGCTTACGCGGATTAGCATTAATACTGATAGGCGGTTTAATTGGAGGAATCTTTGCGGTCGCTATGCCGGCAATTGCTCAGCCATTTGTACGAAAAATTACGGGTATGGATGAGATTGCATTAGGACATTTTTGTACAATTGGTTATGTTTTTGAAGCTGGGGTAGCAAAAGTATTCGGGGAAAAAGGCGAAAAGAAAAAATCAGTGGAAGATATAAAGCTGCCTTCTCAATTAGAATTTTTGCAAGATACGTATCTTTCCTTAATGACAGTGATGGTTCCTCTATTCATTATTACAGCTATTTTTGCCGGTGAGGAATTTGCTTCTACTTTTTCTGGAAGCACGAATTATATCATGTATGCATTCTTGCAATCCATCCAATTTGTAGTAGGAGTTTATGTACTGTTATCAGGAGTGCGCTTGTTATTAGGGGAGATTGTCCCGGCATTCAGAGGGATAGCTATGCGTGTTGTTCCAAATGCAAAGCCTGCACTTGATTGTCCAGTTCTTTTTCCTTACAGTCCTAATGCGGTAATTGTTGGTTTTATTACGACTGTCATTGGATCAATCATTGCGATGTTTGTTCTTCCTATCTTTGGTTTAGCGATGATTTTACCAGGGATATTAACCGCCTTCTTTGCAGGGGGGACAGCAGGAATTTTTGGAAATCTAACAGGTGGAAGACGAGGAGCCATTATAGGAGGAATATTCCACGGATTTTTTATCACCTTATTACCGGCACTATTAGTAACCATTTTTAACTCTATGGGATTTGTCAATGCAACAGCAACAGATGTAGATACTGTAACAGTTGCTTTATTATATGCATGGCTGATTGGTCCATTAATGAAGGCCTTCTAAGAGGAATTAACTGGATTTGGAGGGAATGATTATGTGGTTTAAAAGAAAATCAGAGAAAAATAAAAACGAGAATACCATATCGAAAAAGAAGCTTACGGAGGATCAGAAAGAAGAATTATTAGGTTTTATATCGAGAAAATCAATAGAAGTACAGTCGTTGAATATTGAGAATCAGGCAAGGGTCTTTGAAGAGATAGGTTTAGCCTATTACGAGCTTGGTGATGAAGAGAATGCAATAGCTTCACTAGAAAAAAGTCTTCAGCTGAAAAAAACAATTGGAGAAAGCTTTAAAACATTACTAAAGCTATATAACAAAAAAAGAGCAGAAGCAGCGGAAAGTAATGATGCCGATAATTTACAGACTTTTTTGAATAAAATAGATTTGCTGATGCAAATTTCAAAAGATGTTACCCGAGGTGTTAAGTGATACTTATTTAGGGAGGAAAATCACAATATGTATACAACATTAAAAGAAGTTACTCGTAAAGCCGAGGCACTAAATTATACAGTAGGTGCCTTTAATGCACATAATTTAGAGATGCTGCCAGAAATGATACGGGCGGCAAAGGAAATGGGCGCACCTATCATTATCCAAACAAGTATAGATACGGCTAAATATATCGGGCATGAAAACATAGTAGCGGTTTGTAAGTCTATGGCTACTAAGGAGATGGTAGATGTAGTTCTCCATTTGGATCATGCACATGATTTCAATGACATTAAAGAAGCGATAGATAAAGGGTATACATCTGTTATGTTTGATGGTTCTCACTTGCCCTTTAAAGAAAATATTATGAAGACAAGTGCAGTAGTGGAATATGCTCACCAGCATGGTGTATCTGTAGAAGGAGAGTTAGGAACTATCGGGGGAACTGAAGAAGGAATTCATGTGGAGGAGAGTGACAAGATTTATACAGATCCGCAGGATGCTTTGAAATTTGTAAAAGCAACAGGAGTAGATGCATTGGCAATTGCCATTGGCACCAATCATGGACAATACAAATCAAAAACAGATGTAAATATACCGCTATTGAAAGAAATCAATAGATTAGTAGATGTACCTTTAGTTATTCATGGAGGAACAGGTGTAAAGGAAAACGATATTCACGAATTAATAAATAACGGTATTCGGAAGTTCAATGTAGGTACAGAATTACTGGTGACTTGGACAAAAACAGCAAAAAAATATTTTGATGAAACAAAAGAAAATAAATCCCTGCGACACAATATTATTCCATGTAATGAAGCTGTAAAGGAAATTGTAAAACATAAAATAGAAATTTTCATGAATAAGGAAGGGGCTATAAATAACGTCTTATAATTACCCAAAATATTGCTCCTTATTGCGAGAAGAGAGTACAAGTATTTAAAAAAAGTACTCTTTTTTCTTGTATGAATAGTGGAAGAGGTGATTAGAAATGAATGGGGTCTTAATTTTATTAGCGGGTTATCCAGGAACTGGGAAGACTTTTCTAAGTAATATTATTAAAAAGAAGCTAGGCGGTTTAGTCAGGATTTCACCAGACGATATAAAAGAGGACTATTTCGATAGGTACGGCTTTCGTAATATAAAAGAGAAGCAGCAAATTGAAAGAATAGCATGGGAAAAATACTATGAAATAATGGAAAAGCAAATGAAAAGAGGTAACGGCATTATTTCAGATTATCCTTTTAGCAGTAAACAAAAAACTTATCTAGAAAAATTAAGCGGAAATTATAACTATAAAGTTATTACCATTAGGTTAATCGCAGATTTGGATATATTATATGAGCGTCAGCAAAAACGAGACTTAGATCCAACTAGACACTTAAGTCATATAGTTAATTCTTATAAGAAGGGAGATTATTTAACTAATAGAGAAAAAGCAGATAACTTACTAACTTATGAAGAGTTCATAGAAAGATGTAAAACAAGAGGTTATAACACATTCAATTTAGGGAGACTTTTTGAAGTGGATGTGACCGATTATACTAATGTGAATTATACGGATTTAATAGATAATGTTGAAACGTACCTAAGTTTAGAATAGGAGCATATATATCATTAGGGGAAGCGACGAGAACGTTTTACTGTCTCTCTTTTTGAAGAGAACCACGAAAGGGAATTAGAAAAACATCCTCGTGATTCCCCTTTATATTACCAGCTTGCTTTTTTTAGTCCAGGAATTTGGCCTTTGTAGGCTAATTCTCTTAAGCAAATCCGGCATAATTTAAATTTGCGGTATACAGAATGAGGTCTTCCGCATTGTTCGCATCGTGTATATTCTTGTACTTTATATTTAGCAGTACGTTTTTGTTTATTGATAAGTGCTTGTTTAGCCATTATTCAGCCTCCTTTTAAAATAATTATAAACTAATAATTATTTTAAAAAAATAGGAGATTAATGGCAGATAGAGATACGGTTCTTGTGGTCCCCATCATTACAGTTATTCTTAATGGGAAACAGCAGAACCTCTGAGTACTTTCTATGAAACCCGGGTATAAATAATATAAATAGGGAGGTGACGCTGATGGCTGAGAATAAAGGAAAATCTACTTCGAATAAGACGCAGATGAATATGGATAATCCAGAACAATACCCTACAGAAAATGAAAGTTTATTTGATAAGTTTGAGATAGAGCAGACAGTTGATTCCATTCCAATGGAAGATTTAAAAGAAGAACAAAGAGAAGAAAAGGCAAAACATGACACCAAAAATACATCCTCAAGTGAAAAGAAGTATAAAACAGGTATGTAAAGAAACCGGAGGGATGGTTCTATGGAATCCTTATTTAATAGCAAGTCTAAATGGAAACAGAAGAACCTTCCCTCCGATTCCCCACAAAAAAGCACCCGAGATCAACTCTCAGGCACTTTTGGAATTTTATCTTTTGGGAAAGGCAACAGCATATTGTTTTGGCATTTCTGTTTCTTTGCGCAATTGCGCCGCTGCTTCGATAGTCCAATATGGGTTGCGAAGCATTCCTCTTCCTACAGCAACAAGGTCTGCATCCTCGTTCCCAATAACAGAGTTTGCTAGTTCTGCTGAATCCAGTCTTCCAACAGCAATAACGGGCACATTTAGTTCTTGTTTAAATGCACGAGCTAGAGGAACTTGGTAGGCAACATGTGTCCCAGGTCTGCCAGCAGCTGCAATTGGGCCTTCTCCACCTGCACTGACATGGAAAATATCTACTCCAGCTTCTTCGTATTTTTTAGAAAAAGCAACACTGTCTTCAATATCGTATCCGCCTTCTACATACTCTTTACCAGAAACACGCATGATTAGTGGCATGTCAGTCGGCATTTCTGCTTTCACCGCTTTAATGACTTCTACACCAAACTTCGTCAAATCTTGACCATATTCATCTGTACGTTTATTTGTATAGGCAGATTGGAATTGATGAATTAAATATCCATGTGCACCATGAATCTCGATAGTATCAAAACCAGCTTTTATTGCACGGGCAGCTGTTTGGCGGAATTTTTCTACCATTTCTTTTACTTCATGTGTTGTTAATTCTCTTGGAGTTTTTGATTTATCATCAAATGGAATAGCAGATGCTGATACTGGTTGTGGAGCATCTTCTGCTTTTCTACCAGCATGTGCAATTTGTATACCCACTTTTGCGCCATATTGATGACAAGCATCGACAATACGTTTCAATGGTGCAATTTGCTCATCAGACCATAAACCTAAATCGTTATCTGTAATACGGCCATCTGGTTCTACATCAGTCATTTCAATAATAATTAATCCAGCACCGCCAATCGCACGGCTTACATAATGAACATAATGCCAATCTGTTGCAATTCCATCTTTCTTCTCCACTGAATATTGACACATTGGAGGCATTACCACTCGGTTTTTTAATTCTAATCCTTTATAAGAAAAAGGAGAAAATAGATCCTTCATATTTTTGCCTTCTTTCATCAATAAAATATATGTTTGTCTAAAAACTTACCACCAGCCGCTATTTAATTCAAATATTATGCTTTCACCAATGATTTATTATGTACAAGATGCTGAAAATAAATCCTATCGATTGTTATAAAAAATATTTATTTTAATAGATGAAATCTTACATATTTCATCCATGATAAAAATAAAATAAGAAAAGAGAAATGTAATTGCACAAATTACTATTTAAATATTAAAAATATACAGTAAATTAACAGTATTACCTTTTATCTTATTAATATGTTGTTATATAATGAATACAATATATAGAGAGCGGCTTAAATCTTTCATAGGCGCAACATCACAGAATAAGATAATTGGATACTCAAATTATTTATTGGGGATGGAGATGATAAAGTGAGACTAGGTTCCATTATCTGTTTTTTTAAAAGACGCCATAAATTTAGTTATTACTCCAATAAGTGTGTGCGTTGCGGCAAAAAAAGAGAGATTTAAAAGGATAACAAATAATAAGGTGTTTTTTAAAATACTCTCGGACATGAAGAGTATTTTTTTATTTAAAAAACAATGACTTGCTAAAACTAATAGCATTAGTTAAAATGAAACTAATACCATTAGTTTTTTTAATCAGGAGGTTTGACTATTGAGAATTATCCACCATAATTATTTATATCAATTGACTTTTTTGCCAAGAATTTTTCCAGTGAACTGCTATCTCGTCGAGGAAGGGGAAGAATTAACATTAATTGATACAGCTTTGCCTTTCAGCTATAAAAAAATTCTCTTATTTGCTGAAAAACTGAATAAACCGATTACGAAGATTATTCTTACTCATGCCCATGGAGATCATATTGGCTCATTAGATGCCCTAAAAGAAAGATTACCAGATGCGAAAGTCTATATATCTGTACGAGATGCTCGCATATTAGGCGGGGATCATACTATTGACAAGCAAGAGGAACCCTTTGTTTTAAAAGGGGGTTTACCTAAAAATATCAAGACGAATCCAGATGTGCTAATAAAAGATGGGGATCAAATTGGTTCGCTAATAAGTATTTCTTTACCAGGACATACACCAGGGAGCTTTGGCTTTCTCGATAAACGAGATAATAGTTTGATTACTGGAGATGCTTTTCATACAAGAGGAGGCTTTGCTATAAGTGGTCAATTTCGGACTTTCTTTCCTTTTCCAGCATTGGCAACCTGGAATAAGGAGAAAGCCATTGAGAGTGCGAAGAAAGTGCTGTCTCTAAATATTAGTCTTTTAGCCACTGGGCATGGAGATCTGCTGGAAAATGCTCAGCCTTCTATTGAATCATTACTTAAAAAAGAAAGAGGATAAATATGTCGCCAAGAGCAGGAATAACACATAATGATATTATTGCCATGGCAATCGAAATTGCCAATACGGAAGGATTAAAGGAAGTAACGATAGCTAATCTAGCAAAGCGACTTCAGGTTAAATCTCCATCCCTATATAATCATATCAATGGGCTTCCCGATATCATGAATCTGTTAACATTGCGAGCATTAGAAAGTCTATATCAGTTATTAAAGAACGCAATAATGGAAGGTGGAAAAGCAGAGACTATCCATAATTTAAGCTTCGCCTACTTAACCTATGCGAGAGAGCAGCCAGGGCTCTACATGTTAACTATTGAATCGGCATCGAAGAAAGGAGAGGAAATTCAAACAGCTGCTAATCAAATAATTCAATTATTAATAGAAGTATTAAAGCCATATGATTTAAACGAAGAAGAGACCATTCATGCCATTCGCGGGCTAAGGAGCATTCTTCATGGATTTGCCTCTATTGAAAATCAAAAAGGATTTGGCATGCCGATAGAGCTGGATAAAAGCTTTCATTATTTGGTTTCTACTTTTATTGAAGGGTTGGAAAAACATTCATAAGCGAAGTGGAAAGGGTCACTATTATAGTCGCCCTTTTTTTATGGCAAAAGTAGGTTTATTCACTAATGACTTTTGTTTGGTTTAAAGAAAAGGAACATGTTAAAATAGTTCAGTCATTTAACTATTTATCTGCCTATTTGTAATGATAAAAACATTCATTTTTGATAAGAAGTTTTAAGAAAATAAGTCTATCCTGTTGCATTTAATAGAAACATAGAGAAAGGAGTTACTATGTTAATTAGGGTAATGATAGCCGATAAAGATAAACGAGTGATCGCTCGTATTCGTTATTATTTAAAGGATCATAAGGATATAGAAATTATTGCTGTGTGTGATAACGGCAATGATTTAGTTTATCAATATCAGAAGTGGAAGCCTGATTTGATAATAACAGAAGTAGATTTACCATCTATGAACGGACTGGAAGTCATGAAGCAATGTTACCAATTAGGGGGAGAAATTCATTTTATTTTTTTAGCAGAAGGTGAGAAGGATGCATTAGAAGCATTGGAATTAGATGCTATTGATTTTTTGGTCAAGCCATTCAGAAGTTTTCGATTATCTAAAGCTATTGAAAAAGCAAAACGAGTGATAGCGAGCAAGAGAGAAAGGTTCTCTTTTAATAATTTACCAGTTAAATATCATAAAGGCATGTATTATATTAAAAAGGAAGAAATATATTTTATTGAGAAAATAGGCAAGAAATGTGTTATATATACGGCCGAAGATATAGTGGAGACTCGGGAAAATATTGGAGAGTTATTACCTCAATTAGATGATACATTTTTTCTGTCGCATCGTTCTTATATTATCAATCTAGAAAAGGTGACAGAGATTAGTCCCTATAAGGAAACGTATATTGCCTATTTTGATGGAGTAAACAGACAAGCGAAAATATCAAAGTTGAAAATTAATGAGGTAAAGGAAAGAGTATCTATGCTTTTATAAGTTAGCTAGTACTTTTATATCTCCTAAATAAAAATAAATATGTCGAAACATGGAATATTATGTAGATACTCTTAAATGGCTAAAGTTCTGTTTAAAAAGTATCTTTTTCATACAGAAATGACTAAAATTATGTCTAAATGGCGTTAAGTTCAATAGACAAATACTGACAGAATCGGTAAATTTACTTGTATGATTAGATAAATTTGAAAAATCAGGACTTTTCGTTTATTTTGGAGGATACCCTAAGTGGATATAATAACAAGATTAAAAAGCAAAAAGTTTTATCATGTATATCAGCCAATTTGGAATATAAAAGAATGGAAGATTATCGGATATGAATCATTGCTGCGTATATCCCAAGAGCCAGACATCTCGTTAGAAGCTTTCTTCGCTGATGCGAGAAAAGAGAATTATTTATCTGAATTAGATACCTTTCTTATTAACAATACGATTGAACACTACCAGATACTTTCATCAAGAAGAAAGAAGCCACTATTTATCAATATATTTCCATCAACCATCATACATGAATCATTTGATTCGCTGATTCTATCTTTACTTGAAAAATTCCCAGCCATGAAAGGGAAGATTATCTTTGAATTAAATGAAACAGTATTAGAGGAAGAGCTATGGGATTCCCCTCTATTTAAGGAGAAGATTACCTTTCTAAAAGACAATCAGTTTCAAATAGCTTTAGATGATTTTGGGAAAGGCATAGCAAATTTTGAGAAAATCTTAGAGATTTCTCCTAGCTATCTTAAACTAGATCGTTATTTTTCCAACAATTTAGCTTTTTCCACTGAAAAACAAAAACTAGTTCATCTATTAATGGATTTTGCAGATGAAAAGATGAAAATTATCTTGGAAGGAATTGAAGAGGAGACAGATTTAGCGATGACTAAAGCATTGAAGGTTCCTTTTGGCCAAGGATTTTTGTTAGGAAAACCAGAGATGCTGGTCTAAAAAGTTTTTTAATGAATTATTAAGTACAAGGAGTAATATAATTGTTTTTTATAGAAAAAGCACGCTGCCGTATCATTGTGTTTAGATCTCAATTACTTACATGTGATCAAACATCTTATGGCAGCTATTTTTATATAAGAGAATCATAAAAAGTCGGATGGAATCATTAGAATGACATTGAAATTAAGAATAAAATAAAGTTATATTTACATAAGGTTATATGAGGCATTTAAATTAAGGGCTATTGGATGAATATCTATTACAGGAAAAATACAGGGTATGCGATACTTTTTTTTGAATCTTCCTGTATAGGTGAATCCGTTAGTTTCATCAGTGAATAGGGAGTTAATGAGATGGATCATCAGGGGGTAGTTGTCTTATATAGAAAGGAGAAAGAATGGAAACGCTAACGATAGCGGTAGCTTGTATCGATTCACCTATTAATTCATCTATCCATAATTTGATTGCTATCCATTCTAGTTTTAAAATAATAGGAGAAGCAAAGACTGGAGAAGAATTATTAGAATTAATTTATCGAGCGAAGCCTAATATTATAATTGTTGATTATGACTTACCATCTATCCATTCCACTATTTTTAATAGTGCCTATAAAGACTATCTCCCCGATTTCCAGCTTATTTTAGTAGGCAAGGATAAAAAACAGGCGATTGAAGCATTTAATTATTCAGCAGTTGGTTATTTGCAGAAGCCTATTATGGAATCACCATTCCTATCCCTTTTATATAAAATAAAAGAATCTTATACTAAGAGTAGAAGACAGATTCATACCGGGAAGGGGAATCGGATTTTAATCAAATTAAGTAATCGATTTGTTTATATCCCAATAGAAGAAATTTTGTTTATAGAAATAATCGCACGAAAAACAATGGTACATACAATCAAGAAATCATATGAAACGACAGAAACCTTTCTCTCCTTCGTAGACCGATTACCGTGGTATTTTTATCGTACCCACCGTTCCTTTCTTGTTAATTTAAAGAAAATTGTTCGCATTGAATTATTCGGCGAATCCTATTTAGCCTATTTCTCTGGAACGGATAAGCGTGCAAACATATCAAAATTAAAAATACGAGAAGTCCATTCCTTGTTGATTCAATAAGAGGGGGGATATTCTTTTTCCATAAAAAAGGGAAGCAGGAACCGTGGTTCTGCTTCCTCATTCTTTAATTAGAAGATAGATAAAATATGGAGCACCTAAACAGGATAGAACGAGCCCAACTGGTATTTCTGAGCCAACCATGAGACTTTTGGCGATGATATCAGATGTTAACAGGAGAAGTGCTCCTATTAGTGCCGCTATCGGCAGGAGTCGTTGGTGTTTTGGACCAACTAGCATTCTTGCTAAATGTGGGGCAAGAAGCCCTAAAAAGGAGATTCCTCCGCCAACTGATACACATGCTCCTGAAAGTCCGACAGCAAGCAGCAAAAGTAATCCTCGCTCTTTTTCGATCGAAACACCAAGACCCTTTGCCAGATTATCACCTAGTTGTAGTAAATTAATGGATTGGAATTTGCTTATTGCAATCGGAACAAGAATAAGAATCCAAGGTAAAAGGGCAAGAACATAACTCCAACTTGCGCTCCAAATACTTCCGGAAAGCCAAATAGTCGCTTGGGTAAAATCCCGGGGATCCATCATCAATTGAAAAATGATGATTAAAGCACCGAACGCAGCGTTAATGCCGATACCGACTAATACTAAGCGAACAGGCGTAACCCCATCCTTCCATGCAATGATGTAGATGAGTGCAGCAGCCATTAGAGCTCCAGCAAGTGCAAAAAATGGCATGATATAAACCGATAATGAACCTGCTTGAAAAGCACTTCCTTGAATAAAGAAGATATAAAGGATAACGCCAAAGCCAGCTCCAGAATTGATGCCTATAATACCTGGGTCGGCTAAACTATTACGCGAAACCCCTTGTAAAATCGCTCCAGCAATTGCCATTCCCATTCCTATTAAAACGGCAATTACAGATCGAGGCAGTCGAAAGTTATATAGAATATTAAAGTTTTGAACGGTGCCTTTACCGGTAAAAGCTTCTATCATTTCCATCGGACTAATTTTTATGGTTCCCATATTTAGACTTAGAACAAAGACTAAAACGATAGCCGTAAGTAAGGCAGTGCTAACAATATATATGTTTTTGTTCGTTAATTTTAAAGCAGACATTACAGACCCCTCCCTTCTCGACGTGCTAAATATAGAAAGAAAGGAACGCCAATTACCGCTGTTATGGCTCCTAATGGTGTTTCAAAAGGAGGATGAATCAAGCGTGCAACGATATCTGACAGCACTAACAAAAGTGCACCAACAACTGCCGAACAAGGAATAATTAATCGATAATCCGATCCTACAATAAAACGAACAATATGGGGAACAACGAGTCCTACAAATCCAATAGTTCCCCCGACTGCCACAGCAGCCCCAGTTAAAAGCAAAACGACAATCGTACCTAATAATTTCACTAGACCAACCTTTTGGCCTAAACCAGCAGCAATATCCTCACCTAAACTTAAAATAGTAATAGATTTACTAATGAAAAAAGCGAGAATTAGTCCTAGTATAGCCACAGGGATAAGTAATTTTACATTAATCCACTGTACTCCAGCTACTCCTCCTGCATACCAAAAGCTAATATCTTTAGCTACATCAAAGCGAAGGGCAATTCCAGTTGAAATGGAACTAAGGAAGGCACTGATAGCAGTACCAGCGAGCGCTAATTTCATTGGTGTTAATCCTCTTTTGGAGAGTGCGCCAATCAAAAAGACTAAAGCTGCCCCTAAACCTGCGCCAATGAATGCAAAGAGCATAATAGTCATATTGGAAACAGCAGACAGAAAAGCAAAGGCAATCGATACGGCAAACATAGCTCCAGAAGTTACCCCCATTATAGAAGGAGAGGCGAGTGCGTTTCTCGTCATCCCTTGCATGATGGCACCAGATACGGCAAGGCTTGCTCCGATAAAGGTAGCAGCAAGTGCTCGTGGGAGGCGTAAACGATAAACAATTTGATGAGCGGTGGACGTACTATCAAAATGAAATAGTCCTTGTATAACTGTTGATAGGTTAATATCGGCTACTCCTAAAATGATGGACATACAAATAGAAAAGAAAAGCATTATAAGACCAATTAAGACAACCAAAGTGGCAGCTTTTGGTCTAAATATAGCAGCTTTATCATTTTCAAAAGAGTTACTTTTACTCATGAGGAACCCACTTTCTAATAAAATAGAGAGAAAAATAGTAAATAATAGTATGTAAATGGTTAAATAATAATCGATATAGGAAACATTTCAATTAATTTTACTATAAAATTAATTGAAAATCGATATTATTATTGAAAGTGATAATCGTTATCATTTATAATCGAAATATAACCTATTAGGAGGATACATAATGAATAACCGAAAGATGAAATCAATATTATTTATTTGTTTACTACTAGTTTTCACTGTTCTTGCGGCATGTGGAAATAATAATAGTAAAGAAAATAACAATAAAGAGAATGGCGCTTCCCAAGATGCAACGGAACGTACATTAACAGATGCACTTGGAAATGAAGTAAAGGTTCCGGCAGAGCCAAAAAGAATTATTGGTTCATACTTAGAAGATGATTTACTATCATTAGGGGTAACTCCAGTTGCTCAATGGTCCATTAAAGAGGGAAAAGGGGTTCAAGCTTATCTGCAAGACTCGTTAAAAGATGTCCCAACCATTGACTCTTCACTGCCTTATGAAGCAGTGTCCAGCTTTGCTCCTGATTTAGTATTAATGTCATCGGGCGCACAAGTAGAGGGGGCAAAATATGATCAATACGCGAAACTTGCTCCTACCTATGTTGTTTCAAAAGAAAATAATAATGACTGGCGCACGAGGCTCCAAACAATTGGAGAAGTAATTGGGAAAAAGGCAGAGGCAGAAAAAGTGTTAGCAGACTATAACAAAAAGGCAGAAGATGCGAAAGGAAAGATTCAGGCATCTATTAAAGATGAATCAGCAGCAGCAATTTGGCTTGTATCGAATCAATTATTTATTGTCGGAGAGAATGTATCAAGCGGAGCAGTCCTATATGGCGATTTAGGCTTGAAGGTTCCAGAAGTAGTAAAAGAAATATCCGCTACTGCAACAGGAAACTGGTCAGCCATTTCATTAGAAAAACTTGCTCAATTGGATGCCGATCATCTATTCCTAATCAATAGTGACGGTAAAGGAGCAGAAGTGCTTAAAGATTCCCTATGGTCCAATATTCCAGCTGTGAAAAAAGGAAACATTTATGAATACGGTCCTGACACAAGCTGGCTATACTCCGGTCCAATCGCCAATACACAAATCATTGACGACGTAGTAGAAAGTCTAGTGAAATAAGCAAAGGAATGGTTCTTCCGAGGACTTTCTCCATAAAAAAGCCAAGTAGAAGTGGAAATACTTTTACTTGGCCTTTTATTTTTATGAAATATGTTTAAAAAACAAATAATTTATCCTCATATGAATCGTCCCTATGATTCCTTTCTTCTATAGTATCTAAATCTTGAAACGAGCATGTCCATTACGATTTGATAGATAAAGGAGTGGGTTTGGATATCTGTTTGATGTGGGAAGAGGATAGAATCTTGAACGAAATTGTAATCATTCACCTTTGGATTGGAGGAGATTACAACGATTTTTGCTTTCGTATTTTTAAAAACATTTTTCTTTGGTGTTCCTGCCCGAAGCTGTTGTTTTTCTAAGAAGTTTCCTGAGTTAGAAAAAATGATAATTAATGTATCTTCTTCCGCTTCTTCGATATACTCCTCTTGTTTCCTATCACTTTGAAAAGTGACAATAAATTTCCCGTTATAAGCTAATTTATATTGCAGATCAAAGGCGGCTGATTCCGAAAATAATAAGCCAAAGGAAGCAACATTTTTGAAATGTAGGATATCTTTAGCCAGTCTGTCAATGGCTTCTAAATCAATTTCTCTTTTATATGCTTCTATATCTTTGATAATGGCATCAAAGTAGCTTTCCGTCCCTAATTTTTCAATAGAAGACAAAATATTGGAGACGTAATTCAAATCATTTTGATAGCGATTCTCTATAAAAGGGGCCGCATCCTTCAAATCAAAGTAGTCATCAAATCCAATAGAACGGGCAAACTTAGAGATCGTAGACTTTGAAACATTGCAAAGCTTGGCCACTTCAGAGATGCTTAAGTGTGAGATTTCATTATAATGATTTAATAGAGTAATGGCGATATGATAGTTAGTTGAATCTAGTCGTTCATTGTTAAGAACAGTAAGCAATCGTACAATTAGCTGCCCCACCTAATAATCCCTCCTGAAATGTAATGGTTTCCAAAAAACGAAATTTTAATGAAAACGTTAACTATGTTGCTATATTTAATGTGTAATTAGAAAACTTCATAAAAATTAAAAGGAGCGTTCAACATGTCAAAAGATTATGGCAAGCTTTCTCAAGAAATCATTGACGGCGTTGGTGGAGAGCAAAACATTATTAGTTTATATCATTGCGTAACAAGACTACGCTTTAAATTAAAAGATGAGACAATTGCAAAGATCAATAAAGAAAAGATTCAGAAATTACCCGGAGTTCTTTCCATTGTAGAATCCAATGGTCAGTTCCAGGTTGTAATTGGAAATGAAGTAGCAGATGTGTATCAGTATATCATGGATAAATACAAAATAAAAAGTGCTTTAGGATCTGATTCGGATAATCCTAATGAGGGAGAGGCAGAAGAGAAAAAATCAGGCAATCTCCTTATTCGATTTTTTAATGTAATCTCTTCTATCTTTAATCCAATCATCATTGCGCTCGCTGGTGCTGGGATGACCAAGGCTCTCCTTGTTTTATTATCACAGTATCACATATTAGATGCAGACGGTAGTACGTATAAAATACTATCAGCAGCAGGGAATAGTGTATTTTACTTTTTACCACTTTTTCTAGCAATTAGTGCTGCAAGGGTTTTTAAAGTAAATCAATTTGTTTCATTAGCTATTGTGGCCTCTCTATTAGAGCCTAACTTTGTAGGACTCGTAACAGAAAATGGAACTACTGTTGATTTTCTAGGTATACCAACCGTTTTAATGACTTATTCTGGGACGGTAATCCCAGCAATTGTAGCTATTTACGTTTATTCTCATTTAGAGAAAATTTTGAAGAGGTTTATTCCCAAAAGTATTCAAATATTTGCTCTATCAATGGTTGCATTACTAATTATGGTACCACTTACAGCGATGGTCATTGGTCCTATAGGTGTAGGATTAGGTAATGGATTAGGAAGCATGATGAATTTAATTAGCAGTAAGAGTGGTTTACTAGCTGGTCTTATCATTGGAGCTGGTTGGACATTCCTTGTAATGTTAGGGATTCATTGGGGTATTGTTCCAATCATGATTAATAATCTTGCAACATATGGGTTTGATACTTTACGTCCAATGATTGCTGCTGCAACCTTTGCCAGTGCTGGTGTTGCACTAGGTGTGTACTTAAGAAGCAGAAATAAAGGAACAAAGAGCTTGGCACTGACTTCCCTTGTACCTGCATTGTTAGGGGGAATAACAGAACCCATAGTATATGGTTTATCCGTAAGATATAAAAGGCCGCTCATCGCTCAAGCAATAGCAGGAGGAATCATGGGAGCCTTCATGGGAGCCATGCAAACAAAAGCAATTGTCTATGTGTTTCCCGCATTGACTACTTTACCAGCTTTTCTTGGTGATACCTTCATCTATTATGTAATAGGTATAGCTGGTGCATTTATATTAAGTGCGGTTTTGACATATTTTATTGGAATTAAAGAAGAGGAGCAAGATTCAATAATCAATAAAAAAGCAGCTGAAGGTAAAATGGAGCTGCCGGTAATTGGACATGCAATTTCTTTAGATGATGTGAACGATGAGGTATTTTCATCAAGAGCAATGGGAGATGGTATTGCCATTGTTCCAACAAAAGGAATTCTTTATTCGCCGTTTGATGGAAAAGTTGAGGTTGCATTCCCAACTGGTCATGCTTTCGGCTTAAAATCGAATACCGGTGTAGAGATGTTATTGCATATCGGAATTAATACGGTGGAGCTAAATGGGAAAGGTTTTAATGCAAAAGTAAAAGTGGGAGATTCAGTTGAAAAAGGCCAGATTCTGGGTGAATTTGATCTAGAAGCAATAAAAAATGCTGGTTATGATCCGACAACAATGATGATTTTCACTAACTTAACTGCTGAAGTTCAAGAGGAGATCATTACAGCAAATGATCAAGAAATGATTCATTTAATGAAATGGAAAAATAGTGGAGGTGCAACAGTATGAGTAAGTTTCCAACAGGATTTCTATGGGGAGGAGCTATTGCTGCTAATCAGGCGGAAGGTGCATATTTAAAGGATGGAAAAGGACTGAGCATAGCAGATATTTTACCTGTAGGAAAAAATCGTTTTGATAACTTAACATTAGAGATTCGTGATGGTGTATTTTATCCAAGTCATGATGCAATTGATTTTTACCATACGTATAAAGAGGATATTGCTATATTAGCAGAGGCTGGATTGAAATGTTTCCGAACCTCTATTGCATGGAGCCGTATTTTTCCGGAAGGAGATGAAGCAGAACCGAATGAAAAAGGTTTAGCCTTTTATGAAGATATGTTTCAAACTTTGCGTTCTTTCAACATAGAACCTGTTGTGACTCTATCACACTTTGAAACTCCCCTTCATTTAGTAAAAAAATATGGAGGATGGAAAAATCGACAGCTAATTGCCTTTTTCGAACAATATGCTCAAGTTGTGTTTGAACGGTATCATGGTTTAGTGAAATATTGGATGACTTTTAATGAAATTAATCATACACATACCCTTCCTTTGCTAGCTGCAGGTCTTTATATTGAAGGAGAGGATGAGCAGCAGAAATTGCAAGATATGTATCAGGCTAGCCATCATATGTTTGTCGCTAGTGCGAAGGCTGTAAAAATTGCGCACGGTATTGATAAGTCCTTACAAGTCGGCTGTATGCTTTCCTTAAGTCCTATTTATCCAGCAACTTGTAATCCGAAAGATGTTTTCGAAGCAAACGAATTAAGAAGAAGATCGTTGTTTTATAGTGATGTCCATATTAGAGGGAAATACCCTGCCTATTTTAAACGGATTGTAGAGGAGAACCATTTAAGCCTTGATATTCGAGAAGAGGATCTACAGGTAATAAAAGAGGGAACATGTGATTATTTAGGATTTAGTTTTTATCGAAGTTCTCTTCACGAGGCTGGGATGAAAATTCTAGGGAATACTGGTGGTTTGCTAGGAAAGAAAAATCCATATTTAAAAGAAACACCATGGGGATGGCCAATTGACCCACTCGCACTTCGATATGTTTGTAATGAACTAACAGATCGATATCAAAAGCCGCTATTTATCGTGGAAAATGGAATTGGATTACATGACAAAGTAGAGGAAGATGGCAGCATTATGGATGTGGAGCGAATGCAGTATTTAAAGGAACATGTAGAAATGATGGCAGAAGCAATAAAAGATGGCTGTGAAATTATAGGCTACACTTGGTGGGGACCAATTGATATTGTCTCAGCAGGAACAGGAGAAATGGAAAAGCGCTATGGATTTATTTATGTCGATAAGCAAAACGATGGAACCGGCAGCCTGAAGAGAATAAGAAAAGAAAGTTTCTACTATTATAAAAGAATCATTGAATCAAATGGAGAAGACTTAGAACTTCTTCAATCAGTAGAAAAGGTGGAGAGATAAATGGCAATGAAAAGTTATTTTCCGAAAGATTTTTTATGGGGTGGAGCAATTGCTGCCAATCAGGCAGAAGGAGCTTGGAATGTAGACGGGAAAGGGATGTCGGTTGCAGATGTGGCCAAGTATAAACCAAATATTGATAAAAAGGACTATGTCAGCCAGTGGCATGTAAGTCCAAAGCAAATTGAAGAAGCAATGAAAACAGATGATACAGTCTATTATCCAAAAAGAAGAGGAATTGACTTTTATCATCGATATGTAGAAGATTTGGCATTATTTGAAGAAATGGGCATGAAATGTTTACGTGTATCGATTGCTTGGACCAGATTGTTTCCTAACGGTACAGAAAAGGAACCTATTCAAGCAGGAATTGACTTTTACGTTCGTCTTTTTAAAGAAATGAGAAAAAGAAATATTGAGCCTCTTGTTACTTTGTCTCACTATGAAATGCCATTGTATTTAGTCAACCATTATGATGGATGGGTCTCAAGAGAAGTGGTAGATATGTTTGTAAATTATGCGAAAGTTTGTTTCGACCACTTTGGACAGTATGTAAAATATTGGCTGACGTTTAATGAAATCGATAGTGTTTTCAGACATCCTTTTACTACTGTCGGTGTAGTAGAAGAAAAGTATTCTAGCAAAAAAGAAGCAGAAAATGCCATTTATCAGGCTCTTCATCATCAATTTGTTGCCAGCAGTTTAGCTACTAAATATGCGCATGAAATGATCAAAGACGCAAAAGTTGGCTGTATGTTAACGAGGACCCTTGCTTACCCACTAACTTCTAATCCTGAGGATGTAGTACTTGCCCAAAGGCATAATAGAGAAAATTATTTTTATTCCGATGTTCAAGTGTTTGGCGAGTATCCGTTGTTTATGAAACGATATTTTGAAGAGAATAATATTGTCATAGAAAAGGTAGAGGGGGACGAAGAAATTCTCAAACAGCATACAGTAGATTTCGTATCGTTTAGTTATTATATGTCGATGATTAAAAGTGTTAATGAGGAATCGATGGAAAAGGTTGGTGGTAACTTAATAACAAGTGTGAAAAATCCATACTTGGATATTAGCGATTGGGGCTGGCAAGTAGATCCAGTCGGCTTGCGAATTTCCCTCATTGATTTATATGATCGTTATCATCTTCCATTATTTGTAGTGGAAAATGGCATAGGATCAATTGATGAACTAGTGGATGGTCAGGTACATGATGATTATCGGATTGATTATTTCCGTAGACACTTTGAGCAAATGAATCTGGCATGCAAAGAGGGGGTAGAGATGATGGGATATACATCTTGGGGTTGCATAGATATCGTAAGTGCCTCTACCTCCCAAATGAGCAAAAGATACGGCTTCATCTATGTCGATGCAGACGATCTAGGAAATGGAAGCTACAAACGAATTAAAAAAGATTCCTTTTACTGGTACCAAAAAGTAATTAAGAGTAATGGGGCGGAGCTTTGATAGAAGAGGTAATTAGGAATATTAGCAGATGACAATGGAGGACTTCTGACTTTATCAATAGAAATTAGAAAAGGATACTTTTAAGTAAAGGGAAATCGCCGGTTAAACTGGCGATTTCTTGATTTTAACCATACAGTACTAAAACTACTGGAATAATAGGAGGACATCTGCAAGCGGAAATCCAGTATTTATTATATGTTACAGCAGAGATTCAGCGATATTATTAATCGTTATCAGGAAACACTGATTTTAGTACATTCTTAAAAATTTCTGGAATTTCCCATATATCTAATTTTAATTGGGCAGGGGAAAAAACAGGGAATAATTCTTGCTCGACTACTTAGCCTCCCAAAGCATTGATAGGGATCTGTTGCAGCTACATTTGTAACAAAATAACCAAAGTTTTCATCAAACTTTAATAGTATCCTATTTCCATTTAGCTTTACTTGAACTTGATCACAATTGGAAAAAAGATGACCTCAACTTTTTCACTTTTACAGTGATCCCATTTTTCCGAAGAAAATAACGAGTTTTCTCATTTACGGCTAAATCTAATACTCCTGCTGAAGATCCATGTATGGGCCATCAGTGAGCTTCTTCAAGATAATCGTTACCAGTCCAAGCTTATTTCGATAGCTATCAATGGAAAACATTATTTATCTAAATACTCTCCCAAAAAAGATTCTCCATTTCGGTAAAAGCGCGGATCATAAATGCCGATTCGATTGTCGTCATCTACTACAACTACAAATGGTGACCATCTGTATAATGTTGCAGCTGCAGGATTTTCTGCAAATAGGTAATCAAGGTCCACTTCATCGCTTGAAGTAAGTCTATCCACAAAATTAGCTTTTGTTAGAAGGGAATCATTCATGATATCGACCGTATCAGCATTTTTTCCGATAATGGTAAAATGCCAAGGGATAAAGCTGGCAGACAGGGCAACATCCTGATAATCCTTTTGATAGTTTTTATATAAAACAGCACCTTGAAGAGATTGGATAGCGATATGAAGTACAATTAGAATCCAGCCAATACGGAATAATACATGTGGCTTTATTTTAGGATACACTTTGGAACCAATAAAGGTTAATAAAAAGATAAACCATATCACTAAATCAACAATCGGAACTGTTCCAAAAGTTAAACGAACAGATGAAAATGGTTCGAGATAACCTGTTCCCCATGCGTTGAATACATCACTAGTATTGTGGATGAAAACGGCGAGAAGTGCAATATAATATGATTGAATTCCTTTTATTTTAAAAGCGAAACGATTGATCATGTAAAAGATTAAAGCCCATATAGGAGCTAGAAAAATAGAATGGGTGATGCCTCTATGCCACATCTGATACTGCCCTGTAGTGTCCCAGAGCTGGGAGATAACATCAATATCAGGGATTTGGCTGGCACCTATTGATGTAACAAGCAGGGCATATTTTTCTTTTCTAGTCATTTTTTCTTTATTAACACTTTTATAGATTCCTATACCAAATAAAGTATGTGTAATAGTATCCATATTTCCCCCGTTCTCACAATCAGTCCTTTAGTTTCTCCAATATTTCGATAAATAGTTCATTTTTGGTGGATGCTCTTTTATTCATTTTGACAAGATGATACATCACAATGATAAAAAAGAAAATCCAAGTAAATAGCTGTACAATGAAAGCAAAGTCAGCATTTACGCTAATTTCTATACGGAATATCTCTGGGTGTTGAATAAAATACAACAGGATACCAGCGAATAGAGTAGATAAAATGGCCATAATGGTGGCAGGAAGGGAAACTGAGTTTCTTTGTGCCTTAAAGTAAGCTAGTAAGAGTTCTCTTTTTTCCTTCTCGATTTTAGTGAATGCCTGTTTGATAAGCTCAAGGTTGTCTATAAGATTATACTTCGGTTTAATGTCTTTCAAAAGGTTTTGTTCCAGCCTTCTGCCGCCGTTTCCTCCATCATCAACCCATTCTAACAAACTTTTATAATGCTTCTTTTTCCAGCTTGTTTCACCATTAGACAGCAGATGCAAGAAGCTATCTAATAGAAACATAATAAAAACAGAAAGAAGGATGGAGAAAATGCCATTGATAGTGGTTTGATTTAACACTTCCAGTGAACTGCCTATTGCCAGTCCCGCAAATAACACAACAAAAATAAAAGTAGCCCATAATATCCTGTTCATAAAAATCATCACCAATACATGTATAATTTAAGTAATCTTTAACTTTACTTCCATTATAGCAAGTTCTTGGTAGGAAACATAGGGACGTTCGAAACTAGTAAAGTACGACTTAAAGTAATGAGTTGAAAATGGTCTATCATTAAAATGCGACGTTGCACTGGATTTTTCCAGTTAATTATCATGCTTTCCGGAGCTATTTCGAATGTTTTTGTAACCTCCATTCAATTTATTAAAATAATAAGTCTAATTACATGGGTATAATTAACTATAATCCCCGAAGTGAATACTATTTAATTTCATTTTATGATAATATTGTACTATTGTTAGAAATTAATAAGAGGAGATGGGAAAATGAAAGAAGTAGTATTCTCGATGAATTTATTATTCTTTTGGATTAAGGGAAAAGTCGAAGTTGATAGTAGGTTTGTGAAAACAAATCTATCAAACACAATATTAGGATTTATTCCAGCAGGAAAAGATCAACAAAGCATTCCATTAAAAAATATTTCTGGGGCTATATTATCATCAAAATATCATATTAAACGCATTATTTTAGGACTATTTATATTTTTTATAGGATTAGGTTCTTTAAGTTCCAGTATTTTTGGATTGATTATACTCCTAATAGGTATAGGGATTGCTGGGAATGGTGTACAAACTATACTTACAATTGAAAAATCAGGGACAACCAATGTTATTAGTGTTCCTTTCTTTGAAAAACAAAAGATGCAATTATTACAGAATAGTATACATAATGCCTTAGCAGAAGATACAGATAAAACCGATCTAAATTTATTTTTTGATAAAAAATCACAAGAGGTATAAACTTTAATTTCATGAGATTAATGCTATTATATCAATATTATTAATTGTAAAATGAGGCTTCTAAAAAAGGGTTTATAGGTCTTTTTTAGAAGCCTAATCTATTTAAATTCACCAAAATGCAATAGAAATCCAACTCACTCTTATACCAAAACTCCTTCTATCTCCCCAGTACTTCAAAGGAAACAACTTTGCCTTCGTTTACTGCAATTAAGCCGTGGTCTGTTATTTTTAGTGCTGGGCTTACTGGCAGGGACAGGGTGCTTAATGACATGATTACATTATAATGTTCGTAACCTAATGACTTTAAAGCATCTGTTAATTCTTCTACTTGTGATGCTATGACTTCTAAAGGTTCTTCCGATAGAATGCCTCCAACTGGTAGTGGCACCATGGAGAGAATTTTTCCGTTATAGACACAGCAGATGCCGCCTTGGTTTTTGATGACTTCATTTGCAGCTAGCTGCATATCTGCTTTATTTTTCCCGACTACTAATAAGTTGTGATTATCATGGGAGTAGGTGGTGGCAACAGCACCCTTTTTTAAAATATCACCGCCGATTAAGCCATGTGCTTGATTGTTATTTTTCCCATAGCGTTCAAATGTTTTAACTAAACAATAAGCGCTATTCATCCATTGTAATTTTCCTGCTTCCACTGCAAGTGTATCTTGTCTTTCTTCTGTAAAAGTAGAGCCATTTTGTACATGGATCGTTCGAACAGTGACACTCTTTTTCTCTGTTTCGATAGGTACTTCAAAATCCTCTGCCTTTAAGGGAGCAAGCTTTACACTTTCATAGAAAGGGGCAGGAAATTGTTTGGAGACCGCTCTCTGCACATAAGGGAGGTCTCGCTCAAAAACTTTTTGGCCGTTTTTATATACAGCATCAATGGAAAAGTCTGCGACATTACTCACCATTACAAAATCAGCTATTTTGCCTGGGGCGATAACGCCTCTATCATACATTCTCATCCGCTGTGCAGGAGTATAGGTGCAAGCATAAATGGCGTCCTCTATGGACATTCCCATAGCAATAGCTTTCTTTAGCAAGACATTTAAATGGCCTCTTCTTTGAAAAGAATCTGCCATTACATCATCTGTCACAAAACAAAAATGTTCTTTAACTGGATTTGCACTGAGATAGTCGATCACTTCTTTTGTCATCGATTTCTCTTGAATTTCTAAAAACATGCCAATTGCAATTCTTTCCATCATTCCTTCCACAGTCTGGTGAGTATGGTCGGAGCCGACGCCAGCAAAAGCAATTCCTTGTAACTCATCATCTAATAGCTTAGGAACATGGCCTTCAATTATTAGTTCAGGATAGTTGCTGCGAACAAAGTCGAGAATTTGATTGGTTTTGCAATCTGGCTTTGTGAGAACATCATAGTAATTCATGATTTCGCCTAGGCATTTGATGGACTCTGTTTGCAGCAATTCTTCGATATCCTCTATTTCAATTGCGCCGCCGGTCGTTTCCATTGCAGTAGCTGGAACAGAGCTCGGGATGCCATAAAACATATCGACCACTTCATTTTTGCTTGCCTTAATCATTTCTTTTACCCCAGCAATTCCAAATACATTGGCCATTTCATGGGGTTCTGGGACGATAGTTGTAACTCCATTCTTTATTAATCCATATGAAAAGGTTGCAGGTGTAACCATCGTACTCTCAATATGCAAGTGAATATCAATTAAGCCTGGAATGATATACTTTCCATCAGCGTCAACCGTCTCTTTTGCTTGGAAAAATTCTTTTCCCTTTTTTCCGATATAAAAGAACTTTCCATCTTTAATCGCAATATTTTCTTTTCTAAATTGTTTAAAATAACTATTAAACACAATTCCGTTCAAAACGAGTGTATCTACTTGCACGAAAAACCCTCCTCTATTCCACTAGTACCATTTGATTCTGTGGAATAATTACCGTTACTTCTTGTCCGTTTTTAAATGGCTGAACCATTTCTTTATTAATCGTAAAATCACCGAGGGCTGTTTCTACCACATATTGATAGCTTCTGCCAAGGAATGTCGTAATTTTAATGATTCCCTTCATTCCATTCGTTGGGATAGCAGCTGTGCTTGGCTCCATCATAAAATCATCGGGACGAATGGCGCCCACTTTTTTATTGTGATTTTCCATATGTGCATGTCGATCAACCTTGAAGATCAATCCAGCCTTTTCAAGTTCGATATGATCCTTGTGATCTGTCCGTTTATCAAAAGAAATGAAGTTTTTAAAGCCGATAAAGTCAGCAACGAACTTTGTTTCGGGATATTGATAAATGGTCGCTGGGTCGCTCAACTGTTCAATGACTCCTTTATTCATAATGGCAACTTGATCTGAAATCGAGAAGCATTCTTCTTGGTCATGGGAGACGTAAACAGTAGTGATTCCTAGTTCTTGCTGAATTCTGCGAATCTCTACTCTCATATTGACTCTAAGGTTTGCATCAAGATTACTTAGTGGTTCATCAAATAGTAGAATATCAGGTTCGATTACTAAAGCTCTTGCGATTGCCACACGTTGTCTTTGACCACCAGATAGCTCGCTGGGAAATCGTTGTTCAAATCCCCTTAAGTTTACGATCTCCAGCATATTTAAAACGCGTTTCTCGATTTCCTTTTTGTTGATTTTTCGTAATCGCAAGCCAAATGCAATATTGTCAAAAATAGATAGATGAGGAAAGAGCGCATAGTTTTGAAAAACAAAGCCGAAATTTCGTTTGTTAACAGGAACCTTTGTATAATCTTTACCTTCAAAAATAAATTTTCCTTTACTTGCTTCTAAAAATCCTGCAATTAAGCGCAATGTCGTTGTTTTTCCACAGCCGCTTGGACCTAACAGGGAAACAAGCTGTCCTTTTTCAATACTTAAATTAAAATCTTCTAATATATTTTTCTTTTCATATGCAACAGATACATTTTCTAAAGTAAATAAAGCCATTTTTATCCTCCATTATCTTTTCGTGAAATAAGACAATCCCATTAATCTTTCCACTACAAACATAAAGATAGCAGTTAAGAACATTAATAGAACAGAGATGGCTGCAACAGTAGGATCAAAATAATTCTCTACATAAAGCAGCATTTGAATAGGGAACGTACTGACACCGGGTCCAGTCATATAAACCGAAATATCCACATTGTTGAAGGACTCTAAAAAGGCAATCATGACAGCCGCGATAATGCCAGATTTAATGTTCGGCAATACGACACGAAAGAATGTACCAATTCGATTCGCACCAAGACTAAGTGCCGCTTCTTCTATGGAAAAATCAAAGTTTGCCAGACTAGAAGAAATGACGCGAATAATAAATGGCAGCATGATGACTGTATGACCGATAAATAAGGATAAATAAATAGGAAGGTTATAGGTCACAACAATATAACGCAAAAAAGAGAAACCTAGAACGATTCCTGGAATAAGAATCGGAGAAACGAAGATAGCATTAATGATCCCTTTGCCAGCAAAGTTAAAGCGGCTAAGCGCATAGGCTGCTGGTACACCAAGTAGTAATGCTAAAATGTTTCCTGCTATGGATACAATAATGGATGTTTTAAAGGTGCTTAAAAACATTTCCACTTTAAAAATATTCTCATACCATCTAAGGGAAAACTCTTCTGGAGGGAATTTCAGAATACTTCCACTCTCAAAAGAGGTAATCGATATTATTACAAGCGGCCCAAGTAAAAAAATAAAAACAAGGATCGTAAACAGGGCCAATCCTCTATGTTTTTCCTGCATACACGTTTACCCCTTTGGATTTAGTTTTTTCGCAACACCATTCATGATCGTAATAATGATAAAGGTACAAATAATCATTATAGTTGCCACAATAGAGGCAAGTTTCCAGTCATTTAAGGTAATTGCATTTTGATAAAGAAAAGTGGAGATAACCCGTTGTTTTCCACCGAGCAAAGCAGGCGTAGTATATGCGGTAAAGCTGCCCACAAATACTAAAATACTTCCAATTACAAGACCGGGAACACATAATGGCACAATGATTTTCATAAAGGATGCCATTTTGGAAGCACCAAGACTTTCTGCTGCACGCAGTAAATCACTGTCGATATTCTCCATTACACCAACAAGCGTTACGATAATTAATGGAAGAAAAAGGTGAACTAAACCGATAATAATTGCATTAGGCGTATATAAAATATTTAAAGGTTCTTGGATAAGCCCTAGACTCAATAACGTTTTATTTAACACACCATTTTTCCCAATAATAATCATCCAGCTAAAGGAACGAACAACAGGACTTGTCAGCAATGGAAAAATCGTGAATAACAGGAGAACCGCCTTTCTTTTGCTAGGAAGCTTCGCAATATAATAGGAAACTGGAAAGCCAATTAAAATACAAATAAAAGTTGTGAGTAAACTAACGCGTAAAGTAGTAAGAAGGATATCGATAAAGTATTTATCCTTAAAAAAGTCGATATATCCTTGCAAACTAAAGGATCCTCCCTCATTAAAGGTTGTCCCCATCATTGAAAGAATAGGTATTACTAAAAATATCGTTAAAAATAATACTCCTGGCAGTAAAAGTAAATATAAATATCGTTTCTTCAAGACGTCACTCCCTTTCCTCAAAGTGACCATTCAAAATATCAATAAACATCTGGAAGAAGGCATCAGCATCTACTTGTAGGGAAATATGCAAATTCGCTTCTCTTTGTAGACGATTTTGAAAATCACAGACGAGCTGACCATCACATAATTCACTTCTTGTTTCAACATCGACAAAATACTTTTCTGTTTGTACTAGGCCTTTGTTGAGGGCAATTCCTACAGCGAGCGGGTCGTGCATAGCGCAAGCATGGACTCCGTACCGGTTAAAATATTTTTGTTGATAGTCATTTGTACTTTGAGCAATATAATCTTGTAAAGATTTATCCGTTATTAACTGAAGATGATCTTTCGTTAATAATGCTTTTCTTGTTACATCTAATCCGACTTGCGTGATAGCAGGAAAGCCTGCATGTAAAACAATTTTTACAGCTTCGGGATCAACATAGCTGTTAAATTCAGCAGTTGGCGTTACATTACCTGGTCCCTTTACAACCCCGCCCATAAAAATAACTTCTTTCACGTGATTCGTGATTTGCGGACATTTTTTCACGGCTAAAGCTAAATTGGTTAAGGGGCCAGTAAACACTAATGTTACTTCGCCCGAAAAGCTTAAAATGGAATTGATTAAAAAGTCAGGAGCGAAGCCATCACTCACTGGATGAGTGACAGCTGTCTCCTTTAGTGCTCCGCCTAAACCATCTTCTCCATGTATGCGATGTTCGAAGAATGGTGCTCGTACGAGGGGAGTGGCAGCTCCTTTTATTACTGGAATATGATTTGCTTTTACTAAATCTAGTATTTTGCATGTGTTTGTTGTTGCTTGATCCAGGGAGACATTGCCATTAACAGTTGTAATCCCTAGAATATCAAATGATTTGCTTTTTACAGCTAGTAGAATACCAATTGCATCATCAATGCCAGTGTCTACATCCAATATCAGCTTCTCTTTCATGATGACCCTCTTTTCTATTATTGAACTAGCTCGCGGTTCCAGCGATCAATCCAGCCCTTTAAGTTATCGTTGATAAATTTCATATCTAATGTGTGCAAGCTGGTGATTACCTCTTCGCCATATGTTAACCCTTGTGCTTCTTCTTCTGTTAATTCGACTTGCGTATTAACCGGTGAATCTACTTTATTTTTAGCTGATTTTTCTTGTGCTTCTTTTCCTAAAATATAGTTGATGAATTTTTCTGATAGTTCTTTTTGGTCTGAACCTTTTACGATGTTTACTGTATTCATAACGGCATATCCACCTTCAGCAGGTGTAACAAATTTAGCATTAGGGACTGCTTCTTTTAAATCAGCAAAGTACATTTCCATGATTGGCCCAGCGGCAATTTCTCCTTGAGCAAACATATTTACATATTCAGAAGTTTGACCATATTCTTTTACAACGCTTGGCATTAAGGATTTTAATTGTTCAAAGGCTTTATCTTCGCTAAAAGTTTGTTCACCGCTAACTAAAGAAGCCACGTCTACCATCATTGGCCCTGTTGTAGAGGTAATGCTAGGGATCGTAATTTTTCCCTTTAAATCTGCACTCCATAGGTCTTTCCAAGAAGCAACGGGTTTTGCTACTTCATCTGGATTATAAGCAATTCCAAATTGCGCTATGGTATAGGCAGGTCCGTACTCTTCACCAAGTGGAGCTTTAGCCGTTTCATAAATATTGTCTAGATTAGTCAGCTTGCTGCGATCAATCGTTTCAAAAACATTATCTTCAATTCCTTGCTGGGCGTAATAGTCGGATAAAAAGATGACGTCAACATCTGAATTTCCTTGTCTCACTTTATTTAAGCGGTCTGCATTATTACCTGTATCTAAGACGATTTCTACATTGTTCTCTTTTTCGAATGGTGCATAAATTTCACTGCGGAAGAAATCTTCATTAAATCCCCAAGTGGAAACAACTAGCTTTTCTTTTTTTTCTTTGCTGTCTGATGCGCCATCGGAACTGCATGCTGCTAATAATAAAAAGGATGATGCGGCTACTGCACTAACTAATTTTTTCATTTTCATTTTAGAACCCTCCGAATGATTTTGTTTTTTAGGCTTTAAGAAACTATCTTTCTCGCAAGCTATTAAATAATAAAAAAAGACAAGCTTAAATAGAATTATCCTTCTACTTAAGATTGTCTTTTCTTTGTAAACAAAGATTAAACTTATCTTTTGTATATAGTGGCGTTCTGCTTAGATAAATCCAAGAAGAAATCCAAGATTAATGTTTAGTTAATACAATGTTTGTAAAAGCAAGCTGTGTGAAAGAATCATAATCCCTAAGAATCGCTTCAATATTCCAATTTGTCGTTTCTTCTAGTTGTTCTTTTAGCTTTTTCTTAAAAAGTAAGGACAGATGAAAGTCAACCTCTTGTTTAAGGCTCGGTACTTCTCCTTCGAGAGCAGCAGAGCGGGGGGCACGTGGATGCTTCGCTTGAAGTGTAATCACATTCTGATCAATCGTTACCTTCAATAATGTCGTTCCAGCACCAAACAAATCCTTTGAAATCTTATTGTATACCTGAGATAAAAATCTCTTCATTTCATTTGCATCGATGATAAATCACCTGCCAAACTATTGATATTGGTTATTATACATATCATTTTTGAATAATTCAATAGAATGTGCGGATTTTGGCGAAAAAAATATAAATTTGTCGTTTCTGGAGGAAATAACATGGTAAAAAAACGAACTATGGAGAGATTTGTGAAATGTGTTCTACAGTTTCTCTATAGAGAATCTTTGCTGGAATAGCTAAAGGAAAATTAATTTTAATATTGATAAAATTTTATATATTCCTAACTTTAGTATATTCTCTTTTATTTTTCTAGTAGGAGGGAAGATTTTTTTACATTATTTTAGTGTAAGCGAGAGAGTAGTCATGATAGATTGTAATGTTGCATGAAGAAAATTCTTCTTTTTATAACGGTGATAAAGAAACTGTTTATATATTCCTAACTTAGTTTTTGTGCAAATGAACAAGGAAATTTGGTTGGTTTATCAATTGTTAAAGGGCTTACAATGAAATAGAATGAAACCGTATTCAAGTGGTTCTATTTGCAAATGGTTTATAAGGGGTATACACCAATTTTAGTAATATTACCAAACAAGGGCAGAACAAAGGATGATTTTTGGAAGATTCGAATGTAATAGACCGTTATTGTCAAGATTAATAGATTAGGAGGATTATTTATGGCAGCTGGGTTAGAGATTAGTTGGATTGGAGCTTTATGTGGTTTGGCGCTGGCAATTATTTTAATTTTGTTTAAGTTATCCCCAACTTATTCCCTTATTTTAGGGGCGATTGTTGGAGCATTTATTGGTGGTGCTAATTTTTCAGAGACAATTACGATTTTAGTGTCAGGGACTCAAAGTGTTCAAGGAACAGTTATCCGTATTATTGCTGCAGGGGTTTTTGCAGGTGTCATGATGGAATCTGGGGCAGCAGAAACAATTGCCAAGTTTATTGTTGATAAACTCGGTGGGACAAAGGCTATGCTATCTTTAGCATTAGCTACGATGATCATTACAGCGGTAGGAGTATTCATTCCCGTAGCGGTATTAATTGTCGCACCAATTGCTCTGTCTGTGGCAAAAAAAATGGGTTATTCTAAGATTGCTGTCTTAGTTGCCTTATCCGGAGGGGGAAAAGCAGGAAATATTATATCTCCTAATCCTAATACAATTGCTGCAGCAGGCGGATTTGAGCTTCACGTTAACCAGGTAATGATAGGGGGACTTATTCCAGCTATTTTTGGTGTAATTGTCACAGTATTCCTTGCATCGCTAATTAAGTATAAAGGAACGAAAGTGACAGATCAGGAGGCGGAAGAACTAGAAAATGCAAACGTCTCCAATTTACCGGCTTTATCTAAAGCTTTAATAACTCCAATTATTGCTATTGTTCTATTGATGATTAGTCCAATAGGAGCATTGCTTGGAATAGATGTACTTACAAAATTGAACATTGACTCCTTGTTTATTTTGCCTTTTGCGGCAGTTGTCGGTACGCTGGCGTTAGGGAAAAAAGAAAAGCTGCTGGATTATTGTACAGCTGGCTTAAATAGAATGACACCAACCATTTTAATTATTATTGGTGCAGGTGCTATTGGTGGATTGATTACTGCTTCAGACTTGCCTTCACAAGTAGTTGCCTTAGTAGAATCATCTGGCATTTCTGGCACATTCCTTGCTCCAATTGCAGGAACTTTAATGGCAGCCGCTACAGCATCTACTTCAACAGGGGTTATTTTGGCAACTGGTTCATTCTCAGAAGCAATCTTGAATACTGGCGTCGCACCTATAGCTGCAGCAGTGATGACACATACTGGCGCTACGGTGATTGACCACTTACCACATGGAACTTATTTTCATGTTACTCGCAACGCTATGAATATGAGTATGGCAGACAGAATGAAAGTGGCAGGTTATGAAAGTATTGTTGGCTTAACCATGACTATTGTAGCAATTATCCTATATGGATTTATTTTATAAAAAGAGGTGGAAGCAATGGGGAAAACATTTTTATTAGCTCCTGATTCATTTAAAGAAAGTATGACAGCAAAAGAAGTATGTGTTGCTATGGAAGCAGGGATAAAAAGAGCAATCCCTGATGCAGAATGTATCCATGTTCCAATGGCAGATGGCGGAGAGGGGACGGTTCAATCACTAGTAGACGCTACAGGCGGTACACTAGTTACAAAGGAAGTTACAGGACCCCTTCATACACCAGTTTTAGCACAGTATGGTATTTTAGGAGACGGTAAGACTGCTGTCATTGAAATGGCATCTGCAAGCGGAATCCATCATGTTAACAAAGAAACAAAAAATCCCCTTATTACCACAACTTTTGGAACAGGGGAATTAATAAGGGAATGTATAGAGCGAGGCATTACAGATATTATATTGGGAATTGGCGGGAGCGCAACAAATGATGGCGGAACGGGTATGGCCGCTGCGCTTGGCTATAAATTTTTAGATAAAGATGGAAATGAATTGTTGTTTGGCGGCGGTTATTTAAATGAACTTAATACAATTGATTGTTCTCATGTTATCCCACAGTTGAAAAATGTGCATATATTGGTTGCATCGGATGTCACAAACCCATTGTGTGGAGAAAATGGAGCATCGGTTGTCTTTGGTCCCCAAAAGGGTGCTACTCCAGAGATGATCCAAATTTTAGATAGAAACCTACGTCACTACGCTAACAAGGTGAAAGAGTATCTTGGAATCGATATAGTAGATACAGCTGGTGCAGGTGCTGCAGGTGGCCTAGGGGCAGGTTTACTTGCTTTCACTCATTCAACGATGAAGAAAGGAATAGATATCGTAATCGAATATACCAATTTAAAGGAAAAGTTAAAAGCAGTAGATTATTGTTTTACAGGAGAAGGCGGCATTGATTTTCAAACAAAGTTTGGCAAAGCCCCATATGGAGTTTCACAAGCAGCTAAAAGTGTGAACCGTGACATTAAAGTAATCGCACTGGCAGGGTGTATTGGTCAGGATGTGGAAGTTTTGTACGAAGAAGGTTTTGATGCCATTTTTGGGATTGTCCCTGGAGCAGCTTCGATTGACACTTTGCTGGCTCAAGGAAAAGAAAATCTTGCAAGAACGGCAGAGAGTATTGCAAGACTATTAAAATAGCATTGCTTGATTTCATACGAGTATATAGCTGAAGCTGTTCCTTTGACTTAGGAGCAGCTTCTTCACTTGATACGATTAATTAACATAAAGATTAGTTCTACAAGATCCAATATATTTTTAGGATCTTTCCCTGTAATTTTATGAATACGATTCAATCGATAATTTAATGTATTTCTATGTACAATCAGCTGGCTGGCTGTTTCATTCATATTCATATTGCAGTTAAGGTAAGCCTGGAGTGTCTTGATAAGTTCATCATTTGTTTCCAGCAAGTCTGACTGAAGGGCTGTTTTTTTTATTTTTTGCAAAGAATAAGATAAATCGGCAATAAACTCACAATCAGCATAAAATATGATTTTCTGATGAAGAAACAACCCTTTTAGTACTTTTAATGCCAATTTTGTCTGAAGAAAACCATCCGCGATTTTATCATTTATTTTGCTAACGGAAATAAAGATATCTTGATATTTAGCTAGATTCTCTAGCAGCTCTTCCATGTTGTTTGGCTCTTGCACAACCACACATAGTGTAGTTTGATAGGGCTGAAAGAAAGGAAAATCTTTGACTATAGTCTCATCAACGTTTTTCTGAAATTCGATATAGACTAGTTGACTTGGTTTATTTAGCTGAACATTATAGGAGGATGCCTGGTCTATTAAATCCTTTGTATAAATAGTATTTGAGTCTATTAATAAGTTGAAAAATTCCTGTTTTACATTCTTTCTCCTATTTTCTTTTTCCGAAGCAATGCTCTGTTCAATTAATAGCAGAACGGTTGACTTCACTAGTTTTCCAAAAGGGCTGGTTTCCTTTATCTCCCCGCTAATACCAACTACTCCTAATATAGACTTATTCCATTCAATAGGCAGATTAATTCCTTTCTTGACAAATTCTTCATCCTTTTCAATAGGAACTATTCTTTTTTGTTTGATGGCAGCAACTGCACCATGATGGAGCGTGCCGATTCTTTCTTTATTGCCACTGCCAATGATAATGCCTGTTTTATCCATAATATTAATATTATATGGAATATCCTTCATCATTTTATTTACAATTTTTTGTGCCTGTTTGGGTGTTAATTCATACATTTTAACTGGCTCACCACCTTTTAAATAAGAAAGAAAAATACTTGCTATTATATAGTATATATGAGAATTAGATATTTGATTTTTTATATTGCAAAGGAATAGTCGAAAGCACTTCATTTAATGGAAATTAAAAGTAGAGAGAAAACCAAAACAATTCAGTACTCTAAAAAATATCTGGATACTTTTTTTGAAAATACTTTAAAAGAACGGGTAAATTTTTCTGAAACTCTAAACAAATCTGCTGGCCTAATGGAGCGGCATAAATATTCTTTTGGCAAAACGGGCAGACATCCTTTTCTTTGAATATGTGTTTTACATTCAAGGGAAAAGGTTCAGTAGAATTTCCAATTAGAAAGTGATAATCATGATTTTCTATGCGGAATAAAATTTCCAGTCCCTTAAAGCTGCTTGACGGATAAATCTTGGTTACCTCAATAGGAAGTTCGTTAATCAAAAGCATAGTTAGATTCAATCCTTAATATTTATTGTATAGTCTTATTAATAAAATAAACTATATCATTAAATGATAGCGTGTTCAAATAGGAATAAACACCACAAATCAGCCAATATTGTGGTGGTAAAGAAATTTAACTTCCCTTCATAAAATCCAAAATCTTATCCTTCAAATTTCCGATACTTGTAAAAATAATATAATTATCTGTTTTGGTATGTATGATGATCCTGTCAGTGTTTCCATAAGGGAGACCAATTCGTATTCCGCTTATTTCTTTCCCGGCATATGTTTCATCATTTGTTACTGCTGTTATATCTGATAAGAGTATTTCAATGGTACTTAGCTGCCATTTTATTTGTAACTTGTTATTGTTCTTTGTTACTTTGACTTCCAACATTCCCATTCACTCCTTTTAACTATGTTTACGGAGATGATGGGGAAAAGTTTCATGGGATAAGTAACTCTCTAAAAGAGTATGAGCAAGCATACTGACTGGTCTTAACACAAAGTTTTATTGCTCTGTATAACTTGGGGTGAGCATGAAAAAGAAACGGAAATGGTGGAATAGAAATGAAAGTTCTGATGATACTCCGGTGTTTTTTCTTAGCAGGTTGTTGTGTTTTGATTACTTGCGCTTTGTGTGAATTCCTTTCTTCATTTATGTTTAGTTGAATCACTTGAAATGGTATCATAGAGAAATATTAGGTTTTTTCCAATATATACTAAGAAAAAAGAGGATGGATTCTAGATGACTGCCGTTATTAAGATGATAAGGATTTCAGGAGGAAGCTTTTGTTTGAGACTTTATAAGAATCGCTCCTCTGAATGCTTTTCTATTCATCTTCATAAACTAACGAAGGGTGATTTTTTTGAAGAATGTTTTTACTATTTACCGAAATGATTGGATTCGTATTTTTAAGGCGCCTGTTGCGGCACTTCTAATTGTGGCTTTAATGGTGCTGCCATCTCTATATGCTTGGTTTAATTTGGCGGCTTCATGGGATCCATATTCGAATACGAGTGGGATAAAAATTGCAGTAACAAGTGAAGACGAAGGAGCAGTTATTCGCGATTCCTCCGTCAATATTGGCGATGAAATTGTTTCAAGCTTAAAGAAAAATGATAAGCTTGGCTGGGAATTTGTAAGTAAAGAAAAAGCGAAGGAGGGTGTTACGAAAGGAGAGTATTATGCAAGCCTGTACATCCCTCATGATTTTTCCGCTAAGATTGCAACTATTTTAGAGGACAAACAAGTAAAACCAGAGATTGATTATAGTGTAAATGAAAAGTTAAATGCAATCGCACCAAAGATGACTTCTACTGGTGCCTCGACGATTGTGCAGCAAGTAAAGGAAAACTTTATTCATACGGTAAGTGAATCCGTATTGAGTGTATTTAATGATGCTGGAATTAAGCTGGAAGAAGAATTGCCGACGATTAGAAATATAGAAGAGAAAATTTTCGCATTAGAAAAAGAAGTTCCGAAAATAAATGAATTAGGAGAAAAAGTAGTAACACTGGAAGGTAAGTTGCCTGAAATCAATAAGCAAGCACAAAAAATTTTAACATTAGAAGCAGCTTTTCCAGATATTAATGAAGCGAGTAAAAATATCCTGTTATTAGAAGAAAAGCTTCCGGAACTAGATAAGGTTGGTGAAGGCATTCTAGTCTTACAGGAAAAGGCGCCAGAAATTCAAAAGTTAGCGGATGGCGTGATGGAGCTAGATGCTCATTTTTCTGACATTAGTGAAATGGTAACAAAAGCATTATCGAATGTAGAAGACATGCAGTCATTTTTGGAAACAGCAAGTGGTTCATTAGAGAAAATCGAACAAGGGATAAATAACGGGAAGCAATTAGCAGATACACTGCCGGCGTTTATCGATGCAAATGGGCAAGCGCTCGATGCAGTAGGGCCAGTATATAAACAAAATCTTCTTCTCCATCAGAAAACGGCTGATGCTGTTCACCAATTTGCTGCATTAGTTCAAAATGGTAATCTTACTGAAGAGGAAGCAAAAACAAATGCAGTAGCTTTGCAAGCACAAGTGCAAACTAGTATCGATAGTTTAACACGTTCCGTTGCATTATTTACTACTCTAAATAGTGTAACTCCAAATGGAGATGATGCTCTTTTGTCTGAAATTAAAGACTTACAGGCATTACAAACCAATTTTCAGCAAGAAAAAAAGCTGCTACATACGATTCAAGCAGAGGATAAGGAGAAAGCATCCAGTTTATTGGCGTTGTCGCAAGAGGCAATTGAGCTTAGTACTACTCTAATGAATCGTTATGACAAGCAAACAGAGCCAGCTATACATCGTGCTATAGAGGGGATAAAGGATTCGGCTCAAAATGCAATGAATGATTTGGAAAGTGCACAGGCGAATATACCAAAGCTAGAAGAGATATTAAAAAATACGGATGAGTCACTTGCCTTTGCGCAAGAAGAATTAACAAAGCTTCATTCTGACTTACCTACAATAGAAAAGAAGATTCATGAAGCAACAAACCTTATCAAGAAAAATATGGACAAAGTTTTAGCAGGCATTAATGATGCCGCAGAATTTTATCAAAAATCTTTTCCGAGTCTGAAAGAGAAGTTTCATGAAGCAGCAAACTTTGTTCGTAATGATCTTCCCGCGGCTGAACAAGATATTTCTAAAGTAGCTGCATTTATTAAGACGGATTTACCTAGAGTGGAAGATGCTGTTCATAAAGCGGCAGATATGGTACAAAATGAATTGCCAAATTTAGAAGCGACGTTGACTAAAACGGCAGATTCTATTCGGAAATTTGAAGATGAATATGATTTAGGGGAAATTATTTCCTTGTTGAAAAATGATATACAACAAGAAAGTGACTTTATATCAGATCCGATTGTATTAAATGAAAATTCTTTATTTCCTATTCCTAATTATGGATCAGCGAATTCGCCTTTTTATACAACCTTGAGTTTATGGGTTGGTGCCTTGCTGCTCATTTCTTTATTACGCGTGGATGTTCGAGATCCTGAGGGGATTTACACACCGAACCAAGTATACTTTGGCAGATGGCTCACCTTTGTCACAATTGGATTATGTCAAAGCTTGATTGTGACACTAGGAGATATGTTTATCTTAAAGGCATATGTAGCTGAACCAGTTGCATTCGTATTGTTCAGCATGTTTATCAGCTTAGTATTTATGACAATTGTTTACACATTAGTTTCTGTTTTTGGCAACTTAGGTAAGGGATTAGCGATTATTTTTCTTGTATTGCAGCTATCTGGTTCTGGAGGGACTTTTCCTATTCAGGTTGCACCACCTTTTTTCCAAAAAATTAATCCTTACCTACCATTTACACATGCGATCAACCTGTTAAGAGAAACCGTAGGTGGGATGGTAAAGGAAAAAGTACTATTTTCAATCAGTATGCTTATAGTCTTTAGTGTAATTGCTTTGATTATTGCTCTATTTTTAAAAAAGCCATTAGCAAATGGAACAAGAAAAATGACAGAAAAGGCAAAAGCAAGCGAGATTATACATTAATAGGGACTACGTGGATAAGGAATCTCCCATTATGGAAAGCGAAGGACTGTTTCTACATGATAGAACAGTCTTTTTGCTTTTATTTTTAAGAATAATGTAATGCCGAAAAGGGTAAAAGAAGGAAGGAATCAGCCTTATTAAGTGTTTATGTTAATTATGTAAGCTTTAAGGAAAACTGATGTTGGCTGAAAAAATTCGACTTTAGCTGAAAAGCCAGTGAGATTGGCTGATAAAACAGAAGTTTGGCTGAAAAGCCCCCAGTTTTGGCTGATAAAAATGAAGATTGGCTGAAAAGCCCCTAGCTTTGGCTGATAAGATCGAAGTTTGGCTGAAAAGCCCCTAACTTTGGCTGATAAAAATGAAGTTTGGCTGAAAAGTCCCTAACTTTGGCTGATAAAACAGAAATTTGCCTGAAAACCCAACAGATTTGACTGATAAAACCCCATTTAGGCTAGAATCCTCTCATCTTTGCCATAATGGGAAGCCTTTTTCCAGTAATTTCTCCTATATTTTACTACTCCTTTGACATAAACAGCTGATGACTAATGGTCCATTGTAAGTATTTGCTTTCCAAACTCAAACTATTGAAACATACCTGAAATACTACAGAAAAGAATTAATATCTTCTCCATTCAGCTATGGAAGGTTGGCAGGTTTTAATATCATCAACAAATAAAATACTATTCTACTTACTTAATCTTCTGCTTGTGTTAGGACTACTAATAGGATTTATTTCTCTAATCTAATGGAAAAAAATACTATTGTAAACGTATTATCCTTTTTATTGACAACTTGTATATACATCTATATCATTAGTTTTATGACATGTATATACAAGATTCGACAAGATTTGCAAACGTTTTTATTAGTATTGGAATAGAATTTACTTTCATCATAGAATAGGAGGACGTAAGAAATGAGCATAGATAAACAGCAGGTTAGTAATATAATTGAAGCGATTGGCGGCAAAGAGAATATTTATGCTGCAACGCACTGTGTGACCAGATTACGATTTGCATTAGCAGATGAAGCAAAAGTAGATAAAGAGAAGCTTGAATCATTAGATTTAGTGAAAGGGTCTTTTTCGACAAATGGTCAATTTCAAGTAGTAATTGGTCCAGGTACGGTGGAGAAGGTTTATAAAGAGTTAATCAATCAAACGGGTGCATCCGAAGGGTCGAAGGATGATGTCAAAAAAGCCTCAGAACAAAATTTAAATCCATTACAGCGTGCTGTAAAAATGTTAGCTGATATATTTATTCCGATTTTGCCTGCGATTGTAACAGCTGGTTTACTAATGGGAATCAATAATGTCTTAACAGGTGAAGGTATCTTTTTTGAGCAATCGGTGGTTCAAGCGTTTCCACAATGGGCAGACTTTGCTAGTATTATCAATTTAATAGCTAATACAGCGTTTACTTTTTTACCTGGTTTAATCGGCTGGTCTGCAATGACTAGATTTGGCGGCAGTCCTTTATTAGGGATTGTGCTTGGATTAATGCTCGTTCATCCTGATTTATTGAATGCATGGGGATATGGAAAGGCAGAAGAAATACCGACATGGAACATTTTTGGCTTAGAAGTAGAAAAGGTTGGCTATCAAGGTCAAGTTTTACCAGTCCTGCTTGCTTCCTATGTTTTAGCTAAGTTAGAAATTTTCTTAAGAAACAGAATCCCAGATTCCTTTCAAATGTTATTCGTAGCACCTATTGCTTTACTTGTAACTGGTTTTGTATCATTTATTGCAATAGGTCCAATCACATTTTTTATCGGAAACATGATTACAGATGGAGTTGTAGCAATCTTTGATTTTGCGCCAATTTTAGGTGGATTAATATACGGCGGATTATATGCACCGCTTGTTATTACTGGTATGCATCATACCTTCTTAGCAGTAGATTTGCAGTTGATCGGAAGCACTGGAGGAACATTTCTATGGCCGATGGTTGCTTTATCCAATATTGCTCAAGGGTCAGCAGCACTTGCCATGTTGTTTATATTAAAAGATGAAAAATTAAAGAGTTTGTCAGTAACTTCAGCTATCTCCGCGTATCTTGGTGTTACGGAGCCAGCGTTGTTTGGTGTTAATCTGCGCTTCCGCTTTGCCTTTATTTCGGCCATTATTGGATCTGCTATAGCTGGTGCTTTTATTTCTATCCAAGCAGTAAAAGCACCTTCAATAGGAGTAGGCGGCTTGCCAGGATTCCTGTCCATTTTCCCTAATAATTGGGGAGCATTCTTTATTGGAATGGCCATTGTAATAATCGTCCCATTCCTTTTAACAATATTATTTGCAAAAGTGCGCAAGGCGCAATAAATAGTAGAGTATTTATAACAGAAGGTATCAATGATTCCTATTGATATCTTCTGTTTTTATTTACATAAATGACTAAGCAAAAAAAGTGAAAAGAAATCTATGCTTCTTTTTATCTTATATGGTGAAGAATTCATTAATATGCGACTTACAATATGATCCTGAAAGTCATATAATTCGCATAGAACAATCCTATTTATCTTGAATTGTCTCTTCTGCTGTTTTTGGTATTTAATAGTTTGTGAGTATCGTTTTTCAAATTACCTTTCCAATTTTTAATTATCTTGGTAAAGTAGTCGTAACAATAAGGAGTTAGTAGAGAAAGGTGGGTGAATCATTTTTTGAAAACGTTTAAATTTAAAGATAGATTACGAAAGGAAATTATGGTAAGTTCGCTTATTACTATCTCGCTGGCTTCCTTGGTGATTTTTGGAGGACTATTTGGCTACTATTACTATTCAATCAACCAAGAAATAACAGAAGAAAGGGAAAGGATTACTAAACAGTATAAAAGTATAACTAGTTACCTTGATGAAAATTTAGAAATGTACAGCGAAACCATATTTGCAAGATATGTAGATGGAAAATTAACTGATAGAGATTTATATGAAGAGTATTATCACCTTCTAAGCAGAAAGGAAAGGAATGTCAGAATTCGGTTATTATTATTGGATAAAAATAAAAATTTATTATTTGATAGTGAGAAGAAAGAAGATATTAGGTTGATCTATTTCTTAAATACGGTAGTGGATAATAATCCATTAGAGGAAAAAGTTATACGTCGGATATTTATGACTCCTCAAAGAGAGCATACCTTATTATCTTTAAAAAAGATAAAGGAGGATTCCTATACGATTGGATATGCTGCCTTTTTAATGAATGGAAATGATTTTCTGCAAAACTCTTCAGGAAATGGAACCCAATATCTACTGTATGATAATTATCATAATGTTTTCTCCAGTAGCTCATTCGAATTTTTAAAAGGATCTTTAGAAAAAGTAAGTTCAGAAGTAAGGGATGGAAATTTCCAAAGTGAAGAAGGGAACTATTACTCCAAACATAGACTGCTGGAATCAAATATGAATTTAATTGTTTATAAAAAATTAGAATCACTAAACATATTATGGCGCTTTTCGTTTAGCATCGTCATGATTTTGGTTTTCTTTTTATTACTTTTTTCTCGTTATTCCTCTAAAAAGATTGCTTACAATAATTCTAGATATGTGGAATTTATATCCAATGAAATGAAAAAAGTAACAAATAATAAAAACTATCGCTTTAAGATAGAGTCAAAAGATGAATTCCAATTTTTGAGTGAAAATATAAATCAAATGCTCGATGAATTAGAGGAATTAAATCAAAATAACATTTCTTTACTAAAGGAAAATGTCATCTCAGAACGCAAAATGCTAGAGGCGCAATTTAATCCTCACTTTCTGTATAATACATTGGAAACGATACGAGTAGCAACTTATTATGATACAGAATTAGCTAACAAATTAATCTTAAATCTAAATACCATTTTGAGATATAGCATTTCCAAAATGAATGAAGTAGCAGCCATTAAAACCGATATGCTTTATATTAAAAACTATTTGGAAATTTGCAAAGAACGGTTTGAGCGATTTACGTTTGACATAACGATAGAGGAACAAACAGAGGAATTCCTCATTCCGAAATTGTTAATTTTGCCAATAGTAGAAAATAGTATCAAATATGGATTTAGAGATAGAAGCGATTTACATTTATCAATTAATATCCTCAGAACTGGGGAAAGTTTGACGATACAAATAAGCGATAATGGAGGAGGTATAGATGATAGTACGTTAGTTAAAGTAAATTCAAATGTATTTAAGAAAAGTGGGAACCATCATGGCCTATATAATGCAAAGAGAAGATTATTATTAATGTACCCAAATTCTTACTTCAAAGTAAAAAGTCCTGGGGAACATACGACTGTAATTATGAAAATCAGGGAGTGAGAGAAAAGTGTACAGAGTTCTCATTATTGAAGATGAAAAGTTAATAAGAAAATGGCTGCGTTATGGTTTTGATTATGAATCAGTTAATTGCGTAGTAATTGGAGAAGCAAGTGATGGGGAAGAAGGAATTGAACTTATAAATGAACTAAAGCCTGATATTGTCATTACAGATATTAATATGCCAAGAAAAAATGCCTTTCAAATGCTTGAAGAAACAAAATATCTTATTTTTTCAAAAATTATTGTCTCGGGATATAATGATTTTCCTAATGCAAAAAAGGCAATTTCTTATGACGCAGTTGAATTTATTGTAAAACCGATAAATGAATCAGAATTAAAAGAAGCTATCAGAAAAGCAGGGTCAATGGTAGATATATTGAAACTGGAACAAAAGGAAAAGCAGAAAATAGACGATATGATTAAGGGGTTAGCACATTCATCTTTTGAGGGTCATTATGATCATTTAGTTAAGCAGATGATTCAATATATTGAGAAAAATTACGCAAAAAAGTTTACTTTTAATGCAGTGTCAAATGAACTGGGATATAGCTCATCTCTTCTTTATAAGAAATTTAAAGAGGAAACCAAACAAACTTTTAATGAATACCTGAATCAATATCGAATAAAAAAATCAATTGAAGAGGTTCAACGCGGAGAGTATAAAATTTATCAAATAGCTGAAAAAGTTGGTTTCACTGATTATAAGTATTTTAATCAAGTGTTTAAGAAATACACAGGATATACTTGTACTGAATTTTTGGAGAGAAAGTAGTGTAGAATTTTCTCTGAATTTATAGAATAGTACCATTTGAAAGCGTTTGCTTATATATTATCCTAAACATATCAATGATAAGGAGAGGATAATAAATGAAAAGATATTGGAAAATGTTCATTTTAGTAGTTGTGGGTGTATTAGCACTAACTGCTTGTTCATCTGAAGAGAAAGCGGGAGAAGGAGCATCGGATAAATTAGTTATTTACACACCAAATTCAGAAGGGTTAATTAATGCGACAATCCCTGCATTTGAAGAAAAATATGGAATCAAGGTTGAGTTAATTCAAGCTGGTACAGGAGAGTTATTCAAAAAGTTGGAAAGCGAAAAAGACTCTCCAGTGGCGGATGTAATGTTTGGAGGAACCTATACTACTTATGCTCTTCATGGAGAATTATTCGAAGAATATGTTTCTGCTGAAAACGAAAACGTAATAGAGGAATATCGTAATACTAATGGATATTCTACTCCATTTACTTTAGATGGAAGTGTACTTGTTGTAAATAAAGATCTGACAAAAGGAATGGATATTAAAGGATATGCTGATTTATTGAATCCCGAGTTAAAAGGAAAAATCTCTACAGCTGATCCAGTTAATTCATCAAGTGCATTTTCTCAATTAACGAATATTTTACTTGCAAAGGGCGGATATGATTCAGATGATGCCTGGAATTATGTAGAAGATCTCTTTACAAATATAGATGGAAAAATCAACTCTAGTTCTAGTAATGTATATAAAACAGTGGCAGATGGAGAGATGGCAGTTGGGTTATCTTATGAAGATCCGACAGTGAAGTTATTGAATGATGGAGCGAATGTTGAAATTATTTATCCAGAAGAAGGTACGGTTTTCTTACCTGCAAACTCAGCGGTTGTAAAAAATGCCAAAAATATGGATAATGCGAAAAAATTCCTTGATTTCATTATTTCTAAAGATGTTCAAGAGGTACTAGCAAAATCAACAACTAATAGACCAGTTAGAGATGATGTAGAAATCGGAGAAAATATGAAGCCGCTTGCAGATATTAAGACATTAACAGAAGACTATGAATATGTTATTAAGCATAAGGATGAAATTGTCCAACATTATAATGAAATATTTGTTGATATTCAATCTAAATAATGAGAGGCCAGGAGGTGAAAGAGAATGAGTTTTATTAATATAGAGCATGCCAAAAAGGAATATGGAGGAGTAGCGGTAATTCCAGATCTAACCCTGAACATAAAAGATGGATCTTTATTTACCCTATTAGGTCCATCTGGATGTGGGAAAACAACCTTACTGAGAATGATAGCTGGTTTTAATTCAATAGAAGGAGGAAACTTCTATTTTAATGAGAACAGAATAAATGATAAAGAACCAAGTAAAAGAAATATCGGAATGGTATTTCAAAACTACGCAATCTTTCCTCATTTAACGGTAAGAGAAAATGTAGAATTTGGTTTAAAACAAAGAAAACTTACGAAAGAGGAAATCCAACAGAGGACGACTCAATATTTGAAATTAATGCAAATTGAGCAATATAGTGAGCGGAAACCAGAAAAATTAAGTGGTGGACAACAGCAGCGTGTTGCGCTAGCACGTGCATTAGCAATAAATCCTGATGTACTACTGATGGATGAACCGCTAAGTAACTTAGATGCTAAATTAAGACTTGATATGCGCCAAGCTATTAGGGATATCCAAAGAGAAGTGGGAATAACAACCGTATATGTTACCCATGATCAAGAAGAAGCCATGGCAATTTCAGATCAGATTGCTGTTATGAATAATGGAGTAATTCAGCAAATTGGAAGTCCGAAAGAATTATATCACCGCCCTGCTAATGAATTTGTTGCTACCTTTATTGGGAGAACTAATATACAAGAAGCGAAACTAGTTTCCACTGGAGATAGTGCCACAATAGAGTTCGAAAATGGTTTTAATCTTCCCTTTGATGAACTAGCCAGCGAACATAGTCAAAGAGTTAGAGTGAGTATTAGACCAGAGGAATATGTAAGAACAAAGCAAAATCCTGATACTATTCGTGGCGTAATAACTGATAGTGTCTACCTAGGAATGAATACGGAATATTTCATTCATCTGGATACAGGAGAAAATATTCAAGTAAGTGAAGAGTCAACATTTGAAGAGGATTTGAAGGCTGGGGATGAAGTCTGGCTGGCGATAAATAAACAAAAAATCAATATATTTACTGATGATGGTTCACGTAATTTATTGGGGGTGTAAATAATGAGAAACAAGTTTAAATTTAATATTTGGACCGGATCCTCCTTATTTATCCTTCTTACGTATACCGTTTTCCTTATATATCCGGTATTAATGATTTTAATACAAGCGTTATTTATAAATGGTTCCTTTTCATTAAAATACTTTGTTGAGTTTTTCTCTAAAAGTTACTACTCGGAAACATTAATCAATAGTTTTAAAGTTTCTATTTCTGCAACGTTCTTTGCATTAGTAATTGGAATAACTTTAGCTTATTTATTTTCTATGTTTCAGTTTAAAGGAAAAAAAGTGCTGCAAGTATTAATTATTATAGCTTCCATGTCAGCACCCTTTATTGGTGCCTACTCATGGATCCTATTATTAGGAAGAAATGGAGTCATTACTAAATTTTTAGTGGAATATCTTCATTTTCCTCCATTTGATATTTACGGATTTTCTGGAATAACCCTAGTTTTTACTTTGCAGTTGTTCCCGCTGATTTTCTTATATGTTACGGGTGCCTTCAAGAGTATTGATAATTCGATTTTAGAAGCAGCTGAGAGTATGGGATGTACAGGAATAGCTCGGTTTTTCAAAGTGTTATTACCACTGTTGATTCCTACCATTTTAGCAGGAGCTTTACTAGTTTTTATGCGGGCGTTTTCTGATTTTGGAACCCCGATGTTAATTGGAGAAGGTTATCGAACTTTCCCGGTGTTAATTTATACGCAGTTCATTAGTGAGGTAGGAGGAAATGCAGCATTTGCAGCTTCTTTAGCTATTATTGCAATTGTTATTGCCTTAGTAATATTTTTAATTCAGAAGTATGTGTCCAATAAAAACTCTTTTAGTATGAGTTCGCTTCACCCTGTGCAGCCCAAAAGTATGAAAGGATTTAAGAAACTTTTTGTTTATATAGTAGTTTATGGCATTGTATTTATTGCGATGCTGCCACAATTTTACCTGATGTATACCTCGTTTTTAAATACAAAAGGGATGGTATTTCAAGAGGGATATTCTTTTAATAGTTATATAGAAGCATGGGATAGAATGGGATCAGCGATAATTAACACGATAAGGATACCTTTCTTAGCCCTAGTAATAGTAGTTATTTTTGCTATCTTTATTTCTTATTTGGCGGTAAGGAAACGTAACCTATTTACATCATTGATTGATAGTTTAAGTATGATTCCTTATATTGTTCCTGGCACTGTTTTAGGAATAGCCTTATTAGCATCATTTAATACGGGAATAGGTGGAAGTGGAATAATCGCAATTACTGGTACAGCGTTTATTATGGTTATTTCTTTATCTATTAGAAGATTGCCGTATACGATAAGATCATCAGTAGCCTCCTTACAGCAAATTCCACCTTCTATTGAGGAAGCGGCTGAAAGTTTAGGCAGTAGCCGGTTAAATACTTTTATCAAAATAACCGTTCCAATGATGTTGCCTGGCATTATCTCTGGAGCAATATTGAGCTGGATTACCATGCTTTCAGAGCTTTCTACGTCCATATTGCTATATACGGTGAATACCAAAACAATGACAGTAGCAATTTATACGGAGGTAATTCGGGGGAATTATGGTATTGCAGCAGCACTGTCTACAATATTAACGATAATAACAGTTCTCTCTCTCTTAATATTTATGAAAGTATCTAAAAATGATAGTATTACGCTATAACTTTTGCCTATAGATTAACGAGTAGTTGTTTAAGAGAAGTAGATGCAAATCAAAGAGGCTCCCATCTCATCAAATCTGCGTTATATTGGTTTTGTGAGATCGGAGTTTTTTGTATTAAGATAGTAAAATTAAAGGAATATGCAGACTTTGTCGAAAGAATTTTATAGAAATATAGGAAAAACTACCGATAGTAAATTGGTGGGATTTACTTCTTAATGACTACTTTTCAAGTTATAGGAAGAGACTCCTAAATATAATTTTTTGGAGGACAGCATGATTGGCTTAGGACTTATAGGATTATTATTAATGGTATTTGCGCTTATTTATTTCGTTATCTATTTACTTAACAAGGTGAGAGGCAGAAATCCAATTCTTTCAAAGAAAATATTTTATTTTTCCTTAATTGGTGGTTTCTTATTAATGATTCTTTCGGCTTCTTTTCTTGATACAGGAACTCAAGGACAATTACAAGAGGCAAATGGAAAGAATAGCAAATTAGAGTCAAAAGTAAAGGAATTAAAAACAAAAGCAAAAGAGCTTGAAAATAAAGTCGTAGAACTAGAATCAGATAAAGAAAAACTTACAACTGAGCTAAGTGATACAAAAGCTAAGCTCTCTGATAGCAAGAATCAAGAAAAGGAATTTGCAGAATATAAAAAATCACAAGAAGAAAAAATTGCTAACTTAGAAAGTGAAAAGAAGGAGCTTGAAGAAAAAGTAAATAACTTAGAAGACAAAGTGGCTGCGGCGAATACACCATCAAATTCTTCAACGAAAGCTTCGAATTCTGGCAGTACTGCTAGTTCAAAAAATAATAATGCAACTGCTTCTACTGTTAATTCAAGCAATAATAATTTTGCTAATTGTACGGAATTAAGATCTGTCTATCCAAATGGGGTACCAAGCTCTCATCCTGCTTATCAGTCTAAAATGGATAGGGATAAGGATGGGTATGCTTGTGAGAGATAAGAAATCTTTCATTAATTGATACATATTTTAATTGTACTATACATTCTTATGATTAATAGCTGTCTCTTTGTAGAGACAGCTATTTTAGTAGCTAGCATTTAAAGCTTCTGTGTATCAGAAACAGGCTCATTTACATCATTAGTATCAGCTTTTTTAATCGTAAAGTAGGCAATCAAGAAAGCGGTTCCGATGGCAATAATAATTCCAGCTATCGCATATGGGAAGTAAGGACCAACATAGGCAACTAGACTTACGATACTAGAAAGGATATAGCCATATATTCTCACTCCAGCAGCGGCAAAGAAGGTTGCAGCAATGGCACTTCCGATTGTACATGCAATAAATGCTTTTTTATTTTTAATTAATACACCGAATAAAGCAGGTTCTGTAATGCCGAGTAGTGCTGATATAGTTGCAGAAATGATAATCGATTTCTCCATTTTATTTTTTGCTTTAAAGAACATAGCAAAGGTTGCTCCAGCAATTGCCATATTGGTCATAAACATCATTGGCATTAACATATCATAGCCTTTATCGGCGAAGTTTTGCAGGGCGATTGGCGTGATAGCATGATGCACGCCGAATACAATTTCAATGGGTCTTGCTCCTCCCATTACAACACCAGCTACTATAGGCGAAATATCAAATAAAAGTTCGATAACATAAGCCAATGCCTTACCGACATAACCACCCAATGGTCCTGTGACAATTAAAGAAAAAGGAATAGCAATAAATAGAGCCAACGTAGGTGTAAATACCGTGCGTAAAACATTTGGCATGAAACGATCCACCCATTTGTGAATATGACTTAACGCCCAAACCGAAAGGATAACAGGTATAACTGTACCAGAATAATTAATAACTGGAATCGGTAACCCGATAAATTGAAATTGACTTATTTCTCCTAATTTAGCTGCATCCAATAAGGTTGGATACATCAATCCTCCAGCGATGGCAATAGCTAAGTATTGATTGGTTTTAAAGATTTTTGCTGCTGATGCTGCTAAAAAGAATGGTAGAAAGTAAAAGACACCGCTTGCAACTAAATCTAAAATAGTGACAGTTTCACTTTCCTTGGAAAGAATATTTAAAGCAATGAGTCCAGCCAATATCCCCTTTATCATTCCAGCTCCGGCAATAGCAGGAACTATTGGTCCGAAAACACCTGAAACAACATCTAGTAATCTGCCAAAAACTCCTTTTTTCTTGTCACCCTCTTGTGCTTCTGACTTATCCTCATCTATTCCTAACTCATCGATGATTGCTGTATAAAATTTTTGCACATGCGTACCAATAATGATTTGATATTGATCGCTTTGTAATTGTTCTCCGATTACTCCATCCAGTTGTTTTATTTGCTCTCTTTTTATTAACGACTGGTCATATAAATCGAAGCGTAAACGAGTCATACAATGCCAAACTTTTTTAATATTACTGTTACCGCCAACGTATTCAATGATCTTTGAAATCGTGTCTTTTTCCCTCATAGTTTCATAGCATCCTTTCCTTTTACATAAATGCGGAAAACGTATAACTGCACTTTGATTTGACAAGGAAATCATAGCACAGCTCTTTCATTTTTGAAAACGGTTTAAAAAAACCAAAAAAATGAAGAAATCCTTATAAAATAAGGCGTTTATTCGATTTTTTTATAAAATTGGTATGGTAAATTAACGCTATATTATGACTTGCCTAACCAAATTGACGCTTCATTTTTCCTATGTTTAAATTTAAGTATTAATTGGCTTTGATTTGACAAGAAGAAGCAAAGAGAGAAGGAGATTTTGGTGGAACCGACAATCATAACAGATATAAAATCTTTTGTAACCAATCCACATCGGCATAATTTAGTTGTCGTGAAAGTGGAAACTGATAAAGGGATTTACGGATTTGGATGTGCAACCTTTCAGCAGCGGCCTTTAGCAGTTCAATCCATTCTTGACGAATATCTTAAACCTTTACTATTAAATAAAGATGCCAATCATATTGAAGATTTATGGCAGATGATGATGGTCAATTCCTATTGGCGCAATGGACCGGTAATGAATAATGCGATTGCCGGCATCGACATGGCCTTATGGGATATAAAAGCAAAGCTTGCTAATATGCCTCTTTATCAATTGCTAGGCGGAAAATCTAAAAATGCGATTGCCGCATATACCCATGCAGACGGATTAACACTTGATGAACTTTTTGCCAATGTAGATGAGTTAATCCAAAAGGGATATCGTCATATTCGTTGCCAGTTAGGAAAATATGGTGGGAAAAATCAAAAAATGCATTTGACGAACGAACTAAGTGAAGGGGAATATTTTGATCCAGATATTTATATGACAGATGTCATTACCATGTTTAAGGCACTTCGTGAAAAATATGGCTATTCTATTCACTTCTTACACGATGTTCATGAACGGTTATTTCCAAATCAAGCCCTTCAGTTGGCAAAAGAACTGGAACCATATAAGCTTTATTTCTTAGAAGATATTTTGCCGCCTGATCAAAATGAATGGCTTTCCCAACTAAAAGCACAATGTACGACACCTATTGCGACGGGAGAACTTTTTAATAATCCAATGGAATGGAGAAATCTAATCGTTAATCGACAAATTGATTATATACGATGTCATGTTTCCCAAATTGGTGGAATTACCCCAGCACTTAAGCTAGCTGCTCTTTGTGAAAATTTTGGTGTACGCATTGCGTGGCATGGGCCTTCTGATATGACGCCAATTGGGGTGGCGGTAAATACGCATTTAAATATTCATCTTCATAGCGCGGCTATTCAAGAGATTCAGGAACCAGATGAAACGACAATGAAAATGTTCCCGCATTCGGTAAAAGTGCATGAAGGTTATATTTACCCAATTGAAAGAGTGGGAATTGGCGTAGAATTTGATGAGGAAATGGTGAAGGAATACCCTGTTATCTATCGTAAACATGAGTGGACACAAGCACGAATACCAAACGGTGCTATTCATACACCATAATAGAAGTTAAGAGAGAGGTCTTAGTAAAAGGGATCTGTCTCTTTCTTTTATTTTTAAGAAATAAATATATGTTAGAATGATGGGGCGGATGAAACCTATTCTGTTTGAGAGGTAATAATGATGAAAAAAAGAGACTTTATAGCAGAAGATATTTTAAGTAAGATTTATCAAAATAAATACAAAGCCGGCGAAAAGATCCCAACGGAAAGAGAACTGGCAAAACATTATGATGTATCAAGATACACTATTCGTGAAGCACTAAAAAAGCTTGTGAATATAGGGTGTGTAAAAGTTATTCAGGGTTCAGGAATTTTTGTAAAGGAAACACGATATAAAAGCCCTTTAATATATAATTCACTCACAGAAAGAAAGTTTAAAGATATCCAATCAAAAATTATCTATTTTAAAAAAATAGAGGCAGATCATGCATTAGAAAAAATATTTGACTTAAGTGGTAAAAAAACAAAAGTATGGGAGTATAAACGCGTTCGTATTGTGGATTTTCAAAAAATGCAAATAGAAACAACAAGACTTCCTTGTGCCTATTTCCCAGATTTAGAGGAGGAAGCAGTAAAAAACTCCGTTCATGAGTATGTCCAGCAATGTGGCTATCAAATCTCTCATTTTATTACTACCTATAGTGCTATAAATGTCAGTAAAGAAGATGCCGAGCTGCTTAATTGCAAAAAAGGTACAGCTGCTATGAAGATTTTTAATAGAGGAATTCTGCAGAATGGCACCGTTTTTGAATATAGTGAGATGATAAATTTGGACTACTCCGTTTCTTATTTCACTCCATTTAATCCATATAGTCATCAGTATAGGAAGAATTAGGGGGAAATATTTGTTTTTTCCTCCAAAGGAATAGGGACTGTAAACAATGTCCCTTCAGACAGTAGATAAACTCCTGTATTTTGGAAATAGAAGTTTGAGTAAAGTATAGATTATTAATGTCTTTGAATTAGGGTGTTGTTTTCCGCTCCGGGGGTTCGCGCTGAGCCGCGGTCTGCCTTCAGCCTGCAGGGTCTCAGGCTGCCTCGCTATCTCACCCCCCTCTGCTCCAAGCAACGCATGAAAATGGGTTTCTACTTCTTCCATATCTTTTTGTCGACAAACTGTAGGTACTTTAAAATCTCCCATTTATTTGTATATCAATAAAACAACCTTCCATACCTCCTTCACCATATCATTAAAATCCTCTATATTTTTGGATGAAAAATCCAAAAAAATAAGACAAATTAAATAAATCATGGCTTTTTTGAGTAATCTCTTTAGAATGTATGGATGAAAACATTGTTTACATTTGTTATGGTTGATGAAGAAAGCGTTTTCTTTTTTGGAGTGAAAAGGGGGGAGGATAAGAAGGACCTTGCTATCTTTAATTTATAGGGAGTAAATACATCTTTATTTTTATTGGTTGAACAATTATCCGGAGGTGTACAGATGAAGAAGATACTATCCGTTTTATCTTTGTTTTTAATAGGTTTATTAGTGCTCTCGGGCTGCGAATCAGATAAGGAAACATCGTCAAATGTGGATGGAAATGGAATAAAAACTTTTACTGCATTTATGGCTGTGCCTGGTAAAGAATTACCGGATGATAATAGAATGATGAATAAAATTGCTGAAAAAATAGGAGCGAAAGCAGATGTTACATGGTTAACAGGACAAACGGCTTCCGAGCGAATCGGTGTAATGATTGCAGGAGGAGAATATCCTGATTTTATTGATGGATCAGATGGTACAGCTGCATTAATCAATGCTGGTGCATTAATCCCATTAGAGGATTATTTAGATGATTATCCCAATATAAAAAACTTGTATACGGATGCTCAATGGAATCAAATTAGGAATGAGGATGGCCATATTTATATTATTCCGCAATTTGGTGTCGTTAAAGGGCAGAATATGGCAGTTAACCATAGTGATGAAGCGTTTTGGATTCAAAAGCGTATTTTGGAATGGGCTGATTATCCTGAAATCACCACATTAGATGAATATTTTGATCTAATTGAAAGCTATCTTAAAGAAAATCCTACTTCAGAGGATGGCCAGAAGAATATTGGATTTTCCATTTTGTCTGATGATTGGAGATATTTCTGTTTAGAAAACCCACCGCAATTTTTAGCGGGATATCCTAATGACGGAGCTGCGGTTATTGATCCTGTAACAAAGGAAGCAAAAGTTTATGATCAAATTCCAGAAGCAAAAGAGTATTACAAAATCCTAAGTGAGAAATTTGCCAAAGGAATAGTTGATCCAGAAACTTTTACGATGTCTTATGATCAATATATTGCAAAAATTTCTTCAGGGCGTGTATTAGGAATGGTTGATCAATATTGGCAATTCCAAGATGCAGAAACTTCTCTTAAATCACAAGGTTTAGATCATCTAACTTATGTTCCGCTTGATTTAGTCTTAGATAAAAATGTTACACCGCAATATTTTAGCCCGCCAACATTAAATGTTGCAAATGGCCTTGGCATCAGCATTAGTAATAAGGATGTTGAGGGCTCCTTGAAGTTCCTAAATGACTTACTTGATCCAGAGATTATGGTTATGAGGACTTGGGGAGAAAAGGGTGTTGATTATGAAGTAGATGATAAAGGTTTATTCTATCGAACCGAAGAACAACGTAAAAACGCAAAAAACCAGAATTATGTAACGAATAATTTTTCTGATTATAATTATTTCCCGACATACACTGGAATGATGGAAGACGGAATCAATGCTGTATCTCCAGGTGAACAGCCAGATGAATTCTATGCTACTTTATCTGATTTGGATCGAAAAATTCTTGATGCTTATGGCTATAAAAAATGGACAGATTTCTTAACACCAGTGAAGGAAAACGCACCTTGGTATCCTATTTATTCAGCGACAAATGGATGGACTGCCAGCACACCAGAAGGAATTTCAAAAGAAAAAATGACGGAAGTAAAGCAGCAGTGGTTACCAAAAGTTATTATGACACCACCAGATAAGTTTGAAAGTGCTTGGAGTGATTATATGGATGCTTATAATTCTCAAGTTGATGTAAAGGCCTATGAAGATGCCTTAACAAAGGAAGTACAACGAAGAATTGAAGTCTCTGAATCTACTAATTAACAAGGCTGGTAATGATTATTTAACGAAATATTGGGATGCGCCCTGAAATATAGGACGTTTTCCCAATCCCTTTCGTATTAAAGAAAGGTGTGTGTAAAAGGTGCAGCAGGAGAAACCGGTAATGTTAGAAACTGTCGTACAGCCATCTCCGAAAAAGGTAAGTTCTTTAAAAAAATTATTTAAAAAATGTAAAGAGCAAAAGGAATTAGTGTTACTATCTATCCCATTTGTAATTTATGCATTAATTTTTTATTATGCTCCTCTTAGTGGCTGGTTAATGGCTTTTCAAAATTATCGGCCAGGAAGAGGAATATTTGAACAAGAATGGGTGGGGTTAAATAATTTTAAATTTCTCTTTTCTGATCCTACATTCATTAATGTAGTCCGTAATACGTTAGCAATGAGTATGATAAACCTAGTGCTAGGATTCATTTTTTCCATTGGATTTGCACTTCTCTTAAATGAGGTAAGAAATAAAACAGTCAAAAAGTTTATGCAAACCGTATCGTATCTTCCTCACTTTTTATCTTGGATTATCGTGACAGGAATTGTAATGGAAGTTTTGTCTCCGGAAACAGGCATTATTAATCAATTATTGTTAGTCTTTGGCATAATTGATGCACCTATTAACTTTTTTGCAGATCCCAAATACTTTTGGTGGATTGTAGGCTTTGCAAATGTATGGAAATCAACTGGATGGGGGAGCATTATTTATTTAGCGGCAATGGCATCGATTAATGAAGAACTGTATGAGGCAGCATCTATTGATGGAGCAAATCGCTTAAGAAAAATATGGCATGTTACACTGCCGGGAATTAAACCAACTATCTTTATTCTCTTGTTAATCAATATTGGAAATATATTAAATGCTGGATTTGAAGTTCAATATTTATTAGGCAATGGATTAGTTCAAGGAGTATCGCAAACAATTGATATCTTTGTATTAAAATACGGAATTAGCTTAAATAATTATTCATTAGCTACAGCTGCTGGAATATTTAATGGAATAATTAGTCTTACCTTAATCTTCATTGCTAACCACTTAGCGAAAGCAGCGGGAGAAGAAAGACTATTCTAAAGGAGGATGGAGAGTGATGAAAAAGGTCTATTATTCTGATGTACTTTTTGATATTTTAAAATGGATTTTTTTACTGTTTTTTATTCTTGCAACACTGTACCCCATTTTAAATACGCTAGCAGTTTCCTTTAATGATGGATTAGATTCTATTAAAGGAGGAATTTACCTCTTTCCAAGAGAATTAACACTTGAAAACTATATAACTGTATTAAAAAAAGATACGCTTATCCAAGCTTCTATTATTACTGTTGCGAGAACGGTAATTGCCACAATCGTTCAATTATTTCTAACTGCTCTTTTAGCCTATATATTAAGCAGAAAGGAATTTGTATTTAGAAAATCTATTACATTACTTTATATCTTTACTATGTATTTAAATGCGGGTTTGATACCGAATTACCTTTTGATGAGTAAGTTAGGATTGTTAAATAGCTTTTGGGTGTATATTATTCCGGGAATGATAAGTGCGTTTAATATGTTAGTTATCCGCACGTATATTAATGGATTACCGGAAAGTTTAGTGGAATCTGCCAAAATGGATGGTGCATCTCATTTTAGAATATTTATAAGTATTATAATGCCGTTATGTAAACCAGTTTTAGCAACAGTTGCGTTATTTATAGCAGTATATCAATGGAACTCTTGGTTTGATGCGATGTTATACAACGGATTTAATGATCGATTAACTACATTACAATATGAATTAATGAAACTGCTTTCTTCTGTGACGAATCAAGGTGCAAATGTGGATTCCATGAAAAACTCGTCTTCTATGGTCACTCCTACATCAATACGAGCCGCAACCACAATTATTACGGCATTGCCGATTGTTTGTCTCTATCCCTTTTTACAAAAGTATTTTATGAGTGGACTAACAATAGGTGGAGTAAAAGAATAAAGATGTTAAAAATAAATGATGGAGGTGAGCTGCCTTACTATCAGGAAGTGATAGTTCGGTAGATTAATATGGTAAAAGCATTTCAGACGGGAGAATATACTAATTTATTTAAAAAATATGGCTATCAAGAAGAGGAAATTAACAATCGCTTAGCGCTCATTTGGCAAACGCTATTTTTGGGAAAGGAAGAGGAACGAATTTATTATGAAACAGATAACCAGATGGGATATGTGGTAGATACGGGCAATAACGATGTAAGGACAGAAGGTATGTCCTATGCAATGATGTTAAGTGTGCAATTAGATCAAAAGGAAGTATTTGATCGGTTATGGAAATGGACAAAAACATATATGTGGATGGATTCTGGACTCCATGCTAACTATTTTGCATGGTCTGTTTCACCCGAAGGAGTAAAAAATTCCTATGGACCAGCTCCCGACGGAGAAGAATTTTTTGCAATGGCATTATTTTTTGCTTCGCATCGCTGGGGAGATGGAGACGGAATTTTTGAGTATTCAAAAGAAGCGAAAGATATTCTCCACTATTGTATTCATAAAGGAGAAAACAATGATGGCTTCCCGATGTGGAATCCTGAAAATAAGCTTATTAAATTTATTCCAGAAGTAGAATACTCTGATCCATCTTATCATTTGCCACACTTTTATGAACTCTTTTCCTTATGGGCAAATGAAGAGGATCGTGATTTTTGGAAGGAAGCAGCTGAAGCGAGTAGAAGCTATTTGCTAAAAGCATGCCATCCAGTTACGGGGCTTACGGCAGAATATGCCGATTATGATGGAAACCCCTACTATGACAGCGAACATTTCTACTTTTATAGTGATTCGTATCGGGTAGCGGCTAATATTGGGCTCGATTACGAATGGTTTGGCAAAGACGAAGAATTAAGAAATTGTGTGGCAAAGATTCAAAAATTCTTTTGTGAAACAGTCAAAGGGGAAGAGGATTACGTTTATGCTATAGATGGAACAAAGGTGGAGCAGAAGGTGTTACATCCTGTTGGACTATTAGCAGCAAATGCGATGGGTTCCCTTGCAACAGCAGGAAAGTTTGATTATGCGAAAGAGTGTGTAGAGAAATTTTGGAATACCCCACTTAGAACGGGAGAGCGAAGATATTATGATAACTTTCTTTATAGCTTTGCGTTTTTATCGTTAAGCGGAAATTATAGAATATGGTAGTGCTATTTTTGAGAAGAAGGGATGATTGGCAGTGCAGACTTTTCAGAATCCAATTTTAAAAGGATTTTCGCCTGATCCATCTATTTGTGTAGTTGGAGATGATTATTATTTGGTTACGTCCACTTTTTCTTATTTTCCTGGTGTTCCAATCTACCATAGTAAGGATCTTGTTAATTGGGAATTAATCGGAAATATATTGGACCGAAAATCGCAGCTTCCCCTATCAGATGTTACACATTCTCAAGGAATATTTGCACCTTCTATTAGGTATAACAAGGGAATTTTCTATATGATAACGACAAATGTTCCGAAGGGTGGAAACTTTATTGTGACAGCAACTGATCCAACAGGACCCTGGTCTGATCCATATTATTTAGAAGGAGCAGAAGGAATCGATCCAAGTCTATTCTTTGATACAGATGGAAAAAGCTATTATGTAGGGACAAGGCCAAATCCCAAAGGAGTGCGCTACAATGGAGACTGGGAGGTTTGGCTACAGGAAATAGATCTTCAATCCATGAAACTGATTGGAGTCAGTACAAAACTTTGGAAGGGTGCTCTAAGAGAGGCAATCTGGCCAGAAGGACCACATTTATATAAGCGGAACGGTTATTATTATTTAATGATTGCAGAAGGTGGCACTTCGTTTGAACATTGTGTCACGATTGCGAGAAGTGAAAAAATTGATGGTCCGTATATAGGAAATCCATGTAACCCTATTCTTACACATAGGCATCTTGGACGTGATTATCCTGTATGTAATGTAGGGCATGGCGACTTAGTGGAAACAGCGGATGGGCAATGGTATATGACTTGTCTTGCAAGTCGTATTTTTGACGGATATAGCAATTTAGGCAGAGAGACATTTCTAGCAGAAGTAGTCTGGGAGAGTGATTGGCCAGTCATTAATCCGGGATTAGGAAGGTTAGCAAAAGAGCAGATGCACAGGCTGCCACTTTTTCCAACAGAAACAGTAAATCCTCGAATTCTGTTTGAACAACCTTTAGATAAGCGGTTATTATTTTTAAGAAATCCTGATATAGAAAAGTATGTTTTTGATGAAAGAGACGGTTGGTTAAGAATGTACGCTTCCCCACATACAATCGCAGATATTGCATCCCCTTCTTATATAGGGATTAGACAACAATCCATGTGGTATACGCTTAAAACGAGGCTGGATTTTATACCTCAACAAAATGGGGATGAAGCCGGGCTTGTCATTCTGCAAAATGATCGTTATTCTATTCGCTTTGTCTCAGGATTGTTTGATGGAAAAAGAGAATTGAGAGTCATAACAAATTATAATGGGGAAGAGAAGCTGGAAGAACGTATAGTAGAGAATTCTCGTAATTTAACCTTAAAAATAAGAGGCGATTGTCAAAAACTTCACTTCTATTATTCTCAAGAAGATGGCGAGGAAATAGAAGTGGTGAAGAATATAGATGCACATATCCTAAGTACGGAAGTGGCAGGAGGATTTGTTGGTTGTACAATGGGAGTTTATGTAACTAGTAAATCGGATCTTACAAACATTTGTTATGCAGACTTTCAATGGCTGGAGCAAGTAAACGAGGGAGTAGAAATGCGTATAACAGAAAAGGTGAAACTGTATGAATAGATTAATGAATGGAATATATATGAGGAGATTGACAAAGGTAGCCAATTTATTATACTTAAGTCTTCTTTGGACAGTATTCTCGTTACCTATCATTACGATTGGGGCATCCACGGCTGCATTATATTATGCAGCCCACTATGCAATTAGAGAGGAAGAGGGATATATATTTCAGCAATTTTGGAAAGCGATGAAAAGTAGCTTTAACCAGGCTACTATTACTTGGATATTTTTTGTAGCTGTCATTTCTGTGTTTTACTACAATAGCCTGTTTTTAGGGGCACAAGCAAATGGGAGTGTTGTATCTATAATAGGGCAGACAATATTTCTTCTACTTATCCCTTTGGCATGTTGTTGTTTTATCTATGCTATCTCCTATATAGCGAGATTTCAGTCCCCATTAAAAATTGTTTGGAAAAACGCGGCCATTTTAGCCATCAGCCATTTGCCTAAATCGCTATTTCTATTAACACTTCTAGTGCTTTTTATATTTAGTATATGGCTATTACCAATTTTAGTTGTAATCATTCCTGCTTTTTTCTCCTATATGATAAGTCGCTATATGGAAAATATATTCTCCAGTTATTTGAAAGAAAAATAATAGGAGATTGTAGTAAAAAGGAGAGGAATCAAGTTCAGATTATAACTAATTCTTCAAAGAAACATAGCAATAATGATTTTATGAGAAAATCTATAAAGTAACAGTAAATAAATGGTAGAATACACATTATAGAAAACGTTTACAATTAGTAGGCTAGCAGTCGCTGTTGTTTATTATTTCTTTCTGATTATGATAGATAATAGCCTTTAGCTTTACTATTTGTGTAGAGCTTAGTTTGGAAGGATGGGAAAAAACTTGCTTGCTCTGCTTCTGAATAATATTAAAATAAAGAAAAAAATGATTCTAATTTATTTATTAGCTGTAGTGATTCCTATCGTTCTTACTAATTTAGTCATTATCCATTCCATTCGAGAAAATGAGGATATCCAAAAAAATAAATCAATGGAGATTACGATAGAACGGCTGAAATATCATCTTAATGAGAGCTTCAACGAGATTACGGAAGTATCCAATTATATTAGTAGAGATTTGAAGATCAATGAATTTCTCCAAAAGGAGTATAAGGATAATGTAGATTATTATAGTGACTATATTTCACTTGTTCAAGAAAACATCATTAATAATTTTTATGTATCCCAAGCATTGGAAAGTATTGAAATATACACTACTAATCCAACTATTATTAACGGTGGGGTTTTTTGGAATTTGCGAGCGGTCGAGCATACGAATTGGTATAGAATTTACAAAGAGAATAATCAGAACATGGTTTTATATCCATATTATGAAGAGAATAAACAATTCCCACCAAAGTTAGAGTCGAATCGAACGATCAGTTTTATAAGAGAATTACCAAATGGAAGCAACGGATATAAAAGTATTGTAAAAATAAATATTAATTATTATCGATTATTGGCAAATATCAAAAATGAAGATACGAGTAATAATATTGTAATAGCGTATAATGATCAGGTTATTTTTAGTAATCATGGTTCAGAGAAGAAGAATACTATATTCCGAAAGTTAGAATCAAAAGAAAAATCCAAATTTAATCTATCTGATTCTTTTCTAGCAATCAATGATCGATGGGATATCTATATATCTAATAATCAGACTAATATTTTTGATCTCATTGAGAACAAGAAAACCGTACTACTTGTGTTAATAATTTTTAATTTTCTATTTCCCACACTTGTTATTTTGCTTATTAATAAGTCTTTTCAAGATAGAATTGCTCTAACAGAGCAGCATTTATTGAAAGTAGAAAAAGGGATATTCGAAAGAATCAATATAAATGAAGGGAAAGATGAAATAGGTGATTTAATAAGGAGTTATAATTTCATGGTGGTTAAAATCGATGAATTATTAGGTGAAGTGTACAAAAAAGAAAGAGAACAGCAGAAAATAGAATTAGCCAAAACAAAAGCAGAGCTTAATGCACTTCAAAGTCAAGTAAATCCACATTTTCTTTATAATACGCTTGATAGCATCAGAATGAGGAATTTACTAAATGGAGATCGAGAAAGTGCAACAGTTATTAATGAATTAGCACAGTTATTTAGAAGAATGACCAAATGGAGTGATTCATATTTTGTTACTGTCGAGGAAGAATTAGCATATGTTCAAAGATACTTAAATATTCAAAAATATCGTTTTGTAGATAGATTGAACTTTTCTATCTATGTAGAAGAGGAATGCAAGGAGCATTATATTCCAAAGATGCTGATATTAACTTTTGTGGAAAATGCCTGTATTCATGGGATTGAGAAAAAGAAAAATGGAGGAGAAATTAGCATCATCGTCTCTGCACAAGAGAATGCTATTTATATTGAAATTTTAGATAGCGGAGTTGGGATGGATGCAAAGAGATTAAGGAAAATAAGAGAGTCCCTTGAGAAAAATGATGTGACAACATCCAATTGGGAAGAAAGCACAGGAATCTTAAATGCCTATTTACGGATAAAAATGCACTATCAAGAGGAGGGGGAATTAGAAATTGAAAGCCAGAATTACACTGGAACAGAAGTATACATTAAGTTACCCATTATATAGAGATTAAGCTTGGCAGCATATTTCCAGTACAGGTGTTAATTACTTTTTCGTTTAGTGTTTCTTTCACAAATTCATTTTGAATAGGAGAAAGGTCATTTAGGAGGAATAGATAATGTTAAAAGCCCTTATTGTTGATGATGAGCCATATATTCGGGAAGGAATTAAAGTCATGATTGACTGGGGAAAATACGGTTTTGAACTTTGTTATGAAGCCGGAAATGGGGAAGATGCTCTTCAAATTATTCGAGACTATGATGTTGACATTGTTTTTACCGATATAAAAATGCCTGTTATGGACGGATTAGCATTAATTAAACAAGTAAAGCAGAGCATGGATAAGGAAATAAGATTTGTAATCTTAAGTGGATATTATGAATTTAAATATGCGAAGAAAGCTATTCAATATCGGGTCACTGATTATTTGTTAAAACCAATACAGGAAAAGGAGCTAATCGATTTACTAGAAACCATTAACAAACGATTTATAGTACTAAAGAGAAAAGAAAAAGAGGAAGAAAAAAAGAACAAGGCAATTATTGATTATCATTTAAAAAATATTTTATATGATAAATTTACCTCAAAGGACATCGAATTTGTCAAAGAAAGGTATGGGAATTTTAGAAACTATACCTTTATTAATATGGATGTTGTACAAGAAAATAGGCAGGAACGTGTTATGCCAGATGAAAAAAAGAAATGGAGAAAAATGCTCTATAAAGTAATAGAAAAAATGGTACAGGAAGAGAATTTCCTTATTCTTTATGATATAGAAAATACAAACATGGAATACTCAGTAAGTGTTGTTTGGCAATGCAATCGCTCGGAGGTTTATAGAGCAAATTATATAGAGAAACTTCACAGAAGATTAATTAGTGAAGTGCCGTTCACGGTGAAAATATATATCGGAAATACAGTACAGAAAATAGAAGAAATAACTGATTCCTATAATAAAGTAGTTTTAGGGAAAGAATATGAATATTTTTATTGTGTCGATAAATCAATAATTTATTGCGATAACACACCAGTATTTTCTTTAGAGCAATATCACTTATCTCAAAAACGGATAAATCAATATATTGATAGTATATCAGAAAATAATGAGCAAAAAATAAACATTATTGTTAAAGAAATATACGAAGAATTTCAACAGAAATGTCTGCATCCTCAATTAATAAAAAACAATCTTACTCTGTTAATTTATCAATTAGCAGACCTATGGAATAAGAATAATAAACCGAATTTTTCTAATGATGAACCCCTCCTTTTTATTCATGATCAGAAGAATATTTTATCTGGAAAAATTTCAATGGATGAGTTTTTAACCTATTCATTACATTTTGCAAACTATTTATATAGTATCAGGAATTATTCATCAAAAGACATCTTAGTTAAAATCGAAAGTGACATTGCAGAGCGCTATATGGAAAAATTGAGTTTAAGAAAATTAGGAGATAAATATAATATAAATAGTGTATATTTAGGCCAATTATTCAGTAAGAAATATGGAGTAGCCTTTAAAGATTACTTAAATGAATATAGAATAGAAAAAGCATGCCGGCTTTTAGAAGAAACTGATGACCGCATTTATCAAATAGGGACAAACATAGGTTTTCAGAATCCCGATTATTTTATAAAAAAGTTCTTACAAGTTAAGCATATGACCCCTAGAAAATATCGTCTTATGTCTAGAAGTATAAAGGAAGCATAAAGACAAGAAGCATGGAGATAGTATAAATAAAGAACTAGTTATCCTTTTTTTTACTCTCCCCCGCATTAATTATAGTCACTAAAGGGGGGAGAGTTTTCCGTTAGGCAATTTTAAACAAAACTTATACCCACTTCACCACATCATCAAATTCTCTGCGTGTTTTTGGATATGGATCTTTCGCACGATAACCGAATGCTACCATGACGGAAATTCCTAAATGGCCATCTTCTAAAAGTCCTTCTTTATTTAATAACTGATTCATTTTTTCCATATGAAAGCCCTCTATAGGACAAGAATCGATGCCGATTTGGGCAGCAGCGGTCATCATATTTCCAAGTGCGATATAGGTTTGTTTAGAAGCCCAGTCAAATAAAGAACGATCGGTGTCTAAGCGGAAATCCTCCTTTTGAAATTCTTCTATCCGTTCAATCATTTTTGGAATCACTTCAGCAGGAAGCTTGGATACATTGGTAAACTGTTCTTTTAAATAGGCGGAATCATAGGCTGTATCTAATTTTGTTCTAGCTAATAAAATAACAAAATGGCTGGCGGCCGGAATCTTTGTATACGCTCCCCAAGACGATTGTTTGATTTTATTCAGCAATTCTGGATTTTCAATCACAAGAAATTTCCAAGGCTCAGTACCAAATGAGCTTGGAGAAAGACGAGCTGTTTCTAATATAAATTTCATATCACTTTCTGGAATCTTCTTCTCTGGATCAAATTCTTTTGTAGCATGACGAAAATGATAGGCAGCAAGAATTTCTTGTTTTAACTCTTCTTTATTGCGCATAATTTATCTCCCTTCTTATAACCATCTGCATTACCCCGTATTTCTTTAAGGTAACCAATTTGTTTATGAGTATAGCATAGGAAATTATTGTGGTAAAACAGTCTGATTTCTCTTCATATATATCCATTATTTGTGTATGATATATATAAAATTCCATTAATTTACAACGGAAAAGGGGAGAGTAGGCGAATGAAAAGCAAGAACACTAGCATATCTTTTTATTGCTTCTTAGCTTCTATTGTTGTCTTTATTCTAGCTAACATGATGGGGAAGTTATATGATGAAACAGGATTCAGCATTGGAATTGGGAACGATTATCTCGGTTATAGCATATTAGCAAGTATATTTATCATCCCTTTAGTCGGACTGATATTCCGGATTAAAAGGCGAAAAAAGTCGCTTGAAATACCTTTCTATTGTTGGAAACTTATTAGTATTCTTGACAGTGGGCCTCTTATCAATGGCTTTAACGGTTTACGACTTCCTACCATAGTAAGCCGGAATAAGTATTCAGTCTGCGGGAGATTGCCACCAACTTATCTTTCTTAAAAAAACATAGCCTCATTATAATTAGACGAATGGATTTAATATGTCCGTATAATTGTTCTGAGGGCTGTTTGGCTGGAATACTTATTCCAGTATTTTTTTTGATGAAACAACTGCACCAGAAGGCATCTTGGTGAAGGATATAAAATGAAAACCCTTTACTGTAAAAAATAGATAAAGAATCAGTAATTTTTGCATAAAAAGAAGCAAAATCAGCTATTATTTTCTTGACACTTCTAGAATGTCACATTAATATTATGTAGACCAGTTGTTATAATACTTTTAAGAAGAGATGATCGAATGAAAAAAGGCAACAATAAAAAAGAAGCAATTCTAACTACTGCAACGAAACTATTTCAACTGCAAGGATTCCATGCAACGGGTCTTAATCAAATAATTGATGAGAGTGGTGCTCCAAAAGGTTCCTTGTATTATCACTTTCCAAACGGGAAAGAAGAAATTGCATTAGAAGCAATTAAGCGAATGCGAGAGCTAGTAGTAGAGAAAATGAAAGCAGACTTATATAGCGGGGAAACACCTGTGGCTGCCTTTCAACAACATGTGAATTCTATCGCAAATGAATTTGATCAGATGGGCTGCAGTGCACTTGAAGGCTTGCAAATTAGTCTGATTGCTTCTGAAACAGCGTTAACACATGAAACGCTGCGCTTGGCATGTGATGCTACTTTTACCGATTGGCAGGCGCTTTATACAAATAGGCTAGAGGACTTTGGCTTTGCAGAACCACTGGCAAAGGAACTGGGTATTACGTTAAATGCAATGATAGAAGGTGGGTGCATGCTTGCTCTCACGAATAAGAGCAGTAACCCCCTGCGTTGCATTTCGAATCAAATAGCAGTGCTGTTAAAACAGTGATTTTTTGGATTTAAAGGAGGAAAAGAAATATGACAATGGATATTCCCGCTAAAGGCGAAACAATTGGGAAAACGGAGTTTAAGACGGTGCCGATTATTGCCTCCTTTTTAATTGCAGGCTTTATTGGATTATTTAGTGAAACGGCACTGAATATGGCATTAAGAACAATTATTACGGATTTTAGTATTAACGAAACAACCGTACAATGGTTAACAACAGGTTATTTATTAACACTTGGAATTTTAGTTCCTGTATCAGGACTTATTCTACAATGGTTTACGACAAGACAGTTATTTATTACTTCCCTTATTTTTTCGATTTCGGGAACACTTATAGGAGCAATTGCGCCGACCTTTACAATTTTAATGGTTGCTCGTGTTGTTCAGGCAATTGGTACAGCACTATTATTACCGCTTATGTTTAACACAATTCTTGTGTTAATTCCCCCGCATAAACGGGGAAAAGTAATGGGGATGATGGGGTTGGTCATTAGTTTTGCTCCGGCAGTAGGGCCAACTATTTCTGGATTAATTCTTCGCTCTCTTACTTGGCACTGGATTTTCTGGATTTCCCTGCCACTGCTTGTGGTTGCGCTTGTTTTCGGCAGTATATTTATGCAAAATGTAACGACATTAACGAAGCCAAAGATTGATATTTTATCGATTATTTTATCAACAATTGGATTCGGTGGTATTGTTTACGGGTTTAGTAATGCTGGAGAAGGCGGCGGATGGGGCAGCTTAGAAGTAATTATTTCTATTGCCATTGGACTAATAGCATTAATTTTGTTTGCTATTCTTCAAGTGAGAAGTGAGCAGCCAATGATGAATTTAGGTGCTTTTAAATATCCAATGTTTGTTATAGGTTTAGTACTTGTTATCATGATTATGATGGTTATGCTTTCATCCATGATTTTATTGCCGCTATATTTACAAAATGTGCTAGCATTAAGCACATTTACAGCAGGGTTACTTCTTCTGCCAGGTGGTTTAATCAATGGATTGCTTTCGCCAATTATGGGAAGTCTCTTTGATAAATTTGGGCCAAAATGGTTAGTTATTCCTGGTCTTGCATTAGCAGCTCTTGCATTATTTGGATTCTCTACAATTGATATTGATACATCATCTGGTTTTATTATTGCTTTGCTGATTGTATTAATGATTGGTGTCTCTATGGTAATGATGCCGGCACAAACAAATGGCTTAAACCAATTGCCGCCTGAATTATATCCACATGGAACTGCAATTATGAATACGTTGCAGCAAGTTGGTGGAGCTATCGGAACAGCAATTGCTATTTCTCTTTTAGCTTCAGGTTCAGCGGAATATATAGATAGTGCTGCGACCGATTTAACCACCCCGTTAAGTCCATTGCTTGCCTTTACAGCTGGTGTACAGAAATCATTTAGCTTTGCGATTATTGTTGCAATCATTGGTCTAGTTCTATCGTTCTTTATCAAACGAGTGAAAGTAGACCATCCATCTCATTAATAGCAAAATAATATAATGAAAAATCGATTGGAGGAATATCGATTTGCACTTTTCAGTGTGAATCCCATTCTTTCAATCGATTTTTTTTCTTACAATTAAACCATTCCACCATTAACGCGAAGAGTCTGACCTGTAATCCAACGAGCATCTTCACTCGCTAAAAAGGCGACAACTTTTGCGATATCGTCCGTTTCTCCGAAGCGGCCGAAGGCGTTTAGTTTTTTTAGTTTTTTTAATTGTTCAGGGCTTTTGCCATCCATAAACAGCTCGGTATTTGTAGGACCAGGTGAAATCGTGTTTATAGTGATTTTTTTGGGACCAAATTCTTTTGCCAGCTGTCTTGTAATTTGTTCGACAGCTCCTTTTGTTGCTGCATATAGGCTGTAACCAGGGAACATCATTCCTGCTACAGAGGTGGAAAAATTAATAATTCTTCCTTCTGCCTCCATATGCTGAAGCGCTTGTTGGCAAGCAAAATAAGTTCCTTTTACATTGATGGAGAAATGTAAATCAAATTCTTCTTCTGTTACAGCCTTTAATGGTATAGTGTGCATTATGCCAGCGTTATTAACAAGAATATCTATTTTTCCAAAGTGCTGAAGGGTTTCTATAAATAAACGTTCTACCTCTTTAACTTTACTGACATCTGCTTGAACTGCAATAGCTTCTCCACCTTTATTCACGATGCTTGCAACAACTTCTTTAGCTTTTTCTGAGCTACTTGAATAGTTAATTATCACCTTCGCCCCTAATTGAGCAAGTTCTTCTGCGATAGTTGCTCCTATTCCTCTCGATGAACCAGTTATAATAGCGACTTTATCTTGTAAATGCTTCATTTCTTCCTCCCATAGCTAATTATTAGTCTTTAGATAACATACTGTAATGATAAGAAAACTTTCAGCAAGAGTGATAGAAGATTTCTGTATAATCTTTGCCTAATTCTCCAAATAAGAGGTAAAATGTATGAAAAGTAGGGGGGATATGGTGAATAATAAAAATGAGTTAACGGATCTGGTAGAAAAACACTTTAAAACAGATGGTACACACGCAACAGAAATTAACCATCTAAGCATTGTCCGAGCATCCACATTAACAGAACCGCTTCATTCTATTGTCGAGCCTTCTGTTTGTTTCATTATACAAGGTTCCAAAATAGTGATGTTGGGGGAGGCGATATTTCGCTATGATTCCAGCCAGTATCTAGTTATATCTGTGCATCTGCCTATTCGCGGGAAAATAATAGAGGCTATGAAGGAAAAGCCATATTTATGTATTAGACTTGGATTTACGACAGAACAGATTTTAGAAGCAGTTGCTAATCATAAGGAAGTAGTTTCAGATCCTCCTAAAAGAGCGATGCTTGTAAATAAAACCACCTCTGAAATGACAGATGCCTTACTTAGATTAATAAGGCTGCTTGATACTCCAAAGGATATCCCTGTTCTTGCACCATTATATCAAAAGGAAATATTATATCGGATTTTACAGAAGGAGGATGGTGATCAGATAAAGCAATTTGCCATTTTAGGAACTCATGCCCAGGCGATAAAAGAAACCATTCAATTGATAAATCAGGCATATGCCGAGCCGCTTCGCGTAGAGGAATTAGCTAAAGCTGTGAATATGAGTCTTTCTTCCTTTCATCATAATTTTAAGTTGATTACGGGTATGTCTCCTTTGCAGTTCCAAAAAATGATTCGTTTACAGGAAGCGCGCAGGTTATTGATAGCTGAAGGATTAGAAGCAGCGGAAGCAGCTTTTCAAGTTGGGTATGAAAGTCCGTCGCAGTTCAGCAGAGAATATAGCAGATTGTTTGGATTGCCGCCAAAAAGTGATGTGAAAAAATTACAAGATAATTGGAAATAAGGAAAACCTACTATTTGGAGCACAAATGGCAGGTTTTTCTTTTTATGCTGACAATCATTAAGTTTTCAAAAGTGCGTTATGATTGAGTACATATTAAGGATGTAACCTTATTTAAGATTTTGTTTATCATATTTATATTTTACCTAAAAAAACATATAATTCGTTTAGTTTTTCCTATAATTTGTTTATTGGTTAGCACTCTCTTCGATATTATAATTTAGCTATACCAAAAAGAAAGCGTTTTCCAAAGAAAGGAGGGATAGAAAAATGGCCATGTTAAGAAATTTGTGGAGAAATAAGGCCTTTTTGTTAATGGCATTGCCTGGAACTATTTGGCTTATTTTATTTTTTTATATTCCGGTATTCGGGAATGTTGTGGCATTTAAAAATTTCCACTATTCAAGTGGCGGATTTTTTCAAAGCTTGCGGGAAAGCCCGTGGGTTGGGTTTGATAATTTTAAGTTTTTATTTTCTTCCAATAATGCTTACTTGATTACAAGAAATACTGTCTTATATAATGTGGCATTTATTGTGTTAGGGTTGATTTTTGCTGTTTTCTTGGCAATAGTACTCAGTGAACTGCGTTCAAAAAGAATGATTAAGATTTATCAAACTTCGATGCTATTCCCTTATTTTTTATCATGGGTTATTATCAGTTATTTTGTCTTTGCATTTTTAAGTCCAGATAAAGGATTAATGAATAGTATCCTTACTCTTTTTGGCGGGGAAGAAATTAATTGGTATAACGAGCAAAAATATTGGCCATTTATCTTAATCGTCTTAGGAATATGGAAAGGTGTCGGCTATAATAGTGTCATTTATTTTGCGAGTATAATGGGAATCAACTCGGATTATTATGAAGCTGCGATGGTTGATGGAGCATCGAAATGGCAGCAGATTAAAAATATCACGATTCCGCAGTTAGTACCTTTAATATCTATTCTATCTATTTTATCTGTCGGCAATATTTTTAGAGCTGATTTTGGATTATTCTATCAAATCCCGAGAAACTCAGGTGCTTTATATGAAGTAACAAGTGTCTTAGATACTTATATCTATAACGGACTGACAAGTACAGGTGATATTGGGATGACAGCAGCTGCAGGTCTTTATCAATCAGTTGTCGGCTGTATTTTAGTAGTTCTGGCTAACTTCATTGTTCGCAAATTTGATGAAGAATCTGCATTGTTTTGAGGAAAGGAGGTCCAAATCATACAGTGAAAAAGAAAAAAATAGAGCATGTTCGTGTCCGAACTTTTAGTCGAAAAACAAATATCTTTTTTAATATCATGGTAGGCTTGTTTGCCTTCTCTTGTATTTTTCCCTTCTTATTCGTAATCATTATATCGTTTACAAGTGAAACAGCCTTAATAACAAATGGATATGCATTGTGGCCAAGTGAGTGGAGTATTCAAGGGTACACATATTTAGCTGATTTAAAAACGCAAATTATTCAATCCTTATTTATTACCGTATTTGTAACAGTTGTCGGAACTTTTATCAATGTTGCATTCACATCAACCTATGCTTATGCCATCTCTCGGCCGAATTTTCGTTATAAGCGATTTTTCACCATCTTTGCCTTAATTACGATGTTATTTAGTCCTGGAATGGTACCAAGCTATATTGTGATGACGAATATGCTACAGTTAAAAGATACCGTGTGGGCTCTTATTCTTCCTATGGCTTTAAGTCCGTTTAACATCATCGTGATGCGAACATTCTTTAGAAGACAGGTGCCAGAATCGATTATTGAATCTTCCCGTATTGATGGGGCAAGTGAAATGAGGATCTTTACACAAATTGTTTTACCATTAGCGGTGCCAGGAATTGCAACAATAAGCCTGTTTGCCGCACTAGGATATTGGAATGATTGGTTTAATGCACTGCTATACATTCAAAGTGATAATCTAATTCCACTGCAATACTTATTGATGAAAATCCAAAGCAATATTGATTTTATGACCCAAAATGCGGGCTTAAGTGGAAACTTATCTGGTGGCCTTGCCGCTATTCCAAAAGAGGCTACGCGAATGGCGATGGTTGTGATCTCTACCTTACCGATTGCATGCAGCTATCCATTTTTTCAACGTTATTTTGTTAGCGGCTTAACAATTGGCGGGGTAAAAGAGTAAGTAAATAAAAGGGGGATATGGTATATGAAAATGAAGAAAAAAGTTCCTTTTCTACTTGTTTTGATGTTACTGATTGGCACTGTGTTAGCTGGCTGTAGTTTAAAAGGAAATTCAACAGCAGATAACAGTTCTAAAGATGGTGTAACCACCTTATTAATGTATCAAATTGGTGATAAACCGGAAAATTTTGATACATTAATGGAGAATGTTAACAAGAAAACGGAAAAGGAAATTGGCGTTCGTGTTAATTTACAGTATATTGGCTGGGGCGATTATGAGAAAAAAATGTCCGTTATCGTATCCTCTGGTGAAAATTATGATATTGCCTATGCCAATAACTATGTAACAAATGCGCAAAAAGGTGCTTATGCAGATTTAACGGAATTACTTCCAAAATATGCGAAAGAAGCCTATGACATGCTGGATCCAGCTTATATTGAAGGGAATACAGTGAATGGAAAGCTTTATGCGTTCCCGGTAAATGGTAATGTGTACGCACAGACGATGTTTTCATTTAATAAGCAATATATTGATAAATATAATTTAGATATTTCTGATGTGAAAGGATACAAAGATCTTGAGCCGCTTTTGAAAGTGATAAAAGAAAACGAAAAAGACGTCATGCCATTTTCTGTTGGGCAAGGATTCCGCGTTCTCCCTAATATGGATTTTGTCTTAGGAAATGGCATGCCTTTTGCAGTGGATTTAAATGGAGATACCGCCAAAATTATTAATCAGTATGAGAATAATCAAATGCAAGAAAACTTACGAATTATGCATGAATACTACAATAAAGGATATATTGCTAAGGATGCAGCAACAAGCAATACGGAATACCCATTAAATAGTGGTACATGGTTTGTTCGCCAAGAGACACAAGGACCGTATGACTATGGTGATACCCTTTTATCAACAGTTGCAGAGCAGCCAATAGTTTCCATGCCGATTACAGATCCGATTAAGTCTACAGCACAAGCGCAAATGGCAAACTTTGTTGTTTCTAGTAACTCAAAGAATAAAGAAAAAGCAGTAGAGTTCTTAGGTCTTCTAAATTCTGATCCAGAACTATTAAATGGTCTTATTTATGGGGAAGAAGGAAAAGCGTGGGAGAAGGCCGGAGAAAACAAAGTAAAATTATTAGATGGCTATAAGTCAAATAATCATATGGCAGCTTGGAATACAGGCAATAATAAGATTGTTTATGTTCAAGATTCTATTACTGACGAACAGATCAAAGAGCGAGATGAAAATATTGCCAATGCTACAAGCTCTCCAATTCTAGGCTTCACCTTTAATACAGATTCCGTGAAAACAGAAATCACCAATATTTCGAATGTAATGAGCCAATACCTTGATGGATTAAACACAGGAACATTAGATCCAGATAAAGCAATCCCTGAATTAAATGAGAAATTAGAAGGCGCGGGGTATGAAAAAGTCCGCGAAGAAATGCAGAAGCAATTTGATGCATTTCAAGCCTCTAAAAACTAATCTTTAAAAGGTGCGTTAGCTCTAGTTAACGTGCCTTTTCTCATCATATAATAGAAAGGAGAAAAGCGATATGATTGCCTCTTTTTTGACTACTTTTTTTAACCGATTTTATGTAGTAGTAAAACTGAATCTGTATTTTTGGCTGCTGACTATAATGGGGGGGATTATTTTTGGTATTGGCCCTGCATTGTTAACGATTGTAAAGCTATCTTTAGAGTGCCGTTGGGACCATCAGGAATTAACATGGAAGAATGTTTTTTCTACCTTTAAGACTAGCTATAAACGTGGCAATTTCTCCTTTTACGGATTTTTGCTATTAGGTGTCATTTTAAGCTATAATCTTTATTTTTCCCTTCAAATTAATCATTTGCTCTTTCTCATCATTGACTTCTTGCTTATCTTTGCCCTATTTTTAATTGCTATCAGCTTCCTGTTTTCGCTCTTTATTGAGGCACAATATGAAGCAGCGATAAAAGATGTATGGAAGCTGTCGTTTCTCTTGTTCTTTATGGACTTCTGGACACTCCTTAAACTAGGAGGGCTGCTCGCTGGCATTTCTGTTCTTACTTATTTTAATCCTGCCCTAATTTTATTCGGAAGTATCTCGCTGTTTATCATACTAGCTAGCTTTATTTCCAATAAGCTATTTATAAGACTTAGTCAAAAACTCGTATATGTATCTTAAGGATGATGCTAATTGGGAAGTAAGTATTTTATTAATTCACTATTAAAAACATATTCTATTATCTTAATTTCTGCTGTTACTCTTTTTGCTTTATTAGTCAGCTATAATACAAGCCAGGATAAGCAAAGGACAGCAATCGATTCTGTTGAGAGGGTCGCTAATCAATTAGAAAATATTGTGACAGACAATGAGAAAAAGTTAGATAAAGTAGTTGCTAATTTAATGGCCAGCTCAGAGATGATCACAAGTATGTATCAATATTTTGAGTTAGAACCAGCAGCATATTTACAAAAATCGTTAAGTGAGCAAAGAAATAATGCCTTTCTTTATCTTCCGCGAATCGTAACAGAGATGTATTACTTGGATGATGATATTGAATCGGTAACCATTTCATTAAATGATTATAAAGAAGTCTATTATTCAACGAAGGAAAACAAGGGAGGCAAGAAGTATTTCCATACTCCTATCCGCAACAATCAAGTAGTCTACCAAAAAGCAATAAAGGATCCCAATACTTTATCACAAATTGGAATTGTATCAATTGTTTTTAATGATAAAGAATTAGAACGGATTTTAGATAATGACAAAGAGAAAACGTCTCTTCAAGCAGCAATTATTTCTGATACAAAAAAACTAGTATACTATCAAGGACAATACAGACAAGACTCTGTGCTCCAACAAAAGATTGCAGCAAATTTAGAAGAGTCTTCCGTTATTAGTCTTAAGGATTTAGAAAAACAATATTATATTAAAAGTGTTCATACAAGCAATGACTTTGAGGTGCTCGCTTTCATCAGTAAAAAGGAAGTAAATAACGAATCGATGAAAAGTCTGTTTTTCTTTTTATTTGTTAGTGCTATTTTAGACGGTATTCTCCTTTTTGGGCTCCGAAAAACGTTTAAACGATATGTGATTCAAGTAGAAGATATTCAAAAAGGAACCAATCAAGTTTCAAACGGGAATATGGAAGTACGCATTGAAGAAAAGACGAAGCAAGGGGAGCTAAAGGATATTTCTCATAGTATCAATCAGATGTTAGATAGCATTAATCGCAATATTGAGGATATCTATAACTTAGAAATCAAACAAAAGGATGCTAATATGCGGGCGCTTCAGTCTCAAATTGATCCGCATTTTCTCTATAATACACTTGAGTACATTCGTATGTATGCGGTAAGTGAAGGGGCCGATGAATTATCGAATGTTGTTTATGTTTTTGGAAGCTTGTTAAGAAACAGCATCACCCAAGAGAAAGTAGTTACAATCAGACACGAGCTCGAATTTTGTGAGAAATATGCTTATTTGTATCAAATGCGCTACCGGGATCGCATCGCTTACGGGTTTCAGATAGAAAAGGAGCTTGGAGAAATTAGCATCCCTAAATTTTCTATTCAGCCGCTGGTGGAGAATTTTTTTATACATGGGATTGATCATACAAGGAAAAACAATACAATTAGTGTAAAGGTCTCAAAGCAAGATGGGTATACCTGCATTTTAATCAAAGATAACGGAACAGGAGTACACGAAGATAAATTAAAGAAAATCAACGAATTATTGAAAACGCCTTCTTCAGAAAATCAGTTAGAGTCCTCTATCGGCATACATAATGTAAATGCAAGATTGCGATCCTTTTTTGGAGATACATACAGCATGAGGTTAAAGACCAATCCATTAGGCGGATTAACAATCGAAATCTTGTTTTAAAAGGAGAGGATAGCTTTGTATAAAGTTCTGCTTGTTGATGATGAATATATGATTGTAAGAGGTTTGCAAAAGTTGATTCCTTGGGAGAATCTTGGATTTGAAATTGTCGGCACAGCAGGTAATGGGCAAGAGGCTTTTGAATTTGTAAAAAGACAAAAGGTAGATATTGTGATAACCGATGTAACCATGCCGATCCTTTCTGGGATTGACTTTCTAAAACAAGCACAAGAAGCGTCCATCTTTTTCCGTTTTATTGTGTTGTCTGGCTATCAAGAGTTTGAATATGTGAAAGAAAGTCTCCAGATGGGAGCAGAGAATTATTTAATTAAACCGATAAACAAAGAGGAATTAATCGAGACGTTAAAAAAGTGTATCAAGGAGTTTGAAGAGGAAAAGCTGCGAATCCAAGGCGAAAAATATTTATTTGCACATTTACTCAAACGCTGGGTACATGATGATATTGATTATATGGATTTAAAAAAGATGCTTGCTGCCTTTGATATAAGTACGGAGATGAAAAGGTATCAAGTGCTGATCTTTACCTATAAAAAGAAACTCCATGACCAAGTTCATCAGCTGTTACATACGAATAAAGATTTATATTTTTTTCATCATTATGAAGAAGACCAATGGGTCGTTATCTATTTTGGTGGAAGATGGGGACTGGAGAGCTTAATGAAATCAATCCAAGTGCTATACTGCCAAAATAAAGTGACTTTTGGAATCGGGGAAGAAGTAAAGAAAATGGCTGATGTTTCCTTAAGCTATGAACATGCAAAGAGTAGTTTATATCTTAGTTCTTTTTATGAAAGACAGCAACAATTTATGGACACGGCAACCGCCAATGTTTTAAATGAAAATGTACCGAATATATCGTTCACAGCGTTTAAAAAGGCATTAGGAATAAGAAATATAGAAACAATTCAAACGGAGATTAAACAAATCTTTGCGGAGTTAATGGAATCCGCCGCTTCACCTGCATACACTCGCTATATTATCTTCCTGGTATTCATGGATATTTATCGCGAACTTGAGGTTCAGGATGAATTCATCTATGAAGAGATGGTGGAGAAAATAAATAAAGCTTGTTCTTTTAAAGAGCTGCAAATGATCATTAAAGATCTGTTGGACAATCTGAAGTATAAGAAGTTTAGAAGAGAATACAGCATGAATGTTCAAAATGTCCTCAAAATCATCCAAGAAGAATATCACGAGGATTTAACATTAAAAGCAATTGCCGAAAGGCTCCACTTAAATGTGATGTATGTAGGGCAGATTTTTAAGAAAGAAACCAATAAGAGTTTTTCTCAATATTTAAATCACTATCGCATAAAGCTAGCGCAGAATCTATTGCTGAATTCAGAGCTGAATATAAATGAAATCTCCGAAAAAATTGGCTATATGAGTCCAGGTTACTTTTATAAAAACTTTAAAAAATATTGTGGTATTTCTCCAAAAGAGTTTAGGGACAGCTATCAGCAATTATTTGAGCCGATTGATGAATGAGGAAGTGGATTTGAATATAAAGAAAACCTACCCTTTGGCTTGGTCGGCGCGGGTAGGTTTTTGGTGTGCTTTTATTTATAGGAGGGAGGCACTGTCTGTCGACAAGGAATAAGGTAAATCTGTTTCTGCATAGTCTTTATTTGGCGGCACAATACCAAGCTGGAAGTCGATGGTGCAGCCTTTTATAAGTACGTCATGCTTTAAAAATAGCTTGTTGTAAATTTCATTGTTGACAGTAACCTGATGAACAAAATTAAATTGTGGCTGGTTGAATGCAGTTGAAATTTCGATTTTTTTGTCATTTGGTAGATGTATTGTAATCTCATCAAAAATCGGCATTCCAATTACATATTCCCCTGTACCAGGGCAGATAGGATAAAAGCCCATACTGCTAAAAATAAACCAGCCAGACATACTGCCATTATCTTCATCACCAGGATAGCCAGTTGGACTACTAGAGAATAACTGGGTCATTAATTGTTTTAATAAAACTTGAGACGAAGCGGGATCACCAGCATAGGTAAATAAATAAGGCAGATGAAAACTTGGCTGATTGGATATGGCAACTTGGCCAAAATCAATTGCAGCCATTTCGCTCATTTCATGTATTTCCAATCGATAGCCTTTGGTATCAAAAATCGGTTCTTGATTGCACAGATCTACTAATTTGTTTCGAAAAGGTTCTTTTCCACCATAAGCATTTATTAATCCAGCGAAGTCGTGAAAAACCGCAAAGCTGCTTTGCCAAGCGCTTCCTTCTGCATAATCCTGCCCCCAGCTAAAGGAATTGAAGGGTTCTTCTACTTTGCCTTGTTTATCTTTGGCACGCATAAATCCCGTTTCTTTATGGAAGATATTGCGATAATTATAAGCGCGCTTTTCGAAGGTCTTCCTTAGATCATCCTGTCCTAATTTTTGGGCTACTCTGCTAATGCAGAAATCACTAAATGCGTAATCAAGTGTATGGTTTACACTTTCATGATGGCTGGAAGGAATGTAGCCATATGTATCATAATCTTCGATTCCTTGTCGGCCATAGGTTCGCTTTGAACTTACGGTAGAAGCAGTTTTCACCATTGCTTCAAACAACTCAGGAATGATATCAACAGCAATTCCTTTTTGCGACGCATCTGCAATAACAGCATCGATTAACGTACCCGGCATAAGTCCGCGTTCATCGGGAGACAGCCATTTAGGGAGAAATCCCGTTTCTTTATAACTATTCAGAAAGCCTCTCAGCATTTCTTCATATTCTTCTGGAATAAGAAGAGAATAGAAAGGATAGACGGTTCGGAATGTGTCCCAAAAGCCGTTATTTGTATACAGGACACCAGGTTTTACACTTTTGCTTGTTGTATCATAATGAATCGGCTCACCTTGTTGATTTATTTCATAGAATTTTTGCGGAAAAAGAAACATCCGATACATACAGTGATAGAATGTCTTAACTGTAGAAAAATCTTTATTCTTCACTTCAATTTTATTTAAGTAATGTTCCCAAGCTTCCTCTGCCCTTTCTTTGAGAGCATTAAATGAAAAAGGTGATAGTTCTTGACTTAGATTCCATTCTGCTTGAGCACTGCTTATAAAAGAAGTGGCAAGACGAGTTTCTAGCGGTTTGTCTTCGGTTAATAAGAAGCGCATCAAAAAGTGCTGGTCTTCGCCAGTTGCTGAAAAAGCGGAAGTAAACGTCTTATCCTCTTGGAAAAAGCCAGTATGCACTTGATCGATGGGATGACTAAAGGTCATGACAAAGTACATTTTAAAATCAGGATCTTCGCAGCCAGCAAAATTGGAAACATATCCAGTTAGCTTGTTTTTCTCTATATCTAGTGAAACGTTTCCTTTGCCAGGAAGATGTAGGGATAAACCTGGTAGATTGAAATCTCTATAGGCAGAACGAAGTATGGAGCCATATGTAGTAGGAACCAATTCATTCTTAATTTGATAGCGTGCTTGCGTTATTTGTAAATAATGTGGCTGATATACGGCATTTTCAGGTCGATAGGAACTTTGATTGTGGTAAATATCGTCATGGTGAACAGCGCCTGAAAGGGGTGTTAATAATAAATGGGAGAAATCCCCCATCCACGGGCTCGGCTGATGAGTTAACCGAAAGCCTTGAAAAACCCGATCACGCGGATGAAAAAACCAGCTTCCATTCGTATGTTTTGTTTGCGGAACAAAGAAATTCATGCCAAAGGGAAAGCCTGTATAGGGAAGCGTATTCCCGTTTGAATAGCTATGTTGATTTTCTGTACCTTGTCTTGTATCAATTAATTCTAACATAGACACCTCTCCTTACTTTTTAATTAGTAGATTCTCTAATGATCATTTCAATCGGAATTACTACGGAATGAATTGCTTCTTTGTTTTCAATTAATTGAATAAGCTGTTTAGCTGCTTGATATCCGATCTCCTCGAAGTTTTGGGCAATCGTGGTTAATGCGGGGTCGACAAGTTCAGCTGCTTGTATATTATCAAAGCCAATAATCGAAAAGTCTTTAGGGATTTGATAGCCGTATCTTTTGATTTCTTTCATTAAATGAATCGCATTAATATCGTTCTCTGCTATCAGGCCAGTAATTTCTTCTTCTTTTAGCTGACGGATAAAAGCGCTGTTGTCCTCAGCTGAATGCACTACTTTTGAATCATGATACGCAATATTTGCTTCGTGTACTGCTTTTAAATAACCTAAATACCTTTCTCGAATAGTGGAACTTCTCTCTAAATTTTGTGTAGCATAAAAAATGATTTTCTTATGTCCTTGGTTAATTAAATACTGTGCTGCCAGATAACCACCTTGCATATTATCAGATGTAATAAAAGGAAATGGGATGCTTTCGATTTTCTTATCGAGCACCACTACCGGAAATTTTTCGAGATATAAGGTATAAAGAATATCTAAATGCGATGTTCCAGCCTCTGGATAAAGGAGGAGACCTGCGTACATAGATGATATTTTTTTGGCATCAAGCTGACTTAAGTAAGCATTTGTCTGAATTTGCACCGTATAGGATGTGTTCGCAATAAAACGGCTAATTCCTTGAGCATAATCTCCTAGTCCAGGATTATTAGGAAAAGGAAGAATAAAGAGAATAACATCAGAAGGAAACTGTTTTTGTTCGGCAACAAAGCTTCCTCTCCCTTGGATTCGTTCGATTAGTTCTTTGTTTTCTAGCTCGGTTAATGCTCTCTTTGATGTGATTCGACTGACGTTGTATTGCTTAGAAATTTCTAATTCTGTCGGTACTTGATCGCCTGGCTTTAAATCACCAGCTTGGATTTTGGCTAGTATGTCTGTGACAATTTTTTGATAAAGTGGTTCTTTTTTCATCATAAACTCCTTAAATGATATATCAAATTTATTATAACATGAAATTGCTTTCCGTAAAGAGTAAAGCTAAGCAAATTTTATGAATATAAATATGAGAGAAGTTTTCCCGATTTATAGACAGACAATTTTTCATTAAAATAAGAAAAAGAAACACTAGACAATAAAGGCGATTGAAATTAAAATGGGTTTAAATGATATATCAAATATTGAGAGGGGTTCGAAAAATGTCATATCAAAAAACAACGATGTCTTCGGTAAAAGAATTTATGAAATGGATTACAAAAAAATGTGGGGATGAACATGCGAATTGGGCTGTTAATTTCAATACTTGTTTTGCTAATACATTAGAAACAACAGTTGAAAAGCTGGAGGATGGAACTACTTTTCTCCTTACAGGGGATATACCAGCGATGTGGCTGCGAGATTCCACTGCACAGGTAAGACCATATTTAGTATTGGCTGAAAAGGACGAAGAAATGGCTAATATGATTGCCGGTCTTATTGAGCGACAATGTCAGTATATTTGTTTGGATCCTTATGCGAACGCTTTCAATAAAGAAGCGAATGGGGCAGGACATCAAACCGATTTAACGACAATGAATCCATGGATATGGGAAAGAAAGTATGAAATTGATTCACTGTGTTATCCAATCCAGCTTAGTTATTTGTTCTGGAAGGCAACAGGGAGAACAAATCATTTTAATCAGTCGTTTCAGGAAGCGGTCCAAAAAATAATTGAGGTATGGATGATAGAGCAAGATCATACGAATTCCTCCTATACATTTGAAAGAGTGACCGATCGACAAGAGGATACGTTAATAAACAAAGGGAGAGGGGCAGACGTCGTTCCTACTGGCATGACCTGGTCAGGATTTAGACCAAGTGATGATGCTTGTACATATGGTTATTTAGTGCCTTCAAATATGTTTGCTAGTGTAGTGCTAGGTTATCTAATCGAGATTTATGAAGATGTTTTGAAGATAACGGAGCAAGTTCCTGTCTTTCAAAAACTCAAAGAGGAGATAGAAAAAGGGATTGAGGAGTTTGCCGTTGTACGCAATCATAACGGTGAAGAAATTTATGCCTACGAAGTAGATGGAAAAGGCAACTTTACCATTATGGATGATTCTAATATACCTAATCTACTATCTGCCCCCTATCTTGGATATGTGGAGGAAAATGATGAAAGATACCGAGCAACACGGCAGACAATACTTAGTAAAGAGAATCCTTACTTTTATAAAGGGAAATATGCGGAAGGGATTGGAAGCTCCCATACACCGGAAAATTATATTTGGCCGATTGCTCTTGCGATGGAAGGTCTAACGGCAGAGGATAAAAAGGAGAAAGAAAGAATACTAGATTTGCTTGTAGCCTGTGATGGAGGAACACATTTAATGCATGAAGGCTTTAATGTGGATGATCCTTCTCAATATACGAGAGAGTGGTTTTCATGGGCGAATATGATGTTTTGCGAATTAGTAATGGATTATTTTGATATTCGAGTAAAGAAAAAATAATGACAGGACAGTAAAGGAACTAGAGAGGAGTACCTGAAGATGAAAAAAGTGTATATAATATCCCATAGTCACTGGGATCGAGAATGGTATTTGCCTTTTGAACAGCATCGCATGCGATTGGTTCAGCTAATCGATGATTTATTAGAGTTGTTTGACACAGATCCTCATTTTAATAGTTTTCATTTAGATGGGCAGACAATTATTCTCGATGATTATTTGGAGATAAAGCCGCAAAACGAATGGAAGCTCAAAAAATATATTCAAGAAGGAAAATTAAAAATTGGTCCCTTCTATATTCTGCAAGATGATTTTTTAATTAGTAGTGAAGCAAATGTACGAAATCTTTTAATTGGATTGCAAGAATGCCAAAAATGGGGAGCACCAGTTAAGTTAGGCTATTTCCCAGATACATTTGGGAATATGGGGCAGGTACCACAAATTCTTAAACAGTCTGGCATGGATGTGGCGGCGTTTGGGCGCGGGGTTAAACCTACGGGGTTTAATAATATTGTTATCAATGATGATCAATATAGTTCACCATATTCAGAAATGTGGTGGGAGGGCCCTGATAAATCCACTGTTTTAGGCATTCTTTTCGCCAATTGGTATAGTAATGGGAATGAAATTCCTGTGGATGAAGTGGAAGCAAAGCAATTTTGGGATCAGAAATTAAAGGATGCCCTTCAATATGCATCTACAGATCATCTATTGTTTATGAATGGCTGTGATCATCAGCCAGTTCAAAAGAATATTACAGCTGCCATTGAAGCAGCCAATAATTTATATCCTGACATAACCTTCATTCATAGTAGTTTTGATGAGTATATGAAAATAATAAAACAAGACATTCCTGAAAATTTACATACAGTGAAAGGAGAATTAACTAGTCAGGAGACAGATGGCTGGTATACTTTAGCAAATACCGCTTCCTCTAGAATATATCTGAAACAAAGAAATACAGATGTTAGTAGATTGTTAGAAAATATTGCGGAACCATTGGCTGCAATGGCCTATCAAAAGGACGGAAAATATCCCCATGAAATGTTTCAGTTTGCATGGAAACAATTGATGCAAAACCATCCCCATGACAGTATTTGCGGCTGCAGTGTGGATGAGGTGCATCGTGAAATGATGACTCGCTTTCATAAAGCAGAGGAAGTAGGTCAATTTATAAAAACAGAAGCTTTAACTATGCTTGCAGAACAAATTGACACGAGTGAATTTCCAGCTGGAAGCCGCCCTTTTATTGTCTTTAATACTGCTGGCAGTACAAAAACAGGTTTGGTTGAAATAGAGATAGAGTGGAAAAGACTTCCCTTTTCGAGCGGACGTCCAGATGAATTGTATCGCAAGCTAAAAGCCGAAGAGTTTCCAGCAATGAAAGTAATCGATAAAGAGGGAGTGGAAGTTCCAGCAAGGGTTATCTATACAGATATCCGGTTTGGATATGATCTTCCAGAGGATCGTTTTCGTCAGCCGTTTATCGGTGCTTATGTGACTGTTGAGCTCCCATTAAACGAAATGAGTCCATTATCATGGCAAACCTATGCGTTGATAGAAGGGGAATCCCAGCAGCAAGAACACAAAAAAATTGTTCAGCATCAAGGGCAGCTTTTAGAAAATATCCATCTAAAAGTTCAAATAGAACAAAATGGTACATTGACTGTTTTGGATAAAGGAACAAATAGTATCTACACAAACTTTCTCACTTTTGAGAATACGGGCGATGTTGGCAATGAGTATATTTACAAAATGCCAAAAGGAGATCAGCCCATTTTATCATCAGCAGGAACAGCAGAGGTAGAGATTATTTCTGATACTTTTGCGTATGGAGAAGTGCTTTTAACACAAAAAATGCTGATTCCAGAATCAGCAGATGAAAGGTTATTGGAAGAGCAGAAAGGATTAATTGAATTTCGTGGTCGTCATGCTGGCCGTTCGAAAAAGCTGAAAACATTGGAGCTGAAAACAAAAATAAGATTAGAGCGAAACAGTAATCAGCTTTTATTCGAAACGTCATTTGCTAACCAAATGAAGGACCATCGCATACGAGTGCTCTTTCCAACGGGGATTCATGTAGAGGAGCATGAATCTGACAGTATTTTCGAAGTAGTGAAGCGAGCAAATAAGGTAAGTTCCAACTGGGAAAATCCAACTAACCCACAGCATCAGCATGCATTTGTTAATTTACATGATGAAAATAGAGGGGTGACTGTTGCGAATTATGGACTGAATGAGTATGAAATTATGGAAGATACCATTGCCGTTACTTTGCTTCGAGCGGTTGGGGAATTAGGAGATTGGGGTTACTTCCCAACTCCAGAAGCTCAGTGTATAGGAAATCAAACAGTGAAATTTGCCGTAGGATTTCACGATAGCACAAACAAGCTGGAATCCTATCATGCAGCAATTAACTTTCAAATTCCATTTTCTAGTGTGCAAACAGATATGCATAAAGGTGCATATCCGTCCATATATGAATTTATTCAATTGGACGGAAAAGCTTTTCGACTAACAGCATTTAAGCAGAAAGAAAACAGCAAAGAAATAGTTCTTCGAGGCTATAATTTAACGGAGCAAAAACAGCCTTTAACGTTGAAATATAATGGGAAATACCCAAGAAAATCTAATTTACTGGAAGAAGTGAACGGAGAGATGTTCGATTCCAATCAAATGAACGAAGCGGAGATTTGTACATTTATATGGGAGTAATTTAGAAGAAAAAAAGAGTGTTTCCCCATTTTTTATAGGGAAACACTCTTTTTTTATATGAATGATTAATAACTAAAATAGTAAAATATAGTACCAATCAGCTAAGTATTAATGATTCTAGACATTTCCAGATGTAGTCCTTATGTTATAATTATATATCATCTTGGTTGGTGAAAGGAGAGTTGGTAATGAACAAGAAAACAAATTTTCTCATTTTTTTATTGGCGGTAAGCTGTGGAGCTGTAGTGGCTAATATATATTATACCCAGCCGATAATTCAATTTATTTCTGCTGATTTACATATTGCTTCAAATATTTCTGGGCTGTTAACGACTTTAACGCAGATTGGATATGGCGCTGGCTTGTTTTTCTTAGTGCCCTTGGCGGATCTTTATAAAAGTAAACGAATCATTATCTTGTTAATAGGGCTAACCATTCTTTCTTTAATTGGTGCTTTATTTTCGACAAATGGCATGATCTTTTTATTTGTTGTTACATTCATCGGGATTGGAGCAAGTGCTGCTCAAATGTTAGTGCCATTAACGATGAAAATTGTCCCTAAAGAACAAGCTGGGAATTATATCGGCAAAGTAATGAGTGGGCTTTTTATTGGAATTATGGTGGCGCGGCCATTTTCAATCGCCGTTACGGATTGGCTTGGCTGGCGGATGGTCTTTCTTTTTTCTTGCCTTATTTTAGTTACTATTTTGCTATTATTATTAAAATTTTTGCCGGATTTTGGATTAGAATCTAATCTTGGCATAACGTATCCTGCTTTATTGCGCTCGATGGTAAGTGTCCTAAAAGAAACGCAGCCACTCCAACAAAGAGCATTTTACCATGCTTGTATCTTTGCTACATTTAGTTTGTATTGGACAGTTTTACCCATCTTATTAAGATCCGAGTCCTTGCATTTTACTAATAATGAAATTGCCCTATTTGGCTTTGTTGCCATTGCTGGTGCATTGTTAACCCCATATATTGGAAAGTTAGGGGATAAGGGATATATTTACTCTATGACGAATGTATCAATGGTTCTAGTATTTGTTTCGATTTTTCTTTTGTTTTTTGTAAAAGATCATTCTATCTTAAGTATTGCACTTATTGTAATCTCTGGGATTATACTAGACATCGGTGTATCAGGAAATATGCTGTTAGGTCAAAAGGTTATTTTTAGCTTAAACCCAGCCATTCGAAATAGATTAAATGGATTATATATGACCATTTTCTTCTTAGGAGGAGCGTTTGGATCATGGATCGGAAGCTATAGTTATTATCAATTCAGTCCGGATACGGCATTGCTCTTGGCGATGACCTTTCCCATACTAGCTCTCCTTGTTCATCTGAAAAAAGGAAAAAAAATATTGTCTCATGCCATGGGCTAAAAGAGTAGTTTAAAGAATGAAAGTATCCTTTTTGGGATATTTTTCATTCTTTTTTTATTACTTTTATGGGTATATCTTCTATATGTCACTTCCATTTCTTTTCTGATATTATTTCTGAATTACTAAATACTAAGCTTATTACTATTATGTGGGAGGTATGATGATGAGCAGCAAGGAAAGAGAGTACGATAAGAAAGTACTTCATTTAGAGAGCTTAAAGGAATTAAAAGATAGGAAGTTTCAGAAACAAGTTGATTCAACGGGCAAGCGGACATTAAAAGAAATCAAGGAACAAGTAATCGTAATTACAGGAGCTTCTAGTGGGATTGGACTTGTCACAGCGAGAATGGCTGCTTCTAAAGGTGCAAAGCTTGTGCTGGCAGCACGAAATGAGAATGCCCTGGAAAAACTAACTGCTGAGTTAAAGGAACAAGGGGCTTCCGTCGTTTATGTAAAGGCTGATGTGGGAAAAGAACAAGAGGTAAAAAAAATTGCCGAAACAGCGCTAGAAACATTTGGAGGATTTGATACTTGGGTTAATAATGCAGGAGTGACGATATATGGATATGCCCTGGATGTAAGCATTGAGGACATGAAACGAATGCATGATACTAACTATTGGGGTGTTGTCTACGGTACAAGAATTGCGATTAACCATTTCAAAGAGCGAGGGAATGTGGGTGCTCTAATTAATGTAGGGAGCCTATTTGGGGATAGAGGAACACTTATCCAGTCGACATACGCACCTTCGAAATTCGCTGTTCATGGCTGGACTGAAAGCATTCGAATGGAAGCGGAAAAGGAACAAATTCCTGTATCTATTACTTTGATTCATCCTGGAAGAATAGATACGCCATATGCAGAACATGCTAGAAGTTATTTGGATAAGCAGCCTACTCACAAAGGGATGATTTATCCTCCAGATGCGGTAGCAGAAGCAATATTATTTGCAGCAGAAAATCCAATGAGAGATATATATGTTGGTTCTCAAGCGAAACTATTAAATCTACTAGGCACATTATTACCGCGATTTACAGACAGGTTAATGGAGAAATGGATTCCACCAACTCAATATAAAGATCAACCATCTAACAGCCGTGAAAAAAGTAATTTATATCAGCCAGGATACGGTTTACATGAAAGAGGAAATAATCAGGGATGGATTCGTTCTCGAAGTATGTACGTAAAAATGAGCAAGCATCCCATTCTTACAGCTGCAGCTGCCGTCAGTATTGGGATTATCTTTTTGACTAAAGGGAAAAAATCAAAGTAATAAGAAACAGAATACCTGTTTTTCCTGTGCGAATGATGACACAGTTTAGAAAGGAGAGTCCGAGATGCCGACCAATTCAAACGTGCCTTCAGATAAAGGATTAGATAAAACCATTACCTTATTAAAGGAAGGATATCTATTTATTAATAACAGAATGGATAAATTTAATACTGATATATTCACAGTGCGTTTATTAGGGCAAAATGTGATATGTATAAAAGGAGAGGAGGCTGTAAAGATTTTCTACGACACTGAGAAATTTCAGCGCAATGGTGCAGCCCCTAATCGCGTTCAGCAATCATTATTTGGAAAGAATGCGGTTCAAACGATGGATGATGAAAAACATCTTCACAGAAAACTTCTATTTATGTCCTTATTGACTCCTGAGCATCAGCAAAAGTTGGCGAATCTTACAACAGTCTATTTAGAAGAGGCAATAAAGCAGTGGGAACAACGGGATCAAATTGTTTTATTTGATGAAATAAAGAATATCTTATGTAAAGTTGCCTGTCAGTGGGCAGGAGTCCCGCTTGCGGAAGAAGAAATATTAGAGCGTGCTGATGATTTTATTGCGATGGTGTATGCATTTGGCACCCTTGGCCCCGAGCACTGGAAAGGCAGAATGGCCCGTAATCGAGCAGAGCGGTGGATTAGACAAGTGATTGAAGAAGTTCGTGAGGGCAAACTGGAAACAGAGCAAGGAACCGCGTTACATGAAATGGCTTTTTATGAGAAAATCGATGGAACAAGGCTTGATACGGAAATGGCGGCAATTGAGTTAATAAATGTGTTAAGACCAATCGTTGCGATTGCCACTTTCATTACATTTTCTGCTTTAGCCTTCCATGAATATAAAGAACAAAGAGAAAAACTTCGCACAGCTGATGACCGACATTTCGATATGTTTGTCCATGAAGTAAGGCGATATTATCCGTTTGGCCCTTTTCTTGGAGCTCGTGTCCGAACTAATTTTATGTGGAAGAACCAAGAATTTAAAGAAGGAACTTTAGTCTTATTAGATATTTATGGAACCAATCACGATGCACGTTTATGGGAGAATCCCAATCAATTTAATCCAAGTCGATTTGAAAATTGGCAAGGAGGGTTGTATGATTTTATTCCCCATGGCGGAGGAGATCCAGCAAAAGGGCATCGCTGTCCCGGAGAAGGAGTTACAGTTGAATTGATGAAGGTTGTTTTGCGAACTCTCGCAACGGAATTGGACTATGATGTTCCAGTTCAAGATTTACATTATGACTTAAGTCAGATGCCAACATTGCCGAAGAGTGGTTTTATTATGAACAATGTTAAAAAACGATAAGTAAAAAGAAGAGCTTGGCCTGTTTATTTAAAGGTCAAGTTTTTTTATTTGTTATTTCTCCTATTGGTGAAAAAATATGTCGAAGAAGTCCTGTTTTTTGAAAAAAATTGGTGAATTTTTTTATATATTTTCTAAAAAATGGTAGATTAGCGCTATAATTATAATATCGATACATGGAGAAATGGAAATAACAAGAGAGAAGGGAGATATAATGATTGGTGAAAGAATAAGGCAACTACGTATCCATAAACAGCTGACGCAAAAGGAATTAACGGAAGGGATTTGTTCTATCACTTATTTAAGCCGGATTGAAAATGGGCAAATCAATCCATCTGCAGAGTTTTTAAGAAAAGTGTCCAAAAGACTTGGTTATGATTTAACCGAATTGAGTAGTCCGAATAGAGATGAAAAAATATTAGAGATCGTGGAAAACTATAAAAAAAGCGGAAAAATTACAGATGAACACCTTTCTTATCTTCATATTCAGACATTGGAATTAAACTCTACCAAAATAAATCTGAACCTTTATGGAGTTTTATTGAGATATTATACGACAAAAGGAGAAATAGAGCAGGCTAGAAGTATTTATAGCTTATCTAAACGATTTATTTCAGGAGAAATTAATGAAGGTTTAGAAGAAGAATACTTTTATTATTATCTTTCTTGTGGTAACTTCTTTTATTACCTTCAGGACTTTAATTTTTCAGTTCATTATTACACAAAAGCAGATCATTTATTAAAAGATAGGGAGAGTTTAGATGCTGCGAAACTTTATTATAATCTTAGTTTGATTAAACAAAGAACACACGCCAATCAAGAAATTAGTATGTATTACTCTAATAAGGCATATGAGATATTTGAAAAAAAGAAAGAAAAAGAATATATCATTACTGCTTTAATTACATTGGGGGTTCAATATCAGCTAAATAATGATTTGGATAATTCAATGGAATGTTTAAAAAAGGCAGAACATATTATCATGGAGAATAAAGAGCATGAGAAACTTTCAAGTTTTAAAGGGATGATACAGCATAATATAGGGAGAGTTTATGAGAGAAAAAAGGAATATCAGTCAGCAATAAAATACTATTTAAAGAGTATTAATATATTTGAACAACCTTCACTAGATTTGCAGATTGTTCACCCGTTGAGAAGGTTAGTAGAAATCTATATAGAATTAAAAGATTGGGTACTTGTGGATGAGTATTTAGAAAAGGCCCTTGCGATAACAGAAAAATTTCAGCTTAAGCATGATTATATTTTATTATGTTTATTAAGATTATCGGTTAAGAAACTGCAAGGTAATGAAACTGCATATGAAAAGGGAATGCAAAAAATGCTAGACTCTGCAATTGAATTACATCAAGGTATTTTGATTAAACGAATAACCAAAGAACTGGGGAATCATTATTACGATAAAAAGGCATATAAGAAAGCAGCAGATTATTTAATGAAAGCATTAGAATATGAGGAATAAATTGAAGTAGTAGGTATGTATAGTAAAATTTTAATAGCAAAAAATCTATTAAATGATAGAAAAAACAGTAGAATTTTACCTATTTTTATAAATAATCTATATAGTATAAAATTTTATTAACAAATAGATTAAAGAATAGGAGTGTATTACAAATGAAAAAAATGATAGTATCCGTTGTGGTTCTTATTACTTTAACATTGGGTGTGAATCTTGGAAGTGCTTTTGCTGGGCATGAATGTCAACCAGGAGCACTTAGTATTGGAAATCTCGAAACGGAGTAATAGTGAAATGGTGGAGATGAATAATCAGTTGATGCAGCGAATTTTTGAAACATATCAAGATCAAATGAATCGTGATTATTTACAGCCATCAACTTCTCATATTGTTGCTTGTTCTATTGAAAAAAATCAAAAAATATCACTGCGACCTCGAGAATGTCTTTTTCATAAAAACACATTAGCACAAATTTTATTTGAGGTAATAAGCAAATTTGAACCGGAATTTATAAAGGATATATCTCCTGTAATACTCAAACTAGATGAAAATGTAGTGATGGGAATTCCTTATAATGGTGTTTATAAGCTGGATTCTGAAAAGGAAATTTTTGTGCAACTAGATACAATAGAGTGTAAGCAATATAGTGATATTGCTATACACCAGAAACAATTAGGAATACATTCAAACTTAGGCATATCATATAAGCTTTTAAGACAAGACAAAGAGACATTGGACACTTTAATAAAAGTAATGAAGAAATTAAATTATTATTTAACTATTCATGGAGGAGTAGAGTCAACCATTGCAATAGCTGACTTTATCTCCGACAAGCACGAAAAGAAATTATTATTACCCCCTTACCTTTTTATTCAATGGTTATATCCTACAACTAACTTTGGAGACACTTTAATCTCATAAAGAAAAATTCCAATTTACTTCATTTAAAAGGCGAGTTTGCACTATTAGCATGCCGCCTTTTTACTTTAGGAGGATAGTATGAAAACGAAATTTGGTATAGCTCTATTTCTAATTATCGTTCTAATGATTACTGTCACTACAAAAATTGGCCATTCAGAAAATAACCTTACGATGGAAGAGCTTAATCAGCCAGATTTTCTACATGATAAAGAGGCAGTTGTCTATTTCTCCACAATAACTAATCAAGATAGGAATAATGAAGGGATTAGCTACGCTGTTTTTATTGATGATAAAGGAAAAGCAACTGGTTTTCAAATGGGTGGTTTAGAATTTGGAAGCATGGCGCTAAATGATCATCAAATGTTGTTAGAGGATAAAAATACAATAAGGTTGATTGGAGAAAAGAATGCTGTAATCGATTTGAAATACCAACAAAGCGGAGAACGAACAGGCTATTTGGAGAAACAGGATGTCTTTTTCTCTATTTATCGTTCTGGAAATGATAAAGAAAGGGATATATCCCATATTTATTGGGGAAATCACAAAGGGTTTAAAGGAGGAAATCTCCCTTTTAATATAATGGCTTCGGGTTCCACCAAGGATGAAATTCTCATTTTGACAAATGATAAAGAAGAAAAGGAATATGTCTTAAGGAAAGCATTCTTGGAAAATAACCATTTAGAAATAAAGGCCATTAAGGGATTGGAAATGGAGAAAGGATATGAATATTCATCATTGGCACCTATCTTAAGTGACGAACTCCATTATTATGTTTTGCTTTCAGAGATAACCGATGACAAGAGTCAAAATACCGTTTTATTTCTCCTTAATAAGGAAACTTTGGAACAAACAAAAGTGGAGTTAAGTACAGGATATGTTGCTAATGACCCCGCAGCTGATTCCATGAATTCCAAAAATGCAGCTTATTTATGGCGGGACGTTTTTTTCTATGTTAACGGAGTAGGAGAAGTTGTTGCGGTAAGTAAAGATGGACAAGAACAGAGTAAATTCCTGCTGGAGGATTTTCCACAAAACCAACCCCGGCATAATGAAGAAGTATATTTTGCAGGGGATTATTTATTTGCATTAAGGTATGACGATTCGAAAAAAGAGAAGTATTATCTGGAAAGCTACTCTTTGGAAAATGGTGAGAAGGTAGAAGAGAAAATAATAGAAGGATTAGATGCCATCTTATCATCTGTAAAAGGAACTTCTATTTATTCTTATGATTTTAAAATATTAAAGTAAAAGCATAAGAGCAGCCTTATGCTTTTTTTAATGAAGCTAGATGTAAAGTAGATTTATTTTAAAAAAAATATTTGTTTTCTCCTTTCCAAATTTAAAAGGTTCTAAAACGATTACATTTTTATAGAATAAGAGATTGTACAAGTTGATCCCTATATTTCCATCTCACTTTCAAGTATACTAAGAAAAAAGTAGATAGTTGGAGGTTAAGTAGTGGATTTACATGATTTTTTAGTAATGTTCAAGTATTTTATTCTAGGAGCCATCCAAGGTATTACCGAGCCAATTCCAATTTCCTCAAGTGGTCATTTAATTATTGGCCAAAGGCTTCTAGGAATTGAACAGAGAGGCTTATCGTTCGAGATTATTACAAATACGGCATCATTAATTGCCATTGTCTTCATTTACCGAAAGGATATAAAGCAATTAATAACACATAGCTTTTTGTATCTAAAAACACGAAAGGAAAGTTATCGAGCTGATTTTCGATTCTCCCTGTATGTTATTATTGGAACCATTCCAGCTGGTGTGATCGGCGTACTGTTTGGCGATTATATTGCTGATTATTTCACCTCTTTTTATACTGTTTCCATTACACTACTAATTACAGGTATAGCTTTATGGATCATTCGAAATATGCGTGGTGTAAAAAGAGATGGGGATTTATCTTTGCGAGATGCTCTTATTGTTGGATGTGCTCAAGTGATTGCACTTATACCAGGTATCAGCCGCTCAGGTTCCACTGTTATAGCGTCCATTGCATTGGGCATGAAACAAAGTACGGCGCTGCGTTTTTCCTTTATGCTTTATATTCCAGTAAGTGTTGGAGGAGCTATTCTTGGAGTAACGGAAATGATTAACAGCCCAGATTTGAAAACTTTGGCTTGGCCTTATTTCATTGCTTTTATCACGGCTCTTGTTTTTACCTATTTCTCTATGAAATGGCTAATGGGTATAATGGAAAAAGGAAACTTAAAATATTTTGCTTATTATTGCTTTATCGTTGGAACGATATTATTGGTGGTAACCTACTTATTATAAAGAGAATAATAGACAAAGAAGAAAAGTGCGATAGGACAACTATTGTGCTTTTTTGTCTTTAATGACGACTGTTTCAAAAAGAAATGAAAGAAAGGAAGAGCTTTTATTGTAAAATCCCAAGTTCTTAACAAAGCCGGAAAATCAGAAATAAGGATTGCTCACTTTAATAGGGACATAACAATCAACATTATTTTGTAATTGTGTATCCGCTTTCAGTCGGATAAGATATTACCATAGAAAGAAGAAAAGAGGTGAAGGAATTTGTGAGTCAAGTCATAAATGAGCGTCATCAGATGATTCTTACTATCTTACGAAGGGAGAAACGGTATGTGACAGCTGCAGAGTTAGCACAATCACTTAAAGTTTCTAAGAAGACAATATATAGAGATATCCAACAAATAGTTGATTCGAATTCAATGCCGTTTCGGATAATAAAAAAAGAAAACTTCGGTTATTACTTCCAGAACCATAAAGAACCTTTAGAAACGGAAACGATTGTATTTGATTATCCTGACGAAAGACGTTTGAATTTACTATTATATCTTTTAGCCATTGCACCCGGTAAGACCTCAATTCAAAAAATATCGGAAAAGTACATCGTAAGTCAGAGCTCTATTCTCAATGATTTTAAACATATTGAAAAGGAATTAAGGTCCTATCATTTAAGACTATTAAGGACAAAGGAAGGAACCTTTATTAAGGGAGATAAACTATCTATTTATCGTTTGATGGCCGTAATTATTGAGAATTACTTAACTCAAATGGGAGACCCTTTTAGTCAATATGATATTCCTGATTCTATCAAAAAAGTAAAAGTGAAAAATAATCATTTAATAAAAATTAAGAGGTTGCTGCATGATATCCAAGTGAAGCATGATTTAAGCTTAGATCAGCCCTATTATTTAACCTTATTCTGCTCTCTTCTTTCGATAATAGAAAAACATAATAATAAGCTTTCATTAGATGAAGAAGAAATAGTATACGAAGAAATAGATGAAAATTCCACTATTTATTGTATTTGTAAAGATATGATTGAGGAAATCGAAAATCAGTTTTCTCTTTCGTTAAAACAATATGATATTTATTCTCTTTATTATATTTTGAAAGCGTATAAACTTAATTCGCGATTTTTATTAAATCAAGGTACTGAGCCATATAAAAATGATCAGGTCGTTCTTTTAACAAAAAGGTTAATAGCAAAAGTGACAGAAAATAGCGGATATCGATTCGATACGGATGATGAATTATTAGAAAGGATAACCTTGCATATGCATGCAATGTTATATCGATTAAGCCATCGAATCTATATAGTTAATCCAATCATAAAATCCATAGTAACCAATTTCTCCAATATATTTGGCTTAGTAAAGACTAGCATTCAACAGTTAGTAGAAGAAGGACATTATGAAAAGTATATAACCGATGAAGAAATTGGCTATATTACTTTGTATTTTCAAATTTCGTATGATGATCATTTTGCTAATCAGATTCCTATATTAATTGAATGTACAAGTGGAATTGGCACTTCGCATTTATTAAGTGAAAAAATAAGAAGAACTTTTCCTGATATCCACATAAAGAAAATAATCGCCCAGCAACGAATAAAACAGACAGATTATGAAGATGTAGAATTAGTTATTTCTACTGTGAAAACACATAGTATCATTGATAAGCCTACTATTCTTGTGAGTCCTATTTTAAATCAAGAGGATAAGTTTAAGATAGATCAATTTATTAAGGACTACTACAATCAACAGAGTATTATCGGTGAAAAATAGAAAGGTAGGAGAGTTAAAAGTGGACATGAAAATAGAAGAATTAGATTTTCATAAGGTAGTAACAGAAGATCTTATCGAGTTAAATTTGCAAGGAACTACAAAGGAAGAAGTATTGAATGAGTTAACTGACCTATTATATGAAAACGGTTGTATATCGAATAAAGAAGGATTTATAAAGGATGTGATGTATCGAGAAGAAGAAGGTGTTACTGGTTTGGAGAAGGGGGTGGCTATCCCCCATGGTAAATCAAAGCATGTACGAAAGACATCTATTGCAATAGGAAGAACCCAATCATTTATAGAATGGGAATCGCTTGATGGAAATCCTATCAATATTATTATCTTATTTGCTGTTAAAGACACGGATAAAACCACTATCCATATTAAATTATTACAAAAGGTAGCTGTCTTATTAGCGGATGAGGAAACGATTAGTAAGTTCCAAACACTGCAGACAAAGAAAGAATTTTTAAAGGTATTAACGAAAAATGATTAAGGTGCATTTTATTAAAAACTTATAAATTTGGAGGGAATCATGATGAATATTGTGGGGATTTCAGCTTGTACATCTGGTATTGCTCATACGTATATTGCGAAAGAAAAATTGATTAAAGCAGGCCAAGAGCTGGGACATAAAGTTCGTATCGAGACACAAGGGACCATTGGAATTGAGGATGAGTTAACGACTAAGGAAATAGAGGAAGCTGATTTGGTCATAATTGCTGCAGATATCAAGGTAAGTGGAAAAGAACGTTTTGCTGGGAAGAAAATTGTTGAGATACCTACACATATTGCCATAAAGGCACCGAAACAGCTTTACCAAAAGATTGACGCTGAGCTAAATAAACAGTGAGGGGGTCTACTAGATGCTGAAGAAAATGCAAGTAAAAAAGCATGCTTTAACAGCCATTAGTTATATGCTGCCACTTGTTGTGGCATCAGGACTTTTAATTGCAATTGGGAATCTTACAGGTGGTTCGGTCATTGAAGATTATAAAGCTTCCTTTGATATTCCCTCAGCACTTGTTTCGTTAGGAGTACTTGGAATGGGGTTATTAGCTCCTGTTATTTCAGGAGCAATAGCATATTCCATAGCAGATCGTCCAGGTATTGCTCCAGGGTTATTAATGGGATTGATCGCAAACGCCATTGGAGCAGGATTTTTAGGTGGGATGCTAGGTGGATTTATTGTTGGTTACTTTGTTTTATTTTTAAGAAAAAATTTAAAAGTGCCAAAGTGGGCAGAAGGCTTAATGCCAATGATGATTATTCCTTTAATATCGAGTTTAGTTATCGGATTACTTATGTTTTTTGTGCTTGGCGTTCCGATTGTATGGGCAACAGAGGGCTTAACTTCTTTTCTAACAAGTATGCAGGGATCGATGAGATTTGTTTTTGGGGCAATATTAGGGGGAATGGCAGCATTTGATTTTGGCGGGCCAGTTAATAAAGTAGCCTCATTGTTTGCAGATGGTTTGCTATTAGAGGGCATATACGAGCCAGAAGCTGTAAAAATATTGGCATCAATGGTTCCCCCATTTGGTGTAGCCATTTCTTGGGGACTTTCTAAATTATTTCAGAAGAAACGATATACAAAATCGGAAGAAGATAACATCAAAATAGCTCTACCGATGGGAATATGCATGATTACAGAAGGCGTTATCCCGATTGCAGCAGTAGATATTGTAAGAGTTGTTGCTTCATGCACCATTGGAGCAGCCGTTGGAGGAGGGTTCTCTATGATGTGGGGGGTAGGATCTCCGGTTCCATCAGGAGGAATGTTTATTGTACCTGCGATGACACATCCAATTCTATTTTGTGTGGCATTACTTATCGGGTCACTCATTACCGGAGTTATGCTGTTCTTATGGAAGAAGGAACCAGCTGCAGAAATAGAAGAAACATCGAGTGAAGAGGAAGAAGTAGATTTATCAGATGTGAAGATTACATTTTAACCTGAATGAAAGAACGCTTATTTTGCTAGAGAGTAAGTCAATAAAGGAGGGGACTTAGAATGTATGTTTCGATGAAGGGAATGCTTGCACGTGCCAACCAAGGGAAATATGCGGTAATGGCAATCAACTGCTTTAACCTAGAAACAGCTAAGGCAGTGATTGAAGCAGCACAAGAATTGAGAGCACCTATCATTGTAGATTTATTACAAGATCATTTAATGCAGCATTTGGGAAGTAAGTTATTAACAAGACCAATTATAGAAATGGCAAATGCAGCAAGTGTAGAAGTAGCTATTAATTTAGACCATGGGCAGGATGTTGGATTTGTGAAGAGATGCTTAAGAGATGGATTTTCTAGTGTAATGATGGATGCTTCTCGTTATCCAATTGATGAGAATATAAGAATAACGAAAGAAATGGTAGAATTCGCGCAAAGCTATGATGCGAGCGTCGAAGGGGAGATTGGTAATATCGGTTCTGTTTCTAGGAACCAGATGACAGATGATGAAATGTATACGAATCCTGATTTAGCCATTAGATATGCAAAAGAAACAGGAATAGATGCGCTGGCTATTTCTTATGGCTCTAGTCACGGGGATTATCCAGATGGTTATATTCCAGCTTTTCGATTCGATATTTTAGAAAAAATTAAAGGAGAAACGGGTATCCCGCTTGTGCTCCATGGAGGATCTGGATGTGGAGAAGAAAACATAAGAAAGTCTATTTCATTAGGTATTAATAAGATTAATGTTGGCTCTGATTTTTTTAAAGCACAGGTAAATAGTATAAAAGAAAACATGGTTAGAAACGAAATAGATTATTTTGATATTATTCATCAAACGATTAAGGCTGGAAAAGATTTAGTTAAATATTATATTGAACTGGCAGGCACTGAAGGAAAGTCATTATAAATTTAAAGAAAAGAGGAATATATTATGTTATTAAATATGAAGCAGTTATTAGAAGTAGCACAAAAACATCAATTTGCCGTTGGAGCATTTAATGTAGCAGATAGTAACTTTTTGAGAGTAGTAGTTGAAGAGGCAGAAAGCAATAATTCTCCTGCGATAATTGCAGTACATCCAACTGAATTAGACTTTGTCAAAGATGATTTTTTCTCTTATGTATTAACGAGAATTAAAAATAGCCATGTTCCATTTGTTCTGCATTTAGATCATGGCGGAAATATGGCTGATATTATGCGGGCGATTCATGCAGGCTTTAGTTCCGTCATGATTGATGGCTCCTTGCTTTCTTTAGAAGAAAATATTCAGTTAACGAAACAGATAGTAGAAGTGAGCCATTCGCTGGGAGTATCAGTGGAAGGAGAATTAGGAACAATTGGAAATACAGGTACATCAGTAGAGGGCGGGGTATCGGAGGTAATTTATACTAGACCAGAAGACGCCCAAGAATTTGTAGAGAAAACAGGGGTAGATACATTGGCAATTGCAATCGGTACTTGTCACGGTATTTATCCAAAAGATATGGAGCCAAAGTTGAGAATGGATATTTTAAAAGAAATTAAAGAAACGGTCGACATTCCTCTTGTGCTTCATGGCGGCTCAGCTAATCCAGATGAAGAAATTGCAGAGGCTGTTCAGATTGGTATTCAAAAAGTGAATATCTCATCAGATTATAAGTACGCATTTTATAAAAAATGCCGTGAGATTTTAGCTGAAACAGAGCTTTGGGATCCTAACGCAATATATCCAGCATGCATTGATGCAGCTAAAGAAATAGTAAAATATAAAATGAATTTATTTCAATCCATTGGAAAAGCTGAAATTTACAGAGAAGAAAATGTGACGGCATGGCGTAGAGAATGGTTATAAGCAGTAGGAAGAGGGGAGATAATCCTCTCTTTTTTTATAATCGAATTATTTTTTTATGTCCTCATTAAATGGTGCAGATATAGGTTTCTGTGCTATTTTAATCGTTTTAAAGAGAAATCTAAATTTATTTTTTAATCAGTACCTTGCAATGAACAATACTAAATGGTATATTATTGGCAATAGGTATTATTTTTACTATGGTACTGTTTATTATAAGGTACTGAATGATGAATAAAGGTAGGTGGAAAAGATGAATGTACAGTTTAAAAAGGGTGTCTTAGAGTTATGTGTACTTGTTCTTTTAGATAAAAAGGACCGCTATGGCTATGAACTCGTTCAAAAGATATCCAATCAAATTGAAATTTCAGAGGGCTCTGTTTATCCCCTCTTAAGAAGATTAACAAAAGAAGAATATTTTACAACTTATTTACAAGAGTCAACAGAAGGTCCTTCGCGTAAATACTACAAGTTAACCGATAAAGGAAGAACCTATCTTAATAAACTTATTACGGAATGGAATGAATTTTCTAATGGTGTCAATCAATTAATAAAAGAAGGTGTAAATAATGACTAAAGAGCAATTTTTAAAACAGCTCCAAGCTGGATTAAAAAAGCTTCCGCAAGAGGAACGAAAAGATATCATCCATGATTATGAAGAACATTTTTTTATAGGCAAAGAAGATGGAAAAACAGAGGAAGAAATAGCCAAGTCTTTAGGATCTCCTCAGCAAATTACGAAAGAATTAATAGCTGCCTATCACCTTGAAAAGGTGGAAAAAAGCAGAACAACGGGAAATATTCTTCGAGCAGTATGGGCGGTTATTGGTTTAGGATTCTTTAATTTGGTTATTGTACTTGGACCATTTCTTGTGATAGCATCCCTTATTCTATCAGGGTGGATAGTTGGTGCGTCTTTTATACTCTCCCCACTACTTGTTCTTGTGGACAGTGTTTTTCATCCAGGTAGTTTTGCATTTTTTAAATTATTTATGACCATTTTGCTAGTGGGATTAGGAATTTTTATTGTAATTGGTATGTATTACATTACAAGAATTTCTTCAAAAGGCTTTATCAATTATTTGAAATTTAATGCAAAATTGGTGAAGGGAGGCCAAAAGCATGATTAGTCTAAAAAAATTAATGGTCACTGGACTTATTCTTGTTCTAATTGGCGGCATAGGGGCATTCCTAACATTCCGCGATAACAGTATAGATATTCATGAAGAGAAAGTATTTAAGGAAAATGATATTACTGGAATTGAAGTAGATTCCAATAATGCAGGGATTGAAATTATTCCCACAGCAGAGAAGGAAACAAAGGTTGTGTTGCAAGGAAAAGGTTCCTCTGAAACGAAGGGAAGTTTTACTGCCAAGGTAGTTGGGGAAAAACTGGTTGTAAATTGGAATGAAAAACAAATTAGCTTTTTTCAGATGAATTTTATAGATGAATCACTTACCTTAAAAATTCTTGTACCTGTGAAGGAATATAAATCCCTTCGCATAAATAATGATAATGGAAAGATTGATTTAGCGGACCTAATGGTTGAGCAAGTACAGGCAGAAAGTAATAATGGTCGCATCCATCTGCAAAATATTCAATCCAGAAGTGTAGAAGTAAACTCTGACAATGGAAGAGTATCGCTGGATCATGTAAGCGGAAGCGTGAAAGGAGAAACGAATAATGGGAGAATTTCGATGAAAACTGCCACATTGGATCAGGCGATACAGCTGGAAACAGATGATGGCAGTATCGAAATTGTAACAGATAAGGAACCAACAAATGTCACATTCGATGTTCAAGTTGATGATGGCAGCATCAATATTTTAGATAAATACAAAGGAAGTACCGTGATTGGAAACGGAGAAAATAAAGTAAAGCTGAAAACAAATAATGGGAAAATTAGGGTGGGGAATTAAAAAAAGGCAGCTTTTTTAAGCTGTCTTTTTTATCTGCCGATATAAATATAAATTTTCTTGTGAAAAGAAAATTTGGTATCGCATTCAAACTATATAAAAAATAAAAGCCTCCGATATATAGAAAGTAAATGGACAAAAGAATAAAGCTAGAAGCATTCAGGGGGATAGAATGAAAATAAAATATCAATTGGCAATCATTTTCTTCATTTTAATTATTTCTTTGTTGGGGATTGGCGGATTTAGCAATATGAGTCTGCAGTCGTTAATTGCAAATAGTAAAGAACTGACAGAGGCAAAAGAAATGCAGCGTCTAGTTACTCATTTGCAATATCGAATTGCTGGAATTTCTAATGACGAGCGTGGCTTTCTTCTTACCGGAAATAAAGAATATAGTGACGGAATTAATGAGAAAGAGTCAGACATTCATGATACTTTGAAAACAATGGAGACTTTATCTAATTATTATGAGTATAAAGAAGATATCCAAACGTTTCAATCCAGTCTACAAACGTACTTAGCCACAAGTGACAAAGTGCCTGGGGCTTATATCGAAGATCCATCTGCTGCAGAAAAACTCCATTTTGGGGATTTACGGACATTAAGGAAAGAAGTTTTAGATCCGGCAGTTAATGAATTAGTGGAACATATTAATCAAGATGTTATTCAGTTGGAAGAACAAAATCAAAAAAATAATAAAATAACAAAAACGGTATTAATCGTAATTATCATCGTGGCAGCACTATTGAGTATTGTCTTAGGTTTTCTGTTATTAAAGTCTATTTTACGACCATTAAATAAAATTAATAATCAACTTCAAAGTATTGCTTCTGGAGAAGGGGACTTAACACAGCGAGTAAATGTGAATGGGAAAAACGAATTTGGTCAATTAGCACATTCGTTTAACGCATTCGTCGATTCTCTTCAAATAATGATAAAAAGTGTAGGGCAGACGTCTAAAAATGTTGCACAAGCTTCAGATGAATTAGCTTCCAGTATGGAACAATCGACTGTAGCGGTAGAGCAAGTGGCGGATGCTGTTCAAACCATTGCAGAGAATGGAAATAAGCAAGATTCACTTACCCAGAATAGTTTAATAGAAGTTAATAATTCCTTGAAAAATATTAAGGATGTGGCCCATACTGCCAGCGAAGTTGCAAATGAATCTCTGCTTATTAAAGAAAAAGCAAAAGAAGGGGAATTGGCATTGACTGAAATGCAAATGCAGATGGAGGCAATTCATGCATCTGTTGATTTAGCAGGAGATGGATTAAAATCACTTGTTTTAAGTACAAATGAAATTAATGAGGTACTTGCAAGTATTCAAGATATATCCAATCAAACCAATCTGCTAGCATTGAATGCATCCATTGAAGCAGCAAGAGCAGGAGAACATGGAAAAGGATTTGCGATTGTAGCAGAGGAAGTTCGAAAGCTATCAGAAATGACAGGTACTTCTGTAAATCAAATACACGATCTGATAAGTTCTATTCATGACCACTCAAACACGACAGAAAAAAATATGTCTTTTGTAATAGAAAATGTAGATGCTGGTACGAAATTATCTGATACTACAAATGAACATATTAAGGAAATATTAAATCGTGTTGAATCCATTGCAGATCATATTAAAAAGATGGCAGAAACAGCACAAGAAATTACGGCAGAAGTACAAGAGGTACAAGATTCAGTGGAAGAAATAGCTCATACTTCTCGCGAAACTTTAGAAAGAACGGAAAGTGTTGCAGCAGCAACAGAAGAACAAACTGCCTCATTCCAAGAAATAACAAGCTCAAGCATGGCATTATCTAAAATGGCAGAGGAGCTTCAAGAACTAGTGCACCGATTTAAAATCTAAGAAAGAATGTAAAAAAAGAGAAACTGTGTGAGATTTTCTAGATCAAATTTAAAAAGATCGAAAAAAATTAAGGAGGCAAGTACCCAAGGATTTCGAACAAGTATAGGTCTGAACAATTATACAATTATGTGCATATATTGTATAATTGTTCGTTTTTTATTCGGTATAAGTGGTAATCATCCGCAGATTGCATAAGCTTGCTAGTGGGCGAGCACCAAGCTGCTTCATTTATTGATCTACTGCGTTAATAGGAGATGAATTACTTTGCAAGTTTTCTCTCTCTTTTAAAAGTAAAAAGCTTATAAAGATTGTATTAACCAATCCTATTATTCCATAACACCATATCGGCATTCTGAGAGCTTCATACCATAACATGTTAATAAAGTATACACCAATAGCTATTAACAACGAATTACTTATCAAAGTTAATAGGGCTTTTTTTACAATGAAAAATGAATATAGTCTCCAAATAGCAATAATTAGCGCAGCAATACTTGTCATAGTCAAAGACATTAACGCAATAGAGCGTACGTTTTGTTCTTGATGAAACACTTCTGCTGTAAAAAAGAATTTTGTAAATATATTGGTGAGAAAATAAAAACTTGTTAGATAAATAGAACTAGCCAAAAAGGAGATAGGTATCCATTTCAAATATATAAAAATGGCGTTTTTACTCCTGTTTGACGGTTTTCTTTTTTCCTGAATGGTTTCAGCAATTGATGTCACAACTATAATGAATACTAATAAATATAAATCGTGTAATGGGAGTTTTCCTTTAAAGATGTCCATTAAGAAAAGAAAAGCATCCTTTAATTCCATTAACATTATCTATTCCAACCTTTCAATTATGTACTACCTGTTATACGAAAGGAAATATAGGAATGTTTCAATAATTATATATTTTTTCAGATTTAGGAAACTTTTCCTGATTAGCTATATGTTACCTCAGTTAAAAGAAATGACTATTTGCCTGGATAAAAAATTGGGATTGTTCATAGTTATAGGTAACTTTTGAAAAGTCAAAAGGCTGCCCATTAGTTAGATGAAAAATGCTCTCTACCAATAATTTAGGATTATCTTTTTCTAATCCCAAATAAGCAGCTTCTTCTTCCGTTAATTTCCCTACATGTAAATACACATCTGAAAAGCCTACTTTTAGCCCTAAGCCTTTTGTTATGTAATGAAAAATAGATTCCGCTACGATTTCTTTATTTAAATACGTAATGAAGGCTTTATTATACCAAGATTCCTCTAAACAAAGAGTTTGGCCGTTAATATAGCGAATTCTCTTTACGTAATAAACCTCCTCGTGAAGCTCCATATTTAAATTTAGGGCAATTTCCTCAGTCGGTTTTCTTATCTCTAATTCGATTATTTTGGAGGTTAGAGTATAATCCTCTAAATCTGTTTTAAATCCTTGATTGGAAAGCAAGCTGATATAGCCTTTTCGATTCTGTCGTCTTACAAAAATTCCACTGCCTCTTACTTGAAAAATGATTCCCCTTTTTTCAAGAAGCTCAAGCGTTTTCGTAATCGTACTTTTACTAACCTCGAATTGCTTCATTAATGTCTCAATAACTGGCAGCTTACTGCCTTGCTTTAAGCCATGCTCTTCAATATATTTTTCTATTTCTTCTGCGATTTGCTGGTATTTTAACATAATATATACCTCGATTATCTTAAACGTTATAGCTGGATTATAGCATATATAGGAAAAAAACTCATTTGGATTAATTAGGTATAAAAATATTATATTGTATTTATCATATTGTACCGGTACAATTATAATATAAGTGTAATCTAAAAAATAATGTAAAGGAAAAGACAATTTAATAGTATAAAAAGGAGGAAAATAAGGATGAGCAAAATGCCGAAAGATTTTTTATGGGGTGGAGCATTAGCTGCACATCAATTTGAAGGTGGTTGGAATCAAGGCGGTAAAGGTCCAAGTGTAGTAGATGTTATGACAGCAGGTGCTCATGGAGTACCTAGGAAAATAACAGACTTGATTGAAGAAAATCAATTTTATCCAAATCATGAAGCAATTGATTTTTACCATCGTTACAAAGAGGATATTGCCTTGTTTGCTGAAATGGGGTTAAAGTGTTTACGAACTTCCATTGGCTGGAGCAGAATTTTTCCAAAAGGGGATGAATTAGAACCGAATGAAGAAGGACTGCGCTTCTATGACCAAGTATTTGATGAATTACTTAAATACGGAATACAGCCAGTTATTACCTTATCCCATTTTGAAATGCCGTTACATCTAGCAAGAGAATATGGCGGTTTTAGAAATAGAAAAGTAGTTGATTGTTTTGTCCGCTTTGCCGAAGCATGCTTCCATCGATATAAAGACAAAGTAAAATACTGGATGACTTTTAATGAAATCAACAATCAAATGGATGTTTCTAATCCGCTCTTTTTGTGGACAAATTCTGGAGTAACCGTCAAAGAAGGAGAAAATGCGAAAGAAGTGATGTATCAAACTGCTCATCATGAGCTAGTTGCAAGTGCATTAGCTGTGTCTATTGGCAAAAAAATAAATCCTGATTTCCAAATTGGAGCAATGGTTTCCCATATTCCTATCTATCCATTTTCTTCTAATCCAGAAGATGTGATGCTAGCGGAAGAAGAAATGAGACAAAGATATTTCTTCCCAGATGTGCAAGTTCGTGGATATTATCCTAGTTATGCCTTAAAGGAATTTAAGCGAGAAGGCTATTCGATTACAATGAAGCCAGAGGATGCTGAGATTTTACGCAATGGGACAGTTGATTATTTAGGATTTAGCTACTATATGTCCACTACCGTAAAGAGCGATGTGAAAAATAATAATACAGGGGATATTGTAAATGGCGCCTTGCCAAATGCGGTTGAAAATCCGTACATCAAAGCAAGCGATTGGGGCTGGTCCATTGATCCGACAGGTCTGCGCTATGTGTTAAATCGTCTATATGACCGCTATCAAATACCTTTATTTATTGTAGAAAATGGATTTGGCGCTATTGATACTGTCGAAGCTGATGGCTCTATTCATGACAAGGAAAGAATTGCCTACTTAAAGGCGCATATTGAAGCATTAGAGAAAGCGGTAATGTATGATGGAGTAGATTTGATTGGATATACGCCATGGGGAATTATTGATATTGTTTCCTTTACAACAGGAGAAATGAAAAAACGCTATGGAATGATTTATGTAGATCGAGATAATCAAGGGAAAGGAACCATGAGCCGTTCGAAAAAAGACTCCTTTTATTGGTATCAGGAAGTGATTAAGTCAAACGGGGAAAAGCTGTAATAGAAAAAGGAAGGGGATGTTTTCCTCTTCCTTTCTTTGTATTGTATACTTGATTTTTAATGAAATTTACTATTTTGCGAGAAATAAATTTAGTATTTTTTAATTATAGCTTGCTTCTAATTCATCTATTAAGCTTCCAACATAGGCAATTGCTTTTCGGATTGGCTCAGGGGTGGACATATCTACATTTGCTAGTTTCATTAAATCGAATGGTTTTAAAGTGCCGCCGGCTTTTAAAACTTTTAGCCATCGCTCAACAGCAGGCTGTCCTTCTTCCTCAATCATTGCTGATACGGCAGTTGAAGCTGTAAGCCCAGCGGAGTACGTATATGGGTAAAGACCCATATAATAATGGGGTTGGCGCATCCATGTTAGGCCTGCTGCTTCATCTATTTCCACACTGTCTCCCCAGAATGATTTTAAGACATCGATATTTTGTTCACATAATACTTTAGCTGTAATCGGAGTTCCTTGTTCTGCTAAGTCATAAACTTTTCTTTGGAGTGCCCCTTCTAAAATATGGGTAACAAAATTATGATAATACGTTCCTAGTGATTGGAGAATTACCCATCTTCTAATTTGATTGTTTGAAGATTGTTTCATAATATACTTGCTCAAAAGCATTTCGTTCATGGTGGATGGAGCTTCAATAAAGTATCGAGATGGACGGGTATTTGAAATAATTTGATTTTTGCCAGCAAGAGCAAAATGTCCAGCATGTCCAAGTTCATGTGCTAAGGTAAACGTATTACGCATTGAGTTATGCCATGTCATTAAAATGTATGGATGTACTCCATACGGGCTGGAGCAGAAGGCACCTGATCGTTTTCCATGGTTATCTGCTAAGTCTACCCAGCGGTCTTTTAAGCCTTTTTCCATTATTTCCATATATTCTGGTCCCATAATATTAAGCGCTTCTAAGATAAGCTTGGAAGCTTCCTCGTACGTAATTTTAGGATCATAGGATGTGTCGAGCGGAGCCTTTAAATCACAATAATGGATTTTTTCTAAACCTAATACACGCTCTTTTAATTTGGCGAATCTGCGCATATGTGGAGCCAATTCTGTAAGAATGGTATCCAATTGGTTATGGTACATTTCTTTTGTGACTTGTTGTTCTTGTAAAAGCATGTCTGTTACAGATTCATAGTTTCGTAAACGAGATTCTATTATTTGTTTTTTAACTTCTGTTCCATAGGTAGCCGCATATGTATTTTTATAACGGTTAAGGCCAGCCGAAAAGGCTTCATATGCTTTTCTTCTTACTTCTTTATCTGCCGATTCTTCGTACTTTTCGAAAGAATTAAATGTCAAAGGATATTCTGTCCCGTCACTTGTTATAAAGGAGGAAAACTCCATATCTGATGTTTTACTTCTTTGATAAATCATATAAGGAGAACGCTGGATTTCACCAAATGCTGCTAATACTTCCTCTGCTTCAGGTGTTAACATATGTGGCTTCAAATCCATTAAGTCCGTTAGTGTTTTGGAAAAAAGCTGTAGTTCTTCTTCCTCGTTCAGGTATGTATTTATTTTATCGTTTGCAAGCGTAAGAATCTCTGAATTAATAAAAGAAAGGCTTGAGCTTACTTTTGCATAGAGGGAAGAAACAATTGCATCGTTCTCTTGATTGGAAGGATTAGATCCGTCTGCAGATTGATTAAGGTTTGCATAAGTGAGAACTCTCACTAATCTTTCATCCAATGCATCTCGAGCTTTTAGACAATCTAGCAAGATTTTAGCGTTTTGGTGAAGCTTCCCTTTAAATTGTGTCACAGTAGGAATATCTTCTTCAATCGCTTCTACTTCCCTTTTCCAATCAGCTTCGCTTTCGAACAAATCGCGCAAATTCCAGGTTTGTTCGAAAGGAACTTCGGAACGATAAAGTGTTTTTTCCATTTCTTTATTCATAAACATTCTCCTCTGTCACCTATTTATTTCGTTTTTCGAAACGATTAGTTTGATTATACAATAAAAAATTGAACTATAGGAATATTTTGTTTATTATATTTTTTAATGATAATTTGTAGAAGATAAAGATAAAAAACTACGCTTCTTATGATAAATAATTGTATAATGGTTAAAACTCACCATTTCATCAAATTTTACATTTTAAGGTAAAAGAATGACCGCTGAAATTGGAATAAACAAAAAGGAATGAAAAGAAATTGCCCTTAAAGTTTTCACGAAAAAAAAGATTTTATTTATTATTTTTTATCTGCATTGTCTCCATGTTTATCATTTTTATGTTCTCCCATATGCCGTATGAAGAACAGGATATTAAGCCATTTTTACGAGATAAGATAGACCTGACAAATGTTCCATTCCCCTCTATAACATTTGAGTATGATGGCCAGATTATCTCTTCGGATTCTGACCCATATGGTTTTATCGAATTTTTATTTCGAAAAGCAGGGCATGTAATTGGTTATTGCCTCTTAACTTTGCTGTTATTTCTCACCCTGATGCAAACGAAAATCAAACGACCATGGGTGTATCTATTAAGTGGTGCTCTTTCTATTGCTTATGCATTAACAGATGAGTGGCACCAAAGCTTTGTTCCCGGAAGAACAGGCCATTGGCAAGACGCCATCATTATCGACGGAACTGGCGTTATATTAGGATTAGTCATTGGTTTTATAGGTACTATATTTTTTAAAAAGAGGAAAACGAAGGGAAGGTTTTAGGGATTCCTAAAGAAAGGAGAAGTGAAGTGATTGTACCAAGATAAAGAATTAACAGTAAGACCGATTAAGGAGGAAGATCTTTATCAGCTTTGGACACTGGCATTTAAAGAAGAAAATCCTGAATGGAAAAAATGGGATGCTCCGTATTATGCACATAAAGCATTAAGTTATGAAGGATTCTTAAAAACTCAAAAAGAGCGCTTCTTAGAAAGAGATGATTACTGGGCAATTGTTGTAGGGGAAGAACTAATAGGAACGGTTGGCTACTACTGGGAACATGAACCGTCCAAATGGTTAGAGATGGGAATAGTTATCTATAATCCAAACTACTGGAGTGGTGGATATGGAACGCGGGTATTGAAGCTATGGATCGACCATTTATTTAAGACTTTGCCATTAGTTCGAGTTGGATATACAACATGGTCAGGGAATGAGCGAATGATAAAGGTAGGAGAAAAGCTGGGCATGACAATGGAAGGACGCATGAGAAAGTGCCGCTACTATAACGGTGTATATTATGACTCCATACGGATGGGGATATTAAGAGAAGAATGGGAAGCATTTATAGACGGAAACAAATCAAATGCTGGAAAGATAAATAAATAAAAACAGTGCAAAGGAATATTATGTTAGGTAAAAGTAATATGAAAATTAAGTTCTCGTACTCATGCTTAACATATATTTTATTAGTATAATAGTAGAAAATCAGGAATAAAAGGGTAAATTGTATAGAAGTTACAGCATCACCGGAATTAAGTAGGCGTGGAAAATAACTGAATGGAGTGAGGTCCATGAAGAAAGAGGTTGGATACGTATTTTTCTGCCAGCATTGTGGATTGCCTCAACGTATTCCAGCGTTTGTGCTAAAAACATACTTATGTGATGACATCGTAAAACAATTCTATTGCAATAATTGCAGCCGAGAAAATCTAATTCCTTCTTATATAAAAAAGCTGAAATCAGAATTATAGAACAAGGTCAAGTGATGCACTTGGCCTTTTTTTCTAAGAAATTATAGGTGCTTCTGCATCCACTCTTCTTAGAATCATTTCAAGCTGTGGAAAATTGAAAGAGCCTTTTCTATTTTTTATGAGTAATTACTAATAAATTGTACAAACTATTTAAAGTAGAGAAATAACTCAAGGTCATAAGTAGACAAAAACAGGTCTCTTTAACTCCGATTATTGGAGATTCTTAAACGTGCCTCTCCCTTCAATAATGGAAATTTTTTAAGGAGGAGATGAATAAAATGAACTACAAGGAATATTGGGATAAAATTAATGAAATAAATGGACAATTACATTCATTATATTCTTCCTATTGGGATAAATATTCAGATTTTTCTACATGGCAGTTTTGGATCATTCTTCTATCTTTATTAGTACCATTAATCATATTATATTTTATGGTAGACAGAAGGAGATTATTTGAAATATTATTCTTTGGCTATACTGTTCATCTACTTTGGGCATACATAGACCTTGCACTGAGTAGAACTAATTTCTTAACACATACCCACTTTCTTACACCGGTGCTTCCTAATGCATTAAATATTACAGGTTCCTTTCTGCCAGTAGGGTTTATGCTAGTGTATCAATATGCAACGAATCGCAAGAAAAACTTTTATATCCTAACCGTGTTATTGAGTGCTGTGTATACTTTTATATGCGCTAATATTGAAAAATCAATGGGCTTGGTAACGTTTCATGGAGGAATTAACGTTATTCATTTATTCCTTTTGGATTTATTTATTGTATTTGTAGCATATTGGTTTACTAGGTTATTGTTGAAATTTAGAATCCTCAAGAAAGACGAGCAGCAATAGCGTTTATTACTAGCGTGTATTTAAAAGGCACATGCTAGTTTTTTTTGCGTTCCAGAAGAAGGTAGGAAAGTGAAAAATCGAGAATTGCAGGAAAAACGCTATGGAAAAACTAAGATGTACTCCAAATAGAAGGGAGAAGCGAAAAAAGTGGCGTTCATTACCAAGATGAAAGCCAAAATAGAAGGGAGAAGCGAAAAAAGTGGCGTTCATTACCAAGATGAAAGCCAAAATGGAAGGGAGAAGCGAAAAAAGTGGCGTTCATTACCAAGATGAAAGCCAAAATGGAAGGGAGAAGCGAAAAAAGTGGCGTTCATCAGCAAAATGAAAGCTGAAACGGAAGGGAGAAGTGAAAAAAAGTGGCATTCATCAGCAAGATGAAAGCCAAAAAGGAAAGAAAATGCAAACAAAAAAGCATTCATTGCAAAGTTGAAACCAAAAATCATCGAAGAGCTAAAAAGAGTTAACAGCTAATCTCTCCTCACCTTCGAGGAAAACAAACAATGCATTTGAGGGAAAACGTAACGAGGTGTATACTTGCCAATGAAGAGTGTTAAAGGGGGAATTATTTTGTTACAAAAGCCAAAGGCTATTTTTCTTGATATGGATGGTACTATTTTAAATCACCAGAATCAAGTAAGCGTGAAGACAAAGGAGATTATTGATGATCTACGCAAGGATGGTCTATTCGTATTTATAGCTACAGGAAGATCTTTTGATGAAATTGAATCCGTCGTGCCAGAAGGATTTAAAGTGGATGGATATGTTACTTCAAACGGCATGGCTGGTTACATAGGAAAGGAACCTATTTTTCAGCATACTCTACCTTTAGAACTAGTCGAAACAATTATTAAAAAGGCAAGAGAGAATAAAGTATATTATGAGTTATTTCCATATGGGGACTCTCGAATGACATTAAGTCAGGATAAAGAATATGTTATACAAGAGATCAGAGAACCGAAACCAGAAAGCGTAGGTATTAATGAATGGCTTTCTCGAAAAGAAGCTATCAGTAGAAAGATTGCTTGGAAGGACACGATTGAAGGCAAAGAGTTTTCCAAGTTCTATTTTTTTGCTCGAACAAAAGAACATATTAATCAATGGAAACAGGTGCTAGAAGACTTAAGAAAAGAAATCGACTTTACAGCATCTACTTCATCTGCACATAATGTGGAAGTAATGGTTGCTAACGTAAATAAAGCCACTGGTATTAAAGAGATGTTAGAAAGATTTAATCTTTCAGCAGAGGAGACTATGGGAATTGGCGATAGTGATAACGATATCCAAATGCTTCAATTTGTTTCTATGCCGGTTGCTATGCAGAATGCTCCAGACCATATTAAAGAATTGGCAGCAGAAGTAACAGATTTAAGCTGTGATGAAGATGGCGTTTGTCATTTCTTAACAACTCGATTCAAATAACAGATACGGTTCACCATACTTATTCTTTGTTATTGTAAGTGAAAATCAAAACTTCCTTAAGGGACATCAGTCTAGTATTAGTGAGGATAATAGTAAAGGAAACAAGCGGAATAAAGAGCAAAGTGATAAAACAGAAGACGAAAGATAGTCAGCTTTTTAAGAAGCTGGCTTTCTTTCGTTACTCCTTCCTTAAAAACTTTCGATTACAATTTTTAATAAAAGTTAAAGTAAGTTATTTATTTGCAGCAATGCTATATGAGTCAGACCGTTTGGAAAACTTTTTAATTAGCTCAAGAATGAAGTAGTTAATCCATGTAATAACAGGAATGAAAAGTGGCAGCAAGGATAGAGGCGAATGACCAAAACCAAATAATCTCACTTCTTCATTAGAAATATATATAATCCATGTCGTACCTGCTAACACAACGCTATTCCCACAGAATGCAACGAATAGTGCCACCCATTTCTTCTGTGTTTTTGTGAGTGTAAAAATAGAGAGGACTGCAGAAAACAATAAAGATATAAATAGTAAGATAATGACCACTGATCCTTCCTCCATTCCTATTTTAGCTATAGTTTAGCATAAATTTCCTATTTTTACCTCTTATGATTAGTTGGGAAATTTACATTCCTTTACCAAAAATATAAAAAGAATAAGCGATGAAATAATCAACCATTATACTAACTATATTCCTATTTAAATCTTCCGACTTTTTATTTTAATAACGGATTTTGGCCGTCTTTGTAATCTTTTACATAAGGAGTTTTGTCAAGATGAATATCACAGTGGCAGGTACAGGATATGTTGGATTAGTGACAGGTGTTTGTTTAGCAGAGGTTGGTCACAAGGTAATTTGTGTAGATCAAGACCAAGAGAAAATTGTTCTTCTGAATCTAGGGATTTCGCCTATTTATGAGCCAGAGCTAGATAAACTTATAGAAAAAAATTCACAGGCCGGAAAATTAACTTTTACAACTGACTATAACAAAGCCTATGCGCAATCAGATGTTATTTTCATCGGGGTCGGGACGCCCGAAAATGAAGATGGGTCTGCTAACTTAAACTATGTATTTCAAGTCGCAAAGCAAATTGCCGAAAGTGTAAGGCGTGATTGTTTAATTGTTATTAAATCAACCGTTCCCATCGGGACAAATGACCGTGTTGAAACATACATAAAAAATCACTTAAAACATAAGGTTTCGATAGAGGTTGCCTCTAATCCTGAATTTCTTGCCCAAGGAAGTGCCATTAAAGATACACTGCATGCTTCACGAATTGTCATTGGGGTAGAAAGCGAAAGGGCTAAGAAGATTTTAACTTCTATTTATGAACCTTTTCAACAGCCGATTTTAACAATGAATCGTCGCAGTGCAGAAATGGTAAAATACGCATCGAATGATTTTCTGGCTTTAAAGATTTCTTTTATCAATGACATTGCTAATTTATGTGAATCAGTTGGTGCGAATATTGAGGATGTAACAAGTGGAATGAGTTATGATGAGCGCATTGGGAAAAAATTTTTAAATCCAGGCATTGGGTATGGTGGTTCTTGTTTTCCAAAAGATACGAAAGCCCTGCATTGGCTTGCAGAAGAAGAAGGCTATGTTTTACGGACAGTAAAAGCTGCAATTGAGGTCAATGAGAAGCAAAAATTTAAGCTGATTTCAAAGGCGCGGAATGAATTTTCCTCTTTCAATGGAATGAAAGTAGCAGTACTAGGGCTGACCTTTAAGCCTGGAACAGATGATTTGCGTGAAGCTCCTTCTATTCCCAATGTTCGCATATTATTAAGCGAAGGAGCAAAAGTACATGTCTATGATCCAGTAGGGGGAGATAACTTTAAAAAGCACTTTCCTACAGAGGTAGTCTATGAACAAACACCAGAGAAAGCGCTGGAGGGAGCAGATCTTTGCTTTATCTATACAGAATGGGCTGAAATTAAAGCAATAGATTTAACTATTTTAAAAAACAAAATGAACGTACCATTTATATTTGATGGAAGAAATTGTTTTTCCCTAGAGGAAGCAAGTAAGGCAGGTATTAATTATTTCTCCATTGGCCGACCAGAGGTTAGAGAGATAGAGGTTGAACCGATTAGAAGAGCAGCAGGAAGATAACGGTGTGTGGAATAAGAGAAATAGAATAACAACAAACAAAACTCTTCCTTTCTAAGGAGGGTTTTTGTCTGTTGTATAAAGAATAAGCACGTATGTAAATGATTTAGGACAGGGAGTGTGGCGAATTCAAACAGCTTGATAACCCCATCTCCGCCCCAAACTATTTTTTTGCATTGACTAAAGCTCTTATTGTTAGATAATAAAGATAATCGAAATTTTGAAAATTATCTTAATATGGAGGGCTTTTATGTTCTGGACAGAAAAGAAATTGGATGCACGAATCAAGGAACTAGAAAATTATCGCTATCGAGAATCAATTTCCTTGGACTCCTTTTCGATGCAATTAGATGAAGAAGGAGAGATTGGTGCGAGACCACCAGAAAATGGGGAATGGGCTACTATTCATGTCGGAGATCATTGGGCAGGAAGGGATCATTATGCTTGGTTAAAGACAGAGGTAGCAATCCCTATGAGCTGGAAAGGGAAACAGGTATTGGGCTATTTTGATTTTGGCATAACAGATGGTGGAACGAATTCAGGCTTTGAGTCTCTTTTGTATGTAAATAAGAAAATCTATCAAGGTGTAGATGCGAATCATCGGGAAGTTTTTCTCAAAGAGGAACATTGCGGCACAAATGTCAGCTTGATTTTTCGTTTGTGGTCTGGCTTAGAGGGTGGCGGTAAGCCGCGTATTCAGGAGCATAAGATAAAGAAGGCAGAGATTGCCTGGCTAGACGAAGCAACAGATGATTTATACTATACAGCCAAAGCAATGATCCAAACCATACATATTTTAGATGAAAACAGACCAGAGTATCAGACCATCCTAACAGCATTAAATCGATCATTTTATGAAATAGACTGGACAGAACCAGGATCGGATTTATTTTATCAATCTATTAACAAGGCAAATAACTATTTAAATGCAGCATTAGAAAAGATGGACAAGCATGCAGCTGTAACGATTCATGCAATTGGCCACACCCATATTGATGTTGCTTGGTTATGGCGCTTAAAGCATACTCGAGAAAAAGCGGCACGTTCCTTTTCCACCGTATTGCGTTTAATGGAAAGATATCCAGAATACTTATTTATGCAGTCACAGCCTCAGCTATACGCCTATTTAAAAGAGGATTATCCGGAAATCTATGCCCAGCTGAAAGATAGAGTAGCGGAAGGAAGGTGGGAACCAGAAGGCGGGATGTGGCTGGAGCCTGATTGTAATTTGCCTTCAGGTGAATCTTTTGTTCGTCAATTACTTCATGGAACGAGATTCTTAAAAGAAGAATTTGGAGTAACAAGTAAGTACTTATGGCTGCCAGATGTATTTGGCTATAGCTGGTCATTGCCGCAAATTCTTAAACAAGCAAGAATAGAAACTTTTATGACGACGAAGATTAGCTGGAATCAGTATAATCGGATGCCGCATGATACCTTTCAATGGCGAGGCATTGATGGAACAGAAATTTTGACCCACTTTGTAACTACACCGTATCCGAACAGTAGAGGCTGGGCTTATGATTATAATGGAGAAATGCAGGCAGATGTGGTGCAGGGTGCTTGGGATAATTATAAGGACAAAAATATTACGCAAGATTTACTGTTGTCTTATGGCTATGGAGATGGCGGAGGTGGAGTAAATCGGGATATGCTGGAAATGAGAAGACGTTTTGACCGAATTCCAGGCCTGCCTGCTGTTAAATCAACTAAAGCAGGCGATTATTTTGACTTCCTTCATGAAAAAGTGAAGAATACAGAAGAATATGTTCATACATGGGATGGAGAACTCTATTTAGAATTTCATCGAGGAACCTATACCAGTCAAGCTTATAATAAAAGAAGTAATCGCAAACAGGAATTATTGTACCGGGAGACAGAACTGCTTAGTGTACTAGCTGGTGTATTAGCCTCTGATTGGTCCTTTTATCCGCAGGAAGAGCTGCATAAAGGCTGGACGATTTTATTGCGCAATCAGTTCCATGATATCATTCCAGGGTCTTCGATTCGTGAAGTGTATGAAGACAGCCTATTAGAATATGATGAAGCAGAATCACTGGCTTATGAAGCACAAGAGCAAGTATCAACGAGAATAATCGATTCAGATGTCTCTAATCAGTATACCGTGATAAATGACTCTTCATGGCCGCGTTCCGGATTGGTGGAGGTGCCAGTTAAACTTGGACTAGAAGAGGGAGAATGGTCATCAGAAAATGGAAAAGTACTGCAAGTTGAAAAAGTAAATGGAAAGTGGCTTATATTAGTGGAAGAAGTTCCATCACATGGATTAGCTAATCTTTTATTTAAATCGTCGGAAAATCAAGGTATAAATAAGCAGTCTGCTTTTGTGATAAATAATAATGGGATAGAGACACCTTTTTATCAAATTCTTTGGAATGAAAAGGGACAATTAATTCGTATATTTGATAAAAAAGCACAAAGAGATGTGTTAAAGGAAAATCAGGCAGGAAATATCCTGCAAGTATTTGAAGATAAGCCGTTAAGATGGGAAGCTTGGGACATTGATATTTTTTATCAAGAAAAGCATCAAGAGATTTCTACATTAGAAGAGATAGAAATAATCGAAAACAACTCCTTGCGAGCAGTAATAAAGTTTGTGTGGACATATCACCATTCGAAGGTAGAGCAAGAGGTAATTCTCTATGCTGAAAATCCAAGAATAGACTTTAAAACATTTGTTGATTGGCATGAACAGCATCAGCTATTAAAAGTGGCATTTCCAGTTGAAATTCGTTCCACTCAAGCAACCTATGATATTCAGTTTGGAAATGTACAACGACCAACTCATTGGAATACAAGCTGGGATTATGCAAAGTTTGAAACGGTTGGACACCAATGGGCAGATTTATCCGAGCAAGGTTATGGAATAAGTCTTTTAAATGATTGTAAATATGGCTATGACATCAAAGATTCCGTGATGCGTTTGTCCCTTATTAAGGCAGGTACTTACCCAGATTATTTACAAGATCAAGGAGCACATACATTTACTTATTCTCTTCTGCCACATCAAGGTGACTGGAGAGAAGGGAGAACAGTCCAAGAGGCATGGGATTTAAATCAGCCATTAAAAAGTTTGGCAGGAAAGTTACAATCACAAGATTTTGCTTTATTCCATATAGTGTCTGATCATTGCTTGATCGATGCAGTGAAAAAAGCTGAGGATGGGAATAAAGTCATTGTTCGTTTACATGAATTTATGGGAAAAAGAGGAACAGTAGAATTAACCTCAGATGCTCATGTGAAAAGATGGCAGGAATGTAATCTTCTAGAAGAAACAATTGGAGAAAAACAGGAAAATGAAAGGATAACATTCGCGATAAAGCCCTATGAAATTAAAACTTTTTTAGTAGAAATCTAAAGTGAATGAAAAAGGCAGATCCTAAAGAGAACATACTCTAAGGTCTGCCTTTTGCATGTTTTTTTACAGGAGACTCATACTAAAGTTAAAAACATATAGTGAGGTTTTGTATGAAAATAAATAGATGGAATGATAAGACAATATTAATAATGAAAATGGCAATTGGTTCAGCAATTGCCTGGCAGCTTTCCAAGCTTATTGGCTCGAGTCATTCATATTTAGCACCACTTTCACTCATTCTGTGCTTGCAGCCATCACTCGAGCAGTCTGTCCAATTCTCGATTCGGCGGGGCGTTGGGACGATTATTGGGGTGTTAATGACTATATTTTTTATTCAATATGTACCGCTAACAGGCTGGATATTAGGGATATTTCTATTTGCAGGTACCGGCATTGCCCTGATATTCGGATTAAACACAGTTATCATCCATCAAGTTGCCCTGTCCATTTTATTAGTATTTGCATTAGAAAAGCACGCTGGGAATTATGGATTGGATCGAATTGTGGATACAGTACTAGGAGGGATTCTTGCTATTTTTCTTCAATTATTTATTTTCCCGCCAAACGTGTTAAATAGGACGGCTGTCATAAATTATGCTGAAAAATATGATCATTTACTTACATATGTTTCTTCTTGGATAGCATCAGACTTTAATAAGCAACAGGCTGATGAGGTAGACAGACTAAATAAGAAATTACTTCAAACAATTCAAGAAATCGACAAAAACCTACTAACAGCAACTAAAAATATAAAATACACTGTGTACAATAGAAGAGGCTTAAAGAAAACAATAAATACCCATTCCAAAAATTTAGCTGTATTAAAGGAATGTCATTCCTATTTAATTAATATTATAGCTATCCTAAAGGAATGGAATAAGGCTGGTGGAATGTCTTTACTCGAAAAGGATCAGCTTTTGAGACAATTAAATTTAATAGGAAAAGTATTTAGAGTGCAACTCACAAATGAAGCGAGTCAGAAAGAGAAGGAGAATAGTAATGTGTTTATTCTCCAAAATCCATTCCTTTTCGAAGTAGATTGCTATAGAGGTGCTCTTTATGTAGAGATAAGAAAACTTGCTGCTGCAGCCACTAAATAGAATTTAATGAACATTTTCCTTTGGTGCAGGCAATATTTTTTCTAATGTGATGAGATTATTGTGTATTACCTTTAAATCGTACTGACATTGCTTTAAAAGCTTTTCTATTTCCAGCCATTTTTCTTTATTCAAAGTGAATTCTCCTTTCAGGTTTGGTGATTAGTACAAAGTATGTGGAAAAAGGAAAATTATTCGTAAATAGAGAAGGTGGAAAGTGGAGAGATAGTTTTAAAGAAGAGGGAAATGCTCCTAAAGGCACACCTTAAAACGACTGACGAACATTCTTAAACACTAAATAATTCTATCTCTCTGATTAAGTAATTTATAACGTTTAATAAACATTCTTTAATGGAACTTATAACTATTGTAAAAAAATACGATTCATCATCTTTGACAATCTTTACTTACTAATGGTAAGTTGGTTCTAGAAAACAATTAACTAATTAGTTGGAGGAAGAATATGTCTCATTTAGAAGAAATAATGAAAAGCCGTAAATCGGTAAGAGTGTATGATTCAGCTCATAAAATAGAAAAAAAGGAACTGGAAGAAATTTTAACATTAGCAACAAGTGCACCATCTTCTAGTAATTTGCAGTCTTGGAGATTTATTGTGATTCAAGATCAAGAACTAAAAAAAGAGTTAAGAGAAATTGGCAATAACCAAGCGCAAATAGAAGATTCCTCAGCGATTATTGCTGTGTTAGGAGATACAGAAGCTTATAGAAATGTGGAAGAAATCTATGAAAAAAATGTTTCCCTTGGCTATATGGATCAATCTATTGCAGATAGAACGGTTAATAATACGCTAAGTTTATATCCCAATCAACCAAAACAAACATTAGCACAAATTGCTAGCTATGATGCAGGCTTAATTTCCATGCAGATTTTACTGCTAGCAAAAGAACGAGGGTATGATACCGTTATAATGGGCGGTTTTGATAAAGATGCATTTGCGAAACGTTTTGAGTTACCAGAAAACCAATTTCCGATTACCCTTATTGCAATAGGAAAAGCAGCTGCACCAGCTTTTAATACTAGCAGAATGCCGATAGAAAAAATTGCGAAATTTTACTGATTGAGAGAGAAAAAAGTGCCTTGATTCTAAAAAGAAAGAAGGCACTTTTTTGTTATTTTATTTCGATTGCAGAGGTTTCACCAGCTATACGGCCAAATACGATAATGTCAGCAACAGCATTTCCACCAATTCTATTTCCACCATGAACACCACCAGTAACTTCACCTGCAGCATACAGTCCTTTAATGATATTTCCTTGTTTATCTAAAACATGAGTTTTTGTATCAATTTTTAATCCACCCATAGTATGATGAATACCTGGAGTTACGGGAATTATATAGTATGGACCTTGTTCTAACGTTTGAGTTAGATGGACTCTGTCAAATTCTTCGTCTTTTTTATTTTTAACGTATTTTGTATAATTTTTTAAAGTAGAAGCAAAGGTACTGCTATCTATTCCTGCTGTCTTTCCCAAAGCTTCTATTGTTTCTCCTTTTGTAGCATAGCCATCTTTAATATATCCTGCTAATGAGGCGTTTTCATCAGCCATTTCTTGGTTTACGACGAGATATGCAACTTTATCTGCCTGTGCCAAAATATTTTTCGAAACAACATCACGTGTCAATAATTCATTGGTAAATCTTTTTCCTTCTTTATTTACTAAAATGGCTCCGTCCCCGCGTAATCCTTCTGTAAATAAATAGCCTGTTTCTGGATCGGTTGTTGGGTGTATTTGTATCTGATCCATATCTACGAGGTCAGCCCCAACCTTTTCTGCCATAACAATTCCTAATCCTATTGCTCCTGCATGATTTGTTGTTGAGAAACCTTTCAGATCTTTATTGTATTTAATAACCATTTCAGCATTTGCCCCAAAACCACCTGTTGCTAAAATAACAGATTTTGCATTAACCGTGAATGAATTCCTATTTTTATCGGTAGCTTTTACTCCTACAATTGCTCCATCTTTTTTTATTAAATTATCAGCTGTAGTATTTAATAAAATGGGAGTATTTAATTCTTTCAATTTATTGGATAGAACCTCTACAATAACAGGACCAACTGGTGATCCATCTGCTGGCTGATGAATTCTTGGGTTTGTTTGTCCACCAGATAATGTTACCTTTGTTAAACCTGCTCCCATATCATTTAGCCATTTCAGTGCATCAGGAGCATTATCTACTAGTGTTTGTAGTAGTTTTGGATCATTTAAGTTTTTGCCGCCTTTCATCGTATCGTCAAACCATGTTTGTTTGTCGTCTTTAATTCCATCCGCTTCTTGGTATTTGGTGCCTGCCACATTCATTCCACCTGTTGCTTTATTTGTGTTTCCACCAATGATAGGCATTTGCTCTAAAATGACAACAGACTTACCAGCTTCGCTAGCCTTCACGGCTGCTGCAAGTCCTGCACCACCTGCACCTACTATAGCGACATCAACATCTAAGTCTTCCTGCTTTTGTTCTTCTACAATGACTTTATTTGCAGCATCTTTTAAGGCTTTCATATCGGCTCCAGACTTTTCTAACGCCTTTGTAACAGCTTCAATAATTCCGTTACTAGATTCACTTGCTCCTGATACAACATCCACTGCTAAACTTTGTGAGGAGATAATATCATTGGTTAATTGAGTAGTTGCCCCATCACTAATACTGCCAGTTTCTCCATCTGCACTGATTTCAATTTTCTCAATCTTATCTTTTGAAACTGTTACTGTAGCTTTAATTTCTCCTCCATGGCCAGTGGAAACGCCTTCGTATGTTCCCGCTTTATACTTTGCTTTTTCTTCTGTATTCGAATTGTTGCTACAACCTGCTATTATCAGCATAAATATAGCTAGAAGAACGAATGCTATACTAGAAGCTCTTTTCATAAAAATTTTCCCCTCTCTCTATATATTGCTCATTATTTCACAATATCTATCATAAAGAACATGCTCAACTACTAGCTATCAAAATAATAATGTTCAAAATAAGTTCATAAGTATATGGAGAATTTGTGAATCTTTAAAGGATAAGGAAATCGTACTTTTTGTAATTTATTTCTATTCGCGCTAAACTAAAAGAGAATTCGAAAAAGGAGTGTGGAAAGATGAATGTTGTTACATTAAATAATGGTTTAAAAATGCCTCAACTAGGGTTTGGCGTCTGGCAGGTTCCAGATGAAGAAGCGGCTGTTGCTGTCAGCACTGCTTTTAAAGTAGGCTATACTTCCATTGATACTGCGATGGTATATCAAAACGAAGCAGGTGTAGGAAAAGCAATTAAAGAATCTTCTATTCCACGCGAAGAGTTGTTTATTACAACAAAAGTATGGAACAGTGATCAGGGCTATGAGAATACACTAAGAGCATTCGATGAAAGTTTAGAAAGATTAGGGCTTGATTACGTCGATCTTTATTTGATTCATTGGCCAACCCCACAATTTGATGAGTATGTGGATACATATAGAGCACTAGAAAAATTATATAAAGATGGCAGAGTGAAGGCTATTGGTGTTTGTAACTTTGAAATTGAACATTTAGAGCGCATTTTAAATGAATGTGAGGTTAAACCTGTTTTGAATCAGGTAGAATGTCATCCATATTTAGCGCAAAATGAATTAAAGGACTTTTGCGCAAAGCATGATATTTTTGTAGAAGCTTGGAGCCCGCTTGATCAAGGCGGAGAAGTTCTTCAGGATGAAGTCATCACACAAATTGCAGAAACAAAAGAAAAGTCACCAGCACAAGTAGTATTGCGTTGGCATTTGCAAAATAATACGATTGTTATTCCGAAATCAGTGACACCATCTCGCATTGAAGAAAATTTCCATGTGTTTGATTTTGAATTAACAGAGGAAGAAATGAAACAAATTAATGAGCTAAACCGCAATAGACGAAAAGGTCCACACCCAAATGAGATGAATAACCGATAAGAAAGAAAGGGAATAGTGCTGCTATATTTAATAGCGGCACTATTCCCTTTCCCAATTATATCTATGGTATTAGAATGGGTTTGTTCCTAGTACTGTAGCTGTTTTTACATAGATTCTTGGATGCAGTTTTAATTGAGAAACAATCAGTTCTGCGATATCTTCTGGCTGCATGTATTTCTCTGCATCACCTTTGATTAAATCTGTTTTAACAGCAAGCTCTGTTGCAACTGTACTTGGTGTTAAGGAAGTAACACGAATATTATTTCTGCGTACTTCTTGTGCTAATGATTCTGTCATTCCGATTAGACCGAATTTAGAAGCACTGTATGCACTGGAAGTAGCAGCGCCATTTAAGCCATTTGTAGAAGAAATATTGATAATATCTCCGCCATTTTTTTCAATTAATTGTGGTAAAACTGCCTTTGTTACATAGTATGGTCCCATTAAGTTTACGTCGATGATTTGTTTCCATTCTTCTGGGTCCATTTCTAAAAGAGATTGGAATTTACCAATTCCAGCATTATTGATTAAAATATCTGCTTTCCCTAGTTCGTTTGTTAAAGTAGAAATTGCTTGTTCTACTTCTTCTAAAGAGGATACATCAACTGTTGCATAAGCAGCTTTTACGCCAAGTGCTTCCACTTCTTTGGCTACTTCTTGTAATGCTCCTTCTGTACGAGCAAGTAAACCAACATTTACACCTTCATTTGCTAGTGCAACCGCTACTGCTTTTCCTATCCCTCTTCCAGCTCCCGTAATGAAAGCTACTTTTCCCTTTAAAGATTGTGCCATTAAAAGCAACTCCTTCCAATCGTTGTTCAGTAAATAATACTTTGTCTATTTTAAGATTTTCTGCAGGTATTAGCAAGAAAGCCGCTTAGAGAAAAGATTTATTATCTATCATTCATATAATTTCCCTTTTCCTTGTTTCTAATTGGAATGATTCTTGCCATCGAACTAATTTTGCCTAATATCCTGTTTATTATCTTTTTTCTGGAAAAAAATATACCTGCTAGAAATAAATAAACTCCATCGGTATTTATTATTTTTGAAAGAGTAAGACAGATAAGTAGTATATTGTTAAACTATTTAAATAAAATACTTAAATGAATAAGAAGGAGAATCCTATGGTAAAAACAATTGTCGATAAATTAAATTTAAAAAAATACAAAAAAATGGCGATTCTAAATCAACCAAATGAATTGAATTACTTTGGAGAATTGGAAGCATATGATACAGAGCTTCAAGATAAATATGATGCTATATTCGCCTTTGTGCTAGACATGGTTGCAATGCGAGAAACGGTTGATAAGATTATACGAACAGATTCGCTGAACAAGAAGGGATACATCTTTTTAGCATATCCAAAGAAAGGAAATAAAGTCTACCCCACTTATATTCATCGGGATGAATTGTTTAAGGGGCTAGATACGGATTCAGATGGATATGTGGGAACGAGTACAATAAAATTTGCGCGTATGGTTGGATTGGATGAAGTATTCACTGTGATAGGTTTAAAAGAAGAGGAAAAAAGGACATTAAAGGCCGCTTCCTCCAAAGCGAGTCAACGTGTTGATGATTATATAGAAAAGATCCAAGCTATCGAAGATGATTTAATAAATACTCCCGAGTTATTAGCCTTTTACCAATCCCTCACACCAGGTTATCAAAAGGAATGGGCAAGATATGTCTATAGTGCAAAACAAGAAGCAACGAGAGAAAAAAGAAAAGCAGAAATGTTGATGATCCTTCAAGCTGGTTATAAAAGCAGAGATACCTATCGAAAAGAGCAGGGATAATAGGTTTCAACAGTCTTTTTGATTATCGGTTTGGCTAAATAAACATTTCAATCAAATATAACCCCGAATAATTATACGTACACACTAAAAATATTCGTATAATTGTTCGGGGTTTAATTAATTTTAAGAAAAAAGGTCTATGGTGATCAACCGCAGCCTGAATAGACTTTGCTTTCCATGGGGCGAGCGCCAAGCCCCATCCCAAGTGTTAGGCACTATCTACAATTGGAGGTGCAGTTGACTTTAGCCGAGGAGGCTTTGGTTGTTCCTCGAGGTATCGTGTGTCTGTAGTGTAATGGAACGAATTGGTTTCACCACTAAATTAGAAATTGTTATTTTTATCTATTATATATTTTGTTTTGTACCAGCCACTCTTCAAATCCTTCTCGTCAAAAAGTATGGCATGACTTTCAAACGATATTCATAGATTAATATATATCTTTTTTGAAGGAGAGGATTATATGCGTTTTGCTAGACTAGCTGATCGTTTTTGGGACGGCATAACTTTGACTAATGTCAATCATAAAGGAATTATTTATCCTTATTTTGTTTTTATGATTACTGCATTTCTTTTTGAATTATTTCTTATAGTGTTAATAGGAATATCTATTTATTACTTCTACCAATGGAAGTATTATCCCAATGCGCTCTTTTATATTGGATGCTGCATCCTTTTTTTACTGCTTATCTTGACAACAATATCGATAAAATCTATTTATCTAAGGATTAAATAATTTCCTGCTTTTTACGTAAATAATAATATAAAATGATGCAGCAAATGGAGCATAATAAAGATAAAAATGCGATAAACCCATAGCCTGCCTGCTGTCCAATAACACCATTACTTGTATAAAACAAACGATTTATCCCATCAATTATGACTCCAATTAGCAGGTTTCCGAACACACTTGCAATTCCCATTAGAGTAACAGTAAAGGTAATGGCTGTACCCGTTCCCTTCGGATACCTTTTGGCAAGTAATGCCATTACAGTTGGGTAAATGGGGGCAATTCCTATTCCAGCGATAGCAAAAAGAATCGCACCTTTTTCGCCAATGATAATGCCAGCAAAACTGCAAATGCCGGAAAAGGCAGCGAAGATCATGATGGATAGTGTATAGCCGATTTTATCTGTTAGTGGGCCAAGGAATAACCTTGAAAGCATAAAAAATAGAAAAAACATAGATAACATACCTGAAGCTGTTTCCACATTCCATGAATACGCTTTAATTAAAAAGTTTACTAACCAGCCTCCGACAGCCAATTCAGATACCACCCCAAAGGAAAGTATCATGACAATAAGCCATGCAGCTGGATCGCGAAGTAAAAATCGATATGACACTGATTCATCATCACTAGTTTCCTCTTCAGGAAATTTGCCGAAGATAGAAGGGATGATAGGGAGAAGGGCTAAAAGCAGCACAATGAAGTACATTCCTCGCCAGCTATTGTCCATTTCATCATCCAAGAGGCGATAATCGGCGCAAACATTGAGCTTAATCCATAGAAAAAATGAGCGAGATTCATCATAAATCCAGTATTTTTTGTGAAAATTCGCGCTGCCATTATCCCCAGTCCGATTTCAAGCATTCCATTTCCAATATATAAAAGGAAATAAGAGGAAGAAAGGGTGAAATATTTTTCGGAAAAATAAAGACAAATACCTGAAAGAGCCATTGCTGCGAAAGCAACAATACCAGTCCATTTAATGCCAATTTTATTGGCTAAAGCGGCAGTAAAGGTACAAGCAATTAAATAGCCAAGTGAATTGATAGCAAGCAAAAATCCTATTTGTGACTCACTTAAAAGAAAATCTGCTTGAATGATAGGGATAGCGGGTCCCTTAACGTTCTCTGATAATCCGAAAATGAGGAACCCGCCAAAAATAATAGCAAGTAAAACAGAATAATTAATTTTAGAATGTTTCTTACTAAAAGCAATCAAGCGATTCATAGGTATCCTTCCTTTATCTTCAAAAATGTAACCAACGAGTTATGAAGACTATTATTTATGATAACGTGATTGGCGAGATGGAAGATTGGTATTTTCGTTTGAATGATTATTCGTGTCCACATGATTGTTTTTTTTGCGAAGGATTTTTTTAATTCCTTTAAACAATAAGGTAATAACTAAATATATTCCGAAAAATAGGAGGAATCCATTAATTCCGGCCACTGCATCTGCAAACTCCATATTTCCCCGTCCCGTAATTCCTTGCTGGATTTCAATTGCAAATACCAATACAAGGATGAGTGTAAACGTATATATAAAAGAAATGCTCTTGATGCTCCAAGCAGCTAACCGTTTAAAAATAAATTGAACAATAAAGAATGAAATAATCCCAATAAGGCCGATAATCCATAAATGTAAATCTTTGTCTGAAGCTTGCCAACCCAGAATGGCAGCAGCATCCATAATAATATCATGAAGAATATTAACAATCTCTGCGGTAATTTTAAAAAAGTCTCCCATTGTGTCCCTCCCCTTTAATGTTTCCTTTCATTAGATTATACTGGACGATGGAAAATAATAAAACAAGCAATCAATTATTCTATTATTAGCAAATGCGCTTCTAGTTAAAAAATGGTAAGATAGGATAAAAGATGTTCATTAAGACGAACGTATATAGAAATTATACTTTGAAGGGGCAATGTCTATGCTGCTTTGGAATCGTAATAGGCAAATAAAAACATGGGGACAAATTACGTTAGTAACGATCTCTATATTATTTACTACTTATCAATTTGTTATAAAGCATGAACCTTTTTTCAATATTGATTTTTTCCTGTTTACGATCTTAGCATGGATTGTTGGCTGGAGGTATGATCTGTCCAAATACTATGAGAAGAAGGCAAAGGATAGTGAAGAAAGCTATCGACTCCTAATGGATTCCTTACCAGAATCCATATTTATTCAATCCTTAAGAGAAAACAAGTTAGTCTATGTCAATCATGCTGCTGTTAAAATGATGGGAGCATCTAGCGGTCAAGAGTTAATTAATCGATCATTTGGAGAGTTTGTCACAGCAGATTATATGGAACGGTGGAAAATGCGTCTGAATATTGCCTTAGAGAAAAAGAAACCGCTCTCTCCTATTGAATACAAAATGAAACGTGTGGCTGGAAATGATTTTTTCTATGAGGCGTCCTGTTTAGCGATAATGTTAAATGGGGAAGATGTGATATTATCGATTGGAAAAGATATTACAGCTAGCAAAGAGAAAACGATGCATTTGCTCCAAAAGTCAGAAAAATTAGCGATTTTAGGAGAGATGTCTGCAGGAATTGCTCATGAGATTAGAAATCCATTAACCTCGATTAAAGGATTTATTCAGCTAGCGAAGGCAGAAAATCCTAAAAATAGATACTTTGAAATTGTATTGTCAGAAATCGAAAGAATTAATGGCATTGTTGGCGAGCTGCTTTTTCTCGCTAAACCTACGGCGGATGTTTTTTTAGTTAAAGATATTCGTAATATTATTAAAGACGTTATTACATTAATACATACTCAATTAAGCTTACATAATATTCAGATTAAAGAAGTATATGAATGGGATATTCCAATGATTTTATGTGAGGAAAAGCGCCTAAAACAAGTATTTATTAACTTGCTGCAAAATGCTATAGAAGCTATGCCACAGGGTGGATATATTTCTATTAAGGGTACGTCTCTCCAGGATGGTAATATTTCGATAGAAATTATGGATCAGGGAGTAGGTATTCCGGACGAGAGATTAGGAACATTAGGTGAACCATTTTTTACAACGAAGGAAAAAGGGACTGGTCTTGGTTTAATGACCTGTTTCAAAATCATTGAAAGTCATAATGGCAGTTTGAGCTTCCAAAGCGAATTAAACAAAGGAACAAAGGCAATCATCGTCTTTCCGGCAGCTACACAAGATACATTACTTGGTACAGTTTCTCAAGGATAATAAAAGCAGATGTAAACCTCCGCAAAATTAGTGGGGGTTTATTTAGATAAAGGAAGTAAGTTTGACTGAAAAGGGAAAACTGTAGATGTTAAAGATTCCAGTCGAGTTTTTTTCTAACGCTCCATGTTATAATGACTTCAAAATAGCAAAAGGATGGTGGATGTAGTGATTAATAACTTTGATGAAGTGGTAAATCGACGAAATACTTATTCGATTAAATGGGACGGTGGAAAAATTATTAAGGAGATGGGACTTACAGAGCGATATGATGAAGAGACAATCCCCTTATTTACAGCAGATATGGATTTGCCTGTACCACAAGCATTAGTAGATGCATTACATAAAACGGTTGATAATCGCATATATGGCTATTCTATTTTTCCTGATGAGTACTATGAAGCAATTCAGCATTGGTTTAAAAAAAGACATAATTGGGAGATAGATAGAGAATCTATTGTCTATAGTCCAGGAACAGTTCATGCAATTAATATGGCAGTGCGTGCTTTTACAGAAGCTGGCGATGGTGTAATTATTCAACGCCCAGTTTATCCGCCGTTTACTTCGGCAATTGAAGGAAATGGCAGAGTGGTTCGGAATAATGCGTTACTTCAAGACGAAGAAGGGTATTATACCATCGATTTTGCTGATTTTGAAGAGAAAGCAAAGGAAGAATCAACGAAGCTGTTTATTCTTTGTAACCCCCATAATCCAACTGGTCGCATTTTTACAGTAGAAGAACTAAGTCGTTTAAATGAGATTTGTGTAAAACATAATGTGTTAATTATTGCAGATGAAATTCATGGTGATTTAATTAGACGTACACAGAAATTTACTCCAATTGCGATGGTTGCAGATAATCAGGATCATTTGATTACATGTACGGCAATTAATAAAACTTTTAATGTGGCAGGACTTCACTGCACTAATTTAATCATTCCAAATGTGAAGCTGCGCAATGCGTTTAATAAGGAAATGGGTCACCAATTGGCATCTCCTTTTACAATTTCTGCGCTTATTGCGGTTTATAAGGAAGGAGAAGAATGGCTGGAGGAATTGAAGGAATATATTGACGGAACCATGGAATGGGTAAAAGCCTACATCGATGAACATATGCCAAAAGTGAAAGTGACAATACCAGAAGGAACCTATATCATGTGGATGGACTTCAGCGGATATGGAATAACACCAGAAGAAGTACATGAGCGTATTTATCATAGAGCCAATGTTTTACTAGAAGATGGCAGTATGTTTGGAGAAGAAGGAATTAATCATCAACGAATTTGTATTCCTTCCCCAAGACCGATTATAAAAGAAGCTATAGAAAGAATTGCAAGAGAGTTCGCTGATTTAATATAAAGATCCGTTTTGACTAAAGAATCTAATGAAGAAAAGATATATTTCAACTGCAGGGAAGAGCAACTACTTTAACCTTAAGTGAAAAAATGTTTCTTTTCTAATCAGATTCTTTTTTGTTTGGACTATATTGTAAAGTTTTGTTAGGCATAGGAAAGGGTAAGAAATAATCGGTTAGTATTATTTCTTTTGATTTTTAACAAAAGAACCTAGTATTTTGATAATGATTCATTATTATTATTCATTTATTAATGTTACTGCTGTATAGAATTTAAAAAAGTGCCAATGATGATATTAGATATTTAACTTGAATAGGTTAGTAGTCATTGTAAGATGTGGCAATACAAATTTTTGGAGTAAAACAGGGCTTTCAGTTGAATCAGAAATATAGAATTTTTATGATAGGCTCATAATTAAATTCCATATTTTTTAATTTGTGGTTACAGAAAGGGTTAGGAAAATGAAGAATATATTGATTAGATCAGGGATGTCACCACTTGATATTTTTGATGCATCATACATACTAAACAACAATTCGATTGGAGGAAATGTTGGAAACCTAATTTACCAATATAGTGTTTACCGTACATTAATGACGGAGGATACAAACATTACGCCAGATTACTATGATTATGATCCATCAAGAGCAGATGAAATCAATGAAGAGTATGATTGTTATGTCATTCCCTTGGCAGATGCATTTCGAAAGGAATTTGTACCGACTTTACGAAAATACACAGAGTTAATCAAAAGATTAAAGATTCCAGTCTATGTCATTGGAGTAGGACTGCGTGCTCCTTTTGAGCCAAAATTAAATGAAGGTTTTCCATTCGATGAGGATGTAAGAGCATTCATTAAGGCTGTTTTAGAAAAGTCAACAATCATTGGGTTACGTGGTGAAATTACATCAAAATATTTAACTGGATTAGGGTTTAAAGAAGGAGTAGACCATACAGTTATTGGCTGTCCTTCCATGTATACCTTTGGTCGAGAATTGAACATTCGAGAAACAACTATAACGAAAGAGTCAATGGTCTGTGTGAATTCCTCTCGAATCTCTCCAAAAAATGTCCTTGATTTCATTACAAGAGGGATGGAAGAGTTTCCGAATTATTATTTTATTCCACAGTGGCTTAAAGAATTAAAATTAGTGTATTTAGGTGCGCCTGCAATAGCAAAAGACAGCACAAACTATCCGGTGAAAATTTCTGATCAAGCCTATAAGAATAATAGAGTTCGTTTCCCTCTGAATGCTCCAACTTGGTTTGATTTTATAAGCCAAGCAGATTTGAGCTTCGGAGCAAGATTACATGGAAACATAACAGCAACAATCTCTGGAACACCGAGTATTATTATTCCAAAAGATGCTCGGATGAGAGAATTGGCAGAATACCATCAACTTACATATGTAATGGCAAAGGAAATTAATGAGAAAACAAGATTATCGGATTTGATTGAGCAGGTAGACTTCCAACAGCCTGCAAAGCGACAAGGTGAAAATTTCGATCATTATATTGATTTCTTAAATAAAAATAAAATAGATCATATTTATAAAGACACAAATCATCCTGAACGAATACCATTAGAAGAAAGATTGACGGATGTACAATTAAAGCCAATAGAAGTGCCAATAAGTGTATGCAGTATAGAAGAAGCAGTTGCAAGATGGCATAATTTCCATTCAGGAGAAGCTCCACAAATCATGGAGTTGAAAAAGAAAATTAAAAAGCTAGAAGGGCAATTAAATCGAAAATCTGTCAAACTAGTCTTAAAAGCAGCAAACGTATTTAATTAATGGAGAATGAAAGGAAGCATGCACTTTTCTCTTATAAAAAAGGGGCAAGGAATAAGGCTAATCTTCCCTGAATCGCTTGCTTATATAAAAATGTAAAAAAGCACCAAGCTCCATAAAGGTGCTTTTTTATCATTCTAGCAGCAGTGGATTATGTATAAGTATTAGGTTTAAAAGCTATTCATCCTGTCAAAAATATGAAAAAAGCTGATTTCATGAAGACTAAGGTTAAATCAAGAAAAAGTGTTGAAAAAAACATGATAGGGAAGAAGCATGATGAAAAAAATATTAATAAGAGCAGGTATGTCACCTTTAGAACCTTTTGATGCAGCAAAAATGATAATGGACAATACATTTGGTGGGAATATCGGAAATCTAATCTATCAATACAGTGTATTTCGGACATTGATGACTAAAGATACAATTATTACACCAGATTATTATACATATGGCCCAGATAGAGCAGATGAAATAAACGAGAATTATGATTGCTATATCATCCCCTTAGCAGATGCCTTTCGAAATGAATTTATTCCATCTTTACGAAGATATACGAAGCTGATTAATAAATTGAAAATTCCCGTTGTCGTCATTGGCGTTGGCTTAAGGGCTCCCTTTGAACCAAAGTTAAACGAAGGATTTCCCTTTGATAAAGATGTAAAGAATTTTGTTAAGGCCGTATTAAAAAAATCTTCTATCATTGGAGTTCGAGGAGAAATTACGGCAAAATATTTAACTCGTTTAGGATTTCGTGAAGGAATAGATCATGTAGTAATTGGCTGTCCATCGATGTATACGTTTGGTAGAGAATTATCTATACGGAATACGCGCGTAACGAAGGAGTCAAAAATCTGCGTTAACTCCTCCCGTCGTTCCCAAAAGAAAGTATTAGACTTCATCGCTAGAGGTATGGCCGAATATCCGAATCACTATTTTATTCCTCAATGGTTAAAAGAATTGAAATTAACGTATTTAGGAGCACCCTCCATTGCAGAAATAAGCAAAAAATATCCAATAAAAATGTCAGACCCTGTATATATGAATAATAGAGTTCGATTCTTTTTAAATGTACCCACATGGTTAGAGTTTATGAAAGATGCTGATTTAAGCTTTGGTGCCCGTCTCCATGGAAATATTGCAGCTACCATTGCGGGCACACCTAGTTTAATTATTCCGAAGGATGCCCGAATGAGAGAATTAGCAGAATACCATCAATTAACCAATCTAATGGCAAATAAAATAACGGGTAAGACTAGTTTATTAGAAATAATAGAGAAAAGCGATTTTCAGTCTCCTGTTAAAGTACAAGGTAGGAATTTTGACCACTTTATTGATTTTCTTAATAAGAATCAATTAGAGCATATATATATAAACACAGTAACACCCTCCACTGTTCCGTTAGATCAGAAGCTAGCAGATATTCAGCTCCAACCACCAGTGAAACCAGTAAGCGGATGTAGCTTAGAGGAAATGGTGGAACGATGGGAGAGATACTATCCATTAGAAAGTAGTCAAAAAAATGGAAGCAAAGTTTTAATGACGAAAGAAAATTTAGTAGCAATGGTTATGGAAAGGATTTTCAAGAAAAAGGAGCAGGTATTTAAGCGATTATCCAAGGTAGGCAGTAAGTAATTAAAATCTCAAGAGAAGAAGGATATAACTATTAGAAAGTGTTTTCTCTTCCCTTTCTAATAGTTATATTTTGTTACGGAATCCTTTAAAAAGATTTTTTATAAAAGATGACGTATTCTTTACCAATAGCCTAAGGATAATATATAATAGAGAGGAAGGAAGTCCCTTTTTAGTGGACTTGCTATTATTTTTTACTAAATTGAAAGGATGATTTTTATTGTTATTCAACAGGCAGTACAAACCGAACTAATTAAAAAGTATTGGGAAATGTATGAAAGTAAGAAAGAGAGGACATATATTGTAAAGCCCTCGATGCCAATTATGTATTTTGGTAATAGTAAGAAATATTTTGAATCCCCTATCCGCATCATTACTGTAGGTCTAAATCCGTCTAGACGTGATTTCCCTGACCCTGACCCTTTCCAAAGGTTTCAATCGATGAAACGAGACCATCACTATCAATTCAATCAACAGTACATTACTGCACTTGACCAGTATTTTGAAAAAGACCCATATAAAGCATGGTATGAGCCTTCTTTTGAACCGTTATTGAATGGAATGAATGCAAGCTTTTATGGTAACAAAGAAAATACGGCATTGCATACAGATATTTGCTCACCGCTTGCAACTAATCCTACCTGGGATAGTTTAAGCAAAGAAGCAAAGAAAGACCTTCAAGCAGAAGGCGTGAAATTATGGCATGATCTTATTGAATACTTACAGCCTGATGTAATCCTAATTTCAGTTGCAGGAGAACATCTCTCAAAAATTCAGTTGGAAACAGAAAGTGATTGGGAGACTGTTTATACGATTCCTAATTCCCGTTATTTAATTAATAGCAAGAAAGTAAGGTTAGCGACGAAAACAGCTGATGTTTACTATGGCAGATCGGCAGAAATTCCATTTGGGCAAGTTTCACCGGAGAATAAGGTGAAGATTGGTGAATATATTAAGGCGATTACGGAGAAAAAAGATCAGCCAATTGATTTTAAAGCCTTTCATCATGCCATTTTAGAATCCGAACAGCGAGATGATGAACTTTTTGGCTGGAACCAAGAAGCAAACTAAAAAAAGGGAATCAGGCTATTGTTTGTCTGATTCCCTTTTTTATTTGACTGATAAGCGGTGATGCACCTTTACAATGCCTCGCTAATGATTTTCTTATAATAAATAACGGAGAGAATTCCAAAGATGGAATACAGCAATGCATATAGCCCCATTACAATGAACATTGGTGCCCATAATTCCGATCCAAAGAAGAACCAGCCAGATTTGACAGCGAAATAACTATGAAGCAGGCCAATAAGTAACGGAATCCCAAAGTTAAATAGTTGTTTTGATTTAATGCCGTTTATTAAATCATTCTGTGTATAGCCTAGCTTACGAAGAATGGTATAGTTATACTTTTCTTCTTCTCCTTCATCCATCTGTTTAAAGTAAAGAATACACCCTGATGTGATAAGGAAAGTGAGCCCAAGAAAACCGACAATAAACATCGCTAATCCCATAAATTCTTTTTGAGACTGGCTTGTCTCATAACGTGATAAAGTTTCCTGACTTTCAAAAGTTAGTTTTTGATAAATTTTATCAGCTTCTACAATTTCTTGATTCTTATTAATATTGATCCCAATATAAAGTGAAGAAGGAGACTGAAGGCTTTTATCCATATTCTTTTGTACTAAATCAAAGACAGAAGAGTCGACGATTACGGTCATTAGTCCGCCGTTAGAAAAGTTATAAGGAAGAATGTTCATTTCCTTCATTCCTAAATAATTTAATGGGACGGACTGACCGTTTAACTCCATGGTAATTGAGCCCGTAGATTTTAATTTGATAAACTTTTCTAAGGTAGAACTATATCCATCAAAAAGTACTTCCTCTTTAGATAGATGAACACCTTCTACATAGTCTTCACTAATAACAGGCATCTGCATCTCGCTGGTATCTTGTGTGAATCCATCTGGAATATTATCGAGGACTCCCTTTATATCAAAGATGGTCTGAATAACAGGAATTTTTTCTTCCTTATAAGCAATTTTTTGTTCTTCCAGTCGGCTTGTAAAAGCTTCTGCATCCTGGACATTGTCAAAAGCGAAATCGGCTGGAACATTTTGTTTTGCATTTTTTTCTGCAGAGTAGTAAGATATATAGCTTAAACAAAGAAAGCCTAATGCGAGCGCAGAAACGGTTGTTATAATTGTTAATAAAATAGCATTTGATTTCATCCGAAACATAATACTAGACAGGGAAAGTACTTGATTAATATTAATGTAGCCATTTTTCCCTTTACGAATAAGGTTAAACAAAAAGCTGACAGATCCTTTATAAAAGAGATATGTCCCGATTATGACTAGAGCGAGAATAGAAATCATAGCGAAAAACAATTCATTCATGGATTGAAAGTCGCCATTAAAAAGCTGGGACGAGATGTAGTAGCCGCTTATGATAAAAATAATTCCTGTAACACCGATAATCATTTCCCATACAGACATTTTCTTAACTCGTGCTTCTGTTGAAGACGCAACACGGAATAAGGAAAGAATCGTTTGGCGCTTAATGAAAATATAGTTCATTAACATAATGAGAACATATATGGCGCAAAAAACAATGACTGTTTGGACGAGAGCCTCTGGCGAAAAGTGAAGTTTCGCAATAGCTTGGACCCCGGTTACTTTGAATAGAATCATGATGGTTATCTTAGAAAAAGAAACGCCAATAAAAATACCGATTACAATAGATAGAAAATATAAAATAAAATTTTCCAGTGTTAACAAACGGAAAATTTTGCTTTTGGTCATCCCAATCAATTGGAAAAGTCCAATTTCTTTTCCGCGGCGCTTGATAAAAATCGTATTGGCATAGAGTAGAAAAATCGCAACAATTGCTATTAAAAGAACAGAGGCCGCTTTAATAGCAGCGCCGCCTTTGACTGAATTTTCTACCACGTCCATCGATGGGTCATATTGTAAGGTTACAAAGGAAAAATAAAGGGACACGCTGAATACTAAGGCAAAAATATAAAGATAATAGTATTTTATATTTTTTTTGAGATTACGAATTACAAGATTACTTAAGGTCATTTTGCACACCACCCAAAATTCCCTGTGTTTTGATAATATCTTGGAAAAAGCGCTGTCTATCCTGGTCTCCTTTATAAAGCTGTGTATAAATTTGCCCATCTTTAATAAAAACAACTCGATTACAATAGCTTGCAGCGACTGGGTCATGGGTTACCATAAGGATGGTTGCGCTTCTTGTTTGGTTTAGATGACTCAATTTATTTAATAAATCAGAGGCAGACTTAGAATCAAGAGCCCCGGTTGGTTCATCTGCAAATATAATACTTGGTTCATGAATGAAAGCTCTGGCTGCAGATGTTCTTTGCTTTTGACCACCTGATATTTCATTTGGATACTTATCTTTTATTTCGTAAATACCTAATTCTTTCGCTAAAGTATCAAAACGCTGATGCGCCTCTTTTTTTGGTGTTTTTGTAATCGATAATGGTAAAAGAATATTTTCTTTAACGGTTAAAGTATCGAGTAAATTATAATCTTGAAAGATAAATCCTAAGTGATTTTTTCGGAATTCTGCTAACTGCTTTTCTTTAAGACGGGTAATTTCCTTCTCTACGATTCGAATAGTTCCTCCACTGGCTTGATCGATAGAAGAAAGTACGTTCAACAAGGTTGTTTTCCCTGAACCAGAGGCCCCCATAATACTGACAAATTCGCCTTTTTGGACGTTTAAATTTACGCCCTTCAGCACTTCTTGACGATTTGTTTTATTGCCATAACTTTTATGGACCTTTGAAGCAATTAAGATATCCATACTCCACACTCCTTTAAATGATAGATTAAGTATACAAAAAGAATTTCCTCCAATCCCTCGATTTGACGAACAAATAAAAGAAGCATGTGACATTATTGTCACGATGCCTCGAAGTCAGCATGTTTAGTTATGAATTTGATTAAATTCATTGTTCTTTGGAAAAGTAAGGATGAAGGTGGTACCTCTATTTAATTTGGAATGGACAGCAATATTGATTTTGAGTACATCTGCAATTTTCTTGGATAAATATAACCCCATTCCTGTAGCAAAATTATTTTGATGCTTGGAGGTGGAAGTAAAGCCTTTTTCAAAGATCCTTGGTAAGTCTTGCAGGCTTATTCCTATTCCATTATCGGTTATTTCTAAACAGCTATATCCGTCATTGCCATAGCTTCTTATGATAATATCTGATTCATTACTATATTTAACGGCATTACTCAATAGCTGTCTAATAATAAACGAAAGCCATTTTCCATCTGTTAATATCATCTTTTTCTGCAGTTCAATATCAAAACCGATTCCTTTTTGGATGCACCATGACTGTAATGTTTTTATTTCTTCGAAAAGAACCACTTCGAGATCAACATTTTCTATGTAGAGATCATTTTGAATAAATGAAAAACGTTTTTGGTACAGCTGTTGGTCTAAGAGATGGTGAATTCTTAACCATTCAAATGTCAAGGATGTCTTCATTTTCTGATTTTCAATAGCATCTATTAGTAAACGTAATGCTGTTAATGGCGTTTTTACTTCATGAATCCAAGAAAGCAGTTCATCCTTCTCTAGTTCAAGCTGCTGAAGATTTTGATATCTTTCTGTCTTTAACATGCTAGTTTGGGTTGTAAAGCTATCCGCGATTATTTTTTCAAAAGGTGTTTTTGCTGGCGCTAAGGATGTTAGGTCTAAATCATCTTCTCGAGCAGAAAGGCTTTTATAAAACTTAGTCTCTTTTTGATAGCGGATAAAGCAGAAAATCAGAAACAATAAGATGCTAATAAAGCTAACATATATCATTGAATAAAAAGAAATTGTCTCATCAATAATGGCCATAAATAATTGAAACAGCTGTAAAAAAAGAATAAAGAGAATCCAGCTTCTTTTTTCTATTAGAAATTGTCTGATCATAATGTATCCTCTTCAATAGCCATGTAGCCTTGTCCGACTTTTGTTTCTATATTGCTTCCGAGAGAAAGTTCATCTAGTTTTTTTCGCAAACGATTTACGTTTACTGTTAGCGTATTGTCACTAACAAAGCGTTTATCGTTCCATAGTTCATTGATAAGATCATCTCTTGATACGATTTTATTTTTTTTGTCTAATAATATTTTTAAAATGAACATTTCATTTTTCGATAGCTCGATTTCCCCATTGACAGAGGTCACTGTATTTTTCTCAAAATCAATGGTGGCACCACACCAAGTTTTCAGAGAAGATTGCTCGATGTTGTAATTATAAACCCTCCGCAAGGTTGCCTGTATTTTTGCAATTAAGACTTCAAAGTGAAATGGCTTTTGTACAAAGTCATCGGCTCCTAGCTGCATCGACATCACCATGTCGGTTGGATGATCACGAGAAGATAGGAAAATAATTGGTACATTGGAGTGGCTTCTAATCATTCGACACCAATGAAACCCATCATATTTAGGAAGCTGAATATCGATAATAACTAAATCGGGTTTCTTTTCTGTAAACTCTTGCATCACTTTATTAAAATCATGAATCCCAATCGCATCGTAAGACCATTGCTCTAAACGTTCCTTTATTGCCCGGAACAAAGTTTGATCATCTTCGATTAAAAGTATTTTAAACAGGACAATCACCACATCATAATTAGGTTATTATTCACTTCTTTATATGAATAATAAGAAGAGAACTACGATCATTATATCATTTTAATTCCTAACAAAGGGGAATATAGAAGCGAAAATTAAAAAATTGTGAATATATGGAAGATGTCTGCTGTTATAGTAAAGTGATTTTGACAGATTGGAGTGCAGCATCAGTGATTAAACATGTTGAATCTTTAGAAGAGATTATTCCCATTGTGCCAATTATTAAAGAAGCGGCAATACCAGCAAATCTTTCGATAGCCATTAGTGTTAAAGAAAATTTATCGCTTCTTTTCCTGAAGAGATTATTAATTTACATATCAAATCAAATCAGCCCTTACAGCCTGGTGAATCGTTGAGAGAGACAATTCAGCCTAAAAAACTTAAAGCCGAATCGATGGGAAAAATTGCAGCTATCGGGAAAAACAAGCAGATTCCATTGAACATACAGCCATCTTTATGGAAGAAGTTTTAAAGATGGCTAAAAAGATAAATGACTATTCTAATAAGCTAGAGAATTAGTCTTTTTTAGAGGTTATTATCCATTAACTATTCAATCGCTAAGCTGGAAACTTTCTCCTTTTAAAAAAATTTAGTTTTCATTTCCGAGAAAATCCGTTATAATCCATTATGTTGTCAAATAATCAATCGATATATACACTCGTATAATAGCAGGAATATGGCCTGCAAGTTTCTACCAGATGACCGTTAATCATCTGACTACGGGTAAGCGTATAAAATGGAGATATACTGATCTATACATAAATAGGGCAGTCTATTTTTGCTTTAAAAACACAGCCGCTTACTCATAGAGTAGCAGCTGTGTTTTTTTGTATTATGTAAGGATAGTTCGAGCATTTATTGTTATTAGCTATCCTTCAAAAAAGGAGAGAGTCTAGTTAATGGAGTTATTGAAGAAGAAAATTGAAGAAGAAGGTATTGTGTTAAGTGATCATGTTTTAAAAGTAGATTCATTCATTAATCACCAAATGGACCCTCAGCTGATGAAGGAAATTGGCCTGGAATTTGCTAGATTGTTTAAAGATGCTGGGATTACAAGAATCTTAACAATAGAGTCATCTGGTATCGCACCAGCTATAATGGCAGGTCTAGCATTAGATGTTCCGGTTATTTTTGCAAGAAAAAGAAAATCCCTTACTTTAACAAGCGATTTATATACAGCAACAGTTTATTCATTTACAAAACAAGAGTCAAATGAAATTACAGTTTCCAAAAAGTATATGCATTCAGATGATTATGTTCTCGTAATTGATGACTTTTTAGCTAATGGACAGGCTGCTTTAGGCTTAGCAAATATTGTCGAGCAGGCTGGTGCAACTGTTAGTGGAATTGGGATATTAATCGAAAAGTCATTCCAGCAAGGGGCAGATGATTTAATTGCAAAAGGCTATCGAGTAGAATCTCTAGCAAGAATTGCCTCTTTAAAGGGTGGAAAAGTAACATTTGCCGAACAGCGAATACATGATGGCATTTATGCAGGGGGATATTAAAATGGAAAAAATGTCAGTAAAAACATGGTCTATAGGTCTGCAGCATGTACTAGCAATGTATGCTGGTGCTGTGCTAGTACCTTTAATAGTTGGTGGAGCATTAAAATTAACACCTGAACAATTAACCTATCTTATATCGATTGATCTATTAACATGTGGTGTTGCTACGTTGCTGCAGGTTTGGAAAAATAAATTTTTTGGAATTGGTCTTCCTGTTATGCTTGGCTGTACATTCACTGCAGTTGGTCCAATGATTGCGATTGGAAGTAAGCATGGAATAACGGCCATTTATGGTGCAATTATTGTTTCTGGTATTATTGTTGTTCTTATCTCTTCAATCTTTAGCAAGCTTGTGAAATTTTTTCCACCAGTCGTAACTGGTTCTGTTGTTACAATAATTGGTCTTACTTTAATTCCTGTAGCATTTAATGATATGGCAGGAGGGCAGGGAAGTGCAGACTTCGGTAATATTAAAAACGTCGTACTTGCTTTTGGTGTACTTACTATCATTATATTGCTAAATAAATTTACAACTGGATTTATCAAGACAATTTCTATTCTGATTGGAATTATTATCGGAACGCTAATTGCTGCAATGATGGGAATGGTTGATTTTGCTAAAGTGGGTGAAGCTGATTGGATACATGGAATCACTCCATTTTATTTTGGAATGCCAACCTTTGATCTCACTTCCATTATCACGATGACTCTTGTTGCCATTGTGAGTTTAATTGAATCAACAGGTGTCTATTTAGCATTAGGAGATATAACTAATAAAAAGGTTTCAGAAAAAGATTTAGCAAACGGATATCGAGCAGAAGGGATAGCTTCTGTAATTGGCGGGATTTTCAATTCCTTCCCTTACACAGCTTATTCACAAAATGTTGGTTTAGTTCAATTAACAGGTGTAAAAACAAAGAATGTCATTTATGCAGCAGGAACAATTTTAGTTATTTTAGGCTTTATTCCTAAGATTGCAGCCATTACAACATTGATTCCAACAGCTGTACTTGGGGGCGCTTCGCTTGCAATGTTTGGTATGGTTGTGTCCTATGGTATTAAAATGCTAGGACAGGTGGATTTTAATAACCAAGGAAACTTACTCATTCTTGCTTGCTCGATTGGAATGGGGCTTGGTGTAACCGTTGTTCCAGATATCTTTATGAAATTTCCAGAAAGCATCCGCATCCTCTTCCAAAGCGGTATTGTTGCAGGTGGGCTAACTGCAATTATCTTAAATATTTTATTTAACATAATTCCCGGATCACGTGCCAAAACAGTACAAATGGAAGAAAAGACAGCAGCCTAAATTTGCGATGCTAAAAAACAGATAAATAAGACTTTCCGCAGTGTAATCCAAATAATAAGCATAAATCGAGAAATTACACTTTTTTATAAAAATTATTCCGATAAGTTTAATTGTATTTATTTGTTATATCAGAATATTTTTTTGTTAATGGTTATAGGAATAGATGGAGTATTGATTGAAGTCGAAGTTAAAGAAATTATATGGGTAATAAGAATAGTTTCTTATCCTATATATAAAAACGATTATCAAGTGGATGTTTTATAAGAATAATTTATTTTTATAGGAAGCATATTTGTAAATAAAAAAATGCAAAAACATAGTTGACAATTTATTTATCTAGTTTTATAGTTGTTATCAAATCTTACAAAAATTAAATAAAACATTTTTCTTATCCAGAGAGACGGAGGGACAGGCCCGAAGAAGTCTCGGCAGCGGATTTATATTAAACACCGTGCCAATTCCTGCAAATGCCAATTGTGCATTTGAAAGATGAGAAAAAGTAGTTTCTTTGTCTTATAAAGGCCCTGCTTTTTCTTTCTGGAAAGAAGAAGCAGGGCCTTTTTGCATTGACTAAAAGTCTGCTTCTTCTTGACAAGATACGTATGTTTTTAACCTAGTATAGGAGTGGAAGGGCAAATGATTGAATTTGAAAAGGTAGCCAAGACCTTTAAGCTTGGCAGTCGCGAAGTAAACGCAGTAAAGGATGTTTCTATCTCCATTGCACAAGGAGAGATTTTTGGGATTATTGGTTTTAGTGGAGCTGGAAAAAGTACTTTATTACGACTTGTGAATTTATTAGAAACACCAACAAACGGAAATATCCAAGTGCAAGGAGTAGATGTAGCCTCCCTATCACCAAAAGAGATTCGCAAGCTTCGTCGAAGAATCGGCATGATTTTTCAAAACTTTAATCTCTTTACATCTCGAACGGTAGCCGGCAACATAGCCTACCCATTAAAGCTGGCTGGTGTATCGAAAAAGGAAATAAAAGAAAGAGTGGCGGAGCTTTTACAATTTGTCGGTTTATCCGATAAAGCAGACGACTATCCTGAACAATTGTCAGGAGGACAGAAGCAGCGGGTTGGGATTGCACGTGCTCTTGCTACTTCTCCGGATATATTGATTTGTGATGAAGCAACTTCTGCGCTTGATCCAGATACAACAGGCGAAATACTGCGTTTATTAAAAAAAGTAAATAAGGATTTAGGCATTACGATTTTATTAATTACACATGAGATGCATGTTATTCAAGAAATATGTGACCGAGTGGCTGTGATGGAAAATGGCGAAGTAATAGAGAATGGATCTGTCTTTGAAGTTTTCACAAATCCCCAACACTCGACTACACAACGCTTTATTCAGTCTGTACAGCAGGATCGTCCATCTGCTTCCTTATTGGCTGAATGGAGGAATAAGGGCGGCGACAAGTTATATAGAGTAATTTTTAAAGGGGAAATTGCAAGTGATCCAGTTCTTTCAAAGGTCACAAGAAAATTTAATGTCGATGTAAATATTGTTTATGGATCTGTTCGTGAATTGCAAGAGAAGTTTTATGGGAATCTTCTAGTATCCTTTGAAGGCAGCAAGGAAAATATTAAAGCGGTTCTGCATGAATTAGAAGCATTAGTAACAGTTGAGGAGGTGCTTGTTTAATGAAGGTTGATTGGAGTACTTTTTGGCCGCGCATTGTGGAATCTACCGGAGAAACCATATTAATGGTTATTACCACTCTTATTTTAGGATCTATTTTAGGCATTACGATTGGATTACTTCTCTTTGTGACAAGGAAGGGAAATATTTTGGAAAATAAATTAGTTTTCCGTTTGCTCAATATTCTAATAAATATTATCCGCCCTATTCCATTTATTATTTTCTTAGTAGCAATCAGCCCGTTAACAAGAGCAGTTGTGGGCACAACGATTGGGACTTGGGCAGCGATATTTCCAATGACTATTGCAGCCTCATTCGGAATTGCGAGAGTAGTAGAAAATAATTTAGTCAGTATTGATCCAGGAGTTATTGAAGCTGCTAAAGCGATGGGAGCAAGCCCTTTGCAAATCATTTTTACTGTATTAATTCCCGAAGCATTAGGACCACTGATTCTAGGATTAACCTTTGTAACGATCAGCTTAATTGATTTTTCTGCGATGGCTGGTACCGTTGGCGGAGGCGGACTGGGACATGTGGCGATGACATATGGCTACCAGCGTTTTGACGGCAGTGTTATGCTTGTTACCGTCATTATACTGATTATACTTGTACAAATTGCTCAATGGATTGGAAATACATTATCACGAAAAATAATGAGACGTTAAGACAAAACTTTAACGATGGGATATTTACCGCTTTATAAGTTAAAAAATAACAAAAATTACTAATTAAGGAGATTGAGAGATGAAAAAATATTTTGCTATTTTACTATTATTAACAACTATTTGGGCACTAGCTGCCTGCGGGTCAGACAGTGCATCAGGTAAAGATAAAACAGTGAAGGTGAAAATAGGGGTAACAGGATCCGATGGAGAAGTCTGGCCGACTTTGAAGAAAAAGGCGAAAGCAGAAGGAATTGAAATCGAGCTAGTCGAGTTTTCAGACTATACTTTGCCAAACCAAGCTTTAGAGAATGGAGATATTGATATTAACTCCTTCCAGCATATTGCTTTTCTAAGTCAGTTTAATGAAGAAAACAAAACGGATTTAACGCCCATCGGAACAACAGTGATTGCTCCTATGGGAATCTATTCAGAAAAAGTGAAAGATGTAAGTGAAATAAAAGAGGGTGACAAAATTGCTATTCCAGACGATCCATCTAATCAAGCGCGCGCTTTAAAATTACTTGAATCTGCAGGATTAATTACCTTAGCTGATGACTTTGGATTATTTGGAGATCCATCTAAGATTGTAGAAAACCCAAAGAAACTTGATATCTTGCCAATTGTAGCTCAACAAACACCAAGAGTCTTACCAGATGTTGCAGCATCTGTTATCAATAATGGTGTCGCTGGTCAAGCAGGCTTTGATCCTGTTAAAGATCCCATTTATCTAGAAGATGCAGAGGATAAAAACGTATTACCATATGTAAATATCTTTGCGGCTCGTACAGAGGATGCGAATAATGAAACCTATCAGAAAATTGTTGAACTTTATCATGAAGAAGAAGTTGTAAAAGCGGTAGAAGCAGATACAAATGGTGGTTCGATTGTAGTAAATATTGCAAAAGATGAGCTGGCAAAACAATTTAAAGGACTATAAGGGGGAGAGAAAATGAGTAATACGTTATCTGGTCTTGATTTAATTAATGAATCCATTCAAACAAATAAGGATCTTTATATTGAAACGAGTCAATTAATTCATGCAAATCCTGAGATTGGCAATCAAGAATTTTTTGCAAGTAAAAGGCATGTAGATATTCTAACAAACGCGGGATTTAAAGTGGAAATTGCTGTTGCTGGACATGAAACATCTTTTTATGCAGTAAAAGACAGTGGGATATCTGGTCCAACCATTGCCTTCCTTGCTGAATATGATGCCTTGCCTGGTCTAGGGCATGCTTGTGGCCACAATATTATTGGAACAACAAGTGTTGCAGCTGGTATTGCCTTATCTCAAGTACTGTCTAAAACTGGTGGGAAAGTAGTTGTTCTTGGCACACCTGCAGAAGAGGGAGGTCCAAATGGGAGTGCAAAAGGAAGCTTTGTGAAACATGGCTATTTAAAGGATGTGGATGTCGCTTTAATGATTCATCCCTCTGGCCAAACCTCGTTGACTAGTGAAACACTTGCTGTGGATCCCTTAGATTTTCATTTTTACGGAAAAGCAGCACATGCATCCGGATCACCTGAAAAAGGGATAAACGCACTTGATGCAGTTATACAATTGTTTGTCGGCATCAATGCGCTTAGACAACAGCTGCCTGATGATATCAGAATCCATGGGATTATAACAAACGGGGGAGATGCACCGAATATCATACCAGAATATGCATCAGCACGATTCTATATACGTGCCGAAACATGGAAAAAAACAGAAGAGGTTGCAGCAAAAGTTCGTGCGATCGCTGAAGGAGCTGCGCTTGCCACTGGTGCGACTGTTAAAGTGGAAAGATTTCAAAATGAAGTGAAGGATTTTGTATTAAACCCAATTTTAGATGGAATCTTAAAAGAAGAATTAGAGGCAGTTGGAGAAACAGTTGTAACGGAAAGATCTCGCGGAAAAGGATCAACAGACGCTGGAAATATTAGCTATGAAGTTCCAACTGCGCATCCTCATATTAAAATAGGGCCAGACGACTTAATTGCCCATACGAACGAATTTCGAGAAGCCGCAAAATCACCAACTGGAGATGCCGCTCTTGTTAAAGGAGCACAAGTCCTTGCAAAAACAGGCTATCGTTTGCTTTCAGATAGTGTGCTTTTAAATCGTGTGAATAAAGCATTTGAAGCAGCGAAAAAAGAAAAAGTAAACTCCATTTAAAATAGTTATTTTTGTCACTGGAAATTTCAAAAGAATAGAGAAATGGAAAAAGCAATTTTAGGAGATGGTTCCTGAAATTGCTTTTTATCGTTTTATTTACCTGGGTGAGTATTTATAATGATATGAATTAAATATATTTAGATAATATTTAGAAAGGTTGAAATTTTATTAATTTAACTTATTCTTCAATTAAAGGATGACATTAACCCAAATATAAGGTAATATCTAAAACTGTATATCGTTTTTAATGTATTAGCAATGTTTTCTGAAGTTATATTAACTATATTAAGATAGTTTTTATGAGAAGAGGAAGGTTGTTACTGCTTCATATTTAGGAGGAATTTTCTATGTCGATTTTAGTTGGGATATTAGGTATCATCGTGACGATAGCTATTGCCTTTTTACTATCAAATGATAAAAAAAGGATTAACTTCAGAGCTATTCTCGTATTATTTGTGCTTGAATTTATTGTAGCACTAATAATGTTTAAAACTACAGTAGGACTAAAAATAGTAGAAGCTACATCTAACGGTGTCTCTAAAGTCCTTAACTATGGGTATGAAGGGGTAAATTTTGTTACTGGGGGATTAGTACCAGAAGGCGAAAGTGTTTTTTTCATTAATGTTCTTATGATCATTATTTTTACTTCTACTTTATTATCTTTGTTAACTCATATCAAAGTATTGCCACTAGCAATTAAATATATTGGTGGTGCATTGGCTAAGATTACTGGTTTATCAAAGGTTGTAACATTTAACAGCATTAACTCTATCTTTTTTGGACAATCGGAAGCACTTCTTGCGATCAAAGGGCATTTAGATACGATAAACGCAAATAAATTATTTATTGTATGTACCTCTGCTATGGGATCTGTTTCTGCATCTATTATGGGGGCATACATGGAAATGATTCCTCCCCGATATGTATTAGCAGCTATGATTTTAAATGCATTATCTGCTTTAATTATTGCGACACTTATTGCACCAATTTCAAAAGATGAAGATGAGAAAATTAACATAAAAGATGTCTCCAATACGAATTCTGTTTTTGGAGCAATCTCAGCAGGAGCTTTAGATGGTGGTCGTGTTGCCTTAATTGTTGCCGCGATGTTAGTTGCTTATGTTGGTTTACTGGCTCTAATTGACGGTTTCTTTACAAGTATTTTCGGCATCGGTTTTACCGGTATATTGGGTTATATATTTGCTCCAATTGCTTGGATAATGGGGATACCTGGCAGTGAAATAGTAACGGCTGGTTCTGTAATGGGGACGAAATTAGCTGCAAACGAATTTGTAGCAATGCTGCAATTACAACCATTACTTGGAGATCTTTCAGACAAAACAGTAGGGATTGTGTCCACTTTCCTTGTATCTTTTGCAAATTTCTCTAGTATTGGAATTATTGCCGGATCGATTCAAGCAATTAATGCCAAAAAAGCAGATATCGTTGCAAAATTCGGACTGAAAATGTTATTAGCAGCCACACTTGCATCTGTATTAACCGCTACAATCGTAGGTTTATTTCTTTAATAAATGAAAAAGGGACTGTTGCTAGTCCCTTTTTTTATAAGCAATTTCTACTTTATTTTTTTATCTATTTCAGTTGTATCGACTTTACTGCCAAACCACTCTGTGAGTTTTACTCTTGCTTTTGATTTAATATCCTCATCAATATACATAGCAACTTGGAATAATGCAAGTCCTAGTGCCCCTAAATCATCTGTATAACCTATACCAACAAGAAAATCAGGGATTAAATCAAGAGGGAGGATAAAATAACCTAATGCTCCAATAATAGTTGCTTTGACTTTTTTAGGTACATTTGGTTTTTGTAAAGTGTAATACAACAAAAGCACCGCATAAACGACAGAGGAACCTGCCTTTTTTCCAAACTTGGCAATTTTGGACCAAAATTTTTCCTCGGAATAATGCTTTCCTGCAGCAGCAAGTTCTTTTTCTAATTTTTCTTTTGATTCGGCCATTATGAAAGCTCCTTTCCTAATGGTTTTCGCGCCTATTCATATAATGATTATATGCTTTTGTGTAGTATAAGTAAAATATTTACTGTTTGCCTAGTCTATTTACCAACAAAAGTAAGGAAAATACGAAGCCATCCAAAAAAGGAAATCCATAAAGGGGTACTAATAAGCATACCGAAAAATAGTCCCTTCCCAAAATTTCCTGTTTCCGGTAAATAATAGTTTTGATCGCTTACAACGATTGATCGCTTGATTAGTATTTCATCATTATTTTTTTGTCTCATTTTCTTTTTTCCCTTCATCTAAATCGTCGAAGGTGGATTCGGTAACTGGCTGGCAAGCGTAATGAATGTCATAACTTTTGCTATCATGTAGAAAAAATCGATCTTCGTTACCCCTAAGCCCCTATAGCTTTGCGTCATCACTTTTCAATGATTTTGCCCTTTCGTCGATTAGTCAGATTATTATAGTTTAAGATTAGTACTTGCTAGTTCTAAATGCCAGTATCAAAAGGCCTATAACACCTTTATAAAGAAATTATATCAAATATTTTGTGGGAATTATAGGTTATTTATACTATATTAGACATCTGAAATTCTTTTTCTTCATACTTTCTCCATTTGCTAATTGATTGTCCATTCATTATTTTTCCTATAATAATGGGCAAAAAATAAATAGGAAAACAATAATTATCCACAAAAGCCATTAAGCAGTCATCCCATTTTTAAACAAACGTCAAGTGAAAAATATTTTTTTAGAAATAGAGAAGTTACCACGGTAAAAGAAGACAGTGGATTTCGACGTTCTTCTCCATTATTCAAGGAGTAATTTAATTGTTCTAGTTGTTTTAGTGATAAGACGTATGTCGGAAGGAGATTTAATCGATCAGTATTGCCGTGTTTTAGGATAATTTCCCGGGAAACTTGTCGCTATTTCTGTATTTACTTTTTATCGGTGCATGTGGAAGTATTATGTCAACTTTTGTTTATCCATTAAAAAGATTATTCTTTGGCTGAAGCTTCGACCTTTTTATTCTTTTAGCAGCTTTCCTTATCGGTGAATATGCCATTCATTTTGGGGTAGAGGTAGCAGCATGGCTTGCCTTAATTAGGTATTTTCGAACATTGCCCTGAATACTTTGTTAATGATGGGTTCCATTAGTCAATTCGATATAAAAGAACTGATGCCTGTTTTTAATCAGGATTTAAGGAACAGTATTGGCGAGTAGACATCATATGGCATGACTGAGATGCTGGTTTGTATGATTCTTTCGCTAGTAAGAAACGAACAGACTTGGCTCAGTTCCTCTGAAGCAGGTGGTATTTATGGTGGCATGATTGTTATGATTTGGCCAATTTTGGAAGCGTTAGTATTAACCGCAGATGTAGCAGCAAAGTATATTGTTTCTTCTATGGCAAATGGCTCGAAGTGCAAATGGATTTATTTATCCATTGTTATGAAATAATTATAATTTTCTTTTTGTGTTACCTATTTTTACAATGATGATTTTCCATTACTCATTCATTGCCTTCTGAAAGAAAAGATCATCGTCTAGTTATCATTCCTGTAGGACTTGTTTTAAAAACTGTTTACTTCACCTCAAATGGGCTATTTACATAGAGTAATATAAAAGCTCGAAAGGGGAATAATAATGTATTTTCAGCCGTTTTATTCTTATTGTGGACACCATTCTTTTCTACCTCATCATAGAATGATTAGTTCGCAAATAGGTGGAGAATCTAGAATAACCCCTCCATCGAATGGTGGAGGAACAGTTCCTCATTTGCCGCCAATCGGAGGTGGGATTTTGCCGCCGTTTCCAGGTGGAGAACAACCGCCTCCTCCAGCAGGACCTCCAGCATTTCCAGATGCACCGCAGATTGGAGATGGGACTGACTCTGGACCGCCGATATCACCACCGCCATCTTTTACACCACAATTAAATCAGTCGCAACTAAGCACTTTTACTGTTGAATCTAGTTCTATCCGACCTTGTATGTACCGCTTTACTTTTATTTGGTTAGAAAATGGCAAAGGATTTTGGTTCTATCCAACCTTTATTGGGCGTCATTCTATTGCAGGATATCGTTGGCGAATAAACCGTTGGATGTATTATGGAACAGATATTAACCGTATTCGATTTTTTCAGTGTATTTAAGCTAGCAAGGAAAGATCTCCTATGTTGATAATGAAACAGAGTTATTGTGGAATACAAAGTGGTGTAGTATGAATGATATTTAGTGTGAATGAAGAAAGTCCAATGTAGAAACTATAAAGGGAGCAGAGGGAAGGCAACCATTATAAAGAGAGACAAGTGAAGCATTTAAACGAGCAAGGTCTCTGTGCCCCAAAAGAAGAGAACAGAGAAAAAAGGTAAAGGAGGAGAGCTCTCTGTGCCCCAAAAAGAAAGAGGAATAGAGAAAAAGTAAAAGAGAAGAGTTCTCTGTGACTGAAATTCAAAAGAAAAAGTGCAAAAAGGTAACAGATACCCCTTCTCCTCGCTGTGCCACTGCTCGGTTACTGTATAGGAACTAGTATTTCACACAAATGATTTTCAATCATTTGTGAATTATATCTTTCTATAATTGGTTGTTGTCTTAATGATAGATTATGTCTTTCTATCTCAGAAATAATATTTCCCCAAAATTCACTGACTGCCTCTTTTGTATGGTCGAGCAAGAAAACAGCATATTTTCCACCGGGAAATTCACCAACTTGAGCTGGTTTTGCTACTTTAAAATTATTTTCTATCACAATACAAACATCATAACGGCATTCCTCCTTAGGTGTGATTTCTGGGTTATCTCGAGGTATGCCAAGAATAATAGAATTATCAAATAAGCCATTCGATTTTGCCCACTTTTTAAAGGATTCCATCAATTCTTTATTTTGTTTTTCTCCATACTCCCCAACATTTCGAAAATAAGCAATCCTTGATTTAGGTATTTCTTCAATAGTTATATTCATATTGTAACCTCCTTCTTAGATAAGGTAATTCGAATTAAAATGTTTTTCAAGTGAATTTTAAAAAAATTTTGACTTCATGATGGTTTTCTTCTCTCAAGAAGTAATTCACTAGATCTTTAAACAGATATCTTTGTGGAGAAGATTAATTCAAAAGAAGCAAAAAGAATAGAAATGGGATGATTTTTTGAAGTGCATTTCTGTTAATTAGCAAGAAGAGTTGTTCTATATAAGGAACGAATAGGAAATATTTAATGGGAGGCTGGATAACATTAACCTACGTAACAATTTTAAAATCACTAATGATGGTTTATCAAATTTGGCCATTGCGCGGAAGTTTAGGAGAATAAGAAGTTACTTATGTAAAAGTGTTTCCTGCTTGGAAAAGGAGAAGGAATAGCTGCGATGAATATTTATTTGTTTTCATTATTAAAGGGGGAAGTTATCCCCCTATTGATTGAAGCTTCCCTTTATTATGAATGAGAATTTGTTTGTTACCGATTAAGCTAAGAATTCCCTTGTCGACCAGCTTTGCAAGTTTTCGGCTAATTGTTTCTCTCGTAAGGCCAACATAGCTGGAGACTTCTTCTCTTGTGATAGGGAGGGTAATAAGAACAGTATTTTGATGTTCTGTCCCGAATTTCTCACAGAATTCTAAAAGCATATCGGCAATTCTCACTTCGGGATCTTTCGTTGCTAACGTTCTTGCTAGATCTTCTGTATGAGATAAGCGTTTGGTAATCGTTTTTAACAGTTTGAAAGAGATTTCAGGATTACTTAACATTATTTGATCAAAATCTTGTTTTTTTAATACACATATCTTTGTATCTTCTAAAGCATGGCAGCTTAAGTTCATAACCATGTCATCATGAAAAAGATTGCTCTCTCCAAAGAAATCACCAGTCGTTAATAAATGAACGATTTGTTCTTTTCCCTGAATAGTTAACTTAGATAGCTTGACTTTGCCACTATGAATAATATAAAGAGAGGTGGAAATATCTCCTTCCTCTATAATCATCTCACCTTTTTTAAATAGTTTATGATGAACAACATCTGTTATTTTTTTTATTTCTAAATCTGATAAAGAGTAAAATATAGGAACTCGTTTAGGACATGGGCTAACCATTTGTTGTTTCATTATTAACACCACCAGTCAATTTGTGTATTTTTTCACAATTAAAACGATGATTATCTAATTAAAATTATAACAATCTTTAATCTGTGATTTCAATCCTATTTTACTTTGTCCATATCTTCTATACTTTAGCTATTCTAATAAGGGAGAGTGTTCATATGAATGCCATTTTTACGGAAGAGACGAAAACAGGTGATATCATTATTAAGTTTCCAGCAGCAAGTAAACTATTTAAAGAATATAAAATTGATTTTTGCTGTGGGGGAAATCGGCCAATAGGAGAGGCAATTAAATCTTTACATTTAGAAGATAAGGATTTAGTAAAAGTACTCAATATTATGTATGAACAGATGCAGACAACCGAAGAAATTGACTGGATGAATAGGTCATTAACTGATTTAGTGAAGTATATTATCGATCATTACCATGCAAATACGAGAGATTTATTAGAAGAATTAGATGGATTTGTTAGTAAAGTCTATCGTGTGCATGGGGAGCGCGATTTACATTTGAAAGATATGTATACCCAGTTTTATTTATTAAAGGACGATTTAGAACAACACTTGCTTCGAGAAGAGCAGCGGATTTTTCCAAAAGTGATAGAATATGAGGCGAGTAAGGAAGTAGAAAGTCTTGAAAAGGCTCGTGCTGAAATCACAATATTAGAAAAGGAACATGAAGGTGCAGGGGAAATATTGAAGAAAATTCGCCAAGCTGCGAATGATTATGAACTGCCGCTGCATGCATGTAATACGTACCGATTAGCCTATTTAAAATTAGAAGAATTAGAGAGCTTAACATTTGATCATATACATCTCGAGAATAATGTATTGTTTAGAAGATTATAAACGGCAATTCTTCTTCCAATTCTATACCCTCATTGACGTATTGTAATAAATAATATGGTAAAATGTGTATGACTATAGGATGGGAAGGATGGGATGATTGTATGAAAATAGGTTGGATAGGATTAGGAAATATGGGGATTCCGATGGCTTTGAATTTAATCAAGGCTGGTTATGAATTAACGTTCTATAATCGTACACCTGATAAAGGAAAAGAATTAATTGCTGTTGGTGCCAAACAGGCTGAATCGTTAACAGAACTAGTCGATAACAGTAACCTCATTTTTACAATGGTTTCAGACGACAATGCTGTGAAAAGCATCTATCTTGAAAATGGAATCTTATCACATGCAAAATCAGGAAAAATATTTATTGATATGAGTACCGTTTCCCCACAAACGTCTCAATTCATTTATAATACTGCTTTAGAAAATGGAGTGAAGTTTCTTGATGCCCCAGTTTCAGGAAGTGTTCAACCGGCTAAGGAAGGAAATTTACTTGTGTTAGTTGGCGGCGAAGAAGAAGTTTACGAACAGGTGAAAGCTGTATTGGAGCCGATGAGCAAGCTTTCTATTTATCTTGGTCCATCTGGAGCTGGCAGTAATGCAAAACTTGCCATTAACTTATTATTGGGAATTACAGTACAAGGAATTGCCGAATCCGTTCTTTTTGCAGAAAAACAAGGAATAAAAAAAGAAGACATGTTAACTATTATTAATGAAAGTGCAGTCGGAACAGCAATTTCAAAAATGAAATCATCGTCTATTTTAAAGGATGATTTTCCGGCAGCATTTGCCCTTAAGCATATGGCAAAAGATTTACGACTAGCAAGTGAAACGGCAGAATTAAATGCGATTGGAGCATCAGCCTATAAAACATATCAATCCGCTCTTGAAAATGGATTAGGAGAATTCGATGTAATGGCTGTTTTAAAAGAGTTAAAAGGAGATGGATCAACATCGCTATAAGCGATGTTGAATTCTATCTCCTTTTTCATTTTTTAAACTGGTTTACTAGTTGTAAGACTTTCCAGGACGTTCATTGCCGCAATTACCTCATCTGCTCGATAGGAACCCATTAGCTGAAGCGATTCTTTTGGATTAACAGCATGTTCTGCAACCTTTTGTAGAGCTATTGCCTGATTATCTACAATATGTAAGTCTGCTAAATTGGTTGGAAAATCGAGCTGCTGATAATATGGCAACAATGCTTCGATTTCATCAATGCGGTTTTCTAAGGCAAGCTGGACTAATATGCCATAAGCCACCTTTTGTCCATGAAGGATGGTGTGTGTTTCTTCAACAAAGCTTAATCCGTTATGAATGGCATGAGATCCAGACATTCTCCCATATCTTCCGCCGAATCCTCCTACTGTTCCTGCTAAAGTAATAACGGCTTCTACCGTTTTAGTAAAGCTCGGTGTAACTTTTCCAGCTTCACTGCTTTGAACTGCTTTTATACTATCCTTTAATAAAATATCACGGATGAAAACAGATTGGCTTAATGCAGCTTGGACAAATAAAGAGTGAGCTCTTTCATCATTCGCATTTCGGATAATCGCTTCTGCTTCATACCATTTTGTTAAGGTATCACCAATTCCACTTTTCAAATAATCAATCGGGGCGTGAATTAAAAATGCTGGATCAACAACCGTTAAATAACTAGAGCGTCTATGATATGCTACTCTTTCAAATTCCCCATCTGGTGAATAAATGACACTTAATGGTGTGCTTGCAGCACATGTTCCAGCAACAGTTGGAATTAAAACAACTTCGATATTTAATTTGTCTGCAACTGCCTTGGCAGTATCTAATATAATGCCGCCTCCTATACCAATAATGACATCAGCTGCTCCACATGATGGGGCGAGCTCCTCTATCGCCTGTTGAGAACTATAGCCTGCGTGCTGAATAATTTTCCAGTGTTCAGGAATGGAAGCGACATATTTAGTATAGGCTTCAAATGATTTATTGCCAGTTATGATGGCAGGAGCTTGAAAGGGAGACAATAAACTGTCTAATTCCTTTAGAATTCCTTCTTTACAAATATATTGGTTCGGACCACTTCTAACGATGTCCTCTGGTTGAATTTGCATTGTTTTTCCTCCTTAGAGATAGCCTCTGTAAATAAATTATATTATTCTAAAAATTATACAACTTTCGGAAAGCGAAAAGTAGGTGTTTTTTCAAAAAAATCAAACATTTGGAGTGAGAAAAAAAGAAAGAGTGATAAATTTGCTATAGTAAAAGAAAAATACCTTATGGGGGGAAGCTTATGATTATTTGGATCAACGGAACATTTGGTGCAGGGAAGACAACAACTGCTTATGAGCTTGTGAAAAGATTAGAAAAAGCATTTGTATTTGATCCAGAAAGATTTGGATATGTCTTAATGAAAAATATTCCACCCGCTTTACAAAACGATGATTTTCAAGATTTTCCTCTTTGGAGAGAGACAAACTATTCATTATTAAAACAAATCACTCGCGATTACGATGGAATCATTATAGTACCAATGACCATTACGAATGAAGCATATTTTCATGAAATTATCTCGCGATTAAAGAATGATCAGATTATAGTTAAACATGTTACACTGATGGCGTCAAAAGCTACGATCAAAAAACGATTACGAAGCAGATACGAAGGAGAAGATTCTTGGGCATATAAGCAAGCTGAATCTCGATTAAAGCAGCTAGAACGATCATTATTTAGGGAGCATGTGGATACAAATGGTTTAAGTATCGAGGAAGTCATCGAAAAAGTTGCGCAGGCTATTGGCTTAAATTTAAAAGAAGATAAAAGAAATCCATTTAGAAAAAGAACGGATAGATTATGGAATAAATTAAAGGAAATTAGCTTATTTAAGTAAAGAAATCAATGAATTTTGGTGATGAAATTGAAAGATATTATTTTTCGTTTATTAGACTTTATTAATAACAATAAAACAAAGGATACGAATTACTATATTGCCTTGACACTATTAAAAGATGTGCGTCATATTGCCAATATGAACATTACTGTTTTAGCAGAAGCTTGTTATACATCCCCTGCAGCGATTACAAGATTTTGTAAAAAAATAGGCTATGCTTCCTTTCAGGAATTTAAAGATATTGCCCAAATGGACAAGTTGGAAAATCCAGTGGAGGAATATATTGAAAGTGGCTTACAAGAAAATGAAGTAGGCGAGCAATTGCAAAGAGTGCTTTATCAAAAAATGGCAGGGTGGCTGCATACAATGGAAGCTAGGATAAATGTTGGTGATGTACGAAATATTTTAGAAATTATCTATGAAGCAAAGAAGGTTTCTTTCTTCGGAACACAATTATCTCAAGCGATGGCTCAAGATTTTCAATACCGATTAGTAAAGTCTGGGAAATTTGTTCATGCCTTTTCTGATATCCAAGAGCAAATGAAAGATATAGCAGAATTGGACGAACAATCTGTAGCCATTATCACAAGCCCTTCTGGCAGATTCATAGAAGGAAATACAGAGTTGATCCAACTTATTCGGAAAAGCAACGCCAAAATTATCGTTATTACCCATAATGAAAGCCTTCCTATTGTCAATAAAGCTAATCTTTTCTATAGACTTCATGGACAAACATATGATCGAACAGGCTTCTCCTCAGAACGTTTTGGACTTATGTACTTTTTTGATTTTGCAATAGCATTTTATCAAAAGTTATACCCAGCTGAAAAGAATCACAGAGAGTAATTGCACTTCTGTAAGTGGAAATTCGCATTCATACTATAATAATAGGGTAATTTCTTTGCTTTGACCTGTTATTACTAAATTGATACTATGAGTACGAGGTGACTTAATAATGAAAAATAGTTTTCAAGCAGTTGTAGTTGATAATAAAGATAGTAATTTTTCAGTGGAAACAAAGCATGTTAGCTTAGAGGATTTATCTGCTGGTGAAGTAGTCATAAAAGTTCATTATTCTGGCGTAAACTATAAAGATGGGCTTGCTGGTACTCCAGATGGAAAAATTGTTCGTTCGTATCCCCATATTCCAGGAATTGATATGGCAGGGATAGTTGTGTCTTCAGAAGACAGTCGCTTTAAAGAAGGAGACTCTGTTATTGCTACCAGCTATGAAATAGGTGTATCTCATTCTGGAGGTTATAGTGAATATGCTCGTATTCCTGCAGATTGGATTGTTCCGCTGCCAGAAGGATTAAGCTTGAAAGAAGCGATGATTATTGGAACAGCAGGCTTTACCGCAGCTCTTTCTATACAAAGATTGCAGGATAATGGTCTGAAGCCAGAGAATGGATCTGTATTGGTGACAGGTGCTACTGGTGGAGTTGGCAGCTTCGGTGTAGCGATGCTTTCCCAATTAGGGTTTAACGTTATTGCAAGCTCTGGAAAGAAAGAAGCAGAGGGCTATTTAACAAGCATTGGAGCATCCCGTGTTATCGGAAGAGAAGACGTCTATAATGGCAAAGTAAAGGCACTGGATAAGCAAGAATGGGCAGGAGCAATTGATCCAGTCGGAGGTGAATCGTTGGCTGCAATAATTAGTAAAATAATCTATGGCGGTTCGGTCGCAGTAAGTGGCTTAACAGGTGGTGGAGCAGTGCCGACAAGTGTATTTCCATTCATACTTAGAGGAGTGAATCTACTTGGAATCGACTCTGTCTATTGCCCAATGGGAATTAGACAAAAGCTATGGGAACGTATTGCAACTGATTTGAAACCAAAAAACCTTTCTTCCTTTGTTTATAAAGAGGTATCTTTGCAGCAATTACCTGAAGAGTTACCCAAAATATTAGAAGGCGGCATAACAGGCAGAATGATTGTTGCTGTTGAATAAAAAAAAGAGGCTGTTCTTATAGAATGGCCTTTTTTAATAAAAAAAGAAGGGATGAAACAAATTAGTATGCCCTATAAACCTCGGACAATTTCTCCAGAAATCCTCGTTTTACAATCCTTGAATCAACGGATGGACCTAGATTTAAATGAAAAACAGTACTTAGCTCATCTGAAAAAAGGCTTGGCAGGAGAAAAATTATTTGATTGCTTCACAGAGACTCTTTTAGGAGACAGCTAATTAATCAATGATTTACTACTGCAAATAAATAACACTACTTTTCAAATCGATTCCATTATTATTACCACTGATGAAATTCATCTTTTTGAAATAAAGAATTATGGAGGAGACTATTACTATCAAAATGATCGCATCTATACAATGAATCATAAAGAAATTAGTAACCCACTAAATAAAATAAGGAGGGATGAAACGTTATTTAAACAGTTGCTTCATAAGCATTGTTGGGAGAATAAAACAACTACTTCTTCTGTTGTTTTTAGTAATCCTGAGTTTACCTTAATAACAAGCTCCCCTATCTTTACCATTTATTTTTCCAACGCAGGTCCAGCGATATTTAAAAAGAATGAGTCATCCTTCCGAAAATCTGAACAAGTTTCAGCAACAATTAGCTGAAAAATTAGCAGCGCTGCACATCGACAAATCCCCATTATCAAAATTACCAATCTATAAATATAAAGAATTGCAGAAAGGAATCTTTTGCAAATATGTCATTCATTTAAAGTGGTAGAAATAGGAATGAATGTCGTTTGTGAAGAAAACTGAAAGGAAGAAACAGTCAAAACTGCGGTATTACGCAATGTAGAAGAACTGAAATTACTTTTTCTTAATGAAAAAATAATAACCCTCCTATTATATAATTGGTGTAGAATTATTTATTCCAAAAAAGAATAAGAAGAATATTAGCCAAAACATTATAAGTTAGCAGGAGTCAACCGTTGGAGCTATTTTGAGTAGTTTTTAATCATGTTAATAATATGTAAACTGAAATAAAAGAAAAAAGAGTGAGTAAACACCTTCTTTTAAAAAAATTGCAATAGAAGGGAACAGAGAGGAGCGCTCTGTGCCCAAAAGCAAGAGACAAAAAGGAGGTTTATCTAGAATATTGAATACCACATGGAATTTTCAAAAAAGTAGATAGAATTTCTATATTTATTGGAAAAGTGTAGCGAAGTTAGTTTTTAAAAAAACAGCATGCCTGTATAATACAGATATTAGCTGTTTTTTTTATTGTAATTATAGTGAGAAATATAGAAGCATTAATGTAAACCTTATCTATAAAAACAAGGAAAGAAAGGAGAGAGGACAATGGGAAAAAGCCTGATACAGCAGCAAATAGTAACTAGAGATGGTAAAGGTCTTTTTCTTACAGGTGATGAGTCTGATACTATAGCTGTCTCCCCTAACGTGGAGGAAAGCTTCATCAAGAAATACCTAATTCCAATTAGTACTTATCATATGCCGAGTGAATTAAAGAAAAGCAGTGACAAAGAAATAGAGAATTATCCGCCGCAATTTACTTTAATGCAGCCTGAAACGGGAGAATTGGTGATAGGGAAATCTAGTTTTGCGCCTGCTGAAAGCCCAAAACGAAAGAACCAGCTGTTTGTACATAATTATATTATTCCTCCAAGTAGAAAAGAGGAATGGATCCATAAACCTTCTCAAATTTTTCATATTGAACATTTTTATAGCTTGGAAGATATTGAGAACCTAGGAGAAGAACTAGAAGAAATAGAACATGTCTCATATACGAAAGAGAATATCTTTACCAAAAAGCAAGAGCTGTTTTATGTTTTACAGCTGGATGAAAAGAAGTTTAAAGAGTTATTATTTGCTTGTATTACGGCAGTTGCGGAAAAGAAAAGAGTGTATATTTCGTTTCAGGCCCCCTCTCATCTGCAGCATAAATATGCAATGTGGCTATTGGAACTATTATTTTTATATATGCCCTATGAAACAAGAAGATTATTTGGTGCATCTACTTTTCATAACGAACCAGAAATGTTAGAAAATATCCATGTAATGTTTGTAGAGCAGGGATCCATTCGTCTCCGAAATAGAGCTGTGGAAAACCAATTTACTTTTGACTTAAGTCAGGATAAAAGAAATGTCTTAAGTTTTAAGGAAGAAGAACATGATTACCTTCACTTTGCTTTTGAAGCACTGGAAACTGCCACAGAGCTAGATGAATTTTTTGTTTACTGTGAACGGGCTTTGAAAGGATTGGATAAACAGAAGAAACTTGCTATTCAAACATACAATGACTTATTTCTTCTATTCTATATGGAAAAACTAGATTATTATTTTTATGATAATGATAAAGTAGCGACATTGAAAATGCTGTATACTTTTCTCCAAAAAAATCATCGAGAAAAGCTCGAGCTTGTGCATATTTTCAAACAAGTGCTTTATCGAGAAGAGCGGATGAAGGACGCTTCCATTGTTCCTGATTATCTAAGATTTGTTTTGGAAATCCAAAAGGTTGTTGAACATGTAGATGTTGTAGAATTTATAGTTAAAACAATTGCCTATTATGAAGGGGAAGATATCTGCCAATCACTATGGGAAATTCTCGAAAAATATCCAGAAACGTATCAGCAAGTTCTTTCTTATATGAGTGATATTTTTTCTTACACAGAGATTATTGAAGATTATCTAAAGCATGAATTCAGCTTTCAACATTCTTTAACCAAAGTATTAATTAATATCAAAAATCTATTGCATGTAAATTCTTCCTTTGAGCATAATGCAACATTCTTAAAAACAACCAAAAATAGACTAGTGTATGAAGTGAAAAAAAGCAGCCATCCTATGGCAATTGTCTTTGAAATAATCGTCTATTTTCAAAGATTTATTCCATTTGAATCATATAAGAGGTTGGTGCTCCCGGATGTAAAAGCACAGATTTTAGTACAATTACAGTTAGAAAAAGTAGAGCTTGCCGATGTTAAGCAGTTTGGAGAGATATTTTTACAAGACAAAGAAGAACGTAGTTTTGAGATAAAGGGTTGGGAAAAAGAGAAGTTTGAAGTATTAGAATTACTGTATACCTATTTCTACCTATCTCAGGAACAAACACAAAACGTTTTTCGTATGGCAAGTGAACCAATTAAAGCCAAAGCAACCGATTTGGCCCAAGAGATTACGAAAGACAATGGTCTTTTTAAACCATATGAACGATTTCTCCTTCTGTTTCCAGGAGGAATGGAGGGGGTCGAACATCGTCAAGTCTTTTCGTATATAGCGATATATGGTTCCGAAGATGAAATGCTTGATTATATTGAATGGTCCTTGAAAAAATTTGGGACGAGTCCAAGGTTCAACTATGCCTTAAAAGATTACTTAATTACGGATCGTAATTCTATTTGGAAGAAGAAAGAACGGAAAAGAGAATTAGCTAGTATACGATCTCAATCTTTGAAAAAACTTCTAAAGGAAGTTCGTGAACAAACGGCGAATCCAGGTGTAAAGTTTTTTCGCAAATATGGAATTCTTATAATCGTTTTAATCATTCTTGGAGTTATAGGATATTTTTATGTGAATTAAGAGAAACGGAGCGTCTTTATTTAATAAGATGCTCCGTTTTTTATAGGAGTAAGCAAGTCGGATTATGTGGAATTATCGAAAATGTTTGTTATGATAGGGGAAAAACACTTATGAAAGGAGTATGAAAATGCAATATATTAATGGGGTATGGCGTCATTCCGTTTCACGAAAAACTTATTCTGTCTATAACCCGGCAACTGGAGAGGTCATTGAAGAAGTGGCAAGAGGAGGAAAGGAAGACGGGCATTTAGCAATTGATGCAGCTCAAAATGCGCTGCCTTTATGGGCGAAAAAAACTGCAAAAGAACGTTCTATGTATTTAAAAACAGTAGCTGATAAGCTGCGCGAACAAATAGAAGATCTCGCAGCAATTATTACAACTGAAATGGGAAAGCCAGTTGCAGAGGCTAAGGGGGAAGTGAATTTAGCAGCAGATTATTTGGAATGGTATGCGGAAGAAGGAAAACGTATCTATGGTGATACCATTCCTGCAAGTTCAGAAACAAAGCGAATCATTGTGCTAAGACAGCCAGTAGGAGTAGTCGGAGCAATTACTCCATGGAATTTTCCAATCGCCATGCTTGCTAGAAAAATTGCTCCAGCGCTTGCTGCTGGATGTACAGTTGTCTTAAAGCCAGCGGAAGCCACTCCTTTAACAGCAATAGAAGTAATGAAGATTTTTCATGAAGTAGGACTGCCAAAAGGTGTGTTAAATTTAGTTCATGGTGATGCGGCTCCAATCGGAGATGCGATGATGGAAAGACAAGAAGTAAGAAAAATCACTTTTACAGGTTCAACAAAAGTAGGGAAAGAGCTTGCAGCAAAAGCATCTGCTACCATGAAGAAGATCTCGATGGAACTTGGGGGCCATGCTCCTTTTATCATTTTTGAGGATGCAGACTTAGAAAGAGCAGCTGAAGGCGTTATTGCAAGTAAGTTTCGCAATGCAGGACAGACATGTATATGCACGAATCGGATTTATGTTCAGAAAACAATTGCAGAACGCTTTTCCGATATTTTAGTAACAAAAATGAAAAATTTGGTTGTTGGAAATGGCTTGTATCCTGAAGTAACCATTGGGCCACTTATAAACGAAGCAGCTGTTGCCAAAACGGAAGAGCATATTCAAGATGCTATCCAAAAAGGCGCTAAAGTCATCTATGGAGGAAAAAAACCAGCTGGCGAAGAATATGACAATGGCCATTTCTATGAACCAACAGTTTTATTACATGCTACTCATGAGATGAAAATTGCGACGGAAGAAACATTTGGACCAGTAGCGCCAATTTTTGAATTTGAAACAGAGAAAGAAGCCTTACATTTTGCTAATGATACTTCCTATGGATTAGCAGCATATTTTTATACAAAAGACATCTCTCGTGTATTTAGAATGTCAGAAGGCCTTGAATATGGCATAATTGGGATCAATGATCCGGTACCAACCACTGAACAAGCACCATTTGGCGGAGTAAAAGAATCAGGAGTCGGTCGCGAAGGTGGAAAGTATGGATTAGAAGATTATTTAGAGTATAAATTTCTTTCATTGGAATTAGATATCTAAACTTTTTCTAAAAAATAGAGTTAGAATTTCTGACAAAATAGAAGAAAGTCGTACAAAGATATGATATGATCCAATAAACAGAATATTCTATATTTTATATAGGTAGATTTGTTTTGCTTGTATGCTGCGAGCTTTTGATAGGTTATAGAATGGCTTATTCGTTCTGCTATCTTTAGTGGGGGTGATAATTATATTAGTTGATCAGCTACCAAGAACTCTCGGAGAATTGAAGCAAAGTATCATGAAGGAAAACAATCTTGTCAATCAATTGATTTTTAAGGTTGGGCTAACTGAACAGCAGATTAGTTTAATCGATAATAAAATTATCATTATTGCTAAGCATAAGCGTATTCCTGTACTGGAAATTATAGAAAGTTCAAGTGATAACCTTGCGGAGATTATTGATCGTCTATTAATTGATAAATACAAGGAAATGCTTTTACGCAATTTAGAAGAAAAACTGCATTTCAAGGTGCAGCTAATATTAAAGGATTATGATTCCATGAGAGAGATTAGTGGAACAATTATTATGTTAGACAAGAAAATTGAATCCTATTTGGCTGGTTAAATGAACTCTTTGGAAGAGAGCAGGAAAACCGTCAGAATTAGACTGAGATACAACACTCAGGAAATTCTGGCGGTTTTTTTTATTAAAAGTAATATTTTATGAAATGAGGGATTTTAGGGTGTATAAACTAGAAGTTCGCCATACGAATAAGATCTTTAAAAAAGAAGGAAAAGAAGTAGTAGCATTGAGGGATGCCAATTTAAAAATCCAAGAAGGCAAGTTTATCAGCTTAATTGGACCGAGTGGTTGTGGTAAATCAACGTTATTTAATATAATCGCAGGTCTAATGAAGCCTACTACTGGGGAGGTAATCCTCGATGGTAAGAACATTGTTGGCAAGAATGGATATGTGGGCTATATGCTTCAAAAAGATTTGCTTCTACCTTGGAGAAGTATTTTGCAAAATGTCATATTAGGACTAGAAATAAAGGGTGTGAGTAAGAAAGAAGCTGTGGCAAGAGCTAAACCACTTCTTCAAAAATACGGATTAGGGGGATTTGAACATCATTATCCAGATGAATTATCTGGTGGAATGAGACAAAGAGCAGCATTATTACGCACCTTGTTATATGACCAAGATATTATTTTACTCGATGAGCCATTTGGTGCTTTAGATGCCCAGACACGATTGTTGATGCAAACTTGGCTGTTAGATATTTGGGCTGATTTTAAGAAAACCATTTTGTTTGTAACCCATGATATTGATGAAGCTATCTATTTATCAGATGAAATTTATGTCTTATCCCCAAGACCAGGCCGATTAAAGGAAAAGGTAGACGTACCATTAGCAAGACCACGCAATCAAGAAACATTATTGCATCCGGATTTCATTGCTTTGAAAAAATACTTATTTGCACTATTAAAGGAAGAAGCAGCTTTAGAAAAATAAGATTCTAGAAAAGAGGAGGAACATAGATGAGAGACAATTCAGAGCAAATTATTTTGCCGCATAAGGTGAAAATGCAAGAGGTAGGTATATTGCCGATTATAGAGGATGAGGAATTAAAGGAAAGAAGGAAGAAGCGAATAACGCTAATTGGGCAAGTTTTAATTGGTATTCTTTTCTTTGTTTTATGGGAACTACTTACAAAGTGGAAAATAATCGATTCTTATTATTGGAGCAGCCCGACGATTATTTGGGAAACGGGTATTATTGCTTTTACAGAAGGAACTTTATGGAGCGATCTTCTATACACTTCAGGTGCTACTATAATCGGCTTTCTTTTTGGCACATTTTTTGGTGCATTGCTTGGATTGTCCTTTTGGTGGTCCTATTTTTACTCCCGAATCACAGAACCATATTTAATTGCTTTTAACGCCATTCCTAAACTTGCATTAGCTCCGGTTTTAGTTATTCTTTTTGGGATTGGCTTCAGCTCAAAAGTTGTTCTGGCATTTATGATGACTGTGATTGTAACAGCTATTGCTGCACATAGTGGGGTGAAAAGTGTGGATGCTGATTTAGAAAAAATGCTTTTCTCTCTTGGCGCAAAAAAACATCATATTTTTGCAAAAGTCGTTATTCCCTTTGCTATGCCGTGGATTGTCAGCAGTTTGAAAATTAATATTGCCTTAGCCTTAGCGGGAACAATCGTAGGGGAATTTATTAGTTCGCGACAAGGGATTGGCAGAATGATTTTGTACGCAGGACAAATTATGAATATAAATTTAGTATGGGTAGGAGTTGTTGTTTTATCCATATTATCAGTGTTGATGTATATAGGGACTGTTTGGCTGGAAAAGCGCTTGTTAAAAGGAAAAAGACTGAGAGAGTAGAGTCTTAGCCAGTTTAGATAATGCAATAGGGGGAGAGTTTACATGAAAAAAAGTCGCTATTTTAAAATTGGTGTTTATTTAGTACTTCTTTTATTTATTTTTAGCGGATGTTCCTCCGCAAACGGCACCAGTAGTAAAAAAGAGTCTGAGAATGGAACAAAGAAGCTTGTTATTGCCGAACCAGTACATTTAATTGGCTATCTGCCTTTATATGCAGCGATTCGGGAAGGCTTTTTTGAAGAAGAGGGACTAGAGGTTGAAATAATTACAGCAACAGGCGGTGCCCATGTTACTTCTGTAGTTAGTGGGGATGCATGGGGAAATATTGGTGGTCCAGAATCGAATCAAATGGCCAACACAGGAAATGCTGATCCTATTGTTTCTGTAGTAAATGTTGTAAACCGAGCCAATGTGTACTTAATGACGGATACAGAGCAAACAATAGCCAATACTAGTAAGGAGAAACTTGCTGATTATTTAAAAGGAAAAACCATAGCAGCAGGGCGCTTTGGCGGAAGTCCCAATTTATTAACACGGTGGTTATTAATGGATGTCGGTTTAGATCCTGATAAAGATGTCAAACTAGAAGAACCAGCTGATGCAAGTGCTGTCGTTTCATTAGTTGAATCGGGTCAAGCTGATATAGCGAACGGCGCAGAACCACAGATTACCGAAGGAATAAATAAAGGAGTTTGGACAGAACCGTTTTACAGCTTTGCCAGTCTTGGTGACTATCCATATTCGGTATTAAGCGTGAAAAAGTCAACAATAGAAGAAGAGCCAGAGACAGTAAAAAGCTTTGTCAGTGCGGTTATGAAAGGACTTAAGACGATTGATGAGGATCATGAGCTGGCGATGAAAATTTTAAAACAAGAATTCCCTTCGACTGCGGAGGAAAGCTTGCAGGCTTCGCTTGATCGGGCTTATGCAGATAGTCTTTGGAGTAAGGATGGCTTTATTTCCGAAGAGGCACTTGCAAAACCAATGGAAGTTGTCGAAAAAACTGGAGTTTATACAAATGGCTATCAATACGATAAGCTAATTGACATGCAATTTGTGGATGAGCTTTCTAAATAATATGGATCATTTTGATGGGAATGCAAAGGATACAGGAAGAAGGTATAAATTTAACACGAAAGGATGAGGCTAATGAATCAATTAGAATGGAATCCCCAACATACTGCATTATTAATTGTTGATGTTCAAAATGATTATTGTCATAAAGAAGGAAGCTTAGCTCAGCAGGATTTAGATGTATCTATGGTAGATGAAATGATGCCAAATCTAAAAAGCATGATTGCTTCGATGAAAGACATAAATGTACCGATTATTTATATTCAAACGATTCATGAGGACAGCACAGATTCAGAAACGTGGGTTAAGCGACTAAAGGGAAAAAATCAGAAGGGGCTTTGCCGAAAGAATACATGGGGAGCAGAATTTTATCAATTGGAACCAGAGAAGAATGATGTTATCGTAATAAAACATAGATATAGTGCATTTATTAATACAAGATTGGATTCTGTTCTAAGAGCATTAAAAATTGAGACGCTGTTAATGGCTGGTGTTAGCACAAATATATGTGTGGAATCAACAGCAAGAGATGGTTTTATGCTGGATTACGATGTTATTTTCTTATCAGATTGTACGGCAGCCTTCTCGAAAGAGGCACATGAGATGACCTTGCAAACCATCAACCAGTTCTTTGGTACAGTTGCCACCAGTAAAGAAGTAGTTAAATCTATTCATGCTCTGCAGTAAGATACGAATTAGTTTGATGGGAGGAAAGTGTGAGAAGCTTCTGATACTCTCATCCTCCTCTTTAGATTTCGCCGTAGTAGAGAGAATGCGTATGTTCATCACCATAAAGGATGATTTAAATGACAAAAAACAAGCTAAGTTATTTAGAAGTAAGAAAAGGCGCATCAACCTCAAGTCAAAAATTCCAGTCCATACTTTTTTTGCTATCTGTTTGTACAGGGGCTTTTTTGTCCCACTTTTCTGCTGGATTTGTCAATATTGCCTTAACCGATATATCCATTGACTTTTCGGCAAAGCTTTCCGTTACCCAATGGATTGTCAATGGGTATCTATTGGCAATTATGTTGTTTTTACCTTTGATGGGGAAACTAGCAGATCAGTTTGGAAAGAAGCGTATACATAATCTTGGCTATCTTATTTTTGCAGTGGGAGCATGCGGATCCGCCCTGTCTTTCAATATTCCTATGTTAATTATTGCTAGAGTAATCCAAGGCGGTGGGGCAGCAATGCTTCAAGCAGTCAATATGGCAATTGTGACAGATGTTTATCCTGAGAAACATCGAGGCAAAGCTCTTGGGATTATCAGCACATCTGTGGGAATCGGAGCATTATTAGGTCCCTCTGTTGGTGGATTTTTTATCGAATCCTTTTCTTGGCATATCTTATTTTGGACCGTTGTTCCAATAAGTTTGGGAGCCTATTTTTTAGCACAAAGATTTGTGCCAATTGACCGCCATTTTGAAAATTCTAGCTTTGATTACAAAGGCAGCATCTATTTTGGAATCGGTATTGTTTCCTTTGTTTTTGTTCTTAACTCAATTGGAGAGGGAGCATTTAAGATCTATTTATTAGGGATTGCGTGTATGAGTGTTGCCTGCTTTCTTTTCTTTTTCTTTCATAGTAAGAAGGAGGAGCATCCGTTTATCCAGCCATCGATTTTCACTTCACCGATTGTTAAAGCAGGTGGATTAATCTTAATGACAAGCTATTGTGCTGCATTTGCTTCAACGGTTATATTACCTTTTTATTTACGGGGAGTTGTAGGCTTTTCTGCCGAGCAGTCAGGACTTTTATTAATGTGTTATCCATTGTTTCTTGCAGTACTAGGACCTATTAGTGGATCGTTAGCAGACAGATTTGGGGGAGAGAAAGTAGTCTTAGTTGGCTTAGGGCTTTTATGTATAACGATGCTTGGGCTGAGTTTCCTATCTCCTGGGACATCCTTACCTATATTAATTGCATTGCTTTGTTTATTGGGTTTTTCGATGGGGATTTTAACATCACCCAATTACAGCATTATGATGCTATATGTTCCCTTACAATTCTTAGGAATGATGAGCAGTACTATTGCCTTACTGCGAAATATTGGAATGGTAATCGGGACAGCGCTAGCTATTACTTTTATGAATATGTGGTTAGATGGAACGATTACGGAATGGATGAATGATACAAGACGTTCAGAATTTGAGGCAATAATGTTAGGCTTTCATTATTTATTTCTGCTTTTATTCGCTCTTTTAGTATTGATTGCTATTTATTTCGTTTATTCTGTTCGAAGAAAGAAGAAGGAGGAGTGGGAGGAAGGATGAAAAATTAATATTTATAGGGAATACTTGGTGAAGTGAATGATGATTTTGGCTGAAAGTATCGAGAATTAGCCATAGTGCACTGGGAAATCAGAAAAAACAGGAGGAAATCAGCCAACCGAGGCAAGAAATCAGCCAAAGTAGAAAAATATCAGCCAACCGGGGCAGAAAATCAGCCAAAGTAAAGAGATATCAGCCAACCGGGCTAGGAAATCAGCCAAAGTAAAGAAAAATCAGCCAACCGGGCTAGGAAATCAGCCAAAGTAGAAAAAAATCAGCCAACCGCGCTAAGAAATCAGCCAAACAACAAATCATTATTCATTCCCCTTAAAAAAACACCCGAAAAGTAATTGTCACGCTAACTTTTCGGGTCCTCTTACTTCACAAAAATTTAGTTTTCACTATTAAACTGAGACACAATTTCCATTAATTCGTCTGCCATGCTGGATAAGGATTCAGCAGAAGCCTTAATTTCTTCCATCGATGCTAATTGTTCTTCTGTAGAAGCGGCAACTTCTTCTGTACTATTCCCATTTTCTTTAGCAAGAAGGGTAATTTCATTTGCAGCCCCAACCACATCTTTAATCTGTGTTGTGATGGCAGCAACTGTTTGGGCAACCTCATCTATTTCTGGAGCAACCTTTTGAGTATTGGACACAATGGTGGAGAAGGATTCAACTGTATTTGTTGAAATAGTTACCCCGTTCTTCGCTCGATCCATTGTCTCATTTAACATGGTGACTGCATCAGATGTATCCTGCTGAATTCCATGTAAAGATTGGGCAATATCTTGTGCGGAAGTTTGAGACTGCTCCGCTAATTTACGAACTTCATCGGCTACAACGGCAAAGCCTTTGCCGTTTTCTCCTGCTCTAGCCGCCTCAATAGCCGCATTTAAAGCTAATAAATTTGTTTGCTCGGCAATATTACTTATTAACTCAATCATTTTTCCTATTTCCTTTGATCGGTCAGCTAAAGAAGAGATAATCGAATTGGAACGTTGTACAGAATCATAAATGAATTTCATTTGTGTTAAATTATCTTCGATTTGTTTTGTTCCCTTTTCTGCATAGGTAAATGCAGCTTGCGATAAGGAAGACACATGCAAAGAACGATCTTTAATCGCTTCTACTCCGGTTAAAATGGAATCTAAGGCAAGTGTATTGCCAGATATTTTAACAATTGCATGTTCATTACTAGCAGCAATTGCCTGAATGGAGGAAGCAATTGCTGCAGATGCATTGCTTGATTGTTCTGCACTTGCATTTAATTGCTCTGCAGATGCCGCTACCAGATTTGAGCTTTCTGCCATGTTAACAATCATTTTTGCTAAATTCTCTTTCATTTGTTCAAAAGCTTCATTTAGTTGATAAATTTCATCTTTTGATTTTATAGGAAATTTAGCTGTGTGTAAGTTCCCTTTTGCTACTTTTTGCATATTTGTTTTTAAATACTGAATTGGTTTCATAATAAGAACTGATTGTAGGAACCCCATAACGACAGATATCATCGTGACTAACACACTAAAAATAATTACCAGCATCATTCTTTGTTCAGAATCTGTATGAGCTTTTTCAACTTCTGGATTCAAAATATCATGGCTCAGCCAAATATTAAAAGCTTCCGTTTGATCAGATAAGCTGTCAGACAATGTCGTAATCTCATCTAAAGCAGATCGAGAAGGATTATTACTATTCATCAATGCATTCGCCTTATGAGTAAGTTCTTTGTTTAAAGTCTGTATATCCTTTAATCGCTTTACTGTTTCTGCCTCAGTAGAGATTTCTATCCCACTGTTAACAAGCGTATCAATATTGGTGCTTGCGCCATTTACTCTATTTTTATAGGCATCGGTTTTATAAACAAAATAACCCCTTAAGTTTGAAATTTCTCTAGCTGTATTTGTCTGTATTTGTTCAGAAATAGAGCGTAATTCTGTGACGGTTTCAATTACATAATCATAAGTTTCTACTGTTTCTTTTGTACTTTTATAAGAATAATAGGACAGAAGCATAAATAAAATAGAAACAATCAGAAAACTTGCTAATAATTTATACTTAATGGAAATTTTCATACTGTTCGCCTTCCTTTTTAAATGTTAATAATTCTTATTTAGCAAAATTAAAAGATACCTTGAATATTATCGACGGAAACTTTCTTATTTTTAGTAAAAATGCAAAAGTCAGAATTGGAAGAAAAGAAGTAATTATTTGAATGGATGTTTTTAAGAATTCAATAAATAATCGTAGGAATGATTTAGGAAGAAGAGGGGTATACAGTAATATCAACTGACAGAGAGGTGTGTATCCATGGGTAATCCAGATATTACAATGTATTATTTCGAACAGAATAGATATATACCCAATCATCCGTATCTACCGGCTCTTCATTATAAAAGGGCAATGGAGAATAAGGAAGACGAAATGGAAAAGGTCTTTCAGCAAAATAATTGGAAAAATACCTGGTCAGGAGGAGTATTTTCCTATCATCATTATCACAGCAACACCCATGAAGTTCTGGGTGTAAAAACAGGCTCCGCTTTATTACAAATAGGTGGAGAAGGTGGATCCAAGCTTATTGTAAAGAGTGGTGATGTCTTATTGCTTCCTGCGGGAACTGGTCATAAGAAATTATCTGCCTCTCCAGAATTTGAAGTGATCGGTGCATACCCAAATGGAGAAGATTATAATATAAAAACAGATGTAGAGAAAGACTTAGACGGTGTACAGGAAGAGGTCGAAAGTGCATTTTTTCCAGCTGCGGATCCAGTCTATGGAGAAGACGGTCCACTGTCAAAGATGTGGAGACAAAAATGATTTAGGTGGAAATTGATCTGGGAACTTTATTGACATAGGAATTAAGACCTGATTGGTGAGGAGGGTTCCACAAGAAGGGGTTTGAAAAAATCTTTACTTATATACATATTTTAGGTAATGTTAAGATATATGGTTAATTAATTTAAAGGTGGGAGAACAGCGACAATGGCTTATAAAGAAATCGTAGAAAAGTGGACAAGTTTTGCAGGACTAGAAGCGAACTTAAAAGCGCAACTAACAGAATTACAAACATCTGATAAGTTGCTGGAGGACAGTTTTTACAAACATTTAGAATTTGGTACAGGCGGTATGCGTGGAGAACTAGGACCTGGTATTAATCGCATGAATATTTATACTGTTCGTAAAGCAGCAGAAGGATTAGGGAAGTACATAGTAGAGCAAGGAGAAGAAGCGATGAAGCGCGGGGTAGCTGTAGCGTATGATTCTCGTCATCAATCTCCAGAATTTGCCCTAGAAGTTGCGAAAGTAGTAGGTAAGCTTGGAGTTAAATCCTATGTGTTTGAAGAGCTTCGTCCTACACCAGCATTATCTTTTGCTGTACGCTATTTAAATACATTTGCTGGAGTAGTGATTACCGCTAGTCACAACCCTCCTGAGTATAATGGCTTTAAAGCATACGGAGAAGACGGTGGACAACTTCCTCCTGAGGCTGCGGATATCATTATTAAATATGTAAATGAAGTAGAAGATGAGCTTACAATAGAAGTGTTAGATGAAAAAGAGTTATTAGAAAAAGGATTATTAACATATATTGGTGCAGAAGTAGATGCTGCCTATGTAGAACAACTAAAAACAATCCAATTAAATCGTTTGCCAGAAGCAAAAGATTTAAAAATTGTTTATACTCCATTACATGGTACTGGAAACAAGCCAGTCCGTGCTGGTTTAGAAGCGTTTGGATTTGAAAATGTAACAGTTGTGAAGGAACAAGAATTACCTGATGCTAACTTTTCTACCGTAAAATCACCAAATCCAGAAGAGCATGCTGCTTTTGAAATTGCGATTCGTTACGGCAAAGAAATCAATGCCGACGTTCTCCTTGCCACAGATCCAGATGCAGATAGACTAGGGGTTGCAGTGAAGGATGCAAGTGGCGAATACACAGTTCTTACAGGAAATCAATTAGGTGCATTAATGCTTGAATACTTATTGTCTGAGAAAAGGGCAAAGGGAACACTTCCAGAAAACGGTGTTGTCATTAAAACAATCGTTACCTCTGAAATTGGCCGTGTGATTGCAGAATCTTATGGCATTCCAACTATTGATACTTTGACAGGATTTAAGTTTATCGGAGAGAAAATTAAAGAGTTTGAACACACACATGAGCATACGTTCCTTTTCGGTTATGAAGAGAGCTATGGCTATTTAATCGGTGATTTCGTGCGCGATAAAGATGCTGTTCAATCTGCCATTTTTGCTGCAGAGGTTGCTGCTTATTATAAAGCAAAAGGTTTAACGCTATATGAAGGTTTACTAGAAATCTTTAAAAAGTATGGCTTCTATCAAGAAGGTTTAGAATCATTAACATTAAAAGGAAAAGATGGAGCAGAGCAAATTGCATATATTATGGATACTTTCCGTAAAGCTCCAATCAAAGAAGTTAAGGGCTTAAATGTTGTAGCAGTGGAAGACTATTTAACAAGTAAACGTTCAGAAGGTCTAACAGAAACATTGATTGATCTACCAAAGTCTAATGTAATTAAATATTATTTAGAAGATGGTTCATGGTTCTGTCTGCGTCCATCTGGAACAGAGCCAAAGGCGAAATTCTACTTTAGTGTAAATAGTTCTTCTTTAGAAGAAAGCACAAGTAAGCTAGAAGCACTGAAGCTAGGCGTAATGGAGCAAGTGAATGCAGTAATCGACGGATATAATAAATAATCTACCAAAACTCCTTCAAGATTGTTTGGGAAAAGCGAAGTGATATTCCTTTTCTAGACATTCCTGAAGGAGTTTTTTTATTAATAAAATAAAAAAGGCAAAACTTAAAATTTGAACGCTATTTCTGCTCCGAAGTTTAAAAATCGCTTAGGCGAAATCTTCGTTTTCTTTATAGATATACGCTCAAAACTTGAATTTTCGACATTTTGCCTTTGCTCTAATTTATAGTATGATTTTACTAATTTAAGAGAGAAGGGAGGGAGAAGATGATCAATCAAGTTACTTTAGTAGGAAGGCTAACGAAAGATCCAGAACTGCGAGTAACGCAAGAAGGAACTTCCATTGTTCATGTGACTGTTGCAATAAATAGAAACTACAAGAATCAAGCTGGTGATTACGATGCTGATTTTGTGCAATGTACCTTTTGGAATAAGGTAGCGGAAAATACAGCCCAGTATTGTCATAAAGGCTCTCTGGTTGGAGTCGTTGGCCGAATACAAACAAGAAACTATGAAAATCAGGATCGGAAAAAGGTCTATGTAACAGAAGTTATTGCCGAATCCGTACGTTTCTTAGATCCTAGAAAACTAGAACAAACCATTCCTTAAAGGAGGAAAACAAGGTGAATAATGTACCAGAGTTAATGGTTACATTAATTAAAATGCAGGCCAAGACTAATGAAAAATTAGAACAATGTAATGTAAGAATAAAACAGCTAGAACATATTATTCAGATGGAAACTATCTCTCGTACTTCCCCAACATCTTAAGGCTTTCACTCTATACACTACTCACGCCAAAATTATCTTTCCGTTTCAAAGCTCTTTCTTTGAAACATCCATCCTTTATTAGAAAAAATCAATACACACTTCGCTTTTATTCCCCATTATTTAGTGTCCAATGTGACACTTTTTTTTTTGCGGGTGACATAAAAGAGAAAAAATACCTTAATAGATTCGCTATTAAGGTTGAAACGCTATCATATTTTAAAATATTCTAAAAATTTATTCTATTTTCTAGTATTGTTAACACTGCACGGACTTCTTCATGCGTTAAGCCCTGCTTTTTTGCCTCCGAGATAAGCGATAACCATTCACTGTCTAAATATCTTTCAGTTTGAATTTCGGTGGGAAACAAATTAATCATGATAATTAACCTCCTTATAGAATATAAGGTGGCCCAGCCATCATAGTAAAAAAATCTACCTTAGACCTGAAGCTTTGCGTCCCACCCTTTCAGATGGTTTGCCTTTATCTGTTAATTGTACAGTAAAATTTTATCACTATTATGCAAAAGTTAAAAACATTTTCATATGAAAACTTTCGACATATTCCAACATCGGCATAGTAAATATTTCTTAAAAAAGGAAAAATAGTAAATATTGTAAATTGTACAGTATAGAATGAGAGAGGTATTACTAGCATGAATTGTTTCTAGTAGACAATTTTTATATAATAGAAAAGGGCTTTTTTAAAAAATTTCTCATTAGGGGATACAAAATGGATAAGAAATGGCTAGGAAATTTAAAAGTAAATGTTATAAGCTCAAAAGAAGCTATTACGTATATAAAGGAAAAACTAGACGAAAGAAAAGCAACGGATGTTTTTTTTCTAAATGATCATGGATATAATATTGCGCAAAAGGATGCAGAATATCGTGATATGCTGAATAATGCTGATTTATTGTTAAATGACGGAATTGGTATTGAAATGGGTGCTAAGCTTTTTGGCTTCTCTTTTAAGGAAAATTTAAATGGGACAGATTTTATTCCGGCTTTATTTGAGTCATTAAATGAAGAGAAGCATAACCAATCATTTCGAGTGTTTCTTTTGGGAGCTAAACCTGGTGTCGCACAAAAGGCTCAAGAGCGGCTGCAGCAAACATATCAGAATATTTTATTTGTAGGGAACCAGGATGGTTATTTCCCGAAAGAGAATACGGAAAATATAATTAGTCAGATTAATGAGAGTAAAGCAGATATCCTTTTAGTAGGATTTGGGATGCCGTTACAGGAACAATGGATTAATGAATATCGTTCAAAGCTAAAGTGTACGATTACGATGGCAGTAGGTGCTTTTATTGATTTTTCTTCCGGTGAAGTGACAAGAGCTCCTAAAATTTTTCGCGATCTCCGTCTTGAGTGGTTATATCGAATGGGAAAAGAACCTAGAAGATTATGGAAACGCAATGTCGTTGGGCATGTCTCCTTTTTCTATTCTATTTATAAGCAAAGAAAAACAAGCTGAAAATACCAGATAAGGAGAAACCCTTATCTGGTATTTTCTTATTCATCTGCTGTGTGTTTCTTTCTTCGAATAAATATTACCGTTCCAATTCCAATTACTAGCAGACCTAAACCGATTAAAATATGGTTATAGGAGTCAGTTGCAGTATTAGGAAGAGCTTTTCCATTTCCTTTGTTTGGAATGCTGGGGGTTTCTGCTGCTTGATGAGAACCTTGATTTTTGGAACCATCTGATTTAGGCTTTTTCACTCCGTTATCATTAGATGTTGGAGGTGTTTCTGAATCCGTTTCTCCAGGAGTAGAAGGTACCTCTGGTTGAGGTGGCTCTGCTTGCTCCGCATCTACTAATAAAACAGTTCCGCCGTCTTCTCTAGAAGGAATAGTTATCGTAATTTTATTTTCACTAACAGAATATGTTTTACCAGAATATAAATCTACTGCTTCCTTCATAAATGGAACTTCAAAGGCAGCTTCTGTCGCTGTTTCCTTCGTATTTAAGGCAACAAAAACTTGTTGATTTGAGTATTCTCGTTTAAATACAGAATAACCTTCCGCATCACTACCTGCTATGTGAGCACGAGTCCCTTTAGAAAATATGCTGGAGTATTCTTTTCTAACATTTAATAGTTTTGTATAGTGCTCCAGAACCTCATTGTTTTCCGTTAGATTCCAATCCATGTCATAGCGGTTATCATAGTATGGATAATTATTTGCTCCTGACAGACCAAGCTCTTCTCCATAGTAAATGACAGGTTGACCTTTAGAGGTGATTTGCAATGCGGCTGCAAGCTTAAGCTTTCCAATATCACCATCTACAGACTCTAAAAAGCCGTCTTCATCATGGCTACCTAGAAATTGTCCTAATGTACCTGTGTTTGAAAGCTTATTGTTTCTATCTTCTAAAGCTCTTTGGACACGTTCTATATCACCATTTGCAAAGTCACGTGCTAAATTCTTAAAGTCAAAGTCTAATAAGGAGTCCATCATACCGCTATTTAAATAGCCTTGGTCATCATTCACTTGAGCTCCCCATGCTTCTCCAATTAATTTAAAGGTTGGTAAAATTTTTGTTAATTCATTTTTAAAGCTTGACCACGTTGTATTCTCAACGTGTTTTACGGTATCCACGCGGAAGTAATCAATGGTATTTCCTTTCGCTGTCTTTGATTTTTCAATCCAGCTAGTTTGCCAATCTACAATTTGGTTCCTTACATCTGGATTTTCCGTTAAGAAATCAGGCAGTCCTGATAGCTCGCCTTGTACAGTATCTGTGCCTCCATCACGGAACATTCCAGCAAAACGATTTCTATCATCAGCAGTAGGGAAGTTAGCGATTTTTCCATCCTTTACGGCATCACTTGCTTTTAACCCATAGCCCGCATGATTTACGACAACGTCCACCATAATTTTTATTCCACGCTCATGGGCTGCATCAATTAGTTCATGGAAATCCTCCATTGTTCCAAAATGAGGATTCAATTTTTCAAAATTACTAGCCCAATATCCATGGTACGCATAATAAGGAGTATCTGGATTTTCATAGCGAACATCATACTTAATATTTTCTACTATAGGATTAATCCATATTGTATTGATGCCTAGATTTTCGAGATAATCTAGCTTTTTTGTAATTCCTTTAAAGTCTCCACCATGATAGGTTCCAGGTTTACTTGTATCATAGCCAATGCCAGATGGATCATTGTTCAATGAATCTCCATCAAAGAATCGGTCTGTTAGCATAAAGTAAATCCTTGCTTCATCCCAGTCAAAATCATCTTTTCCCACTGATTGTCTTGCTTTAACTGTGATTTTTGCTTGCTCGGTATGAATGTTGCCATACTGATCAGTAATATATACCGGAATTTCTTTCGTTCCTGTAGTTGTATTTTGGTCAATAGCGATGGTAAGTTCCTTTAATTGTGGATCAATTGCTACTTTTCCTTTTCCGCCAATAGCGCTTAAATCAGCATACACTTCACGGATAGCTGTATTTTTGTTTGTTTGCCAATCAACGGAAAGGACGGCATTGTCGTTATAAGTCGCTTCTTTTGGAGTGATATCCGTAAGCAAGTTAAAATCTGCTTTTTCATAAACAAGCATGGATGTGCCATTTTCCGTATTATAGGGATCAGTTACTTCTGTTTCGATCCCATCGATTGTTACAAAGAAAGAATAGGGATGCTTTCCTTCTGGGATATTTTCAATTGTATAGGAAAAACGCTCATTTTTTGCTTCATTCGTCATATTATAACGTTTTCCATTAAATTGAAGTTCTACCTTTTCTAGTTTATCCATTTCATTCTTTGCATATAAATCTTTGTCTCTATAGTAGAAGGTAGCATTTCCTTTTTCTAAAACGGGTCCAGTAACTTCAGGCACAATAAATAGCTCCTCTTGCCTACTTGTAACATAAACCTTTGTGATTAAATCCGATGTATTTAGAGATATGTAGCGATCTCCATTTCCTTCTTTAACAGCTGTATCCCAATTTTCGCCTTTTCGTAAAATAAATCCAACGCTTTGGGCTGCTTCACTTACATTAATTGTTGCAGTCGCCTTCCCGTGAAGGTTTTGATCAAAATCGATTTGATCATCCTTCACACCAGTCCCCCATACCCATATATTCCAGTCTTTATAATCCAAATCAGGACGATCATACATAAACTGAATATGGCGCCTTACATAATCCCCTCCTTTTAAATCTTTTATTGCGTTAATAGCATCATCTTTTGTATAGAAAACAGTTTCTACCCCTTCAATTATCCATGCTTCAGCAGCTTGTTTGCCATCCGCTATTTTAATAGAGTTCTGTATATCTTGCGCTTCCCAATTTCCTTTGCGAGGAATAATCGTTATTTCATTTTCTGGAAAAGAATAGTTCCCACTTGTAAACGTATAATCATTTGTCACTTTCTCTGTAAATGGAAAGCCATTATCAGGAACCCCACTGTTAAAAATCCATAAATCCCATTTCGTATAGTCTTCATCTAGACGATAATAGTTAATAGTATACGAATACATATTGCCAACAATATCAATTTTCTTTTCTACCTTTTCCCCATCCTTATCAGCAAGCAGGATAAAGGATTCATTAGCTTTTGCATTGTCCTGTATTGTTAGTTGGCCATCAACAATGTTAATCCCTTCTACTTTCTCTTTAAGTGACCACGTAAGCTCTGTTTCTTTTTGTGTACTGCCATCTTTATTAACTAGGGTCGCTTCTAATGGGTATGATTTATTTTTTTCAACCTTCACCGGTATAGAATCAAGGTTTAAGCCGGGAACAACAAAGCGACTATTGCCATCTTCCAAAATCTCATTGGCTGGATCTGTTATCCATTCATTATCAACAATAAACTTATATTGATAGACGCCAGCTGCTAGATTTGAAATAGAAAGGGACCAGCGATTGTCTTTGTCCTTTTTCATGCTTAATGCTCCATTTTGCCAGTCAGTAAAGCTTCCTGCCACTTTCACGTCCTGTGCCGATGCATTATCATAGGAGAATTGCACAGACTTATCAGCATTGACGATAGGAGAATCTGGTAAATTATCTGCTTTTGCCTTTTTACTTGGAAGATAGCCTCCAAAGCTGCTGAAAATAAGAAGAAAAATTAAACATAGTACGAGATAAGGATGATTTTTTGTTTTCAAAAAACATTCTCCTTTCCATTTTTTTATGAGAACAGAAAGACTTCTGTTACTACCTATGTACTTCAAAGAAAACGATTGCCCTAATGGGATAAAGGTGATTTATTAAGAAAGTGAGTTCATGATGGGGCATCAGTGAAAACGTTTGCGCAAAATAGCAAAATAAAATGTTGTTGTTAAAATGATAGATTAGAAAAGTTGAAAGCGTTTTCTGCATTTGAGTCTATTTAAAGATACTATGCTTTTGTCTATTTGACAATAGGATATTTCTTTTTTAGTGCCAATTTGCGATTAAAATCTTACTGTAAAAAATTTTTACAAAAAATGTGATAAAATAGGAGAGAGGATAAAATGTTACTAAAAGGAGATTTATCTATGATATTAGTAGTAGGTGGAGCTGGCTATATTGGTAGTCATTTGGTTAAAGAATTAGTAGAAAAAGAAGAAGTGATTGTATTAGATAATCTTGCTACAGGTCACGAGGAAGCAGTAGATTCGCGTGCTATTTTTGTAAAAGGGGATCTAGGGAATGTAGACGATTTAGAAGCGATTTTTTCTAAATATCCAATTAAAGCTGTTATGCATTTTGCAGCATATAGTCTAGTCGGGGAGTCTGTTCAAGACCCATATAAATATTATGAGAATAATGTAGCCAATACATTAACGTTATTAAATGTCATGTTGAAATATAAGGTGAAAAACTTTATTTTCTCTTCAACTGCAGCTACATATGGAATTCCAAAAGAAGAAATCATTGTAGAAACATCAGAAACAGCACCTATTAATCCGTATGGAAGATCAAAATTAATGGTAGAACAAATTTTAGCTGATTTTCATACCGCATATGGTCTTCATTATGTGGTTTTACGCTATTTCAATGCTGCTGGTGCTCATGTATCTGGTGAAATCGGGGAAAGTCATGACCCAGAAACACACTTAATTCCTATTATTCTTCAACAATTATTAGGAGAGAGAGAGTCTATTTCTGTCTTTGGTACAGATTATCCAACCGAGGATGGGACTTGCATTCGTGATTACATCCATGTGACAGATTTAGCTAATGCTCATATAGCTGCATTAGACGCTCTATTAAATGGAAAAAAGGAAGCAGAAACCTATAATGTAGGTAACGGAGTAGGCTATTCTGTCAAACAAGTAATTGATATGTGTGAAAAGGTTACTGGCACAAAGGCAAATGTAATTCTAGGTGATAGAAGAGCAGGGGACCCTGCAAGATTAGTTGCTTCCTCGGAGAAAATATCCAGCGAATTAGGCTGGAAAACAGAAAGAGGCTTAGAGACAATTATTGAGAGTGCATGGAAATGGCACAATAAATAATACATAGAGGCGAAGGAATCCAGACAATTTCTTCGCTTTTTCTAACATGACGATGCTTATTTTTAAATGAAAAGGAGTAATAAAATGTTTAATGTAAATAAGATTCATCATATAGCGATTATTTGCAGCAATTACGAAGTATCAAAACATTTTTATGTGGAGCTTTTAGGATTTAAGCCAATAAATGAAGTATACAGAGAAGAAAGGGACTCTTATAAGCTAGACCTTTTAGTAAACAATATCTATCAAATCGAACTATTTTCCTTTCCTAAACCAAGAGAAAGACCAAGTTATCCTGAGGCTGCCGGCTTACGTCATATTGCCTTTGAAGTAAATAACATAGAAGAAACTGTACAATATTTACAATCGAATAATATTACAGTTGAAGATATTCGGATCGATCCATTTACGAACAAAAAGTTTACTTTTTTTGCTGATCCTGATGGGTTACCAATTGAAGTGTATGAGGCTTAATTAGAATGAGCTTTTCCCTTATATTGAGAAAGGGTACAAACAGTTTGTAAAATAAATTGCTTATCTTGAGAACTTAGTAATCTCCAGCTACCAGCTTTTATTTTCATATCTATCATCCTTTCCACTCTTTTTCTTATAGTATATATACCGCGTTTGTATTTATTGAAAACACTAAATTATCAACAAATGCTGACAAGTATTTCCCGAGAAATGTCGGCAGAAAGAAAAAGTCGTCTTAATAAGAGAAGCTTATTAAGACGACTTTCTTTAAATTTTTAGTTTTTATAGCTAATTAAAAAACAACTTTGTTCCATTAAACATTCGATATCTAATTATAATAACTCATTAAAATTATTGATAATAAGCTGATCAACAACACGCTCTGTTGCTTTTCCGTCTAAATCATCAAAGAAGTAATGAACAAAGGGCTCAATTTTCTCCATTTTAAAATCTTCCTTTTTAATAATGTCGATCATTTTCTCTGTCGTTTTTGCAAGCGGACCAGGAATGAAGGAATGATAGTCATAATAGAAGTCACGTGTACGGACATATTCCTCCACATCATATGCAAAGAAAATCATTGGTTTATTTAATAGAGCATATTCGAAACATACAGATGAATAATCTGTAATTAAGATATCAGTAATAAATAGTAAATCATTGATTTCTCGGTAGGAAGAAAAATCATAGAAGAAATCACTGAATTGGTAAGGAATGCTAAATTCATTTTTTACAAATGGATGAATTTTAAACAGGAATACATACTCGTCCTTCAATTCGTTATATAGCTTTTCTAAATTTAATACCTCCATTGGATAATGGGCAGACTGCTGGCCATTTCCTCGGAAAGTAGGTGCAAATGTAATTACTTTCTTACCTTTTAAGAATGGATACTCTTCATATAAGTTATTTCGTACTTCTTCCTGATATTCTTTATCAAAGAAAACATCTGTTCTTGGAATACCTGTTGGAATTACTTTATCTAAGTCAATACCAAACCCTTCAGCATAATGCTTTGCAACGTTATGAGAGCTAACAATAGCTTTTGTATAGTTGCGATGGTTTTTCGATTTTGGTGACGGTCCGCCTGGACGGCCTAAGCGGCTAAAGCCAAATGTTTTAAATGCTCCAACTGCATGCCATAATTGAATCAATTCAGCATTCTTTCTAATTTTTAGTGGATAGATCATTGGATAAAAGTCATCAAGAATAATAAATTTAGCAGTAGCTAAATGATAAGCTAAGCTAAAGATTTCTCGATAATTTTTCTTTTCGTCCACTCCCTTTTTTAAAAGGAGATGATAGTCATAATTTAAATTTCTTCTAAGTAATTCATCATAGACAAATTGGAAGTTTCCGCTCATTTCACTACGGCTGTCAGATGCAAAAATAATCTTTCTTGTTTGCAATGGTAATAGCGTTTTGCATATTTTGTAAGTTAGAGAAAAACACCATTTGTAGACAATGCGATAAATGATACCGCGCTGTTTTAAGTCTGCATCTAATCCCATTAAGGTTGGATCTAAGTCCTTCAATTTAGATGACGTAATTTTTAATGTCTTTAACGGTAAATCATATGTAGCTAAAAGGTTGAACTTCATTTCTTTTCTTGCGGTGAAATACTCCATTTTAGCTGAATGAAAACCATTATCTAGAAAATGCTCAATATTTCCTAAAGGGAATGATTTTTTATATACTTTATCGCCAAGTACATGGACGTCAAGCTCCAAGAATAAGCGATATTCCTCCTCAGGAAGCGGCCTATTATGGGAAGTAATAGTAGCAAAGTTAACCTTTGAGCGAAAACCTGCCCAGCTATACTTACTATCAATAGAATCCGTTGTTTTGATATCCTTAACAAGCACATCTTGTAAGGGGATAGATACCTTTAAACCACTAGTGCTTAATAAAACTAAACGTTTTTTCACGAGGTCTTCATTCATCATAGGAACTTTTTCTAAATAAAAATATCCCTCGATTTCCAAAATAGGTCCATTCCAGTTCAATTGCGTTATTTTACGGCGAGGAATATATTCTTCTATTTTTCCAGCTATTTCGTTCAGAACAGGAAGGGATTCACTTATTTTCTCTTTTTGGATAATAATCCGATCCTCTGTTATTTGAACAGGCTTATCAATGCTAAATTCCAGATCATCACGGACTACCGGTCCGGATGAATTAGAAGAGGTTCTTCTTCTTAACTTTCGAATAATCTTTCTTAACATATTTATGTCTCCTTAACTTCATAAATCATTCAATGAACTAAGCAAATGTGAAACGATTCTACTAGAAGTGTTTCCGTCTGTATAATCAAAAAATTTATTTTTAAATAAATCCATTTTCTCTTGATTGAACTGCCCATTATTTAACCAATCTACAAGTTTCTCTGTGTGAGAGAAAATAGGCCCAGGTACTAATGATTCGTATTCATAATAAAAATCTCGTTCTTGCATGTATTCATCTAAATCATGAGCATAAAATGCCGCAGGTTTATTTAATAAGCTATAGTCAAATATAATAGAGGAATAATCTGTTATAAGAACATCTGTAATTAATAATAACTCTTCAATAGTAAAGTCATGTTTGATGTGGTAAACAAAATCTTTTAAATCGTCCTCTAAATGGAAAGCAGAAGACATATAAGGATGTAAATGAATCAAAATGATTGATTCTTTTTTTAGTTGCTCTTTTAATAAATTAAAATTAATAGGGCTAACAAATACGTCCTGTTGATAACTTTTCCCGCGAAATGTAGGGGCATAAAGAATTATTTGTTTATCTTGGAATGATCCTATTTTTTGTAGTAATTTCTCTATCACTTTTTCCTTCTGATGATTTTCAAAAAAATAATCAGTTCTGGGAACACCTAGGGGGAATATTTTTGACTCTTCCATATCAAAAGCTTCTGCATAATAAGGAATAACCTCAGACGAACTGACATATAGTCTAGAGTAATTTGAATGAATTTTAACAGTCTTTATATATTCCCTACTTGGGCCATTTGGCTTTCCTACTATGCTCATACCAAACTTTTTAAATGCTCCACAAGCATGCCAAAGTTGAATAATTTCTGTTTTTTTTCTTGGTTTAATTAAGTAAATCAAATAATGATAATCATCGATAATAAAATATCTTGAAGTTGCAATATGATAGCACTCTTTAATCATATGAAATAAGTAGTGTATCTTACCAGTAAAATCATTCTTAATTTTAAAGAATGATTTTACTAAAATAAGATTATTATCTCTACTTTTAAATTCTGAATAAATATATTCTAAGTTACCATTTAGTTCGTTTGAACGTGAAGATGCAAAGGTAATTTTTTTGGGATTTACTTTAAAGAAGAAACAAAAAAGTAAATAAACAAATTGGAAACCAATTTTTGCTAAAACAGTAGGTAGTAATTTTATACTCTTCAAAAACAATCTACCTTTCTTATCTTTTGGTAAGATTTATATCTTCCATTCCATAATCGTTTTTCCCCAAGAAGAAGTTAAGTCTTTTTCAAATGCCTCAATAATGGACTGAATAGATGTAACTGTTTGGACTTCTCCAATTAGGGTAGAAAAGTAATCTACGATATCTGGATACTCTTTATAAAAATTAACGGTATTTTGGAAATCAGCACGTCCACTCCGGCTACTGCCAATCAAGGTAATACCTTTTTCCAGAACCATTCTTGTATTTACTTCAACAGGATACTCTGACACCCCTAGAATCGAAATAGAACCTTCTGGCACAATTAAATCAATGCTCTGGTTTATAGCATATTGGCTGCCTAAACCACCTACACATTCGAATGCGTGGTCTATTTTTACTGATTCTGGAATATCATCAATTAAGTACGCTTCATCTACAAAGGAGAAACGGTCTAATTTATACTGCGTTTTTCCAAAGGAAATTACTTTGCTCTCAGGATATTTCTTCTTTAAGATTAATGACATAATAAATCCAAGATTTCCATCTCCCCAAACACCAAATGTATTTCGGCGTTTATGAGATCTTGATTCAAATCTTGTAAGGGAATGCATGGCAATTGTGATAAGTTCAGTAAAAGCTGCTACAAATGGGTTCATATCTTCAGGAATTTCAACTAAGCGATCTCTCTTTAAGAAGACATAGTCTTGCATAAATCCGTCATAGCCACTAGAGCGGAATCTACTTGAACGCAAATAGTTTTCAGCAATGTAAGGATCTTCTTCAGTAGGATCGTTAGGAACCATTACTACTCTTGTTCCATTTGCTATTTCACCTTTTGGATCGTATACAACTGTACCAATTCCTTCATGAATTAAAGCCATTGGTAGTTTTTTTGCCATTGTCTCTTTACCGCGTGATCCAGTATAATAGCGTTGGTCCGCATTACAGATAGACAAATGAGTTGGCCGAACGACAATCAATTCTGATTTTAAGGAGAAGTCTTGGTATGTTACTTCAAATTGTCTTGGGGAAACAAGACGATAAACTTGATTAATCATGGTTTATTCGCTCCTGAATAATAGCATTTGCTACTTTTAAATCGTATGGTGTTGTGATTTTAATATTAAATACTTCTCCTGTTACAAGTTTCACTTTCTCGCCCTTTAAGACACAGATTTTACAAGCATCTGAAAGAATTGCCTTTTGCTCCGTAGAAAGGGAGTAATAGTGATCTTTCAGCATTTTCATATTAAATGTTTGTGGTGTTTGACCTTGATACATAAGATCACGAACAGGGATATGAGAAATAGACTCGCCATCCTCTGATTCGACAATTGTATCAATCGCAGATATTACAGTATCAACAGCACCAAATTCAAGACCGTATTGGATGTTTTCTTCAATAATGCGATGGGTAATAAAAGGACGAACAGAATCATGCGTTACGATTATATCGTCATGAAATAACCCAAATGTATCTTCCACATATTTTATTCCATTCATAATGGTCCCATTTCTATCTTCTCCACCTTCGATTACAACTAAACGGTCACGATTATCAATATATTTATTGATAATATCATTTGTATAATTGATCCATTCTTTGGGTGAAGCAATAATAACTTTTTCAAATTGGTCATTTAATAAAAACTTTTCAATAGTATGAATAATAATTGGCTTTTCATTTAATGGAAGGAATTGTTTTGGCATGCTAACATTTCCCATTCGTGTTCCTTTTCCACCAGCAAGGATTTCAGCGTATATCATAATTAAGTCTCCTTTACATGATTATCTATCAACTGTCTCTTCATATTTATTTAATCTTTCATTTACATAAACCAAACTAAATATACACTTCTTTTCGAGTCATTTCAACAAATACCATAGGATTTAAAGTAATCATAACACAATTAGCGGCCCTATAAAAAAGGCATCTATCATAACTAAATAGTTTGATAAATCCCATTAGTACAAATCTCTTTTGTTTCTGTATTCGATAAAGCAAGAAAAATAGTCACAAAGAAAGTGTATGTTATTCATTATTTTAGCCATTTATGAAGCTGATTAGCCACATTTTTGCTAGCATTCCCTAATGAATAAGTATTCCAATCTTCATGGAAGTTTTCAATCTTCTTATAATCAAAGGACGAGTGACTAATGTAGTCGACAATTTCTTCTGAATTATGCGCAATAGGTCCTGGTACTAATTGGTCATACGGTTCCCAAAATCCTCGATTTTGAGAATATTCTTCTAAGTCATAAGGATAGAAAATCATTGGTTTTTGTAAAAATGAATATTCAAAAGGAATAGAAGAATAATCTGTTATCAATATATCCGAAATGAATAATAAATCATTCATTGTAGGATAGGAAGAGAGATCGTAAACAAAACCTTCGTAATTTGATAGGTCCATTGCATTTTTTATACTTGGGTGCAGTTTAATAAGTAAAATATAGTCAGATTTTAATTTTTCTTTAAAATAAGCAAAGTTAAGTGGTAAATCAGAAGTTTCTCCTTGGTCATCTCTGAAAGTTGGTGCATACAGAATAATTTTTTTTTCTCTAAAAGTAGGATACTTTGTGTAAAATGTATCTTTAACTTTTTTTATATAATGTTGGTCGAAAAAAATATCAGTTCTAGGGATACCAATCTCTAGCATTCTCTTTTCAGAAACAGAAAAGGCTTGTTGATATATTGCAGACATTTTTTTCGAACCAGAAAGGATATAGTCAAACTGATTATATACCTTACTAAATCTTTTCTTTGCACGATTACTACGGTGTTTGACACTATAATCTTTCCAACCAAATGTTTTAATGGCGCCATTAGCATGCCAAATTTGAAGTTTTCTAACTTCACTTTTAAACTGAATTGCTGATAAAAAACCAAAATAATTATCTAACACAACCACTCTAGAAGTTGCCAGGTGATAAATTCCTTTTAAAAAAGATCCAAAGTGTCTGGGGGAGAAGGGAAGAACTGTATCTCCAATTGTAACTTTGTCTTTAAAAAAGGAAGTGGTTTTATGGTCTGTTAAAAAAATGCAAGGATATGTTTGAGAATTCTTTTTTAGTTCATTGTATATAAAGTAATTATTTTCAACAAAGGACACACAAAAAACTATTTTCTTCTGCAGAGGAAACAACTTAGCTACCTTGAACAGAAAAGAAAATAGCATTAAGTACATATAAATAAATAGTTCTCTAACCATTTATATTAATTAAGTCCGTTTTTATTTTTGTTGTTGAAATGCCATCTGTTCTTGGCAAATATACAACTTCACAATAATCTTTCAAAAAGTCGAATTTACCTTCCCAATCATTTCCCATCACAAAAATATCAATATTGTGATCAACAACATCTCTAATTTTTTGATCCCAATCATTTTCAGCAATTACTTCATCTACATATCGGATAGATTCTAAAATAGTTTTTCGATTTTCATAGCTATGAAAAGCTTCTTTATTTTTGATTTTATTAAATTCATCACTAGAAAGACCAACTGTTAAATGGTCTCCTAATTCTTTTGCACGTTTTAAAATATTTATATGACCTATATGCAACAAGTCAAAAGTACCATAAGTAAGAACTTTTTTCATTATAACCTCCTGAATAGAGTGATTAACCTATAATGATAGGCTATAAAAGATAGATGATAGAAATTTAGTTTATCCAATTAATTTATTTTAAATCTTTTGATTGTTATTTACAAGTACAAGGAAGCACGACAAATAGCATAAAAAAAGCAGCCACCTTTGTCTAGATTAGACTAATGTGGACTGCTCTGTCTTTTGTATTTAATCAACATTTAAGTGATTTTTTAGTTCTGTTTGCACTCTTGTTTTTTCTTCATCATTAACAACTAAATACCAAACTTTATTAATAGTTTGTCCAGTGCCAGAAATCGTTAACTGGTCAATGTCGTTTGCTGCACTCTTATAATTGGCTTGAATATCAACCATTTCATCAAAGCTTATATTCGTTTTAATGTTTTGACCAAGAGCTTCGAAAATATTACCGAAATTTGTTAATGTGTTGAGACTAGCTCCTTCTTTAATAACAGCTTGAATAATTAAACGTTGACGTAATTGACGACCGAAGTCTCCTCTAGGATCTTCATATCGCATACGAGAAAATTTTAAAGCATCTTTACCATTTAATGATATTTGACCTTTAGGGAAATGAACTCCTTCATACGTAAAGTCTAGATCATTATTAACCGTTACCCCACCTACTGCATCAACGATATCCTTAAAACCTTCCATATTAATTTGCATATAGTAATCGATAGGAATATCTAAAAAGTTCTCAACTGTATCCATAGACATTGCTACTCCACCAAAAGCGTAGGCGTGGTTAATTTTATCTGTCGTACCATGACCAACGATTTCTGTCCGAGTATCACGTGGGATACTTAACATCTTAACAGATTTTTTTTCTGGGTTAACTGTCATTACGATAATTGTATCAGAACGTCCAGAATCTCCATCACGTTCATCTACACCTAGCATTAACACAGAAAACGGTTCTTTACTCTTAAGACTTAATGAGCTATCCCTTTTAGATGTAACCCGGTCAACTGGTTCATGCATCGTATCCACCGCTTTATTTAGTGAATGCCATACCGTGTATATATAAGCTCCAATTCCAATAATCAATAACAGTAATACAATACCAGTTACACGAAGCCAAGTTCGTTTCTTCTTTATAGGCTTATCTGATCGCATTAATTAAATCCTCCATATCCTGACAAAATATGATAAAACTAATATAAAGAATAGCAGAAAAAAAAAATAATAGATATCTTTTTATAAAAATTAAGAAAAGTACATTAATTCTTTACACCTAGTAAATCCCTGATAAAACTGATTAAATAATGTAGATGCTTTAGTAAGGGGAAATAATAGTTTAAAACAGATTGGCTTAATATAGAATTTCCGAGGAACATAAGCATCTCCTATATTAAAAATCGTATAATAACTTTTTATAGCATTTGTTCAATCACATCGTTTCATTCGGATATTTGACAATAAAAGTTTCGGAATTATCTCCATTCAATTTTACTATCTATTTATATAGGACGTTATTAATCAGATGTAAGTTGCAATAGTATAGAAAAAACTTGTAAATCATATTAAATAGAAGGTAAGGAAGAGAACTAGGAAGTGAATATCGAAAATTAGTTGATATTTTAGTATTTGAAAAATCTTTGTAAAATCTATATATTTATAAAGAGACTAAAAGGGAATAGACAGGAGGTAGTTTAAAAATATATTAGGTATAAGAAAGTTAGAGATAAAATAAATGGAATACACTCTGACATAAATAAGATTATAAAGATAGATGATAACTTTAGAAGGGTATAACAATATGAATTCAATGTTTAAAGTAATTAAAGAACAAATAGATAATTTTCATTTAATAAAAAGGCTGTCCACGTATGAGTTGAAAAGTTCTAATAGAAATAATTATTTGGGGATTCTTTGGGAGTTTATTAACCCAGCCATTCAAATTGCAATCTATTGGTTTGTATTTGGATTTGTACAAGGAAGGGGAACTGTACCAGGAGAAAATGGAAAAATACCATTTTTTGTATGGATGCTGTCTGGAATTTTAATCTGGTTTTTCATCTACCCGGCTATAACACAAGGCTCTAAGTCCATTTATTCTAGACTACGAATGGTCTCAAGAATGAATTTTCCTTTAAGCGCTATACCATCCTATGTAATATTGTCGTTATTATATCCCCAATTATTGATAATGGGAGTTATAATGATAATATTCCAATTTATTGGATATCCTATTACGATTTATTACTTGCAAATACCTTATTTTTTATTTGCAGCTATTTTATTTTTATTTGCACTATCACTAATCACATCAACTATCTCAACTATTGTGCGGGATTTTCAAATGTTGCTGCAATCTTTAATGCGTGTGCTCTTGTATATAACGCCAATCTTGTGGCCGGCAGGAAGATTTAATGATTCCTCCTTTGGAAAGATTATTGATTATGTGATGTTATTAAACCCTATCTATTATTTAGTAGAAGGCTATCGTTATGCATTGTTAGGAGAGGGCTGGTTTATCATGGCCCATCCAACAATCACCATATATTTCTGGGGATTAGTTCTCCTCCTATTATTTGTAGGGTCATATATGCATGTGAAATTTAGAAGACATTTTATTGACTTTTTATAATAGGAGGTCCCGTATGGAAAAGTCTGTAATCGTTAAAAATTTAACAAAAAGATATAAATTATATAAAAACAATTCGGAGAAACTAAAAGATATATTTCTTCCGAAAAGTTACGGAGAACCCTTTTTTGCTTTAAAAGATGTTAGTTTTGAAGCAGAGAAGGGGGATGTTATTGGCTTTGTAGGTGTCAATGGTTCCGGCAAATCAACATTATCTAATATTATTGCGGGGATTGTTCCCCAAACTTCTGGTGAGGTAGAAATTGATGGACAGGCATCTCTGATTGCAGTATCTGCTGGTGTGAACGGCGAATTAACAGGCCGTGAGAATATAGAGCTAAAGTGTTTGATGCTTGGATTTACAAAAGATCAAATTAAAGAGCTTGAGCCAGAAATTATCGAGTTTTCAGAGTTAGGGAAATTTATTGATCAGCCAGTGAAATCTTATTCAAGTGGGATGAAGTCCCGTCTTGGCTTTGCGATTTCTGTTCATACAGATCCAGATGTATTAATTATTGATGAGGCATTGTCAGTAGGGGATAAAGCATTTGCGGAGAAATGTTTGGACAAAATGAATGAGTTTAAAAAGCGCGGGAAAACGATGTTCTTTGTCAGCCATTCAATCGGCCAGATGAAACAATTCTGCGAAAAAGGTGTTTGGCTAGAGCATGGCGAAGTGAAAATGATCGGCAGTATTGAAGAAGTAATGCCAGCATATGAGAAATTTTTAGCAGAGTATAAAAAATTAACTCCGAAACAAAAAAAAGAATTTCAAGAAGCTGGGCTGAAAAAAAGAAGTGATCCTGCATTTGTAGGAAAGGTCTAAGGAGAAAGCTTGTCTCTATTAGTACCTTGTAAAACCGTTCTATCTGTTAGAGCGGTTTTATTTTTAATAGGGCAGAGATGAAAAAATTATGCTTTAGGTTGAAACTTTCCTAAAGTGGACCACGTCATATATAATAATAATCAAGTTATGTTTATTTAGGATTAAAAAAATGTAATATAAATGTTAAATAAGAGTGGAATTTATTAAACCAAGCAAGATAGTATTGTGTTATAATAAATCTCGATTATATGCAAGAATAGACAGATGCCTAAAAATATACGTTATGAGAGGCATTAGGGAGGATCTCCATGATTTATATAATGCTTGTGGTATGTTTTATTGCTTCTATCTTACTGACACCACTAGTGAAGAAGCTTGCGTTTAAAGTTGGAGCAATGGATAAACCAGAGAAACGAAAAGTACATCAAAAGATCATGCCACGTATGGGTGGTTTAGCAATATATATTAGTTTTGTCATCGGTGCTTTAGTAATTAACCCAGATAAGGCCTATCATTATCCAATATTGATTGGTAGTGTAATTATTATAATAACGGGTATATTAGATGATATTTATACCCTTTCAGCAAAGATTAAACTTGCTGCTCAAGCAATCGCTGCAGTAATAGTCGTTGTATGGGGCGGTGTACAAGTTGAATTTATCAACTTGCCATTCGGTGGCCAGCTAGAATTTGGATTCTTGGATATACCGATTACGATTCTTTGGATTGTCGGCGTAACGAATGCGATTAATTTAATTGATGGTTTAGATGGTCTAGCATCAGGTGTATCCTGTATTGCCTTGTTTACTATCACTGGTATGGCAATGATCATGGGAAATGGGTATGTAATTGCAATTTCCTCCATCGTTTTAGCAAGTACACTTGGATTTTTATTTTTCAACTTTTATCCTGCAAAGATTTTCCTCGGAGATACGGGTGCGTTATTTCTCGGTTATATCATTGGTGTAATGTCTCTGCTAGGTTTTAAAAATGTAACGTTAATCTCCTTTATTATTCCGGTTATTATTTTAGGAGTTCCTATTTCGGATACATTCTTTGCGATAATTCGTCGATTAGTTAATAAGCAGCCATTAACGGCCCCGGACAGGTCTCATTTACATCATTGTTTACTAAATATTGGTTTTACGCATAGACAAACCGTTATAATAATATATGCAATGGCATCATTTTTTGGACTAGTTGCAGTCATTTTCTCTATGGCAAAAGTATGGGGAGCAATCCTCTTAATAGCCACTGTTTTATTAATAATTGAATTAATTGTAGAAAAGATTGGATTAGTAGGAAAAAACTATAAGCCGATTTTAAAATTTATTAATGACATAAGGTATTCAACTGAGAAGAATAGATAATAAAAAGGCCTCTTATTATAAGAGGTCTTTTATAATGGAGAAGAAAAGAAGTGAGGCTTACTTTCTTTCCTTTACATTTTTTACATACTTTGTGGATACATAGCCAGTTACTTTTCCATATTTCACTTTATACCAAGAACCGCTTTTTTCATAAATAGTTACTTTCTTATCGTTTGGAATTGACCCAACTACCTTGGATGATGTAGAGGACTTCTGTCTAATATTGAGCTTGCTTGCTTTAACAGTTCCAGTTTTTACTTTATAGAGAGTGAACTTTTTAGAAACAGATTTCTTTAGCTTGCTTATATTTACCGATTCAATTGTTGCTGAATAGAACCCGTCACTCGTGCTTCCAACACTCCATGTATAGGAAGAGGATCCTGACTTTAATGATGTATTAGAAGCAAGTGTTTTAACGACCTTATTTTTGTTGTTTACAATTTTTACGGTTGTGTTAGAAGCTTGGTTCACATGGAAGCTCACCTTTATTTTATTTCCTGATGTATCATAGGATGTTTTTACATTGTTAATAATTGGAGCTTGTACTACTGTTTTCTTAAGAGTGAAACTTTGTTTAACTGTTTGCTTTTTATTAGCGCTATTTATCGAAGTAATTTCAAACGTATAGGCTCCATTGTTCACATTTGCTACATCCCAAGTAAAGGAATGATACCCCGCTGTTAAAGATTGATTGTTGGCTAATGTTTTCACTGCTTTATGATTGCTATCTTTCACAATAACCGTTGTCTTTGTTGCTTGGTTAACATGAAAGGAAGCAACGACTTTGTTAGCATCTTTATCGTATTTGGTAGTACTGGAACTAATCGATGGTGCTGCTAGTTTTGCAACTTGAACTACAGCATGAGCTGTTGCTGTTTGCTTATTGCTGTCGGTTGCAATTATTTCAGCTGTATAGCTGCCGTTGTTCCAGTTTGCTACATTGGCAGTATAGTTGTAGTTACCAGCATGTAAAGCTGCGTTATTTAAAAGAGTTGCAACCACTATACCAGTACTATCTTTTACTCTTACAGTCGTATTGGCTGTTTTATTGATAGAAAAGAAAACGCTGACTGTGTCATTCGTGTTCGCGAAAATAGCCTTTGTATCTGTTATCACAGGAGTGGTAATCTCAGACTGGATATATTCCGTTACTAAATTAGCGCTTGGATAATAGAATGAAAGAATATCACTGTATTTTTGGCCACTATTAGCACGACCATTTGCACCATATTGACTTAAACCTACGCCATGGCCATACCCCTTTCCAGCAACACTATGTGCAGTGGTACTAGAAGCGCTTTTTGTAATAAGATAACTCTTTAACGTATCTACACCAATTATTGCTCTAACTTTAGAAGCTGCCACATTTGCTTGTTTCACTTCTTGTAAAATAAGGTTCCCGTCTTTATCTTTTATATCCTTCACATAAAACTGAACTGTTATTGAACCTGTTGTTACTCGGGTTGTGGACGAAGGATTATTAAACGCAAGGGTCGGAATAGAAACAATTTTGATATCTTTATCTTTATAGCTATTATTATTTAGCCAACTTTTTATAAGACTGACAATTTTTGTATCTTTTTCTGAAGTCGTTTTCCACCATGCGTCTGGATTAGCTAAATCTTTATCTTTCATATCGATTTGTGTTTTTTGTAGGCTGAATTCCCAACTATAGTTGTTATCAAAGGAATCAGCACCATTTTGTAAATAGGCATATTCATAGCCCCAAACATTTTTAGCAGACTCCATTACGCCACCATTACTTGCTGAGAATACAGCATCGATTAATTTGCTGCCATATTTTAAGACCTGTCCAGTAGTTGCCTCCACTGCATTATCAGAATTAGGATGAGAATCAGTTAATCCGCCATACACTTGGTGATTAATGGTATCGGTAATGGTTTGACCGCCGTAATTCCAAGAATAAGTTCTGGCAGCAACTGCCTGTGCTTTTAATGCTTCGATATTCCACAGGGCAGGCATTTCACGAGGCACAACCCCTTTAAGATAATCTTCTATCCCTACTGTATTAATTGGGCGAATATATGTTTTTCCGCTGATTGTTTCCATGATAAATTCAAAAGATCCTTTATAGGAACGATTATTAATTGTTAAGTAGCTGTTTGGATCAGAAGGAGCCAAAGTAAACGAAGTAGACTCAGAAAGAAGCTGGCTTCCTTGATATAGCTTTAATTTTGATTGTTCTAGCTTAACCATATATTCTGTGTTGCTATTTATAGATACTTTACCATCACCAGTTTTATAGGTACCAGAGGAGGTAAGGGAAATTACTGTTTTATTACCAAGATAATTCTTTAACTTAACATGTACTAGTGGTTCAGCAACGCTCGCGTAGATGCTGTGTTCAAAAACAGGAAGGAAAGAAAGAAGCAAGACAAGTGACAACAACAATGATAGTGTTTTTTTTATCATCATTTTCTCCTTTATTTAATTGTCGTAAACTAGGAATCTATTAAAAAAATTATTTCTTTTACCTAAGAGGAATTACTATGATTCTATCATATTCTAATGGTAAATGAATGTGGATATTGCTGGCAGATTAAGAAAGGGATAAATGGGGAAGAAACAGAAAAAAACTGTAGAGCAATTCATCTACAGTTGTATATGGTATCTAGAAGTAAATAATAATAGCATGATTATAAAAGTCTGTGCTTTTCGTCTAATTCCTCATCGTAAAAATCATCTTCTAATTCATTCCAAATACTAGGTTCATTATCCGTAAATAATGGTCTTTCAATTGCTCCATTTAAGTAGGTTAACATTTTTTTCAACATACTAGCACCTCATTACTTTGTATTTCCTTTACAAAATATGTTTGCTTTTTCTATTAGGTATAGTGTTGACATTTTACTTAAAAATTATAATGCTGAAATAAATTTTTTAGTCAGCAGGTAGTTGTATAGTTTATTTATAGCCATTCTAATTCATTTTCAATGAGGATTTACGCAGAATTTTTTTATTTTATGATATAAATAAAAAATGCACCATGCTTTGGAAGCTTGATGCATTTATATTATTTAATAATTTACCTTATCGGATGTGGTATCTGTTTCCACGGTACTGTTTAAATCAGTAGTATTTTCCGAATCATTCGGTTTGTCTGAATTGGATAGTTGGTTACTGCTTATGCCTAAATGCTGCTGCAGAATCGATTTTGTTTCTGCAAGTGCTGTTTCATCTAATTGATAAATGTATTTATTATCGACACGACCGTCGGTTCCAGCTAGCGTTAGTGTCTCCACTTGTAAACCATTATCTGCAGTTGCATAAGCAATTAGAGATTGTATATCGCTGAATGATAAGTCTGTTGTCATATTGCTTCCTATCGCTTCCATCACTTTTGAATACTTGGTTATTCCCTCGATAGAGACTGCTTTTTTCATAATGGCTTGCATGATTAATTGTTGTCTTTTCCCACGTTCAATGTCATTATCAATTTTTCTTGTTCTTGCAAGGGCAAGTGCTTGTTCGCCGTCCAATTCTTGATAGCCTTTTTCAAGATGAATGGCGCCTGCTTTATCCTTTGAGTTTTGTTCCGTAAATGTTACTGGAACATCGACATCAATTCCACCTAATGCATCTACTACATCCATAAAGGCATCGAAATTCATTTTTACATAATAATCAACAGGAATATCTAGCAATTCTTCCACTGTGTCTAAGGTTGACGAAACCCCGCCGAAATAATGGGCATGAGTAATTTTATCAGAATAGCCGCGTTCAGGAATATATACATAAGAATCACGTGGGATGCTCAGCAATTTAACGGATTTTTCTTTCTCATTTAAAGTAGCAAGCATGAGAGCATCGGAACGAGATCGGGTTGTGCCGGATTTGCTCGATCTTTTCTCACTGTCATCTACTCCAATGAATAAAATTGAAACGTCATCGATGTTTGGATCCACTTTTGCATCCCTTTTAGAATCACGGTCAATTGGCTCATAAGAATCATCTACCACTGATTTTGCCTTTGAATATAAGGTAGCTCCATAACCAATTCCGGCTAAGATAATAACCAGCAATGGGACAAAAATAAATAGCTTAATTTTTTTTCGTTTCTTTTTCTTTGTATCCTTTATTAAAGTTTCTCTTGTATTATTTGCCATAAGTTCTCCTTTTTGAATTAAGAAATAACGGAATGAAAACATACATACTATCTTACCTCTATCTCTCTTTAACGTAAATTAGTAGTTTATTTCTATTCCAGGTATATTTTTGTATTAATTGTAAAAAATTCAAATGAGGGTTTCTGCGTACAAGGTGTCTTTTTCTTTTATAATACCTTGTCCATTTGTTAAGTCAGTTATCCAATCCGTATAAGTCTCTACCTCATCAGAATCCACAAAGACATCAATTTCGACATTTTCTAAATAATGAATATCTTTAATTTCATAGTTCGATGAACGTAATTCATTTTCTATTTTACCAAGTAAGTGATACTCGATGGATACACTGACTATTTGTTTCAACTTTCTTTCAACAATACCGATATTTGCTAATCCTTCAGAGGTTGTTTTTCCATAAGCACGAATAAGCCCCCCTGCACCAAGCTTAATACCTCCAAAATAACGGGTAACAACAACTGTTGTATCTTTCAGACCTTTTTTCTTCAGGACCTCAAGAATTGGTACTCCTGCTGTGCCACTCGGTTCCCCATCATCGTTTGCTTTTTGAATTTGATCATGTTCTCCGATTAAGTAAGCAGAACAATTATGTGTTGCGTCTTTATGTTTTTTCTTGATTTCTCCTATGAAAGCCTGTGCTGCTTCTTCTGTTTCTGTTCGAGCGATATGAGCAATAAAGCGTGATTTTTGAATAATTAGTTCATATTCTCCGTAGCTAGGTACAGTAAGATAGGAAGGAAGCATATTGGCAGCTCCTTTCTTTGTATCTCTTTCCACTAATATTGGCGATTTCATCTTATTTGTTCGTTATATAAGTCATTTTTTGTAACCATTTTCTATAAAAAATTAGTAGAAAATCGATAATTAGTCTTATTTCATTATAATTCGACATTGTTTATTCTTCAATTATTGTTCGCTTTGTAATCAAATCTTAATATAGCGATTTTGCAAGCATGATATAATAAGTAAAACTCCATGCTCGAAAAGACCCGCTACATATGGTATAGGCTATATTTCATGCAGAGGCTTACGAATCTTTGATTACAGGCGCCTTATCAATCTATTTTCTTTTACTTTGTTTTTTGTTTAGAATAGGATAAAATTGTATTATTGCATTTTTACATACTTTTTCACAGTGATTCTTGATGTTAATAGGTCTTCGGACATGGTTTCATATAGGGTGATATATGTCAAAATAACGATTTTAATTTATTTTTCGATGAATTAAACATATTATTAACTTTCAAGCTAAAATAATAATGGATGTTGGAAGGGTTTTAGCCTTTTTGGAGGAATTAAATATGTTGATAAGGAAATTTGACACAAAAACGTTAGATTATATTGTAGAACAAATGATTAAAACCGTTGGTTCAAGCAAAGATGAAATTTTTCGTATTGGAGAACAATGTAGACAAGATTATGAAACCCTTACCGAAGAATTAAAAGAAATGAAAGTTCTTGTATTAGAAACGATAGAAAAAGGAGACAAGCTAGAAATCCAGTCTCGGTTTGCTCGTAAACGCTTATCAGAAGTCAGTAAGCATTTTAATGAATACTCAGAAGAAGAAGTACGTGAGGCTTATGAAAGAGCACATACACTGCAAATGGATTTAAGTGTGAATCGGCACTTAGAAAAGCAGTATCGAGAACGCCGCGATGATTTAGAGCGTCGATTGTTAGGTCTAGATGAAACCATTAAGCGGGCAGAACATCTGGTCACACAAATTTCTGTCGTGATGAATTATTTGGTTAGTGATTTAAAGCAAGTTGGCGAAGTAATCGAAGACGCCAAACAAAAGCAGGATTTCGGACTGAAAATTATTGGTGCCCAGGAAGAAGAGAAGAAAAGACTTTCTCGAGAAATACACGATGGTCCTGCACAAATGATGGCAAATGTAATGATGCGCTCTGACTTAGTGGAAAGAATATATAAAGAGCGTGGGGCGAAAGAGGCCTTTGAAGAAATCAGAAATTTAAAAGTGATGGTACGAAGTGCATTATATGAGGTAAGACGAATTATTTATGATCTTCGTCCAATGGCTTTAGATGATCTTGGCCTTATTCCGACCCTAAAAAAATATTTGAAAACAACAGAAGAGTATCATGACTCAATAAAAATTGAGTTTGCCACCATCGGAAAAGAAACAAGACTTCCAAGCAAATATGAAGTTGCAATTTTTCGCTTAGTTCAAGAATCAGTCCAAAATGCTTTAAAGCATGCAGAAGCATCTAATATCTCCGTAAAAGTAGAATTACGAATGGAGCAAATTATCGTCTTAGTTAAGGATAATGGAAAAGGATTCGATAAGAATGAGAAAAAAGAAGAATCCTTTGGTTTAATTGGGATGAAAGAAAGAGTAGAACTACTGGATGGGGAATTAACCATTGATTCCAAACTTGGAGTTGGAACCATTGTTATGATCAACGTTCCTATTAGATGATAAGAATGACTGTTTTCGAGAAGTATGTTATTTTAACCAAAATGAAGTTTAACATTTTTGTGTTGAATGGATTGGAGGATGCTTGACTCCTATCAAGTAGTGTGTGGAGAGGAAAGCAAGAAGTTCATTTCCTGCCAAAAATAACATTGTGACGAAAAGAGCTTAAAGAAAATAAGGGAGGCGGAGCAGTTGACTACAAGGATAGTTATTATTGACGATCACCAATTATTTAGAGAAGGGGTAAAAAGAATTCTCGACTTCGAATCGAGCTTCGAAGTAGTAGCTGAAGGAGACGATGGTACACAAGCTATTCAGCTAATCGAAGAATACCAACCCGACGTAACAATCATGGATATAAATATGCCTACCATTAATGGTGTAGAGGCAACAAGACAATTACTAGAGAAATTTCCAGAAACAAAAGTCATCATCCTATCTATACATGATGATGAAAACTACGTAACCCATGCCCTTAAAACAGGTGCGAGCGGTTATCTGCTTAAGGAAATGGATGCAGATGCATTAATTGAAGCAGTTAAGGTAGTAGCAGATGGAGGGTCTTATTTACACCCGAAAGTAACCCATAATCTCGTTAATGAATATCGCCGTTTAGCAATAGAGAATGCAAACTCGGATGAACATCATGTACAAGTAGTAGAAATTAGAAGACCATTGCACTTGTTAACAAGACGTGAGTGTGAAGTTTTACAGCTTCTTGCTGATGGAAAAAGTAACCGAGGAATCGGAGAGGCACTATTTATTAGTGAAAAAACGGTTAAAAACCATGTAAGTAATATTTTACAAAAAATGAATGTGAACGACCGTACACAAGCAGTAGTTGTTGCTATTAAAAACGGTTGGGTAGAAGTTCGTTAAGAAAAAAGGGGTTACCTAAATCACTTGTTGGTTTGAGGAAACTCCTTTTTTTAACGAATTGTTTTATTTGGTGAGGTTGGTGTTTTCGTTGCAATTGCAATCATATGAAAATGCGATAAAATTGTAGGAAGTGAAAGTAAAGAAATATTGCCATCCTAATCAACCTCTAAAGTGAAAAATCTGTTATAATATTTCCTTGCCATTTAAAATTCCATATAAATTCCTCTTTATGTGCATTATAATAGAATTAATCGATAATGCTAATTAACTTTTATAGTTAAAATATGTATACAAACGAATAGATAAGGAAGGTAACTAATTGCATGAAAACAGCTATTGTTACAGATAGTACGGCCTATATTCCTAAAGAGGTGAGGGAGAAGTACAATATATATATGATCCCATTGACAGTTTTCTTAGGGTCAGAAGTATATGAGGAGGAAAAAGAATTAACCGCATCTGAATTTTATGAAGCAGTTAGAAAAATGGACCTGCCTACGACCTCTCAACCATCTATTGGAAAATTTGTAGAGCTATTTGAAGAACTATCTAAAAATTATGATGAAGTAATAAGTGTTCATTTATCAAGTGGTATCAGCGGCACTTATCAAGGAGCCATTACTGCTGGAGACATGGTAGAGGGCATTAAAGTATTTGCTTTTGATACAGAAATAAGCTGCATGGTTCAAGGTTTCTATGCTATAGAAGCAGCAAAATTAGCTCAACAAGGGAAAAGCGCAGCAGAAATTATTCCCATTCTTGACGAATTAAAACAAACAAGCAACGCCTACTTTATGGTAGATGATCTATCAAATCTTCAAAGAGGTGGACGACTATCCAGTGCTCAAGCAATCATCGGCAGTCTTCTGCAGGTTAAGCCATTGCTGCATTTTAAGGATAAGATAATTGTCCCATTTGAAAAAATCCGCACAAAAAAAAGAGCAATGAGGCGAATTGTCGAACTTCTCCGCGAAGAAACGAATGGAGGCAGCTACTACGCTGCCATCATCCATGCTAATCGCGAAGAAGAAGCAAAAGAATGGAAAGCAGAACTAGAACAAGAATTCCCCAATATTGAATTCTCATTAAGTTACTTTGGTGCTGTTATTGGTACACACTTAGGAGAAGGATCAATGGGACTTGGCTGGATAAAGAAAAGATAATAATGATGTTTGGAATCCCGGTTCTTAGAAAAGAATCGGGATTTTTGTGATGGTGGGAGAGTTAGTCGAAAGGATAGGTGAGGGAGTCGCAAGGAAAAAAATGAACAAGGAAGAGCGCCCCTTTTCATTCCTTCGTTATGACTAGCTTGTAAATCGTGTTTTACCCAGTCAGCACTTACAGCTCCATATCCTTCCTCACTACGTTCAGTCCGGTACCGCTGTAAGAACTTGACTAGGCATCAAAGTCACCTCTCGATTTCAAGAGGTGGTCTTTTACAAACTTCCCCTATCTTCCAAAATACCATCATTTTTTCTTCTCCATATTCTCAGCTGCAGTAATCTCTTTACGAGCCTCCAGCGTTTGGCGCATCGATTCTACGAGCTAGCGATCTCTCTCTTCTAAACGATTCTCTATGTATTCATGCTGACCATGAAATTCTTCAATAAGCTGTTTATTAAACTCCATTTGTTGCTTGCGGAAGCTTTTGAATACTTCCATTATGTAAAAAGCCATAAACGTTGTTAAATCAACGTTTACGGCTTTTTGGTGTGTTCCCAAACTTTGATTTGGGAACGTTATTTTGTATGGTGTTGTATATTAATATAATAATTTTTTCCAATAATCTGCAATGCGCTCAAAAGTTTTTGCTGATTTCTCTTTAACGAAGTTATTTGCTGCTTCGTAGTCTTTATCTTGTTTAGAAATACCTTTTGTAACAAAGTTCGATAACTCATCCTGCAATTTAGCAATGAGGACATCAACGTCCGATTTATTTTGAAGCATTCCGAATTTTTCTTTATAACCTTCAATCATTTTGGAAATTTCTGCTTCTGTATAATTGATTTTGCCTAGTTTATTTGTAATCGATAAATTATTTTTTTGTTGGGCATTTAAAGAAGATGTATCCATATGTCGTGTTTCGTAAATCTTCGCACGCCCTTGATAAAATTTTTCTTCGATTGACTTATAGCTCAATACACGTTTTTTATTTCGCTTTGTGTACTGTTCAATCAATTGGTGAAAGCCCTCTTTCGCATCGCCTGTAACATATTTCTCACCAAATAGTTGTAATGCAGCTGTTGAAGAGGCAAGTTCTAATTGTGCCTCAGCAGAAGTTAATTGCTGCGTAATAGGTTTGCTTCCAGATTTTATATCTCGGCCTTTTGGTGTAGCAATATCTAAATTATCTAAGCCATCCGTTATATCTACAAGTAGATTTTCAATTTCTTCAATATCCTTCGCATTCTTCCCATCAAAGATACCATTATCATTTAAATATTGACTGAAAATAAGCCATTGGTCTCGCGGACGATATGAAAAAATATCAGATGGGTCTTCTACTTGCTGAGCAAACATTTGTGCAATTTCTTCATCTGTCTCTGCTTTTAGATGTTTTATTTCATCAGAGAATGTTAAAGTAAAAGCTTTTCCGTCACGCTCTACTTCAATTTCTTTTTTTTCACCTAGTGGCTGCTTCATTAGTACATCTGTATTGGTCGATGCTTGTTGCTTAAATTGTTCTTTTACTGCTCCTTCAAACAAAAGATTAATTTGCATAACGGCACTCCTTATTTATTACCAGTTAATATAAAGACTGAAAATTGGTATTATATTTTATATCGGATAACGATAAATAATTTAAATTATGTAGTTACCAAGTGCAGTTTAGTAAACAAAAGCAACTAAGTTTTATTCACTAGTCCTTTTTTATCAAATAGGCAGGAATTCAAATGACTGTATAGAATAAATTAAGTATGAAAAAAAGGAAGTGAGCAGTTGATCGTAAAACCAATTGAATATCGATATCGAGCGCTCCAATTAGAGGCCTTGCTCTCGAGGATTAGAGCTAATCATTCTAATATTTCGTTAATCAATCAAGATTATCAACGGAAGTTGGCAAGATACAGGGGGGAAGCAGGCAGTGGATTTTCCCGCTTAGTTTTTTGCCAGATGATGAATACTTTATCCTGCATGATTTACGCCTATGGGACGGAAAACATTTTTTCCAAATTGATGTATTAATTCTGCATGCGAAATATGCGTTAATCCTTGAAGTGAAAAATATCATTGGCGAGCTATACCTTGATACTGATTTACATCAAATGATACGAATAAAGGAAGAAGAAAAAGAGGCATTTCCTGATCCTATTATTCAAGTGAACAGATTAAAGCGACAGTTTGAAGCCTGGCTATTAGCTAATCAATTTCCTATTATTCCTATTTACTCTCTCGTTGTATTTAGTAACCCAAAATCAATTTTGCGGTTATCCTCTCCTCAAATTCAAACCTTTAAAAACACCATCATTCATAAAGAATATTACCAAAATTGATTTCTAAACTCACTTCTTCCTATAAAAGATATTTTCTCCCAACAGAGGAAAAAAGAGATTAATCAAGTGTCTTAAAAGAAAGAATACTCCTTTAGATACGGATATTTTGCAAAAGTATATTGGTTTTTCCCTAGCTGTAGTAATAAGTCAAAAAAAGGCGATACTCCCCACTTTAAAGGTTATTAGTCTATAATAGCTTCAAGGACACTAGCAAATTTAAAACTGAAAAGAACAGGATTTGGAAAAAAGGCAATTCATCATTTAACCTTAAAATCTATTTAAAACAGAACTAGGAGGAAAATAATGCGATTTTATCAAAAGGACAATATATTACTCCCCACGAAAAGTAATTTCTCTCACTCCTTCCGAATCTCCAATGCTTCCCAAAATCAACTGATAACGCCGCCACTTAATAAAGCTTATCCATTTAATCCGCAACTCCAAGCTTCCCTCCAAGGTAAAACTTTACTACTAGCTGAGCTCCCTTTTTCAGAACAAGAAATCCAAGCACATTACGAAAATGGTTATTGCTCGTATAGGAAAGGGATAGAGAAAAAAGCTCGCAATAAGTACATTTGCATGCGTTGTGGAAATGAAAATCAGGAGTTATTTGCTACTTTTCCTTGTGCACGATGTAAAGAAAACTGCACTTATTGTCGAAATTGCATCATGATGGGGAGAATAAGTGAATGTACCCCATTAATTAAATGGAGTGGGCCAGAACTGGATCAAGAAACATCAAAAATTACATTACAATGGAACGGCAGTCTTTCACAAGGACAGCAAGAGGCATCAGACAAAATGGAGCAAATCATCGAGGCACAATCGGAGCTTCTTATCTGGGCAGTGTGTGGCGCTGGGAAAACGGAGATTCTTTTTAAAGGAATTGAAAAAGCATTGCGTGATAATCAACGTGTATGTATTGCTACTCCTCGTACAGATGTTGTCCTCGAATTGGCCCCTCGATTACAGGAGGTTTTTCCAGAAATAAAGGTATTGCCTGTTTATGGTGGTAGTGAAGATCGTCATCTGTATAGTCCGCTAACGATTAGCACGACCCATCAGCTTTTTCGGTTCCACCAAGCCTTTGACCTCATTATTTTAGATGAAATGGATGCATTTCCATATTCCGTTGATAAATCGCTTCAATATGCTGTGCAAAAAGCCAAGAAGGAACAATCGACACTTATTTATTTAACGGCGACTCCCGATAAAGACTGGCAAGAAAAGTGTAAGCATAACAAAGTTCACTTTGTGACCATTCCAGCACGCTTTCATCAATATCCGTTGCCTGTTCCAGATTTTCAATGGTGTGGGAATTGGGAAAAGGGCTTGAAAAAGGACAAGCTCCCTGCCATGCTTGTTGATTGGATTCGTGAACGAGTTCCACAAAATAAACCTATGCTCTTATTCGTGCCCAAAATTCATTATATGGAAAAAGTGAAAAAGCTGTTGCAACCAATTGTTGATAAGGTTGAAGCCGTTCATGCTGAAGATCCTGATCGAAAGGAAAAGGTACAAAAAATGCGTAATAAAGAAGTGGATTTGCTTGTTACAACAACGATTTTAGAGAGGGGCGTTACTTTTCCAAATGTAGATGTTGCTGTTTTAGGAGCGGAAAATCGGATTTTCACAGAGAGTGCTCTTGTACAGATTGCGGGAAGAGTAGGAAGGAAAAAGGAATTTCCAGATGGAGCGATAACTTTTTTTCATTATGGAAAAACAAATAATATGGTATTAGCGCGAAAGCAAATTAAGCGAAGCAATCAAGAAGCAGGAGAGAAGGGGATGCTACTGTTATGATTTGCGTGATTTGCTTAGCACCAGTTATACCGGAATTTAATTGGACCTATCTTTTCTCGAAAGCACCAGAATGCTATTTATGTGCGGGCTGTAAGGAGAAGTTAGCAGTAATAAAGGGAGAGACTTGCCGAATTTGTGGCCGATCTCTTCAGTTCTTGGAGTCCGTTCATGTTAAAGAGGGCATGTGCCATGATTGTCAAAAATGGGAAGACGAAGAGGAATGGAAAGGAATACTGCAATCCAACCAATCGTTATTTTTGTACAATGATTTTTTGAAAGAAACGATTGCACGGTTTAAATATAGAGGGGACTATAATATAGCTGCAGCCTTTGTTTCTTTTTTACCGAAGGATTTCGGAAAAAATAAAGTGGTGATGCCTATTCCATTAAGTGACGAACGTTTGTACGAAAGAGGCTTTAATCAAGTAGAGGCAGTTCTCTTTTATGCAAAAGTTCCTTATGTAAATGGTCTTGTGCGCATACATAGTGAAAAACAATCGAAAAAAACACGAAAACAACGATTACAGATAGGAAATATTTTTAAAATAGAGCAAAAAGAGGCTGTTATCGCTCAAGATATTATTCTGGTTGACGATATATATACTACAGGTGCAACGCTACGAAATGCAGCGAAAGTGCTAAAGGAAGCCGGAGCAAAGTCCATCACTTCCTTTACAATTGCAAGATGAGGAGGAATCATGGATGGCTGAACTAGGGAATTGCCCAAACTGTGGCGATATATATGTGATAAATAACATTCGAGATGTGTGTTTGAAATGCTATAAACAAGAAGAAGCAGATTATGAAAAAGTATACCAATATATTCGCAAAAAGCAGAATCGCACAGCGCAGATGGATGATGTGGTCGAAGCGACTGGTGTAGAAAGAACATTGATTTATAAATTTATCAAAAAAGGCAGAATCAAGCTTGCCCAATTCCCTAATCTTGGATATCCCTGTGCCAAGTGTGGAACGATTATTCGAGAAGGGAAGCTGTGTCATTCTTGTTTATCAGGAATACAGAATGATCTAAATGTGATGGAAAAGGAAGAAGAAAGAAAAAGAGAAATGGAAGAAAGAAATAAATCAGCCTATCGAGTATTAGATAAAAGGTAGAATAATTAAAAAAGTTTAATAGAATTGTAATTCTATTAAACTTTTTTAATTAAATTTTACCATTTTTATTGAATAAATAAAGTTAGAAAGCATTGGGCCGATATAGTAAGAAGAATGTATTTTATGGGAGTGTTATTATGCAAATATCTAATAAAACCCAACTATCCAATGTAACAACCAATGAAAAACAATTAGAGCTTTTAAAAAATGAAACATATAATGCACAAATTAAATCTCGGATTTCAGAAAATGAAGCGGTTGTCCAAATTAAAGGAAAAGACTTTAATGTGAAATTTGAAGAAACGATTCCAAAGGAAAATCGAGTTTCTGTCCAAATTAGTGATATGGATGGTGGTGAAATAAAGGTTAAAACAATCACCACTACTGCTCCTGACTTACCATCAAATCCTTCATCAGAAAAAATGATAGAAGATATGAGCATTTCAGAAAAAAGTAAAAACGAATTAAGAATGGCAACGGCTATTTTAGGAAAAAAAACTACCATAAATAGAGATACATTAGTCCAGTTAAATACATTTTTAGAAAATGAAACAGGGACAATAGAAGAAAAATTAGTTTCATTACGTGCTCTGGCAAGTAAAAATCTGGAGATATCAGCAGTTAATTTGCGTTCTATCCATGCAGCAGTTAATGGAGAGCCGTTGAATGATATCATTACAAAAATAGCAAATGTAATTGATCCTAATTTTCAAAAAAATGTATCGAAAAATCAAGTAGAACATCATAATCCAGTCTATGCTTTAAAAAATGAAACTAGTTCAAAGCAAAATAATGCTTTGACAAAATTAATAAGTGAATTATCTTCTGCAATGGAAACGGAAGAGGATATTCAAAAGGGAATAGAGTTATTACGTACAAAATTAAACGAAAATCCACGGATATCGAAAGAGCATATAAAAAGTATTACACAAGCTATACAAGATTCTGAAAAACTACAATCAATAGCCAAAACAAAAATAATAGATGTATTGACAAATATAAAATTAGACGATTTACAAGAGGCTGCTACGGAATTGAATAAAGTGAAAGACCAAATAAAGCTAGAGCCTAACCTACAAAAAGCAATCCAGACGGTAAAAGAGACGATTATTAACAATCCGAAAATGCCGCCGGAAGTAGTAAAACAAGTAGAACAGGCAGTAAGAGAAGCGACAATAAGCCAGCGTTTAGGCCAAGAAAGTGCTGGCCGCGAGAAATTAGTACAAGCAGTCACAAAGGCCGAACAAGAAATTACGGCCCAACAAGCCAAACCTGCAGCAACAGACCAAAGCAAAGCCGTACAAGACCAATTGACTCAAACGAAAGACCAAATAAAACAAGAGCCTAACCTACAAAAGGCAATCCAAACGGTAAAAGAAACGATTATCAACAATCCGAAAATGCCAAAGGAAGTAGTAAAACAGGTAGAACAGGCAGTAAGAGAAGTAGCAATAAGCCAGCGTTTAGGTCAAGAAAGTGCGGGCAGAGAGAAATTAGTGCAGGCAGTCACAAAGGCCGAACAAGAAATTACGGCCCATCAAGCCAAACCAATAGCACCAGAGCAAAGCAAAGCCGTGCAAGA
>NZ_BCVE01000004.1 GCF_001591585.1 Niallia circulans NBRC 13626 | reverse complement strand
AAAATTATTCGTTCCAACTTTTTCAAAAGTGTATTAGGAGTAGGAATAGATATTTCTAAAGAAGGAATTATGGTAGCTTCTAAGAACTATTCTGATAAGATTTGGGCTGTGGCTGATCTCGCGAACACACCATTTAAATTTAAACAATTTGATGTTATCCTGAATATCCTATCACCCTCAAATTATGCTGAATTTGATAGATTGTTGAAACCAAATGGTATAGTAATCAAAATTGTACCTCAAAATAGTTACTTAAAAGAGTTGAGAGAACATCTTTTTCAAAAAAACGAAAAACAGTTTTACTCTAATGCAGAGACTATGGAGAGATTTAAGAAGAGTTTTCAATTTGTAGAATGTTCAAGATTAAGCTATACCATGAACCTTAATAAATCCTCAATTGAATGGTTGGTTCAAATGACTCCGTTGACTTGGTCAACAACAGAGGAACAAATAAAATCTTTTTTAATTAAGGATTCGGCTCAAATAACTGTTGATTTGGATATATTAATTGGTAAAAATACAATTTAGGAAAAAGACTATTAGGATGGCCTTGTGAGGGGTCAGCCCTAATAGTCTTTTCTGCAATTATTGGCTGCTTTCTAAAATAAAAAGGAAGTCTTTTTATTTTAGGGCTAACGGGCAGGTTGAACCATCTAACTATATATTTTATACCATTTATAGTCTTATAAACATTAACATAGGTTCTTTATAACAGACAACGAAGCAGTAAGATTTTACCGAAAAAATGGATTTAAAATAACAAGTTTAGGTAAAAAAATTTCTCGGTGTAGAGCGGCTCTTATGTTACTATAGCAACACTTTGTAATATGGAGGTATCGCATTTTCTTATTGCACTAAAGGAGGTTAGTATGAGAAGGAATTAACAGTATAGAGTTAATGCATTAAAACTCAGGTATTGCTATGGTAATATAAATTTGATGGGGATAAGGAGTGTTCTAATTATTATTTAGAAAGGTGGAAGGATTCAAATGAACGAATATATGAATATGATAGAGACTGCATTGAAAGACAGTAATCCATTGAAACTTATTTTAAAAGGATGGATGGAAGAGGGGGCTGGTGTTGTCGCTGTAGTTTATGCAACTACAGATTCTAACAAAGCTAGAAGTTTTATCGAGGAAATAAATTCTGTAGTCAACGATGACAACTACTATATGGTTTACAGTGTCCCTTTTGATGTGGATTTAACCCAAATTGGGCATTACCCTTCAATAGCAATATCTAAAGAAGACTTTAAATAATTTGTTTTACATATCAGTTCCTATTTGCCTTATTATAATCAATCCTAATGAATTTAATATTAAATCTTATTAGAAATGGAAGTTAAAAAATCATCCTTAAATAAAAGGTTAGTGGAAGACGGAAAAATATAACTTGAAATACCATTTTCTTCTATTTGGTATATAATTAACTTGTATTTTTTATATAGGAGGAAATTTATGACTACATCCAGTGACTACATTCGCTATATTCGTGGAAAAGTGGGACAAGATTTAATTATTCTTAATTTTGCTGGAGGTATTGTTTATAACGAACGAAATGAGATTCTTTTACAAAAAAGGGGAGATAGAAATGAGTGGGGTTTTCCAAGCGGTGCTATGGAACTAGGAGAATCTCTTGAAGAAACAACAAAACGAGAAATTCTTGAGGAGACAGGATTAAATGTTAAGGTTGAACATCTTATTGGTGTCTACTCTAAATATTCTGGTGAGTTTCCGAACGGAGATAAAGCTCAGACTATTACTCACTTTTTTCAATGTAAGCCAATTGATGGGGAACTTACTGCAGATGGTATTGAGACATTGGATTTGAAGTACTTTCCAATAAATAAAATACCGAAATTATTCACTAAACAACACGAAGATGCCTTAGAAGATTGGGTTTTCAAAAGAAAAGGTGTATATAAATAAGTTCAACTACAAAATAATTATACATAATCAATAACCGAGGCTTTCTTTAAAGAAAAGAGTGGCCTATTCTATGTGCTAAAGTGGAAAATGGCTGTGGAAAATTTGATAAACCTACAAAATGGTATGCAGATTTATAATTCCATACATCCTGTAGTTGCTATTTTCGTCTATTGAATTAACTGGAGTTTATGCAATATTTTAATTACAGATTAGCGATATTCTTGTGTCGCTAAAGGGGAGGTTAGTTGAACAGAAGTGAATAAAAGATGTGCTAAAATTGGTAATTAGTATAGGAGTGGGTAAATATAACATACAAGGTAGGGGGATTAAAAATGGAGATTCGTTCAGTAAACAGTTTAGATTACTATGAAATCTCGCCATTACTAAATCAATGGTGGGGTGGAAGACAAATGGCTGATAAGTTACCAAAGCTCTTTTTTGATCATTTTACAGATACAAGTTTTATTGCTGAAAAAGATGGAAAAATAGTAGGGTTTCTAATTGGGTTTTTATCACAATCAAATTCTGAAGAGGCGTATATTCATTTCGTTGGAGTACATCCAGAATATAGAAAACACAGTGTAGGAAAAACACTCTATAACAAATTTTTTTATGTGGTTAAACAAAAAGGTGCTAGTATAATCCGTTGTGTAACTTCACCTATTAATAAAGTTTCAATTTCCTTTCATACTAATATGGGTTTTGATATTGAACAAGGAGATGCAGTCGTAGATGGAGTTCCCGTGTATAAGGACTATGACGGACCAAATCAAGATAGGGTTTTATTTAAAAAGAATTTATAATAAATTTGGAACCTCATTGAACTATTGGGAATTAATCCATGAAGGATTAATTCCCTTTTTTGGCTATGGTACGAACGGGGCAGGTTAGTATAAGTGTAAAACTCCACAAAATTAAGAAATTAGCCATATTCTAAAATGAAAAATGGCTTAAATAATTAAAATTAATGAGCTATCTAATCATTCACTTAGCAATATGGTGGCAGCGTTCCTGTAATAAATACCCTGCTTCGGTATTTCGACTCTACCAAAAGTTGTCTTTAATACATACCATAGGTACCCCCCTTTTGATATATTCAAGTATTCTTATCTAAACAGTTTTCTTCTTACAATTATTCAATAAAATGAATGTTCCTTTGTAATCTGTTATGTAGAAAAAGCCTGATTACCCATTTATTAATCAAATTTGACAGGCTCTTCCTTCAATACCAGAAAGGGCAGTATATTTATTCTTAAGCGATTGGGGTACCATTTTTAACAGGTTGGTCTGGTTTTAAAAGCACTACGTCATCTCTCCCTTGTATACCACCAATTACTAATACCTCAGATTTAAAACCTGCAATTCGCCTTGGAGGAAAATTTACTATCGCTACCACTTGACTACCAATAAGTTGTTCTGCCTTGTATCTGCGTGTTATTTGAGCTGAAGACTGTCTAACACCAATATTACCAAAATCAATTTCTAATTTTATTGCGGGTTTTCGTGTTTCTGGAAATGGCTCTGCCTTAATCACAGTGCCAACACGGATATCTAATTGTAAAAAATCCTCGATATTTGCCATTAATACACCTCATATAATCTTTAATATCTTGTAAACCTTCAATATTGCCTATGAATTGGATAGAATATCGAACAGGTACCGATCCTTGAGGTGAGAGAAAGTCTTTTTGGGTCATACCAATCTCTAGGTGCCTTAAGTTTTAAGTTTGATTTAGATCTGCATGTTGGTCATAACTGTAATGTGTAGTTTCTTCATTAGAATGGTTTTCAAACAATATCATCCGCATCCTCAAGTGAAATAGGTTGCTTTATCAATACGCCTTCCATCTGAATTATGCTTAATCATAAAAAGGTTTATATTCTTATTGTAAACTATTATAATATATTAAAAACTTAACTTACTTTGAGGCAAAGTTATACACTTATTATTCTAGTTTAAGTATAAAAAAGAATAATGTTTATGTTTTTATCTGATAATGATTCAGCATAATGAAAACAAGGGCATGCTTTGCAAATCGATTTTCAAGATACCCAGTGACTACATATAATTGCCTTCCACCGGGAGATTGATCAAGAGGGTTTCATGGATTTTGGGTGAAGTGTATGTGACGTTAAATTAAATGTTCACTTAAATGAGTTTCTATAATTCGTTGGAGTTTTATTGGCATTGCTTTTAAAAAGACTAACAGACTAGGTATGTTAAAATCTAATTTGGTATGCGATTTTACAAACCGATAATGTTGATGTTACCAAGCAATCTATTGCTTTCTCAATTATTTTATTGTGAATATGCTTCTGTGCGCTCTATCCCGTAATTTTTTGCAGCAGATTGCTTATATAGTTTGGAGATACATTCTACAGAAAAGATTTTGCACCGTGGGGAGTCCTATTTGTTGTACTAATTATCTGTTGAAATATTCAGTTAACAACAGGGCATCTATTTTTACCAACAAATCCATACTTGCTGTTTTTCGAGTTATAAAATCTATTCTTGTAATCGAGCGCACATCAATATACTAAACGATCAAATCCTGACTAGATGTTATTTATTGGCGAATGGTATTCTCGCTGAATACTTTCCATAATATTTTATCGTGAAAAAGTCGGGGTTCCTAACAGAATGTTATCAATTTAATGACTACAGCTACTAAAGAATTTGGAATTGTAGGGTTTAAAATACTAAATGATTTAAATCTATTTTCCGATAGTTGTATCATACTTTAGCAACTTTTGTTGGCTATACATTTTTTCAAAAAGAATTCCTGTTAAATAGTAAAACACGAGTCCAAAACAAATATGAATAAGTGTGAATTTAGGACCAAATGAAGTAAATTCATACACTAGAACTGGCAATTTCACTGTTGACCATGCCCCTAAAAAAAACACTATATTGCGGACGCTAGCTCCTTTTCTCAATAAAAGTACTGCGATTGGAAAGGCTATATAAAGAGGTCCAGCAGCTACTGTTGCTAATAATAAGGTGAAGAGGACACCAATTATACCTGATTTTTCCCCCATATACCTAACGAGTGTTTCTTTCTTTACCCATTGGTCCAATAATCCCACTAATATAAATACTGGAGGAAGTAGAATTAACATATCCAAAATATTTTTACCAGTTAACTGAACTGTTTTTGCAGCAATCGTTTGATTCATAAATGCTATAAGCAGAAGCCCTAATAATAAAATGAGAAAGAACCGATATCTTTTTAGCTTTTTCATGTCATCACCACCCAAATAATTAATCCAAATAGAAGAGACATTACTATGGCAGAAATATTTCGGGCATAAGCAAAACTTTGACCAAAAGTTTTTTGTTCCATAAATAAACTTGTCAGTCCTACAGACATTAATGTCGACATTAATACAGCAACTTGTGGAAGAGCAGCGCCATTTTGTACTAATGTATGTCCAAGAGGAAAAACGATAAAGCTAGGGACTATAGCAATTGATCCAATGATTGTTGAATAAAGGATACCAAGTAAACCGGAATTTTCCCCAATAATTGAAGAAATAAGAGACGGTGTCAATAAAGATAGTACCAGCCCAACGAAAAGCATAATGGCTAATAAATCCGGTAAAACATTGCGAAACATTTTCCATGAGCTTAATAAGGCTGCCTTTGTTTTATATTGGTCTTTTATAAAAGACAGGCTCAGATAAATAGCAGCTATCGCATATAAAACAATTCCATTAACCATTATTTTCACAATTCCATTTTTTGTATTTTTCAAGAAAAAATGATAAATTTTTAATTTTTTCTTGAATATCAATTTGAAATTCTTCTAATTTTCTTTTTCCAAGTGTAGTGATTTTATACATCCTTACCGGTTTATCTTGACCAGAAACATCTAAATAAGAATCAATGGCACCTTCTTCCTCTAATTTTTTTAGTGTGCGATATAGTATGGCGCTATCAATTGGATTGATGGGAAGCTCTTCCTTACATTTTTGCAACAGTTTTCCCCCATAGTTATCTCCCTCCAGTAAAAACAGCAAAAGAAATGCACCAGTATGTCTCCCTGTATGTTTCATAAAAGATAGAACCCCCTAATTTTAATGTAATGAACTTTTTATCAATATGTTACTGTTATAAACAGTATAGTGTTATTGTCAGTTATGTGTCAATCTTTTTATAATGAAAATTAAATGTGAGGCTTACATTTTAACTAGACTTATATTTAGGTACGGAAGGTGCTACGGCATCTCTTTTTATTGAATTAAAGAGTGGGTTTGCTAAAAAAGGAAAATAAACGAAATCGGTAGAATAAGTATACTGGATATAAATCTTAACGTTTAAATATTAATAAGAGGATAATAACTATGGGGAACTCACGAAGTAAAAAGTTTAAACTAAAATAATTGAGAGGGTTGAAAAAAATGAAAAAATTGGGGACTCTATACTTTTTCTGTGGAAAAATGGGAGCTGGAAAATCAACTAAATCAAAGCAATTGGCGATAGATAAACATGCGGTACTGTTGTCTGAGGATGAATGGCTTTCATCTCTTTATCCCAATCAAATTGCATCATTTGAGGACTATCTAAAATTCTCAGCGCAGCTCAAGCCATTGGTGAAAAAGCATGTCCAAAACATATTAAGTGTTGGTACAGATGTAGTGATGGATTTTCCAGCTAACACTCAAAAACTGCGAAAGTGGTTTTTGGATATGGCGTCAGAGGTCAATGCAAACCATCAACTAATTTTCCTTAATCTAAATAACGAGCAATGCTTACGTCAAATCGCACAAAGGCGTAATGAACAACCAGAAAGATCAGCTTTTGACACGGAAGCGGTGTTTATTCATGTTACTAAATTTTTTGAAGCACCAGAGGCATCTGAGAGTTTAAATATTTTAGAGTATAGCGGAAAAGAATAACAAGGAGTTCAATGATTCGTGTGTGTAGAGTGCCTTTTTTTGGGGAGGTGCTCTATTTGATATAAAATGATATGTGGGTAAGAATAGTTTCACTGTATATATGTTAAAATCGGTTAACTTTGTGAAGTGGTACACTTAAATTAACGGGTGCTTTAGCGCAATAAGGAGGTGGTCAGTTTTTTTGCGGACTTTCAACTCTAAGTAAAAAATGTTCCTAATCGTCGTTATGGGAAATTTACTCAACTTTATTCCCAATCTTTAAATATCTATTGTGAAATTCATTATGATAATCTGATTATATAGTATACTGGAAATCTTATTACAATAATATACATAAGGAGTTTTGCAATGGAAAAGTGGGATTTATTTGATAAGCATCGTTATAAAATAGAGAAACAAATAACTCGTGGAGATGAAATGAAACCAGAAGAGTTTCATTTAGTAGTACACATATGTATATTTAATTCAAAAGGTGAAATGCTCATTCAGCAACGTCAATCCTTTAAGCAAGGATGGCCGAACCTTTGGGATATCACTTGTGGTGGTAGTGCGGTTGCAGGTGATACAAGTCAGCAGGCTGCTTCAAGAGAGCTATTCGAGGAGTTGGGGATTCAATATAACTTTGAAAAGATTCGTCCACAATTTACTATTAACTTTGAACGTGGCTTTGATGATTTTTATTTAATTGAATATGACTTTGATTTGAATGAATTGACATTACAGATTGAAGAGGTACAAGCAGCCAAATGGGCTTCTAAAGAGGAAATCTTGGAGCTAATCGAACTGAAAAAATTTATACCTTATTATGAGAGTATCATTGCTTTTCTTTTTGAGGGGCGACATCATTATGGCTCTGTTCGTCTTTAAATGAAACGTGCAAAGTATAAAACATATAAAGATCTGGTGAGAACACAAAAAGATGATGTGAAGTATGGTCCTTAAAGTAATGGGGGCATTAGTATAAGATCGTTTGGCTGCTTTGGCAGCCTATTGTTGTTGTACGAACGGGCAGGATTGTTTAAGTACATTTATTTACCACACTCTCTTTTCCGAACACGCTCCTAATTTTGCATTTTAAAGCCGTTGTATGATATTCGTACTAATCGGATATAACATAATATGTACGATGTAGAATTAGGATTATGCAAAAGTATGAGAGATGGAAAATGACGATTTGAAAATTACGGTTTAATTAGGGGGAAATACTAATGTACAAAGACATAACAGTTGAATTGATTATTGGTTTCTTAACTTTATTAATAGTCCTTAAATTACTTGGGAAGATTCAATTTTCACAAATAACTCCTTTTGATTTTATCACGGCCATGGTAATGGGAAACCTAGTAGGAGACGCAATTTTTGAAAGAAGAACAGGAATTTTGGAGATAGTATTTAGCATTGTTATATGGGGGTTACTAATTTATCTAGTAGAGTTTTTGACGCAAAAATCTCTAAAATTCCGGAGTTTTTTTGAAGGCAATCCCACAATCTTAATTGAAAAAGGAGAGATTATTTATAAGCAGCTAAAAAAAAATAATATGGATCTAAACCAATTACAGCAGCTTATGAGACAGCAGGGGTATTTTTCTATCTATGAAGCAGAATATGTAATTTTGGAAAGAGACGGGAAAATAAGTGTTGCACCAAAACATGCATTTAGTGTACCAACAGCGAAGGATTTAGCCATACCTCCTAAACAAGTAGAGATATCCTTTGCAATTATTATGGATGGGAAATTACAATCTCAAAATCTTCAAATGGCTGGGTTAACAGAAGAGTGGTTACATAGACAATTAAAGCAAGAAAAAATTAAAAAGTATAAGGAAGTGTTTTATGCAGAATGGCAAAAAGACCGAGGGCTGCTGATTACTAAATATACTTAATCACCGCTTTATTTCAAGGGACTTTGAGCTAGCTAAGATAGCATTCGTTGTGCATCTACAATGCTAATATCTTTTTGGTATTAATGATGTGGTTTTATTTGTTCATGGTTTTTCCTAAGAAGTAGAATATAGGAAAAAGGTTATCAGGCTCCAAGAAATATGGAGCGTAGTTCATTAGGGATGGATGCTTAGTTTCTCATAAAACTACGTATATAAGAAATTAAGTACTGTGAGAGAATGTGTGAGTGCCATTAAATAGGTATACCATAGAAGATATAAATTTCGAAAAAACATAGGCTTGTTTTACTAAAAAAATTTATTTTTGTAACCTTTTGAATATTGAAGTAAAATAATAGAAAAATAGATGGATGAGGTGAAAATGCTTGAGTTTACCAACATTATCAGTATTTTTCGGAGCAGGTGCAGAAATAGGTTATGGTTTGCCGTCAGGAGGGAAATTTGCATTAGAAATATTTAGAGTTTCAAATGAAGTAGATAAGGAAATATTTAGAAGCCAGATTCAAAGCCTAGACTCTAGGTCACAGATTGCTACTCAATGGCTTCCAGATAATTATGCGAGTAAGAGATTAAATGTTTTTGGAAAAGGAGAGTTTGAAGGCCTTATTGCCTCTAGTTTAGAAAATAGAAGAAGCAACATTTTGGATTATCTGGATCATTTTGATGAAAACGTTTCCGAGTTGTTAAATAAATGGAAGTTTAATGAAACAATAATACGTGATAAGTTTACAAACGAAACAGGCGAACAAATTGGTGATATGAGATATAATCAAGCAATTCGGTTAAATGAGAAGCTTGCTTCCAGTGTATTGCTGTTTGAATCTGACTATTTTTCAGCATACTTAAGATTATTAGAAAAATATCCAACAGATCGTTATTTGAAAAGAATTGTAAGGGCTTTTTTGGAATTATTGGTTGGAGCAATTGGTCAAAGTCTTGTTTCGCAGCTAAACGAAGAATTGTTTACTGCAGCACCTGATGAATTAAACGTATTTGATGATTTATCGGGGGTTTTTTCTTTGAATTATCAAGGTGTTGGACAAACTGGAATGGAAATTGTAATTGAAGAAACCTCGATTGATTTAAAGGAAGATACAGACGGACTTACAGTGTTTAGAGAACTTGGTAGAAGCATATTAGAAGAAATTTATTGTCAAGCAATGGATTACCAAGCTTTAATAGATAGTCATTTTAGATATCTGTATAATCCTAAAGCGCAATGGGCTAAATTTAGTCGAATTGCTATATTCCTTCATACTGTTCAAAGATATATTACTAATAAAGTCCATGTTGATGAAACAAGAATTTCAGATGGTCCCGGATATTATCACGACTTAATAAATTTAAGAAATTATTTTCATATTAAAGCTGTGGGAACTACCAATTATAACAATTTTGTACAACAGGTATTAGCAGGGACGGAAATCGCAGAAACACCTGTGTATCATTTAAATGGAAGTGTAAATGAATACTATGATCCATACAAAAATGAAATTTTAACAGAACCTTCTTCCGAGGAGAGACAAGGAATAATTCTTGTACCATTTATGTTTACTCAAAGTGGTGTTAAACCTTTGACTTCTGTCAGTATGTCAAGAAAGTATGTTGATCTTTATGATCATTTTGTTGAATCAGACATAGTATGTGTGATTGGTTATGGTTTTAACGGAGATGATGGCCATATAAATGGAATGTTCAGAAGCTTGGTAGAGAAAGAAAATAAAAGTTTAGTCATTTTACACTATAAAAGCGATAATCGTACGGAGCAGCAACTTTTAAGGTATTATCAACAAAAATTACGTTTAAGTTCTTCTGGAAACTTAAGAGTTGTTTTGGTAGATAATAACCGTATATTTAATGGAGATATTTGGTACAACGCCCTACTATAGAGGGTTTCTTTTGACCGAAAAGCTATTGCAATGTGTGTAATAAAGAAGTTGAACTTAAACGTTATAAAATAATAAAATCAGGCAATTGTTTAAAACAAGCTGGAGGAGTTCAGGCGAAAAATGTAAATAACGGTTCTAGTGTTAAGGAAAAGTAGGGGAGAAAGCTTCAAGTTTTACAAGATAATTAAATTTGCGGCGAAAAGCTATTAATAGCCTTTACCGGATAGCACAAGTATAAATCCCCTACTAAACACGACAGTAACTATGATTACGCACTTACTAACACAGAATTTTGTTAGGTTAAAAGTCTTTCAAAAAGTTTAAAGCTGTTAATCACGAAAAAATCAACAATATCTCTTTAGAAAAGGAAATGGTATTTCGTGTTCTTACTATCGATACTCCCCAAGAGAAGCAGCCCATATTTAAACCAAGATTATATAATAAATTTATGTAATGATGGAAAAGATTATATCTTTTAATTCAGCAGCAATTTCTGATGGAGCTGTGTTCAATTCATCTTCAGCTAACCACCATTCAATAGTTCCTAGAATAGTTGATATGATAGCCCTTCTTTTCAAAATACTAACAACGCGGAGATCAAATAAGTCTGAAGTTTCAATAAAGGAAGATATAGATGACTTGAGTTCGTGTTGGAATAGTTGATACCCTTCATTCCTCAATAAGGGTTCAATAAAATTGTAATTTTCCTTTAAGTAATTAAAAGCTAAAGTAAGTGAGTTAATAGTCATTTCTTGATTATGAAGACAGTATTGGTCCATTTGATTTATATAGGTTTTAATGGTTTTTTCCAGTAATTCATATTTATCCTGATAATGAAGGTAAAAAGTGCCTCTGTTAATATCAGCTAATATTGTAATTTGATTTACTGTGATTTTATCAAACGGTTTCTCATTAAGTAATAAGAAAAAAGTGTCTATTATCAGCTTTTGCGTTCTCCTTTTTCTTCTTTCCATCTCCACACCTCAACAATTTTAGTATCATGTTCATTAATCAACATATCTTGCCTTTTGATGATTGTTTCCTGTAATACAAATGATACTATTAAATCAACAACTGTTCAATGAACGAACTGGAGGGGGATTTAATGAATATCTTAGTTATTGGGCGTGGGGTGATTTCTACTCAATATGCTTGGATCTTTAAAGAAAATGGAAATAATATTGATTTTTATATTAGATCAGAATCAATAGATAAGTATACGCGAATGCTGAATTTGCAGCTAGACGATTGGAGGAAACGGAAGTCTAAAAAGATTAATGTATCGTGGGAAACTAACTTAATATATGAAATTCCCCAAAACCATAACTATGACTTGATTTTTGTGAGCGTCAATATTGAACAAATTAGTTCTGTTGTAAAAACATTGAATAATAAGGTGAATAAGGCCACTGTACTGTTTTTTAATAATTTTTGGGATCCAATCAAGCAGACAGAAATATTACCACAATCTCAACTTATATTCGGGTTTCCTGTTGCTGGCGGGGGAACAGTAGGGATAAACACAATTAATGGTGCGTTTTCTTCTATTATAATAATAGGTGATATAGGGATGGCTTCGAAAGAACGAGTACAGCAAGTATACACATTATTTGAGCAAGCAGAATTCAGCGTTAAAAGGCAGACTAACTTTAAAAAGTTCTTATTGAACCACTTCCTCTTAAATGTAGCAGTTGAAATAGAAGTTTTAAAAGAAGGGAGTTTTATAGGATTGATGGATTCTATCGATGCTTTAGGAAACATTTCCATCAATCTTAGACAGCTAAAGCCTATAATGAAGGAGCGAGGAATGAGTTATGATGCTTTAAATACTTTACTTTTCAACGATATCACCAAAAATTATAGGGATTATAATGTCCAAGTTTATCTTTAAAAGTGGAAGTACAGCACGATCTTTAATGGAAGGAAATAATACTATAACTGGACGCAGCGCCAAATTAATTCTTGATGAAGCAAGAAGAAAAAATATACATGTAAATACACTCGAAAATATTAGTAAACTCCTACCCTAATAATATAGCTTTTTTTTACTTATAATAGGAAAATGTTATAGGGCTGCAGTATTCTAATAAATATTACAGAGAAGAAAAATTTGAATGTCTATAAAAAGGTAATATCCAAGAAAAATACGCAGTCAAAAATAAAGTGAATATTCGTGTGAATATAATAGAATTAGACTTTTACTGTCTTAAACCATAATTTAGGTTAAGAAGGATTAACGCTTCTTTTTGTTAAAAAAAGGTATTTCTAATATCGCTATCAGGGCAGGATAATTGAATAACAAGAGAAAATTTAAGCAATGAAAATAGCCGAGTTTATCTCGACTAATTTTTAATAGTATCATCTGAAATAGTTTTTAATATATTGTTTTTCTCTTTTTGTAATTTTAGAAAATATATCAGATACACCAAACTATAAAGTTAAAATAATAATAAGAATCATCTAATCTAAAGTAGCTCCGTGTTTTTAGGTAATGCGGTATTACATTATGTAATTATATCTTGATAGTACGTTCAAGTATTCCTAAACCTTATTCTGAAGGTATTGATTAAGATGACTAATCCCTTTAGATCTCTATGAAATTATATTATCTTGATATGAAACTTGTTCTGGTTGTACAATTTCATATTCACCTTCTGCATACTCTTGCTCCGCATAATGGCTTCCCCATTGACAGAGCTCCTGCAAGATAGGTTTAAGAGATTCTCCAAGTTCAGTGGATGAATATTCAACCTTTGGTGGTACTTGATTATACATCTTTCTGCTCACAAGTCCACTGGCTTCAAGCTCTCTAAGTGTTTGAATAAGCATTTTCTGAGTTATATTTGGGATAATGCGCTTTAATTCACTCGTTCTCTTTGGTCCATTCATTAAAAAGTATAATACAAGGCCTTTCCATTTTCCGCCAATAACTTCCTTTGTCACTTCAAACCCACAACTAAATTTTTTCATGTCTAAAGCTCTCCATTCCACATTTATTACTTTTTAGTTACTATATCACAAAAAAGTGGGTACTTCCGATAATGTGCTTACTGAAGGATACTATATCTTGTAAGTTGTTCTTCAAGTACTTAAGGTACTAGACATAAAATAAAATTAATTCTAAAGGAGTGTTAAGTATGGGTAAATTTGAAGGTAAAATAGCGCTTGTAACGGGTGGAACTAGTGGGATTGGTCTTGCTACAGCGCAAAAATTTGTAAACGAAGGTGCATATGTTTATATCACGGGACGTAGACAAAACGAACTTGATAAAGCTGTTAACCAAATTGGCAAGAACGTAACCGGTGTTCAAGGTGATATTTCTAAGCTTGAAGACTTAGACAAACTATATGACATTATAAAGCAGGAAAAAGGTAAGTTGGACATTCTTTTTGCTAATGCAGGCATCGGCAACTTCCTTCCATTAGGTGAAATTACTGAAGAGCAGGTTGATAGAACGTTCGACATTAACGTTAAAGGAACCATCTTTACTGTTCAAAAAGCGTTATCACTATTCCCGGACAAAGTAGGTTCAATTATTGTAACAGGCTCTACTGCTGGATCAATTGGCAACCCAGCGTTTAGTGTATATGGAGCATCTAAAGCAGCATTAAGAGCACTAGTTCGCAACTGGATTCTTGACCTAAAAGGTACTGAAATCCGTGTAAATGTGGTTAGTCCAGGAGCTATTCTTACACCTGCATACGATGAGCTTTTTGGTGATGCACTTGAAGAAGTAATGGAAAATAGCAAAAATACTGTTCCAGCTGGAAAAGTTGGGACACCTGAAGAAGTAGCAAACGCTGTATCTTTCCTTGCTTCAGACGAAAGCAGTTACTTGACGGGTGTTGAATTGTTCGTAGATGGCGGGCTAGCACAGGTATAATTTCACTGTGCAGAGATTACAAATAGTCCCTAAAAAAGGTTAATGGGGATTTACTTGTAACAGCTGCTTTTGGTATGAAGGACCAAGATGGTACATATTATGATGCAGCTGCTATCCATAATATATCTCTAGCTACATTGCACGAAGAATTTGCCACAATACTTACAACAGATAAATTGCTAAACGAGTTTTTTTAATACGCTTATGGCACTAAGCGGCTTTCCTGTATTAAATAAAGAAATTCTTTTATCATAAACGTAGGAGAATAATTCAGTAAGATCAGTTACAGAGTAAAACTATCTTTTACTATTACCTCTACATAAAAAGTAAATTATTGTATAATATATTTTGGAATGAAAAAACACAATTCGGTTGGTAGTCCGAATGCATTAAAAAATTTAATGTCAGTAGCCTTCCCCTCCTCGGGATGTCCATCGTTCTAGTATAACTGGAGGAGGGACCTATAATGAAACTAACCATTTATTATGATGGTCAATTTTATATAGGGCTTATAGAAATTGTGTCTGAAAATAAACTTAAAGCCTGCCGATATATTTTCGGTAAAGAACCAAAAGATCAGGAAGTATTAGATTTTGTGAACAGAAAATTATTAAGGGTAATTGAATCTAATCAACAAATAGGGATACATATTTGTCAGAAATCACAAAAGAAAATTAATCCTAAAAGAATTCAAAGAAAAGTCTCAAAAGAATTAAAGCAATGCTCTGTTTCTTCTAAAGCACAAGAAGCCATCAAGGCTGAATATGAACAACGGAAGAAAGTAAAATCAGCTAAAAATAAACAGCTAAGAGAAGAAAAAAAGACGTATATTAGAAATTGCATGGTTCAAAAGGCTAAAAATAAACATAAAGGCAGGTAACATAATTTCTATTTTTTGCAGACAACTAATGTTGTCTGTTTTTATTTATCATCATTCACTTAAATAGAATTAATTGCTTTATCTTACTAAAAAACAAGGATGTTTTATCAAACTATCAGGGCATGGAACAGAAGAAGGAATATACAAGACTATATAGAATAAGTAAGTTATTGGAAAAGGAAGAGATAGAACTATTATTCCAAAGCAGGGGTGAATAAGATTAACCAATTTATAATGGTAAAAGAGAAGAAAATAGAACTTTTACATATAGGCAGTAAAGGAATTCCTATTGTTATACTTACAGGAATGGGTTGTTCGTTTTATGAGTGGTATCAAGTAACAAAATCATTAGCGAAATCAAACAGAGTCATTATGTTTCATAGACCAGGACTCGGGCTTAGTCCATTAAGTGAAGAGATACGTAATACGAACGCAGTTATAGATGAATTAAGTCAATTGTTGATCGGATTAAATATTTTTGAGCCCGTTATTTTAGTTGGACATTCTTATGGTGGTTTATGTGCACAGCATTATGCCAAGGTTTTTCCAGAAAAAATTGCCGGAATCGTATTGATTGATTCCACTTCTGTTGACTTAAAAGAATTAGATGAATTAGAGTTACAAGTGCTAGATGAGACTGGTACGGATGAGGTCTGGTTAGAGAAATGCCATTCTTACTCGCTAATGAAACCAGCTGAACTAAAAGAAATAGTAAAACCTACTCTTACGGATAAACAAAAAAATCTATCACTTCATCTCCAAGAGCATGTCCTTGACTTTCAGACAAGTCCTGCCTTATATAAAACGATGTACCTGGAAATGTGTAATTGGAAGAAGGATGGAGAACGAATAAAGAGGTTGGGGGTTTTTCCTAATTTGCCTCTAATAGTTATTGGACGAGATAAAGAATATAACATTCAATTGGGAATTGCGGAGGGACTGCCCGAGTGGGAGATGAGAAAATTAGAAGATAAGTGGGAAGAGCTTATTATGAAACAGGCTAGACTTAGTAAAGATAGTGAATTAATTTTTGCTGAGAATTCTAGTCATTCTATTTATCTTGATCGTCCAGACGTAGTAATAAAAGCAATTAAAAGTTTGAATAAAATTAGAAATGGATTATAAGGGGTTAAACAATGCAACTGTTTAAAATCAATATCAAGAAACAATACTGGCTAGGATCAACTGATTCAGAAGAGGATCTATGCTCTCATGGAGAAATATATTTAAAGGTTAATGACACCGTTATTACTCAATCCGGAATAGATGAAGAATGGGGGATTAGTGAATCGGCATTAGCTTTGTTACGAACATTAGATAATAATTATCTTTGTGCTCCCGAGGAGGATGAAGGGTTAATTCTCCATGGATGTGGTTTACTATTGATGACGAGTTGTCCTATTTCCATTCATTGGACAGTAAAACATTGTGGGGATGACGTATTTCTTTCAGATTTTGTTAAGTTTACTAGTACCGACAATCAATCAGGCAGCATCTACTATCCCGATTTAAAGGTTAAGCTTAGTAGAAACGAATATAAATTTCAAGTTTGTCAATTTGCGATAGAGGCAAGGGAATTCTTTCGTTCTTCAAAAGAGAAACGAATTTCTGATGACTTTGATAAAAACATGTATGATGAGTTTTGGAGTGAATATAATCAATTGTTAAATAGCAATTTACCAGACTAAACGTAAAACGATATTATTAACATCTATTAATAGTGATTTTGAAAATGAGATGTATTGGAGGAACTAAAAATGAATGGGATTGCTAAAACTCCTAAACTACCTTACTATGCGGTTATCTTTTCTTCCCAGCGAACGGAAGGTGACAAAGGCTACGGAAAAATGGCGGATAAAATGGTAGAGTTAGCTTCACAGCAGGAAGGTTTCTTAGGTGTAGAAAGTGCACGTGATGAGGGACTGGGCATTACTGTTTCCTATTGGGATTCCTTAGAGGCAATAAAGAATTGGAAGGAAAATTCCGTCCATCTTGCTGCGCAGAAATTAGGAAAAAAAGAGTGGTACCAGAGCTTTGCGCTAAGAGTGTGCAAAGTAGAAAGAGATAACTTCTTCGAAATGTAATAAAGCTAGTCTCTTTAGGCTAACCATAAAAGAAGAAGAGCATCTTTGCAGAAAATGATTCTTTGATTATAGGAAAAAATTTTGAAGATAAGTTTGAACTAAGCTATGGAAAAAATGCGGCAATTTTTTTCTTAGCAGCGTCTATTACCAGGATAAATGGTTTTGACGCTTTTTTTATTTGATTAAAGCTTTTTTAGTCAATATCCTACAAGAACAACTAATAAAAGTATGCTAAGCTATTTAAACAGAAGACAAGGGGGAACAGTATCAGATGAGAAGGGAAGAAAGAAAAATTTGTTTTGATGAAGATTTGCAAATTGAAGCCTATCGATTTCACGGGATTATGCAAAAGTTTCCTAATCACTTTCATGAATACTACGTTATTGGCTTTATCGAGAGTGGTCAAAGAAAATTGACATGTAGAAACAAAGATTATGTTATTAATAGTGGAGATCTTATCTTTTTTAATCCATTTGATAATCATGCTTGTGAACAAATGGATGATGAGCCCTTAGATTATCGTTGTTTAAATATTACACCAGAAGTAATGCGAAAAGTGGTAGAAGAAATCACTGGTAAAGACTATCTGCCTTCCTTTAAAGATCCAGTCGTCTTCCGTAGTGAACATGCAGAATTATTACAGCGACTGCATCAAATGATCATGGCTGAGTTAGGAGATCTGGAGAAAGAAGAAACTTTTTATTTCTTAATGGAACAATTGATTGAAGAATATAGTGCCATAGAGAAAAACATTAAATTGGATAAGATGACCAAGGAAATATCAAAGGTTTGTGAATTTATTGAAAGGCACTATGTTGATCCGATTTCTCTTGATGATTTGGTGGCGGTATGCAATATGAATAAATACACCTTATTACGTTCATTTGCGCGAATTCGCGGTATTACTCCTTATCGATATTTACAGACAGTGCGTATCAACAAAGCAAAGAAGCTATTAGAACAAGGGATGAAACCAACCGATGTAGCTGCTCAGACTGGTTTTGTGGATCAAAGCCATTTCAGTCATTATTTTATGGATTTTATTGGATTAACGCCTGGACAATACCGAAATATTTATATAGATAGTGTAAATTAAATTGTTTCAACTAGAAGGAAAGAGTGGCGAATAAGATGAATTTTGGACATATTTCAGCAATTATCACGATAATGATTTGGGGGACAACATACATATCTACAAAAATATTATTAACTGATTTTACTCCCATTGAGGTATTATTCTTTCGTTTTGTCATTGGAATTGTAGCCTTGAGCATCATTTATCCATATCGGCTAAAAATGAAAGATAGAAAGCATCATTATTTATTTTTACTTGCGGGGTTATGTGGGGTAACACTTTATTACCTCTTAGAAAATATTGCTTTGACCTTTACTACTGCTTCTAATGTAGGAGTAATAAGTGCGATGGTGCCATTTTTCACTGCTATTCTCACTTATTATTATTTGAAAAGTGAACCCTTGCGATTAAATTTCTTCATTGGTTTTATTCTAGCTTTAATAGGAATTTTTCTCATTAGTTTTAATGGCACTGCTAATTTTAAAGTAAATCCATTAGGTGATCTACTAGCTGTCGCAGCAACTCTAATATGGGCAATCTATTCCGTTATTACGAAGAAAATTAGTAGTTGAAGAAAATTAGTAGTTATGGATATAATACGATTCAAGCTACAAGGCGGATTTTTTTATACGGTATTTTATTTATGATCCCTGTTTTATATTTATTTGACTTTAAACTAGGAATCGAACGTTTTGCCCAACCGATCTACTTATTTAATATCATTTTTCTAGGATTAGGCGCATCTGCACTTTGTTTTGTTTCTTGGAATTTAGCCATTAAAAAATTAGGGGCAATTAAAGCAAGTGTATATATCTATCTTGTTCCTGTAATTACCGTTATCACGGCTATGATAGTCTTAAAAGAGCCTTTAACTTGGATGGCAGCTCTTGGTACATTGTTGACCCTGACTGGCCTTTTCGTTTCCGAATCTAAAATAATTACTAAGAAAAAAAAGGATTTGGTAAGTAGTTATTAGATGGAGGGATACTTATAGCAATGAGGGAGATTGCTTTTTTATAAGAGTGGTTCTTTATAAAATGAGACTGTTAAAATGATCTAATTTTTTCATGGAATGTAAAGTGTTGGCTAAGTGAAGGATATAGATAATATGCTTTTTGACAGATTGCTAGTTTGTATCTCAAGCTAGGAATGGCACATTCAACATTAAGGAAATAGTTCATATTGCTGTTCATATACACAGATTAATTTCATAATCAGCTTAAATGGTTTTATCTCCTGCCATATTGAATAGCTAGATTTAGGGTTTTATAAAGGACTCTTCCTTTTTTTAAAGCAGGGTCCTTTATTATGATATTACAAATGTAGATGTTATAAACTAGAGAGAACTGTAGATTATGGACGAATTCATTATAATGCAAATTATCTCTTTGTAACTTTTTAAGGTTATAATAAACATAAACATATTTTATTTTGTTAAATGATAACTAGTATCTAGTAAATTATAGATGTCAGCTTTAGGGTATGGGCTATCAAGTATGATAGAAATCCAGTGTTCCTTATTCATATGGTATGCTGTTAAGATTCCCTCTTCTTTCTGAAGTAGATTTTTTAATTCTGGTTCACATTTTACATTTAAGACATCTACTACTTCTTCTCCTGATAATCCTAATTTGTTTTTAGGAACATTCATCATTAAACCATACCATTTGCCCTGATTAACATGTCTTAACACAGCATAGTTTTGGAATTTTTTCCAAGGATACTCTGGATTTGTACCATACTTTTCTTTTGCATAAGAAAAAATTTCTTTTCTCGTTGTCATAAAGTTTCGTTCCTTTCTTTATCCTCTTTTATTAGTATGAACTGATTATGTCCTTGATTATATCACTATTATTTATTTATGTTTTTTTCCATGTTATTTGCCTATATTTAATAGAAGCTTTATTGTTAACTATATAGTATTTCTATGTACATAGGATTACTATATAATAGAAATAGGATTAATTATTAGGTAATTAAAATGGGGGAGAATTATGAAGGGATTAGCTTTATTTTTGATGCTTTTTTATTTCCTTGTTACCGGATTATGGATAGCAAATTCACCGTATTTATTTTCCGTTCAAGGAATGATTGTATGGCTGATATCGATTGTGCTAGGGTTTGTAACGTATAAGCAAATAATAGAAATAAACATTATAAAGTGACTTATGCTGTACTTCACCTTCTTTATGGCGTTTTTGCTTATAATGACAGGTTTGATACATTGGGCTGTCAATTCTATGTGATAATGTCGTTGTATGGCTGTTACAAAATTCAATCTTTATAACCGGTATGACACTGCCGATTGATGGAGGTTTCTCTTCGTATTCTGGAGTTTGATAGTCGTAAATATAATAAAAGCAGAGTCTAATTAGATTCTGCTTTTAGTTATTAGCTTAGTATCGTTTTGTGATTTGGAACTTTTACACAAGATTTCCGTTTCACTAATTCTGTATCTATAAATATTTTCATTTTATCTTCTTCGTTTTCATCTATTTCTCGAATAAGCTTCTCAACAGCTAGTGATGCAATCTTGTCTTTCTTGACATGAATAGTTGTGAGTTCTGGGCTGACAATTTGAGATTCAACAATATTATCAAATCCAATGATGGATATGTCTTCCGGTACATGGATATTTAATTCATGGAGTGATTTAATGATACTAATCGCCATGTAATCACATTCACAAAATATAGCGGATGGTAGGTTATCCTTTAACTCCATTATATTTTGTTTGAAATCCTCTTGCACAGAAAGATCGGTTGGAGACATTTTGAAAATATGTTCAGGTTTAATGGTTAATCCATTTTCACTCATTATTTTTTGAAATCCTTTTCTCCTCGAATCAAAATTATACATGCGTGAAACCGATTCTGCATATCCAATTACCTTATGACCTAACTCAATCAAATATTCCCCCGCTTGGTAAGCGCCAATGATATTATTCATCACAATGAAGTTAATATCCAAAGTTTCAAAACAAGTATCTAAAACAACTAAATTTGGCTGCAGCTTAGAAACGGTTTTAATCTGTTCTTCAGTCAGGTTGGTCCCTAACAGCAATATACCAGAAGACTGTTGCTGCATTTCAAGATTCGTTATTTCTTGCTCGAGCGAATCTATATTTATAGAGGAGATGATCAAGGAATATCCTTTTGATGAGATAGACTGGTCAATATTATTGATTAATTCCATAAAAAAAGACTGCGACTGATATTGTTCGGTAACGATACCGGTATGGGTACATGCTACAAAACGAAATATTTTAGTTGGAGAAGTATTTTTCCCTTTTGAAAAAGTTCTTGGGTTATAGCCATTTTCCTTTGCGATTTTTAATATTTTTTCTCTCGTTTCTTGACTAACACCGGGTTTTCCATTTAACGCCAAAGAAACAGCTGATTTGGATACCTCCGCTATTTGTGCAATATCATCTATCTTCATTTAAATCCTCCACCCTATATAAGTAAATAAAAATTTTCCAATGAGTACATATATTAGTTTAGTTAAAAAGTTTAGTTGTGTCAAACTAGCAAACTACTAAATGATTACTATAATGCTTATTTTATTAGGGTTTTTTACTCGATTTAACTAAACTTAACTAAAAATAACGTTTACAAAATGATAAAAAATAAATAAAGTTTATATAAAATTATTGACTTTAATTTAGTTTAGGTGTTAATCTAATACCGAGAAATAAATCAAAACTTATTATGTAATTGTATAGTTTATAACGGTTTAGAAAAGTTTAGGATAGTTTAGAAAGTTTAGTAGTGAATGTCAATTGGGGGAATATCATGGAAAAGTTTAAATTAGGTTTTGCTCCAACACGGAGATTCGTGTTTAGTAAAGAGGATGCTTACAAATATAAAGAACTAATAAAAGAGAAGATAAGAAGTTTCGGCTTGGATATGGAGATTGTGGATTTAGAAGGAATCAATGAAGAAGGATTACTATATAATCGTGCAGATGAACAGGCAATCATTCAACGATTTAAAAGGGAAGATGTTGATGCATTATTCTTTCCCCATTGTAATTTCGGTACCGAAGATCTTGTTGCTAAAATTGCTAAGGCTATCGATAAGCCTGTATTAATCTGGGGACCTAGAGATGAAGCTCCTTTGGAAAATGGAATGAGACTGCGGGATACGCAATGTGGAATTTTTGCGACAGGAAAAGTATTGCGCAGGTTTAAGGTCCAATTTACTTACATAACAAACAGTAGTGTTGACTCTGAAGTTTTTGAGAGGGGTTTTAAAAACTTTATAGGGGCTGCAAATGTTGTTAAGCATTTTAGGAAACTTCGAATCCTTCAAATCTCCACAAGACCTTCTGATTTTTGGTCGGTCATTTGTAATGAAGGAGAATTGTTAGAGAAATTCGGAATTCAAATATATCCGATTACCTTAGATCAAATTAAACAGAAAACACTTAAGATTGAAAAAGAGGGCGGCGCTGAACTTGAGCAAGCAGTAGCTTATATTAAAAAAACACTTGATTGGAGTACGGTTAAGGAAGAAGATGTTCGTCGGATTGCTGCACTAAAAGTTGGTATGAAGCAATACGCGGAAGAAACAGGCAGTTCTGCTATTGCTATTCAATGCTGGTCCACTTTGCAAGACATTATAGGAATTATGCCCTGCCTTGCAAATGCGATTTTGACAGATGAGCAAATACCTGTTACTTGTGAAACCGATATTCATGGCGCGATTACTTCAATCATGGTGCAAGCAGCAACACTAAATACATTGCCAACCTTTTTTGCGGACATTACGATTAGGCATCCCGAAAATCCAAATGGAGAACTGTTATTCCATTGTGGTAATTTCCCGGTTTCTTTAAGTGTCGAAGAAAAACCGCAATTGAATAAACACTTTTTATTTGATGACCATTCACCTGGTACACATGAAGGAGAGATAAAAGGCGGCGAAATGACCATTGCTCGTTTTGATGGTGATAATGGGGAATATTCCATCTTTTTAGGAAAGGCAAGAGGGATAGAAGGACCTTATTCAAGAGGCTCCTACGTGTGGGTTGAAGTAAATGATTGGCCGCTTTGGGAAGAAAAATTAGTGAAGGGACCATATATTCACCATTCTACAGGCATTCATGCCAATGTAATACCAATAATCTATGAAGCATGTCAGTATATTCCTGGATTGACTCCCGACCCAGTTGATCCAACTGAAGAGGAAATTCGCGCATGGCTGCGAGGCAGTGACATAAATTATTGATGCAATGGAGGAGATAATTATGATAGATATAAAAAAATTAGAACGAAAAGCCGCAGAAATTAGAATGGCAGTGATTGATATGGTTTATGAGGCTGGCACTGGCCACACCGGTTCATCCTTATCCAATACAGATATCTTAACCGTTCTTTTCTATGAGGTAATGAAGAATGATCCAGCTAATCCAAACTGGGAAGAACGAGATCGGTATATTCAGAGTAAAGGTCATGCTGTTGAATCCTATTGGGCTGTTTTAGCGGATAAAGGCTACTTTCCGAAAGAAGAATTAAAGACATTTTCTAAATTCAATACAAGACTTATCGGGCATCCAAACAATAAAGTTCCTGGCGTAGAAATGAATACCGGTGCATTAGGACATGGTTTATCCATATCAGTAGGAATGGCATTAGCGGCCAAAATGGATCATAAGGATTATCGAGTTTTTACATTAATGGGTGATGGAGAGCTCGCGGAAGGCTCTGTGTGGGAAGCCGCTATGGCAGCATCGCAATATAAGCTTGATAATTTAGTAGGAATAGTGGATCGAAATCGATTGCAGATTACGGGCAGTACAGATGATGTAATGAGCAATGAACCTCTTGATAAAAAGTGGGAGAGCTTTGGCTGGGACGTTATCGAAGTGGATGGCAATGATATAGCTGAATTAGTGCAAGTCTTTCATTCAATCCCGAAGACCGAAGGGAAGCCTACTATTATACTCGCAAATACAATTAAGGGAAAAGGAATTTCTTTCGCTGAAAATGAGGCTGGCTGGCATCATCATGTTCCATCTCAAGAAGAATATGAACTGGCAATAAAGGAACTTTCTAAGCGTTTGGAGGTATTAGCATGAATAACGTCATACTGAAAAAAAATACTGGCAATAAAATTGCAAACCGGACAGTGGTAAGCGATACTTTATTAGATTTAGCAATGGACAATAAGGACATTCTCGTTTTAACAAGTGATTCTAGAGGTTCGGCTTCGATGGTTCCTTTTGCAGATGCATTACCAGAACAGTTAGTGGAAGTAGGAATTGCTGAACAAAACTTGGTAGGGATTTCAGCGGGATTGGCTGCTTCTGGAAAAATACCATTTGTTGCTTCTCCAGCTTGTTTTCTCAGTATGCGTAGTATAGAGCAGGTTAAAGTGGACATCGCTTACTCAAGAACAAATGTGAAACTAATTGGAATCAGCGGTGGTATCAGCTATGGAGCGCTTGGAATGTCTCACCACTCTGTCCAAGATTTAGCGGTGACAAGAGCGATACCAGGCTTACATGTTATGATGCCGGCTGATCGTCATGAAACGAAAAAAATGATTGAAGCATTAGTGGATTATGATACACCTGTTTATATGAGAATTGGTAGAAATCCAGTAGAAGACTCTTATCAAAGTGATGAGTACGACTTTCAAATTGGCAAATCTGTTACGATGCATGAGGGCGGTGATTTAACGATTATTGCTTCTGGTGAGACGGTACGTGTTGCGCTTGATACTGCCTTTTTGCTAAAGGAAGCAGGGATTAGCTGCAGGGTCCTAAATATGCATACGATAAAACCACTAGATGAAGAAGCGATTATCAAGGCAGCTAAAGAAACGGGATACATCATTACAATCGAGGAACACAGCATATATGGCGGGCTTGGTTCTGCGGTTTCAGAAGTGACTTCCAATAAATGTCCTGTTCCCGTGAAAATAATAGGAATTCCAGATGAACCAGCAGTAGCTGGAACCACGAAAGAAGTATTTCAACATTATGGAATTAGTCCTGAGAATATTTCAAGTATCGCTAGAAAATTACTTGGTCAATAGGAGGAGACAGCGATGAGCGATAGTTACATCCTAGCAATAGATCAAAGTACTTCTGGCACAAAAGCATTACTTGTTGATGAAAAGGGTTCTATCATTGCAAAAGAAACGACAAGTCATAAGCAGCTATATCCTCAGTCGGGTTGGGTGGAACATGACCCGATTGAGATATATGATAATGTGAAGAAAGTAATAAATAGTATTGTTGATTCAAATCAATCTTTAATGAGAAAAATGAAGACCCTTACAATAACGAATCAGCGTGAGACTCTTGTTATTTGGGATAAATATACGAGTGAGCCGGTATATAACGCGATTGTGTGGCAGTGCAGAAGAACGACGTCTATGTGCTCTTCTTTGAAAGCAAAGGGCTGTGAAGAAAAGGTTCATGCGAAGACAGGACTTAAGATAGATCCATATTTCTCGGCAACGAAAGCAAAATGGATCTTAGAAAATGTCCCAGGTCTCAAAAAAAGAGCAGAAAAGGGAGAGATTCTACTTGGGACAATTGATAGCTGGTTAATTTGGAAATTGACAAATGGAAGGGTTCACGCCACAGATGTAACGAATGCAAGTAGAACACTTTTATTTAATATTCACTCTTTATGTTGGGATGATGAATTACTGAGGATTTTTGAAATACCAAAGGAAATGCTCCCTGAAGTAAATTTTTCTGATCGTATATTTGGAATGGTCGAGGACAGTGAACTATTAATACATAAGGTGCCGATAGCGGGAGTAATAGGCGATTCACAAGCAGCTTTATTTGCGCAGCGGTGTTTTAATAAGGGGATGGCAAAAGCTACTTTTGGCACAGGTACTTCTGTAATGGTGTATACAAATGAATATGTTCAAGCAAAAGAAGGGTTAGTTACTTCAATAGCTTGGGGATTCAATGGCAATGTTCACTATGCTTTAGAGGGGATTATTAATACAACAGGTGATATTATCCGCTGGATGAAAGAGGATCTTACTCTTTTCACAACTTTTGAAGAAGCCGAGATATTGGCAGAAACACTAGATAATAATGAAGGAGTATACTTAGTTCCTGCTTTTGTAGGACTAGGTGCACCGTATTGGAGTCCCAATACAAAGGCAGGAATTACTGGGATGAGCAGAAACACAAACAAGTCACATCTAGTAAGAGCAGGGTTAGAAAGTATCGTTTACCAAGTAAAAGATATTATTCAATTAATATATAAGGAAACAAACGTAGTGGTAAAAGAGTTAAGGGTGGATGGCGGTGCAACAGCTAACGAATTTCTAATGCAGTTTCTTTCTGACTTATTAGGAGTCAAAGTCATTGTTTCACATGTTTCTGAGCTGTCAGCACTAGGTTCTGTTTATCTTGGTGGTCTTGGAATGAATATGTGGAAATCAGTTGAAGAAATATCTCAGTTAAATAATGAAAAACGTATTTATAGCCCAAAAATGGATAGAGAAACGAGCGAGCGGTATTATGCGGAATGGATGAAAGCAGTGCACACTCTCTTAATCTAAGAAGATTGTAAATGAATGCGCTTTTAATTTATGTAAGGGAGGTGAATGCTCTTACAATCTATTTGAGGTTCTTGTTGTATCCCCAATTTTTAAATGCATGTTATTTAATTAACTAGTTAGGATAATGTTGATTGGAGGCCAAAAAATGAATTATGGAGCACTTGCTAAGAAGATTGTTCAAGAGGTGGGCGGGAAAGAAAATATCAATAGTGTTATACACTGTGTAACACGGTTAAGATTTAATCTGAAGGATCAATCACTTGCAAATACTGAAGTCATCAAAGATATGGATGGTGTTATGACCGTGGTTATTAGCGGAGGGCAATACCAGGTAGTGATTGGTGATCAAGTTCCTATTGTATATGCAGAAGTGGTCAATTTAATTGGGGGAGGAACTTCTCAAAATGTAGAGGCTGCGGAAGAATCGGATGAAAAAAAAGGTTTGTTTAGCAAATTTGTGTCCCTTATTTCTGGTATATTTATGCCTGTAATGGGAGCGATGGCAGCTGCTGGGATTCTAAAAGGATTTTTGGTAGCGCTGACGGTGGTTGGATGGATAGATGAAGAAATGGGAGTATATAAGATCTTATTCGCCGCATCTGATGCATTCTTCTATTTTATGCCTATCCTGTTAGGATTTTCAGCTGGTAAGGTGTTTAAAACGAATTCTTATATTACAGCAACTATTGGTGCGGCTCTTGTTTATCCGACAATGATTGAAATCTATAATGCGGGGGAAGCATTAAGTTTTCTTCAGATTCCCGTTATCCTTATGAATTATACGCAATCGGTTATTCCGATCATACTAGCTTCGTTTTTAACAGCTAAATTAGAAAAAGTGCTGCTGAAAGTAATTCCTAAATCATTGCAATTGATTTTTGTTCCTTTATTTATTACTGTCATAATTGTTCCATTATCTTTTATTATAATTGGACCAGTTTCTGTATATGCAAGTGAATTATTAGCTAAGGGAGCGATGGCTGTATACTCATTAAGCCCTGTTATTGCGGGATTACTATTAGCGGGAATTTGGCAAATTGCAGTAATGTTTGGACTGCATTGGGCCTTTATCGCAATATTTATCAATAATATCACTACATTAGGATTTGATCCTATAAATGCATTACTGTATTGTACTGTATTTGCTCAAACTGGAGCGGCTTTAGCTGTTTCCTTAAAAACAAAAGAAACAAAAATGAAATCGTTATCAACCACTGCCACCATCTCAGGATTTTTAGGAATTACAGAGCCTGCCATCTATGGAGTTAACTTACCACTGAAGAAGCCGTTTATTATGGCGTGTATCGGCGGTGGCGTTGGTGGTGCAATTGCCGGCTTCTTTAGTGCGAAAATGTATGGGGGATTTGCATCAGGGGGAGTTTTTGGGATACCGATGTTTATTGATCCAGACGGAATCAGTTCTGAATTTTATGGCTTTGCTGTTTCGTTGCTTGCAGCTCTAGTAACTGCTTTTGTACTTACTTTCTTATTTGGCTATTCCAAAAAAGTGAGTACTAAACCAGCGAAAGAGAAGTCTGCAGTAACCAGTGACAGTAATCTATAATCATATAAAATGGATTTAGTAGGGTAATAGAATTGCGATTTAACAGAGTCGAGAGAGAAAATAGTAATGAAACTATTTTCTCTTTACTATTTAATTTGGAGGGGAATCAATTGATTAAATTAAGAGTTGCGGAGAATAAAAAATGCTTGGAAACAACCAATGGAGAAAAGTTTTTTTACCTGGCAGATACGGTTTGGAGTGCCTTTACTAATGCAGCTTTAGAAGAGTGGAATGATTATCTTGAGCTTAGAAAGACTCAAGGATTTAATGTACTTCAAATTAATATTCTTCAACAGTGGGATGCGAGTGAAACTGAGTTAAATATGAAGCCATTTGAATATAAAGAGGATGGATCATTCGATTTTTCCAAGAGAAATGAAGCATACTTTGAACGAGCAGAAAAAATGGTGCAAATGGCAGTTGAGAAAGGATTTGTTCCTGCATTGGTTTTATTATGGTGCAACTATGTACCAGAAACTTGGGGGTCAGAAATTAGTAGTGTGAATAATATGCCTTTAGATGTAGTTGAGGATTATGTAACATACGTCGATGGAAAATTTTCTAAGTATAATCCTATTTATTTAGTAAGTGGGGATACTGATTTTCCAACTGAACTTACTATTACCTATTATTCTTTAGCCTTAAATACCATTAAAAAGTTAAGTCCTCAATGTTTAACTACTTTACATGTTAGAGGGAGGCTAATGGAAATACCTGATGAGCTACTATATAGTGATAATTTGGATTTTTATATGTTTCAATCTGGTCATAATATTCAGTTTCAAAGTATGTCTTACCAGCTCGCAGAAGAGTTTAGTAATAAGCCGGTAAAAAGACCTTCTATTAATTCAGAACCATGTTACGAGCAAATGGGTTATAGCAGAAATTTATACGGAAGATTTACTAGATTTGATGTGAGAAAAGCAGCGTGGCAAAGTTTATTATCAGGAGCAGAAGCAGGGATTACATACGGAGCCCATGGTATATGGAGCTGGCACAAGAAAGGGAAAGGATTTGGCTTAGTTGGTGAGGCATTTGATAAGCCTTTTGATTGGAGAGACGCAGTGAAATTTGAAGGTGCGTGGGATTATGCTTTTGCAAAAAGTTTATTTAAATTATTTAGTCTCCATGATCTGCAGCCATTGGATATTGTGTTAAAAAATACAGAAGAAATTAGGGTTGCGAGTACTGCAGGGTTAAATAAGATAGCTATTTATATGCCAGTTAACACTACCTTGAAATTAAATAAGCTATTAGAAAACTATGAATTCACCATAATAGATTTAGAGCAAAGAAGATTTGCGGAAGCGGATGTTTCCTTTAAAGATAATATAACCGTTATTGGAATGCATAATTTTGAAGCAGATGTTGTAATTATTGGGGAGAAAAAGCTGGGAAGCTAATGGGATAGTTTTGAGAGTTAGGAATAAAACGGCGTATAAAAAATGCTAAACAAAACTCTATTGTTTGGAAAAGCCCTTGTCTACGTTTGGGAATGAGAAGGTCAGTACTAAAAGAAGTGTCTAAATCCATGTAGTATATGAGATTCGCACTTTTATTTACGTCTTTTGTTTTAAAGGTATTTCCTGGAAAATAGTTATGAGATAAGTTGAAATATTTGACAAAAAAATCAATTTGTGCTATAATTCACAATAATAAACATTGCTGATATAATAAGATTCTCCTGGCCAGGGGGGAATCTTTTTTTTGGGGTGTTAGCGATGAAGAATAATGAATCAAGTTTAACTTCTTTAATTTCAGCATTTAGTCGAGCATATCATGTGAAAGAGGACTGCCCGATTATATTCAATGATTATATAGCGCAAGATTTCTTATCACCAGAAGAATATCAAGCCATTGCAGTAAATATGTCTAATGGCATTACTTTTTTTAGTTCTGAAATGGCTGAAAAATTAAAAGGTGATCAGGACGCAATATTAAAGTGGGTTACACAAATTCAACTATCACCAACACCACTTGCTAGAGCGGCCTACGCAGAAAATGTTGTTCGGAACGAATGTCAGCTTGGGGCTGAACAATATGTCATTATGGGTGCAGGTTTAGATACTTTTGCTTGGCGTTACGATACATTACCAAATGTTACTGTATATGAAGTTGACCACCCATCTACACAGAAATTTAAGATAGAACGGTTAGAGCAAGCGGGCTATGAAATTCCTGCTCATTTAAAGTTTGTAGCAATGGATTTCACGAAAGAGCTTTCGTTAGAAAAACTAGCTGCGGCAGGATTGGACCTATCTAAGAAAACAGTGTTTAGTTTACTTGGGGTATCTTATTATTTAACAAAAGATGTGCTTCAGCAGTTGCTGCATGGCTTCTTTAAAGACCTTTCAAAAGGAAGTTCGATTATTTTTGATTTTGCCGATGAGGGTTTGTTTACAGAACCTGGTATTTTTAATCGTGTGCAAAATATGGTCCAGATGGCACAAGCTGCCGGAGAACCAATGAAGTTTGCTGCTTCTCTTGCAGAATTAGAAGATTTACTTGCTAATGAGGAATTATTAATCTATGAACATCTATCACCACAAAAAATTCAACAGCAGTTTTTTTCTAATCGGGATGATAACCTGCAAGCATTTGAAACCATTCACTATATACATGCTGTGAAAAAATAATTATATTCTAATCTTACCAATCCTTACCTGTTCCTATTTATGATAGGCGGGTAAGGATTTTTGCTTTTCTTTATAAAAGTAATCTTTTTAATTGAGAATAATTATCATTTGTTGTATAGTAGATAGTACAATATTGTTACCGTAGAGGAGAATATAGCATGCAAATATACTGGACGAAAATAAATAAGATTATTGAGGAAAACCCTGAGGTTAAAACTTACTTGCTTGACCGTCCGCAAGACTTTACATGGGAAGAAGGTTCCCACACCCATTTCGCTTTGAGAGGTTTCAATGCCGGAGACAAACCAAACCGCAGTTTGATTCGCCATATGTCTATCTCTTCTTTACCACACGAAAATGTAATCGCAATTACAACGCGTATCAGAGAGCAGTGCTCAGAATTTAAATCGATTTTAAGAAATCTTGAAGTCGGAAATGAAGTCGCTATCTTTAAAACACATTCAAACTTACCGCTTAAAAGAGAAAACAAAAATGTTTATCTACTGTCATCAGGGGTTGGACTGGCAACTTTTCGACCGATTGTACTGGATTATTTCGACCGCGCTGACAACGTCACTCGCATTCATTCTTTGAATATTGATTCATCAAAAGCCTTTTTATTTACAGATATTTTTACATCTGTACCTGACAAAAAGTTTGAAGCCCAGTTTGTTGATAACCGTAATGATTATTATGAAGAAGTGAAAAATTTAGCTGCAGACAAGGATGGTCTATTCTATGTTGTTGGCAGTGATGACTTCTTGATACAGAACATTGAAGTACTGCGTGAACAGGGCATCAAGCCGGAACAGATTATGCTCGATAAACGTGAAGGTCAACTGCCTGAGTTTTTTGCTCAGTAAATTGGCTATGGTTAGAAATCTACTTTAAATAGAAAAGGACTGGGAATCCAGTCCTTTTTCTATTTAAACCATCCTTTTTCCTTAAATCTAGTGATGGCTTCTATGCGGTTTTTTACTTCGAGTTTATCGAGGATCATGCTGATATAGTTTCGCACAGTGCCTGTTTTAATGGAGAGCTCTTGGGCTATTTCTTTTGTGTTTTTGCCGTTCGCAACAAGCATCAGAACTTCTTTTTCCCGTTCAGTAAGAGGATTTTCTTCTTTGTAAACATCATCAACCAATTCTGGTGCGTAAATTCTTCTTCCTTCCATTACACTGCGGATGCTATTGGCTAAATCGTCGCTAGGACTGTCCTTGAGCAAATAGGCAGATACGCCAGCCTTCAATGCGCGCTGGAAATAACCAGATCTTGCAAAAGTAGTTAAGATAATGACTTTGCAAGGGTGGCTCATAAGTTCTTCCGCTGCTTCTAAGCCTGTTTTTGCAGGCATTTCAATATCCATTATACAAATATCTGGATTCTTTTCCTTGACTAGCTGAATGGCTTCTTCTCCATTGTTTGCTTTGCCCACAACCGTGATATCGTCTTCTAAATCAAGCAATGAACCTAAAGCACCTAAAAGCAGGCGCTGGTCTTCGGCAATGACAATGCGGATCATATTAATTCCTCCTTTTCTATTATTTTTCCATCACGTGGAACCGCAATTTTTACGATGGTTCCCTCCTCGGCACTAATTTCTAAAGTACCATTGATAAAATCTAATCTTTCTCTCATGCCCGCTAGTCCGTTTCCTTTGTGCATATTTTCTTCTTGAAAAGGAGTGCTTCCATTATCTTTAATTTCCATGATTGTTTCTTTTTTGTTCTGGCTGATGCTTATAGAGCAAGCGGTGGCATTACTATGTCGAACCACATTGGTAACCGCCTCTTTTAGACACATGCTGATAATGTTTTCTGCAATCGATGAAATTCTTAGATTGGAAGCTATATTGCATGTCAGGCTTATCTCTGCCGCACCTAATATTTTTTGGACAAGAAGGAGTTCGTCTTTTAATCGTATGCCGCGCATTTCAGAGACCATTTTTCGGACTTCGTTCAGCGCAGATCGAGAAGTATGCTGAATATCTTTCAATTCTATGCGGGCTTGTTCTGGGTCCTTATAGATAAGTTTTCTTGCTAAATCACTTTTTAAACCAATAAGAGATAGCTTTTGGCCGAGAGTATCATGAAGATCTCTGGCAATTCGCTGTCTTTCTTCGAGTTTCACTAAATGTGAAATACGCTTATTCGCATCTTCTAGTTGTTCCTGCAGCTGATCTTTCTCTTTGCGGTTCTGGATATTCAATGGCAATAGAATTACGCCAAACCAGATGATCAGTACAAAAGGCAGCTGCTTTATCAGCAAGGCATCGCCTATTATAATTTTGAAGTAAATGGCAAATGTAGTAACTGCCAAGTGGATAAAATAAAGGATAAAAAAAGGAATCCGCTTTTTAATATTGCCAATAAAATAGGAAAGAAAAAAGGAAAAATACACATAGCTGTATGTATAAATAGCAAAGGTGGAGATTCCGATTAATAAGGACGGCCATAAATAGATTGTCCAGCCTTTTGACAGATAAGCAATTCTATAAAAAATAAAAAATAAAATGGTAAGGATGATGCCTGATATTACATCAACTGCAGAAGAGGCATGGAATATGAAATAAAATGGCAGAATGGTCAGCAATGTCCAAATATAAGGAGAGATCCCCGTGCTTTTTTTTAAAACCTCTAATCTTTTCATCATCAGTTTCTAACCTCGTTTTATTGACTGTTATTTATTCATTTTAACATAATGGAGCAGCAATTAATGGCCTAATTGCTGCTCAGATAGTTGCTTAAAGCAAACGGAATCTTTTTGCTTTAAAGATAGTGGACCTGACTGATAGAAGCTTTTATTTATTGCATTTCTGATCTTGCAGATATGGAAAGGGATTTCTTTTGCTTCTTCCATTCATAGAAGCTGATAAATTTTTTGTCCTTTTCGTCCCATAAACGAAACTTTAAAGAGCGAAGACTGCTTGCAAGTGTTATTGTTGGAACATTTTGCAGGGGCTCTGTCTGTTTATGGACTAGTTCTAAGTTGTAATTAGGAACCCTCGGACTTAAATGATGGACATGGTGATAGCCAATATTGCCAGTCAGCCACTGCATCCATTTGGGAAGGTGATAGAAGGAGCTTCCTTCTACAGCAGCCTTTACATAATCCCAATTTTTATCTTCTTCAAAGTACGTGTCTTCAAAAGTATGCTGTACATAAAATAACCATACGCCAACAGAGCCGGATATAAGAAAAATCGGCAGCTGTACAAGCAAGAAAGATGACCAGCCAAGCGTACTGCCAAGAAGCACAGCCAATAATACAATCGCCATATTCGTTATATAAGTATTTAGTCTTTCCTTCAATCTAGCTCCTTTACGGTTGAAGCGGTTGGCTAAAAGAAATTCATAAATTGGTCCTAGTATAAACATGATGAACGGATTACGGTATAAACGATATTGGATTTTTACCATTAAAGAGGCATTCTCGTACTCTTCTATCGTCATCATCCATAAATCGCCGACTCCTCGTTTATCCAGGTTGCTGCTTGTTGCGTGATGAATAGAATGGCTATGCTGCCATTTGCTATAGGGGAATAAGGTTAAGATTCCAGTAATTGTTCCTAAAACCTTATTAGCTTTACGGTTTTTAAAGAAAGAAAAGTGGCAGCAATCGTGAAAAATGATAAAAATCCTTACTAAAAATCCTGCGGCGGCTATGGCGAACACAAGGGTTAACAGATAAGAAATACTTAAGCTTTTAAATGCAGCAAACCAAAGTAAAACAAAGGGTAAAATGGTGTTGGCAAGCTGCCAGACACTAATTCTTACAGTGGATTTCTCAAATGGCGCTACAGCAGTTCTTAATTGTTTTAAGTTTTTTATATTCATTTTTAATTTCCCTTCTCTTAATGGATATCTATAGTATAATTATGTATCAATTAAATTGGCAGACATACATGTCATGCTTGCTATATGACATTTGTCATATAGCGATTTTTCTCGCTTCAAAAAGTCTTGTAATTGAAAGAAGAAAGCATAAAGAGATAAATAAAATAAAAAATAAGGTTGCATAATTTTTTACTTTGTAATAGAATATTAAAAAAATTGATTATAAAAAGCTTTGATAAGGACATGAGCTACTATTTCGGTTTCCAGAGAGGGAAGAATTGCTGAAAACTTCCTAACGCAGAATAAGTATCTTACCACCTTTGAGCCGTATTGGGGAATTGATAGTATCCAATACCGTAGATGCAAACGTTATTGTACCAAGCCATGAACAACACTGTGTATTTTTCATGGGAATTTGGGTGGAACCACGGGTAAACGCACTCGTCCCTTTCATTAGGGATGAGTGCGTTTTTTGTTTTTACAATTTCATAATATGCGATGAAAAGGACATGAATTATTTTTACTGTTATCAGAGAGGGAAGGATAGGTGTGAGCTTCCTAGCAAAGGAAAATAATTTACCACCTTTGAGCTATATTGGTGAACGAGAAGTAGTCAATATCGTGTATGCAGCGTTACTGCACCAAGCCATAAGAAAATCACTGTGTTTTTTTATGGGAATTTGGGTGGAACCACGGGTGAAAACACTCGTCCCTTTCAATAGGGACGAGTGTTTTTTTTGTACCAAAAAATGATAAGGAGTGAACAAAATGATTAAGGTAGTATTAGCAGATGGGAGTAAGAAGGAATATCCAAAAGGAAGCACAGTCGCAGAAATTGCGGAGTCTATTAGTGTTAGCTTAAAGAAGAAAGCAGTTGGAGCAAAGATCAATGACGAATGGTTTGTAGATATGAGCCATCAAATAGAAGAGGATGTACATTTAGCTATCATTACAATAGATTCGGAAGAAGGTGTATCCATTATGCGCCATTCCAGTGCCCACGTCATGGCACAAGCGATAAAACGATTGTATCCCAATGTACAGTTAGCAATTGGACCAGTGGTAGAGGATGGTTTTTATTATGATATGAAACTCGCTCACAGTTTAACTTCCCATGATTTGCAAGCCATTGAAAAAGAGATGAAGAAAATTATCAAGGAAAACCTTCCTTTTACTCGCAAAGAAGTATCGTTCGAGGAAGCGCAACAGCTTTTTGAAGAGAAAGAAGAGATATTTAAATTGGAGCTCTTAGAGACTATACCAAGCAATGAATCGATTTCCCTTTATCAGCAAGGAGAGTTTATTGATTTATGTCGTGGAACTCATCTCCCTTCGACTGGTTTTATTAAAGCTTTTAAATTAATGCGTGTATCTGGTGCTTACTGGCGAGGGGATAGTGATAGGGAAGTATTGCAGCGTGTGTACGGTGTTGCCTTTTCCAGTCAACAGCAATTAGCAGAGTACTTAGAAATGATTGAAGAAGCAGCAAAACGAGATCATCGGAAGCTAGGAAAGCAATTGGAGCTGTTTATGTTCTCAGAAGAAGCACCTGGCATGCCGTTTTATTTACCAAAAGGACAAATCATCCGCAATGAATTAGAACAATTTTCAAGAGAGCTTCAAGGCGGGGCGGATTACGAAGAAGTAAGAACTCCTTTGATGATGAATGAGCGAATGTGGAAGCAGTCTGGCCACTGGGATCATTATCATGAAAACATGTACTTTTCCGAAGTGGATGAACAAAAATTTGCGTTAAAGCCAATGAATTGTCCAGGACATATGCTTATCTTCAAAAATAGTCTCTATTCCTATCGCGATTTGCCGATTCGCTTATCAGAATTTGGGCAGGTACATCGTCATGAATATAGTGGTGCACTAAACGGAATGTTACGTGTTCGTACGTTTTGCCAGGATGATGCCCATTTATTTGTAAGAGAAGACCAAATAGAAGCAGAGATTAAAAGCATTTTTCAATTGGTCGATAAAGTTTACCGTACTTTTGGATTTGCATACACTGTAGAGCTCTCTACTAGACCGGATGATTCGCTCGATGGGGATGACATTTGGGAATTAGCAGAGGGAGCATTAAGAAATGTTTTAGAACAGCTAGAAATAGATTATATTCTTAATGAAGGCGATGGTGCATTTTATGGTCCGAAAATTGATTTTCATATAAAGGATGCTTTAAAAAGAAGCCATCAATGTGCAACAATTCAGCTTGACTTTCAAATGCCGAAGCTCTTTAACTTAGCTTATATTAACGAAAACAATGAAAAAGTCTGTCCAGTTGTTATTCACCGTGCTATATATGGGTCGCTTGATCGATTCTTTGGCATACTAATTGAACATTTTGCAGGCGCCTTTCCTGTTTGGCTTGCTCCAATACAGGTGGAAATTATTCCGGTATCCAATGTTCATCTAAATTATTGTCTAGAAGTTCAATCAGTTTTAAAAGAAGCAGGAGTAAGAGTAAAGATAGACGACAGCAATGAAAAATTAGGATATAAAATCCGTGCAGGACAAATGCAAAAGATTCCCTATTTGCTTGTATTAGGGGATAAAGAAAAAGAACAAAATGCTGTAAATGTGAGAAAATATGGAGAAGAGCAGTCAAAAGGAGTTTCTTTAGAAGCATTTAAACAAATGATCGGAAAGCAGATAAAAGAAAGAAGCTTATAAAAAACGGGGATTCAATCGATTTTGATTGAATCCCTTTCGTGTTATAAGCTCCGATTATACTGATATTTTTTCCATTGAAACCGGATAAAGCAGCCAATACAAAAACCAAGTATGGCAATAATCGAAGAAAGTCCGACCATAATAGAAAAGATATAGCCAAGAACATTCCAATCTAAGAAAAAGGAAAGGGAACCTATTGCCAAGCATATTACAGCAATTATTTGGTTAAATTGCTGCTGCTCCCAATCCTCTTGATGATATTCTCTCATGGGTTTTTTAAGAAATATACTCGCTGTTTTCATAATAGGATTCCATTGGAATAATAATCCACAGAGCCCTGCGAGAAGTGGAATTAGCATGATCCAGTATTGCTGAAAAACTAAGCTAAGTAATACAGATAGAAAAATAGTCCATTGATTTGTTCGGACTAATGGTACTGGAATTGTTTTGAGCAGATTAGTCATCAAAACCAACCTTTCTTATAAGAATTATGTATATTATACGCTCTTATAAGAAATTTGTTAAGTTAAGAAGCTCTTATTTATTTTTCTTTTCGTCCTCCAAGAAACGCCAGAGCCTATATAACTGTGAAACTGTCTTTTCAGGGTTGTTAATAAGATGGTTATATAGGGTCGGGTATTTCTGCAATTGAGTTAGCAGCTCTGCTTCTTCGCTCGTCATACTATTATCCGATACTTTACTATGATAGCTAGCTCTAGTTTCCTTTGCTTCTGATCGTCCTAGGAGGTAATCAGTGCTTACATCAAAATAATCTGCTAATTTTTGTAAGGTGTCTGTATCAGGTTTGCGATTACCTGTTTCGTATCCTGAGATAGATACTTTTGTTACATTCATTGCATTCCCAAGCGTTTGTTGAGAAATGTTGGCAGATTTCCGCAATTGTCTCAATCTTTCTGGAAAATTCATCTAAACCAGCTCCTAATTTCGTTACTTCTATTATAAGTTAACGTTTAGCTAACAGTAAATAATGAATTTTTGTTAACAAATTCGGAATTATATATTGAAGTAAACCACTTGTTTACCGTATAATTTTAATAAGGAAAAAAATGAGAATGGGGAAGATGAGGTGTAAAAAATGCATCGGAATAAGCTGCGTATCATAAGAAAGCAATATGGCTATACCTATCAGATGATGGCTGATAAGTTAGGAATTACAAAGTCTTATTATTGGCAAATAGAAAATGGCAAACGAGGATTATCTTATGAGCAAGCAGTACAGATATCTAGTATTTTTTCCAAAACACCAGATGAGATTTTTCTTCCAGATTATATAGAGGTTAAAGGATGTTCGAGATAAGGATAGAATTTCAAGTGAATTAGGAGGCTTAAAGTGAAGGAGCAAATATACGTAACCGAGGAAAATCTTTTATTAATAAAAGAAGCATTGGATTTTAGTATACGAAATGCATCCAGAGGAATTCTATTCATTTTAGAAATGGTAAAGGAAAAAGTCACAACCAGTAATGACAGTATTTTGAGACTGGATGGAATGGAAATGGAGATTATTCTTGTTTCCTTAATCGAATATGGTATTAGTTTATTGTCTTTTCATTCAGATAAAGGGAATTTATGTATGGAAGAAGCAATCAGAATTGATCAAATTAAGCAGTATTATCAAAGAAAAAATGGTCCGAAAATGATGTGCTAATATTCTAAACACTAAACAGCTTAGATAGATTTGTTGATTTTCTTCTCATACTATGTAAGAGTAAAAGGACAAACATGAGAGGAAGATCAGAGTGGAAAAAAGAAAAGTTGGTTTCATTGGCTGTGGAAAAATGGCTCAAGCAATGGTAAATGGAATGCTGCAGTCTTCTTTTTTGAGTAGAGAGGATATTTTGGCTAGTACGAAATCTGCGGAAAGCGCGCAAATGGTAAGGGAAACCTTTCAAATAGAAACGACATTAGATAATAAAAAAGTAGCAAGCTTTGCAGATGTACTTATTGTTGCAGTAAAGCCACATTTATATGGAGAGGTCTTACAAGAAATTCTCTCCTATGTGAAGAATGAAACAATCATTGTTACAATCGCAGCTGGAATTGAGATGGCATACATAGAATCACAGTTATCAAAAAATGCAAAGGTTATCCGCTCCATGCCAAATACTCCTTCTCTTGTAGGAGAAGGGATGACTGTATTTTGTGCAAATGAAAGAGTTACAGAGCCGGAAATTGCTTTTATAATAGAAATGTTTACAGCATTTGGGCAAGTGGAAGTCGTGGAAGAAAGCTTAATGGATTATATTCCTGCGATTAGCGGTTCTTCCCCAGCCTATGTCTATATGTTTATTGAAGCATTGGCAGATGGTGGCGTTCGCAGTGGAATACCGAGAGAGAAAGCTTACAAGTTAGCTGCTCAATCTGTTTTAGGAGCAGCAAAAATGGTCTTAGAAACAGGTAAGCATCCAGGAATATTGAAAGATGAAGTATGCACACCTGGTGGAGCGACAATTGAAGCAATTACTGCATTGGAACAAAATCAATTTAGAGGGACAATTTTGGCAGCAATGGAAAGCTGTGATCGTAAAAATCGCAGAATGAAGAAGGAAAATTAACAAGTAATAAAAGTAGAAATTAGGAAATGTTTCTCTATTATATTTTGTTTTCTTTTTATATAATATAAAAGAAAAAATTAATAATGAAGAAAAATGTAATTTAATTATACACATCTATCGAAATGTTATATTTATTGTAGTAATCAGACCAGTTTTTTGGTCTGTTTTTTTGTGCGCAGTCTTTTGGTTTTCCTAATATTTAGGATGAAATGTTTATGATTAATTTTTATATGTCGGGAAAAATATCAAAACAGTCTTAATGATTTGGTTAAAGTAGTCGGGATGATTTATAGTGTTGGATAAATATAAGGCAATATTTATTACAAGAATGACACAGCAGTTAAATGAATTGTTAAATAAACAAGCAGCAGAGATCATTAAAAATGAGGAAGTTTATAGGTTATTGCATGCGATTAAAGGCACTTCTGGTACATTAGATTTGGATTTGTTATTTCATTTAGTTTCGGGATTAATGACAAAGGTGGAAGAAAGAGAAGGAGACTGGGCACAATCCGAGCTAAAGAATTTTTTAAGTGAATTACTTGATATTTGTGAAGAGTACGAGCATTTTCACGAAGATATTAATAAAATTCCTGACTTTAGAGATATTGAAGTACCGCTTATTCAGCTAATTGATGACGATGTTTCTTTATTGATTTTCTTAAAGGAAATGATGGAGCGTAAAGGCTGGATGGTAATAGCAAATTCTAATGCGGAGAATGCGATTGAGCAATTTTACAGTATGCAGCCAGATTGTATCATTATTGATATGAACCTGCCATTTAAAACCGGTTTAGATATCCTAGATGATATTCAGATGCATACGAAGCACTCATTTGTTCCAAAGGTTATATGTAGTATTGATAATTCAAGAGAAAAGAGAATAGCTGCATATAAGAAGGGCGCAGATGATTATATGGAAAAGCCGCTTGATATAGAAGAATTTCTGATTCGAATTGAGAGACATATCGAGCGAAAGAAAATCTTTGACCAGTCTGTATTAATTGATGAATTAACAGAAGTATATAATCGCAAGTTTTTAAAGGATTCTTATACTCGTTTTATTAGTGATACAGCTCGGACCAAAACTTCTGGTACCATTGCTATTGTAGATATTGATTATTTTAAACGAGTCAATGATACATATGGTCACGTTGTAGGCGATAAGGTATTAAAAGCTTTTGCCCAATTCTTGAAAACAAATATTCGAACCACAGATACACTTTTTCGTTTTGGTGGCGAAGAGTTTGTCATTCTTTTTCAACGAGCGGGAGAATCTGAAGTTATCGATGTATTAAACAGGATGCTTAAGCGTTTTTCAGGAATAGAATTCGAAGAAAATGGTGGCAAATTTTCTTTGAGCTTTTCTGCTGGTGTATTTGAAGTCACTTCAAATGACATACCATTAAATAAAGCAATTGAGAAGGCAGATGAGGCGCTTTATTTAGCCAAGGAAGATGGACGTGCTTGTATTCGAAGCGCTAATAAAAGGAAGGAAGCATCAAATAAAAAATTATTAAATATTTCGATTGTTGATGATGATTCCTTCATTCGTTCTATTTTAAAAAATATATTGGATTCCATCGAAATAAATAACCTTACCATAAATGTCGCAGAATATGAAGATGGGATGCAATTTTTAGAATCCAAGCGATTACAAGAGAATGGGATGCATTTTCTTATCTTGGATGGAATGATGCCTGTAATGGATGGACTCGAGCTCCTGCAAATTGTTAAAAAGACGTCTTATCAGCATAATGCTCATATTTTAATGTTGACTGGCAGAAAAAGTGAACATGATATTGCTGAAGCATTACGGTTAGGTGCAGATGATTATGTTACAAAACCATTCAGTATTAAAGAGTTACAGGCAAGAATAACAAGGTTAATTATGAGGATGATTTAATTTGGAACAAGAGATAAGAGTATTACAAATAATTAGTATTATCCTTTTTGCTACGCTATTATGCTTATTAACTTATTTAGTCATTAGGAAAATAATAGAGAATAGACAAGATAACCAAATTAATGAGCGAAAAAAACAGCTGATTGGACCAATCTTTTCCTATCTTCGGGAGGGGAAGGAAAGATTGAAGGATATAAAGCAAACAAGAATAGACAAGCAGGCAATAGAACAGGTTTTCACTGATTTTTCTGAGAGAATAGAGGGAGAACAGGAGGAAGAACGGCTGCTTGAACTTGCTGAGTTTTACTTGATAGATAAATATAGGAAAGAAATAAAGTCTAGATATTGGAGTAAACGGATGAATGTCCTATATAAAATAGAAGATTTTCATATGAAGGAAATCGAACACCAGGTGATTAGTCGATTATCTAAAAGAAATTGTCATAAAGAAGAGAAAATCCAGATTTATCGGATTTTAGCTGCCTTTCAATCTGAAAACATTTGGAGCCTCATAAATAAGGATGAAGAACTTACGGAAAAGAATTACCGAAGTATACTGCTGCGATTAAAGCCTGAGAGTTTTAGGAAGTTTATTCAGCCTTTTTATTATTGTCGAGAAGCGTTACAATTAGCAATCTTAGACGTAATAAGCATGAAAAAGAAGGTAGAGTACGTCCAATTTATAGAGAGTGTTTTCGCGAAGTATGAGGAAGAGATCAGATTAAGAGCTTTGAAGGCAATAGCTTCAATTGGCTATGTGAGAAATATAGAAGATTACGTTTTCTTGGCAGATTCTGAAGTTTGGCAGGAGAGAATGATGGTTGCCAAACTATTAGGAACGAGTAGTAGCCTCGATAAATATATTCCTTTGTTAGTAAAGCTTCTTCATGATTCTTCTTGGTGGGTGCGATCTCAAGCAGCTGAATCCATCATAAGCTTTAAAAAAGGCAGAGAAGTTTTATTTGAAGTCGTTAACCAATCAGAGGATAAGTTTGCCAAGGATATGGCCAGAGAATGGTTAAATAAAGGAGTTTATTAGCATGGTTTATCAATGGTGGTCAATTGCTGTACAAATCTTTGCCACGTTTATTGCTGTTTATATGATAATTATTATATTGTTTTATTCTGTTATTCTTTTCATTTCCATGCTTCAGCTACGAAAGGAATATAAATTAAATAGAGAAGATACATTTGATGATGTTTCAAATGAATGGTATACGAAACCAGTATCTATCATTGTTCCAGCTTATAATGAAGAAGCTGGAATCATTCCAAGTGTACGGTCCTTGTTGAGCATTAATTATCCTCAATTTGAAATCATTGTTGTCAATGATGGATCAAAGGACCATACGCTGCAGAAAATGATAGAACAATATGAGATGGTTCATATAGAAAAGGTTGTCAGGAAACAACTTACGACAAAGCCTATTAAAGGGATTTATCAATCGAAGCTGCTCCCTAAATTATATTTAATCGATAAAGAAAATGGCGGAAAAGCAGATGCTTTAAATGCAGGACTGAACTTTTCTCATTTTCCTTATATTTGTTCATTAGATGGTGATTCGGTCTTAGAAAGAGATGCCTTTTTAAAGGTAATGAAGCCTATTATGGATAGTGATGAAGAAGTGATAGCCTCAAGTGGAAGTATTCGTATTGCTAATGGATGTAAGATAAAAAACGGACAAGTTCTCGAGATAGGATTGTCTCGCAATCCCTTGGTTATTATGCAAATAATCGAATATTTGAGAGCTTTTTTGATGGGGAGAATTGGATTAAGCAGACATAATTTATTATTAATTATTTCTGGGGCTTTTGGTGTTTTTTCAAAAAAATGGGTCCTAAAGGCTGGGGGCTATCAAACGAATACAGTCGGCGAAGATATGGAGCTCGTAGTGCGAATCCATCGATTATTAAAAGAGACAAAGGAAAAAAAGAAAATCGTTTATGTTCCAGACCCAGTTTGCTGGACAGAAGTTCCGGAAGAAATAACGTTTTTAAGAAGACAGCGAAGAAGGTGGCATCGGGGATTATATGAAAGTCTATGGAATCATAGAAAGCTAACCTTTAACCCGAAATATGGAAATATCGGACTAATATCTTTTCCATACTTCTGGCTAATTGAATTTTTGGGCCCTATTGTCGAATTTTTAGGATATGTTTATACGATTATTGCCTTGTTTTTTGGTGGAGTATATTTAGAATTTGCCATCTTAATTTTATTACTGTCCTGTATTTATGGCTCTATTTTTTCAATGGCAGCAGTGTTATTAGAAGAATGGAGTTTGCGCAAATATCCGAAAGTTTCCCACATCATTTCTTTGTTCTTCTATTCGCTGACAGAATCTTTTTGGTACCGCCCGTTAACTGTTTTTTGGCGATGTGAAGGCATTTGGCAATTAATAAGAAGCGATAAAAGTTGGGGAGAAATGAGCCGTAAAGGAGTATCCGAATGAAATGGAATAAATCGATTATTTTCTTTTTACTTATTCTCTTTGGTGTAGGACTTTTAACAAGTCCTTTTTGGCTTTGGCAGTTAAAGCATTCAAAGGAATTAAATGTCTTAATTATGGATAAAACAGTGCCGGATTCTTCCTATCAGGAACATGCGGGATTAATATGGGTGTTGAATAATCAGAAATATGTAAAAAGCAATCAAGCTCCTTATAGCAAAGAACGTGATTATGTAGGAGTTAATCCTTTGAAAGAAAAACACAAGCAATTAACTCATCTGCCAAAAGATTTATCCTCCTATGATGTGATCTATATGACAGATCAATATGGAGTAGATAAGGAAGAAACTTCCAGAATGAATAGCGTTGAGAAAGTTTCGAAGCAGATGGAAGGCGGATTAGCGTTAGAAGATGTTGAAAGGGTAGAGTCAGCTTTGTTTCAAAACACCAATAAAACATTAATTGCTGAATTTAATACCTTTGCAGCTCCAACTAGTGATCAAGCCCGCGAAAAAATAACAAATCTTCTCCATCTTTCATGGAGTGGATGGATAGGAAGATATTTTTCTGACATGGAAAGCAATGAAGTTCCTATATGGGTCAAAGAAAGATATGAACAAATCTATGATCACAAGTGGTCATTTAAAGGATCAGGGTTAATCTTGATTAATAGCGATGATCATCTAATTGTATTGTCAGATCAAGAGCTTGTTAGCGGAGCCCTTCAATTTTCGACTACTGATAAAGGAAAGGATTTGTTCAATCAGCCTATTAAATCGAATTATGGTTATTGGTTTGATATAGTTGCTGCAAAGGATGAGACCGATATTCTTGCTACGTATACACTTCCAGTAAATGAAAAAGGGAAAGCAGTCTTAACCGAATATGGCTTACCTAGTCAGTTTCCAGCAGTCATTCAATACAAGAATAAACAATACACGTCTTATTATTTTGCAGGTGACTATGCAGATGAAGCAGAGGTACCAGCACTTTATAAAACAGTCGGGTTTGATACGTGGAAAAGATCTATAACTTATCGCCATTCCTTTTATTGGAACAGTTATGTACCTATTATGAAAGGGATTCTAAAGAATGGTTTACATTCCGCTGATCATGCAAGTACTAATGTGGAAACAACAACTGTGAATCATTTGAAGATAAACACGAAAACAGATGATACGTATATTCAGGTGTTGAAAGACAATAAGTGGACAAATCTCCTTGTTAAAGGAGTTAATATGGGGATAGCAAAGCCAGGAACTTTTCCAGGAGAAACGGCCATAACGAAGGATGAATATTTACGCTGGTTTAAAGATATTGGCGCTATGCATGCAAATGCGATTAGAGTGTATACCTTGCATCCGCCCGCTTTCTATCAAGCATTGTATGAGTATAATCAGTTGGCAGAGGAACCTTTATATCTTTTTCATGGTGCATGGATCAATGAAGAGACTCTCCTAGAAAAACAGGATGCTTACGCGAATGAAGTGGATAATGATTTTAATCGAGAATTGAAGAATATGATAGATATCATTCATGGGAATGCATCTATAGCTGCTGCCCCTGGCCATGCTTCCGGCGAGTATACATATGATATATCAAAATATGTATTGGGCATTATGATCGGAATCGAATGGGATCCAGAGGTAGTACAGAACACAAATGAGAAACATAAAAGCATAGCTTCATATGATGGCACTTACTTTGAAACAAAAGATGCTTCTCCTTTTGAAAGTTGGCTTGCACAGAAGATGGATGAAACAGTGAAATATGAGGTTGATAAATATGACTGGCAGCATACAATGAGCTTTACCAATTGGGTAACAACGGACTTGCTTAAACATCGTTATGAGCCGGATCCAAAAGAAGATATGGCCATCGTAAATCCCAATCATATAAAGACGACAGAGAATTTTCATGCGGGATTCCTTGCTTCCTATCATGTCTATCCGTATTATCCAGATTTCTTAAACTATGAGCCTGCATATAAAGGCTATATAAATAAACAAGGGAAGCAGAGTAATTATGGAGCTTATTTACAGGAGTTAAGAGAAGCACATGATATGCCAGTTCTAATTGCTGAATTTGGTGTACCCGCATCGAGAGGAAAAACGCATGAGAATGTAAATGGAATGACACAAGGGTTTCTTTCCGAACAAGAACAAGGAAATTTCGATAAAGAAATGTTTCAAATGATTGTCGATGAAAATTATGCAGGTGGGCTACTATTTGCTTGGCAGGATGAATGGTTCAAGCGAACATGGAATACGATGGATTATGATAATCCTGATAGAAGACCATATTGGTCCAATCTACAAACAAATGAACAGCATTTTGGCTTACTCAGCTTTGATCCTGGAAAATATGAGTCGCCCATTTATATAGATGGAAAGAAAAAGGACTGGGAAAAACTCGGCATTTCTCCTTTGTATGAAGATAGAAGGGAACAAAAAGGAATAGAGTCTATATATGTAACAAGTGATGAACAGCAGGTCAACTTGAGAATTGATTATCACCAGCCAATAGACTTACAAACAGATACAACCTATCTATTGTTTAATACCATTGAGAAGCAAGGCCAAAAAACAATTGCACTTAAAAACAAAACAATTAAATCAACGTTTGGCGTTGACTTTCTTGTTAAAATAGCGAATGAACACAATTCGCAAATATTAGTTGATAGTTATTATGATTCCTTCCATTATCATTATGGATCCATTTTGCATATGATCAAAGAAGAAGCTTATGCAAAGAAAAAGGATAATGGAGTATTTCATCCTATTCGACTGACCTTAAATAAGGAATTAGAGCTCCCAGATACTAAAATTCCATTTCAATCTTATGTAACTGGACATCTTCTATTTGGCAATGGAAATCCTGCTAGTAAAGAATTTAATAGCTTAACCGATATAAGCGTGAGCAAAGATAAAAAAACAATTGAAGTCCGGATACCTTGGGCCTTGTTGAATATGAAAGATCCGAGCCAGAAAGAGATAATGGCTGATTTATGGCAAAAGGGATTAGAGGAAAGTGTACAGGCTAAGGGAATCCAAATAGCAGCGGTAATGGAAAAAGAGGAGGAAATAATCTCTTCCTTCCCTAAGCTTAATAGATATAATGAAATCCTAGCTGCTGATGCTAAATGGTACATGTGGGACGAATGGGAGATGCCAGCTTACCATGAACGGCTAAGGGCATCGTATTACCTCTTAAAGGATGCCTTTTCAGAAATAAATTTGGGGGATTAAATGGTGAAAAGAATTTTATTAGCAGAAGATGAAGAAGTATTAAGAATGTTAATAGTTGATACATTGGAAGATGAATACATCGTGGATGAAGCACAAGATGGAGAAGAAGCATTTCAGTTAGTTCAAGAGAACCAATATGATTTACTAATCCTTGATTATATGATGCCAATTATGACCGGCTTAGAAGTCATTGAAAAAGTAAGAGCAGATAAAGAGAGAGAGCATCTTAAAATTATGATGCTCTCTGCCAAAAGCCAAGCGAGTGAGCAACATGAAATTATGGGAGCAGGAGCAGATTATTTTATGGCAAAGCCATTTAGCCCGCTTGCTTTATTAGACAAAGTAGGAGAAATATTGAATGAAAATTAAAGATTATTTTGGTAAAAGCATATCAAGACAGTTTGTAGCTTTACTGTTTTTTTTTAGTTTGCTTTTCCTTATGGGCTGTGCCTTCCTTGCACTCAGTCAAAAGCAATTGAATGATCGCTATGCAGAAGAAAGGGAAGTGATCCTTGAAAAAATATCAATCACTAGAGAATTACAAGATATGCTAGAAAATGCTTTATCAGAAGCAAGAGGATACTTCGCGTTTAATAATCCCGATATGCGTTCATCCGCTTTAAAAATGGATGCCAAGACAAATGAATTGATTCAACAGCTAAAAGCTGTTGCTACAACAGATGAAGATGCAGTGTTAGTAGAAGAGATAGCAAATTTTCATTCTTATTATTTTCAGGATATCCTCCCCAAAGCATTAAACTACTTTGATGAAGGAGAAATCGACAAAGTGGTGAAACTCTCAGATGATGGGGGAGCAGATCGAATTAGTCATATAAAGGGTTCGTTACATAACTATTTACAATCGATGACGAATGAACTGAATAGTTTGGTAAATGAACTAGATAAAAATATCATCATTTTTCAAATCAGCTTTCTTGTCTATATTATTTTCATTATGATGGTTATTTATTTTATAGGGCGGGCTGGATTAAAAAAAATTGGCAAACCGTTAGCCGATTTATCAGTTGCGGCAAATGAAATTGCGAAAGGAAATGATGCACAGATAAAGATAGACACCAAGCGAGCTGATGAGATAGGGAAACTCTCTGCTGCTTTTTATCAAATGTATCAAAGTGTTCAAGATAAAGAACAAAACTTATTGGCGCAAAATGAGGAATTACTTGCACAGCAGGATGAACTGCATGCACAACAAATAGAATTAGAAGAGGTCTTAGAGACAGTTAGAGCAAATAGGGAATCATTAAGGCGAAGAAATGAATTAATTAATAGCATTTCGAATTCATTAGATAAAAATGAAGTATTAGAGAGTATTATTACCCATCTAGCAGCAATTCTACAGGCAGACAGAGGAATTATCTTACTATTAAAGGATCAAGCATATGCAACCTACGGAATTGTCGAAGAAGGAGCAGAGCAATTTAAAAATTATGTATGGCAAGGAATGCTCGATCGACTAAAAAAAGAGAAAGACCCATTTATTATTTCAAGAGAAATGGTATTGGCCGAAAAAGGCTATCACCTTGAAAAAGGATTTACACATGATTTGTATATTCCTGTCTATAATTCGGATGATGAAATAACAGCAGTGATGATGCTGAGTCGTTTTAGCGATCCTTACTCGGTGTTTGATAAGGAAGAATTTATTGCGTTGGCAAAACAAATAAGTATTTCTTTAGATAAAATTGAATTATTTGAGCAAACAGAAAATGATCGTGTATTAAACTACGATATCTTAAATACCATTCAAGAGGGTATTCAGGTAGTATGTGGAATAGGTGAAATAATATTCGTGAATGAAAAGCTTGAAGAAATGATTGGGGACACAAAGGAAACAATATTTTATCCTGGCTGTAGATGGGATGAATGGAAGCAGCCATTAACAGCTCATTTTATGGATGAAGAAGGGTTGCTTCAATATATAGAAGCATCCATTAAGGAAAAACAGACGGATTCCTATAGTGCCTTTATGAAAGATGGACGAGTAATTAATATCTATGCGGAGGAACTTTACAGAGGAAACACTAAGTTCGGCACCATCCTTGTTTATAGGGATATAACAAAAGAATATGAAGTGGATAGAATGAAGTCTGAGTTCGTAAGCACAGTGAGTCATGAGCTGCGAACACCGTTAGCAAGCATACTTGGATTTACAGAATTAATGATAAATCGAGAATTAAAAGTGGAAAAGCAGAAAAAGTACTTACAAACAATATATGGTGAAGCAAAGAGGCTGACCTCCTTAATAAATGATTTCCTAGATATTCAACGAATGGAAGCAGGAAAGCAAACCTATGAGAAGAAGTACATTGATTTAATGCCAATAGTAGAGAGAGTCAAGGAAAAACTATCCATTAATACTAGTTCTCATCGAATCGAAATAAATCAGTTGATAGAGGAAACCATGATTATTGGTGATAAAGCGAAGATTGAACAAGTGCTGGCGAATCTTCTAAGTAATGCTATTAAGTATTCCCCCGATGGAGGGACAATAGAGATTAATATTTATAAAGAGAACGGGCAGCTGCGAGTATCGTTTAAAGATGAAGGCCTAGGAATCCCAAAAGCGGAGATCAGTAAATTATTTACTAAGTTTTATCGAGTAGATAATACGGACCGAAGAAAGATTGGTGGTACGGGCCTTGGACTGTCTATTGTTCAAGAAATCATGATTGCCCATGATGGCCAAGTGGCAGTAGAATCAGATTATGGGAAGGGAAGTACGTTTACGCTTATTTTTCCCCTTGTCCATAAAATGGAGGCTTCTGATGAAGTATCTATAGAAAATAAGCAAACTTACTCGATCATGGTGATAGAAGATGATATTAGCCTGGGAGAATTAATTGTTCATGAATTGCAAGATAACGGCTTCCAAGTTGTGTATTATAAAAATGGTCAAGAGGCAATGCAAATGTTAGAAAAGCTCCCGACAGATGCAGTGGTGCTTGATATCATGCTCGAAGATGAAAATTTTGATGGTTGGAAAATCTTGAATCATATCAAAGAATCAGAAAAACTCAGAAATATTCCTGTTATCGTATCATCTGCATTAGATGAAAAAGAAAAGGGATTATCACGAGGAGCGATGGATTATCTCGTAAAACCATACCAAACTAGCCAACTTTCTAAAACGATTATGCAAACCTTATTAAAGATGGGGAAAGTGGGCCAAGTATTGATACCAGAACAAGATAAAGAGTGAAAAGTCGCATTTAAAGTCAAGTGGAAGGAGAGGTAATAGCTACCTCTCCTTCCTTATAGGGGAGTTTTTGGATAATAAAGTCGTAAACACAGCCACACAGAAAATAGTTAAGAAAGAAGCTGAAAATGTTGTCAGCCCAATTATTTTATAGCCGCTGGCTAAAACGATTCCATCTATTAGAAAAATGATGAGACCTACCTGAATAGAAAGTATCTTTGACAGGACTTGGGCAAGGAGATCCTTCCCTCCAGTGCTGGTCTCAAATCGAAGCATGAGGCCAATCCCTACGCCGATAATCACTCCACCCAAAATCGCACTTAATACAAGTTTCAATGAAAATAAATCACGTAAAAAAGATAGGAAATCAATTGAGATGGAAGAAGCAAGGAAGCCAATTATGCCATAAAAAAAGTACTCCCTATTATAAAACCACACCAGTATATATAAGGGAATGCTTAAAAGAATCATAGACAGACCTGTCGGAACCTCGTAGTGATAGTGCAAAATAAGGCCGATTCCAATTATGCCCCCATCTAACAGATGATGTGGGACTAAAAATCCATTTACCCCCATGCCTATTAATAAGCTCCCGACAAATATCGCCGCTATTTTTTCTATCATTAAACATCATCCTATCTATTCCTTGTCCATTCTTCTTATACATATGTGTAAGAGTATAAACATAGAAGAACATAATTGAACTTAGGAGGATGAAAATTGATCGAGCAAGTGGGCTATTGAAGTTAGAAGTAAGATAGGTAAAAGTACTACTTTTGCTATTAAATTCTATAAACTGGTGATTTAGCGAAATTAAGTAACAGAAGATTGCGAGCATTTATTTGCTGCAAGGAAAAGCGGTGTTCATATTCATATAGGGAAGGAAAGCCAGAATGCGCTCGGCTGTAAGAAAAAGTGGTGTTCAACCAAAGAATGTGCACAAGCTCTTCATAAAATACACACAAAAAGCTACGAAGCAATGAAACAAGACTTATTCCCTGAAGAACGAGAAGATATTGCGAAGATGCTAAAAGATATTCGTGAAACTCGTTTTTCTGGCGGTTTGGCTTGCCTCCATTGTGGAAGCGTATCGGTCAAGAAGAATGGCAAATATCGTGCGAGGCAACGATATTTGTGCAAGGACTGTGGGAAGACCTTTAACGATATGACCAATACTCCGTTGGCAGGTTCTCGATACCCTCATAAATGGGTTAAATATTTTGAAATGATGGTAGAAGGCTATACGCTACCTAAAATCTCTGATACTTTAGAAATCCATATTTCTACGGCTTTTTACTGGCGACATAAAATCTTGAATGCTCTCCGTTCATTAGGCAATCAAACTTTAAAAGGGATTGTTGAAAGCGATGAAACCTTTTTCTTGGAAAGTGACAAAGGGAAGAAGTCTATTACTCATAGAAACCCTCGTAAGCGTGGCGGTGTCGCAACAAAACGAGGTATCTCAAAGGAACAGGTCTGTGTTCTTGTAGCACAAGATCGAAATGGACAAGTCATCTCTCAAATGGCTGGAAAAGGGTGTATTAAATCAACAGATATAGATAAGGTATTAGGTGCCTTTATCGACACCTCTGCTTTGTTATGTTCAGATGCAGCTACGAATTATAAAAAGTTTGCCGAAGATAAGGGATTACAGCACGAAATGGTGAATTTGCGGAAAGGGATTTATGTGAAAAAATCTATCTTCCATATTCAACACGTTAATGCTTATCACAAACGACTAAAACAATTTATGGACCGTTTTCAAGGTGTGGCAACCAAATATCTTGATAACTACCTGTTTTGGTTCAGATACCTTGAACAAAGCACAAAGGTGGCTCGCAAAGAACGAGTGAAGCAACTTTTATTTAGTGCTGTCCATAAATCAAACTATACGACAGTTGAGATGTTTAGAAGAAGTGCATAATAAAAGACCTCTAATTCGAGGTCAATAAATTACTTTTCTACTGTGATATATTCATCATCCTTTAATCTCGTAACTTCGCATCCTTCAAGGATTTCAAATTCTTTTAGTCTATCTTCAATTGTCTTGCTTGTACTATCCTTGAACAAATCTTCTCGGTCATAGTGAGGAAAAACAAGTTTGTCCGTTAGGTCTAATGCAGAAAAATCCTTAGTATTTAGTGCATTCATTTGCGGTGTGAAGAAATGAACGACTTTAATGTTTGGACCAAGTATAACAGCACCAGCACTTACACCTACAATAACAACATTTTTGGTAACTAACTCTTGTAGGATACTATCTGCCCCACTCTGTTTAGTATGGAATAATAAGTTAAATGGATTTCCACCATTGATGTATATGACATCTTTATGTGCAAGACTTTTTGGGTTATCAAACTCTATATCAATGAAATCTATGTTTTGAAACCCCATATCCTTAAAGTCCTCTTTCGCCTTCTGAGCAAATCTATTTTTATCCTTTTGCGGCGATGCAGTTGTGATAATAGCAACGTCCAGTTCGTTTGGTTCGCCGTTAATGAGTTTTAAAAATTGCTCTTTAATAGCATCATTGTAAAAACCGTTAGAGGTTAATAGCAATTTCAATATAATCAACCCCATTCTATTCTCTATTTCGTATTAGATATATCCTTATTTTAACAGAAAAATAGGAAATCAGGAATTTTCACCTAAAAACAACACTCTTAACGAAAACAGCGTTAAAAAAAGATTGGCTACCCTTTAAAATAAGAAAAACATCTTTACCCAATTGGGTGAAGATGTTTTTCTTATGGCCTTATTTATAAAGCCGTATATGATAATCCTTCTACTTAAAAAAAGAAATGCAGGATATAGTAACAAATTGCAGCGATACTTGCTGAAATTGGCAATGTAATAACCCAGGTAATAATCATTCGTTGTGCTGTTCCCCATTTAACTCCTTTTAAACGATGTGCAGAACCAACACCGAGAATAGAAGAAGAGATAACATGGGTTGTACTAACTGGAAGGTGAATTAAGGTGGATCCGAAAATGATCATAGCTCCTGATAAATCAGCAGCTACCCCATTTACTGGTCGAATTTTCATAATATTTCCACCAACGGTTTTGATAATTCTCCAACCACCTACAGAAGTCCCTAGTCCCATTGCAGTAGCACAGGCAAATTGTACCCAAAATGGCACCTCGCTTGTTGAAACATAATTATTAGCTAATAAAGCCATCGTAATAATCCCCATGGCTTTTTGAGCATCATTTGTACCATGCGTATAAGACTGCAATGCTGCAGTGAATATTTGGAAATAGCGGAAACGTCTATTTGTTTTTGTTAAATTTAAATCCCTAAAAAAGAATTTAAAAATGGAGTAAATGGTAAATCCAACAATAAAAGCGATGATAGGCGAAAGAATCAATGCCTCAATGATTTTAATAAACCCAGTGTAATTAAGAGAGGAGAAACCAGAAGAAGCAATTGCTGCTCCAGCGATTGATCCAATAATTGCATGGGAAGAACTACTTGGAATTCCAAAATACCAAGTGACTAAATTCCAGATGATAGCAGAAATCAATGCTGCAAGGATAACGAGAGAACCATTTGTTAATTGAAAAGGATCTACGATTCCTTTTGTAATTGTCTTTGCCACACCAGTAAAGGTCATCGCACCAATAAAGTTCATACATGCTGCCATAATAATGGCATGCTTCGGTTTTAGTGCTTTTGTTGATACTGCAGTAGCAATGGAATTGGCTGTGTCATGAAAGCCATTAATAAAATCAAATGCTAGGGCAAAGACAACGATTAAAATTGTAAGTATTAATAATGTATTCATTGGAAAAAGACTCCTTATGCGTTCTTCATAATGATACTTTCAAGTGTGTTGGCAACACTTTGACAGTAATCAGCGATATCCTCAAGATTTTCATACACTTCTTTATATTGGATAATACGAATCGGATCTTTTTCTACAGAGAAAAGGTTTTTAATCGATTGACGTAAAATGCCATCACATTTTGATTCGTGATCTTTAATTCTAATTGCATACTCTCTAATTTTAGGTAATTTTTTAGTTGTAAGCAGATCTACTGCTTTATCAATTTCTACTGCACAGTTTTTGATTTCTTCCACAAAACGAAGCATATATTCATCTGCACTAATGATATTGTACATTTCGAAAAGTGCAGAAGTACTCTCAAGACCGTCTAAAACATCATCCATACTCATTGTAAGAGCTAGAATGTCTTCTCTTTCAATCGGCGTAATAAAGGCTTTATTTAATTCTGTGATAACTTCATGAACATATGTATCACCTTTTGTTTCAATTTCCTTCATTGTTTCAGAAAAAGTTTTTAAATCGCTAACATTTGTTAGTTTATAGTCAGCAAAAAAGTCTGCTCCTTCTTTTAAATTTGAAGCAATATTTTTTAACATAACAGCAAACTTATCTTGTTTTTTAAAAACCATTATGGTTACCTCCATTAATATATAACAAATTATGACTAAGCCTTACATATTTTATAGGAAAGTTGTCGAATAGCATAGTATTTTGAAACGAAATTTACAAAAACTTAATATTTGCTTTACAAAGTTTTAAGAAAACTACATTACTTTTTTACAATATTTGCACGGATTTAATATTTTTCTCCAGAGAATGGAGTGTTTTTCCATATCTCCATCCTATATTGTGTCCAATTCTATTTATGATAATAAAGTAAGAGTAGAATGTCCAAAAAAGAAGGGAGAGCCACTGTTAATGGATGAAATTTTTATTGGAGAAAGTTGGCTTATGGGAAGAGAACAGGATCCCATAAACTAGTTCTATATATTACAATGGACTTATGATTATCGAGAAGAAAGCAGATTTCTTATTAGGTGGGGGAGATTATGCCCAATCCACTCTATGCAATCAAAAGGCTTTAAGAATAGAAGAATTACAACGAGAAGTGTTAACACGAACAACAATCAATATAATGTCATGTTAAGAAGGGAATATGAATAATATGTGGCAGGAAAAGGGGAAAAAGTGGAAAAAAAAGTAGTACTAATTACTGGAGCGAATAGTGGATTTGGGAAATGGATGACACTAGAATTTGCAAAAGCGAACTATACAGTTATAGCATCGATGAGAGATACGAATAAAAGTGGGCAATTAGTAGAGGAAGCAACAAGAATGGGGATAATTTCTAATATAGACATAGTTTCTTTAGATATTACTTCAGACCAATCTGTAGAAAACTTAAGTTTATATGTACAGAAAATAGGCCAAGTTGACTTACTGATAAATAACGCTGGCTATGCGGGAGCGGGTTTTTCAGAGGAGATATCGATCGGTGAATATCAACGACAGATGGATACAAATTTTTTTGGAGCCATTCGTGTAACGCAATGTATTCTTCCGCTTATGAGGATGCAGCGGAGAGGAATGATTATTAATATAAGCAGCATAAGTGGCGAAATTGGATTTCCAGGCCTATCTCCATATGTTTCCTCTAAATTTGCATTAGAAGGATGGAGTGAGGCCCTAAGATTAGAGTTAGCTCCTTTTTCTATTCCAGTCGTTCTGGTAGAGCCTGGTTCTTTTCAAACAAATATTTGGACAACAGGGAAGCAAATTGCTGAAAAATCTACCTTGCCTTCTTCTCCTTATTCTTCTTATATGAAACAGCTCGATACATATTTACATAATAGCAGTAAAAAAAATGGAGATCCAAGGGTAGTGGCTGAAAAGATAGTTTCCATCGCAAAGAAAAAGCATCCAAGACTGCGTTATATAGTCGGAAAAGGAACAAAAGGTACAATTCTTTTTAAGCATATGGTGCCATGGAAATGGTGGGAGAAAATCGTTCTATTTATTTTAAAATAAAAATATATTAGGAAGCAGGCGATTTTTTAAAAGGATTAATTCATATTTATAGAGAAGTATTCCAATAAGTGTTATTATATGGATAATTCTGATTTTTGGAGGTGTTTTGTTTGGTCAATAGCATCGAACAGAAAGTGAAGCTGCATAATGGAGTAGAAATACCACAATTAGGAATTGGTGTTTTTAAAGTAGAAGAGGGAGACACCGTTTTCCATACAGTAAAAACTGCTTTGGATCTTGGTTATCGTTCTATTGATACTGCTGCCATTTATAAGAATGAAGAAGGAGTAGGCAGAGCGATAAAAGAAAGCGCTATCCAAAGACAGGAGTTATTTGTTACTACTAAAGTATGGAATGATGATCAAGGATATGATTCCACTTTAAGAGCATTTGAAACGAGTTTGAAAAAATTAGATTTAGACTACCTAGATTTATATTTAATTCATTGGCCGGGAAAAGATAAATATGTGGAAACATGGAAAGCACTTGAGAAATTATATGAAGAAGGATTAGTTAGAGCAATTGGTGTAAGTAATTTTCATGAACATCATTTAGATCATTTACTTGCTAATGCAAATGAGAAGCCAACTGTTAACCAGATCGAATTACATCCAAGACTTTCCCAAGAGAGCGTAAGAGAATATTGTAAGAAGAAAGATATAAAAGTGGAAGCATGGTCGCCAATTGCCAAAGGTCGGTTAGTAAATGAACCGACACTTAATTATATTGCAAAAAAACATGAAAAAACTCCTGTTCAAGTTATTTTACGCTGGCATCTGCAACATGGAAATATTATTATTCCAAAGTCTGTTCATCCAGAAAGAATCAAAGAAAATGCAGAGATATTTGATTTTCAACTAAGCTTAGTGGAAATGGATCAAATCGATCGCTTAAATATGAATGAAAGACTTGGCAGTAATCCAGATGAATTATTATTTTAATAAATTTAAGGACTATAAAACGGAACAAACAAAAGGTCTGCGCCTAATTAATTAGGCGCAGATTTTTTGTTAGGAAGCACTTGAATGAATCTTTTTAAAACAATGAATGTAATAGATATGTTTAAAAGACTCAAAGGGTGGTAAATATAAGTACAAGCAGATAGTGAAAATAAACCGTACGGGAAAATCATAGCTGCAGCATGTTTTTCACTATCTCATTGAAAACTATCAACACTATAAGAAAAGGAGTGTTAAATATGGGATTTTTATGGTCATTAATAATAGGTGGTATTATAGGATGGTTAGCAGGATTAATTACTGGTAAGGATATTCCTGGCGGAGTTATTGGTAATATTATTGCCGGTTTTGTTGGAGCTTGGTTAGGATCATTAATTTTAGGAGATTGGGGTCCATCCATTGCTGATTTCGCCATTATTCCGAGCATTATCGGCGCTGTCGTGCTAGTATTTATTCTAAGCTTGATTATGCGTGGAATGCGTAAAACAACATAAAGAAAGAGAAAAAAGGAAATGAGCTTTTTTAAGCCATTTCCTTTTTTTGTTGAAAACATATCCTTCAACTTAATAACGATTCCCAATCTTCATCAGGGAAAATCGGCGGGGTGTCTAATGGTGGAGCAAAGACTGTAATTTGTTCCTGAGAGATAGGATGGGTGAATTGGATTTTCGCCGCATGAAGTGCTTGTCGATGGAACATAGGTTTTCCGCCATAAAGTTTGTCTCCAGCAAGAGGATGATTTATGGAGCTTAAATGGACTCTAATCTGATGTGTTCTGCCAGTGTCTAAAGTACATGAGATAAGCGTTAAATCATCGAAGGGCAGCCGCTTGATTCGTTTAAAATGGGTGATTGCCTGCTGTCCTGTCTCTGAAATTCTTCTACGGCTGCCATGATGTCGATCCTTCCCAATCGGCTTATTAATCGTTCCTTTTTTCTGTGCTAAAAATCCCTCAATAAGAGCGATATACGTTCTTTTAATTTTTCTTTCTCTTAAAAGATAATCAAGCATGTTAGCAACTAAATCGTGTTTAGCAAAAAGTATACACCCGGTAGTATCCCGATCCAATCGGTGGATATGCTTTAATTGTCTTTCTTCTCCACTTAATAATAAATAATAGGCCACACCATTTAATAAGGAAGAAGTATCTTCAGAAGAATGAGGGTGGGTATCGATGGAATCAGGTTTATTTACGACTAAAAGGAAATCATCTTCATAAAGAATAGTGAGATCCATATAGGTTGGAATAATGTCATTTGGCTGCTGCTGAAAGAGCTTAATTTTTAAAATATCTTCCTGCTTAAGTAGGGAATTCCATGGTACATTTTGGTTATTTAATTGAACTTTTTTCTCCATTTTAAACAAATGAATCTGCTTTTTCGAAGCTAGTAATACTCGCGAAAAGAACTCCTCAATTGATAATCCTTCCCATTGTAAAGGGATTTTAAGGAAAAGCCAGTCACCCTTTCTTTCAAATAACATACATAAAATCTCCTTTATTTTTTATAAGAATGAATAATAAAAGTGTCTTAAATATAACTTAGTTATCATATCATGGTTTTAATTACCACAGAAATGGTTTTTAGGAATATGTTAGACTATGGGTAACAGATAGGTTGTGTAAATATATAGAAATAAAGAGGGTGTTTCGTTTTATGAAAGTCGTTTTTGCATCAACCCAAACCCAAGAGGAAAGAATTGATGAGTTGATTCAAACCTTTTATTCAAAGGTTTTTCCTTTCTATTTTTCAGATGAGGAAATTAATCAATTCGAGCGCTTAAAGGTTCTAGCTATTACTCCGGAAAAAGCACAGTTATTAAGCACATTAAAAACAGCTTATCAAGTAATTGCCAGTCTTCAAACCCTTGTGAATATATTGGAAGATCCAGAGAATAAGCATAAATATAAACATCTTTTTGCAAAAAATGTCCACATTCTCGAGGAATTGGATATATTCTTTCCCTTCCATTTAGATAATTTTAAATCCAGCAGCAACGGGGATTCCTGCGATCAAGCGAATTTTAGTATGTATGCAGAGGCGAACAATTCATACTTACTATAATTTTTTCTAATTTTCCTATTCCTTATTCTTAGGAAAGACAAAAGGCCATCACAGTCAATTGAAAGACGATGGCCTTTTTGGATACAATTTTTTAGCGACTTTATTTTTTTACACTATATTTTTCGAGCCATTGTTTAAAGACTGCAGGTTCGTTGTAGCCGATAGTTCTGCTTACTTCTTTTCCATTTTTGTATTGAACAATGGTTGGAGTTGATTCGATATTGTATTTATCCCAGCCTTCTTGAAATTCCAATAAATTATATTGATCAATAGATACATTTAATTCTTTTGCAAGCGGCATTAATTCAGGAGTAGTTTTTAAGCAATATTGACATTCAGAGCTAAAGAAATAAACTGTCACGTCTTCCTCTGTTTTTAATTTTTCCTCGAGTTCATCAGGAAGGATGATATTTTGGTAATTCGGATTATCTAATAATTCGACTGTAGCTGGCCTCAAATCTGCTTTCTTATAGAGATTGCCTTCCACAGCTTTTTCCTTTTTCATATGAGATAGAAAAGCTACCCCAGCAAATAAAATAATAATAAAGACCAGAAAAAACAGAATTTTTTTCATTGATTCATCCCCTTTGTTTTTTTCCAAATAATAATGCTGCAAGTAAAGATAATAATAAATCCAATTAGTGCCATAAAAGGGATCGTGATAAATCCTAACCAATTTATGTATTCACCTGTGCAAGAAACTGGTCCGCAGGCTGATGATGTTTCAAAGATGCTAGCTAACTTTTGGATGGAGTAGTGATAAATGGAAATACATGCGCCAATCCCAGAAAGAATCATGGTATAAAAGCTGATTTTATAATCTTTTCGGATTACCGCAATTCCTAAAATAATCACAAACGGGTACATTAAGATCCGCTGATACCAACACAAAGTACATGGAATAAAGTCTCTAATTTCAGAAAAGTAGAGACTGCCAAACATACTGAGGACAGCTGCAATCCATGCTAAATATAAAATGTTTTCCCGGGAGTCCTTTTGCTTTGTTTCTTCTTTCATACGATTCTCCTTTATTGTGTTTATTGAATTCTAAAAATTGATAGGAATATTTTCACTATAGAAAAAGTATAAAGGTAAACGGAATTGATGTAAACAAACTAGAATTCCAAAAGGAGAGAGATTATATCTAAAAAAAATGGGGAAATGTAGAAATAGTAAATAAAATGTAAGAGTATGGGTTAAGAAGATCATACATAAAGGGAGTAAAATAATATGCCAAAATTGGATTTATCGAAATTTGAAAAAAAACTCATTATCCGAAACACAGAATACCAGGATATTGATAAAATCATGAAGCTTCAAGCGGAGTGCTTTCCAGGCATGGATCCTTGGACAAAGGATCAATTAAGAAGCCATATTGAGATTTTTCAAGAGGGACAATTTGTTGCAGAATATGATGGGGAAATTATTGGATCATGCTCTAGCTTAATTATAAATTTTGACGAATATGATGCCCGCCATACGTGGGATGAAGTGACAGATGGCGGATATATCACAAATCATAACCCCCATGGCTATAATCTTTATGGAATTGAAGTAATGGTAGATCCAGAATACCGAAGAATGAAAATAGGACATCGTCTTTATGAAGCAAGAAAAGAGTTAGTGCGTCAGTTAAATTTACAAAGTATAATCATTGGCGGCAGAATTCCAAATTATTATAAATATGAAGATCAAATGACAGCAAGAGAATATGTTCAAGAAGTTTTGCATCATAAAATATATGATCCAGTACTGTCCTTTCAATTACTAAATGGTTTCACGTTAATGCGGATTAACCCTAATTACTTACCAGATGATGCACAGTCGAAAAGCTATGCAACGATTATGGAATGGAACAATGTGGAATACATGCCAAAATCCAAACGTTTTTTCAAAAGCAGCTATCCTGTGCGAATTTGCGTTGTTCAATATAAGATGAGACAAATAAAGAGCTTTGAGGATTTTGCCAATCAAGTAGAGTATTATACAGATGTAGCTTCCAATGCGGAATCGGATTTTGTTGTGTTCCCTGAATTGCTTACATCGCAATTAATGTCATTTTTGGATGAACATGTTCCAAGTACGGCTATTAGAAAGGTTACAGAATACACAGAGCAGTATATTGAGCTTTTTACTAATTTAGCGATTCGATATAATATTAATATTATCGGTGGTTCTCATTTTGTAAAAGAAGATGATGAAGAAATTTATAATATTGCTTATCTTTTTAGACGTGATGGTACGATTGAAAAACAATATAAATTACATATAACGCCGAATGAGCGGAAATGGTGGGGAATAAGACGAGGAGATGCCATTAGGGTTTTTGATACAGATTGTGGGAAAATTGCGATTCAAATTTGCTATGATATTGAATTTCCAGAACTAGCCCGGATTGCAACAGATATGGGGGCAAAAATTATTTTTACCCCGTTTTGTACAGAAGATCGTCAAGGCTATTTACGTGTACGCTATTGTGCACAAGCTCGAGCTGTAGAAAACCAGGTTTACACGGTGATTGCTGGGACTGTCGGGAATTTACCGCAAACAGAAAATATGGATATTCAATATGCCCAATCGGCTATCTTTGCGCCATCTGATTTTGAATTTGCCCGAGATGGGATTGTTGGGGAAACAAACCCTAATATAGAAATGGTTATGATCGGGGATGTAGATTTAGAAATACTAAGAAGACAGCGACAAAGAGGAACAGTCCGCCAATTAAAAGATAGACGCTTTGATGTATACCGAATTGAATATAAAAAGTAATCAATCATAGATGTAATATGAATGAAAAGGTAAAAACCACGACAGAAGAGTCGTGGTTTTTTGGTGGGATTCTATCTATTACATGGTAGTTGTGTGAATCCATTCTTCTTCGGCTAAATCGTTGGCGTGATCGATGTAGCGTAATAAGGAATATAAATGTTTTTCTATGACAGAATAATCATGTTCAAAGTTGTAGGCATGCAGAAATTGTTCAATTTTTTTTGAGAGAAAGTTATCATGGGTTCTTACCATCAATATGAGAAGATTATCCCACTCTGATCGATGAGTATAGTATAGGGCTCGATCATAATCTGTTTTGTTCATCTTAATGCCTCCTTTTGTGGGAAGGAGATGATTATATTATATGGATAAAGGTAAGAATGTTACCCACTAAAAGTTGGCTATATTGATTTCAAAGGATTTTCTATTTTTACCTGTATAAATTCTTATGGCTTCATTGAAGATAAATTCAACGCAATATGAATAAGGACTCCTGCATATCCACAATATAAAGAAAAAAGGGGTTATTATGAAAAGGCGACTTATTATTATTTTAACTGCAATTTCAGTCTTTCTTTGTGTAAATACAAAGGAGTCCTACGCGAAATCAGTTGTAGATGCGAGTGAAGTGTATACATATGAAAACTTTCAAGACGATGTCTGGATTTTAAAAAGTAAATATAAGAAACAGCTCCAAGTCCATGCGATTGGGAAATCAGAATTTGGCCGAAAAATTTATGCGATCCAAATAGGGACAGGAAAGAAAAGTATCCTTTTGTCAGGTGCACATCATGGAAGGGAATGGATTACTTCTTTATTAACCATGAAAATGGCAGAGGATATTGCAGGGACAATAAAGAATGGAGACAATTTTCTTGGTTCCTATTCGATTTGGATTGTACCGATGATCAATCCAGATGGAGTCACCATTCAACAGGGGAAAATCAACAAATTTCCGTTTTTCTCGAAAATAAAAATAAAGAAGATGAATGGCGGCCAAAATGATTTTACGCGTTGGAAAAGTAATGGGCTAGGAGTGGATCTAAATCGACAATATCCTGCTGGATGGGAGTATATAAAGGATTCCAAAAAAGAACCTTTTTATAAAAATTATAAAGGGAAAGCTCCATTTGAAGCACAAGAGGTACAAGCCATAGTCAAGTTAACAGAAAAAATAAAACCAACCATTGCAGTTGCTTACCATTCTTCTGGTCAGGAGATTTTTTGGCAATATAATAATGGGGCGAATGAGAACAGAGATCGGATGATTGCAGAAGTTCTCGCAAAGGAAACTGGGTACAAGATTGGGATTCCTCCGAAAGATGCCGTAGGGGGCGGATTTACAGATTGGTTTATTACGACCTATCATTTACCCGCATATACAATTGAAATATGTCCATTGGTAGATGAGCGCCACCCTTCCTTGACAAACTTTTCTAAAGAATGGGCCAGAAATAAAACCATTCCCAGAACGCTGATTGAGGAAGCAAAAAAAATAGATGCGATACATAAAAAAATGCTGGGAGATTCATAATAAGAAAAAACATTGGAGGTAAATATGAAGACTAAATCTTTATCCGTTCTTATTGTTAGTATATCAGTATTAGTTATGGCATTTATGTTTCCATCGCATCATTTAGCTGTCCAGGAGTTAGATTATAAGAAATTTGGGTCTGTTGCAATTGCTGTAGTAAAGGCAGATTATCCAGAAGAGTCTGTAACTGATTATAAATATTTAGGGCGTAAAAAAATATCTCCGCAAGAAGAACAAGATTCCTTTCAATTTCTCGTAAAAGAGGGTGGAAAGGAAAAAACAGTTATTGTTACGGTGAATCATAATACAAAAAATGATAAATTCATCTCATTAGTAGTAGAAGAAGCAAAGCCATAAAAAAGACCGAAATGGTCTTTTTTTATGGCTTTTACCGAATTATTTTCCTTTAATTCTTTTTACATTCAATCTTCTCAGTACTTTGATTTGTTACTAGACAATCCTATTCCAATTTATACTATTGACATAATAAATTAATCTTGTTATTATTCTCCTATTGTTTTTTTTAAAGAATAGATAGAACCTTGTATAAATTCAAGAATATGGCTTGAAAGTTTCTACCAGCTACCAATAAATAGCTTGTCTACAAGGAATGGAAATTTTATAACATTTTTATTCCGTTTTGTAGAAAAGCTTTGACCAAATAAGGGTCAAAGTTTTTTTTATTAAGGGGAAAATAAAATGAATTAGTGGTAAAACTAATCTTAGAATCACTCCCTATCGATCTATAATTTAGCAAATAGGAGACGACAACATGAGAGATTTTTTTAAATTTGCAGAACGGAACACTTCTTATGCGCAGGAAACACTTGCAGGAATAACCACTTTCCTGTCTATAGCGTATATATTAGTTGTAAATCCAATTATCTTAAGCCAATCTGGGATGGATAGCGGGGCTGTATTCACAGCAACTGCGCTCACTGCAATCATCGGAACATTACTTATAGGTTTACTTGCTAACTTTCCAATCGCAATTGCACCTAGTATGGGCCTGAATTCGTTCTTCACTTTTTCTGTATGTATAGGAATGGGAATAGAATGGCAGGTCGCTTTAACTGGTGTTTTTGTTGCAGGAATCATTTTTATGTTATTAAGTTTAATGAAAATCCGCGAGAAGATCATTAATATCATTCCAGCGAGTTTAAAACATGCAATCGCTGCTGGAATTGGATTTTTCATTACGTTTATTGGGTTGAAAAATGGTGGAATTATTATTGGTAATCCAGATACATTTGTCTCGATTGGTGATTTATCGTCCCCTATGACTCTGCTGGCAATTATAGGTCTTATTATTACAATTGTTATGTTAGTACGCGGCATTAACGGCGGGATTTTTTATGGAATGGTCATTACTACGATTGTGGGAATGATTTTTGGATTAATAGAAGTTCCCTCTTCGCTTGTTGGAGATATACCAAGCCTTAAACCAACATTTGGTGTTGTGTTTTCTCATTTAGATAAGATTTTTACGCCAGAAATACTAACAGTTATCTTTACCTTTTTAATTGTTGCCTTCTTTGATACTGCAGGTGCATTAATTGCCTTAACTAGCCAAGCAGGAATGATGAAGGATAATAAGATTCCTAATATCGGTAAAGGGTTGCTTGCTGATTCTGCTGCAGGTGCTATTGGAGCTATTTTAGGTACATCGACACCAGCTACGAGTGTGGAATCTTCTGCAGGTATTGCTGTCGGAGGAAGAACAGGTTTTACGTCTGTCGTCATTGCAGCTTGTTTTGTAATTGCATTGTTCTTTTCCCCACTTGTTGCCGTGATTTCAGTAGAAGTTACAGCTGCTGCATTAATTGTGGTAGGGGCATTAATGGCAATGGAAATTAGGAGAATAGACTGGACGAAGTTAGAAATTGTCATTCCATCCTTTTTAACAATTATTATGATGCCTCTTACTTCTAGTGTGGCAATCGGGATTGGATTAGGATTTGTTTTTTATCCAATATGTTTAGTAGCACAAAAGCGTTATAAAGAAGTTCATCCAATTATGTATGTACTTTGCTTGTTATTCATTTTATACTTTGCTTTTATCGTGTGAAGCTTTTAGTAGTTAAGGATGATAAAATATCATACAGTATATGCATTGAAAGAAAAAGGATAGAAGAGTGGAAGGCATTCGCTCTATCTATCTTTTTTTTGTACGATGTTCTTATTTCCTCAGAGAACAGCAATATGGTAGTTGTGAATGTTTACATTGGCGATAGTTAGTATTAATATTAACTAAAATTACTATTTTTAACAAATAAGCATATTGGTAACGGAGTAAGAACAGGGGGGGGAAAGATGGGGGATGTTTGGAAAACATGTTCTTCTGAAGTGAAGGATTTTGTCTTTCATCTAAATAAAAGTATGAAGGAAATTATAAAAGACAATTACCTTGGTTTTTATATACATGGTTCTTTGGCTATGGGAGGATTTAATCCTAAAAGCAGCGATGTGGATGTTTTGGTTATTACGCATCAATCATTAGAAGTAGAAGATAAAAGAAAATTAGCGCGGTTCTTATTAGGTTATTCCAATTCTCCATATCCCATTGAAATAAGTTTTCTAAATACGGGTCAATTACGGCATTGGCAGCATCCATGTGTATTTGACTTTCATTATAGTGAGTTTTGGAGAGAACGCTTCGAAAGAGATTTGTTAAATGGTACCTATCAGTATATAAATGGTGATATTCATTCAGATGCCGATTTAGCAGCTCATTTAACGATTACTTATCAAAGAGGCATATGTGTAGAAGGTAAACCTATAAAGGAAGTATTTCCTTTAGTTCCAAGCGCAGATTATACATCTTCCATACTAGGTGACTATTATGATTGTTTGAAAAATAACGAAAAAGACCCTATTTATTGTTCGTTAAATTTAATAAGAGTATTTTGGTTTCTTAAAGAAGGAGTCGTTTCCTCCAAGCAAGAAGCTGGTAAATGGGGGCTTAAAACATTCCCAAAGGATGTAAGGATCATCATTAGTAAAGTCGTCGATTCTTATGAAAATGGAAATGTTACTAATACTTTTGAGAAAGACGAACTTGTCTCATTAAGAGATTATATTGCCGATAAGGTTCAAAAACTATTAAACTAACGAATGTTTATATGGGAGATTGCTTGAAAAGAAACCATTTTGATTAACGACTCTTCAAAATGGTTTCTTTTTACTTATAGTAAAAATAGGGGATGCTAAAAGAATTTGTGTAGTTCTGTTGGACAATTATTAATACAAGGAAAGCAGAGTGATAAAATGGAATTATATGAAGACGGTTTCTCTCGATATGGGTTTGTCAAGCTACTTTTGACGTAACGTTAGTAGGTGATGGACACTCTACTTTGGGCAATGATGTAATAAAGGAAGAACAAATCATCAAGCACCATAATACAACTCTTCATGGACATTACAATATGGAACATTTTTCAGTTGTCAGAAATTTAACGGAGGACCTGTTTCAACCAATTCATGATTCTTTTAGTGAAAATCTAGTAAGTTATCTCTACTATAATGCAGCTCCTCTCAATTCGGAAATAGAGTTCGAGTATCTGTCATTATTACATTTTATAACAAAAACTATTGTGCAAATTTAGATATTATATTATACTGGTACCGATAAAACCGAATGAGTTTCATTCGTATTGGTAGGAGGTCTGTTTTTGCATAATAGAATTATTGATGAAACAATTAGATTGATTCAAGTAAAAGGATTTAGTTTTACAGTGAGTGAGTTAGCTGCTAATTTAGGAACAAGCAAACGAACAATTTATCAATACTTTTCTTCAAAAGATCAGATTGTTGACGAGATTATCGAAAAACTTATTCATAGTATAAAGCAAAATGAAGAAGAGATTGTTATGGATGAGAATACAAATGTGTTAGATAAGATTAAACTTATCCTTTGTAGTACTCCTGAAGAGTTCGGGATTATGGATATTCGCTTATTGTCCGATTTAAAAAAGCACCATTTTCAACAATGGGAGAAATTAGATATTTTCCTAAGAGAAGAATGGTCAATTGTTCTTACTTTGATGAAGCAAGGGATAGAACAAGGAAACCTTCGAGATATTAATCTAGATATCTTTATTGAATTGTATCTAGGTGCCATTAATCAAATTTATGCTTCGCAAAGCTCATTAACAATTAAAGAAAAATTAGAAGCAGTTATGGATATATTGTTGAATGGCATTTCGAAATATAAGGATGGTGATTAATATTTCTTGGCTATATTTATGTTTGGCAATAATATTTGAGGTTGCTGGTACAACAAGTATGAAATTATCTGAAGGCTTAACAAAGTTATTACCAAGTATTTTATTAATATTCTTCTATCTAAACAGTTTAGTATTTTTAACTTTGGCATTAAAGACGATCGAAATCTCTGTGGCTTATGCAATCTGGTCAGGTATAGGAATCCTAATTATTTCAATTATTGGAGTATATTATTTTAATGAGAGTTTAAGTCTTGTGAAAATAATTGCGATTTGTCTTATTATTATCGGCGTTGTAACTCTTAACTTTACTGTCGATCATAGTGAAGCATCTGATTACAAATCTCAGATGAGCGAGTAGTCATACTAGTTATTTAAATTTTATGCTATTTTACTTCTATTACCTGCAGGGATGAATACTCTTTTAATTCTTTATTGTAGCTATGACTACATTTGTTCTTATTTCAGCAGTAAAGAAATATTAAAATAAGAAAGGATTTTGTTAATGAAATATTTAAAGCCTTTTTTTCTCATCACAGATATAGGCTTTATCATTTATTGGATTATTACATATTTCAGTCTTATTCCTATAGACTGGGCCTTTAAGGATTATGATAATCCCATTATTATTGCTTGGAACTGGTCGTTTTTGCCTTTAGATATTTTCATCTCAGCAACAGGTCTCTATAGCTTATACTTATATAAGAAAACAAGCGCAAAATGGAAGCCGTATGCCTTAATTTCATTAGTGCTGACCTTTTGTTCGGGTTTGCAGGCTATTGCATTTTGGGGATTTAGTTTAGAGTTTGATTTAAGCTGGTGGGCAGTAAATTTGTATTTAATGATTTACCCACTGTTTTTTATTCCCTTTTTTATTAAAAGTGACAAATCAACTTCTAAAGAGTTGGCTGTAAAGTAGATCTGTAATTATTACCGGCAACAAGATTTGTTTAATCACATTGATTTTAAAAAAATTTCTTCAAAAGAATAAATTATATATGGAGAGTGAAGAAATCCATAAAAAAGTACCACCCGTTCACCGGATGGTACTTTTATCAATATTAACCTTTTCTGCTCGAAGAAATATTGGAGCCTTCGATAAAATAGCGTTGAAAGAAGAAAAATAATAATAACACGGGCAATAAAACCATTACGGACATGGACATTAAATAATGCCATTGTGTCTGTACTGTTCCTTTGAAAGTTGTCAGGCCGATTTGTAAGGTGTATAAATTCTCGTCATTTATGTATAGCAATGGTCCTAATAAATCGTTCCAGGCTCCATTGAAGGAAAAAATAGCTACTGTTATTAAGGCTGGTCTAGTTAATGGTAAAATAATTTTCCACCAAATTTGCAAGTGACTGGCTCCATCTAGCATTGCTGCTTCAATTAGCTCATCAGGGATAGAGGCAGTAAACTGTCGTAATAGAAAAATGAAAAACGTGCTCCCTAAAAAGGCTGGTACTATTAATGGTAAATAAGTGTTCAGCCAACCTAATTTAGAAAATAAAATATACTGCGGTACTAATGTGACAAAACCAGGGATCAGCATTGTTGAAATAACTAGAACAAACAAGATATTCTTTCCTTTAAAAGGGATTTTTGCAAAACCATATGCGATTAATGAATTTACTAATACATTTCCAATCATGACGAAAACAGCAATAAATAAAGTATTCATTGTCCATCTTGTAAAGGCAGCTGTTTTCCATGCTTCTATGTAATTAGAAAAATGAAATTCTTTCGGTATCAAGGATGGAGGATATTGAGCTATTTCGGCTGGAGATTTTAGTGACGTCGATATCATCCAAAATAAAGGTGATAAAATAATGATACTTCCAGTTAATAATAAGAAAAGAACGAATAGCTTTCTAAGCTTTATGGACGAAGATTTTTGTTTGGATAATTTAGAAGTGCTTATAGATTTCATTTATCATTTCCTCCTTCATAATGAACCCAGCGTTTACTGATTTTTAGCTGAAATACAGTAAGAATCATGATAATAACGAATAATATCCATGCCATTCCAGAGGCATATCCCATATCAAATGTTTTAAAGGCATTATTCCACATATGTAAATTATAGAATAAGAGTGAATTTGCTGGTCCGCCATTTCCTGATTCCGACATTACGTATGCTTCCTGGAAAATTTGAAAAGAACCGATTGTGCTTGTTACTAAATCAAAAAAAATTACCGGAGAAACCATGGGCAAGGTGATATGAAAAAACTTTTGAAATATATTAGCACCATCTATTTCGGCAGCTTCATACAAATTTTTCGATACCCCCTGTAAACTAGCTAAATACAGAAGCATGCCTCCACCTACGCTCCATATCTTCATGAGTATTAATGCAGGCTTTGTCCATTTAGGATCAAACAGCCAAGCAGGTCCTTCTATTCCAATCCAGCTTAACATGGTATTGACCATTCCAGTGGAGGGGCTTAGCAATTGCATCCATAAAAAATAAACCGCTACACCTGAAAGTACTGCAGGTAAATAAAAAATGGTGCGAAAAATTTTCATTCCCTTAACCTTCTGATTAAGCAAAACCGCGAGCAGCAAGGCTCCTGCTGTGGTTATCGGCACAGAAAAAAGTACATAATATAAAGTATTCCATAATGATGTCCAAAACATATCGTCTACTGTAAACATCTGTTTATAGTTTGCTAGGCCAATAAAATTCATTTTCGATGTTATATTGTAGTCAGTAAAACTTGCATAGAAAGAAAAGAGCATAGGACCCAGCATTAGTCCGATGAATCCGATAATCCATGGGCTGATAAATAGATAGCCAATCACATTATTTTTTCTTGCTCTTGTCATTTTTGCCGTTTTTATAGGTCGTTTCTTTTTCGGTGATTCTAAATTTTTGGAGATGCCTATTTCTGTTTTTCCCGTCATAAAGTTTTCTTCTCCTTTATTGATGATTTTTCTTCATTGTCCCTTTTCAAATATAGAGAAGAGAAGGAATTACTATCCCTTCTCTTACGTATTATTGCTTCAACTTTTTGACTTGCTCCTCGGCCTGTTTAAGCCCTTTTTCTGGGGTAGTTTTTTCCAGCATTACATTATCGATAATCGGGTTGATTGTATTTTGATAATCAGGATATTCAACAGGTGTTGGGTATATATTCGTTACTTCCAGATTTTTGACCATTGCATTATATATTTCCTTTTCCATCCCTGTTAAATGAGTGGCTGCTGTTTCTGCACCCTTAATATTTGCCACATTGTCAAAATTCTTTTCAGCCCAATACGTTTGTGCTTCTGAACCTGTTAAATATTTTATAAATTCCATCGCTTCCTTAGGATGCTTGGAGCCTTTTGGAATTTCAGCAACAAATCCTCCACCTTCGGCCCAATGCCCTTCTCCTTCTTCAAAGGAAGGGATAGCTGCTACTCCCACCTCTAAGTCCTTACCATAGTCACGAATTTGGGTATAGAATGTACCAACATCCATCCACATAGCAACTTTACCCGCTATAAAGGGATTTGATTGTTCACTCCCAAACTCCGCTTGGAATGCTTGAACTGTTTTATCCCCTAGACGATTTTTCCATTGTAGCAGCCATTCTAAAGCGGCAATTTTTCTTGGAGTATGGATTGCTAGCTCTCCATTATTCATATAGCCTGTACCATTGTCTGCATTAGTCATCCACGAGGAGGGTCCTGTACTTCCCCACAATGGGTAAAAGCCAATTCTTTCATATGTATTTCCTTGTTTTTTATCTAATTTTTCTGCATATTCTTCTAGTTCTGTCCATGTGGAAGGTGGTTGATTAGGATCAAGACCTGCTTCTTCAAAAGCTTTTTTATTATAGAATAAGAGTCTAGTATCTGTATTAAAGGGCACTCCATAAACCTTATCTTTATGTACAACTGCGTTCCATAAATGTGGATAGAACTGCTTTTGGAAATTATCATCCACATATTCCGTGATTTCCTCTACTTGTTGATTCTCTGCTCTTTGGGCAACTGTATTAATATCATTTATGATGACATCAGCTGGACTACCGGCAGCAACGGAAGCTAAATTTTTCGTCCAGATGTCTCCCCATGGCAAGTAAGTATGTTTTACTAGAATTTTATCTTGTGATTCATTGAAATCCTTTACGATTTTCTCGATAATGGGTCTTCGTGTTTCCGATCCCCAGAAACTCCAAAAATTAACTACAGTCTTTCCGTCCTGTGTTTTCCCACTTGCACTGGAATCCTTGCTGGAACAACCAGAAAGAATTCCGATTATCATCATCATTACTATAAAAAAAGAAATACTTTTTTTCATAATTTTTCCTCCAGTAAGTAAGTTAGTTACCGCAATTTATAAAATACCCTTATCATTATCTATTAAACATATAACCGTCTATTTTAGATTTCCCTGCATTTTATATATTCACTATACTAAGGGAGCTACTATTGAAAATGTGCGGGAGTTCGTAGAAATAGGGCGTTCCAGCTTTCATTAGGGGAGGAAAACCTTTTCGCAGTCTAGAATCTTAGAGGAATACTTAATGGAAATTCTTTTAAGTTTGCGTATATTGAAAGGAGATATTGTAATAAAAGGGAGCGTTTAATAGGGTAGTAGATTTAAAGAGTAATGCTCAAATGGAGCCTATTGTTGGAATGTTTTCCTCCATGGTAGAAAGTAATTTTCAAAGACTTAAATCGATTGTGGCGGGTATGAAGCAGGAGGAGTTAGAATATAAAGTTTCTATCGAAATTGAACAGTTCTGCTCAATTACTGAGGCATTTAATGTGGACATTGGGTTTATAGAATTAAAGGAAAGTTATTACCAAAAGAATTAGAGGATAAATATGGACAAATGCTGGATAAAACAACCAATTACCTTATTAGAAGTTCTTCTAAATGATTATGACCAACCTTAAGCTTATTTAAATCTTATGTTACCAGTTAAGAGATAAAGAGTTAAATCATAGTATAGGAGAACATGAATACATCTATTTAAAATCATGGGGGTGAAGGGAGGAGAATAAGTGAAACTTCTATTTTATGAATCAGGATAAGGTAAGGCATCTAGTTAATAAACCAAGATGCCTTTTTTTGGCAGAAAGAATTTTTTATAAGAATCAATCGCTCATATGCTCTTATTAATAGCCTTTATAGCTAATACTTCTTTTGCTGCTTCTATGAAAGATAATATAATAGGTGAAAGCCATTTGTCTTTATGCCATAACATTTGGGTATAAACATGTAAGTCTGGATTTTGCCATGGAAGAGCAACATGGTCACCCCGTTCAACTTCAGCTTCGACTGTTATTTCAGGAGGAAGGCAATACCAATTTCTGTAATTGCACATTGTTTAATCGCTTCAGCGTTTTGAAATTCTAAATAAGTAACAGTATCAATACCTTTTTTCTCAAAAGACTGATCAAACATAGTTCGATAGATACACCCTTTTTCATTAACCAGAAATACTTCTCCGTGAAAATCTTCTTCCGGCAGGACAGTATTTTTGCAAGAGGATAATCACGTGCTGCAAAAAATCGAAAGGTTTCTTCTATTAAAGGCTCTACTTCAAGCCCTGTGGAAAGAATGGGTTCGTCGAGCATAAAAACTATATCTGCAGTTCCATCAAAGAGCGTTTGTTTAAGCTCTAGATTTGAAACGGAACGGAAGAGGAGACGCTCAAAAGTATTAAAGCGCTTACGTTAGTTATGCCAGGACGCACAGAACTTTTCTGTACTTCTGCAGATAACGCATACGAGGCAAAGCTTATACCTAATTCTGAATTTTATCCTATTAATTCCGTCTGGGGACATTTTGCGGGGCGTGGAATAAATAAAGCTAATAATAAATTTATTGATGATAACTTAAAACGTTTGTTGGCACAAAGTAAAAAGGAATAAGTTTTCTATATGATTCTTTGTTAAAATATATGGCTAGGAATTGTTTATCGTTTTTTCTGCAAAATAGATTACCAATGAAAAGACAAAGGAGGTTTGCAGATGAGAAATATTAGCCAAGAAATTCAAGATTTGTCCATTAAATCCTTGGAATCAACTTTAAACAAACTTTCAAACGCCTATAATAGTATGACAGAAAAAGGTGCAAATACAACCATTGTTAAAAAGAGACGAAATTCCATAAAGATAGGATTGGAGAGCCTCAAAGACGCATGGGGTAGGGGAGACTTTCTCTATGATAAAGAGAATATTTTGGCGTCTAAAGATATTTTACAGGGGATTATGCCATCAATAGAAAAACAGATAGCAAAAGCGAAGGAAGGTAGTTCCCAAGAAACATTAAATAAGCGTCGCTTAGCTGCAATTAAACTAGCAATCGAATCCTTGGAGAACCGTCTAAAATGAATCGATTTTTTATTTTTGATTAAAAATACTTTTGTTATTGTGCTAACGGGTGCTTTCCTGAAAGAAGGAAAGCACTTTTTTATGGTTCCAGAGAGCTTAATCGAGGTAATAAAAAAACTTCTCCTGGTAGGATAAAGTTACTGTTCCCACCCATTTATCTCATTTTATTGGTATCGTTTATCATTTGAACAGTTTTTGCTTTATCTGCACTATTCATTCTGAAATAGTATGTATATCCTTATAATTAAATTTGATCAAAAATACTCGATAAATTCATATTTTAAGGGGAAAGAAAAGATAAACTTTAATTACCCAAAGCCAGTACATTTTATAAAGACGGATAGTAATCAAGAAAATGTTGAACAAATTATGCATTTAATTTGTTCGTCGTATCCATATAGCGGGTGGGATTCCTGCCAAGTAAGAACGAGCCATTCGCTTGTAGCGAATCTGGGAGGATTAAAGTACTTTAGTCTTTAAACATAGAAAGTTAGGAGGGGGTCGAAAGCCATAATTTTGAAGGGATGAATCTCCATAACCATTTGTAAACTGAGAGGGCTGTTGCCTTTTCATGCGGAAGAAAGAAACGGCCTTTAAATCAATAGTTATACTGTTATTATTCAGCTTATTTACATGATTAATACTTATTATTTGAAAGGGTTTGAAAGAAGTGTATAGTTGGGCGGAGCAGGAATAATGTTAGGGCAACTCGATTTCACGGTATATATAGCTTTGTACTGAGCATACTTAAATTAGAAAAAATATTATTGTAAAAGGAGATTTTCAATGGAGCCAAGACATTCAGTAGGCTTATCATCAACTGAAATTGCAGGTTTGTGGGGAACTTATATATCCGATAGTTTGTCCATCTGTCTTACAAAGCATTTCTTACATCATTCGAACTATAAAGATGTTAACCCTCTAATTCAACTAACTTTAGATATATCTAATAAACATATAGAAGAAATAGAAAGTATATTTAAAAGTGAAGGTTTTCCTATTCCAAAGGGATTTTCAGATGATGATCTTGACCTCACAGCACCACCTTTGTTTTTTGATTTATTTTCAGTAAGCTATATCTATGGGATGAGTCGGATAGGTTTAATGAACTATAGTATTCAGCTTTCTAATGTTGCAAGAGAAGATATTAGAACTTTTTTCTCTAATTGTTTGACTTCTTCATTAGACCTTTATAATAAATCAGTTGATCTGATGCTATCTAAAGGAATATATGATAGACCAACAATGATTCCATATCCTGATTCAGTCGAGTTTGTTACTAAAGAAGGCCTATTATCTAAATTTATTGAACCAAAACGACCACTAAATGTACTTGAAATTTCTGAAATGTTTTTTAACATTGAAAGGAACTATTTTGGTTTAATCTTACTCACAGCTTTTATTCAAGTTGTAAAAGATAAAGAGATAAAAAATTATTTAATTAAAGGAAAAGAGTTAGCTAAAAAACAAATACGCTTTCTGAATGATGCCTTAATTAAAGATGATTTACTTGGCACTATCATGATTAATACCGAAGTTTCAACCTCTACTATATCTCCATTTTCGGAAAGGTTAATTATGAACCTTGTAACCACGCTTAATACGCAAGGGTTGACCTATATTGGGCATGCATTATCTATCACATCACGAATTGACCTGTCTACTGAATATTTGAAATTAATTCCTGAAATTTTGAAGTTTGGAAAGGATGGGGCTGATATTTTAATGGACAGGGGATGGATGGAGGAACCACCACATGCCCCAAATAGAAAAGAATTAGGGGGATATTAAAACCAGGAGCGTTGTTGATCTCAGTTCAACAACGCTTTTGTTAATGTAAGCTGCATCATTTTTCCTTATTGGACTAACGGGGCATTTAGTACAAAACTTTTTATGATATTATAAGAAATAAATCTGCAAATTGAGGATAGAGATGATTAATTCTGCTGAAGAATATTTGTTAGATTAAGAATTGGTGAACATGGATGGAAACCAGAGAGTTGCTATGGGGAATTTTAGTTGGATAGCGAAATTTAGAATCGTTACGAGGCAACAAATCGAAGCATTTAGCGCGTATACATTGCAAAGTGGATCCTTTTTTAGAAATCTGCATGCTGCTATTCAACTATTGGGCGGGAACTTTGATTGAATTAATAGATTTTTGAAAGATAAACTGTGGAGGACAGCAAAAAATGAACAAAACCGAGCGGCAGCTTGCAATCACGCTTGAATTACAGCGAAGCAAAACGCTGAGGGCAGAAGATTTAGCTTCTCAATTTGAGACAAGTGTGCGTACGATATATAGGGACATTCAAGCACTAAGTGAGGCTGGGGTTCCGATTTTAGGCGCTCCTGGTCTGGGTTATTCCTTAATGGAAGGATATTTTCTGCCCCCGGTTAGTTTTACAGCAGAAGAGGCAGTATCTCTGCTCATGGGAGCTGATTTTATTGAACAAAGGTTGGATACTGATTACGGTATTTATGCTAAGACTGCTAAAAGAAAAATCGAGGCTACTTTATCGGAATCAGTTCGCAACCAGTCAACACTTGTTCGGGAAACCATGCGACTGCTTCATATAGGTGAACCATCAACTGAAGATAGGGTAAGAACTTATCTTAATCAAGTTCGTGACGCAATATTGAAACAATGCAAAATCAGTTTTGTGTATATCAAAAATATGCCAGGAAATGATGGGAAGCGGAAAAATAAGCGTAAGGTTTCTCCATATGGATTAACACTAGTTCATGGAAATTGGATATTAATCGCACACTGTGATTTGAGACAAGATATACGTCATTTTCGCTTGTCACGGATGACCGAACTTTCTGTGTTGGAGGAACGATTTCTTTTACCAAATAATTTTGACCTAAGCAGCTATCGGCCACCTGACAATCGAGATGAAAAAATCTTAATTAGGGCAACCCCAGAAATCGCCGACAAGATTATAGAGGCAGTTAATTTTTATATTGATACCATTGAAGAGCGGGAGAAGGAGGTTATCTTTCAATTTCGTGTTCGATATCCGGAGGAAATATTGCATTTTTTACTTGGCTTTGGCGGAGATATTGAGGTGATTGAACCGAAATCTTTGCGTCACAAGGTTCGAGAAGTAGCGAGAAAAATTTTAGAACACTACTGACATACACCTGTCAGTAGTGTTTTTTTATACTATGAATATATCAAAATGATGAGGAGTTGCTAGATGGATGAGTAGTACAAAAGAAGTTTTGAAGTCATTTGAAATTACAGTAGAAAGATATTTGGCAGAACTAAAAAAATTTAATATGGAGAAATTAAATAGAAAGTTGAACGAGGATGATTGGTCCATTGGACAGATGTATGTACATTTAATTCAATCAGCTTTTATTCATCTGCATAATGCCGAGCAATGTTTAGATGGCAGCGAATCGACATTGAATCCAGCGATGGAAAAAACGGAGCAGGGGAAGGCAGTGTTTAAAATAGAACAATTTCCTGCCGTTCGTATTAAGGTCCCTGCTTCGCCGAATTATACTCCGCAACCACCTGAGAGCATGGAGTACCTGGTAGATGGGCTTCATAGGGTTGTAGAACGGATGAGGAATATGGAGTCAATCTTACATCAATCGGTCGTAAGTAATAAGATGCTTCATCCGGCATTTGGTGCATTAAACGCACAGGAGTGGTTTTTGTTGATTGTAATGCATTACAGACATCATTTCTTACAACTAGATCGGTTGAAAACGAGTTTAGCATTTGAGGAGTAGGGGATTGAGTCATGGCGGATCTAACAAGTCAGAATAGCAGATATTGGATTGGTGTTGAATCCGCCTCTCATAAAAATTTAGCCATAGAAGGTGGGTTTGCAAAGCTGTGTCACGGTATGGCAGCCAATCACTTTTGCGTCAAATGTCTGCAGGTGATTGGCTGCTATATTACATTTATTGATATCTAATGTAAGAAGCAGAGTAAAAGAAGGAATTTACAAGTGTACACTAACTGCAAATGAATATTTTTTATGTAACTATAGGTTCAGGTTTATTGTAGAGAGAACCATTGTTTCTCCCAAAAATTGAGCTGACTTTATTATTCGCTCTTAATAGTATAATATAAATAGTTAATGAGACTAGAGCAACATACATTTCAATATCAAAGGAGGAAAAGAAATATGAAAATCATTGTTACCAGTATATTCGTACAAGATCAAGACAAGGCACTTGAGTTTTATTCAGAAACCTTGGGCTTTGTAAAAAAGCATGACGTTCCAGCAGGAGAATATAGGTGGATAACGCTTGTTTCTCCCGAAGACAAAGAAGGTACCGAGCTTTTGCTCGAACCTAATAACCATCCAGCCGCTAAAGAGTATCAAAAGAAACTGTTTACCGAAGGCATCCCGGTTACAATGTTTGGCGTGGCAGATATTCGTAAAGAGTATGAACGATTATTGGAAAACGGCGTGAAGTTTACAATGGAGCCGAAAAAAATGGGCGAAGTAACAATAGCTGTTTTCGACGATACATGCGGCAACCTTATTCAGATAATGCAGGAGTAACTTTATGATAGAATATATTATCCAATAATGTGTTTTTTCTAAACAATTTAACAACAACTTTATGACCCCTGTCTTAATTTTAGGACAGGGGTATCGCATTTTTTATTGAGGGAGGTTAGTTAAACAAGAAGATAAGGTATCATTGAGTTATATAAATCAATAAAGGAAGTGTACAAGTGTTTTATTTTTCAAAAAAGAAGAAAATACGAGGTTGGAAAAGACATAAAAGAAAAATCGAAAGATGGAAGCAAAATGCAATGAATTTAGATATGGACTACTTAAGGAATTATCAAAGACAATACGAAAAATTATGGATTAATCCTTTTTATAAATTAGAACGAAGAAATCCTCCTAATTGGTATAAAAGCCTTTTACTTGATGCAATGATCGAAGTTTACCTAGAGTGGCATCAAAAAATGAAAAAAGAAGATGAAGACTTTTATTTGAAACTCTGGCTTTATGACCCTCATTTTATTAATTCACAAATTGTTGTCGCATATAGAAATTGTCTTGATTTTTATGATGAAACCTTCAAAAGAAGGCAAGAAAATAAGGGGTTTCCATTTGATAAATTTCATTCTTTGAGAGACAAGTTAGAACAATTTGAATGGGATTTGCATATAGAGAGTGATTATTACGATGAAAATGACTTAAATGAATGGTTAGAAGAAGGTGCTTTAACCGAAAAAGAAGTATCAAGAATTAAGGGGAAAGTCTATGATGCCGTAAGAATTAAAGATGAAGATGGGAGTTTCCTGCAATATAGTCTCGACAAGGGTGATGTTTGGATAGGGACTTTAAAGAGATAAGATAATACACTAGTTCTTTAGCTAACTGTTGCATTGATTCAAGAAGGATGAATGCACTTTTATCTATTAAGGTATTAAAGGAGCAGGATAGTTGAAGAAGGATTTTTATAAAGTTTATTGAATATCTTTTAATTAAGTCAGATGAGTTTAGAGTAGATAAGGAAGGATGAATCGAGAATGGCACAAATTAGAGTGTTTGGTCTCAAAGAAAGTTTAAACCCAATTAAAAAACAATTATCTGAGGTAATACATTCTTGTGTTATGGATGCATTTCAGTATCCATCAGAAAAGAGGTTTCATCGCTTCTTTCCTATGGATAAAGATGATTTTTTATTTGCGGACGGAAGAACAGAGGATTATACCATAATTGAAATAAGTATATTTGAAGGTAGGACAATAGAAAGTAAGAAGAAGTTGATTAATTTACTGTTCAAACGAATTAAAAACGAGTTAAACATAACCTCTTGTGATGTGGAAATCACCATATATGAAACCCCTAAACATAATTGGGGAATTAGGGGATTACCAGGTGATGAACTTACACTAAATTATAAAGTTAATATTTGAAAATAAGGTGGTCAGCTGATTGCTCAACGAACGAGTGCTGAGCACAAAAAGATTCGCTGCGGCGTTCCTTTTTTGTTATGGGGCTAACGGGGAAGGATAGTTCAATAATGAATTGCATAATCATTTTATGGAAAATCGGACTCAATGGGGGATTTTCACTTGGATAAAACTCAGGTTAAGGTTTATTTTAATTTATACGGAGATAACTTTCCAATTACAATGTGACTGAGATACTGGGAAATAAACCAACTAAATCCTATAAAAAGGGTGAAGTCATAGCAAAAAAATATAATCCAAATGTTGTTTCAACTAAAGTCCAATTTCGAAAAGAAACCGCTTGGAAATTCGGTACGGACTATCAAGAATCCTATGATGTAAAAGAACAACTGGACCAGATTATAGGACCATTAAAAAATAAAGCAACTATTATTAATCAGTTAAAATCCAAGTATAATCTGGAATGTAATTTCTCAATATTAATAATTATGGAAAATGGGGAAACGCCAGGTTTACAACTTGATAATGAACAAATTGAATTCGCAAATAGTATTAGAGCTGAATTTGATATTGATTTGTATGCTAACCCTTACAAGGGCATTTGAATAATCCCTTATTGAAGTAATGGTGGATTAATTAAAGAAGGGATTAACGCTATTTATAGGGGAGTTGGAATTGTATGAACCTCTTTAAATTTTTTGTTTATCAAGTCATTTTTTCTATGATTGGTATAGCAAATAATTATTTTTTTAAGGACTTTATTTATGAACAGTTCCATATCAATAATAAATTAATTGTTTCACTGATAAAGACACCTATTGATTTGATAATAATTTATTTCGTCTTTAAGTTATATTTCTTATTAAAAATTAAGTTGAGATATAAGATTTTAATTCATATAGGTGCTTTTATTGTTGGGTTTTTAATTTTAGGGCTAATACTTAATCAAATTGTTATTTAAAATCTAATGGTCAAGGAATGAGTTCTTATTCAACTAAACCAGCTAGGAGAACAGTTTAGTTGTCGGGATCAAGTCCCACGGGTGCGTTCGTTCTTCCCCGGCTACTAGCAATCTATAAATTGAATAAAAAATAGTCAACCAGAATTCTCTGGCTGACCTTATAATACGAAAGGGTGCGTTAGTCAAACAAGCTGAAAGTATATAAGCAAAAACGGAACTTCTCCCAAAATGGGAAGTTCCGTTTTTATGCGTATAACAACATTAAACTTTAGTAAACATCCCTTCTCGTAAAGACAAGGAAGGAGATAATAATCCCTGCTAATCCCCAAATAGATAGTACCATCAGGGAAAATGGCAGGGACATGCCTTCTATTGGCGGTATATTCCCTTGGAGATAATCTGTTAGACGCAAGTTTACCATGAAAAAGTATTTGGCTGATTCCCATGAAGAAGCGATCGAACTAATGATAGTACCAGAAATCAAGAATGCGAGCATAGCGCCCATTCCTGCAGCTGTACTTTTAATAAGGACAGAGAACATAAAGGAAAGTGTCCCTACGACAACAGACACAAACCAGCCGAGTCCAAAAATCATGAGAATGTATTGCCATTGCGGGACTAAATGGACATTGGCAGTATTTAATTCACCAGCCTCCACGGTAAATCCAGTTAGCATTGGTGCGGTCCACCCTGTATATCCAAAGAATAATCCGGAAATAAGATAAGAAAATAGCCCGAACATAAGTAAGATAAAGGAGACCGAGAGAATAAGCGTAATATATTTGCTTAAAAGAATTTTCCAACGCCGTACCGGTCTTGTCAGCAGCAGCTTAATGGTCCCTAAACTTTTTTCTGAAGAAACCATATCAGCTGAAATAATCATTACCATTAACGGTAGAAGCAGCTGAATGGAATTATCGAGAAACACGCGCAAAAAGGTGGGAGCACCTGGATCTTGCGGGTTGATGTTATGATCGAGATAATACTGACTTTGGTCGATGCGAACTTTTAACTGGGAGCGGAATTCTTCGGAAATCCCACTTGAACCGATTCTGTTTTGCATATCGACAATTGATTGCTGCAGGGTGACACGCCAGTCTGTATCGCCAATTCTTTTTTTGACATTTTCCATTTCACGATGCTGTGCGTAGGTGAACATCGTGATCATTATTCCGATAATAATCGTTACAACCAATAATCGCTTACTTTTCACAAGCTTTAGCATTTCATTATAGATGAGTTTATTCACCGGCAGAATCACCTCCTGTCAGCTCTAAGAACAGATGCTCAAGAGAAGGGATTTGCCGATTCATTTCTTTTATAGCGACATTGGCTTCCATCAATGAACGGCTCCACATAGAAACTTCTTCTTCTATGTAGGGGGTAATCACCATTTCTTCCCGGACTGTGACAGATGGAGCAAGTTTATTCAAGATTTCTATTCCCTTTTCTAACGGGGTAAATCGCCAAATTAATTTTTCCTTTTGCGTCAGTAAAGTATGTACTGATTCAGTATGGATAATTTTTCCGTCTAAAATAATGGATACACGATCACATAAGAGCTGAATCTCACTTAATAAATGGCTGGATACTAATACACTTAGACCTTCTTCTTTTGCCAGAAAACGAATGAACTGCCTCATTTCTCTTATACCAGAAGGGTCTAATCCATTGGTTGGTTCATCTAGTATCAAAACTTTCGGCCTGCTTAATAATGCCTGTCCAATTCCAAGACGCTGGCGCATTCCTAGGGAATATGTTTTTACTTTGTCATGAATGCGTTCCGTTAATCCTACTAATTCCACAACTTCTGCTATTCGCTTATCATCTGCATTTGTCAGCATTCGGGCAAAGTATTTTAAGTTTTCCCATCCGGTCAAATAAGGATAAAGCTCTGGATTTTCCACAATACAGCCTAAGCGCTCCATTGCTTTGGCAAAATCTTTTTTGACATCATAGCCGCAAATGGATATTTGACCAGAGGTAGGTTTGATTAATCCAACAAGCATCCGGATGGTTGTTGTTTTCCCAGCACCATTTGGTCCAAGAAAACCAAATACTTCTCCGCTTTTTAATTCAAAGCTAATGTCTTTAATAATAGCCCGCTTTCCGATTTTTTTCGTTAAATGCGAAACTGATAACGTAATGTCACTCATTGTCATTTACCTCCCAGGAAATAAGGGATGCTACCCGTTCAGCCATCAGCTGATAGCCCTTTTTATTTGGATGGAAATGGTCAGAATATAAATATTGCTGAACATTCTGCTGAAAAATATCATAGGTTGGAACAAAAATAGTTTGCGGATAATTAGCACATATTTCAGCAGTCGCATTATTCCAAGTGCGGACTACCTGGGAAGTTAAAGCACTATTGTCTAAATCATTAAAAGGATTATATAAGCCCATTAAATAGATGGAGGCGTCTTTATTAATGGATCGAATCGATGTAAGTACCGCCTGCAATTGCTTGGAATAAGCTTTCATTAATTTGTTTATAGAATCTTCATTGAGTTCGGATAAGGATTCTCCCCCTTGAAAAAGATCGTTCCCGCCAATTGTTATAAAGAGAAGATCAGCATGAGTTATTTGTCTTTGTACTTCGTCTTCTTTTACTTGTTCGGCCAATTTATCGGTCGTTAATCCTTTGATCCCATAGTTGGTAATAGTGATATCTTCCTCTGTTTTTTCTTCTAGAGCATCAGAAAGATAACCAACATAACCCTTCCCAGTATCATCGCCGGTTCCACGGGTAAGGGAATCACCTAGAGCTAAAAGGCGGATGCCATCTTTCTCCATTTCTTTTATTTTCTCTTCACTAGCTATTTTGGCGCTTCTTTCAGGCTGAATGTTATAGTCGATTAATACCCAGCCTAAGCCAATTAGCCAAAGTAAACAAACAAAGCTTGAGCCGATTATAATCGATAATGTTATGTTTTTCCGCAAATCATAACCTCCTATCAAATGAAATTTTTCACAAAAAAGAAGAGAAATAAACCTAGGAATAGTTTTGATTTTCTATTTTCCTGACTAAGTATGGAGTTATTTGGAAGGTTCCAAAGTGCCCATAGAAGGAAGATTGCGTAGAAAGAGGGAGCCTAAAAAATGTTTAGCTTTTTAGGCAATAACAAAGAGAAAAATATTAATGAATATCTTTTTTCTTAAACCTGCCTCCGCGAACTTCCGAGATGTTGGCAACGGCAAGAAAGGCAGCAGGGTCCAACTCTTCAATAATTGTTTTAAGTTTTGCTTCTTCGAGACGGTTAATGACACAGAAAATGACTTTTTTCGTGTCACCAGTATAGGCACCTTCACCCTTTAGATATGTAACGCCGCGCCCAAGTCTTGCTAATATCGTTTCTCCGATGATTTCTGAATGATCGCTAATAATCCAGACTGATTTTGATTCATCCAGACCAGCTATAACAATATCAATGACCTTAAAAGCAATAAAATAGGCAATTAGTGAATACATTGCTCGATTCCACGAGAAAACAAATCCAGCACTAATAAAGATGAAGACGTTAAAAAACATAATGATTTCGCCAACAGAAAAGGGGCTTTTTTTACTGAAAAGGAGAGCTAATACCTCTGTTCCATCAAGGGAGCCGCCGAAACGGAGGACAATTCCCACACCAATGCCGAGGATAATACCACCAAATACCGTTGCGAGAAGTAAATCAGATGTAAATACAGGTACATCGTGTAATAAAATTGTAGTAAGAGAAAGGACTGTGATACCTAGCATAGTGGAAAGAGTAAAGGTCTTGCCAATTTGCTTGTAGCCGATATAGAAGAAGGGAATATTAAGTAAAAAGATAAAATAGCCTAATTTCGCACCAGATAAATGGGAGAGAATGATAGAAATTCCGACAATTCCTCCATCTAGTATTTTATTAGGAACAAGAAACTCCTCAATGCCTATTCCCATTAAAATACTGCCGATAATAATGAAAATTATTCTCTTTGCTAAAACTCTTTTCGGCATAATCTTATGCTGTGGTTTTTCTAGGATAGCCTCTGTTTGAAAATTTGATGACTCCATCGTTAATCCCCCCAAATTCTATGTAATAATCCTATATGGTGAAAATAGTGATAATTCTATTTTATCATAATAGTTTTGAAATATAGCTAATCAATGCTCTGCATTTAATAACAGAATATTATTTAAACCATCCTTTTCTTTTGAACAATATAAACATGCCCACTCCTATGCTGGCCATAACAAATAATAGAAGGAAGTATCCATATTGCCAGTGCAGCTCCGGCATATTTAAAAAGTTCATCCCATATAAGCCTGCTAAGAAACTTAGTGGCATAAAAATAGTTGTAATAACAGTAAGGATTTGCATAATTCGATTGGAATGATGAGAATTATAGGATAGATAACTATCCCTTATGTCTGTTGTTAATTCACGATTGGATTCAATTAATTCACTGATTTTTAATAAATGGTCATAGATATCAGAATAATATTCTCTTTTCATTAAGAGAGCAGCCAGTTTTTCCGTATTAATCATTTGATGTAATAAATCTTTCATTGGGACGACTGTATGTCGCAAGGAAAGCAGCTGGTGCCTAGTAGAAAATAATTCATCCAGCAATGCTTCCATCGTTTTATTAGTAGGATTTTCATCGATTTCTGCGAGAGAATCCTCAATTTCATAGACAATAGGAAAATAATTATCTACAAGGTGATCGAGTAGCTGATAAAGAACCGTGTATTGTGTCCATGCTGCAGTTTCCTCTTTTAGTAACATTTCTTTTACGGCATTGACTTCCACAGAGGCATGATGATGGAAAGTAACGATAAAATTTTTCCCCAAAAAAATATTAAGCTCGTCCTTCTTCACTGTTTTAGGATTTAAACAATGAGTGACAAAAAAGGTATAGGTTTCAAAATAATCAATTTTAGGCCTTTGTAAATTATGAAGACAATCTTCAATAGATAAGGGGTGAAAATTAAAAGGATGATGTAATTTTTCAATTTCTTCATCGATTGGCTGATCAAAGTCAACCCAAAACCATTCATAATCACCTGCAACTAGCTCTTCAACGGAAAGATTAGTGAGTAGCTGCTTCTCTTTATTTATAGCGAGAGAATGAATCATATCAATAACTCCTTTATAGGTGGTGTTATTAACTAGGATAGTTCATTTTATTAGTTTACTACAATTAAAAAACTTTTTATGCAGAAATATTGGATGAATCGTTTAGAGTTTTGGTTGTTTCAAATAAAGACACTATTTTTCTTCCTTTTCGCTAGCTGGAAATGAAACTTGCACATTACATCTGCTATAATAAGTAGCAAAGAAGGAATGCTAGAAAATAGGAAGTGTTAGGATGAAAATACTTGTAATCGAAGATAATGAGAGTGTTTGCTCCATGCTGGAAATGTTTTTCTTAAAAGAAGGATATGAAGGGAATTTTATTCACAATGGAAAAGAAGCTTTAGACTTTTTCCTAGAAAATCAAAACTGGGATATTATCATTATTGATTGGATGCTGCCAGGAATGGAAGGCGTTACGATTTGCCGTAAGATTAGAGAAGTTAGTTCTGTTCCGATTATTATGCTTACTGCAAAAGACAGCGAATCAGATCAAGTGCTTGGCCTGGAGATGGGGGCAGATGATTACGTAACAAAACCATTCAGCCCGTTGACATTGATGGCAAGAATTAAAGCGGTAACGAGAAGATACCAAAAAGAAACAACGAACCAGGTTGAAGACAAGTTTCTTACAACAGAGCATTTTAAAATAAGCAAGGAAACAAGAGAAGTCATCTATAATAATAAAGTAATGACTAATTTAACACCGAAAGAATTTGATCTACTCTATTATTTAATCAGTAATCCAAAACAAGTTTTCACAAGGGAACAGCTATTAGATCGAGTGTGGGGCTATCAGTTCTATGGGGATGAGAGAACGGTAGATGTCCATATCAAACGGTTAAGAAATAAGATTGGCACAAAGGAACAACCTTTTATTCATACTATTTGGGGTGTAGGTTATAAATTTGATGAGTCAATGGTGAATGACTAAAGAAGAGAAAATTTATTTCCATTCTGCTTCAATCAGCTACGGCCATTGAATGAAATCTCTTAGAAGGAGAACATAGCCTTAACGAGTACCCTATCGAAAGCGAAGTGTATTCAGGCTGCGGTGATCACCACAAACCTTCGTTCTTAAATTTAATTAACCCCCGAACAATTATACGAGTATTTTTTAGTGTGTACGTATAATTGTTCGGGGGTATATTTGATTGAAATACTTATGTCCCACCCTCTATTTAAAGTTGGTATTAAATGTTTTAGGACACAATCTCAGCCTCAGATGAAGGAGAGGGAATGGATTGCTGCACCGTAATATGCTTTGTTTGCTGTACCGGGACATCGGATAATTTTTTTACTTCGACGTATTTAATATGATGGTCTTCCATTTCCACAATTTTAAAAGCGTAAGATTTGAACATAACTGTGTCTCCTTCTGACGCTTCGTAATTAGAAGTGAGAATCCAGCCGCCTAATGTATCGATGACTTCATCGTTTATGTCTATTTGCAGTAAAGCATTTACTTCATTTATTAACACCTTAGCATCCAAGATATAATGATTTTCCTTTATAGTGCGTACAGTAGGGACCTCTTCCTGATCAAATTCATCCCATATATCGCCAACAATTTCCTCAATAATATCTTCCACTGTAACTAATCCAGATGTTCCACCATATTCATCCATTAAGATGGCCATATGAATACGATCTTTTTGCATTTTTAACAATAGATCTTGAATAGGATAGGTTTCAATTACACGGATGACAGGCCTTATATATGGCTTTAATGTTTTAGTCGTTAGATCTCTTGATTTAAGTAACTCTGTCATGATTTCTTTTACATTAATCATGCCGATAATATGATCTTTATCCCCATCTGTAATTGGATATCGAGTAAATTGCTCTTTTTGGATAAGGTTAAGCAACTCCTCTAATGTACTTGATTGTTCAAGAGAAGCAATTTCTGTTCGTGGTACCATAATTTCTTTAGCTATTCGATCATCAAAATCAAAAATATTATTTACATATTTAAACTCCGATTGGTTGATTTCACCATTTTTATAACTTTCAGAAACAATAATACGAAGTTCTTCTTCTGTATGTGCTAACTCATGCTCAGAAGCAGCCTTTATTCCAAACATTCTTGTAATAATTCTAGAAGAGCCATTCAAAGTCCATATAAAGGGATAAAGCAGTTTATAAAATAGGATTAATGGTTTTGCTGCCCATAAAGTAATTTGTTCTGCCTTATGAATGGCGAATGTTTTGGGAGCAAGTTCACCAACTACTACATGTAAAAAAGTAATGAAGGCGAATGCTAAAGAGAAGGATAAGACGGTTATTGCTGTATCAGGAACATGGATAATTTGTAGTAATGGTGCTAAAACGTGCTGAACTGTTTCTTCGCCAATCCAACCAATACCGAGCGCTGTAACAGTTATCCCTAATTGGCAGGCAGATAAGTATTCATCGAGATTGCTAGTAACCTTTTTGGCGGAAAGGGCATTTTTATGACCTTCCTCTATAAGCTGATTAATCCTTGAACTACGAACTCTAATAATAGCAAACTCTGAAGCTACAAAAAAAGCAGTCAAAGCAATTAAAATGGCTATTATAACCAAGTTAAATATGTCCAAATAAATTTCCTTATCTCGTTTACCGAGTAAGGAGTCACCTCCTGATTAATTCAGATTGAAATGAGCGAAATCTCTATCGAGTACAATCTAGTAATAAAGTTCTTTATTTTCTACACATAATCACAGTTTTTCCAGCCATGAGGATGCACCAGTGATTTATATTTTATAAAAAAATTACATTTATAAAGCAGGTTCGATGCGGAAGCTAGTATAATAAACGTTTGTATGAAAGAAGCTGTATGAAGTTTCTTTATTTAGATAAACAATCCCATTATACCACCTCGCAATTGTTTAGTTTTACTAATTATTATACGGTAAGCCAAACTATCCAGTCAAACTTGATAACGATTACTTTTTTAATTTTCTGTCTATAAAATAAATATATGAGAAAAGAGAAATTTCATGTTAATTGTCTTATATCCAAGATATGAAAGAAGAGGGAACAAAAATAGTACGATGAACCGTTCTTACACATAAAACGGCTCATCGTACAAAATTTATTTATCTTCTGCTAAGGGTGCAGGTATTTTTTGAACATCAAAGCTAAAAATATGCTGTCGAATCATTTTATCAATCTTGAATAAGTAGCCATTATATTCGATTGTTTCCCCTTTTTTTAAATTCGGATTTTGATATAAAATCCATCCACCAAGTGTATGAATATCTTCTCGATCGATTGATAGCGATAAAACCTCGTTTACCTCTGTCAGGGGAAGCTTGGAATCAAGAATATAGTGATGATCATTAATTTTTTGAATAAGAGGCGTTTCCTCTTCGTCAAATTCATCTCTAATCTCGCCAACGATTTCTTCTAAGATATCTTCCGCGGAAATTAGACCAGCTGTTCCACCGAATTCATCATGAAGAATGGCAATAGACGTTCTTTCCTTCTGCATCTTTAAGAAAACAGCTTGAATTGGAGTTGTTTCGATTATATGAATAATCGGCTGTGCATACTCCAATAATGATTTATTTTCATAACCTTCATTTTTTAACCAGTCCGTTAGTAATTGTTTAATATGGATAAAGCCAATAATGCTGTCTTTATCATCATTTTTGGTAAGTGGATACCTCGTATAGCGTTCTTTTTGAATAATATTTATTGCTTCATCAATAGATAAATGGTCTGATAAAGTAACCATTTCTGTTCTTGGAATCATAATTTCATTTGCTAGCCGGTTATCAAAAGCAAAAATACGATTAACATAGTTGTATTCAGATAAACTAATTTCCCCATTATTATAACTTTCCTTTAGTACAATCTGCAGTTCTTCTTCTGACAAGGCGTCACTATTGGTTGTAGGATTGGTAATTCCCCATAACTTCGCTACTTGTCTAGATGATTTGTTGAGAATCCATATAAAAGGATACATAATGTTATAAAACCAGATTAATGGTTTACTCACTAATAAAGAGACCTTCTCTGTAAGGATAATAGCAACAGACTTCGGAAAGAGCTCTCCAATCACTACATTAATATATGTAATAATAGAAAAAGATAAAACAAAGGCTAAACCTTGTGATAAAGCAGCTGGTACAGCCAACTCATTCATTAAAGGCTGAATCAATTTTAAAATAGTAGGTTGTCCCAACCATCCTAATCCTAAAGACGTAATAGTAATTCCTAATTGGCAAGCCGAAAGATAAGCATCAATATTTTCAATGATTTTTTTTACAGTACGCGCATTTTTGTGGCCTTCCTCTGCAAGTTGCTCAATTCTTGCAGGTCGCACACGAACAATAGAAAATTCTGTTGCTACAAAAAAAGCAGAAAAAGCAGTCAGTATGACAATTAATAGTAGTTGCATTCCAATCATTATTTCGTTCATCACCATTCTTTTGTTCTCAAGGCAGTATTAGTTTACAATCTTTTTTGTATCCTAAAACTTCTATTTTCTTATATTATACCTTTTCTTACATAAAATAAAATCTTGGAAGATAAAGAGAGGAAGAGGATTCAAGCGATTCTTTGTTATTATTCCACTCTTAACGGGCAATAAAACGGCTAAAATAGAAAATGTGTGTTAGCGAAATTTGCCCGTAAAGTAGTTAAGTGTATAAACCTCCAGTAAGATGAGAAATACGTCCTGCAGATAAAAAATTCTTTCTTCTCGTGTACATGTGGAATAGAAATCTAATATTTGGCTGCCCATTCTCTGGCCAGCATGCTATAGGAATATAGGTCATGGAAATGGTCATAAAGAAATTCGCCATCTCTGATAATTCCTTCTTTTTTAAAGGAAAGTTTCTCAGGAATTGCTTGGCTTTTGCTATTTTTCACCCCACATTGTATTTCGATTCTGTTTAGCTTTAAATAGTAAAACGCATAATTTAAGATAGCAACAACACATTTTGTCATAATGCCATGCCCTTGTGCATCTTCAGCTAAAAAATAGCCGATGCTAGCTTTGCGGCTTGCCCAATCAATTTGTTGTAATGTAACCATTCCTACTAATCTACTATTAAAAAAAATACCTGCATTTAGTTCTGTTTGCTCTGTGAAAAGTTGATTCCATATGGGAATGATTGTTTGATATTGATAAGGAGAAGTTATTTGATCCACCCATGGAAGCCATTTTCTTAAATACTTCCTATTTTTATTCACTAATTGAAATAGTTCATGAGAGTCCGTCCGCTCTAATAAACGTAATTTAATCTGTTGATCTACAAATATATTAAACAACATCAGTCATCCTTTCTAATTTTCTAAGAAGGAGATATCGTTGTATTTTATGCTTAGAAAAAAATTTGGCTAAGTAAACTTTCCGATTCTTACGTGAATCAATAAAAATTAGGCATTTCTCCTATTTTTATTTCTGTAAAAAAATTTATAAAAGAATTACAAATAAAGGCTAAAAAATGGGTAAAAATTACCGATATTAAAGACATAGAGAGAGAACAAAGTTATTATATGTGAAAGCGTTTTAAGGATATTTAAAGGTGTTGCTAGGAGATGGCTCCTTATTATGGACGGCGGAAGAGAGGATGTTACGAATGAAAAAGAAAGATAATTTTAAAGGGAAATCGCTTATTGGGTTTAATGTGCTTCTCCTTATTACTACTTGTATTAGTGCTTTTAGCGGGTTTTTTATTGCTAAAAACGAAAATTTGCAAGGTTTGTTATCCTTCACTTATAGCGATTATTTAATCATAGTAGCTTCAGTAATTATTCTTACTATATTAAGCGCACTGGTTTTTAATGTGCTAATGAAGGGGAAATTAAAAGCCATATCCCGTCTTAATGACAAGGTACATAGGTTGGCACATGGTGATTTATCTGTTGAATTCAATGATAAATCGAAAGATGAAATTGGCCAGCTGAATCGTTCTATTAGCGAATTGCAAGAAAAGTTTGCCTTCCTTGTTTCAAGCTTGAAAAATGTAAATGAAACTGGAATAAGTCAAGCTAGTGATGTATCTGTAATTGCTGAGGAAACATTGGCTAGTGCCGAAGAAATTGGTAGAGCAATGGCTGAAATTGCTGAGGGAGCTGTTAGCCAGGCTTCCGAATTAGAAGAAGTGAAAAGAGAGATAGATAGCTTAACCAATTCCATCGATAATATGGAAGGGAAAAATCAAATCATTAAGAAAGCAACTGAAAATGCTCAAGAAGCATCACATAATGGACAAAAGACTATTAATACTTTAAAAATTTGTAATGAAAATGCTAGCAAATCAACGAATGAAGTAAGTATTGGAATTAGTGGCTTATATCAAAAAGTCTTAGATATCTCTAAAATTACTTCTACAATTAATAGAATAGCAGAACAAACAAACCTGCTTGCTTTAAATGCAAGCATTGAAGCTGCTAGAGCCGGTGAGCATGGAAAAGGCTTCTCAGTTGTTGCCAATGAAGTTCGTAATTTAGCAGAAGAGACAAATTCGGCTACTAAACAGATTCAAGATATGATTCAAAATATCGAGAAAGAAATGGAAAGCACGGTTATGTCCATTTATGAAACAACTAATCAAACTGCTGAATTAGATACTGCCGTAAAGGATACAGAAAAAGAATTTACAGCAATTGCTAGGGCTGTAGTAAATAGTATTGAGGCAGTGAAAGAAATGAGAGTAGAGCTAAATCGAGTTGTAGAGCAAAATAATCATATTTCTAGCTCTATTGCAAAAGTATCAGAAGTATCAGAGTCAGTTGCAGCGGCAGTGGAACAAATTGCTTCTAGTACAGATGAACAAACTTCTGCTATTGGAAATGTGGCAAAAACAGCAGAAATAATGAAGAGCAGTAACGAGGAATTAAAGGATTCGCTAACACAATACAATCTAGCAAAATAATAAACAGGAAAGCCTTGTTTTCATGGAGAACATAGGCTTTTTTATTTTTATTTAGCTTCTTCTATTACTAGTTCTTTTTTTAGGAAGTAAAGCAAATATTTAGTCAAATAAAGTTGGAGAATAAAAATAAATTTTAAATAACAAATAGTTTTAAATTGAAATTTGTCTAAAGGAAGCTTATAATATAGTAAATATGGTGTAAAATTACACATAACTAATAAGGGAATGAAGAAACTTTGACTAGAGAAGAAATTATTGAGAGTGTATCAGAAAAGATGAGATTAATACGCACAGAAGCGGGATATACCCAAGATAAGATGGCAGAGGTTATTGGCTTGTCAAAAAAGACGTTAGTGCAAATTGAGAAAGGTAGGCTATATGCTGGCTGGTCTACTGTAGTAGCGGTTTGCGCACTCTTTAGAGAAACTGAAACAGTTCGCTTCTTATTTGGTAATGAACCTTTAGAGGTGTTGGAGACCGTTGCTCGTGATGGAATGGATTACCGAAAAGAGAAAACATTGGGCGGAAAAGTATGGTGGAGAGAAGTAGAAAAAAAGAACGGATTTATTCTGCAGCAGAATATCATTAGTCAGCATTTTCGTATTATTGACGAAGATCATTTCCGGATTTTTTCTAGCTTTGACGAAAAAGAATCAAAGGATCGTTTTAATGAACTTTTAGGCGAATAAGCACCGTGAAATAAGATATAGGCTGTTTTTAAATTAATCTTGAATGACTGACCAATTCAAGATTAATTTAGGGACAGCCTATTTGTTTTGGAGAAAAGGTATATGTCCGTGCATGTCCGTGCAAGTTTTGCTTGCTACTTGCTAAGGGGACAGAAGCGTTCTTTGTGCCTGAGAGGAAGAGAAGTCAAGGGAAAAGGGAAAAGAGGACGGGTCACTGTACCGAAAGAAAGCAGAACAAAGAAAGAAGAGAACAGTGAGAGCAAAGAGCCTCCCATCCTGCTGATATAGTTAATAAGTAACAACAGAGCAATCTCTATTTTTCATCGGAAGAGAACCCCCACTTCCTTACTGAAATGGAGGGGCATCAGCCTTTATAATGGAATTTCTTTCCGTCTGTAGACCGACGAAGAAACCATCGGATGAATGTTCTTATTCCAAAGGAAGAAAGCTAAAATGAACTCATCAACTAAAGGATGAGGGATAATAGATGAAGAAATTTGCAGAAATATTCAAAAATACGAGCTTTACTAGACTCTTTATTGCCAATGTCACTTCCCAAATGGGCAGTGTTATTGGTTTAACGGCTTTTATGTTTTATATTCTCGATCGTTTCTCTGAGCAGCCTGCTTATGCAACAGTGACTGAATTAATGTTTTCTTTGCCAACTTTAGCGGTGTTTTTTTTAGTCGGAGTTGTAGCAGATCGGATGGACCGCCAAAAGATTGCCTATTATTGTGAGATGATTGCAGCTGTATTGTCACTATTTGTGTTGGGGGCAGTTCTTATTGGCTGGATGCCACTTATTTTTATGATGTTGTTTTTAAGAAGTGCCGTTCAAAAATTCTTTTTCCCAGCGGAACAAGGTATTCTGCAAGGCGTATTAAAAAAAGATGATTTTACAACCGCAGCAGGATTAAATCAATTAGTGAATAGTATCTTTATGTTATTTGGTAATGCGATTGGAATATTTGTTTATTGGACACTAGGCATTTATGGCGCAATCTTAGTGGATGTAGCAACCTTAACTATTAGCGGATTGCTTATTAAATCAATGAAGCTGGATGAAACTGTTCGAAAACCTAATGGCAGTCATACTTTAAAGGAATTAAATATTCGCTTTATATGGAGTGACTTTATGATTGGCTTAAAATATATATTGACCAATAAGTTATTGATGGCATTAATATACGGATTTATTGCCTTTGGAGTGGTCAATGGTGGATTTAGCGTCATGCAGGTCTTTATTTTGAAATATAAACTAGCACCTGATAATTACGAACAAGTATCGATTTATTTTGGAATTGTCTTTGGAGCAGGGGTTATGATTGGAAGTTTCCTTTCCTCTCTTCTTGCACAGAAGGTTAAATTGTATAAGTTGATTATCACTGGCGCATTTTATATTGCCATAATGACTATTTTGGCATCTTATTCACCGAATATCTTAGTCTTCTTAACCATCTGTTTCTTCTTAGCACTGGGGCTTCCGCTGATTAATATTGCAATAGGAGGCTGGATGCCGACGATTATTGAGCCGAAGATGATGGGAAGAGTTCAAGGGTGGATAACCCCGTTAATGATGCTGTCACAGTCTATTACATTAGGACTTATCTCTATTGGTTATCCTAAATGGTTTTCTATTGAAATAATATACTGGTTTGTCGGTGCTTGCTTCCTTTTAGTCGGTTTTTATTACAGCCTAGTATTACCTAAATTGGCAAAAGAAAAGGAGGCAAAAGACGCAATAGCTGGAAAAGAAGAAGTTCAATTAAATTATTAAAAATCTTTAATTTTCGGAATAATGGCAATTGACATTATAAAATCTACATGTTAATCTCAATTATATTGGAAAATAAATGTAGAGAAAGGAGGAGTTACCGATGAGAAGACTAAATAGACATGATGTATTTATAACTTCATATGTCGGTAACCTTCTGCTTTCTTTTCGATCATTTTAGTGCGGATGTAGATGGTTGCCATATAGGTAGCCTGTGTAGTTTTCTGTCATAAAAGAGATAGATCGCATGGTTGCGGTCTGTCTCTTTTTTGTGGAAAAATTCTTAATTGGGTGATCAACATTTGTTTTCAAAAAATAAAGGAGGAGAAGGTAATGATTGTTATGATCAAAGAAGCAAGAAAGGCATTAAAGGATTTAGAAAGTGGCTAGTTGCAGATGAAGAGAGACAGGGGATGAGTGAATGTTTTCGATATTTTTTAAATTAAAATGGTTTTTTAAAGAACATTGGAAGAGTTATACAATAGCTATTATTCTTTTAATTTTTGTAGGGTTTATAGAAGTGTTACCGCCCAGAATCCTCGGCATGTTTATTGATGAACTAACGATTGGATCATTAACGAGCAATAAGACATTGGTCTATATACTTGGGGTGGCAGGGATCACCATAAGTACGTATATTATCACTTATTTTTGGATGTATAAGCTATTTGGTGGAGCCAATATTTTAGAATTGAAGTTAAGAAGTAAATTTATGAATCATCTATTTAAGATGACGCCAACTTTTTTTGAAAAAAATAAAACAGGCGATCTAATGGCCAGAGCAACCAATGATTTAAAGGCTGTTTCCGTTACAGCAGGATTTGGAATTTTGACATTGGTTGATTCTACGATTTTTATGCTGACGATTTTAATTACAATGGTGATTACCGTAAGCTGGAAATTAACATTGGCAGCAATTCTTCCACTGCCTATTATGGCCATTATCATGCAAATATATGGGGAGAGAATCCATAAACGCTTTATGGAAGCACAGGATGCATTTGGTGATATGAATGATAGTGTTCTTCAGTCTATTTCAGGAGTCCGAGTAATCCGTGCTTATGTTTTGGAAAAAGAAGAACAAAAACAATTCCATCATTTCACAGAAGATGTCTATAAGAAGAATTTACATGTGGCTAAAATAGATTCTTTATTTGATCCAACTGTTCGAATTCTTGTTGGTTTAAGCTATCTAATTGGACTTGGATATGGTGCTTACTTAGTGTTTCAACAGCAGTTGACAATTGGGCAGCTTGTTACATTCAATGTTTATTTAGGAATGATTGTTTGGCCAATGTTCGCTGTTGGTGAATTAATGAATATTATGCAGCGAGGCAACGCTTCTTTAGATCGGGTCCAGGAAACATTGAGTTACAAGGCGGATGTAAGTAATCCGGAGAATGGAAAGACAGAAGAAGTTCCTGAAATTATTCAGTTCAAAGATGTGCAATTTCAATATCCATCGTCTAAACAAGAGAATCTTCGTGACATCTATTTGACCATTAGAAGAGGAGAAACAGTTGGGATTGTTGGGAAAACAGGTAGTGGAAAGACAACGATAATTAAACAGCTGCTTCGAGAATATCCGAAAGGGGAAGGGAAGCTGGTGATTAATGGGAATAGCATTGATTCCATTGATTTGCATACATTAAGAGGCTGGATTGGCTATGTTCCCCAAGATCATGTCCTTTTTTCAAAAACAGTGAGAGAAAATATCTTATTTGGAAAAGAAGGTGCTGCTGAAGGAGAATTAGAAGAAGCAATTCGTCTTGCCTCTTTTGACCAGGATATCGAAATGCTTCCAGAGGGGTTAGAAACACTTGTAGGGGAAAAAGGAGTAGCTTTGTCTGGGGGACAAAAGCAGCGGATATCGATTGCGAGAGCACTTATCCGTAAACCAGAAATTCTCATTCTAGATGATTCTTTATCAGCGGTAGATGCAAAAACAGAACAAAAAATTATCACGAATATAAAGAAAGAACGACAAGCAAAAACAACGATTATTTCGACTCATCGAATGACTGCTGTTCAGCATGCCGATCATATTATTGTGATGGAAGATGGCCATATTGCAGAACATGGAACACATGAGGAGTTAATGAAACAAAATGGCTGGTATAAGGAACAATATATAACGCAACAGACAAAAGTGGAGGCAGATGAAGCGGAGGTGAAAGCATGACTACTGGTAAACGATTATTTCAATATGCATTAAAATTCAAAGGTATTATTATTGCTGCGTTAATCATGCTGACAATTGCTGTTATCGCCGATCTGGCTGGTCCATTTGTTGCTAAAAAGGTAATTGATGATCATATAACGGGGATTGAATCACAATGGTATCAAACAGAACCAACAAAAGAGGCAGTAAAATATAAGGGGAATTTCTACAAAAAAGCAGCGTATCTTGATTCCGATGAAGAAAAGCTTGCAGAAGTAAGAATCCTCCAAGTGGGAAGACAATTTCTTTTTGTGGAAGGGAAGATTTCATTTGATGGAAGTCGCGAGTTTCATGACGGAACATTGACTATAAGAAAAGGGACAGACGTAGAAACATATCCTGCCACGCTGTTATCAAATGCGGAAGTATTTGATTTCTATAAACCCGAGATTACGCCTATTTTAAAGCTGTTATCTTTTTATTTTGGATTAGTCATTATTTCTGCCATTTTCCAATATGGCCAGCACTATTTATTACAAAAGTCAGCCAACCGAATTATTCAGAAAATGCGCGAAGATGTATTTGCCCAAATTCAGCGGTTGCCTATCAAATATTTCGATAATCTTCCTGCAGGTAAAGTAGTTGCTAGAGTAACAAACGATACAGAAGCAATTAGGGAACTATATGTAACAGTCCTATCCAACTTCTTCTCTAGTGGAATTAATATTATTGGAATCTATATTGCCTTATTTATCTTAAATCCACCACTTGCGGCAATATGTTTAATTTTACTGCCGATTTTATATATATGGATGATCGGATATCGCAAATTTGCTTCCCGATACAATCATGTTATTCGAGCGAAAATTAGTGATATTAATGGAATGGTTAATGAATCTATTCAAGGGATGCATATCATTCAGGCGTTTAGCAAAGAAAAACAAACGAGAAAAGAATTTGAGAATTTAAATAACGAGCATTTTCGCTATCAAAATAAGATGCTTCGGTTAAACAGTCTTACTTCCCATAACTTAGTGAACGTGTTAAGAAACATCGTATTTGTTGTTTTCATCTGGTATGTTGCTGGTCAGTCTTTATCAGCAGCTACAGCACTTTCTCTTGGAATGCTCTATGCCTTTGTTGATTATATAAACCGACTATTCCAGCCAGTACAAGGTATTGTCAATCAATTGGCCAATTTAGAACAAGCACTTGTTGCAGGGGAACGAGTATTTGAATTATTGGATGAAGATGGAATAGATGTGAAAGATGTTACATTAGAAAGATATAAAGGAAATGTCACCTTTGATCAAGTTAACTTTGCCTATAAAGATAACGACTATGTGTTAAAGAATATTTCCTTTAAAGCAAAACAAGGTGAAACAGTTGCATTGGTTGGTCATACGGGATCTGGAAAAAGCTCGATTATGAATCTTTTATTCCGTTTTTATGATATTCAATCAGGAAAGATTAAGATAGATGGAAAAGATATTATGTCATTTTCAAAGCAAGATCTTCGTAAATATATGGGAATTGTTCTCCAAGATCCTTTTCTATTTACAGGAACTATCGCGTCCAATGTAACCTTAAACGATCCTTCTATTTCACGAGAAGCTGTGGAGAAAGCATTGAAGGATGTTGGGGCAGATAGAGTATTAAAGCATTTAGAAAAAGGATATGATGAGCCTGTGATAGAAAAGGGAAGTACTTTATCCAGCGGACAAAGACAGCTCATTTCCTTTGCAAGAGCTCTGGCCTTTGATCCAGCAATCCTAATTCTAGATGAAGCAACAAGCAGTATTGATACAGAAACAGAACAAATAATTCAACATGCAATGGAAGTCCTAAAAGAAGGCAGAACGACTTTTATTATAGCCCATCGTTTATCAACGATTCGCAATGCGGATCAAATACTTGTCCTTGATCATGGGGAGATAGTAGAAAAAGGGAACCATGACGAATTAATGGCAAGAAAGGGCAAGTATTATCAGATGTATCAGTTGCAGCAAGGGGCAAGTTTAGTAAGTTAGGAAAAGTTAATTATTGTGGAGAAATAGGAACACCCGAGATTTGCCGCATTCGTTTTATATGGCAAGCCTCGGGTGTTTTTTTGCTGTAAACTTTAACTATTCTATTATTTTGCAAACGCTAGTACCATTTTTTGGTTATGGGAAGACTTCCTTAACTTAGTATGCTATTTTTATAAAAATAGCGATATCAAAACGGATTAAATTGACTTCTCCGCAGTTTAAACAAAATGGTATAAATTTTATTTGCGCTATTTATAGACATTTTGTTTGTTTTAAAGGCCATAAAGTCTGTACCTTCTGTACATTCACTTCTTCCGCATTTAAGTTCATTTTTATTTTGATAATAACCACGCCTCCATCTCTTCTATCCGATTTAACCTCCAAAAAAGGGATTAGCCCACCTGATTGCTTTAAAACCTTTTTTAGTAAAATTCATTTATCATTTATAAAACGTATCGTTTTATTGATTAATGGCAGTAATACAGTAAGATGATCTTCTTCTTTAAATTCATGAAAAATATGCTGGAAGGAAGGAGAATGATAATACTGCAATTTCTCAGAGAGAGTAATTGCCTTTTGATGCATTTGTGTAAAATGTGATTTCTCTTTTTCTCCAACGGTAAGCAGCAATTTATTTGTGTCTAGATTGTTTAGCCTTTTGGGAAAGAAGTCTAGCTCTTTTAATAGCTGCTCTTCGTTCCAATGGATGGATGGGCTGCTTGCCAGATAATATTGAAACGAAGAAGGGACGGTGAAGAGTGTATAAAGAACAAAAAGACCTCCGAGTGAATGACCAGCAATCATTTGCTTTTTTGTGTTTATTGGAATGTTTTGCGCTACTAATGGCTTTAATTTCTGTTCGATAAAGGAAAGAAATTGTCTGCCGCCGCCAAGAGGAGGCCATTGTGTGCCAGTTGGATTTTTAGGAAGCTGTGTCTGGTCTGCATGAAAAGTAAAGTCGAAATATCTTTCCTCACTATAAGGTTCAGTAGTTTCATAGCCTATACCAATGATAACAGCAGGATGTAATCCGGTTTTTTCTCGTGTTCTAGTCTGCAAGCGTACCGCTTCTACATAACTACCAAAATTAGCGTTGCCGTCCAAAAGATAGAGGACAGGAAATCCATCTTCAGGAACGGGGATATTTGGGATATAGACAAAGAGTTTATATTTTTTTGTCTCATCAATAGAATATGTCCAAATTTCTGTATTGGGAATATAAAAGCTTTCTTTCCATTTCATCAAGAATATCGCCACCTATTTCTTTCTATGCAATAATTTGGTAAAATAAGTGATAATGATTATCAATATTAATTAGGTGAATATATTGTACATATAAATAAAGAAAATAACAAGAGAGGAAAATGAGATGATTCATAACTGGGAGAGTATGGAATTAGACTATGGCCGTATAGAACGATTATATGACAAGAAGATAGAGCGAGTTTTATCGACTAGTTATCTATTTATTTATATTAATAGGGGAGAAGGGATGCTATCGATTGATATCGATAAGTTTCTCTTCAGTAAAGGGGATCTTTTATTTATTCCAGCGGATAGCACCTATCAACTTCAATTTAAAAAAACTTGCAGTGCAGATTATTATTTGCTGCCATTTCAATTGTATCAAACGAAAGCGATAAATAGGGATACATATACAAAAGTAGTGCTAAAGAATGAGAAAAGTATCTTGAAATCATTTGTTTTTCAGTCAGCTGACACAATTCAACCTATAATGGAGGACCTGTTCAAATTAGAACAAGATGAATCAATAAATAATCATTTTCTAAAAAAGGCAAAACGTTCGATGATTTTTCATTATTTTGTGACCAATCAACAGCAAAAAATTCCAAAAGATACAATGATTGCGATAGAAGAGACCAAAAGATATATGGAGAAGCATTATGCTGATGCGATTTCTACCGCTTTATTAGCAAAAAGAGCGGGGCTAAGCCCTAAATACTACTCCCAGCTTTTTAAAAAAGAGTATGGAATAGGTGTGCAGGATTTTTTAACAGAAATCCGTATACGCGGGGCAAAAGAATTACTAATCAAAACATCGAATAGCTTGCGAGTAATTGCAGCAAGCGTTGGTTATGCGGATGAATTTTATTTAAGTAGAGTGTTCAAAAAAATCGTTGGAATACCGCCAACGATTTATAGGAAGAAGCGAGAGGTGAAGATTGCATCTTATGATTTTTCGACTACCGGTCATTTACTTGCACTTCAGATAATTCCCTATGCAGCTCCACTGCATCCTAAATGGACCAATTATTATTATCAGAATTTTCGAGATGATATTCTTATCCATTTAAATACCTACAAGATTCATTCAGAATGGGAAAACAACATACAAAAACTGTCTGCAGTGAAACTAGATAAAATAATCGCGAAGGATGACATATCAGCTGAAGAGAAGCAGGAACTCGAAAAAATTGCACCAGTCTATTATTATTCATTCAAAAATAGCAGTTGGAAAAACCAATTGTTAGAAATAGCGACCTATATTAATTGCGAAACAGACGCAGAAAACTTTTTAAAAATATATGAAGATAAAGTAAAGGAAACAAGAAAGTTATTGAAGGAATCATTGCAGAACGAAGCTGTGTTAGTAGTAAGCCTATTTAAAAATACAATAGTCCTCAATCGTTCTAGAACAGCTATTGAGCTTGTGTATAAAGATTTAGGATTTACGTCAGCACAGCCTGAAGAAGATATTCAATTAAGCGAAGCCATTACACTTTCTGACTTAGTAAGCTTAAATCCAACTTATTTATTTGTTAATATTCGCCAGGATATGGAGACAATTGACGCTTGGGACAAATTGAAATGCTCAATAGAATGGAATTGTATAGCAGCAGTTAAAAATAGGAAAGTTGCTTTTATCCATTCAGATCCATGGAATGAGTATTCTGCAAGTTCCCATTTAAGAGTTCTTGATAATCTCCGAGAGCTGATGATAGAAAAGGAAAAAGTACAAGCATATTAGCGGAAATTATCCATGTTATAATCAGAGCTTTTTTCAGTATAATTCTAATTGATAAAGGTTATCAATCTCAATTAGGGTTATATAGAGAAAGGAAAGAGAGTATATGAAAAAGAATTTATTTTTTATTTTCCTAGCGGCTTTTTTATTATTAACAGCTTGTAGTCAAACGGGAGAAAAAGATACATCTTCATCGATAAAAGATAGTAAAGGGGACGGACAAAGTACGACTCAAGAGGTTACCTATTTAGGGGAAAAATACGAAATTCCTGCAAAAGTGGAGACAATTGTAACAGCAAGCCAAGAAGCGATGGAAGATGCAGCGATGCTGGGGATTAAACCAGCAGGTGCCATTGCAACAGCTGGAAAATTCCCTGCTTATCTAGGCGACTCGATGTCGGAAGCAGAGCAAATTGGCGAAAAAATGCAGCCAAGTGTAGAAAAGCTCTTGCAGCTAAAACCAGATGTTATTCTGGGCACAAGTAAATTTCAACCAGAGGTGGCGGACAACCTAAATAAAGTTGCACCAATGATTCCTGTTTCTCACATTTCAACAAACTGGAAAGATAATTTAATATTACTAGGGCAATTGACAAATAAAACAGAAAAGGCAGAAACAATCATTGCGGATTATGAAAAAAACGTTACAGAGACAAAAGAAGGCATTCAAGATAAGCTGGCTGAGAAAAAAGTTGTTATGCTGAGATTAAGAGGCGGCAGCTTATATATTTATCCTGAAACGGTATATTTTAACCCCGTTCTATATGGAGACCTTGGCCTTGATGTTCCTGAAGAAGTAAAAAAAGCAAAAGCACAGGAAATGATTTCATTAGAGAAATTAGCGGAAATGAATCCAGATTACTTATTTATTCAGTTTGAGGAAACAGAAAACACCGATAGTCCAACAGCATTAGCTGATTTAGAGAATAATTCTATTTGGAAGAGCCTTGATGCTGTTAAAAATAATCAAGTGTATGAAAATGTAGTCGATCCATTGGCAGCTGGGGGAACTGCATGGAGTAAAACAACTTTTCTTAAAGCTTTTGCTGGTTTATTTAAATAAGAGAGCGAACAAGGAAACGGAATTATCCCCACCTCATTTCTCCATCTTGGTGGGGGTCTTTTTTTGAAAGGAGGTTCATTCGATCAGGTGATGTCAAATTTGGATAAAGAGACAGTAAGAGCATATGCGATTATATATAGTGCGCCTTTTTTATGTGTTGCAGTTATTCTTTTATCTATTTCGTTAGGGACAATGAATATTTCATTAAAGGAAGTCTTTGATGCCTTTTTTAATTTTGATGCAGAAAATGTGGAGCATACCATTATCCGGACAGCCAGATTTCCTAGAGCAGCAGGAACATTATTAATAGGCGGCCTTTTGGCAATGTCCGGAGCTATGATGCAGGGAATGACAAGGAATTATTTAGCATCGCCGTCCATAATGGGAGTTTCGGATGGTGCAGCATTTATGGTAACACTTGCTTTTGTATTTTTTCCAGGATTGAACTCCTTTCAAATGGTTGCTTTTTCTTTTCTCGGATCTGCCTTAGGTGTTTTCTTAGTTTTAGGTTTAGCTTCCGTTGTGAAGAATGGTTTTTCTCCTTTAAGACTTGCTATTATAGGCACCGTTTTTGGATCTTTTTTAAGCAGTTTATCTTCTGCCATTGCCTCCTATTTTCAAGTATCCCAAAATATGAGCTTCTGGTATAATGCCCGCTTGCACCAGCTTAATAATGATCTATTGCTTATTTGCTTTCCTATAGCCATTATTGGAATTGTTTTGGCATTATCGCTTTCCAAATCGATTGCTATTTTATCGTTAGGAAAAGAAATTGCTACATCCCTTGGTCAGAAAACATTCATTATTCAACTTTTAACGATGACAGCAGTTGTAGTGATGACGGGGATCTCTGTTTCGCTGGCGGGAAAAATAGGTTTCGTCGGTTTAATTATTCCCCATATTACAAGAATGATAGTTGGAGTTGACTATCGAAAAATAATTCCATGCTCTGGAATTATAGGGGCCATATTTCTCGTTATATGTGATACTCTCAGTCGCTTCATTAATTACCCTTTTGAATCGCCAATTGGAATCGTAACAGCCTTCTTAGGTGTTCCTTTCTTCTTGTATTTAATAAAGACAAAGGGAGGAGGGAATACTCAACGTGGATAATGAAAGAAAAAGAACCTATGTATCGATCTATGTATTAATTGCTTTATGTCTCATCATCATGATCATTAGTTTATCCAAAGGAGAATATATTCTTTCTTTTCAAGATATAGGAAGGAGTATTTTTCGTTATCATCCTGATGCTAATACGGATCTAGTTATATTTGAGTTCCGTCTGCCTAGAATTATTTTGGCCATTTTTGTTGGCTTCGGATTGGGGATTGCAGGTTCTATCCTGCAGAGTATAACGAAAAATGGTCTTGCGGATCCTGGAATATTAGGAATTAACAGTGGAGCCGGAGCTGCGATTGTTGCCTATATGTTTTTCTTTCAAGGAGTGCTTAATCTTAATCTTAATAAGGATAGCTTATGGATTGTGTTAAGTATGCAGCTTATTGGCTTAGTTGGAGGATTTATTGCTGCATTTGTTATTTTTTTATTAGCAAAAGATAGAGAAAGACTGAACTCGCAAAAACTCATTTTAACTGGAATAGCCATAAATTCTGGATTTGGTTCTTTGGCCATGTATATGTCCTTAAAAATGAAAGCACAGGATTTTGAAATGGCAGCAGTATGGCTGACTGGAAGTATTTATAATGCCAATTGGTTATTTATTCTTGCAATGTTACCATGGTTTTTACTAATCATTCCATTTATTATTCGAAAGGCGTACTCGCTTGATTTATTTCAATTGCAAGAAACAGTAATGATTGGTTTAGGAGTAAAAGTGGAAAAAGAAAAATGGCTATTATTATTATGTGCTGTTGGCATGATTGGAGCATGTGTGTCTGTTTCAGGGAGCATAGGTTTTATTGGACTAATGTCTCCACATATGGCAAGACTGTTAGTTGGATTAAAACATCGAAATTCTATGATAGTTTGTGGGTTAATTGGCAGCCTCTTCATGTTAATAGCAGATTTTATCGGCAGAACAATTGTCGCACCTGCAGAAATTTCAGCTGGGATAATTTTAAGTATAATTGGCGCACCTTATTTTGTTTATTTATTAGTAAAAGCTAAAGTGTAGAGGTAGATAAATGGATGGTCACAGAAGTAGGAAAATGAGGGGAACGTTAAGGGAGGTCCAGATACAAACTCGAACTTTGAGTATCTACCTGCCACCTTCTTATAATAAATTATCAAGTAGTTTTCCAGTAATCTACGTTCATGATGGAGGAAATCTTTTTCATCCTATCTTACATGAATTAGAAGAATTATTCTCTTTAGATATAGCAGAGGAAGTAATACTTGTAGGAATTGAACCAAAGGAGAGGCTTAATGAGTATACGCCTTGGTATTCACCTAGTCTTAATCCCACTTTGCCTCCATTTAAGGGGGAAGGAAAAGCCTATTTATCCTTTGTTACGCAAACGATTAAACCATATATTGATACAATGTTTCAAACAAAAGCAGATCGACAAAACACAGGAATGATAGGAGCCTCCTTAGGAGGGCTGATTTCTTTATATGCCATGTATGACTTTGCTGACTATTTTTCTAAATTTGGGCTCCTTTCCCCGTCACTATGGTATCCGCACAGCCTTTCCTATGTACAAAAAAATGAGATGCAGAAGGAGAATAGTGTTTTTTTGTATGTTGGTGAGGACGAGGGAAAGAGCAAGGGGAATATCCAAAGGTATATGGTTGAAAATGTTTTGCTGGTAAATGAAGTATTTTTTAAAAAACTGCCAAAGGAACAATATCAATTTATTCTGGGAGAAAGTGCGGATCATAAAAGAGAGTACTTTATTCAAGAATTTCTCCATGCGATAAAGTGGTTATACACTAAATAAAGCAAGCCCCCCTAAAAATTAGGAGGGCTCTAGCCATTATATTAAATTTTCAATTAGCCTTGAAATCCACCTAGTTGCTTTTCAGCCATTTGTACTAAGCGTTTTGTGATTTCTCCACCAACAGATCCGTTAGCGCGAGAAGTTGTTTCTGCACCAAGGTTTACACCAAATTCAGATGCAATTTCGTATTTCATTTGGTCTAGAGCTTGAGATACTCCTGGTACTAAAAGTTGATTTGAAGAATTGTTGTTTGCCATTGTGTTCCAGCTCCTTCTAGTTGTTTTTTTGGTTGGGTTAACTGGAATTGCACCAGTCTGTAAGATATATCTTACTACCACTAGGTATAACCCAATAATCATGGAAAGTGATAGATGCTTATGTTTGCTCTTACCTTGGTTGCTGCTTGTACTATTATTATGGTTGGATTTCATTATCTTATTCTAGAAAAAATCAAGGAAATTAATTCCTTTTATTCCTGCTGGATAGTTTCTAAATCAATAGAGAAACTAAAGGTAAGAATAAATTTAACGCATAAAAAAGATGATTTTAGGGGCGGAATCAAGAGAGGTGGATTTGAAATGGGCTCCATTTGTCCTATCTGTAATGGCTTGGAAAGTTTAGAAAGAACTTGCTCTAATTGTGGTTATCGCATAGAAGACAAGGGCAGAGTGATGGATTATTATGATGACTATAGTGCCTATATGCCGATTGATCAAATGAAGCTAGAAAACGGCTATCAGGATTTATCTGCACATTTATGCCCCCATCTTGTGCTTTGTCCACAATGTGGACAAGAAGAGGTATTGTTTATCCAGGAATAGAGGCTAACCATTAATAAAAGCTTACCATGCATCAGCAAGGTAAGCTTTGAATTTAACTTTTTTTATTAGCGAATACGAAGTTCTGTTTCTTTATCAAAGAAGTGACCTTTATTCATATCAAGTGCTAATTTTACAGATTGACCAGCTTGAAGGTCTGCTCTAGAATCTAAGCGAGCAACAAATTCCTTCCCAGAAAGAGTAGAATATACAAGACTTTCTGCACCTGTTAATTCAAACACTTCTACTTTCGCATCAAAACTTGTATTTTCTGAACTATTTAAGAATACCAATTCATCGTGAATATCTTCTGGTCGGATACCAAAAATAACTTCTTTACCGATATAATTTTGTTCACGTAATGTCTTTAATTTTCCTTCTGGAATAATGAAAGCATTATCGCCGAGTACTAATTTATTGTCTACTACTTTTCCTTCAAAGAAGTTCATTGCTGGTGAACCAATGAATCCGCCAACGAAAACATTTTCAGGTTTCTCATAGACTTCTTTTGGAGCACCAACTTGTTGGATAACTCCGTCCTTCATAACAACAAGTCTTGAAGCCATTGTCATTGCTTCTGTTTGGTCATGCGTTACATAAATAGTAGTAGTTTGCAGTCTTTGATGAAGCTTTGAAATTTCAGCACGCATTTGCACACGTAATTTAGCATCTAAGTTTGATAATGGCTCATCCATTAAGAATACTTTTGCATCACGAACAATAGCACGGCCTAGTGCGACCCTTTGACGTTGTCCACCGGATAATGCTTTTGGTTTTCTTTTTAAATATTCTTCTAATCCTAAAATTCTTGCAGCGTTATTTACTCTTTCTTCAATTTCCGCTTTAGGGAATTTACGAAGCTTTAAACCAAATGCCATATTATCATAAACTGTCATATGTGGGTATAGAGCGTAGTTTTGGAAAACCATCGCGATATCACGATCTTTTGGTGCAACATCATTCACACGTAACTCATCAATATAGAAATCACCTTTTGAAATATCTTCAAGACCAGCAATCATACGTAGAGTTGTAGACTTACCGCAACCAGAAGGACCAACAAATACGATAAATTCTTTATCCTGAATGTGTAAATTAAAATCTTTAACCGCTTCTACTTTTTCATCATAGATTTTATAAATATTCTTTAACACTAGTTCTGCCATTTTGTTTTCCCCCTACCAATTTGATAATTCTACTTTACCATTTTTGTTACCGTTTTCAAATTGGCGAAATGCATGAAAAACGCTTACAGAGTTTTGAGCAAAATGCCTAAGAACTTGTATAGAAATTTCTCCATAAAAAAAGCCAATAATGGCTTTATGAGCTACTTCCCGCTAGTGTAGAATAGGCAGGAAAGATAGGTGGTGATATAGGAATGATAATTCTTTAGGTTCAAACCTGTTTTTTCTGTAAACTTATCAAGTCGGTATTGTAAGGTATTGCGATGGATAAACAATTGTTTTGCTGTATTAGTGCTGTGTCCATTATTTTCAATAAATGTTTTGATGGTAAGCAGTAATTCTTTGTCTTCTTCAAAAATGGAAAACCATTCTTTAAATAAATCAAGTTCGTCTTCCTTCAGTCTGCTGATTAACAGGTTAGGAAGAATCGTTTCTAAGCTAAGAACGGTGGATTTCGGCATAAATGCTAAACCCTTTGAAAATAAGTTTCGTTCTTGTCCAAAAATAACCGGAATAGAACTATTAAGTTTCAGCTCTTTTCCCATGTAAAAGCAAATGGAAAAAAAGAAATCGGATTGCAAAGCTTGTGCAAGAGCGGTGAAATCTTCCTCCTCTAAATATTGTGCATTCTGCTCTATTACAGCCCCTTCATTGGAGCCGTTCCAAATAATAAGACTATTTTCATGAATAAAACCATCAAATGCCGATTCAATTAATTTTCTTTCAATAGAAGCCGTATCACCTTTAATATGAAACTGGATAAAACGTACTGTCTCCATATTTTTGAAAGAGGGCTGTTCTCCGTTAAAATATAGATATTGATTCCAAGCATATTCTTCCTTTTCTAGAGTTTCATCTGGTTGGAAAAAATCATAGCAAGCTTTCAATAATTCTAGCTGAGAGCCATCAATCTCCTGTTTTTGAATCCCAATCCAATCATCTTGAAAATCAACCTTGAACCAATAGTAATCGGAAAGCTGTGATGGTGAAGGGGGGGCTGCTTGCTCCAAACTATGTTTATAATAGGCTAATAATTTATGCTTCAATAGATGGATCCCTCCGAAATTTTTTCATAATTTTATTCTATACCGTTTTATAGAAAAGGGGCAAGTGATGATGATGGTTTATGGTGAGGAAGTTTGGCTGAAAAGAGTGGTGTTTTGGCTGATAAAAGGGGAGTTTGGCTGAAAAGAGTGGTGTTTTGGCTGATAAAAAGGGAGTTTGGCTGAAAAGAGTGGTGTTTTGGCTGATAAAAGGGGAGTTTGGCTGAAAAGTCCGGTGTTTTGGTGGATAAAATAAAAGTTTGGCTGAAAAGAGTGATGTTTTGGCTGATAAAATAAAAGTTTGGCTGATAAACCAAAAGTTTGGCTGAAAAGCCCACAGATTTGAGTGATAAAACAAAAATCTGGCTGGAAAATCCGTCACATTAGCTGACAAAATCTTAAAATCAATCGAATGAAAGCAAAAAAGCATCCCCTTTGCCAATAATAAGCGAAAGGAGGGGATGCCTAAACAGTTTATTCGATTAGATGAGGGGGTTCTTCTTCCGGTAGTTCTCTTGCTTCCTCCATATTTGTGTTATTTTCTCTATTTATTACTGCTCCACCTGCTAACCCTTCATTTATGATTCGATCAATATCTAAATAAGCTTTTTCTTTTCCCTCGTATGCGAGATCTTTTTTAGCTTTTTTCATGATAATCCCTCCTAAGTTTTAGGATGGGTCATCTCCTGCGATTTATTCTGAAAGGGGAAATTAGTTAATGAATAAAAAAGCTTTATTAGCTGCTGGCATCGTTTTTCTTCAATTTCTTTTTCGTCAAATAACATTGGTTTGGCATTAATCTCGAAAAGATAATACCGGCCATTCTTATCAACACAGGCGTCGATGGAAAATTCTCCGGTAAAACCATATTTTTGCGTTAACAAGATTCCACAGTGATCAACTATTTTTTGGAAAAATAAGTCATGCTCTTTTTGTTGTACTTCCTGATAGGAAAGTAATTTTCCGCCGGAAGGTATATGGGTTGTAACATTCTGCTGGGTTGATTGTCTCACCCCCACCCCAGTAAGGACATAGTGATTTTCTTCAAAGGTAACTAATAGGCGAAAATCATAGCGATTTCCATTGTATAAAGCTCCGTCAATTTCTTCTTGGAGCAAATACTGTCTTTGGAGCCAATCTTGCTGATACTGTTCCCAGACTTGATTTAAAGTAGAGTAGTATTTGGTCTCCTCGGTTGTACTGACATGGATAGAATCGTTTTGTTTTAATCTGATACGGTAAATATTTTTCCCCTTAAAGCCTTCTACTGGTTTTAAATAAATATTTTTATACGTAAGCAGAAAATCAGCAAAGTCTTCTTTCTGCTTTAAAAGAATGGTTTTAGGCAAATGCTCTTTTAATAAGGGAGAATCACGAAATAATTGATGAAGCTCCCATTTATTAATAAATGAAGCGTTAAAAAAGGGGATTTCTTGTTCTTTCAATAAAGATACGGCTGTCTGAAAGGGTTCCTGCTTCTCTGTTTTTCGAAAAGGAACACGATTATAGACGATGTTTGGTAACGGAGTAATCGCTTTTATCCAACTGTTTCTGCTGGAACAAAATATATATCCCGTTAGTTTTTCTGTCTGTAAGTTTTCAGGAGGAAAGATAACGATAATTCCTCCTGCATGGTGTTGAAGTTTTTCCTGTAGCTGTTTAAAGAGCTCTCCATTTCCAATTAATTTATTATGCTTATTTCTTGCAATCATAATTCCGATTAATGGACCAACCTTATTTTCGTGTGGGACAATTGGGAAAGCTGCATGGTTGGCAGCTGGCTTTGAAGTAGCTAAGCGCATGTTAGATGTCCCAAAAAAGTAAGTGTCCCGCGAGGCTGTGTACCAACATTCTTTTTCGGAATCATAAAAAATATTCATTGGTAGATATCCTCAAGACTTTTAATACTTTGATCCATTAGGAAGACTGCGTATTCGAGTGATTTTCTGCGTGTTTCTAAATCGAATTTTCTAAGAGAAGGATGCTTAAAAATACTTCTTCCCGGCTTTGCATTGGCTTCGAATAACCATACGCGTCCTTTTCGGTCCAATCCTAAATCAAAGCCGATTTCTCCGATATATCCTTCCATTTGTTTTTCCAGGGCCTTACTTATTTGCAAGGAAGCCTTAGATAGTTTATTGCTTATTTCTTCGCAATTAAGATCTGTATTGGTTAATTCCTCGATTGCTTTAACCGTACCACCATTATTAAGATGAGTGGTAACACTGCCGGTGCCTGCAATTTTTGCGGCCATTGCCGTCATTTCCCATTTGCCATCTTTATTTTTATTGGTATGCACACGGAAATCAACTGATTTTTTTTCTGAACGAATTAAGTGAATACCTTGTTGAACGATATAATGAGATAAATTCTGATTTTCAAATAAGTGATTCATTAATCCTTCTAAATGATCAAATTTCATCAAGCGATTGCCCTGCTCCTCATCTTTAAAGCGAGTATAATAGCAGCCATCCTTTTTATCAAATAGTATTTGGTAGATTCCCTTACCAAGGCTTCCATTTTTAGGCTTGATATAAACATTGCCAAAGTTGCTCAGCATTCTTTCAATGACAGAAAAATTAGTGAGTGCATGGGTTTCAGGCAAATAATCGGAAATACTGTCATCCTGAAGAAGCCGTTCATAAATATCGAGCTTGTTAAAGAAGCCAGGATTATACCAGGATATAGAATATTCTTTCTGTAATCGGGTTTTAACGGTCTGGATTCGGTGGAGATTTTCAATTCGGCGATTTGGGATACGGTCATAAACGACATTAGGAAAAGGAACCTCTACTGATTTCCAGCCATCTTCATAAAATAGTCCATGAATCGTTCCTGTTTCCCAATTAATATGCTGCTCTCCAAATAGGAAAGCAATGACTCCAACTGTTTTTTGGACAGAAAGAAGTTTAGAAAATAGAATCGAACGATCTCCGATTGGGCGAACTTTAATTGTTGAAAAGCCTGAAGTGAATATGCCTACGAGTGGTCCAATATAGATGGTTTCGTCATCTGAAAATAAGTGCACATTTGAACTGCTGGAAGGCAGTAGTAAATCTTTAAAAAGATCGGAACTAATGCCTATCATATTTTTTGATTTTTTATGTTTTTTTATAGTGGCTTCTTTGCTGACGGCTCCAAATGCAATCATTTTCAAATTTTTATTTGTTTCAAAGTCCGTTGGTAAGTAGACAGTATGTTCGCTGTTAGAGATTATTTCGATAGGATATAGTTTCTTCATCTCGATTCCTCCTTTTTTCATCAGCAAGTTTAGCAGCATAAAGGATTGGGGCTTTATAGAGCTTTTCACATAGATGTGGATATGCTGTCATGATTACCTTTCTCCCTGGTTTTGAATTTACATCAAGCATCCATAACGACCCATTTGGTGAAATGCCAATATCTACGCCAATCTCAAATAATGCAGAGAAGGAATTTTCTAAAATAGAAGGAAGGAGAGTAAGAATTTCCTCCATCTCTTGTTTAAGAAAGCCTTTTAATGGAAAGTGAGCAGTTTGAAACCAATCTTCAAATGGGAAAATCGACGCACCAGCACTTAAATTAGAAATAATTCTTCCTTTTTCGCCAATGCGGACTCCTTTTTCGATAATGTTCCATTCTTCGTTTGGATTTTTTTGCAGAAAAGCACGAATATCAAATGGCTGGTCTTCTTTGTTAGCAAGGGGAAGATGTGCTTGCATGATATAAGCGTTTCTATTTAAAAGCTGGTCAAGCCATTTATTAAAAGTCACCCGATCCGAAAATATTTTTTCTATTGTTTTTTCTTTTTTATCTGTTCTAACTAAGATTTCATTATTTTGCTTTCTAATAAAATAAAGTCCATTTCCTTGAGAACCATTTATTGGTTTAATAATGACGGGATTTAAGTGTTGAAAATTTATTTGTTTGGCTGATTGTAAGAGAAAAGTTTCAGGAATATATGCAGAAAGTTCTGACTCGCATAATATTTGGTATAGTTTCCATTTATTTGGCAATCCATTGCCGAGAAAGGTAATTGTTGGCTGTTTTTTCAGCCACTGAATAATATTTTTGCATTGAATGGAATGTGAATCATCATGATAAAAGCAGCGATCATATAGAATAGAAGGAACTGGAAATTCTGCTTCTATCCAACTATCTGAATCTGGTATATATTGTTTTCCTTTTACGGTATGTGTAAAGGGATGATAAGTAGAAGGGACAAAATGATAAATAGTAAATCCGAAATCCCTTCCATATTTTGCGATTTGGTGAATGTAATGATTTTCATGGTCGAGGGATAATGACATGATCCCGAAATTATTCATCGTCTGATAGCTCCTTTAAACAAGGGGAAAAGGAAAGTGTAATAAAATATTCAAGTAAAGCTTTTGTGGATGGCCTTGTTTTTTCAATATGTTCCTCTAATTTCTTAGAAGGTTTAGAGTTTACCTCAATGATCCATAAGTGTCCTTGTTTATCCATACCGATGTCAATTCCAAGTTCACCTAAGTATCCATCTGTATTTTTATTGAGGAGATTGGCAATTTTGATTGCTAATATTTTTAATTCCTCTAATTTTTGTTCTGCATTTTCTGTATGCAGCAATTCATTTAACACAGCTTTTGCAGGCTTCATCTCTGCGCCTTGGGCAAGATTGGCAACAATTGCATTCTTTTGGGCAATCCTAGCAACGGTAGATGTTATCGTCCAGTTCCCTTGGTAGTTTTTGTGGCAAAGAATACGAAAGTCAAGGGCGCGCCCTTGCCATTTTTGAAAGTCTATTCCTTGCTGGCAAATATAGGATCTTCTCTTACTATAGCGTTCTAGCCATTTCCAGAGTTTTTTTTCTTCCGTGAAAAGCTGGCTTTTTCCTTTCTTTTTTCCAGAAGAAATGGTAGCAATATAATTATTGTTAATGGACTCAATATGAATGATATTTCTGCCTTGGCTTCCATGAACAGGTTTCACATAGAGAACTGGAAAATGCTTTAGCATAAAGTGTAAGTTTTCAGCAGTTAAAGGCTCCGTTACCGGTAAATGGAGAGCAGCTGCTGCATCTTTAACGAGAAGTTGATATGTTTCATCCTTTGAAAAAAATTTACTATTAAAAATAGGAATTTCTTTGTCTTCTAATATTTTTTTGAGCTTCAAAAAAGAAGTACTTGCCTCTGCCTTTCGCGAATGAAGGCGATTATAAATAACATTCGGATAAGGGAATGGTTGTTTAGACCAGGTGTTATTAGCAAAAAAATAACCGTGAACGAAATCATCTTGAACATGCTGTAATCCGAACAGATAAAAGAATCCGCCTATTTGCGTTAATTCTTCCGTCAATTCCTTGCATAGATGTTGAATAGCAGGAAAAGAAATATCCTCTTTATCGTCGTTCACTTCTGTTAATATACCAATAACAGGGCCTAAATGGATTATTTGATTCTTGTGATAATAGGGCAGAAGATAGGTGTTGATTTCTTTAGGAATGGGCAAGTTTTTTTCTAAATCTGTACTAAAAACAATATCTTGTTTTTCAAGAGAATGTGTTTGTACATTTACTGGAATAAGCATTTTAGCTATACATACATAAACGGCATCATGGAGATCCACTTGTAAAAATTTTAATAAAGAGGGACTGATTGCAATAGATAATCCTTTTAATGTTTTTTGAAAATCATCTTTTTTTGTTAGTTGCAAAAATTTCAGAGTCATCCAGATTCCCCATTTGTTTTCAAGTTATGAAGAGGCAATACGGATATTCGCCTATTTTGGTGCTGATATATCTTATGAAAGATGAGCAGAGTTGTGAAAGACATAGGAAAAAGATTTATCGATTAGATGGGAAGAACAGCATATATAAGTTTTTAGAAGCTTTCTTGAATTTCTGAAATAGAGGTATTTCTGGTATTATGATGCATAGTTTGTTATAGTGGAGTCAATTGTTAATGAAAAGGAGTTGTTTAAATGGCAGTAAATTTACATGATCCTGCTAATGCTTTAGAGAAAGCGATTCGTCAAAGTGATGAATATACAGAATTGAAAAAGATGTATGATACGGTAAATGGAGATCCTTCTGCGAAAGCAATGTTTGATAATTTCCGTAATATTCAATTACAGCTTCAGCAAAAGCAAATGTCTGGTCAGGAAATTACACAAGAAGAAGTAGAACAAGCCCAAAAAACAGTAGCACTTGTTCAACAACACGAAAGTATTTCGAAACTGATGGAAGCAGAACAACGTATGAGCGTATTAATTGGTGAATTGAACCAAATCATCATGAAACCATTAGAAGAGCTTTATGGTCCTGCTCAACAACAATAATACTGGCAAAACTCCTCTACTTTTAGTAGGGGTTTTTTTTGTAGCGGGATGTCTTTCTTTTTGCTATTTTTATAAAACAAGAGGACGGCATGGCGCCGTCCTCCATTTAGCCAAATTTATTTAATTATTACTTAGAATCTGCTGCCGCCAAGTTGTTGCTCAGCCATTTGTACTAATCTTTTAGTGATTTCGCCACCAACAGAACCGTTAGCGCGTGAAGTAGTTTCAGCTCCAAGGTTTACTCCAAACTCTGATGCAATTTCATATTTCATTTGATCCAATGCTTGAGATACTCCAGGAACTAATAATTGATTTGAATTGTTATTTGCCATGATGAATGTTTCCTCCTTGAGTAATTTAATTTGTGTTACGTTTATTATTTTAAAAAAAATGACCTATTTTATTCAAAAAAGTAAAAAGAAATTTTTTCCATAGAGATGGATACCAGAATGGATTAGATTTTACTATCTAACAACCAACCCTTACATTGCAAAATCTTACTAGAATAAATCCATACATCTTTTGTTTAATCTTCCCTCAAAAGTTCTATTATGCTTGTTTTCTACATAAATGATATATAAAGACAATACATCGAAGAAATGGGGGAAATTTATGATATATCGCTTACTAGCTTTAAATATCGATGGTACTCTCCTTCAATCAAATGGGCGCTTAACGAAAGCGACGAAAGAGGCGATTGAATATGTACAGCAAAAGGGAATTTATGTAACGCTTGTAACCGCAAGGAGCTTGCCCTCTGCGAAAAAGGTGGCAAAAGCGTTGAAATTAAATAGTTACATCGTGGCACACGAAGGAGCATTAGTGGCCAATCATGAAGATGATACTATTTTTGTTAAACGAATCGCAGAAGACCTTACATCAGATATTGTCCGATTCTTAGAAGGATTCATATGCCAAATTCGTTTAGTGCATGAAAAATTCTCACTAGCTAACAAATCAAAACTCCATCATAACATGCTTGCAAAAACGGTCTTGTCGTCTGGAGATCCAGTCTTTTATTCCCACCAATTTGTCGATGTTTTAAGTGATGTTTTATTAGAAGAACCAGTAAGTCCGCCCAAAATGGAAGTTTATTTTGAAGAGAAAAAAGACTGCCAGGATGCAAAAGAAGTGCTTGAAAAGATGTTTGACAATATCCATATTGTTCAACATAATGAGCTGCGTCTAGATATTTTACCAGCTGGTGTATCGAAACGAAGCGGGTTGTTACTTTTAGGGGAGAAGCTTGGAATAAAGAGCAGCGAAATGGTTGCCATAGGAGACGGCTTAGACGATTTAGAGGTAATTGAAGCAGTAGGTCTTGGTGTGGCAATGGGAAATGCTCCAAATCAGTTGAAAATTGCGGCTGACTGGGTAACGAGATCTAATGATCAAGAAGGGGTTGCTTATATGGTCAAGGAACATTTCCGTAAACAGCATCCCATTGATTTTTTGCGCAAGATGAATATTATAAAATAGCTATTATTTATATTTTTATAGAGGAGAAGTCATACGGAGACTTCTCCTGTTCCCTTTTTTTGAATAGCTAACAGAAAGTCTTTTGACCTTTCTAGTTATTTTTTTTACACTACAGTATAATTGGTTAAATAAAGCATGATAATATTTCAGAATAAAAGGTGAGTTGAAAAATAACGATGAAACAAATATATATAAAAGGGTTAACAGATGAACGTTATATTAGGCCGTTAGAGCACATAGGCAATTTGTTTTTTGAAGATACAAAGGTGCTTTATAGGGAACCAGAAGAAAAGGCAGACCTTCATGTTGAGTTCGAAACAGAAATTATTGGACATGAATTTATCGTAAAAGGCAAGCTCAAGGAATTAAAAGAAGAAACTATATGTAACGGCCATGCAGATCTTAGTCAATTAACGGATAAAGAAATATTTAAGCAAATGAAAAAAGCCATTTCCAAAAGTTATTTATTAATGCTGCAAGAGTATACAGGTATGGTGCAGAAATGGGGGATTTTAACGGGCATTCGCCCAACAAAACTTCTTCATCGTCATATGCAAAAGCAAACACCGATAGAAGAGGCGCATCAATCTCTTCGTGAGGAATATTTAATGTCCGATGAAAAAATCGAGCTCATGCAGAAAATCATTGATCGCCAACTAGCAGTGATTCCTGATTTATATGATTTGAAAAAAGAAGTAAGCATCTATATTGGAATTCCGTTTTGTCCGACAAAATGTGCTTACTGTACGTTCCCAGCGTATGCCATTAATGGACGACAAGGCTCTGTTTCCTCCTTTTTAGGCGGTCTTCATTATGAAATGGAAAAGATAGGGGACTGGCTGAAAGAAAAAAATATTAATATAACAACCGTCTATTATGGTGGAGGGACACCAACAAGTATTTCAGCCGAAGAAATGGACATGCTTTATGAGCGTATGCATGATTCTTTTCCAAATGTAGAAAACATTCGTGAAATCACGGTTGAAGCAGGCAGACCGGATACGATTACGCCAGATAAACTGGAAGTGTTAAAAAAATACAATATCGATCGAATTAGTATTAATCCCCAATCGTATACACAACAAACCTTAAAAGCGATTGGCAGGCATCATACAGTAGAAGAAACAATTGATAAATATCATTTAGCACGTAAGCATGGCATGAATAATATTAATATGGATTTAATTATTGGACTTCCAGGTGAAGGTGTGGAGGAATTTCAATATTCTCTTGATAAAACAGAAGAGTTAATGCCTGAATCACTGACTGTTCATACCCTGTCATTTAAACGTGCGTCTGAAATGACGCGTAATAAATCCAGATACAAGGTAGCAGATAGAGAGGAAATTCAGGAAATGATGAAGATGGCGGAAGAATGGACAGAGAAACATGATTATGTTCCTTACTATTTATACCGTCAGAAAAATATTCTAGGAAATTTAGAGAATGTCGGCTATTCGAAGAAAAACCAGGAAAGTATCTATAATATTATGATGATGGAAGAACTGCAGACGGTTATTGGTGTAGGCTGTGGAGCGTCCAGCAAGTTTATTCATCCTGTTACGGGGAAGATTACCCAATTCTCTAATCCCAAGCATCCTAAAACATATAATGAAAGTTTCGTGGAATATACAGATAAAAAAATTGCTTTGTTAAATGAACATTTTTCATTAGAAGCATCTAAATAAGGATCATTAAAAATCTATTAGAACTATTTCCGTTCTGGTAGATTTTTTTTGTTTCTGTGAATTATTTTCGTATGGAAAAGAAAGACTGGTGTCAAACTAATAAAGGTATTTCACTAAATTGCCATTTTTCGATCGAGAAAAATAGTTGCTTTTTGCAGTAAAAACGAATAACATAGATAATGTTGTTTTTAAATGTTCGTTTTTTGGAGGTTCTTTCATGTTTAAGTTAAAGGAAAATAATACAACTGTGAAAACAGAGTTAATGGCAGGATTCACAACTTTCTTAACAATGGTTTACATAGTAGTAGTCAATCCAGGAATTTTAAAAGAAGCAGGAATTCCATTTGACCAAGTATTCCTAGCAACCATCATAGCAGCTACTATCGGGACATTGTGGATGGCTTTATTTGCAAACTATCCTATTGCTATTGCACCGGGTATGGGGTTAAACGCATACTTTGCTTTTTCGGTTGTTGGAAATAATAACGTCGATTATACGGTAGCACTGTCTGCAGTATTTGTTGCCGGTATTATTTTTGTTATCTTGTCATTAACATCATTTAGAGAAAAGTTAATTCAAGCTATTCCAGATAATTTGAAACATGGAATAACAGCTGGTATTGGTTTATTTATAGCATTTATCGGGTTGAGACAAACGGGAATTATTGTTGCCAATCCAGAAAATCTAGTTGGACTAGGAGATCTTCAGTCTCCCACTGTTATAATCGCCCTTATTGGTTTAGCTATTACGATTGTTCTGTTTAGTCTGAATATGAAAGGTGCGTTATTTATTGGGATGATTGTAACAAGCATTATCGCTTACTTTACTGGTTACTTATCCTTTGAAAATGGAATTATGGCAAGCCCGCATTTACCAGAAGGCCTTATCATTAGCAATCCAATTTCAGCATTTGGCGATGTTATTCAACATGGATTGTACGCTGTCGTTTTCTCCTTTTTATTGGTAACGATTTTTGATACCACTGGTACGATGATTGGGGTGGCTGAGCAAGCTGGATTAATAAAAAATAATAAGCTTCCAAAAGCAAGGCAGGCACTTCTTGCTGATTCACTTGGAACATCTGTTGGCGCAATGTTTGGGACAAGCCCAACCACTGCTTTTATTGAATCGACATCAGGTGTTGCAGCAGGCGGCCGTACTGGTTTAACTGGTGTTACAATTGCGGTTTTATTTATTATTTCTGCCTTTTTTGCTCCTTTAGTGAGCAGCATTTCTGGTTTATCTGCTATTACAGCTCCAGCCCTAATAATTGTAGGAAGCTTGATGATGGGGGCAATAAGTGATGTGAAATGGTCAGAGTTTGATGAAGCATTCCCAGCCTTTATAGTCATCCTAAGCATGCCGCTTACATCAAGCATCGCAACAGGAATTGCTCTTGGATTTATCTCTTATCCATTATTAAAGCTAGTAAAAGGAAAGGGAAAGACGGTTCATCCACTCGTTTACGTATTTGCCGTATTATTCCTTTATCAATTAGTGTTTTTACCACATTAAAGAAAAAAGCTGCTGCTAGAGACTCAATGGAGTAAACAGCAGCTTTTTTTATGAAAATCAACATAACTCCGTTCTATTCCACTAAATGTTTAAGCATTTTGTATTTCCTACAAATAATAGCCAATATTCATTGAAACCTTTTACTGTTCTATTCGTATAAAAGAGTGAGGAGGGGATTTTGTGTCATTAGAGCTAAGAAACGTGACAAAAAAATTTGGTTCGTTCACAGCAGTAGATGATTTATCTATTTCGATTCCTGAAAATGAAATGTTCGGCTTTCTTGGAGGAAATGGAGCAGGAAAGACGACAACTTTTCGCATGATTTTAGGAATATTAGAAAGTACAGCAGGACAAATAACTTGGGATGGTAAGCCGATTAATTACTCAACAAGTCCATATATTGGATATCTGCCGGAAGAGCGAGGTCTATATCCAAAACTAAAAGTACGAGATCAGCTTATCTATCTAGCGAGACTTAGAGGCATGGAAAAAAAAGCAGCATTAAGTGAGCTAGAATATTGGCTAAACCGCTTTAAGGTTCCTGAATACATGGATAAAAAAGTTGAGGAGCTCTCCAAAGGAAACCAACAAAAAATTCAATTTATTAGTGCTGTTTTACATAAGCCTAAACTACTAATTTTAGATGAGCCATTCAGTGGGTTAGACCCAGTAAATGTGGAGCAGTTAAAAAGTGCTGTAGTAGATTTGAAAAATAAAGGAACAAGTATTGTTTTCTCTAGTCACCGGATGGAGCATGTCGAGGAATTATGCCAGCATCTATGTATCATGCATAAAGGAAAGCCTGTTGTTCATGGCTCGCTTAAGGATATTAAGAGGAGCTTTGGGAAGAAGAATGTAACCATACATGCTGATTTTGATTTGACACATTTAATTCGCTATCCAGGCGTATTAAAATTAAAAGAAACAGCAGAAGGTGTTTCTCTGCAAATTGAAGGAGAAGAAGTTGCGGAGCGAATCTTAAATGATATAGTTGGAAAAGGCTTTATTCGCAAATTTGCATTAGAAGAGCCTTCTTTAAATGATATTTTTATCGAAAAGGTAGGTGCTTCTCTTGAATAGTTTTTGGGTTATCTTATTTCATACCTTTTTAAGTAAGTTCAAAACGAAATCATTTCTAATTACAACGGCTATTACTTTAATATTTGTGGTTGCACTAACAAATATTACTACCATTATCGATACTTTTTCTAGTGATGAAGGAAAGACGGAAGTAGCCGTAATTGATCAAAGCAATTCTTTATTACCAGCAATTCAAGAGGCGACAGAGACGTTAAATGAAGATTTAAAATTAGTTGATTATAAGGACAGTGAAGAAGCAGCTAAACAAGAAGTAGAAGAAGGAAAGTATAGTGGCTTACTGATAGTGGATATGGATGAAAGTAAATTACCTATAGCGACTTATTATACAATGGATATTGCAGAAACAACTATTTCTGATAATATTACCAACAGTATTCAAATGGTTAAAAGTCAATTAGCAGCGAATCAACTCAATTTAACGAATGAGCAGCTTACGAAATTGAATGAACCCGTTGCTTTTGAAAAAATTGCTCTTGAGAAAGATGCAAAGACAGAAGAAGAATTAAACCAGGCTAGAGGGTTAGTCTATGTTCTCTTATTTTTAATATATTTTGCCGTTATCCTATATGCCAATATGATAGCGACAGAAGTGGCGACTGAAAAATCATCCCGAGTAATGGAAATCTTAATTTCAAGTGTATCTCCAATTAAGCATATGTTTGCCAAAATTCTTGGAATCGGATTATTAAGCTTAACACAGCTGGCGATATTGATGCTTGTAGGTTATTTTTCATTAACTCGCAATGAAAGCCTAGGTTCGGTGGAAGGATTCCTCGGATTTAGCGAGGTGCCAGTAAGCACCATTATTTATGCAGCTATCTTCTTTATTTTAGGTTATTTCCTATATGCCACTCTGGCTGCATTGCTAGGTTCGCTTGTAAGTAGAATTGAAGATGTGCAGCAAATGATAACGCCAATGACATTATTAATTGTGGCCGGATTTATGATTGCGATGTTCGGATTAAGCGCACCTGATACCACTTTTGTAACAATTACTTCTTATATCCCATTCTTTACACCAATGCTTATGTTTATGAGAGTAGGAATGCTGAATTTGCCAGTTTGGGAACCTATTTTAGGAATTGTTGTTTTAGTGGCAACCATTATGATTCTTGCTATTTTTGGTGCAAGAGTATATAAAGGCGGAGTTCTTATGTACGGAAAATCTAACTCTTATAAAGATATTAAAAAAGCCCTGCAGCTAACGAAAAAAGAATAATTCGGAAAATGCCTCATAATAAGTGGGGCATTTTTTATTATCCAAAAACAAGCAGCAAATAAGGATAAGAACGTGCATTCGTATTTTTAGCATGGTAGAATAGAAGCAAATAGTTTTAGGACGTGAGAGTATGGGAATATCCTTTATACATTGTGCAGATTTACATTTAGACAGCCCCATGGTTGGATTGAAGAATTTGCCTACAACAATACATAACAAACTAAAAGAAAGTACGTTTACTGCATTTAAAAAGGTTATTGATGCAGCCATCAGCAAAAAAGTAGACTTTATAATTATTGCCGGAGATATATATGATGGGGAAGATAGAAGTATAAAAGCGCAAATTCGCTTTCGAAATGAAATGCTTCGCTTAGAGGAAGAGCAAATAGAAGTGTATCTGATACATGGAAATCATGATCACTTAAATGGAAGCTGGGTACAAATAGAATTGCCTCCTAATGTTCATGTTTTTCCATCAATGGTAACAGTAAAAAAATATGTGAAAAATAATTTATCGGCGAATCTCTATGGGTTTAGTTACGAAACAAGACATATTAAAGAGCGAAGAATTGATGAATACGAACGAAGCGATGATGCGCATTTTCATATAGGAATTTTGCATGGCAATTTAGAGGGATCGACTGAACACAGTGCCTATGCTCCTTTTCAAGTGAGTGATTTGCTTGCTAAAAAAATGGATTATTGGGCATTGGGACATATCCATAAACGGGAATTGTTAGAGTCTGTTCCCCCGATTGTCTATCCAGGAAACACACAAGGAAGACATAAAAAGGAAACAGAAGTAAAGGGATGCTACTATGTGGAACTAAGCGATGGGGATGCCAGCTTAGAATTTATCCCAACATCGGAAGTGATTTGGAAGAATGTGAAAATAGATGCCAGCTCTGTCCATACCTTTGATGATTTATACAAGCTCTGTCGGAAAGAAATGGATGCAATAGGAGATAGGAAATATTCTTACATTATTTCACTAGAGATAGAGCAACTGCGCTTACAAGACTCTTTTCTAGCTTCTGATTTATTGGAGATCCTTCAGCAAGAGGAGATAGAGGCAGACTTCTTTGTCTGGATTAACTCGATAAAAGTACAGGAAAATATAGAATGGTTAAAAGAGAATTTGTTAAGGGAATCGGCATTTTATGAAGAATTATTTGCTGTAACAAAGGATTTCGAACTAGTGAATGAAGCAGTTGCACCTTTATTTCAGCATTCAAAGGCCCATCGCTTTTTAGAAGAGCTTACAGCTGAAGAAAAACAAGAATTAGCAGAAGAGGCAGAAGATTTACTGCTGACAATGCTTGTGAAGAGGGGAGGCAGCTAATGTGGAATTAAAGAAAATAACGATTTACGGATATGGAAAGCTAGAAAATATAACGTTTTCCATTAACTCCCCCATCCATGTGTTTTATGGAGAAAATGAGGCAGGAAAATCGACCATTATGAGTTTTATTCATAGCATCTTATTCGGCTTCCCAACAAAACAGCAAACAGAATTACGCTATGAGCCAAAGCTGCAGCATAAATATGGCGGGAAATTAGACATCTATTTTCCAGAATTCGGACTAACAACAATCGAACGTGTAAAAGGAAAAGCTACAGGGGACGTGACAGTTACTTTAGAGGATGGGAGAAGAGGACAAGAGGAGCTTTTAGATGAACTATTAGCAGGAATCGATAAAGCTCTCTATCAATCAATCTTCTCTTTTAATTTACACGGATTGCAAAATGTCCAGCAATTAAGAGGAGAAGAGCTGGGACGATTTTTGTTTTCCACTGGTGCTGTTGGCTCTGACCGCTTATTGAAAGTAGAAAATGAGCTTCAGAAAGAACTAGATATACGCTATAAGCCTAGCGGGAAGAAGCCTGTCCTTAATGAAAAACTGCAAGTTTTACGAGATAAGCATAGCCAATTAAAAAGTGCAGAGAAGGATAATAATCAATATGAACAATTACTTGCAAAGAAAAGAAAGATAGAACAAGAAAGACAGCTGACAGAAGCAGATTTAAAAAAAGAAGAGCATGAAAAATGGTTATTGGAAGAATGGATAAAAATTAGGGGAATGGTCCGCGAGCAGGAATTGTTAGAGCAAAAATTAGCTGCTTACAAGGACTTCAAGTTTCCTCAAAATGGATTAATTAGATGGGAAGCATTGAAGGAGAAATTGCTTTCTGTAGAAGCTGAAATCCGGCATATAGAAGCACGGATGGAAGAAATGGACCAAGAAATAGCAAGCATTCCTATACAGGAAGAACTTCTTATCGCTGAAAATAATATTTTACTTGCCGTAGAAAAGTTCCCCGTGTATGAACAATTACAAAATCGGCAGACGCAAGTGGAAAATCAAGTTAATAAGATAGAAGAAGATATTGATAGTTTAAAGAGTAAGTTGCATCTACCGATTGAAGAAGAAATATTATTGAGGGAAAGTAATACAAGCATCTTTATAAAAGAGCAATGTGCACAAGCAGCCTCTAAGCAACGGAGATTAAAAGAGCAGAAAGAAGAGCTTGACGAGCGGCTGAAGGATGAGCAAACAGCTTTAGAATCTTTAGAAGAGGCAGTAAAGGAGAATAAGCAGAAGCTCTTGCCAAAAGAAGAAAGAGCTAGATTAGAAGAACGTATAAAAACAGAAAATCAATATAGCTGGAACAAGGAAAAGGCAGAGTTACTTTCTAGAGAAATAAATCAATTGGAAGATCAGAGGAAGTTAGAAGAGAAACGCTTGAAGCATAATACAATGATAACTAGTGTTTTAACGCTGTTTCTTCTACTGGCTGGAGCGGGAGCTTTGTTTTTTGAGCAATGGTTCATAACCGTTATTTGCATCGTTGTATGTGTTGTTTATGTGTTATTTTTCCTGTCTGGAAGAAAATTGGCTAAAAACGAAATCAGCAAAAAAGAGAAGAGATTAGTGCTTATTAAGGAAGAACGGGCTCAGTTGGTCGAAAGCTTTGAAAAAGGACAAGGCATTTCTCGTTATGAAGCTCAGAGGCTTGAAGAGGATACAACGAGAAGAGAGAAATTCACACAGCTCCAATTTAAATTAGAGCAGCAAAATGAAAGTTATGAGAGAGTATTAGAGGGATTTGAAAAGTGGGAAGGGGATTTTCTTTCCCATCAGAAGTTGTTAAGACAATTGGCCGATGAACTTAAAATTCCATATGAACTTGCGACACAACAAATATATGATGCCTTTTTATTAATTGAAGAATGGAAAGGAAAGGATAGAGAAAGAAACTCTTATCATCAAGAACTGGATGAGATTCATCGAGAGCGTGAGGAAATTATTAGCAAGATCAGCAATTTCTTCATACAGTTTTTGGAAGATGAGAAAGATACCATTGCTAATATGTGCTACCGTTTAAAAACGGCACTAAAGGAAGAAAAAAAGAAAACGGATCGAAAAGAAGCATTACGGACAAAGCAAACAGACCTATCAGAGAATCTGGATAAATATCAAACAGAGTATAATCGCTATGTAGAAGAAAAGACTGCTTTATTTTCCCTTGCAGGTGTTGCGGATGAAGAGGCATTTCGTGAAAAAGCCATCTTGGAAACGGAGAGAGCTAAATATAAAGAAAGACTTGCTGCGATTAATGTTCAATTAGAAATGACTAATATATCAAAAGAACATATTTCATTGTATCAACAAATTCTAAATCCCGAGCTGCAATTAGAGGAAAAGAAAACGAAAATGGATAAATTAGCATCTCGCTTACAGGAACTCGTAGAAGAGGCAGCTGCAATTAACTTTACCATTTCTAGAATTGAAGGCGGAGGGACATATACAGATTTATTGCATTCCTTTAAACAAGCTCAGTCGGAGTTCAAGGAAGATGTGAAAGAATGGGCAAAATTTGCTGTAGCCAAACAACTGTTAGCGAAAACCGTTGAACAATATAAACAAAAACAGCTGCCTGCTATGCTGCAACAGGCAGAGGAAAATCTTGCTTTTCTAACGGAAGGGAAATATATTCGGATAGTTCCAAAGGAAGAAGGAGCTGGGTTCTTAGTAGAGAGTCAGCATCATCTTTTTTATGAAGCGAAGGAATTAAGCCAGGGAACGACCGAACAGCTTTACTTATCCATTCGCATTGCTTTGGCGCAAACATTTTATAAAAGCTTTTGTTTTCCGTTTATTATTGATGACAGCTTCGTTAATTTTGATGAAAAACGTACAGAAAAAGTAATTCAATTACTGCAGAAATGTAAAGAAAATCAGCTGATTTTCTTTACTTGTCACCGTCATCTACTAAAATATTTTCCCGATGAAAGCTTGCATGTATTACCAGCAGAGGAAAGAGAAACAAGCTTATAAAGATGGAAGGACTTCGTGCTATACTAAATAAAGAGAAAGATAAAGGAGAGAGTGAGTTGGAGAAAAAAGGAGTACTTCAGTATGAAGTTGGGGAGCAATTTGAATCATATTTATTAATAAAGAATGCAACAAAGGCTATTGCAAGTAACGGAAAACCGTTTATGACGCTTATTTTTCAAGATAAAAGTGGAGAAATTGAAGCAAAGCTTTGGGATGCTACAGAAATGGATGAGCAGAGCTATCGCCCGGAAACGATTGTTAAAGTGAATGGAGATATTCAAAGTTATCGTGGAAAACTGCAATTAAGAATTCGCCAAATTAAGGTGGCAGCAGGAGAAGAGGGCATTCGATTGGCTGATTTCCTTGAAACAGCGCCCTTAACTACAGATGAAATGTTAAGTAAAATTACACATTACATTTTTGAAATGCAGAATCCTAATATACAAAGAATAACAAGACATTTAGTAAAGAAGCATCAAGAAGCGTTTTTGCAATATCCAGCAGCAACGAAAAATCATCATGAATTTGTTTCTGGATTAGCTTATCACGTTGTTAGTATGCTTGATTTGGCGAAGGCGATTGCCTCTCTTTATCCGAGCTTGGATAAAGATTTGCTATATGGAGGGATCATTCTTCATGATCTAGGCAAAGTAATTGAATTATCTGGTCCGATTTCTACTTCTTATACTTTGGAAGGGAATTTGCTTGGACATATTTCTATTATGATTAATGAAATAGGAAAAGCAGCAGATGAATTAGGGATAAGAGGAGAAGAAGTAGTAATACTTCAACACTTAGTATTATCCCATCATGGGAAACCTGAATGGGGAAGCCCGAAAGCGCCGTTAATTAAGGAAGCAGAAATCTTACACTATATTGACAATTTAGACGCCAAAATGAATATGCTAGATCGTGTGTTAGATAGAGTGAAACCAGGTGAATTTACGGAAAGAGTATTTCCGTTAGAAAATCGTTCTTTCTATAAGCCGACTTTCCATAAATAAAACTAAGGAGGAGTTCCCATGGGTTCTCTTCCTTTTTGTGTTGGGAGATTTTAATATAGTTAACTTCCAGCTAGATAAATTATGTTCAAGGGAATAATCTAGTTTTCCTAGCATAGGATGAAATAAAAGATAGAAATTACTAGAAAGGGGAAATTTTCAATGCTAGGAATTCCACTTTGGGTTGTTCTTGTATTAGGAGGAATAGCGATTAGTGCCTTTATGGCGGTTAAAACCGGGAAAGAGGATAGAGCAGCAGAAAATGAAATAATTGAACGAGAAGGAGAGGTATACATGAAAAGGTTAGAAGAAGAGAAAAAACGTAGAGATAGGGAAGAAAGAGTATATGAAAATTAAATGGCACGTAGATATTTTAGAATTATTGAAATAGAGAAGATCGGTGCACCTTTTAGGGAAAGCGGCTGGATATCTCCAAAAAATTCAGATTATGTGTAGAAAGTAGTTGCTTTGATCTTGTAAGACTTGGTCGAAGTTAATAAGGACATCTTATGGAAATTAGAAGATGATAGGTGGGAATAAGGCCTGAAGGGTTACTTATTTAATATCACAAAGGATGACATGTATAAGATTCGTTCCTAACCAGGGGTTCATTTAGGAGGGATTTTGTAGATAGGATCCTTTGTTTTTTTTTGCGGGTAATCTAAACCCTATCTTCTTGCCCTTTCTATCCCTATAAAAAATGGGTATATGTCCTGTTCCGAAATTAGGGCAAATACATATGATAAATTGAGCTTGAAAAAGAGCTCTAAAGAATTCGCTCTTAGCAAATTCAGAAGGTTGTTACGGTTTATAGAGAAAAAAAGACAGTAAGAAGGGTGGACTATTCATAATAATGTTCCTAACAGCAATGTCTTTTATTTAGAACTAGCTTCTTAAGATGTGACCAATAGGGCCTTAGTGTGATTTATATGAGCAAACATTATGGGGCATGTATAAAAGGACTCTTAAGCTATTAAATAAAAGAATAAGAAAAACCGAAACACCATGAAATGAATGAACAAATGGTAGCAACCTTAAAGGAGGTGTTACTATGGGTAACGTTTACGGCGGAGGTTTTGCTTTAATCGTTGTATTGTTTATCTTATTAGTTATCGTTGGCGCTGCATGGCTGTAAGCTATAAGCGTATAAACGGCAATCTTACTAGGGGGTTGCCTAGATGCGCCAAAAAACAACTGGAACGATAAAGAGAGGAGGAATCTTCATGTCTGGTGGAGGAGTTTACGGTGGAGGCTTTGCTTTATTAGTAGTACTATTCATCTTATTAGTAATCATCGGAGCAGCTTGGCTATAAGTTGACCTGAAGGAATATAAAAAGAAGCAGTACGATAGTTGGTTACTTACCAACTACACACTGCTTCTTTTCTACATAGCTCTAATTAATGAAAATAGAGTTTGTTAAAAAAGAATATCTACATAGGAAGAAATCAAAAGAATCGTAATAAGAACATTTATTGTACGAAAAACTTTTGGCTGCTTTTCTTCAGGAATTTCTTTTTGTAAACACAAAGCATTTGTAAGTCTATTAATATTATATAAAATAAAAATAGCTAAAATAATAAAAATGGAGATCATCATTGATTCCCTCCTTATAAGCGGAATTTATTGTATGTTATTTACATTATCAAATAAAAGGATAAAAAGATAGTATTATAAACTTTTTTGATATAAACTTGGAGATTTTGTTCTGGAAAGAACTTAGATGACTCCTTATAATCTATCGATAAGAAAGAATAATCAACATTCCATCTAGTTTTATATCATTATATGAGCGACAAAACAATAATAGACTTCTTTTACGATAATTCACTAACATTATTTATTAATATCTCAAATCCATCCTCATTTTCTTCTACATAACAAGAGCGCGGAGAATGCCATAGATTTTTTATGCGAATAAAGTCAGGAACACAAATCCCTGTATGATAAGCGAAAAGCATTAAAAAATAATGAACATAACTTGTAAAAAGGAAACAAGATAGAAATAATACTCCACTAATGATAACAAATGGAATAATTAAAGCAAAGAGAAACTGCATTTTACCAATTGGTTCTTTAACTTGAATGTGAAGAATTGGTAAAATTTGCAAATGCTTAGTCCAAGTTTTTTTTATTTTATCGCCTAAATGAAGCATAGGTAATAAATGAAGCAGCTTGTGTAATGGATACATAAGTAAAAACATTGCCATAAATAGTAAAAAGTAATCGTCAGAAAGTTTGTTATGTGCAAAATAGCTTATAATTGGTACATATAGAAACAGAAAACAACCAATCATTGTCATAGTAGACAAAATAAATAGGCGCTGAGTTCCATATTTTTTATGGAAGTGGACAGTCTTCCAACAGTTCATGTTAATACCCTCCATAGGGAGAAATTTTTAGTTACTTGTGATGATACGTTCTTGCTTGAATAACTAATAATTGGAAGAATATCTTTTCTTTGCCTTATCTTGCGTTTTAATCAAGCGAACTCACCTTGCTACTTTACGATGAATAGAGTAAAAAATCAATAGTCTCTTTATACAAATTTATGACATTTTTTATATTTAGTAATTCTAAGAAGAAGAAAACCTATTCTCTATGTATTTTTGTTTGAATTTTCCGAAAAAAAGATAAGAAAGCAATCTGCCTTCTTATCTTTTTTACCACCGGTCTAGATTGTCCCAAACCTGGAGTCCTATTCCCCAATTTAATATTATCTCTATTTAGTAAATACTGGTTCTTTTTGCTTTAAATGTCCTTCATCCTCTTCCAAAATATCGTCAAGATTAGTAAAGGATTTCTCAAAAATTTCAATGAAATTGTCCCCATAAATATGTTTAACGATAGTCATTATGTCTAAAAGCTCCGGAAACTTTCCATATAAATTCTTGATTGGTAAGGAGGCGGATAGAGCTGAACTGTTGCTTGGATTGTATTCTTCCATAATTTGAACAAACACTTTTTTCCCTTTGTCCGTAAGGCAAATATACGTATTTCTCTTATCATTTTCTTTTTTCGAGAATTCTAGTAGTCCTCTTTCTTCTAATTTCTTCGAAAAATTAAATGCAGTTGAGACATGCATTACACCGAAATTTGCTACATCTGAAATAGAAGCGCCATTTAGCTGATAAGCAATCCAGAGTATATGGTGTTCATTAATGTTTAAATCGTATGGTTTAATCCAATTTTGCCAGTCCTTCTCAATCGCCTTCCATAATGCTTTACTAAGTTGTCCAATTCTTTGTGTGAAGAGTAAAGCGTCCTTCATAGAAATCTGACTTTCATCCATCCAAAATTCACCTACTTTTCTGTTATCTATAAACATTATGCCAATAAAACAAAAATTAATAAAGATAAAAATTAACAAAATTTTTAGAAATAAGAATTTTTCTTTTAAGAAAGCGCTTTATTGCATAAAAATGTAATATCAGAAATAAAAATTCAGAAGTTGTCTATACATTTTCTCTCAAAAATGAAAGGATAAAATAAGAATTAGAGACAAAGAGGAAACAAATGGAGGAGGGAAAAGTCCCAAAAAAAGTGAATAAAAAATTAAATTATAATAAAAGAGATGTAAAAGTGAAAAAAGAAAAAACAAAAAAAATGAGTGATGAAAAATTATATGCGAATAAGAATTAACATCAAAGTGTTAAAAAATATAACATGAAAAGAAAGGACATGAGCGAATAGAAAAAAAGAGGAAATTCATGTTAGAATTCCTCCTTTTTTCTTAGCTTTTCTGTATAGTAAAAGCGATTAAATTATTTTAAATCATTTTCTAACTCATTAATCGTGGATTGTAGCCCATCTAGTTCTTTTTGAAGTATTTCTTGATGTGGTTTTACTTCTTCCCGCCATGTTTCCAAAGAAAGCTTAAGATCTTCAATAAAAGTACTAAATACCGTTTTACCTTCTACTGTAGCTGTTTTAATAGAGTCTTTTATCTCATTTAAATCTAACTTTAATTCTTGAATATGTTGAAGAAAAGCTTTTCCATTATCACTGCAGGCTTTTCTTACTTCTTTACCCGAGTAAGGAGTAGTTAATAAGGTAGTGATTCCGGCTGCGATTCCTCCAATTAAAAATCCTGATAAGAATGATTTTGCACTCATTTGCTTGCACCTCGCTCTTTTTTTCATCATTATAACGTATTCAAGCCATCATTACTATTGTAAAGGGAATTCTATAGAGCTAAAGTCTTTTTATTGTTGATACTTGAGCTGAAAATCCTTCATAAATGTACTTAATGCTATTACATGTTCGAGGGGAACGGCATTATAAATAGAAGCTCGGCAGCCGCCCACAGAGCGATGCCCGTTTAGACCAACAAATCCTGCTTCCTTTGCTTCACTTAAGAAATCTTTTGTAAGATCTTCTGACTGCAAAGTAAAAGTAACATTCATTTTAGAACGACTTGTTTTTTCTGCATGGCCGCGATAAAAACCATTGCTTTGATCGATTACTTCATATAAATGTTTTGCTTTTTCGTTATTGATGGCAGCAATACCTTCCACTCCACCTTGTTTCTCTACCCATTTTAGAACAAGGGATAAAAGGTATATCCCCAAAGTTGGCGGGGTATTGAATAAAGAATTATTTTTAGCGTGTGTATGATAACTTAACATAGTTGGCAAAGCAGGATCTTCTTTGATTAAATCTTTTCGAATGATCACTACAGTTACTCCAGAGGGGCCAAGGTTTTTTTGGGCGCCAGCATAAATAACTCCAAATTGTGAAACATCAATTGGTGTGCTTAAAATATCACTCGACATGTCCGCAATTAAAGGGACAGATAAATTGCTTGGAAAGCTGCTCCATTGGGTGCCAAAAATGGTATTGTTGCTTGTGATATGGAGATATGCTGCATCATCTGGTATGTTAATCTGTTCATGGTCAGGGATATAGGTATAATTATCGTTTTTACTTGAAGTTGAAATGGCCGTATTACCGAGCTTGGAGGCTTCCTTCATGGCTTTTTCTGACCATACTCCAGTGAGAGCGTAATAAGCTGTTTGACTTTTAGGAAGCAAGTTCATTGGTATCATTGTAAATTGAAGACTTGCTCCACCTTGTAAAAAAAGAATTTCGTAATTATCTGGTATAGAAAGCAGAGATGTAAGTAGTTCCTTTGCTTCATTATGTACAGCTTCATAATCTTTGCTGCGGTGACTTAATTCCATTAAAGACATACCTGTATCATTAAAATTTAACCAATGCTCCTTTGCCTCGTGTAAAACCCATTCTGGTAAAGCTGCAGGACCTGCATTAAAGTTATATGCTCTTTTCAACGTTCTTTCCTCCTAAATTAACTTTTCAAATAGTAAAGCGTTAAAGACAAAAAGATTACCCTTATACTAACAAATTTAGCTGATTTGTACAGATGAAAAAAACACCTTTTTGAAAAAGTGAGAATTTTTCAAAAAGATGCTTTGTTTTTTCATGCTATTAGAAAAATATTTCCTTCCAGATACTAGAATCTTCGTAGTTGTTTTTAAGGAAGGGAGCGGTATTCCAATAAAAAACGAAACTATTATTAAATAGCTTTAGAAAATATGAATTTTTTTAGAAAGTTTTTTCAAGAAAATAAGCTAATGGACTTATCTTACTTTAGAATTAATTTTTTCTGCAATCTCTGTCAGCTCTTCATTTGAATATCCATCAAAATTTGTTTTCCAAACAGCTCCAAAACCATCTCCTTTTCCATAACGTGGAATAAGGTGCATATGATAATGGAAAACAGATTGTCCGGCTTTTTCACCATTGTTGTTAAGGAGATTTAAACCAATTGGTGCATAAGCTTCTTTAATGGCAGAAGCAATACTTGGCACAACTTCAAATAGATTGCTTGCAATTTCAGGAGTTAATTCATAGACATCCTTTACATGTTGTTTTGGTATCACCAATGTATGTCCTTTAGTAACTTGGCTAATATCTAAGAATGCCATTACATGTTCATTTTCAAAAACTTTTTTAGACGGAATTTCTCCAGCAATTATTTTGCAAAAAATACAATCACTCATAAAAATACCTTCCTTCATTATGTATTATCAATATTTTAACACAGGAACTATTTTATTGAACAACAAAAGGAAGAGGGTGCCTTGGAAAGGATCCTCTTATATGGATTGTCCAAGCGAGAAGTTTGAATAAACCTCTTTACTATGGATATACATAATAAGAATACCTTTTAAGGACACCCTCTAATGAAGGAGAGAACTTCTATTTAACGTTATTTAGGGTTCTTCTCTTTGATAAACACCTCATTTAAAAAATGAATTGTGTTAAGCTTTAGAGAAATCGATCATTGTTCAAACGAACCATCCCCTTAAAATGTCTTTATATGTCAAAAACGTATAAAGAATGGATGACTGTCTGCGACAAACACCTCATTTCAAAGTGGAAATGAATTAGGCTGTTTTCGTAATGAAGCAGCTTGGTGTTACTGATCTTCTGTTCCTAACTTGCTTATGCAAGGCAAACATCCCCTTTTATAAACGAATGGAAGCTTTTTTAAAGAATCTGTATAGAATCTTTTGCAAACACCTCATTTAATATTGGAGTTATACGGCAATATTTCTTTGGTGCTCCCCTTCAATAAATAGAATATCCTGAACAAGATTTTATATACGAAGAAAATAAAAATTTTTCTGTGCAATCATTTTTATTTAAGGAAGAATGTTGTTAAACTATAGATAATACATATTGGAGGTACAATAGATGGCGTTGTTAGAAATAAAGAATGTTACTGGAGGGTATACACGGAATCCTGTCTTAAAGGATATTTCCTTTTCTATTCATGCGAATGAAATGGTTGGCTTAATCGGATTAAATGGTGCTGGAAAAAGTACAACTATTCGTCATATCATTGGATTGATGGAGCCGCATAAAGGAGAAATCCTTATTAATGGCAAGACGTTTGAAGGCGATAAAGAGGCATATCGAAAGGAATTTACCTTTGTACCTGAAACGCCTATTTTATATGATGAATTAACATTAGAAGAACATTTAAGAATTACTGCCATGGCATACGGCTTGTCAGAGTCTGATTATCAAAAGCGGATGGAAATATTATTAAAAGAATTTCGCATGGAAAAAAGACTAAAGTGGTTTCCGGCTCATTTTTCGAAAGGAATGAAGCAGAAGGTAATGATTATGTGTGCTTTTCTAGTGGAACCCTCTCTCTATATAGTGGATGAACCATTTGTCGGATTAGATCCTCTTGGGATTCAATCGTTATTAGATCAACTAAAGAAAATGAAGGATGGGGGAGCGGGGATTCTAATGTCTACACACATTCTTGCTACAGCCGAAAGATATTGTGATCGGATTATTATTATTCATGAAGGCCAAATAAAGAGTCAAGGAACCATGGAAGAATTAAGGACAGCCTTTAACATGCCAGCTGCAACATTGGATGATATTTATATCTATCTTACAAAGGAAGAAGAACATGTTTGAATTTAATGAGAAGCAGTTATGGAGAGAGAGAGCTGGGCAGACAGCGAAAGAATATAGTCAATATTTAAAGTATATTCTTAATGGCCATGTTGTCATCGTTTTAGTTTTTTTACTAGGGACTGGAGCCTTCTATTATCAAGCATGGTTAAAAACGATTTCGAATGACTTCCCTGTTGCGCTTATTATGAGCATTATCCTTACTCTTTTTATGACAAATAGTCCAACCTATACTTTTTTAAAGGATGCTGACCGGATCTTTTTAATTGCAGTAGAAACCAAAATGAAAAGGTATTTTCTCCAATCCATGATGATTAGTTTTGTCCTTCAAGGCTACTTGCTTGTCATCATTCTTGCTGCCTTGATGCCGTTATATGCAAAAGTACACGGTGGTGATTTTAGTCGCTTTTGGTATCTACTTATTGTGTTGTTGATAAGTAAAGGAGCTAATTTGCTGATTCGCTGGCAAATACAATACTATGTAAATGTGCGTTATCATCATATAGATAGTGTTGTACGATTTTTGATTAATTTAGCTATTTTGTATTTATTATTTGCTGACTCGTCTCCGTTATTTATTCTTGCTCTTCTTCTAATTATGGCTTTCTTGCTTATATACTTTCAGAAAGCGACAAGCAATAAAGGCGTAAAATGGGAATATTTAATTGAACAAGATGAAAAAAGACTAGCCTCTTTTTATCGCTTTGCCAATATGTTTACAGAGGTACCGAGTTTAAGAAATCGTATAAAACGAAGACGTTTTCTAGATGTATTATTCAGCCGCGTTTCTTTTGCGAGAGAAAAGGTATTTACGCATTTATACTGGAGAACCTATGTCCGTGCAGGAGATTATTTCGGCTTAACGGTTCGGCTAACATTGATAAGTGGAATTTTCATCTTTTTCTTATCTTTTGGACCTGGACAAGTATTCATAAGTGTATTATTTGTTTTCTTAACAGGCTTGCAGCTGCTGCCGCTTTGGAATGCCTATGATAATAAATTGTGGATTACAATTTATCCAGTGGCAGCCTCTGCTAGAGAAAAATCATTTAAACAAATCTTAGCTGTGATTTTAAGTTGCCAAGGAATCATTTTGTCTCTAATTATTGCTTTAAAAGGAGATTGGATGTATGCTTTGATTTCTTTAGTAGTTAATATTGTTTTTATTATCTTCTTTACTTCGTTTTATATAAATAAAAAAGTAAAAAAGGGATAAATAGAAGAGGAGCTTAAACCTTAGTGTGTATTAGAAGGGAAGCTCCTTTTTTAATAATTAACTTCAAAAAATCAGGAACTATTTTTTTTATGGAACGTAAGCATAAGCAAGGAGGAAGATAAATGAATGAATATGAACAAAGAGCGTTAAAAGAAGTAGAAGAGTGGAAACGGAAAATCCAAAAACGGTCTTCTATTTTAAATAGAGTATCAAAAAAAGCGCAAAATAAAATAAATTCTTATATACCAGATAAAGTTCATCAGACCCTTACGGAAGCAATTAAACAGATGATTCAAGCAACACTTGCCGGCAGCAATATTATCAAGAAAAAAAATCCACCTATCTTCCGTTCTTTGCAAGGAAAAGATGAAGAGTTAACCAAAAAAATAAGTCAATTTCAAAAGGTTGCTGTTGTAGAAGGTGCCGGAACGGGGGCTGGTGGGATATTGCTTGGATTGGCTGATTTTCCCTTATTGCTTTCCATTAAAATGAACTTTTTAATGGAAGCCGCAGCCACATATGGTTACGATACGGCTCAAGTGGAAGAAAGAATCTATTTGCTCTATATCTTTCAGTTAGCTTTTTCAAGTGAAGGAAAACGAAGAGAAGTTTTAGAGATAATAGAGAATTGGGAAGAAGAAAAGCATAGAGTTGCTAGCCTTAATTGGCAGGATCTACAGCAGGAATATCGCGATTTTATTGATTTTGTAAAAATGCTGCAATTGGTGCCGGGGATTGGGGCAGCTGTGGGTGCCTACGCTAATTATAATTTAATGGATCAATTGGGAGAAGCAGCTAAGAATGTTTATCGCTGGCGTTATTTTCAGGAACAAAACAAATGAAAAAGGAAAGATTCGTGTGTTTAGAATCTCTTCCTTTTTTTTTATAAATTTTATGAATTTAAGTTAGTACTAGCCTTTGCTGCGCTTAAGGAAATATTATAAGTAATAGCAGCAGAACCTAATGTTTTTGCGGCAATAAGCATAGCCTTTTCATTAATATCAAATTTAGGATGGTGGTGCGGATAAGTCGGACCATTTGTATCAGGCATTGCTCCTGTAAAGAAAAAGGTACCTTTTACATGCTGCAGATAATAAGAGAAGTCCTCGCCAGTTAATTCAGGTTCTCCCTCTAGAACAATCACTCCTGGGACCTTTTCCGCACAATGTGCTAAAAAGGAAGTTTCCTCAGGGTGATTAACGACTGCTGGATAGCCGTCATCGTATTCATATTCATATGTACTATTTGCTGTATAGCACGTGCCTTTTATTACTCTCTCCAGCTCTTCCTTTATAAGTAATTGCGTTTCTTTATCAAACGTCCGGACTGTTCCCCCTAGGATCGCTGTGTCAGCAATCACATTAAAAGCATTACCAGATTCAAGGTAGCCTACTGTTAAAACAGCATGGTGGATAGGATTTACTTTTCTGCTGACAATTTGTTGAAGGTTAAGGACCAGTTGAGATGCGGTAACAAGAGAATCCTTCGTTTTGTGCGGCTGTGCTCCATGTCCCCCTTGACCTTGGATTTTAATTTTAAATTCATCTGCTGCTGCCATCATGGGTCCTGCTTTATAGGAAATAGTCCCTGTGGGAAGTGTCGCCCATAAATGAGTGCCAAATATAGCCTCCACATTTTCCAGGCAGCCTGCTTCAATCATCGCTTTTGCGCCACCTGGATTTGATTCTTCAGCATGCTGGTGAATAAAAACAAAATTCCCTGCTAATTCTTCTTTAAACTCATTTATTACTTTAGCAAGTATTAATAAGGTTGCAGTATGCCCATCATGACCACAGGCGTGCATGACACCTGAAACCTTTGACTTATAAGCAACATCTTTTTCATCTTGGATTGGAAGAGCGTCAAAATCAGCACGGAGCGCAACTGTTTTTCCAGGTTTTCCCCCTGATATTTTTGCGACTACTCCATTACCTCCGACGTTTCCTGTAACTTGAATTCCTAATTTTTCATAGAAAGAGATGATATATTGAGCTGTTTTAACCTCTTTGAATGATAATTCAGGGTATTGATGAAGGTATCTCCGTATTTTAACCATTTCATTATAATAGTTATCTAGTTGTTCCCATATAATTTGTAGCATATCTTCCACCTCGTTTGACTATTTAGAATATTTTTATTATAGCATGTAGTAATAAAGAAGAGAGGTGAAAAGCGGATAAACTATTATGTATCGTAAAGATTATGCCTATCCTTATAAGAGAGATGTTGTTAAAATAAGGTTAAAATGAAATTCATTTAGGAGGAATTATGGATATTAGAAAATCAAAAATGGCTTGGGGATTAATAATCCTGTCATTCTTATTGTTTATCCTGCTAATCCTAGCTGTAAATGGACAAGTAATATTAGCATTTGATACAGAACTAACCCAGTTTATACATACATTGTTTCCAGCTAGTTTTATTCCTTTTTGGGAAGGCATATCATCCATTGCAGATAAAATAGGCATTGGAATTATCGCTTTCCTATTTATTCTTTTTCTTTGGTGGAAAAAGAAAGATTTTGTAGGAATTGCAGCATTTGTCTTTTGTGTTGGACTAGGAAATGAACTGAATAAGTGGGTGAAAGATTTAGTGGCAAGACCTAGACCCTTAGCTGCTGAAGCATTAGAGACAGACAGTTTTAGTTTTCCTAGCGGGCATGCAATGGTAGGATTACTTCTTTATTTGTTTATTGCACATATTCTAGCGAAAGAAATAAAAGGGAATGCAGGAAAGTTGATTTTGGCAGTTATTGCTTTTGTATTCATTTTGCTAATTGGTATAAGTAGAATTGCTTTAGAGGCCCACTATCCAACAGATGTTATTGGTGGTTATTTATTAGGAGGGATCTGGCTGTTTGTATGGGTAGGTTTCTATGAAACATTTTATGATCGATTTCATAAACAAAAAGGAGCAGGAACAAAACTAAGTAGCTAATGGATGATAAAGAAGTTTTAGAAAATTTCATGGAACTTCCTTTTAAAAAGGTTTAAAACCCAAACAATATACGAAGCATACATTAGTATCTTCGTATGATTATTTGGGTTTGCCAGTAAAAATAATTTTTAACTGATTATCGCTAGTTAGATGAGGAACATGGCAAAAATAGTAGTCACTACTAAGCCGATACAGACTGGAAGAAGATTTCTCCTTGCTAATTCAAATGGATCGACATTACAGATTGCAGCAGCCGGGATTAATGCCCAAGGGACTAAAGTTCCACCGCCAACCCAGATGGCAGCAATTTGCCCTAAAGCAGTTAATGTGCTTATTCCACTGCCAATTGCATGGGCAAACAACCCTGCAATAGAACCTGCTAATGAAATGCCGGAGAAGCCAGAACCATCTAAGCCGGTAATAACTCCTACAGCTGTTAGTGTAACGGCGCCAATTTCTTTCGTTAATGGAACAGTGGAAGCAAGAGCAATACCGAGATCATTGACGATTCCGTGGGACTCCTTTGGGAGAAAGTCCCCGATAATCGTATTAAAACCAGAGTCACCTAAATAAAAGAAAGCAGCGATTGGAATAACCGGTCCAAATACTTTAAAACCAAATTGGAATCCTTCGATCAAATAAGTCGTTGTTTTCTCCAAGCCTTTATTTTTGTAGCTTACTAATGTTATTAAAAGAAGAATAAAAATGGATGTTCCACCAACCAGTGCGGTAGCATCTCCCCCTTGTAAATCTAATAAAAACATTGCAACAACATCAAGAATATAGAGAATGGGAATCAGAATGGCGAACAGTTTCTTTTGTGTACTACTTAGTAGTAATTTATTTACTTGGGGAAGAATATCTGATTTATTAATAGAGGTGACACCAGTTGCAAAAGTCAGTGTTCCTCTTTTCATATCGCGCTTAATAAAATAAAATGCAGTAATAGTTGTTACAACCCCCATAACAATGACAAGGGGGATACTTGCATGCATGACGTCTTCGACAGGTATGCCAGCAGCATCTGCTGTAAGTTTCGGTGCAGCTTGGATGATAAAATCTCCTGATAATGCAATCCCATGGCCGAATAAATTCATTGCCATGGCAACAGCAATTCCTGGCAGACCAACCCGTAAAGCTACTGGTAAGAGAACAGCTCCGATCAATGCTACTGCGGGGGATGGCCAGAAAAAGAAAGAAATGAGCATCATTACTATTCCGATCGTCCAATAAGCGAGTCCAGGTGAACGAATAAGTTTGGAAAAGGGAGAAATCATTACATCGTTAATACCTGTTTTCGTCAAAATTTTACTCATTGCAACAATAATAGAGATAACAACAATAGTAGGTAACAATTCTGTAATAGCAAAGATGAAACTATTGAAAATACTGCTAATCGAGGTACTTAAAGATCCGGTCGCTGTTATCGCTAATAGAAAGATTCCAACGATACAAATAAAGGTAGTATCTCTTCTCATTACCATAAAGCCGATGATAAAGACAATAAATAGTACATATATCCAATGAAGTGCTGTTAATTCGATACCCAAATAAATCCAGCTCCTTTCCCGATTTGAAGTGGAGGATGCTATAGGCATCTATCACCATTCGGTTAATACAGATTATGTAGCTGTATGTAAAAGGTGATTGGTACCTCCTTAAAATATAGTGTGTTTCACTTCATTGCTTTGGAATGGGAGGAAGGATTTATTCTAAAAATCCGGAAGAAAAATGTGCCAAAGACTCCTTCTCAAGGTGGAGAAAAAAACATCGAAAGAAGGAGCAAAAAATTACATAAAGGTAGTACAATAGATTTATAGTTGAAAAAGACTGCTTTTTAGAATTTCACAAAAATTCTATCTATAGATGTCTAGGAAAGAAGGGGAGTTTTTGAGAAGATCAATCTCCAAAATAATGTTTTCTATTAGTTTACTTATTGTAGGAGTAATCTTATTACTTGTTAATATTGGTGTCATTTCCTTGGAAATAAAAAAATTATTTGTCATAATATATCCGTTTTTGCTGCTTGTTTATGGTCTGCTTTCGCTCTATCAAATAACATTAAAACGAAAAAGCAATTTATTTTTTACCTTATTTATTCTTATTTTCTCTATTCTTCTCCTTTTGGATCGTTTTCAAGTATTAGAATTTAGATTTATCGATTTTTGGAAATTATGGCCATTAATTATTATTTTAATGGCACTAGGACTCATCAAACCTAAGTTCACTTTTGAATATGACAGTGGCGGAAAACGTTATACAAAGAAATCCTTTCGCATGGGAGATGTTAAGTATAATACAGATAATTGGGCTGTCGAACCGATGGAAATTTCTCATGGGTTAGGAGATGTCTATATTGATTTTAGCAAAGCTTTTATTCCTGAAGGAGAAACCGAGCTGTTTATCCATGCGAGGATTGGGGATGTGAAAATTATTGTTCCAGATGATCTAGCCATTTATGTTCAAGCCGAAGTAAAGATTGGAGAAGTACGAATTCTGCAGTCGGTTAAGGAGGGAATTGGAAATAGTCTGGAGCATAAATCTGCCTATTATGAAGAGGCAATAAAAAAAATAAAGCTAAATATTTTGCTTGATATTGGCGATATTACAGTGCAAAAGGTATAAGGGGGAAACATGAGACAGACAATTAGTCGTTATGGATATTATCGAAATATCATTTTAACAAGTTTGATTATTTCTTTGCTGCTATTTATAAGTATCTATTTACTTCCAAATTTTGCAACGTCTTGGATAGGGAGTTTTGCCTTAGCTGCCATCTTTTTTTTTCTGATAACAGTGGTGGGTTTTTATTTTGCTTTTAAATGGAGCGGTAAAATAAAGAAACAATTAGATGAAATATTTTGGTTTATATCATCTTTAAGGAGAGGAAAAATACCGCCAAAAATGCCGCTTGCAACAAGTGAGTATGTTTATGATGTAAAAGAAGAACTTAATCAGCTCGCTGATTATCAACAAGAGCAAATTCATTCTTTGCAGAGATTAGCAAATGAAAAAACAACGCTCGGGCAAACAGCCCACAATGCCGCAGTAATAGAAGAAAGACAACGACTGGCGAGGGATTTGCATGATGTTGTTAGTCAGCAATTATTTGCATTAAATATGATGTCTTCTGCTGCATATAAAATTTTTGACCGGGATCCTGCTTTAGCCAAGCAGCAGTTACAGGAAATTGTTTCGATTGCGGGAAAAGCGCAAGGGGAAATGCGAGCATTGCTGCTTCATCTAAGACCGATTGAATTAAGCAATGATACGTTGTGTGATGGCATAATCAAGCTTATTCAAGAGCTGAAAGAAAAAACAATGCTTCATTTTTCTGCAAGCATTGATGAAATAGATGGTCTATCTACGGCTGGACAGGAACATCTTTTTCGAATTGTTCAAGAGGCTCTATCCAATGTGCTTCGTCATTCTCATGCAGATAAAGTAAGAATCATTTTGGAAGAACGAGAAGAATATGCTTCTCTACATATAAGTGATAATGGCAAAGGCTTTGATCCGACGATAGAAAGAATTGCATCATATGGGTTAAAGACAATGAGAGAGCGCTGTGAAGAAATTGGTGGAGTGATGGAACTTCGTTCGAAAATGGGAGAAGGAACTTATATTGATATTCGAGTGCCAACAAAGGGGTGGGAAAATGATTAGAGTGGTAGTAGTAGATGATCATGAAATGGTGAGAAAAGGAATTATTTCTTACCTAATGACAGAACCCAATATTCACATTATGGGAGAGGCAAATAGTGGTCAGACTGCAGTTCAGCTTGTACTAAAGGAGAAGCCGGATATTGTGTTAATGGATTTATTAATGGAAAACGGGAATGGTATTGAAGCAACAAAGGCTATTTTAAAAGAGTATCCTAGCTGCAAAGTAATCATAATTACAAGCTTCTATGATGAAGCACAAGTCATTCCGGCAATAGAAGCAGGCGCATTTAGTTATTTATTAAAAACAGCAAGTGCTACAGAGGTCGTGCAAGCAATTAATAAAGCCTATACTGGCGAAGCAGTGATTGAGCCAAAGGTTGCTAACGTGATGGTGAAAAAATTGCGAGCAACAGAAAGAAAGCCACATGATGATTTAACAGAAAGAGAATTAGATGTATTAATGTGTATTGGAGAAGGAATGACTAATCAGGCTATTAGTGAAGAACTATATATTGGAATCAAAACAGTAAAGACACATGTAAGCAACATCTTATCGAAATTAGCAGTAGCCGACCGAACCCAAGCTGCTGTGTATGCCAATAGGAATGGCATTATTAAAACAAGATAGTCATAAGTTCAGCTGGCTACTAGATTAATTACGCTTTTTCTTCATTTGGAATCGTTAATTGTACAAAATACGGTTTTCCATTAAAGATAGAATGCTGGGAACTATTCCAGCTTTTTTCATTACTCTTACCTATGGGAGCTTCTACATTTGCTTCGTGCTGTTTCCATTTTATATAATTCGCTTTTTCTTCCCATAGACAAAAGAGGATATAGGTGTCTCCCTTAGCAGGACGAAGGAAGCGTATAGCTGTCATTGTTTTGTTTGGGATAGATGTAAAGTACTTCATCATCTTATGCTCGAAAACAGGTTTATTTTCTTCACTTACTGGAATATGATTCATGGTAATAAACCCTTTATTTTCTAACATTCCATAACTGAATAAAATGTCATAGCTTCTTGGTTCTTGGAAGAAAGAAGGAGCTTGACTTTCGTGTAGTAGTATCGCCCGATCGCTGGCTTCTTCCTGCATTAATAACAATGTTTCATTCGAAAACTTACTTTCGTATTTTTTCCCTAAATAATCATAGGTTCCGCTAGTAAGATAGATATTCACTAATCTCCCTCCAAGTCATAAGGATATTTTAAGCATACAATAGAAAGCGGAAAGTTACGATAAAACCCTCTTAAACTATTCTCATTTGTATATTAACATTAACTACCGTGTTATTCGAGATGCCTAGTTCCATTTAAAGCTTTTCCCTTATGTTCTCATGATTTAACTTTTTGTATGCGCTGCCTATAATTAGCAAAAGAGGTGTAATCTCCTTTAATTTTGGGTAAAAAATGTCTAAATTGTGACAAAGTGATAAGTTATCTATGCAAAGATAGTAAAAAAGATATATTATTGAAATATATGCATGATTGGGAAAGAAGATTTTTACATATAGTAAAAAAAAGAATGGGATGTCTAGGACAGGCATTCCTTTTTATTGGGATGGTAATAACTTGGAAACAAATGTTGTTCGTAAAAAAACTTGTTTAAAAAACTTTTTACTTGCATATTATTTATAAATATTATAACTTAATAATTATTATAAATAAAAAACGTTAATCACTATATAGAACGAAATACATACCTTTGAAAGGTGGACATCAAAAGGATGAATAAACAGATGAAAGATACATTTATTAAAGCGGCAAAAGGACAGCCCACTGAATATGTTCCGGTATGGTATATGCGACAGGCAGGCCGCTCGCAGCCTGAATACCGAGCAATTAAAGAGAAATATTCTTTATTTGAAATAACGCATCAGCCAGAGCTATGTGCTTATGTTACGAAATTGCCGGTTGATCAGTATGATGTCGATGCTGCAGTATTATATAAAGATATTATGACGCCGCTTCCGGCCATTGGGGTTGATGTGGAAATAAAATCAGGAATCGGACCTGTGATAGAGAATCCTATTCAGTCAATGGAGGATATTACAAGACTTGGTATGTTACATCCTGAGCAAGATATTAAATATGTCCTTGACACGATTAAACTGCTTACAACTGAACAATTAAATGTTCCGTTAATAGGCTTTTCCGGCGCTCCTTTTACTCTTGCTAGTTACATGATTGAAGGTGGACCATCCAAAAACTATCATAAGACAAAAGCGTTTATGTATGCTAAACCAGAAGCTTGGTATGCTTTAATGGAAAAGCTTGGTGATATGGTGGTTACCTACGTAAAGGCGCAAATTAATGCAGGTGCTAGTGCGATTCAAATATTCGATTCGTGGGTAGGTGCTTTAGATGTGGAGGACTATCGATTATTTATAAAGCCGGTCATGAATAGGATTTTTTCTGAGCTGGAGAATGAAAATGTTCCTTTCATTATGCATGGAGTCGGGGCGAGTCATTTGGCGCTTGAATGGAATGATCTTTCCTTAGATGTAGTTGGGCTAGATTGGCGCTTACCTATATCAGAAGCAAGAAAAATGGGAGTAACCAAAGCTGTACAAGGAAATTTAGATCCCGCAGTACTTCTTGCACCATGGAGTGTTATTGAGGAAAAAGCAAAGCAAATCATTGAACAGGGAATAGAGCAGCAAGGCTTTATCTTTAATTTAGGACATGGTGTGTTCCCAGATGTAGATCCAGCTGTGTTGAAAAAATTGACTGGTTTTATTCATGAATATTCCGGTGACTTACTAAGTAGTAAGCGCTCAGGCAAATAAAAGGGATTTTAAGGATAGCTAAAATCAAAAAGATACAAAATAATAGAAAGAAGCGAGGTAATGAAAAATGAGTCGAAAAAAAATGGGGCTTCTCGTTATGGCATATGGTACACCATATAAGGAAGAAGATATTGAAAGATATTATACAGATATTAGACATGGTAGAAAGCCGACAGATGAAATGCTGGCAGATTTAAAAAGTCGCTACGAAGCAATTGGCGGCATTTCTCCATTAGCAAAAATTACGATGGAACAAGCAAAGGGTTTAGAAGCACATCTTAATGAGATACAAGAAGATATTGAATTTAAAATGTATTTAGGATTGAAGCATATTGAACCATTTGTAGAAGATGCAGTAAAGATGATGCATGAAGATGGAATCGAAGAAGCAGTGAGTATTGTGTTAGCCCCTCATTACTCTACCTTTAGTATTAAGGCATATAATAATCGTGCTAAAGAAGAAGCAGAAAAATTAGGGGGCTTAACCATTCATAGTATCGAAAGCTGGTATAAGGAGCCCAAATTTATTCGTTATTGGATTAATCAATTAAAAGAGACATACGCTAAAATGTCACAAGAAGAACGCGAAAATGCAGCGTTAATTGTCTCTGCGCATAGTTTGCCAGAAAAAATCCTTCAATATGGAGATCCTTATCCAGACCAATTAAAGGATACAGCAGAGTTAATTGCAAAGGGAGCAGGTATATCTACTTATTATCTAGGCTGGCAAAGTGCGGGAAATACACCAGATCCTTGGCTTGGTCCAGATGTCCAGGATTTAACAAGAGATTTACATGCGAAATATGGATATAAAGCATTTGTATATGTGCCAGTAGGATTTGTAGCGGAACATCTAGAAGTCTTATATGACAATGATTACGAGTGCTTTGTTGTGACGGAAGAAGTTGGAGCAAGCTATTATCGACCAAAAATGCCAAATGCTCAGCCGGAATTTATTGACGCACTAGCAACAGTGATTTTAAAAGAAATTGCAGTACCTATTAAAGGGTAAAGTGCCGTAAATTATTTTTTGTTGACATTATTATATTGTAAACGGAACCAAGTGATTTTTTCGAAAATCACTTGGTTTCTTTTGTTGCAACGGGTTTAACTCTGTGATATATTCTTTTTTGTACTAACTGACCGAAATGTTATTTTAGTCAGTTTTGTGGTGAATCAATAATGAATGCATAAATGGCTGGAGAGAAAATTTCTTCTACATAACTGGAGAAACTGTTTTTATTCGCATGGAAAGAAAGAGGTGGAATATTTGGCTGTTGATCGTAGGAAGCTTATTTTAGAAGCGGCGACTAAATCATTTTCTATGTTTGGTTATAAAGCAACAACTATGGATCATGTCGCTAAAATTGCAAATGTAGGAAAAGGAACGATCTATACTTTTTTTAAAAATAAAGAGGAGCTCTTTTTTGAAATTGTTAATGATTTAATTAAAGAAATGAAGGAAAGAGCAGATGAGTCATTTGATCCTTCTTCTACGTTTATGGAAAATGCCCATCGTGCACTGATGAATATGCTTGAATACCGTAAAGAGCATCATCTGACGGTTAAGCTTTTTCAAGAACAGCGAGAAATTGGTACGCTGGAAGTAAAGGAAGTAATTAGCCATTTAGAAAATGCGATCTTAAATTATATGAAAACACGTGTACAAGAAGCGATAGATAAAGGAGAGATTGAAACCCAGAATCCAGAGTTGACATCCTTTATTATTATTAAAGTATACTTAGCGCTTATTTTTGAGTGGGAGAAACAACATCCACCTCTTACTACAGAGGAAATAGCTTCTAGTTTTGAATTACATTTATTTCATGGATTAGCAAACCCGCTTAATAAATGAGAAAATAGTCTGTTAGTTATTAAAGTTAATAACCAGGATGTTTTTCTTTTAACTAAGCTATTAGAATTGTTTTTTATAGGATAAATGATTGATTAAAAATGGAGGGAATTATATGAAACAAAGTTTACTAAAGGCAGAGCTGTCCTCTATTTTTAAAAATAAAATGATGCTGATCTCTGTTATCGCTATTGTGTTTGTTCCGGTATTATATGCTGGTATTTATTTATGGGCCTTCTGGGATCCTTATGGAAACTTAGATAAATTGCCTGTTGCCGTTGTGAATGAAGATACTGGGACAGAGATGAATGGAAAAACATTAGATATTGGAAAAGATTTAGTGGAAAATTTAAAGGACAGCGAAGACTTTAATTTTAAATTTGTCGATAAAGAAACTGCTTATAAAAATTTAAAAAATCAGAAGTATTATATGCTGATAGAAATCCCAAAGGATTTTTCCGATAATGCGACAACATTACTTGAAGATAATCCACAAAAATTGGATCTAAAATATGTTTCTAATCCAGGATATAACTTTATTTCTTCTCAAATAGGGAATTCCGCAATTGAAAAAATAAAGCAAGGTGTTAGTAAAGAAGTGACAGAAACCTATGCGGAATCTATTTTTGAAAATATTACGGAAATGTCAGACGGCTTAAAAACAGCAAGTAATGGTGCAAAAGATTTAAAAGATGGAACAGATAAAGTAAAATCGGGTACAGAAGAAGTGTATAAAAATCTAGAAACACTTGCTGAAAAGTCTATACAATTTTCCGATGGTGTTAATAGTGCTAATAATGGAGTGAAAGAGCTTGCCAATGGAGCAGATGATTTAAAGCAAGGATTAACGCAATTGCAATCAGCCCAAGGGGAATTAAATAATGCTGCACAGAAACTGCAAGGGGGAGACCAGGCAATTCTTGATGGTGTTTCGCAAGCCAAAGATGGAATCAACACAGTTAAAGCAAATATTCCTTCGTTAATAGAAGGGACAAATAAGCTGCAAACAGGCTCCAATACTTTAACACAAGGCTTAACAGACTGGAGCGATAAATCAGAACAATTAGCTGCTGGAGCTAATCAGTTGCATGAAGGTGCAACAACCTTACAGGAAACAATTAATGCGATAATGCCCATGCTGCAAGGTTTGCCAGAAGAAAATAAGCAGCAGCTTGTAGCAGCACTTAAAGGGTTGGTGGACGGCAGTTCTTCGATTGCCACCAATACAAAAGCGTTAAGTCAAGCAGCAGACCAGCTTGCAGCCGGCGGAACAAGCTTGTCTAATGGCATAACAGACTTAAATAAAGGGCAAAAACAATTGCAAACAGGCATTAATCAGTTAAGTGATGGAAGCAGCCAGCTAGAAAATGGGGTAAAACAGCAGGTAGCTGGTCAGGAACAATTTGTGGCTGGTATGAATAAGTATGCTTCTGAATTCGCAAAAGCTGTTGATGGTTCTACTAAATTGTCTTCTGGTGCAAATACTTTAGTATCAGGGATGAATACACTTGCAACAGGATCGACTGCTTTATCAGATGGAACCAATTTGCTCAAAGATGGATCAAAAGAATTGGTAAATGGAACATCATCCTTATTAGATGGAAGCAAGGAGCTTTCGTCTAAATTATCAGACGGAGCTGAGGAAGCAAGTTCCATCCATTCTGATGAAAAAACATATGACATGATAGCTGAACCAATCTTAGTTGACCAAGACAAAGTATCGGATGTGCCAAACTATGGAACTGGCTTAGCTCCATATTTCATTTCGCTAGGACTATTTGTTGGTGCATTAATGCTCTCAATTGTGTTCTCTTTTGCAGAACCAGAAGAACAGCCAAAAAGTGGAATTCGTTGGTTCTTAAGCAAAACGATTATTTTGATTGGGGTAGGAATCTTACAGGCTTTAGTTGCCTCCTTTGTGTTGCTAGTCATCTTAGGAATGGAAGTGGAAAGTGTACCATTGTTTATCCTATTTACCATTCTAACTAGTTTAGTGTTTTTCTCGATTATTCAATTTTTGGTTACTTTATTTGGAAACCCAGGACGATTTATTATCGTCATCATCATGATTTTCCAATTAACAACAAGTGCGGGTACTTTCCCATTAGAGTTAATACCAAATGTTTTACAACATATTCACAATCTATTGCCAATGTCTTATTCAGTAGCTGGATTAAAAGCAGTTATCTCTACTGGTGATATGGACTTTATGTGGCATAATGCAGAGATTCTTGGTATTTACCCACTTGTATTCTTTGCAGGTACAGCTGTTTATTTTATTTTTAAATACAAACGGTATTATACAAATAAGGAAGTAGAAGTAACAGTAGAATAATTTGAAAAAGCTGCTAACTTTATATCTTCTTAAGTTACCTCTATTGTGCGAAACCTTGATAGAGTGTGGGGAAGATACATAGTTGCAGCTTTTTATATGGTGTCTAAAAGATCACTCCATTTCTTAAACTTTGCCAATTCGATGAAAAAAGTACAAATGAAGTGATTATTTCCCGTTTTTTCGTTATAGTATAAAAGGGTAATTAAATTCGGGAAAATTGGATATAATTCTACAAAATTATAAGGGGTGTCTTTTTATGCTGTTTATAGATAATAAAGGGATAACAGATCCACGCATTAATCTAGCAATTGAAGAGTATGCTTTGAAAAACTTAGACATAAATGAAACGTATCTTTTATTTTATATAAATGAACCTTCTATCATTATTGGGAAAAACCAGAATACGATAGAAGAAATTAATACTGATTATGTAGAGTCAAATGGCATACATGTTGTTAGAAGATTATCTGGCGGCGGTGCCGTCTATCATGACTTAGGTAATTTAAGCTATAGCTTTATCACGAAAGATGACGGGAATAGCTTTCATAACTTTAGAAAATTCACCGAGCCTGTTGTTCAAGCACTTAAAAGCATGGGAGTAAATGCTGAATTAAGTGGTCGTAATGATCTTCTTGCTGAAGGTAGAAAAATTTCTGGCAATGCACAATTTTCTACAAGAGGAAGAATGTTTACGCACGGAACATTATTATTTGATTCAGAAATGGATCATATTGTGTCAGCGCTAAAAGTGAAAAAAGACAAAATCGAATCCAAAGGGATTAAATCAGTAAGAAGCAGAGTAGCAAACATTACTGAATTTCTTCCAGAAAAAATATCCATTCAAGAATTTCGCAGCCTGTTATTAAGCTATCTTTTTGAAGGGGAAGAGAATATTCAAGAATATGTCTTAACAGCAGAAGATTGGGAAAAAATTCATCAATTATCTAAAGAAAGATATCAAAATTGGGATTGGAATTATGGCAAATCTCCTAAATTCAATTTACAGCATTCACATCGTTTCCCAGTTGGTCAAATCGATGTAAGATTTGATGTAGTAAAAGGAATTGTGAAAAACTGCAAAATTTATGGTGATTTCTTTGGAGTTGGCGATGTAGAAGATATTGAAAAACGACTGATCGGGGTCCGCTATGACCGCTCCGAATTAGAAAAGGCATTAGGCGATATTTCCATAAAGCATTATTTTGGAAATGTGACAAAAGAAGATTTTCTGCAATTGATTTATTGATTATATAGAAGAATAATTTTTAGCATCTTAAATGATAGAAGGTTTCTTCTTATTTTGGATGCTTTTTTTATACCCTTTTTGAAAGTAAGAGTGCAACGGAGAGCTGGACACGCTTTTTTTACATCAAAATAAATAGTGAAAATATCTCCTTTTAGTTCTAAAAAAATTCTTTTTGGACTACTTATTAATAATAGGTTGTACTAGGCAGGCAGGAGGGAGATTATGACTAGAAAAATTGGCTTTTATGCAGTAGTTGCCTATGTGTTATACGGTTTGTTTTTTTATTGGTATTTATTTCAATATACTAGTCCAGCTTTGCCCTTTGAATATCAAGGATCCCAAGCAGATCCAAGTACCTTTTTAAATAGCAGAGAATTAGTATTAAGTGGGGAATATTCACGGGTAAGGAACTTCTTGTTTTTTATTTCTACACCATTTGAATGGCTTTTTTACTTATTTGTTTTGTTATTTGGTTTTTCCAAAGTATTTAAAAAATGGGGAGAGACTTCTGCGAAATATAAGTCGATACAAACGGCTATTTACTTATTTTGGCTGAATATAACTGCCTTTATTATTACCTTTCCACTTAGTTATATTAGTTATTCTGTATCGAAAACCTATCATATTTCTACCCAGAGCTTTCCTTCTTGGATGAAGGATCAATTCATTGATTTTTGGGTGAATTATGTCATTATGTTTCTTATTGTTTCCGTCTTATACTGGCTAATGAGCAAGAGTCAAAAGAGGTGGTGGCTTTATGCCTGGGTATTATCCATTCCTTTTACTTTATTTCTCACGTTTATTCAGCCTGTCGTCATTGACCCGCTATACAATGATTTCACCCCTTTAAAGGATAAAGAATTAGAGGCAGAGATATTGAAGCTTGCGAGTGCTTCTAATATTCCAGCCGAGCATGTTTTTGAAGTAAATATGTCAGATAAAACGAGGGCGTTAAATGCTTATGTTACAGGGATAGGGAGCAATGCAAGAATTGTGCTGTGGGATACTAGTTTAAAGGAATTAGAGAATGACGAAATTTTATTTGTAATGGCACATGAAATGGCTCATTATGTAGAAAAACATATTTATATAGGAATAGGCATCTCCTTATTTTCCTCTTTATTTGGTTTGTATTTTATTTATAAATTGCTGTACTGGATTGTAAATCGATGGGGGACAGAACTTAAAATTGTAAAAGTAGAGGATATACAGTCCTTCCCTTTAATTCTTTTATTAATTTCGATGCTGCTATTTGCTGTAAACCCATTAACTAATGTCATTTCAAGATATGAGGAAAAAAGAGCTGATCATTATGCAGTCGAATTAACAGAAAATCCAGAGGCGGGTATTGTTACATTTCAGAAGCTAGCAAAGACCGGACTGAGTGAAGTGAATCCACCTTTATTGGTAAAAATATTCCGCTATAGCCATCCGACGATGCTGGAGAGAATTAGTAAGCTGGAAGAAGAAAGCATTCGAATACAAAATCAGAAAAAATAATAATCCAAAAATAAAGGATGTCTTAAAGAATTTAATCATAGTAGGTGATTAGACTCTTTAAAGACATCCTTTGGCTTTAAAATAATCCACTATTATCAAGTTCCGAAGCGCTTACATAATAAATTAAATTCGCTGCTCAGTTCGTTGAAGGTTTCTCTGTCATGTTCATCAATGGCTTTATCAATCAAGGACATCAAATTTGCTTTTTCATTATTTAATTGAATTTCAGAAAGCAACATTTCAATATAGAGGTCTTTTACATAAGTATTTGTGTTTTTTTTCTGGCCACTTAACTTTGTAAACTCAGTATAGGACTTATCATTCATTGTCTTTCCCTCCTGATGCCTTTTTAATATTATATGGGAGAAATGGATAATTATCAATTTGTTTTTTTAAAAATTATGAAATTTGATTATAAAGTATGTCTATATTCTGAAAAATTATTTTGTCTTAAGATTCATTAGGTAAAAAGTGCTATTATAGGGGAAGATTACTAAAAAAGGAGGATTTATCGTTGGAAGAAAATTTTTTAATAGTCGATAAGTATTATATTAATTATCATACGCTTGCAGTCTTGCCTTCTATTGTAGCTAATGGCGATATCTATTCAAAGGTATATGAACATAATAATGTTTTCTTATGCAAACTTAGTCCGTTAATGATTGTGAAAGCAACATGTGGTTATCTGGGAAGTTCTTATGAAGGGAGAAGGGAGGGGACTCGCCAACTAATGACCTATTATCATAAACTTCCAATTGTAATTGATGATTTTAATTCCGTTTATTTTTTTCCCACTCATTCTCCTAGGAATAACAACTGTGCATGGATTTCTCTTCATCATATTCTTGATACCAAAAAAATAGAAGCCTCTAAGGTAAGAATAACGTTTCAAAATTTGCAAAGTGTAGAAATAGGGGTTTCGCTCTATACCCTAAGAAATCAAATAATGCGGACAAATTCTCTTAAAACATTACAGCGTTATAATCATGAAGCAAGTATTAATCCCAAGTTAACATATAAAAGTTTACTGGTGGATAAACAAAAAAAATTAGCAGAAGCTCAAATGATGTATAAAAAAAAGCAGAATAGTAATTGAACTTTTTTTATTTGTTTTTGTTAGCTAATAGTAAACCTTTTGTATAAATAATGTTCCAATAATTCTTGAACTTTATTCCGAAGGCGGGGGTTAAAGTAGTTATGATATTCTTCATAGCCGTTATAAATAAATAAAAACATGGTAAATGCTTCATCACGATTTACTTCTTGAATCTTCATTGTATGCTTATACATATAACTCTTCGTTTTTCTTAACTCCGATAGTACTACTTTCATTGCATTTTCGAGTAAATCTATATAAGGTTGTTTTAATTTTAAATTACTTATTTTGATGACCTGCAGATCTCGATTAAGTATTGTTAAAAGCATAGGAAGATAAATAGCTTTTTCCATAACATCTCTTTCTATTTCAGGAATTCTTGTCATACTCGTTACCCCTTTCCTTCAATATGAAACAGAACATTTGTTCTCTGTTTATGATCATACCTTTTTTATTTCCTATTTTCAAGTGAATAATGACAATTTTCGGGTGGGTTACAGATTTGCCTCTGTATGTACGAGGCTCAATTGCTATCTTTGATAAAATATAGAAAAGAAAAAAGGCAGCTGAAGAAGGGAAAGGTATTTCAGTTGTCGAAATATATAATTATTTTAATAAGGAAGGAAGATGGAAGTGAAAGAAAGTAAAAGAATAAATGCAGAAGATTTATATGAATTAAAATCTGTGGTGGATCCTCAAGTAAAAGGGGAAGAATGTTTGTATGTAGTCACTTCCATTTGCAAAGAGACTGATAAATATTATTCCAATATTTATCATAAAGATCTAAACACACTTGAAACAATGCAATGGACGTTTGGGAAACATCGAAATCATTCTCCAAGATGGTCACCGACTGGAGAAGAAGTTGTCTTTATTTCTAATCGTTCTGGAACAAATCAATTATTTTTATTAAGTAAAAAAGGTGGAGAAGCGGAGCAGCTTACTTCTTTAGCGAACGGAGTGAGTAATCCAGTATGGTCACCTGATGGGACAGAAATAGCTTTTCAATGCTATTTAAAAAAAGGAGAAACAGTAGAAAATAAAGAGATGAAAACAGACCAGAAGGAGGAAAAGCTCTCTGCTCTAGAAGTGACAAATATGAAATATAAATCAGACGGAAAGGGCTTTTGGGATGGCAGCTATGATCATATTGCTGTCTTAAATATTAAGAATAAAACAATCACACAACTTACTTCTGGAGAAAATAATTATTATTTGCAAAGCTGGTCACCTGATGGGCAATACATAGCAATTAGTGCAGATGAAAGCAAAGAAAAGGATTTCAGTTTTATCTCTGATATTTATCTCTATAATAGAAAAGAAGACAGTTGGAAGAAGATTACGGAAAGCAATGGAAATTACGGAAAAGCAACATGGACTCCTGATAGTAGAAGATTAGGATTAATAGGGAGCGGCAGAGAGTATGAAAATGCTACCCTATCTCAGCTATGGGTGTATGAGATAGAAACGGATTCTCTACAATGCTTAACTCCAGAATGGGATGTGAATGTTGGGGATTATGCAATCGGTGATTTTCAACAGGGAACTGTAACGCCTGGTATGCTGTGGGGAGAGGACAATGAAAGTTTTACCTTTTTAGCAACAGATCACGGAAATACAGTTGTTTATTTTGGAAATACTTCTGGAGCTATCTATCCATCTCTTATAGATAACCAGCATGTTTATGGTTTATCTACAGGAGGCAGTTTAAAAAAAGCGGTAGTGGCTATTAGCACACCTACACATCCTGGAGATTTATATACATTAAATTTAGAGACTGGCGAAACTCAGCAAATAACAAATATAAATAAGGAGTTTGCCGAAACTCATGCTTTCTCTGAAGCAGAGCCGCTTCAAATTGTGTCTCGGGATGGTTGGGAGCTTCATGGGTGGTTAATGAAGCCACAAGGTTTTAAAGAGGGCGAAAAATATCCGATGGTAGTAGAGATTCATGGAGGACCGCATGCAATGTATGCTAATTCTTATTTTCATGAATTTCAAACATTAGCCTCCAATGGTTTTGCTGTATTATTTATTAATCCGAGAGGAAGCCATGGATATGGACAGCAATTTGTAGATGCTGTACGTGGAGATTATGGTGGAAAGGATTATGAAGATATTATGGATGCCGTTGATTATACAATAGAAACATTTGATTTTATTGATGCTTCTCGCCTAGGGGTTACAGGGGGAAGCTATGGCGGCTTTATGACAAACTGGATTGTTGGACATACAGACCGTTTCAAGGCAGCTGTTACACAGCGCTCGATCTCTAATTGGATTAGTTTCTATGGGGTTAGTGATATAGGGTATTACTTCACTGATTGGCAAATAAAAGCAGATTTAAATGATATAGAAACACTGTGGAAGCATTCTCCGTTAGCCTATGTAAATAATATACAAACACCTTTACTAATATTACATGGTGAAAAAGATTATCGTTGTCCAATTGAACAGGCAGAACAGTTGTTTATTGCGTTAAAGGTACAAAAGAAAGAAACAAAATTTGTCCGTTTTCCAGAATCAAATCATGAACTTTCCAGGAGTGGCAAACCCGCACTTCGAATAGAAAGATTAAACTATATTAACAATTGGTTTTTAGAGTATATATAAGAAATTAAGAGGGCGCCGTTGGGTGCCCTCTTTTTGTTGATATAGGAATATTCTTTTGGAAGAGAAATTTTAAGAGGAGCGTATATGGAAAAAGAGAGAAAAAGGACAATGTTACCTTGCAATGTAATTTTAAGTAGAAAAAAATGTAGAATGGAGCATTTTTTGATATGATAGTAAAAAGAAAGATAATGACAAAGCAATTAAGGGGCTAGATAACAGTAGGAATTTACATGGAAAAGAAGGTCTATAAATTTTTTGCAAAGGTTACAATTAATAATGAAATAATTAAAAAATGAGATTGATATAGAAAGGATTAAAAGAAATGGGGAGAGCGGAGTATAGAAAAGGAAAGAAAAGAAGGAGATTACGAAAAGGAAGAGTCTTCTTTCTATTCCTTATTCTATTTATACTAGCTGTAACTATATATAGTATTTTTCAATTTAAGCAAGGCGAAAAGCAATCGTTAGGGAAGATAGGAATAGACGAGGTTAAATATGAATTTAATGGGGAAAAAGATAGTAATGGGGGCACGAATATTCTTTTACTGGGAAGCGACCAGCGTAAAGGTGAAAAGCAATCTAGAACAGATACAATTATGATTGCCCAATATCATCCAGATAAAGGAACATATAAAATCATATCGTTAATGAGAGACATGTATGTAGATATACCAGGATATGGACAAGGTAGAATCAATACAGCATATACGATTGATGGTCCTGAATTACTAAGACAAACCATTAAACAAAATTTTGATATAGATTTACAATATTATGCAATTGTAAATTTTGAAGGATTTGAAGCAGTAATTGATGAAGCATTCCCAAATGGTGTAGAGATCGATGTAGAAAAGCAAATGTCTAAAAATATTGGTGTGACATTAGAGCCGGGACTACAACATTTAAATGGAAAACAGTTACTGGGATATGTACGCTTCCGACACGATGCAGAATCAGACTTTGGCAGAGTATCAAGACAACAAAAAACATTACAAGCAATCGCTGATCAAGTTTCTGCGGTTCAAACATTTGCAAAATTACCCAAATTGGCAGGAGTTATTATGCCATATATTAATACGAGCATGGATACTGGCGACATGCTATTTATCGGGAAAGATTTACTGACTTCAAAAAGTCATGAGGTAGAATCGTTAAGAGTTCCAGTAGACGGAACTTTTCAAGATATGAGAGTGAATGGGGCTGCTGTATTATCTGTCGATTTAGAAGCGAATAAAGCAGCGATAAAAGAATTTCTAGCGCAATAAATGGAGTGATTTTTAACATACTCTTTATGTTTATTAGCAATGTATGAATAAAATGGAAAAGGCAGGGGAATTTTGGGTCTGCCGATGTTAAAATGAGAATGGCTATATAAGGAGCGGAATGATCCTTGTATTTTATTGGATTAATTAAAAAATCAACACTATTGAAAGAATACACATACGAAAAGATGCGTAAGTTATACAAGGGGTTTTGTGCTCATGGATATAAACTTAATGAAAGAATGGTTTACACTTGATAGAATAATGGATTTAATTGATAGTTATCGTTCATTTGGACCGTTGCCAGGGGTCCTGCTGCCGCTGATAGAAGCGTTTTTACCTTTTTTGCCGCTGTTTGTTTTTATTATGGCTAATGTGAACGCATTTGGATTTTGGCTGGGATTTCTCTATTCATGGGTTGGAACAATTTTAGGAGCATTGCTTGTATTCTCGATTATTAGGAAATATGGAAAAAAAAGAATGCTGAGATTTTTAAGTAATCATAAAAAAGTGCAGAAGCCAATGATCTGGATTGAAAGACATGGATTTGGTCCTTTGTTCTTGCTTTTATGTTTTCCATTTACACCATCTGCACTTGTAAATATAGTAGCTGGTTTATCGAGAATTAGTACAAGCCAATATATTCTGGCAGTAATCGCTGGTAAGCTTGTTATGATTAGTACGATTAGCTTTATTGGTTATGATTTACGATCCATGATTGCTCAGCCATTACGTACGATACCTGTTGTGATTGCTATCTTTATTCTTTGGTTTATTGGAAAAAGAATCGAAATGAAAATGAATAATGTAGGGATTGATGAGAAAGAGAGAAGCCATTAAAAAATGGTTTGTAAATATTGTTTGGAGGAGATAGAGGTTGAAAGAAGCAATAAAGAAAGAAAGCATAGAATGGTTAAAGGCATTTGCTATCGGAATTATCATCTTTATTATAATTCGTGCTTTTTTCTTCTCCAATTATGTAGTGGAAGGCGAGTCGATGATGCCTACCCTGCAGGACGGAAATAAATTAGTTGTTAATAAAGTTGGTTATAAAATGACTGATTTTAATCACTTTGATATTATTGTTTTTCATGCAAATAAAAATGATGATTATGTGAAACGAGTAATTGGCATCCCTGGAGATAAAGTAGAATATAGAGATGACCACCTATTTATAAATGGGAAAAAGTATGAGGAGCCTTTCTTAGATGACTACCGCAAACAAGTTTCTTCAGGAAGGCTGACAGGGAATTTTACATTAAAAGAGATTACTGGAGAAGTTACAGTTCCGAAGGGGAAATTATTTGTATTAGGGGATAATCGATTAGGGAGCTGGGATAGCCGACATTTCGGATTTATTTCTATTGACCAAGTAGTTGGGAAAGTCAGCTTGCGCTATTGGCCATTTAATGAAATACAATTTTCCTTTTAGGGAAGAGTAGGACGTAAGCATCTTTTTTTAATTAATAAAATAGCCAAACAATTATATGAATCTGTATCTTTGTATAATTGTTTGGGTCTACCTTAAGCTGGGATACTTATGTCCCAGCATTTTTTTGTTAAAATTAACGCTTAGAAAAAGAGAAAAATTATCCAGCAGCACTTTTCTATAGAAACATGTGTTTCTATGTTATGATGATAATTACAGAGAAAAAATAATGGAGATAGAAAAAAAGGGGGGGGATTTTGGATGACTGTCCGCTTATTAACAGGTCGATCTGGTACTGGGAAAACAACGTTCTGTATCGAAGAAATCCAAGCGAAACTTGCTGAAAATCCAGAAGGGAATCCGATTATTTATATCGTTCCAGATCAGATGACCTTTATGTCAGATCAACGTTTGTTGTCTGGCTCGAATGTTCAGGGAATGTTTCGTTCACAAGTATATAGTTTTACCCGCCTTGCATGGAGAGTGTTGCAAGAAACAGGCGGAATCAGCCGCTATCACATCAATAGTATGGGTGTAAGCATGTTGATTCGAAAAATTATAGAAGAGAATAAAAATGACCTAACTCTATTTAAAAAGGTTGCCGATAAGAACGGATTTATTGATCAGGTAGAACAATTAGTCACGGAATTTAGAAGATATACTGTTACTCCAGAGGAACTGTTAGCAACGAAAGCACAATTAGAAGGAACAAAAGAACCAACCAAAGCTTTACAGGATAAAATCAGTGACCTTGAATTAATCTATGAAAAATTTGAAGAAAGAATAATTGGAAATTACATTGATGGTGAGGATTATTTCCGTTTGCTTGCGGAAAAGATTAGCGAGTCCTCTTATTTGCAAAATGCTGAAATTTACATTGATGGTTTTTATAGTTTTACGCCTCAAGAGTATTTAATCATTCAGCAGTTAATGCATACATGTGAAAAGGTGACGATTACGAATACATTAGATCCTTTTACTTTCCAAAATGATGACTTAAGTTTATTCCGAATGACAACAGAATCCTTCCAAACAATCCAAGCAATGGCTAAGCAGTTAGGAGTGAAAGTCGAGGTTATCAAGCTTACGGAATTCAAAAAAAATAGCCATCCATCGTTAGTTCATATAGAGAGTCATTTTGATAGTAGACCAGCTGTAGCTTTTACTGAAGATACAACTATTAAATTTGCTGAAAGCGTAAATCCGCGTGCAGAAATAGAAGGGGTTGCACGGGAAATCATAAAACTCGTTAGACATAAAAATTATCGCTATCGAGAGATTAGTTTACTCTCTCGTAATTTGTCAGCTTATCAAAATATTATAGAAACTGTTTTTAGAGATTATCATATACCAATATTTATTGATCAGAAAAGTCGAATGCATGATCATCCTTTGGTGGAGCTGATCCGTTCCTCTTTAGAAATTTTCGATACAAATTGGCGCTATGAGCCTGTGTTTCGTTCGATAAAAACAGAGTTACTATTTCCACTTCATGAACGCAAAAATAATATTAGAGAAAAAGTAGACAGGCTTGAAAACTATTGTCTTGCATATGGAATAAAGGGAAGTAAGTGGACTTCAAAAGAACGCTGGAAGTATCGAAGAATTAAGGGGCTGGAATTTGAACAAGGTGTGCAGACGGACGCAGAAAAGGAATTCGAACAAGAATTAAATGAGCTGCGTCTCTCTTTAACTGCGCCTCTAATCCGCCTTCAAAACCGCTTGAAAAGAGGGAAAAACGGCAGAGCGAAATGTGAAGCACTATATTTATTTTTAGAAGAGCTAGAAGTGCCGGTGAAGATGGAGTATTGGAAGAATGAGTTAGAAAGCAAAGGGGAGCTAGTAAAAGCTGGAGAGCATGATCAAGCATGGAACAGTATAGTAGATCTATTAGATCAATTTGTGGAGATACTAGGGGAAGAGGAATTTTCAACCAAGCAATTTGCAACGGTGATTAGTGCAGGGCTAGATACATTAAAGTTTTCTCTTGTTCCTCCAGCACTGGATCAAGTATTGATTGCTGACTTAGAACAGTCTCGTTTAAATGATATAAAGGTTGCGTTTGTTATCGGTCTAAATGAGGGTGTTTTTCCATCGAGATTTCAGGATGAGGGCATACTTGCAGACACAGATAGAGAATCATTACAACAAAAAGGGATGAAGCTTGCTCCTACAAGCAAAACAAGGTTATTAGACGAGGAGTTTCTTGCATATAAAGCATTTACAACGCCAACGGATTATCTTTATTTAACCTATCCACTGGCAAACGATGAAGGAAAGTCTATCTTGCCATCTACTTATATTAAAAGAATGCAGGATCTATTTCCAAAAGCTGAAACTGTCTATTATATGTCTGATCCGAAAGAATTGTCAGAAGAAGGCCAGCTTGATTATGTGGTTCATTTACAAACAACTTTGTCTTACCTTACTGGCCAGCTTTATTTGAAGAAAAGAGAGTATCCTATCTATGATTTCTGGTGGGATGTTTACAATGAGTATATCGAACACCCAAATTGGAGAGAACCAGCCAAAAAGGTTTTTTCTAGTTTAACTTATCAAAATAAAACCGAGAAATTATCGGAACAAACAAGCAGTGAATTGTATGGAGATACCATATCAGCAAGTGTTTCGAGAATGGAGTTATTTCATGCTTGTCCATTTTCGCATTTTGCTACCCATGGATTAAAGCTTCGTGAACGGCAGGTATATCGTTTAGAAGCGCCTGCTATTGGTGACTTATTTCATGCAGCTTTAAAATATATTGCGGAAACAGTTATGCATCAAGAGTTAATGTGGTCTAGTTTAACAAGAGAGCAATGTGAAAGTTTAGCAAGAGATGCGGTAGAAATGCTCGCACCTAAATTGCAGAATGAGATATTGCTTAGTACTAATAGACATCATTATATAAAAAGAAAGCTAGAACAAATCATTAGCAGAGCTTCTCTTATTTTAAGCGAACATGCCAAACATAGCGGTTTCTCGCCAATTGATTTAGAGCTTGAATTTGGACCAAAAGGGAAGCTGCCATCGATTTCTTTTCCGCTGAAAAACGGTACGAATATGAATCTGATTGGCAGAATCGACCGTGTTGATAAAGCAGAAGTAGGGGATGAAGTATATTTACGTGTAATTGACTATAAATCAAGCGGGCAAGAATTAAATATGAATGAAGTTTACTATGGCTTGTCCTTACAGATGCTGACTTATTTGGACTTAATTATTACAAACAGCACGATTTTGGTGGATAAGGAAGCGAGCCCGGCTGGAGTATTATATTTTCATGTTCATAATCCGATGATTTCCAGTAAAAAAATCCTCACATTAGATGAAATCGAAGAAGAGCTATTAAAGAAATTTAAAATGAATGGGTTAATGCTTGGAGAAGAACGAGTCATTCAGTTAATGGATGAAACATTGGAAAAAGGGAATTCGCCGATTGTACCGGCAGGCTTTAAAACCGATGGCACTCTTACGAAGGCATCGAAGGTAGCTACTAGAGACGACTTTAGCAAAATGCAAAAATTTGTACGTCACAAATATAGAGATTCAGGAAATAAGATTATTAGTGGGGAAGTAGGCATAGAACCTTATCGATTAAATGACAAGAAGCCTTGTACTTTCTGCTCGTTTAAGTCTGTCTGTCAATTTGATGAAGCATTAGAAACAAATCAATATAGACAATTGCCAGCCTACTCAAAAGACGAAGTACTGCAATTAATTAGAGAGGAGGCTAATACAAGTGAAAGAGATTAATATACCAGACAAGCCAGCAGATGTTACCTGGACAGATGATCAGTGGAAAGCAATTATGTCTAGTGGCCAGGATATTTTAGTCGCAGCGGCAGCTGGCTCAGGTAAAACAGCCGTATTAGTAGAAAGAATGATTCGAAAAATCGTATCCGATCAGCCAATTAATGTGGATGAATTGCTCGTTGTTACCTTTACGAACGCATCAGCAGCAGAAATGAAGCACCGGATCGGCGAAGTGCTGGAAAAGGAAATCAATGCAAATCCAGCCTCCCAGCATTTAAAAAGACAGCTGGCCCTTTTAAATAAAGCCCATATTTCTACCATTCATTCTTTCTGTTTAGAAGTTATCCGAAAATATTATTATGTCATTGATTTGGATCCAGGTTTTAGAATTGCGGATGAAACAGAAGGACAATTATTAAGAGATGAATGCTTAGAAGATCTTTTTGAAGAGGAATACGGAAAGGAAAATAATCTCGCTTTTTTTGATTTAGTAGATGCTTTTACAAATGATCGCAGTGATGATGCATTGCAGCGAATGATTCAAGAAATATATGATTTTTCCCGCTCTAATCCATTTCCGTCTGCTTATTTACAGTCTTTAATCGACATGTATGATAAGAAGGAAGATGCAGATATTACTGAATTACCATTTATGAAGCATTTAATCGATGATGTGGAGCTGCAGCTAGACGGTGTGAGGAAGCTGCTTGAGTATGGCTACGAATTGACAAAGCTTCCAGGAGGGCCCGCCCCGAGAGCGAGCAACTTCTTGGACGATTTAGAATTAGTGTCTATTTTAGAAAAGGCAAAGGCACATTCCTGGGAAACTTTATATGAGGCCATGCAGTCATTGAAATTTTCACGGGCAAAACCATGCAAAGGAGACGAATATGATCCAGCGCTAGTGGAAGAGGGACAAAGAATCAGAGATCGTGCCAAAAAAATATTGCAAGAAATGCAAAGCGATCTTTTTACAAGAAAACCACAGAGCTTCTTAAAGGATATGGCGGCGATGAAGCCACATGTGGAGACACTTGTTTATCTAGTGGAGGCCTTTGGGCAAAGATTCCAACAAATAAAAATGGATAAAGGGTTAGTGGACTTTGCTGATTTAGAGCACTTTTGTTTAGCTATCTTAAGTCAACCCGAGGAAACCAATACGGAGCTTATTCCATCAGAAGCAGCATGGTTTTATCGAAATCAGTTTAAAGAAGTGCTTATCGATGAGTATCAGGATGTAAATTTAGTGCAGGAATCTATTTTAAAGCTAGTAACAAAGGATAGTGAATCGGAAGGAAATCTGTTTATGGTTGGCGATGTAAAACAAAGTATTTATCGCTTCCGATTAGCAGAGCCTAATCTATTCTTAGCGAAATATCTTCGGTTTCAAGAACGGGAAGATGCTGGTTATAAAATCGATTTAGCGAAAAATTTTCGCAGTAGAAAAGAAGTTTTAGAAGGAACCAACTTTCTCTTCAAGCAAATTATGGGTGTAAAAGTAGGCGAAATCGAATACGATGAAAGCGCAGAATTAAAGCTAGGTGCAAGTTATCCAGAAGAAACTCCTTATCCGATTGAGGTTGCATTAGTAAATCAGCGTGCTGAGTCAAGTGAAGACATGGAGATGGACGGAGAGTCAACGGGACTTGATGCAGCAGAACTGGAACAATCACAATTGGAAGCAAGAGTAATTGCTGAAAAGGTAAAAGAATTATTTGAAACAAACCAAGAGGTATATGACGCAAAACAAAAAGCATATCGACCAATTCGTTATAAGGATATGGTCATCTTATTGCGGTCTATGACATGGGCTCCGCAAATAATGGAAGAATTAAAGCAGTATAATATCCCGACCTATGCGAATTTAACAACAGGCTATTTTGAATCCACAGAAGTAGATATCATGATGTCTTTACTAAAGATTATCGATAATCCATATCAAGATATTCCGCTTGCTTCAGTTCTTCGCTCTCCTATTGTGGGATTAACGGAAGAGGAATTAAGTAAGCTGCGGATTGCCAAGAAACAAGGAGCTTTTTATGAAGCTATTCAAGCTTTTATTCAATCCAATAATCAGAAAGAAGAAGCTTTGTATGCAAAAATAAGACCGTTCTTTGATAAATTTGCAGATTGGCGCGCTGAAGCAAGAAGAGGGGCGTTATCTGAACTAATTTGGAAGCTTTATCGGGAAACATATTTCTATGATTTTGTGGGGGGATTACCAGCAGGAAATCAGCGTCAGGCAAATTTGCGTGCACTTTATGACAGGGCTCGGCAATATGAAGAAACATCGTTTCGCGGGTTATTCCGCTTCCTTCGTTTTGTAGAGAGAATGAGGGACCGCGGCAATGATTTAGGTGCTGCAAGAGCTTTAACCGAACAAGAAGATGTTATTCGAATTATGACAATTCACAGCAGTAAAGGTTTAGAGTTCCCATTTGTATTTATGGCAGGATTGGGCCGTAATTTCAATACAATGGATTTAAGAAAGAACTTTTTATTGGATAAGGATTTAGGTTTTGCTACGAAATATATTGATGCAAAAAAGCGAATATCTTATCCGTCCCTCCCGCAAATTGCATTTGCTAAAAAGAAAAAGATGGAGTTGCTGGCAGAGGAGATGCGCGTCTTATATGTTGCATTAACTAGAGCAAAGGAAAAGCTGATTTTAATAGGTGCGGTGAAGGATATAGAAAAGGCAAAACAGAAATGGTCCCAAATCGCAGAACATTCCAATTGGCTTTTAAATGAGTTTGATCGTGCCCAAGCGAAGTCATACTTAGATTGGATCGGTCCAGCATTAGTGAGACATCGTGACAACAAATGGATTCATTTAGAAAGTTGGAGGGAAAAAGAGGAAATTTCTTTTCATCCATCTAATTGGGAAGTGAAAATTCTTCAAAAAGAGGAGCTTCTAAACCGATCGGTGGAGGAAGAAAATAAAGAAAATGAATGGCTTGAAATAGTATCGGAAGGAAAGCGAATGGATCGTTTCTCTGCTTATAAAGAAGACATTAAGAGAACTTTCGCATGGTCCTATTCTTCTAAGGAAAGCACCTCTCATCGCTCTAAGCAGTCTGTATCCGAATTGAAGCGCCAAGGAGAACTGCGGGATGCTCAAAGTGGGACAGACCTTGCTGAAAAATGGAAGCAAACGGTCTGGAATCGACCGAAATTCATGCAGGAAAAAAAATTAAGCCCAGCAGAAATCGGAACAGCTATGCATATGGTTATGCAGCATGTAGATGTAAAGGCAGAAGTTACGGCAGCTGGTCTAAAGCAATTATTAGAAGAGATGGTCAAAAAAGAACTATTAACGACTGAGCAGGCCGAAGTTATTGATATTTCTTCTATTTTATCCTTTTTCCAATCACCTTTAGGAAAAAGAATGCAGCAGGCACCAAAGCTTGTACGAGAAATTCCTTTTAATATTGCCTATCCAGCAAGCCGAGTATATGCAGATTGGCAGGGAGAAGAAGAGCCTGTTCTCATTCAAGGAATTATTGATGTATTCTTTGAAGATGACTTAGGTACTGTATTGCTTGATTATAAAACAGACACAATATCTGGTCGTTATAAGAGTGGATATGAAGAAGCAAAACCAATATTAGAATCACGCTATAAAGTGCAAATAGAGCTTTATACAGAAGCATTGGAAAAAATCTTAAAGCGAAAAATAGAAGAGAAATACTTATTCTTCTTTGATGGTGCACATGTGTTAAAGTTGTAAAAATTCTCGTGTCATAGTCGTATAAAATGGCCCCCGCAAAAATTGTGGGAGGCCAAATTAATGTAGAAAACAGAGGAGAATATTTATTAATTATTACCGGATATAGGCTGATCAATCCCGCTGCTATCTGTATAATTACTGGAATTGACTGCATTATTAGTAATTACAAATGCACCATTATTTCCAGTACCTGAACCTATTGTTGATTTTGCATTGTCCTTTGGAGAAATAAATAGGGAATCTCCAAATTGTACAATTCCCTCTCCCGTGTTAACAATTTGAATCGGACCTATTATAGCAGGCATAATTCTTTCCTCCTTGAAAAATATATGAACTCTCGAATGAAAGGGACTTAGCAGCTAGTTATTTGCAACAACTGGTTGATCAAGTAAACTAGTATCTATATAGTTACTAGCGTTTAATCCATTATTTGTTATAATAAATGCTCCCGTATTGGAGGTACCAGAGCCTAAGGTTGCCTTTGAATTTCCTTTGGGAGAAATAAATAATGAATCCCCAAATTGCACAATTCCTTCTCCTACGTTAACAATTTGTACTGGTCCTACAATTGCAGGCATTTTTTAACCTCCTTTTGTGGTATCTATTCTAATCTGATATTAAAATATTCTTCTCGAAAAAATTTTTATCTTCCTCTTTCTATTATTCTAGACTTGTTTCTGTGTTATTAGAAAAAGGAGTTCCTATAAGATTTGTGCCAGTAATGGAAATAGGGCTTTCAGGGGTTGTAGTATTAAATTGACTAGGCTCATTTAATTGGATCAAATTATTTTCTGTTTCCGCTGCAAGTGGTTGCTCTATTTGCCGGATATGTTTAATTCTTGCTTCTGCATATAGATGACGGCAATTGCCTACTTGTAATAAGGAGGCAGAAGATATTCCAATAATATTTATATGATTTACTTTAATGATCGGTTTCCTATTTTCAAAATGACATGTTACATTTTCGATAATAGGAAGTAAGGGAATGGGTTCTGTAAACACAGAATAGTCTTCATATTCTGTTTCCGAACCATAAAAGAACTCTTTTTGTCTTTGGACTGCTAATGCCCTAGAGGCAGATTGATGGTAAGTTGCATCTCCGATTTCTACAATGGAGGAAAAGGATACGGTATTAATAGTGATTAAATCAACAACAGATGTACGCTGTAACATAGTTAAATTTTTGGATGCAGTGGAACAAAAGGGCCAATAATTAAAGATTCGGCTGGTGTATCGAAGGTGGAGGCTAATTGAATCGTTTGTGTATCTCCTATTAAGCAAATAGAGGAGCTGGCAACCCCTATAATATCAATTCTACCTACTTGAAGCTCTCGATTATATACTTGAAAATTCACTCTTTTCCACTTCCTTTCATGTTATCTGGTATATGACTTAAAAATAAATGAACTCCATTTTCCATTTCTTCCTTTAAAGCGTTGATAATTGCTTCATTAGATAAAGTGCTGCCGCTTTGCTTACGGTTAGTATTTTGTTGTAAATAATATTGAATCCTTGTTGGTAATTGCTTTGTAATATCCTCTTGAATAAAGGTGACATAGGATTCCTCTTCGGGCATATTAAGTTCTAATTGCTTTTGCCGAATGATTTCTGGCAATTCTAATTGAATAAATTGATGCATGACCTCTTCTATATCCATGGATCGATTCATCATCTGCTTAGGATCAATGGGTGGATAGAAAGGGGCCTGAGGCTGTTGGGTTGGTGAATTTGGATTAATGGCAAGTTCTTCAATGTTGCTTAAGTCTTCAGGATTAAGTCCGATATTCAAGGTTCCTTCTAACGTTTCCACTTTTAATTGGTCAAAGCTGTAATCGATACGATCAATATGGACAGTTGGCTTTTCGCTGATTGCCGTAACCTCATTCGTAAGATTGGCAACCTGTGCTTCTAAATCTTTAATCCTTTTTTCAAGCAATTGTAAATAATGACGCATATTTTCACTGTATTGATAAAAATCATAAGACATTTCTATCCCCCCTTTTTTCCTTATTGCAAATCCTTCCTATCTTCGAGGAGATTGCAAGGGAACAGCAGGTGAGAAAACGGTATCTTCATCTGCTACATCCATTCCAGGTTCTTCTGGTTGAAGTTCAGGAGCTGATTCTGTAAATCCTCCCGTATTATATAAGTATGAGGCAGGTTTAATAATTCCAGCACTGCCTATCTGTAATACAGAAGAGTTAGAAATCCCCCCGATTTTAATTGAATTTATGGTTATAGATTGTTGGATAAAATAATTCATTAGACACATCACCTTTTAGTCTAATTACGCATTCGCAGCAATTGGCTGATCCAATCCATCGTTATCATACGTATTGGTAGAACTACGGTAGTTGGTAATCTTTAATCCATCCCCTGTATTAAAAGAGCCTGATCCAGAAAAGGTTTTCGCATTAGAGATAGGCATCATTTTGTATACATCGCCAATATTAAAAATAGAGCTACCCCCAACGGATATAACTTGAGCTACTCCAACAATTGCTGGCATATACAACATCCTTTATACAATATTCTTATACATACTATGGAAAATAACGGATTAGGTGATACATTCACCTAGATAGCTTCATACTATTCTTAACTAACATATTCTTTTGAATGATTGTACTATGACAAGAAAAAGGAATAGGAGTTAATTCACTGTTATAAATAGCGATTTTTTGTTTTAGAAACGCTAAGAATGGAGGGGGGGAATTTTATTTGGAAAAATTTTTGAGAAAGTTTATAATTTTCTTAAATGTTCTAATGTATATAATGATATTATAGGGGGATTAATCTATGAAGCTTGCAACGGTTGCGTGGAAGAATAAAGTTTTTATTGGAGTAGTAGGGGAAAAGAGAGTTTTACCTTTAAATGATGCAGAGGAAAAGCATACGGGAAGAAGACCGTATCCAGAAGATCTTATTAAATGTATAGAACAAGAAGGATTCATGAACAAGGTAGAAAGTTTAATGCATTGGGCAGAAGAGCATTATGATAGCACAAATCTTTATATACCAATGGAAAAAGTGAAGTTTCTAGCACCGATTCCTAGACCGCGAAAAAATATCTTTTGTGTTGGCAAAAATTACGAAGAACACGCAATAGAAATGGGAAGTAAAGCGGACATTCCTGAGCATGTGATGATTTTTACGAAAGCTCCCACCACGGTTATTGGCCATATGGAGAATATTATGGAACATAAACAAGTAACAGAGCAGCTTGATTATGAAGGCGAACTAGCTGTTATTATTGGAAAAAAAGGAAAAGGAATTAAGAAAGAGAAGGCATTGGATTATATATTTGGCTATACCATCTTAAATGATATCACCGCTAGAGATCTACAGAAGAAACACAAACAATTTTTTATAGGAAAAAGTTTAGACACGACGGCGCCAATTGGACCATGGATTGTAACAAAGGATAGTATTCCCAACCCGAATGAATTAAATATTACTACTAAAGTAAATGGAGAAATAAGACAACAATCCAATACAAAGCATTTTATTTTTCCAATCGAAGAAGTAATAAGTGTATTGTCTAAAGGGATGACGTTAGAGCCTGGAGATATTATTGCCACAGGAACACCTGCAGGAGTTGGGAAAGGTTTTAACCCACCACGCTTCTTAAAGGCAGGGGATAGCATTGAAATATCGGTGGAAGGAATTGGTACCTTAATAAATCAAGTAGCAGCTGAGGAATAATAAGTCGAAAATAGAGGGATTAAAGTAATCTATGGTAAAATAATGGAGAAAAGGAGGGGATCTATATGAGTTCAACAGATGCTCATGTACTGACATGGATTATTGGGCTAATTCTATTTGCCTTGTCATTCGGTTTACATAAAGCAGGAAAAGAAAAGGGAAGTAAAATCGTACATATGGTGTTACGGGTAGTGTATATTCTGATTATTGGTTCTGGAATTGGCTTAATTGCCAAAACAGGGATGGATTTCATGCATACAATTAAGATGCTTGTAGGCATTTGGGTTATCGGTATGCTTGAAATGGTACTTATTCGCACGAAAAAATCCGAAAATACAAAAACGCTGTGGATTTTATTGGTAGTTTCTTTTGCGCTTGTGTTAGCGATTGGATACAGCATTTAATAGAAACGATCAAGAGGCTTGTAGAAGAGGTATCTTTTACAAGCTTTTTTATAAAGAAGATCAAGGAGAAAAGGGAGAAACAATGAAGGACTTTTCGATAAAAATAGTGGTTCTGGTTTTTTTATGTTTGGGCACTTTATATCAAGCATATAACATTGATGCTTGGCATTTTGCTATGCACTTATTTCTGTTTTCTATTATTATAGGATTCTATTTTCTCGTGCCTGTATTTAAAAGAAAAAGCATACCGTTTCTTACTATCATTGTTATGCTTGAAATAGTCCTCTTTACAGTAGGAAGAGAGTTATATAGCTATCTATTACTAATGCTTTTGTATTTTATGATAGTAATGAGTACTTATATATCAACTAATTTGTTTCGTATTGTCATTAGCTTGTTTCTTTTAATCAATGCTGCAATAGTTATTATAATGTTTCCCTATTTAGCTTTGGTTTGGATAAGTTTTCTTCTGTTAATTTCCTATTTACTTATTCATGTAAATGAGCTGGAGGGGGATTATCGCCAAATAAGAAATACATATGAATCTTTACTAAATGATTATCGGATACAGAAAAGACAATCTTACTATAATGAGCATGCAGCAAGAGTGGAGGAGAGAAATCTAATTGCTAGACAGATGCATGATTCCGTTGGTCATAAATTGACTGCATTAATGATGCAAATCGAACAATTTTGGATTAAGGAGAAAAAGGATCAATATTTAACTTTGAAAAATATGGCAGCTGACAGCTTAGAAGAAACAAGAAAAGCGGTACGTCTTTTACAAGTAGACGAGCCAAGAGGAATTGCTTCTATTATTACGCTGATAAAAAAATTGGAAAGTGAAAACAATATTCACGTCCATTTTACAACCAAGCAAGGGGTACTACAAGCAAACCTTAGTAATAAACAAAGTGCTGTCCTCTATCGATCTGTACAGGAAGGTATCACAAATGCGATGAAGTATGGAAGTTCGAAAGCTGTGCATATTACACTAGGTGTTTCCCCAATTGGGCATTTGACATTTGAAATCAGAAATCCCTATATACATAAGCATCCTTTTCATTTTGGTTTTGGTTTAGAGAATATGAAAAAAAGAATAGAAGAAAGACATGGAAAATTAGAGATTCTTCAATCGAATGGAGAATTTATCCTGCAAGGAAATATTCCTGTTGGGAGGAATGAAGATGATTCGCGTGTTAATTGCGGAGGATCAAGCAATTGTTAGAAATGGTTTAAAGATGATTATTGAACAAGAAGAAGACATCAAGGTCGTTGCTGAAGCGGAAAATGGAAAAGAAGTGTTGTTTTTATTAGAAAAAACAATTGTAGACATTGTTTTAATGGATATTCGTATGCCAATTATGGATGGGATGGAAGCGACGAAAAAAATTCGTCAGCAATTTCCACATATAAAAATACTTATCCTCACTACTTTTAATGATGAAGATTATGCAATAAAGGTATTTCAAGAAGGGGCGAATGGTTTTCTGCTAAAAACAACAGATAATACTACTTTAGTAAATAGTATCAAAAGTTGTTTGGCGGGCGGCATGTCGATACATGATCAAGTTGCCGCAAAATTAATGCCAAAGCTGTTAAAAAAAGAGAACCTGCCTGAGAAAGAACTGAATCAGACAGTTGTGTTAACAACACGAGAAATAGAAATTCTCAAAAAAATAGGCCAAGGGAAAACAAATAAAGAAATTTCCCGTGAGTTATTATTATCTGTTGGAACGATTAAAAATCATATCACTCAAATTCTAGCAAAATTAGAATTAAGAGATCGAACACAATTAGCTATTTATGCGGTGCGGAATGATTATATTTGATTTCATTGCCAGCTAAGTAATAGGAAAGCGAAGTAGAGTCATCTGCGGCTGCTTTCCACTAACCTTCTTTTTTTTGAAATAAAACCCGAACGATTATATAAGAGCTTTATTAGCAGCTCTGTATAATGGTTCGGGTGAAAATGCCTCACTACGCTTTAGAAAGGTGAATAAAGCCCTCGCCGAAGACGTCTCTCACATCATGAATGGTAATAAAAGCATCCTCATCTGTTTGTTTCACGATTTTCTTTAGTTTCACAACTTCTTGTTTATTAATAATAATATAGAGTATTTCCTTGTTCTCTTTTGTATAATAGCCATGACCTGATAGAACAGTTACGCCACGATTTAATTGTTCGTTTACTTGATCCGCAATTTCTGCAGGGTAATTGGAAATAATCGTCACTGCCTTCTTCGGATTAACGCCTTCTATGACAAATTCCATCACCTTTGTTCCAACATAGAGCATAATAATTGTCAGCATCACACCTTCTGCCTTTATTAGGAAGAAGGAGGCAAAAACAACAAGAAGATCAAAAAATAATAAGCCGTAACTTATACTCCAGCCGAGATATTTATTGGTTAGTCTTGCTAGAATAGTCGAGCCAGCTGTTGTACCGCCTACTCTTATAATTAATCCAATTCCAACTCCGGCAAATACGCCGCCGAAAATAACATTAACAAATAATTCGTCAGAATGGATTGACCATGTCTCTGTTAGATGTAAAAATAACGAGTTGAAAAAAACAGCAATAATGGTATAAATAATCATTTGTTTATTTAAAAATTTATAACCGATTATAAGCAAAATGGTGTTTAAAGCAAAGTTGACTATACCTGGAGACCATTGAAATAAGTAATAAGCTATAATGGCTAAACCGGTTACTCCTCCTTCTCCCAAATCATTAGGAATAACAAATAAATTGACAGCCAATGCAAAAAGGAAGGCTCCAAAAATAATCACTAGGATATCCTTTCCGTATTTTTTCATGAAAAAAACCTCCAATAATAACAGAAACTTAATGCAAACTATTACCAGTATAATAAAGGAAAACGCAAATTCATAGGAAAAGTTTTAAAGTAATATGACTTGGTTACTCACTCGGATAAATGTTGGTTCAGCAGGATAGCTGCGGAACATATGAAGAGGGGAATGTAAATGACACTGTAATCGGTATAAATGATAGATTTAAGAACAAAAATGTGACACCATGAAATGGATAATAAAATGAAATCGAGCAGGCGAAAGACAGGGGCTTTCATCCAGTCTAATGGAAAGAGTAGTGTATTTTAGTGTGTGGGGATAATCACATCCATTTATATTTTTGGCTGGGAAACTTATGTCCCAGCCAAAACATAAGTTTAAGTCTGTTCCTTGGAAAACACTTATGTTTCTAAAGAAGTATTTGATGGGGACTGCTCTTCGATTATTTTTGTAACCTTCACTTGACTGATTCTGCGGTCCACAATTTCTTCGACTTGAAATTCGAAATTTTTAAAGAGGATGGTTGGTTTTTCATTCTCATTAGGAATATAGCCAATCCTGCTGATGAGAAAACCACTCAATGTATCATAAATTTCAATCGGCAAGGTAATTTTCAATAACTCTTGCACATCATCTAGACTGATAGTCCCTTGCAATAAATAGGTATGTTCCCCGATAATCTTAATTTCAGGAGGTTTTGGTTCATCGTATTCATCAAAAATATTGCCGACGATTTCTTCCACCAAATCCTCCATTGTCACAATACCGTCTGTTCCGCCGTATTCATCAACGACAATTGCGAAAAGGACATTATTTTTTTGCATCTGGATAAATAATTCATCAATTCTTTTTGATTCTAGTACAAAGTATGGTTCGCGAATAATCCTACTTAGTTGAAAGGAGGTATCTTCTTTACCCATATAGGCTAATAGATCTTTAGAATGTAGGATACCGATAATATTATCCATATTTCCCTCATATACAGGATAGCGAGTATACATTTCACGATTCACAAGAGCAGCTATCTCATTTAGAGTATAATGGGAAGGAATAGCTACCATATTAGATCGATGGGTCATAATATCTGTGACATCTTTATTATCAAATTCGAAAATATTATGTATCATCATTCGCTCATCTTCATCAATACTTCCTCTTTCATTTCCTACATCAATCATCATTTTTATATCTTCTTCTGTTACTTCCTCATCTTCATCATCTGGACGAACGCCGAAAAGCCGTGCAACCAGGTTAGTGGAGAAGGTTAAGAAAGCGACAAATGGCGCTGTTATTTTAGAAAGCATTGTTAGCGGACTTGCGGCGAACATCGCAATTCCTTCTGCTTTCTTCAAAGCAACTCGTTTAGGAACTAATTCACCAAATACAAGCGTGAAATAAGATAACAGCAGCGTAATAATAATGACGGAGATAGAGTCAAGCAATCCTTTGGAGAGAGGAATACCCATACTTAAAAATAACTCTGTTAAGTGACCAGAAAAGCTGTCCGCAGCAAAAGCGCTGGCTAGAAATCCTGCTAGAGTAATCCCAATTTGGATTGTCGCCAGAAATTTACTCGGCTCTGACAGCAATTTATGCACTATTTTAGCCTTCTTGTGGCCAGTGTCAGCCATATGTTTAATTTTATTGTCATTTAAGGAAATGAGCGCAATTTCTGCAGCTGCAAAGAAAGCGTTTAAAGCAATAAGGATGACCAAGACTAGAATGCCCAATTAGTACAGCTCCTTTCCGATGATTATCTTTTATTTGTTTTACCCTTTTTAAATGAAAGTATGCTTAAATAAGCAGCAGCTATTGAATTAGCATAAAAAGATATGACTATAGTCATTTTATTTTTGGAAAAAAATGACCTTTAGGTATAGGAATGGAAGAGTCTTTTCATTATGCTGTATATAGAAAGGATGATGACCTTGTTAGAAATAATAAATTTATCTAAATCTTTTAAAGGGAAGCAAGTTGTGAATTCTGTCAATTTATATTTAGAACGTGGAGAAATTGTAGGCTTACTAGGACCGAATGGTGCAGGTAAATCTACAACAATATCTATGATATCTTCTTTGGTTTCTCCTCAAGAGGGAGACGTACGTTTAAATAATGAAAGTATTTTAAAAACACCGCAGGCTTTACGGAAAGTTCTTGGAGTAGTACCACAAGAACTCGCTGTTTATATGGATTTATCTGCACGAGAAAACTTACTCTTTTTTGGTAAAATGCATCGGATTCCTAAAAAAATTTTACAGAAGAGAGTAGATGAAGTTCTTGAAATTATTGGTTTAAAAGAACGGGAAAAGGATTTGGTCAAAACCTTCTCAGGCGGAATGAAACGGAGATTAAATATTGGTGTCGCTTTAATACATGAACCGGAAATAATTATTATGGATGAACCAACTGTTGGAATTGATCCACAATCCAGAAATTATATTTTAGAAACAGTGAAAAGACTAAATGAAGAAAAGCAAATGACCGTCCTTTATACAAGTCATTATATGGAAGAAGTAGAGTTTCTTTGTAATCGGATTTATATTATGGACCATGGTGAAATCATTGCATCTGGAACGAAGGAGGATATTAAAAATATTTTATCGGCAGAAACAGCCATTAACATTAAGGTGGAAATCGTCAAACATGAATTTACAGAAGCACTCCGTCATCTTGAAAGCATTAAGAATATCTCGATTCAACAATCGGTGATTACGGTTATCGTACCAAGAGGAGTGAATTTGTTAAAAGATATATTGCGGATTGCCGAAGAACAGAAGACAAATGTACTCTCTGTAAATATTGAGGCGCCTACTTTAGAAGATGTGTTCTTGCATTTAACTGGCCGTCAATTAAGAGATTAGGAGGATTCCAGATGCTTTGGCAAATGATAAAAAAAGAATTATTACTGATTTGGAGAAGACCGCGAGAGCTGGTTGTCTTGTTGTTAATGCCGTTTGTGCTTATCACGATACTTGGCAGCGCGTTAGGGGCTTTGGATAATGATAGCGAAATAGAAGTAAAAGCGAAGCTAGCTATGGTGGTAGAGGATCAAGAACAGCAAGCCCAACAAGAAATAATAGAAAAAATAAACCAGTCTCCTCTAAGCGATCAAGAGAAAAAAGCAAAAATAGCGCATATTCAGGCTCTGCAGCCGATAGCTACATTTATGAAAGCAGTCGGGGAAAATCCTGATTTAAAGAAATTCCTTTCCGTTACGGAATATAGTGACCGGACCATAGTAAAGGAAAAGGATTTTGACGGTGTAGTATATATTCCAGAAGGATTTACTTCTGAATTTTATACAAATTTTTTAGAGGAAGAAACCGAACTTCCATCGTGGATAATAAAGACAAAAAACCAAGAGTCCCTTCAGGCAACTATTATCGAGGATATTATGACGAATTATCAAAAAGAGTGGACGTATCTAAAGACAGCCCAAGATCTTCAAATCGATTATTCGACATTAGTTAGTGAAAAGGTAAATGGACAAATCAAAAATATCGAAAAGAAAAAGGAAATCAGCGCTTTTGCTTATTATGGAGTCGGCATGTCTGTGATGTTTGTATTCTATATATCTACAACGGTAGCAGGCTTTGCTTATCAGCAAAAAGAAGAGCTTTTGTATGAACGTATCTTACTGGCAAATGTTCCAAAGTTTGTGTTTTTTGCAGGTGTTTTTACTGTAGCCTTTATTCTATCTTTTTTACAGCAGACCATTTTATTCAGCTTAATAGCAATGATTTATGGAGTCGTCTTTTCTAGTATGATAAACCAATTAGTTGTTATCTTAACGGTAAATCTAATGGCTGCAGCGTTTGCTACTATAGCAACTTCTATTTCTTTTGCTGCTAAGTCACGAAATGTGGAGAGTATTATGTCTTCCTTAATCGTACCTATTCTTGCGTTTATTGGCGGCAGCTTTTTTGATGTAAGTGCGATCGGTGGATTTATGGAAACATTAGGCGAATATTCTCCTGGAGGTGCAGCCCTTACTGCTTATTTAAAAGCATATCAAGGCTATTCATTGGCAGATTTATGGAGCCATCTTAAAGCAATCCTCCTATTTTCTATTACTTTGCTGTTGATTAGTGTGATTACCTTGAAAACAAGAGGAGGGGTTCGCCAATGAATGCAATTCTATGGGGGAAATGTAAGAAATTTATTAGACAGCCAGGTGGATTTATTGTAACCTCCTTCATTTGTATCGTTTTTGCTTATTTAGTTGGGATGTCTTCTTTCACAAAAGTAGAAGTGCCAGTTTATACAGAACAATCGGAGAAAACAACTGATATTCTAGAAGCTTTAAATCAAAGTGAAAGTTATTCGTTTGTTATTTATACAGAAAAAGAAGTAAAAGAACAGTTAGCAAAGGGAAAAACAGATATAGGAGTGTCGATAAATCCAGACACTTATACTATTTTTCGAGTAGCTGATACGTCCAATGTATTAATGGTTCAAAATTATCTTCAAACCTATTATGCGAATATGCTTAAGGAACAAGCGCTGATCAATGGAGCAGCGGATAAAGAAGAAGCTCAAAGGGTGCTTGCACATAATAACGAGACACCAATTATACCTGTAGAAACAGAACAAACATTAACGGATAAAGAAGCAAGCTATAATCAATCACTCCAGTCGCTCTTTGGGTTTACTTTATTCTTCTGTATTTATACCGTTTCCTTTACGGTTATTGAAATTCTAAGAGATAAACAAGGTGGAATATGGGATCGATTTATTTTATCCTCTACTTCAAAAGCACAAATATATTTAGGGAATTTATTATTTAGTTTTTCGATAGGTTATATCCAAATAATAATGATTTTCCTTCTTTTCAGGTATGGATTAAATATTGATTTTAATGGGAATTTTCATTTGGTGTTTGTTCTAATCATTCCATATTTATACGCTATTGTGGCATTGACTATTCTCCTAACAGGTCTTGTGAAAACACCAAGCCAGTTTAATGCCTTTATTCCGTTGGTATCTGTAAGCTTTGCGATGCTTGGCGGAGCCTATTGGCCAATTGAAATTGTTACATCGAAAATAATGATTTTGTTATCCAAAGTTGTTCCTATTACTTATGGAATGGAACTATTAAAAAAAGGTGTTATCGACAGTGCTTCTTGGAATGATATTATGGTTCCGGCAGGGATTCTTTGTTTGATGGGAACAATTATGCTAGGTATTGGCATTCAGCTTATAGAAAAAAGACATGTATAAGAAAATATAAGGTGTAATATTTTGAAAAAATAAAAAATAGTGTATAATTAAGAGTATAGATTTCCAAGTTTAGGAAGAGGGATCTGGAACAATTGATCCGAAAAATAGTGAAAGGCTATTTAGATGTTGTTGTTCTTCCTTTGACATTTTTCATTTCTATTATTTTTGAGCCGAGTGGTAATCTTGTTCGGTTAACAAATGACACCATTAGAGATATGTAGGGTATACACACATAAATATGTTGGATAAGTATCTGTCTTGGAGTGGCAGGTACTTAGTTTCAAAGAGCTTGAAAGAACTAATAAGGGAGAAAGAGTATGAGATCACTGGAACATGAAATATAAAACCATTATTGTAGAGGACCTCCCTCTATTCTTTATTGAAAAATAAAAAATAGGGAGGAATAAAAAGTGACAGATATTAATTTTCATAGGTATTTAGAGGAAATAAACGAGAAATTTTCAGGATGGGACTTTTCTAGCATTTATGATACAGGCAGAATCCAAAACAGCATGATTTCTTGGTCTTACGGGAGCAAAGTAATTTCTGCAATGCAGGAAACCACAGCTGTATTGGATATGGGAACTGGGGGAGGAGAGTTTCTCTCCTTATTGAAAGGCTATTTTCCAAGTATCATTTATGCGACGGAAGGGTACAAGCCGAACGTATCGATTGCCAAAAAGAAGCTTGAGCCATTAGGAGTGAGAGTGATGGAAGTGGTTGATGATAATGAATTGCCATTTCCCGACAATCATTTTGATTTAATCATTAACAGACATGAATCTTACTCTGTAAAAGAAGTGAAAAGAATCTTAAAGCCAAAGGGTATTTTTCTTACCCAGCAAGTTGGAGGTTTAGATTGCAAGGAAATAAATGACTGGTTTGGAGTTCCGCTCAATCCTGAATTTAAAGAGTGGAAACTTTCAGCTGCTCTTAACCAGTTTTCTCTCACTGAATGGGAGGTTCTAGAGTACCAAGAGGAGTTTCCTATCCAGCGTTTCTATGACTTGGGCGCACTTATTTATTATTTAAAGGCGATTCCTTGGCAAGTTCCTGATTTTAGCGTAGAAAAGTACCAGAATGAACTCTATCGTTTGTATCAGCACATCGGGAAAACTGGCTTTTTTGATGCCAGCCAATCTCGTTTTTATCTAAAGGTGAGAAAGCAATAATGTAGAAGTCACAAAAGAAACTCAGTTATTACCTTAAAGGTTTAGCTGAGTTTTTTAGTTTTTTTCAAAAAAAGAAAAATTCATCGAAAAATAGAAGATTGTTTGGCCAGTGGATGCCAGCTGTGCAAGAAAGACTTAGCAGCTAGTGCTGTTTTAAATCCTCTAGTTTAACTATATTTAGACTAAGGGATTTTCTTATATTTTAAAAAGAAAAGCGATCTATTAATTCCGTACTTTTTCTTTGATGCTCTCTGTTCTGTGAGTAATTTATTTGATACAAGCTGGAAAATAAGACATTAAGCACATAATCAATGGATACTTGTGATGCAAAGGTAGCGATTTTGTATGTTTCTTTCTTTTCTAAAGCTGGTATGGTTAAAACAACATCTGCCATTTTGGCTAATTTACTTTCAGGAAAGGCGGTTAGCAATAAAATCGGCACCTTTCTTTCTTTTAATATACGAGCAGCAATGAAGTCCTCATTTGATTTAGCTTCATAAGTAATAAAAAAGGCGCAGTCATTTATATCAATGTTAACAGTGTTATTGGCAAATTCATTACGGGCCGTTGCGATTATGGCATATTTATTTATCTTCAAAAGTTTATTTTGAAAACTTTCGGCCCGAATTTGCGAATCTCCTACAGCATACATAAAGATACGGTTTGCATTGTATAGATACTTAGTCATTTTAAAAAGGGATTCTTCCTTTAAGAGCTCATAGCTTTCTTTGATGGCCTGTTGAGTTAAATACATCATATCCTGGCTGATTTTCATAAGAGAAGCATCATCTTCAAATGGGATATTGGGATTAATTTCAGATAAAACATGGTTTTTTTGCTCAATAGATTTAACAAGCATAATTTTAAAATCTTTAAAACCCTTCATTCCTAACTTTTGTGTAAAGCGAATGATAGAAGTATGGGAAGTAAATGTTTTTTGTGCTAACTCTTGGATTGTCATTCTCTCTATTAAGTTAGCATTTTCCAAAATATATTTTGCAATATTTTTTTCTGCTGTTGTATAATCCGTTCTATTTGCAATTTGTTTTAGCAACAAATCGGCTCACTCCTTTAAAATTGAACATTTTGTTCATTAAATCAGCTTAATTTCAGATGGAAGCTTGAACATTTTATCCTAAATCCGTTCAGGCTAAAGCTTTACATGGAATTCTCTGTTATTCCATCCTATAATGGTCCCATTAAGGAAAAAAGGAGTGTCTTTTATGCTGACAATTGGATACATAGGAAATGGCAAAAGTACAAATAGGTATCATCTTCCTTTTACTTTACAAAGAGACCATATTAAGGTGAAAACAATTTATCGTAGAAATCCAGCCCATGATACATGGAAGAAACATAAACATATTCATTATACTACGGATTTAAATGAGATACTCAAGGATCAAGAGATTCAATTAATCGTAGTAACAACATCTCATGACTCTCATTATTTATTTGCTAAGTTAGCTTTAGATCATAATAAACATGTGCTAGTGGAAAAGCCATTTATGATGTCGGTAGAAGAAGCCGAAGAAATATTTCTGTATGCAAAAGAAAAAGGACTTGTTGTTCAATGCTATCAAAACCGCCGTTATGATTCAGATTTTCTGACAACAAAAAAGGTGATAGAGAGTGGTAAATTAGGAGATTTATTAGAAGTAGAATTGAATTATGACTATTATCGACCAGAAGTGCCAGAAACAGTCCAGGTTTATAATAATTATCGCAGCTTTATGTACGGACATGGTACCCATACGATCGACCAGGTCATATCTTATTTTGGAAAACCGCAGCATGTTCATTATGATGTACGACAATTATTAGGTCAAGGACGAATGAATGACTATTTTGATTTAGACTTTTATTATAATCAGTTAAAGGTTTCGATTAAGTCAAGTTACTTCCGACTAAAAGAAAGACCAAGCTTTGTTGTTTACGGTAAGAAGGGAAGCTTCATTAAACATTCGAAAGATAGACAAGAGGAACATTTAAAACTTTTCTATATGCCTGATGGAGAGGGTTTTGGGGTAGACCAACCAGAACATTATGGCACCCTAACTTATATAGATGAGAATGGAAATTACCATGAAGAAAAAGTTGTGTCAGAGGCAGGGGATTATGGGCGAGTGTATGATGGAATGTATAATACAATCATCTATGGGGAAGAAAAAATAATAAAAGATGAGGAAACGCTATTACAATTGGCAATTTTAGAAGAGGGAATGAAGGGATGTAAATAAAATGAAACTTGGAATAGTGGGAGCAGGAAAGATTGTTCAAGATTTATTACCTATGCTTAAATCTATACCACAAATTGACTTGGTGGCGATTTTTGGAAGACCCAATAAAAAAGAATTTTTGTTAGACTTACAAAAGGAATATCCTATAAACAAAATATATGTGGATTATAAAGAGATGCTTGCAGATACCGATATAGATGTCGTTTACATAGCATTGCCTAATCATCTTCATTATTCCTATACAAAACTAGCTTTAGAAGCCAGAAAACATGTAATTTGTGAGAAGCCTTTTACCTCTAATTTGAATGAATTGAAGGAATTAGAAAGGATTGCCCAAAAGAATGATCTTTATTTAATAGAAGCAATTACTAATCAATACAGAGGGAATTTTTTAAAAATAAAAGAATTGCTGCCTAAGCTAGGAGATATCAAGGTGGTAGAAGCAAATTATTCTCAGTACTCCTCACGTTATGATGCTTTTAAGGAGGGGAACATTTTACCAGCTTTTAATCCAGAGATGTCGGGTGGCGCCTTGATGGATATTAATAGTTATAATATTCATTTCGTTGTTGGGTTATTCGGAAAACCAATGGAGGTGCAGTATTATCCCAATTTGTCACGAGGGATTGATACTTCTGGAGTCTTGATTTTAGAGTATGAGCGCTTTAAAGCGATATGTATAGGTTCAAAAGATAGCTGGGGAGCATCATTTGCGACTATTCAAGGCGATAATGGCTTCTTGACAGTTGATGGACCTGTTAACAGTATAGATTCATTATTTATCAGCAATGCTAGTAATGTAGAAGAGAAGATAAATAAAAATGAGCATAATCATCGAATGTATGAAGAGTTCGTGGCATTTGAAAAAATAATACGCGAGAAAAACAAAAGTGAAATGCTAAAAAGACTAGAACATAGTCTTCAAGTGATGGAGATTCTTACAATAGCGAGAAAAAGGGCAGGAATTGTTTTTGCTGCCGATAAATGGCTAAATGAATAGGTTTGAAAGAAAGTCTTCTATTAATAATAGAGGACTTTTTTTATCGTTAAAGGAAGAAACGAGGAAGGTAAGGGAAACAAGTCACTGTTTCCCAACTTATTAAAGTAAATCCTTCTCTTATAAATAATAGACTTTGAAAATAATGTCCTGCGGGTGATTCCCGAATTTTTTCCCAAAAATAGTGGCACCTCCAACATATTCAGCATCTTCTTTCACTTCAAGTCGAAATGTCCAGCGATCACAGTTGTCATCCAATTCATTAATGGTAATGGCGGATATCGGATCTCCATCAATATATGTACCATGGTTTGTAATTCGCAGTGTTTTAAGAAGTCCGTATTGATTTAAATTATGCGGCCACCATTCAGGAGTAAGTTTACCTCGTGTATCTGCAAAGTCGCCAGGGCTTCTCCAGGTTCCAAGTTCTAGCCCATTTAGTGAAAAGGTAATATCAGAAGGCCAATTATCATTAGAAAATGGAAATTCTGAACATACTTCTAAACTAATTTCAAATTGCTGGATTTTTTCTTCCTTTTTTAAAAAGTTTGGGATGGTGTATTGGATAAAGCCTTGAGTAAACCACAAAATTTCTGCTTCCACTCTTTTTGGATCCATAAAGAGTTTCGGTTCATCTACTCTGCCAATAAAATCCTTTTCTGAAGCTAATCCACAGGTTGGCTTTAAATCATAATCAGTATAATGACCAATTGGAACAGAAGTTTCGTAAGAAGCAAAAGAATGATAGATTTTCTTCGGAAAGTTGATTTCAATGTGGTCCACTTTTAACATGGAAATTTTCTGTAAGCCAGACTTCCCTGGAACCTTTTCGGTCTTTATTAGACCTGCATCTTCTAATTTTTTTACATGCTTTGTTACAATAGCACTGCTGATGCCCAATTCTTTGGCAAGCTCTTTTATATTCATTTTATTTTTAGACAGTAACTGAATAATTGTCATTCGAACTTCACTTGCTAAAGCTTCGTACACGACTAAAGAGGATTTATCGATCCCCAATTGCATATAGACCCCTTCTTTCAGTATGTTTAATTAACTATAAAGTTTCCTTCTTATACAAAAAATAACATGTAAATTAACCTCTGTAAATGTTTTCTTTTAGTGTAAGGGGTGATTAATGTTAATGTTAATATTTTTATTGATAAAGTTTGTTAAGTTTATAGAATTGTTATCTTAAGTATTATTTAATTTAATATGCCTTAAAGCAGAACGGAAAGCAGTTGGTGTCATGTTTTCTGTTTGCTTAAATACTCTCATAAAATATTTCTCATCTTTAAAACCACAATCGGCAGCAACTTTTGTAACAGTATCATTCGTATTCAATAATAATGATTTTGCCTTCTCCATTCTAACTTGAAGAATAAATTGGCTGATCGTTGTCCCGGTATTTTTGGAAAAAGTATGTGATAAGTAAGCTTTATTATATCCAAAATGATTGGCGATCTCTTCAATTGTTAAGGGGTGATTGCTGTTCATCCGAATCCATTCTTTTACATAGTGTAAGAAACGATTATGTGGTTCCCTCTCTTCGGTATCTTCATAGACACTACGGGCTTCCTCACTAAGTTCTAGCAGAATCGCTGTTACTAAATAATCTAGAAATCCATTATTTGTTTGAGATGATTTCATGCTTGCGATTAATTGATTTAACAAAATGATGGTTTTACAAAGATTCATTTCAGATGAATACAAAGGTAAATATATTTCTGGAGTAGAGCTTTTTCGTACGAAGGGATCTGAAACAGTCTCTTTTCCTTGAGGGAGATAAAAGTGGAACCAATAAAAGGACAGGCCTTTTTCTGAGGGTTTATTACCTTTAAAAGATGTGTTGGCAGGAATGAAAAGAAATTCATTTTCTTTTAATTCATATGCGGTATTATCTACCTCTAAATAAAGAGTACCGGAAATACATAGGATAATTTCTTCATTTGGATTTCTTCTTGGTGCATGAGACCATGAAACATCTGATACAAATAAACCAGCTGAATGAAAGGGTACCGCTCCTTTTAGATGGGAATATATATACGTTGCTGGCATCTTTTTTCCTCCTTTTGAAGATATGGTAGCATGATCATCTAGTTTATGTCCACCACATCTATTTGTTATCCTACTTACATCATGAACGAAACCAGTTAAACTATTGTAAGCGATATCAGAAAAGAATGGAGGAATTAAATTGTTAAGAGAATTTGCCATAAACAAGGTGCATATAAAGGATACATTTTGGAATTATTATGTCAAAAATATTAAGAACAAGACAATTCCCTTTCAATATAAAGTGATGGATAACGATATGGATATTAATATTGAGCGGGAAAGGGAGGATGAGAGTTTACCAGCAGAGAAAAGCAATGCTCTCGAAAATTTTCGTATAGCAGCTGGATTAAAAGATGGAGAACATTACGGATGGTTCTTTCAAGATAGTGATGTGTACAAATGGCTAGAAGCAGTTTCTTACAGTTTGCAAATTTCTCCAGATAAGGAATTAGAGGAGCTTGCTGACAGTGTCATCGATTTAATTGGCAAGGCACAAGAAAAAGATGGCTATTTACAAACTTTTTTTCAAGTGAAATTTCCTAATAGAAAATATCGTGAGCTGCACTATAGTCATGAATTATATTGCGCTGGACACTTAATGGAAGCGGCTATAGGCTATACAGAAGCTACAGGGAAAAGAGAACTATTGCAGATTGCATTAAAAGTAGTAGACAATATCGCAAAGCATTTTGGTTATGAAGAAGGAAAAATACAGGGAGCTGATGGTCACCAAGAAATTGAACTGGCGTTAGCAAAGTTATATGAGTTTACTGGGAAGAAGAAATATTTAGATTTAGCAGTCTTCTTTATAGATGTGAGGGGAAAAGATCCATTATTCTATGACAAGCAAGTAGAGCAAAACAATAAAGACGGAATAACAAATGATTATCCAAAGATTGATTTAAAGTATTTACAAGCATATACTCAGCCCAAAAAACAGACAAAAGCAGTAGGGCATGCTGTTCGAATGTTGTATATGGCAACTGGGATGGCAAGAATTGCAAAACATTCAAACGATGAACAACTATTTATGGCTTGTAAAGAAATTTGGCGGGACGTTATCTCGAAAAAGATGTATATAACTGCAGGTGTTGGTTCCACTGTACATGGGGAGGCATTTACAGGTGAATATGATTTGCCGAATGACACCATGTATTGTGAGACATGTGCATCCATCGCTCTTATTTATTTTGCGTATGAGATGTTTAAAATAGAACCAAAGGCAGAATACATAGAGATTATGGAACGAGCATTATATAATGGTGTTCTCTCTGGAGCATCTATTGAGGGGAAACATTTTTTCTATGTGAATCCACTAGAAGTATATCCGTCTATAAGTAAGAATAATCCTGGACAAGGGCATGTGAAGTACCAGCGGCCAAATTGGCTTGGTTGTGCTTGCTGTCCTCCAAACTTTGCTCGAACAATCGGTTCGATACAGCGTTACTTTTATACATGGGATGAAGAAGGACAAATCATTTACAGCAATCTATTTGTTGCTAGTAAGCTAGACTTCCCCGGAGGCTCTTTAGAGCAAATGACAGAATTTCCGAAGCAAAATAGAGTGAAATATCACCTCAAAACGGATGGGCAATTCGCTACTTTAAAAATTCGTATTCCCCAGTGGTTAAAAAATCCGTTACTATATGTGGAAGGAATTCCAGTCGAAATGAATTTGATTGATGGTTATGTGGAATTAAAAAGGAAGTGGAATGGAGAAATAGTGGAACTTGTCTTTGAGACACCAGTATTGGCTGTCACAGCAAATCCTAACGTAGTTGCCGATGTTAATCGTATAGCTATACAAAGAGGTCCTTTTGTTTACTGTGCAGAATCGATAGATAATGAAGAGAAATTACAAACCTATCATGTCAATCCCAAAAATCTTGAGCGGGCAAAGGTATGCTATCAGCCAGGTATATTAAATGGAATTACCCAACTTATGGTAGAAGCAGATCATGAACTAGTCGATAAAAGTTGGCAGGAAACATTATACCAATTTAATTTCAAGGGGAATATAGAAAAAAAAGAACTTACACTCATTCCTTATTATTCCTGGGGAAATAGAGGAGAATGTGAGATGGTTGTATGGCTATATAAGTAGAGTGCTTAAAGCGTAAGGATAGAATAGACTTCCTTATGCTTTTTTTGCTTTTTTGAAGAAATAATGGACACATGGGAGACGGCTACCTTCGTTTTGGAAACATGATGACTATAACAATAGCAGTTGATTTTAGAGAATGGAGTAAGCTTTTGAATTCTGATAAAATCAAGTTAATTATATTTAGAAAGAGTGCAATCAAATGAATAGGGGGATAGGATTGAAAGAAGAAGAGAGAAAGTTTCATCGACCGTTTGGCGTGTTTGATGTTAATAAAACGATTTATCCATTCATTATGCTTCTCCACTTGTACTAAAGGCAATAGAGTGGATACAAACAGGTTCAATTGGAGTTGAAGTAACTTGGCATGAGAAATGGGAAGTGAAGAAATCCCTCCAAATAGAAGGAAGAAAGGAGAGCAAAGATGATTATTAGAAAAGCGAAGGATGAGGATGCCAAAAGGATTGCAAAGGTACATGTAGATAGTTGGCGCACTACTTATAAAGGAATAGTTCCAGATTTATTTTTAGAAAGGCTTAATTATGAGGAAAGAGAAGAGATATGGAAGAAAGCAATCCCGACTGGAAGTGTCTTTGTTGCTGAAAATGAAACTGGAGAAATTATAGGTTTCGCTAATGGCGGAAAAGAAAGAAGTGGACAATATCCAGGTTATGTTGGCGAGTTATACGCCATCTACCTTTTGGAAGCCTTTCAAGGACAAGGGATAGGAAGCTTGTTAGTAAAAAAAGTAATGGAATATTTAAAAGAACTCGGGCTTTTCCCGATGGTTATTTTGGCTATATCAGAGAATCCAGCTTGTAAGTTTTATGAAGCCATTGGCGGGAAAAAAATCGGAACAGAAGAAGCGGAAATTGGCGGCAAAAAATTAACAGAAGTTGTTTTTGGGTGGAAATAAGGAGACTTCTTTTTGCTCATCAGACAGTAAAAACTGTCGGCAGTCATTTATTCTGCCGACAGTCTACCCATATCACTTTTTAAGAAGTTAATTTTTCCACAATCATTCGTTTCCCAGTATTTAAGGTGAATTCAAAGCGATCTGTGCTTTTTTCATTATAAAAGAAATGATGATTAACACTACAAAGTCCTTCTTCATTATCAAAAATCATCATATTAACCCCATTCTTTCGCTTTTCCTCCTTTAAAAAAGTAAGATGATTATAACAGTATATACAATCATATATGGAGAACTTCATCGAATTTAAAGTAGTGATAAATTGATAAAAACTATCGTCGCTTAAGTCGTCTAATAATTCTTCTAAAGCAAACACAAGGTGTTTTCTTATGCGGATAGGGTCTTCATGCTCTAGAAAATGAATGGTACCAGAAACATTTACTTTGCCATCCTCCAGGAGAATACCTTTTCGCCAGCGATTGAAAGTACGAATCTCAATTTCTTGATGCAAATATTCATCCAGCATCGCTGCTTCTTCTGTTTCTTCATCAAAAAAAATCCATTGATTATTTATATATTCGACTGTACCTTTCGTAAAGGCACGTGTTTGAAATTCAATAAGTTTTGATCTATGCTGATTGTTCATTGTAAACCTCCCAAAGATTACACGCCCATAAATTCTTTTTAGACAGATAAACAAAATTTTATAACTAATCCTTCTTTTTCCTTCATTAAAACATTGAAAACGATTAATTTCTCTTTTTTGAATGGAACAAATGATAAACCTGTTATGGACAAATAACCATTTTTGATTTGGTGCATAGAATACCTCATACTGATTGATTGGTATCTAATCATAAGTTCCACGAAAGAAAGGATGATAATCATGTGTGGAATAACAGGTTGGGTTGATTACAAAAAAGATTTAAGAAACGAATCGGAAATTTTATCGGCTATGGCTGAAACATTGGCAAAAAGAGGCCCTGATGATACTAATGTTTGGACTGCATTACATGCAGGATTCGGTCATAAACGCTTAGTGGTAGTAGATCCGCTAAATGGTATTCAACCAATGACAAAAGAAAAACAAGGATTTCACTACACTATTTGCTACAATGGTGAGTTGTATAATACCGAAGACATAAGAAAAGAATTACTAATAAAAGGATATTCATTTCAAGGTCATTCTGATACAGAAGTTTTACTTACTTCCTATATTGAGTGGGGAGAAGATTGTCTGCAGTACTTAAACGGGATATTTGCCTTTGCTGTTTGGGATGAGAAACGAAACTCCTTATTTATTGGAAGAGATCGTTTAGGAGTGAAACCATTATTTTACATGGAAATTAGCACTGGTTTTATTTTTGGATCTGAATTGAAAGCATTGCTAGCCCATCCAAATGTGAAAGCAGAGCTGGATAGAGAAGGGTTAGCTGAGGTGTTTGCACTTGGACCCTCTCATACACCAGGAAGCGGTATTTTCAAAGGGATTAAAGAGCTTCGGCCAGGGCATGCATTAAAGTTTACCCAGGATGGACTGAAAGTATGGCGTTATTGGAATGTGAAGAGTGAAGAACATACGGATAGCTTTGAGGAAACGGTCGAAAAAGTGCGATTTCTTTTTAAAGATGCTGTGACAAGACAATTAGTATCAGATGTACCATTAAGCACGTTTCTTTCAGGTGGAGTCGATTCAAGTGCTATTACAGCAATTGCTTCCATGGAATATGAAAGAACAGGGAAAGGACAGCTTCATACGTATTCCATCGATTATGAAGGCAATGATAAGTTCTTTAAAGCAAATGAATTTCAACCAAATTCAGATGGTGTCTATATAAAAAAAATGACAGATACATTTGGAACCATTCACCATAACTGTATCATCACCCAAGAAACATTGGCTGAATTTTTACATGAGGCAGTAACAGTCAGAGATGTGCCTGGTATGGCGGATGTAGATTCTTCCCTTTTATGGTTTTGCCGAGAAATAAAGAAGGATTTTGTCGTTAGTTTATCTGGGGAATGTGCAGATGAAATTTTTGGAGGCTATCCATGGTTTAGAAGAGAGGCTGATTTGCAAAGAGGAGGCTTCCCATGGATGAGATCGATTCAAGAACGACAAAACTTATTGAAAGATTCATGGAGTAATAAATTGCAATTAGAAGATTATATGATGGATAAATATAATCAAACCATTGCAGAAACACCAAAGTTAGCGGGAGAAAGTAAAGAAGATGCTAAGCGTCGAGAATTGTTTTATCTCAACCAATTATGGTTTATGACTACTTTATTAGAGCGGAAAGATAGAATGAGTATGGGAGCAAGCCTAGAGGTACGTGTCCCATTTGCTGACCATCGCTTAGTTGAATATGTGTGGAATGTACCATGGGAAATGAAGAATTACATGGGAAGAGAGAAAGGGTTATTACGGAAAGCGTTAGAAGGAATCCTCCCAGATGAAGTGCTCTATCGCAAAAAAAGTCCATATCCTAAAACACATAATCCTATTTACACAAAAACAGTAACGAATATGCTGAAAAGCGCTTTAACGGATAAAAGTTCTGTTTTATATGAGTTCTTTGATAAGGAACGTCTCACTAAAATTATTGAAACAGAAGGTTCTGCATTTAAAGAACCATGGTTTGGCCAATTGATGACAGGTCCACAACTACTTGCCCATTTAGTACAAATCCATCATTGGTTTAAAGACTATCAGATTAATATTGTCGAATAAATAGTGAATAATTAAACAATCCCTAGCTGGCAGAAATGACTCGCTATCTAGGGATTTTTTTGTGATTTAACCTTCTTGATTAATAGAACAAATAATAAAAAGCAAGGGAAAGCAAATTGTTGAGGCATATATAAGAGATACGGAACCACCACTGCACCTTCTCGAAGATGGTCATTTTTTTCCATACTAATGAAAAATAGAAAACATCGAAATAAGACAAATAATCGGTACAACATAGAAGCGATAGGACTGTTTAAAAATATATTCTAATCCCTTTAAGCCGGAGTAGATAAAGATAGAGTCCTTGATAACTTTTCCTAATATGATAATAAAAACAGCTAGAGCATCAATTCTCTCAATAAACTCTCCAATTGAAAGTTCTTGCGGCTAGATAAAAAAATAAAGGGAATAGACAAGGGTAATAGGGATTGCCATAAATCTATTGAACCCAAACTCAATAATTTCAAACAAATTTTTAGAAGGTACTAGCTCATTTATATGTAGAAAAAAGAAGACACAATTAAGCCGGTTATGGTAGATAGAAGTATGGTAATCCATGCATCCTCTTTTGCTGTAATACCAAGCACCACCACAAGCGTTGTCCCTAAGTTAAAGCCTATAATAGTGGCAAATAACTGACTTAAAGATAGATTTTCTTTTAACATGAAAAAGGAATCTTCTAATTGGAAATTTGATAGATGCTTAAAGTAGTGTCTGCTGTTTTACTAGGAATATGCAGAAGAGGAAAAGATTTTTGCAATTTCTAAGGAATTGATTGGTGGGGTTTGGAATGAAAAAGACCGGAATAATATTCCAGCCTAAGATTTACACTATTAACTATTACACTTAAATATATTGAATAGCTCGCCTTTTAAAAATTATATTTGATTATGTTTTAGTCTTACTGTTTTCTTGCTCATCTAACCAATTGGTTTTTCTTGTGTAATGGTAGATTTAGGTTGCTTTTGTAGGAGGAAAAAGAACACCCCGAACAAAACGAGTAATCCACCTAAAAGTTGTGTGAGGATTAATTGCTCATTTAATAGTAAAACAGCTAAAAGCGTAGCTCCGACTGGCTCACCGAGAATACTCATGGAAATAGTAGTTGCATTAATATAATTAAGTAACCAATTATTAATGACATGTGCAAGTGTCGGAACAATTGCAAGCAAAACAAAGATGCCCCATTCTCTGCCAGAATAGCCAGTTAACGCTTCGCCAGCCAGTAGATTATAAACGGTTAACAAACAGGCAGCAAAAAAGAAAACAGTAAAGGTATAGATCCAGTGGGTCATTTTTTTGATAATATTTTGGCCGATTAATAAGTAGCCGACTACAGCAATTACACTTAAGAAGGAAAGAAGATCCCCTATAATAGCATTGCTGTCTAATCCAATATCTCCCCAGCCAATCATCATCGCCCCAATAATGGCAATCCCCATAGTCATAATAGCTGTAGAGGTAGTTCTTTCCCGAAAGAAAATAAACCCGCCAAGGAGAGAAACAATAGGCTGTAAAGCCAATATAATCGTAGAGCTGGCTACAGTAGTAAACTTAAGAGAACTAAACCATAGGGCAAAATGTAAGGCCAAAAAAGAGCCTGAGAAAAATAAGAATGCCCAATCTCCTTTTGTTAGTTTTTTGAAATCATTTCGATGGATGTAGACCATAGGAATCATAATAAGACAAGCAAGCCACATTCTGTACATACTTAAAATAGTGGCAGGTGCTTCCGACCATTTTACGAAAATCGCAGAAAACGAGATAGCGATAATCGATATAAGGAGTGGAATCCCAATGGATTTAGGTGTTGATTGCTGATTCACTTTGTTTCCCCCTGACAATTGTAACAATTCGATATAATAGTAAATATAGTACGTTCAAAGGCAGGAAACAATCATTATTTTTCATTTCTTGGAAAAAAAGAATCAGGTGATCATCTTAATCGATGTTCACCTGATAGATTACCTTATATGGATATATTTATAATTCATATTGAAACGAAGGATGCTACATTCATATGGTCCTAGTATTACGGCAAGATCATCTGATTCAGCAGCATACTCTTCTTCTGTTAATAAAAGAGAGATTTTTTTTCTGCGTAATGGAAAAGGTAGAAGAAATTGTGCTTCCTTGTCACTCTTATTGATAACGGTTAAAAGGATTTCATCTTCTTCTTTTGTATAATAGGCTAAACAGGAATCAGACTGGGATAAAAAATAAAAAGTGCCATTATTGATAAGAAGGGAACTTTGTTTGCGTACTTGAATCAATCGCTTAACAAATTCTTTTAGCTCCGTATCATGTACTTCTGTATTCCAAGGCATACATTTTCGACATCCAGGATCGCTGCCGCCACCTAAGCCGATTTCATCTCCATAATATATACAAGGGGTGCCAGGGTAGGTGAAAAGAAAAGTAAATAAAAGCTTCACACGTTCTTTCCGGTAACTGCATTCATGAAGGATTCGCGGTGTGTCATGACTGCCGATAATATTAAACAATACATTATTGACTGTATCTGGATAGGCCTGTAAGGTTGTAGTCATTTCTTCCATAAATTGTTGAGGAGAAATCATATCATATGCAAAAAATTGCAATGCTTTTGTTAGTAATGGATAATTCATCACCGAATCAAATTGGTCTCCTCTTAACCATGGTATGGAATCATGCCAAATTTCCCCGAGAATAAAAATGTCAGGCTTTAATGATTTTACAACAGATCGGAAGGAACGCCAAAATTCATGGTCAATCTCATTGGCAACATCTAAGCGCCAGCCATCAATATCACATTCTGTAATCCAATATTCCGCTACATAAAGTAGATATTCTTTTACTTCTGGATTGGCTGTATTAAATTTAGGCATAGCTTCATAGAAACCGAATGTTTCATAATGCAGCATATCATTCTCTTTTAAAGGAAATTTATGGATATGGAACCAATCTTTATAGCGTGAACGCTCTTCATTCTTTAGCACATCTTGAAAGGGCGGGAAATGATAGCCGCAATGATTAAAAACGGCATCAAGCATCACTCGAATTCCACGATTATGACATTCTTTCACAAGGTTCTTAAGCATCTCCCTATCGCCAAATTGCGGGTCTACTTCTAAATAGTTAATCGTATCGTATTTATGATTGCTTTCAGCGTGAAAAATAGGAGTAAGATAAATCCCTGTAATTCCAAGGTCTGTAAGATAGTCTAGGGCGTCCATAATGCCTTGAAGGTCTCCGCCGAAGAAATTATATAAGCCAGGTTCCTCTTGTCCCCATTGTGCAGTATCCACTGGATTTAAAGAGCTATCCCCATTGCGGAAACGCTCTGGAAAAATTTGATACCAAATCGTTTGTGATACCCAAGATGGTGGAGTAAAAACGTCTTTCAGGTGAAGATATGGCAAGCAAAAGTAAAAGCCAGCATCTTCTGGAATAAATGGAAAGAATCCTTTTTCTGTATAAGTTACTTGCTGTTCCGAATCTCGGAGAATAAAGCCATAGCGAACTCTTTTTTTATTTGTTATCGTGCAATGCCAATAATCAAATAGAGAATCAGAACCGCTTTTTTCCATCGATAACCGCTGGGATACCCATTGATAGTCGACTATTTCGTATTGATCTCCATAGATTAATTCTATTTCAGTGACATTTGTCTTTTTTGTCCGGATCCGGATATGGAGAGCGTCTTTATTTTGTAAATAACAGTAATTATCTCCACTGCGATGGTAAATAGAGGCTAAATCAATCACTTTTCTCACACTCCCTTTGTAATCTTGCTATCTCTTTTGCCACTAGTGTTGCCAGATTAGCTAGATTTTAAAAGAAGAGAAGAGAATTGTCTGCATAGAAAGAACCGCTCGCAAAATGCATGCGAGCGGTTCTGAGTGAATTTATATGAAAAGATTTAGCCGTTAACAATCGTACCGCCGTTGACATGGATAACCTGTCCAGTTACATAGGTAGAATCATTGCTGGCTAAATATACATACGCTGGGGCAAGTTCACAAGGTTGGCCAGCGCGTTTAAAAGGAGTATTTCCTCCAAATGAAGCAACTTGCTCACTATCAAAAGTAGATGGGATAAGTGGAGTCCAAATTGGTCCTGGTGCTACCCCATTGACTCGAATCCCTTGTTCCGCAAGAGAGCCTGATAAGGAGCGAGTGAAAGCCGTAATAGCTCCTTTTGTTGCGGAATAATCAATTAATGTCTCATTACCTTTATACGCAGTAATAGACGTTGTATTAATAATCGCATCTCCTTTTTGTAAGTGGGGCAGAGTGGCTTTTGTTAAGTGAAACATTGAGAAAATATTGGTGCGGAAAGTTTTTTCTAATTGTTCTGACGTGATATCTAGAATGCTTGATTGTGGATGTTGCTCTGCAGCATTATTTACGAGAATATTAACCTTGCCAAATTCTGAAACTGTCTTTTTTACAACCTCTTTACAGAAGCCTTCATCACCAATATCTCCAGCAAGCAGTAAGCACTTTACTCCTTCAGCTTCAACTAATTCTTTCGTCTTTTGGGCATCGTCATGCTCATCTAAGTATACGATAGTGATATCAGCACCTTCTTTTGCATAATAGATAGCAACAGAACGGCCGATTCCACTATCGCCTCCAGTGATGATAGCAGTTTTTCCTTTTAATTTTTCAGAGCCTTTATAAGAGGGATCGACATCTTTAGGTATAGGATTCATCTCTGTCTGAATGCCTGGCTGCTGATCTTGATGCTGTGGTGGAAATGTTTGTTGTAATTGTTCCTTATTACTATTAGTCAATTCAATCACTCCTTCTAATTCTGTACATGTTTACTTATTTTTCCCAAATTTTTTTAAATAAACATGGTAAAAATAGGGTTGAGTGATATGGAGTTGTGGAAAAGAAGGGGTAAGCATGATGAAAGTTTTTGATTAAAGTGGCGTTCCTTTGTTTAATGAACACCATAATTATCTTGTTTTGAAAGAAAAGTGGTGTTCATCCGCATGATGAACGTTAAAAATACATTTTTTGAAAGAAAAGTGGTGTTCATCCGCATGATGAACACCATAAATACCTTGTTTTGAAAGAAAAGTGGTGTTCATACACATGATGAACACCATAAATATCTTGTGCTGAAAGAAAAGTGGCGTTGACCAGCTTGGTGTTCGTTGTTATTTCTAATTAACGATAATTGACAAACTGTACATCAATCGTAATTTTTGATTCATCTTTCACAGCAGCAATAATTTTTTGTAAATCATCACGGCTTTTAGCAGTAACCCGAATTTGATCATCCTGTTGTTGAGTTTTCACTTTTAAGCCACTGTTTTTAATTAATGTATTAATAATTTTGGCATTATCTCTATCAATTCCCTGCACTAATTTCGCTCTTTGACGAACTGTACCGCCGGAAGCACCTTCGATTTTGCCATAATCTAAGTTTTTAATAGGAATACCACGTTTAAACATTTTGCTAATAAGGACATCTTTTAGCTGTTCTAATTTATATTCATCATCTGAAACAAGAACCAGTTCTTCTTTGTCCAGCGTCACATTACTTTTGCTCCCTTTAAAATCATAGCGATTTTGAATTTCTTTCATTGCAAGCTGGACAGCATTCGTAACCTCCGAAAAATCTACCTTGGATACAATGTCAAATGAACTTTCTTTTGCCATATTTACCTCCTGATTAATTGGAATTTAGCACGAATTAAAAGCATCTGTAGTAAATCCAATTTCTTTTATGCTTGTATTATAGTAAAATTAAGCAGTTGTAACAACTTTAGGCATGAAGTATTCGTTAATAAGGGAATAATTAGGATAGCAGAATATAGATAAAGTTGAAATAGACAAGAATTTAAGGAGGAAACAAAATGTCGTTAAGAGATTATATGGGACGCGTAGAAATATTAACAGTTGCTAGGATTGCATCTTTTGGGTATTTTTTGACAATTGAAGAGGAAGACGAGGATGTGCTTTTACACTTTAGTGAAACTGATCAGAAATTTGAAGAAGGTGATGAAGTCCGCGTTTTTATTTACAGTGATTCACAGGGAAGAGCTTGCTCAAGTACCTTTATTCCATCTATTGCGGTTGGTAAATACGACTGGGTGAAAGTAACAGACCGCAAAGAAGGAATTGGCTGTTTCTTTGATATTGGGTTGAAAAAGGACATGCTGTTAGGAGAAGATGATTTACCAGTACATGAAGAGGTATGGCCAGAAGTGGGCGATATGCTTTATATAACATTAAAGGTAAATAAGAATAACTATTTATATGTAAAACCAGCAACAGATCCTGTTATTGAAGAGATGGCAGCAAAAGCAACAAGAGAAGATTTTAATAAAAATATTCATGGGTACATTTATCGAACAGCAAAAGTAGGAAGCTGGATTTATACAGCAGAAGGCTATAAAGGATTTATCCATGAATCTGAGCGAGGCAAGGAACCAAGATTAGGGGAAAAAGTAAATGGGCGCATCATAGATGTTAAGCTTGATGGAACAGTAAATGTATCGTTATTGCCAAGAAAAGAAGAAGCGCTTGATAAAGATTCCCAACTAATTTTGGATTATTTAATAACTCGAAAAGGCGCAATGCCTTATGGAGACAAGAGTATGCCAGAGGATATAAAGGAACGCTTTAATTTAAGCAAAGGTTCGTTTAAACGAGCACTTGGGAGACTAATGAAAGAAAATAAAGTATACCAAGAAGAAGGCTGGACATATTTAAAGGAAGATAATCAAAAAAATTAAAATGTAGGTTAAATAGGGGATTTCAAAGTGGTTATAGCTTTGGGATGCCCTTTTTCTTTAGAAAAGATCTAGGAATTCAGGAGGTGCTCGTCTTAGAGCCTGTTTCGACAGTAGAAGAAGTCAAAAGGGAACAAAAAACTAATTTCCATCACTTTACAGAAGATAGAGATATACAAAAACTGAACTAGAGTCTCAATCAAAAAGAACTGCCTTAAAATCTGGCAGCTCTTTTTTCGTATTCATCTAGCAACCATCTTCTTACAGATGGTCTGTCTTTTTACTATATTGATGTTTGCCTTTTTTGCGGTTTTTTTCACGCATCATGTTCTTTTCATGACGCAATGCATTATTGTCTTTTGCTTTTTTATCATTATCAGAAGTATGTGGCATAAAAAAATACTCCTTTCAACGTCAGCTTTTGTTCAGTTAGAACATTGTTAGTATGAGTGAAAGAAGTAAATTTTATACTTTTTACCGTGCTTATTCAGGTAGCTTATTTAAGAAGAAAATAGCGATTGTTCCAGCACCAGTGTGCGAGCCTACAGATGCACCGATAGAGGAAATGAATACTTCTTTTGGCTGGAATTTTTCCATAATCATTTCTTTTACTTCCGCAGCTGTTGCTTCATCATCTGCGTGACTGATCGCGAACACTTGTTGATCCAGCTTATCTCCTCGTTCTGCTATTAGGTCAATCATTCTGCGCAGGAGTTTCTTTTTGCCGCGAATTTTTTCAAGAGGAACCAATTTCCCGTCTTCAACATGTAATAAAGGTTTTATATTTAGTAATCCACCAAGGAACGCAGAGGCCTTCGAAACACGTCCGCCTTTTGCTAAATATTCTAGATCTTCGACAGTAAATAAGTGCTCCATATGCTCGCATATGAATTGGAGTCGTGGTATAATTTCACTTACGTCTTTACCTTGATCGCGGAGTTTCACTGCTTCTTGAACAACTAAACCAGCACCTAATGATGCACATTTGCTATCAATAATGGTTAAAGCAAAGTCGGGATATTCCTCCTTTACTTGTTCTGAAATCATTACTGCTGTTTGGTATGTTCCAGATAATTGCGAAGAAAAAGCAATATAAATACCTTTTTCTTTATTTTGAGCCAATGTTGTAAAAACATCTTTAAATAAAGCTGGCGACACTTGTGATGTTTTTGGAACTTGTCCACTGCGTATGGCATTATAAACAGTGGCTGGTTCAATCGTTTTTAAATCCTCGTATTCTTTACCGTCTAAGTTAACCTTTAGCGGTAATAGTGTAACCTCGTTCTTCTCATAATAGGATAGAGGTAAATCACTCGCACTATCTGCTAGGATTTTAAAAGTCATATTCATTCCACTTCTTTCTTTTTTTTATAAAAACATATGGTTATTGGAGTACGGTTATGATAAATAACGATAATCTCTTTGAAAATGCCTTGTTTTTTGAAAACAAGGCATACTTATTTGTAGTTTATAAAACTTTTAGAGAAAAAACAATTGAATAGTTAAAGTAAAAATAGTAAAAATTACTATATATCGTATTGGAGGACACTTATGTATTGGTTATTAACAAAAAAATTAATCGTTGTTATCTTTGGGGCACTATTAAATGCGATTGCTATGAATTTTTTCTTGATACCTGCTGATGTATATGCCAGTGGTTTTGCGGGAGTGGCTCAGCTTATATCCAAAATAACGCCTATTTCTACAGGGGTTTTACTATTTATCCTTAATGTTCCAATCGCAATAGTTGGTTGGATTAAAGTCGGAAAATCATTTACCTTTTTTAGTTTTTTAAGTGTTGCTTTTATGTCTTTGTTTATGGAAATCATTCCGGAAACAAGCTATTCTCATGATATTTTGTTAAATGCAGTTTTTGGCGGTGTCATTGCGGCTGTGGGGGTTGGATTAACGTTAAAGTGGGGGGCCTCAACGGGTGGCATGGACATCATCGCCATGATTCTTTCACGTATGCAGGATAAGCCTGTCGGTACGTATTTCTTTATTCTAAATGGAGCTATTATTATCACAGCTGGTGCTATGTTCGGATGGGAAAAAGCGTTATATACGCTTGTGAATCTATATGCAGCAACCAAAGTGATTGATACGATACATACAGCCCATCAAAAATTAACGGTGATGATTATTACGAAGAAAACAGCTGAGCTAAAAGTAGCAATCCATGAAAAATTAGTAAGAGGAATTACGATTTTGCCAGCAAGAGGAGCATTTTCCAATGAGCCAAAGGAAATGCTAATGATTGTCGTGACTCGTTATGAGTTATTTGATATCGAACGGATCATTAAAGAAGTGGATCCACAAGCATTTACAAATGTTGTGCAAACAACAGCCGTACTCGGTTTCTTTAGAAAAGCTTAAAGGAGGAACTATATTGAAAAAAGCGACTGTCGTATTCTTATGCATGTTAATTAGCAGCTTCCTGCCGTTTCTAACCATAACAGCAGCAGCAAACTCAGGGAAAGAGCAAGTCAAGATAGAAGATGTAACTGTTAGTGGTACAAAAGGGAATTATCTTGTGAAAGGAAAAGCAATTACGACAGGGACTATTTTTTATTCTGTCGAAGATGGTCACAATGAATTCATCGCAAACCAGAAATTACAAGTTAGTAATAAGCAATTCTTGCTGAAAATTCATTTAGAGGAAAAAGATTTACCGACGAATGGAACAATCATTTTATTTTTTTCTGAAGAAGGAAAAGAGCCATATTCCGTAGTGTTAGAAACATTTTCGTAAGGGGAATAAAAACAAATGGTACTCCGGTTTATACTTTCCGTAATAAAAAGCAGCCCATAAAAGGCCCTTCTCCCAAGCATTTGTTTTTCTAGCGCTTATGGAGGCTTCCTTCTTGGACTGCATTTTTTATTAGTGTGTCTGAATTTGCTCTAGCTCTTTTTGTAATGCAGCTAATTGGTGTTGTTCGGCTGTTGTGGTATTTGCGTAAGCAGAGCTTATCGCATTCTTTGCTTTATCCACTAAGCCATCATTCCCATTCCCATATTTAGCTGCTTCAACTGCTTGTCTGGCTTCTTGAAAAAGTCTATTTCCCATTTATTCTAATCCTCCATGAGACTGTCTTTCATTTGACATTTTATAGCTCTCGGCTTCAGCATATGTCATATGATAAGGGATACGTTCGGAATGCTTGGATACAGAATCTACTCCTTGTTGTACGAAGCGTTTCGATTTATTTCGTTTTCCCATTGAATGATCCCTCCGAGTGTTAGAGTATAATTGGAAAGACAAAAGAAGCATTGATTTTCCCGGAAACAGTAGTGACCGTTTCGCTTATAGTATGGACGTAATTTTAGTCTTTAAAGACGGTAATGATAACCAGCTTTAGAGAACACGAAGATTTAAAACTTCGTTTAAATATACAGCAATTCCGTCTTCTTCATTGGATAAAGTAACATCCTTAGCAAGGGTCTTTAGTTCCTCAATCGCATTTCCCATAGCGACACCTTTTCCAGCATACTCAATCATTTCAAAATCATTGTCTTCATCGCCGAATGCGATAATATTTCTTTGTGGGATTTGATAGTAATCAGAAACTTTTTGTAAGCCAATCGCTTTATTTATTCCTAACTTAACAATTTCGATCACATGAAAAGGATCTGCCCAACGGCGATGTTCAATTAGATCGGCATGAACCTCAGATAAATGCTTGCGAATGGCTGCAACATGTTCTTCCTCCGCATGAATAAGAATAGAAGTAGGTGCTGCTTCTAAAAATTCCAATAAATTTCCGACAGTTACTTTGGGATTTCCTAATGAAAAAATGTCAATCAATTTCTCATCATGATAATGATAATAAACCTCATCCATTACTTCCGCAATAATATTGTGAAAAGAATAATCATTGCATGCAGCGACAATATCCCTTGCTGTTTGTATATCAAGGGGAGAATGATAAAAGCCCCATTTGGTATCCTTAGGATGATGAATAAAAGCTCCATTAAAGTTAACGATAGGAGTATGTAAATTTAATTCATGATAGATCGCTTCACTTGCGCGGAAGGGTCTCCCTGTTGCAATCATTACTTCATGACCATCCTCCATTGCTTTTTGGATAACTTTTTTGGTAAGAGGAGAAATGGTTTTATCGTCTTTTAATAACGTTCCGTCAAGGTCTAAGGCAATTAGATGTTTTTCTGTCATAGTGTCTCCTTTAGTGTCAATATAGTAATTTTATTCTAGCTTTAAGGGGCGTAATTTTCGAAAAAAAAGCCACTTCATGTTACACTTACTTATACATATAAAATATTATTACACTTTATTCGTTAATTCTACTTTCACTTATGTTAAGTTATGTAAAATCAATGATAGAGATAAATTTCCTTTCTATTCTTTACGCTTATGGCTTGATTAGAGGGAAATAACTGTCCTTAAAGTCCGATTGGTTTCACAAATCATCAAAGAGGAAGTTTTACTTTATTTTACATGAATCATTTATTTTTTCCAAAAAGGAGGGGCGAGCGATGATTTTGGTTGAAAAATTACATATAGAGGAAATACCTGTACTGCATATTGTAAAAAAAGACCACTATGATCAAAAACGACCATATATTCAATTTACCCATGGCTTCACTAGTGCAAAGGAACACAATCTTCATTTTGCTTATCATTTAGCAGAGAAGGGATTTCGTGTTGTATTGCCTGATTGTTTGTATCATGGAGAGCGAGACCAAGGATTATCAGCGATGGAATTAAACATGCATTTTTGGAATATCGTGATGAAGACGATTGAGGAAATAGAAGTGATAAAAGATTATTTCAGCGACAAAGAGCTAATCGATGATCAATATATTGGGATCGTAGGAACAAGTATGGGGGGAATCGTTACATTAGGTGCATTAAGAAAGTATCCTTGGATTAATACGGCAGTAAGCTTAATGGGAATGCCATATTATGAGAAATTTGCCCATTATACCATTTCAGAAGTGAAGAAAAGGGGCTATGAGCTGCCGCTAAGTGATCATGAAATAGAAGATTTAATTAAACAGTTAGAGGAATTGGACCTTAGTAAGGCACCAGAAAAATTACAAAAACGTCCTCTTATGTTCTGGCATGGCAAAAAAGATGAAGTTGTACCTTATGCTTATTCCCACCAATTTTATGAGCATATAAAACCTTTATATAAAGATGCGCCAGATCGCCTAACATATCTTTCTGAAGATAATACTGGCCATAAAGTAAGCAGAAGAGCCATGCTGAAAACGGTGGAATGGTTTGAGAAACATTTAGCAGAAGGATTAATTAAAGCGTGATTCAAATCCTTTTTTCAAATCATAATTATTTGTTATAGTGTAACTATAAAGATAAAGCTTCCTTTTTTAGAAGATATTTAAATACGTTTTACCATAAATAAAAATAAGGGGTGCCTTTGAATGAATGAAGAATTAAAAGACAGTATAATGGGTGCACTAGAGCTTGTTATCGATCCAGAGCTTGGAATTGATATTGTAAACTTAGGATTAGTTTATGACTTAGAGCTGAATGAAGATGGATTATTGGTTGTAACCATGACGCTAACAGCAATGGGATGTCCACTTGCAGGCGTTATTGTGGATCAAGTAAAAGCAGCTTTAACAGATATTCCAGAAGTTAAAGACACAGAAGTAAATATCGTTTGGTCGCCAGCTTGGACAAAAGATAGAATGTCCAGATATGCAAAAATTGCCTTAGGTGTACGATAAACAGGGAGTGAAGAAGAAGGGAAACCTTCTTTTTTTCTTTGTTTTTAATATACTGTATATTATGAAAAATGGTATGATAAAAATATAAAAGTGGAATTTTGGTGAATGTATAGGAAAAGGAAGTGAGAATGATATGAAGGATCTTTTAAATCGTCCATTAAGAGATTTGCGCATTAGTGTGATTGACCGCTGCAATTTAAGGTGTCAATACTGCATGCCGAAAGAAATATTTGGTCCAGATTATCCCTTTCTTCCTCCAAGTGAATTATTAACTTATGATGAGATAGAAAGAATTGCCAAGATATTTGTAGAATTGGGAGTCGAGAAGATTCGCTTAACTGGTGGAGAACCATTGTTACGCAAGGATTTGCCAGTGCTAGTTGACAGGCTTATTCGACTGGAAGGTCTAGAGGATATTGCATTGACAACAAATGGAATCTTTCTTCCTAAATATGCCCATGATTTAAAGGAGGCTGGTCTTAAGCGCGTAAATATTAGTTTAGATAGTATAAATGATGAATTGTTTGGTCAGATGAATGGGCGCAATGTAGGAGCTGCTCCCGTAAAAAAAGGGATAGAGGCAGCCCAGAATGCTGGCTTAGGTATAAAAATCAATATGGTAATCAAAAAAGGAATGAACGATTCTGAAATAATTCCAATGGCAACCTACTGTAAAGAAAATGAGCTAGAACTTCGGTTTATTGAATATATGGATGTTGGCAGTACTAACGGATGGAAAATGAAAGATGTTATTACCAAAAAAGAAATATATGCGAAATTACAAGAGTCTTTTGAATTGGAGCCTGTAGAGGCTGATTATTTTGGGGAAGTAGCTAAAAAGTATAAATATAAGGATGCAAATGTGCTGGTCGGCTTCATTACCTCCGTTTCCGAATCGTTTTGCTCTAGCTGTACAAGAGCGCGGCTCTCTGCAAATGGCCAACTGTATACCTGTCTTTTTAATGGGAATGGCCATAATATTCGTGATTTTCTTAGAGAAGGAGCAGATGATTCAGCTTTAGAAGGCTTTATAAAAAACATTTGGGAACAAAGAAGGGATCGTTATTCCGATGAAAGAACGGAAGAAACAGTAAAACAGCGAAAAAAAGTCGAAATGTCTTATATAGGCGGATAGAATGCCGCAGATTAAATGACAAAATGAACAGAAGAGATTTGGAGGAATGGTGGAAGGATATACATCATTCTTTTTGGTTCATGGAAATAAGGAGTGAAAGTCGATGACAGTGGAAAATAGAGTTCCTATCCTAATAGAAGAGGCAATAAGCAGAGTGATGGAACACAAGAGAGAAGGAGAAAAGGAATATGTTTCAATCTATCATTGCAATGGCCGTTATTTAAGTGAAGATATAAAGGCAATACATGATGTGCCTAAATTTAATCGTTCCAGCTATGATGGATTTGCATTACGAGCAAAGGATACAAATGGAGCATCATATGAAATGCCTGTTGAGTTTGAAATAATTGATGAAATTGGTGCTGGGCAAGTTTCGACCAAAAAAATAGGTGAGTACCAAGCAATCAGGATTATGACAGGAGCCATGTTACCACGTGATGCCGATGCAGTAATCATGCTTGAGAAGACGGTAGAGCGGAAAAAAAATGGCCAAACATATATAAAAATAGATCATATGTTACATAAAGGAGAAAATATCTCTTTTCAAGGAGAGGATGTAAAAAAGGGGGAAGTCTTATTAAAAAAAGGAACTAAAATCAATCCAGGAGTAGTGGCGGTTTTAGCAACATTTGGTATAGAACAAGTTCCAGTTGCCAAAAAACCAACTATAGGTTTATTTGCAACTGGAACGGAATTATTGGAAGTGCATGAGGAACTGGAGGAAGGAAAAATAAGGAACAGCAATGCCTATATGATACTAGCACAAATTGAACGAGCAGGAGCGGTTCCTCGCTATTTCGGCAAGTTGCCAGATGTCATGGAAATAAGTTTTGAAGCTATTCGCCAAAAAATAGATTCGGTTGATATGTTGATAACAACAGGTGGTGTTTCAGTTGGCGATTATGATTTATTGCCAGAAATTTACCGTAAGCTTGGAGCAGAAGTTCTTTTTAATAAAATTGCAATGAGGCCTGGCAGTGTCACTACGGTAGCGAATTTAAATGGTAAATTATTATTTGGACTTTCAGGGAACCCATCTGCTTGCTATGTTGGTTTTGAGTTATTTACAAATCCGATCATAAAAAGCCTTTTATTTATAGAAAACCCGCGCTTACCTATTGTGGACGCGGTATTAAAAGAGAATTTCCCAGATGCCAATTCCTTTACTCGACTTATTAGAAGTAGGGTATCTATTGTAAATGGAAAGATAGAAACTCGGACTAGCGGTATGGACAAATCAAATATTGTTAGTAGTTTGGCATCTGCCAATGGGCTTACAATTTTGCCAGGAGGGGAATCTGGATACAAATGTGGGGATATAGTAAAGGTAATACTGTTGGAAGAGGTTCAGAATCAATTATTATTGTAGATCGGAAAAAGAAGAGCATTTTCATCTAAGAGACTGCTCTTCTTTTTAATTTTTTTAAGGGATCATCCAAGAAAGTACATTGTGTTGCAGGAAAGTAATGAGACATACTATTAATAGTAGGAATACACTATGTTTTAAGGTAAAGCGTAGTAGCTCGGATTCTTTACCAGCAAGACCAACAGCTGCACAAGCTACAGCGATAGATTGTGGAGAAATCATTTTTCCTGTAACTCCTCCACTTGAGTTAGCTGCAATAGCAAGGACAGGATCCATACCAACAGACAATGAAGTTACTTTTTGCAGATTTCCAAACATTAAATTGGCAGATGTATCAGAACCAGTAATAAATACACCAAGCCAACCCAATACGGGAGAAAAGAATGGAAATAAAGCTCCTGTCTTAGCTAAGGTCATTCCAAGTGTTGTCGACATACCAGAGGCATTTGTTACATAGGCAAAACCGACTACAGACGAAATGGTTAAAATTGGAAATTTTAACTCGTGAAGGGTTTCCTTTGCTGTAGCATACACATCTTTCCAAGAAAGGCGGGCAATATATTTTGTTACAATACAAGAAAATAAAATGGCAGTTCCGGCAGCTCCTAACACTTCTAATTTGAAAATAGCTGCAACTGCTTCACCAGTGCCATTAATAATTTTATTGTTAAGTAATGGAACTTCTGGCAGAAAAGTCAATCGTTCCCCCAACCCATTAATACCTTTTAAAATAAAATTTGTCCCTTCATAATGGCCAGTTAGTGCATTTTTTATAACAGGTATCCCCCAAAGGGAAATGAAAGCAGTTAATACTAAAAAAGGAGACCATGCATGAAAAATCTGACCAGGAGAGTATGTAGGATCTGGAGCTTTTTTTATCTCAGCTGAAGCGGCTGTTTCTAATTCACCTTTAAATCGGAAAATTGTTTTTGGTTTCCAGAACTTTAGTAAAATAACTAATGCAAATAAGGAAACTAACGCAGATAAAATATCAGGCAATTCAGGTCCGAGGAAGTTAGAAGATAAATATTGTGTAAGTGCAAATGATATACCTGATACTAAAATAGCGGGAAGTACTTCCCATACACGTTTAAAACCCGCCATAATAATTACAAGATAAAACGGAATGAATACGGAAATAAAAGGCAATTGTCGACCAACCATTTTAGATATTTCAAAAGCCGGAATACCAGTTGGTCCCTCAACAGCAGTAATTGGGATACCTATCGCTCCGAATGCAACAGGTGCCGTGTTAGCTAATAAACAGATGCCTGCAGCATATAATGGATTAAAGCCTAATCCAGCTAAAAGAGCAGCAGAAATAGCAACAGGTGCTCCAAAGCCAGCAGCGCCTTCTAAAAATGCCCCAAATGAGAAAGCTACAAGCAATGCTTGAAGTCTACGATCCTCTGTAATAGACAAAATAAAATTTCGTATGATAGAAAATTGTCCGCTTTTCACTGTTAATTTATATAAAAGCACTGACGTGACAATAATCCAGCCAATAGGTAATAAGCCATAAACAATGCCTTGGCTCGCAGACATAATACTCATTCCAATAGGCATATTGAAAGCGGTTACGGAAAGGAGTAAAGCAAGAAGCAGGGTTGTAATTCCAGCCATATGTCCCTTCATGCGTTTGATGGCAAGTGCCCAAAAAAAATATAAGATTGGAATTACGGCAACTATCGCGGATAATGCTAAATTGTCGCCAACAGCGGTGAAGTCTTGAGTAAACGTCATTATTTCAGCCCCCTTAATTTTCTACTTACGATTTCTTTCTAATGAATGTTTGATCTAAATTATCAGATGAAGTAATCGTTATCATAAATAAATTGTAAAATATTAGGTCATCTGATGACTCGATGAACCTATTATAAAATGAGAGTTTTTAAAAAACAACATAAAATTGACAATATTATGTCTTTTTTTATGCAAAATGTAACTTTTAGCAGTATAATAACAATAAAAAGGATGAACGCGTTGGAGGTAGAACGATGGAATTTAAGCAGATCCGCCCAAAAAAAATTTATGAAGAAATTGCAGAAGCCTTGCATGAAGGAATTCGCTCAGGAGCTTTAAAGCCTGGAGAAAAGTTGGCATCTGTACAGCAGCTTGCCGAAAACTTCCAAGTAAGCCGTTCAGCCGTTAGGGAAGCACTTTCCGCATTAAAAGCTAAAGGTTTAATTGAAATGAAGCAAGGGGAAGGTACTTATGTGAAAAGGTTTGAAGCCGATCAAATTTCTTTTTCTTTTCCTACAGCAATTTTGATGAAGGAAAAAGATCTAAATCACCTCCTTGAAGTAAGAAGGATTATGGAGGTAGGTGCTGCAGCTGCAGCAGCTGCAGCAGCGAATAAACGTACAAACGAAGATTTGCAAAAAATGAAACAGGCGCTAGAAGAAATGAAACAGGCAAATGGAGTAGAAGAATTAGGTGAAAAGTCAGATTTAAACTTCCATTTAGGCGTAGCAGCAGCTTCACAAAATCCTTTGCTGGTAAATTTATTGCTCAACGTTTCGGATATTATGCAGGAAGCAATGAAAGAAACAAGACGTTTATGGCTGTTTTCTAAACAAACAACAACGGAACGACTTTATGAGGAACATCTTACTATTTATGAGTCTATTTTAGAAAGAAACGCGGAAAAAGCGAGTGAGGCGATGCTTTATCATTTACAAAAGGTAGAAGCAGTGCTTCAAAAGTATTTTGCTGAAAAAGAACAGAAGGTATGATCCGCTATTGGAAAATTGATATTTGCATTTTTTATTCTTGCAAATTTTAGCGACAAAGTCTATATTAATGAAAACGCTTCATGGAAATATTTATTTAAAATTACTGTAATGAGGATGGAACATAAAATATATAGGACTTGGTATAAACCGCTGTTTATTTAGACATACATAATCTCAAATGTCTCACTAATCCCAGCTGAGTATGCTTGTGTTCTGGTTGTTCTAACCTTCCAACTAATTCATTTTTCTAAAATCTACTAATTTTTGGGAAGTAGTCTAAATAAGCAAAATCAATAGGGGGGAAGTATGTAACTCTTTTTATCTATTTATCGTGAGTCAGTCTTATTGTAAACGAGTCATCTGATGACCTGTTCATAGGAATATAAACATCAAATGGATAGTACATTTATTCTTAAAAAGGGGGATATTTAGGATGAAAGTGACATTATTTGCTACATGTCTAGTTGATATGTTTCAAAGTGATGTGGGGAAAGCAACGGTTGAACTGTTAGAAAGACTGGGATGTGAAATCGATTTTCCTACGACACAAATATGCTGTGGGCAGCCATCTTATAATAGTGGGTATGTAAAGGAAACAAAGGAAGTGATGAAAACAATGATGAAATCCTTCCAAGATGCAGAGTATATTGTCTGCCCCTCTGGTTCTTGTGCCTATATGTTCCATGAGTATCAGCATATTTTTAAAGGGGATCCAGTATGGGAGCCGATTGCAAAAGAACTTGCCGCTAAAACTTTTGAACTAACACAGTTTATTGTAGATGTCTTAAAAGTAGAAGATGTAGGTGCAACTTTCAAGGGGAAGGTTACCTACCATACATCCTGTCATATGACGAGATTACTAGGGGTTAAAGAGGCTCCTATTAAGCTATTAAAAAATGTGAAAGGAGTAGAGTATACGGAATTACCATTAAAGGAAAATTGCTGTGGTTTTGGAGGAACTTTTTCTGTGAAAATGGGGCAAATATCTGAGCAGATGGTGGACGAAAAAGTAGCCTGTGTAGAATCAACGAATGCCGAGTATGTAGTTAGTGCAGATGCAGGCTGCTTGATGAATATTGGGGGAAGAATTGATCGAAAGGGTAAACCAATTAAAGCATTACATATAGCAGAAATTTTAAATAGTCGAGCATAACAGAGGGGATGATAAGCTATGTCGATGAAAACAAGTTCACAAAAATTTAAAGATAGAGTGTCGACAGAACTAGAAAATGACTTTATGCGTGGGGCTGTCTCCAAAGCACAGCAAACGATTCAAACGAGAAAAAATAATGTGACAGAGGCGATGGGAAACTGGGAGGAATGGCGTTCGCACGGGGAAGAAATTCGCCAGCATGTTTTAGAAAATCTGGATTATTATTTATATGAATTAAGCGAACAGGTGGCAAAACGTGGCGGTCATGTCTATTTTGCAAAAACTGCAGCAGAGGCAAGTGCCTATATTGAACAAGTGGCAATAGATAAAAACGTGAAAAAAGTAGTAAAAGCAAAGTCAATGGTAACAGAGGAAATTTCGTTAAATCAAAAGTTAGAAGAGGCAGGGTGTGAAGTAATTGAAACCGATTTAGGGGAATATATTCTGCAAGTAGATGACCATGATCCTCCATCTCATATTGTTGTTCCGGCATTGCATAAAAATAAAGAACAAATCCGGGATGTATTCACAAAAAAATTAAACTATACAAATACAGAAAAACCAGAAGAATTAGCATGGCATGCAAGACAAGTACTTCGAAATGAATATTTAACTGCAGATATGGGAATTACAGGCTGTAATTTTGCTGTAGCAGAAACAGGTTCGATTACACTCGTAACAAATGAAGGTAATGCCGATTTAGTTGCAGCTCTTCCAAAAACACAAGTTGTCGTAATGGGAATGGAGCGCATTGTTCCCACTTTTAATGAAATGGAAGTATTAGTGGGAATGTTGACAAGAAGTGCCGTTGGCCAAAAGCTTACAAGTTATGTAACAACATTAACGGGTCCAAAAGAAGCTGGGGATGTGGACGGACCAGAGGACTTTCATCTAGTGATTGTAGATAATGGACGTTCAGATATTTTAGGTGGAGAGTTTCAATCTGTTCTCCAATGTATTCGCTGTGCAGCCTGTGTAAATGTTTGCCCTGTATATAGACAGGTTGGTGGACATTCCTATGGCTCTATTTACTCTGGACCAATTGGAGCAGTACTTTCTCCACTGTTAGGCGGATACGAAGAATATAAAGAGCTTCCCTATGCTTCTACTCTTTGTGCAGCATGTACAGATGCATGCCCAGTTAAAATTCCGCTTCATGAGCTGCTCCATAAGCATCGACAAGTAATTGTGGAAAAGGAAGGGAAAGCCCCCATTTCTGAAAAAATGATATTCAAAGCATTTGGCATCGGTGCTTCTTCGCCAAAGCTGTATAATATAGGCTCGAAAATAGCACCAGCTGTGACGAAACCATTAGTAAAAGGAGACAAAATTACAAAAGGGATCGGAATGTTAAAAGAATGGACAGATATTCGTGATCTTCCTGCCCCAAATAAAGAGAGATTTCGTGATTGGTTCAAGAATCGAGAGAAGGGGGAAGGACAATAATGACAGGAACAATTCACAATAGAGATGCTTTTCTTGAAACCATTGCCTCGAGATTAGGCAGACAAAGAAAAACAAAACTTGAAAGGCCGAAATGGAATTATTACCCACAAGAAGAAGTGCTTAAAGATGCGACAAAGGATGAGTTAGTTGAAGTATTAAAATCCCAATGCACACTTATTCATACAGATTTAGTCATTACTTCACAAAAGGAATTGAAGCATACACTTCATCATTTAATAAAAGAGTTTGGCGGAGGAAAGGTTGTTACTTGGAAGGATCCACGTTATCAGCAATATGGATTAGAATCACTATTTAAAGAGAAACTGCCTGATGAAAATATCGATGTATTTGAATGGGATGCCTCTTTAGGAAAAGAAAATATTTCCAAAGCAGAACAGGCGAATATAGGGATTACCATAAGTGAACTTACGTTAGCGGAATCAGGTACAGTTGTTGTGTATAGTGGAAAAGATCGTGGCAGAACAGTCAGTTTTTTACCTATAAATAGTATTGTAATCGTTCCAAAAAGTACAATTGTGCCAAGAATGACTCAAGCAGCAAAAGTTTTACGGGAAAAAGTACAAAACGGAGAAGTACTCCCGTCTTGTATTAATTATATTACAGGGCCAAGTAACTCGGCAGATATTGAAATGGATTTAGTGGTTGGTGTCCATGGCCCTGTAAAAGCTGCCTATATTGTGGTAGAAGATCTATAGATAAGCATTTTGTGAAAATTTCTGACACCACGAGATAAAACCCTCATATGATGATGTTGTTAAATGAATTTCTATTGACGTAATTTTAGGAAGAAAATGAGAGATGAATTTTTGATTAGCATGTTTTTTATAAAGTTTGCTGTTTAGTGCTAGCAGTCTGAATACACTTTCCTTTCGGTAGTCACTCGAGTATTTTCGAAGACTAGAATGTCTCTAAAAGCTTACATAGGAGTCTAAGTGTATTTTGGCTGCTTTGTTTTTGATAAATTGCTTTATAAAATGGCATGTATGCAAGCTAAATAAATTTGCAATTTCTGATGTTAATATTTTTGTCTAATTCAAATCCGCTTTGTTTCTTAATTATTCTTCACCAATCATGGAAAATATTATCCCCATATACCTTATTAATTATCAGAAAAATAAGAAAAATATCACTTTTATGAAAAAGTGTTGATTTTATATGCAGTAGTTTTTATAATAAGAGAATCTTAGATTAATAAATATAAATAAAAATGATTAAATATACATTTATAGTCGAAAGGAGGAAGTTATGAAAGTATCTATAATCGGTACAACAGGATATGGTGGTGCAGAATTAATCAGAATTTTGCATAGTCATCCTTCATTCACAATTAAGTCTGTACATACAACAAGAGATGAAGTCCCAGTATGGAATGAATATCCTCATTTATTTAATATAATGGAAAACAAACTAGAACCAATTAATCCAGAAAAAATAGCAAAAGAATGCGATATTGTTTTTTTTGCTACTCCTACAGGTGTATCTGGAAAGCTGGTTCAAGAATTCGCAGATAAAGAGATTCAAATGGTTGATTTATCTGGAGATCTTCGCTTAAGGAATACAGACGATTATCAGAAATGGTATAAAAAGGAGCCTGTTTCCACAGACCTTATTAATAGCTTTGTTTATGGGCTTTCTGAATGGAATAAAGAAAACATTGCTTCCAGTACGAGAATATCTAATCCGGGATGTTATCCGACTGCTACGCTCTTAGGATTAGCACCCCTAGTAAAAGAAAACATGATATTGCCAAATAGTATTATAGTGGATGCTAAATCTGGTATTTCTGGAGCGGGAAGGAGTCCTTCAAGGGCTAATATGTATGCTGAGATGAGCGAAAATTTAAAAATTTATAAAGTGAATGAACATCAGCATATTCCAGAAATAGAGCAGCAGTTAGCTGATTGGAATTCTGAGTCGAAAGCTATTACTTTTTCTACCCATCTTTTGCCGGCAAGCAGAGGAATAATGGCAACTATATATGCTACTTTAAGTAAAAGTGTCACAAATGAGCAAATCCATGGTTTATATACAGAAATTTATACAAACAGTCCTTTTGTACGAGTGAGACCACTTCATACCTATCCTTCGATAAAAGAAGTTACAGGCTCTAATTTTTGTGATATTGGAATAAATGTGGATGAACGTACTGGCAGGATAACGATTGTATCGGTTATTGATAATTTAATGAAAGGGGCTGCGGGTCAGGCCGTTCAAAACGCAAATATTATGAATGGCTATGAGGAAACAGCTGGTTTGCAGTTTCTGCCGCTTTACCCATAAGGAGGAGCCGACGTGCAGATTATGAATAATATTCAATCCCATATAGAAGAAATAAAGGATGGGAGTATAGTAACACCAATTGGCTATAAAGCTGCAGGTGTTCATGCTGGACTACGGTACAACAAGAAAGATATTGGCGCAATAGTAAGTGCCGTTCCAGCAAATTGTGCCGCTGTATACACAGCAAGTCACTTTCAAGCTGCACCATTAAAAGTAACGCAGGAATCTATTGCCAAAGAAAAACGAATTCAAGCAATTGTCGTAAATAGTGCTTGTGCAAATGCCTGTACAGGAGAAAAAGGCTTAAAGGATGCCTACGAAATGAGAAAAATTATGGCAACTTATCTTCAAATAAAGGAAGAATATGTGGCAGTTTCTTCAACAGGTGTAATTGGTGAATATCTGCAAATGGATAAAATAAAAGAAGGAATTAATCAATTAATCTTTCATTCCACTCCACAAAATGCAGAAGCATTTCAAGAAGCCATTTTGACAACTGATACAGTAATGAAAAAATGCTGCTTTTCTGCAACTATTGCGGGGGTAACTGTTACGATGGGAGGAACAGCAAAGGGATCTGGTATGATTCATCCTAATATGGCAACAATGCTTGGATTTATTACGACAGATGCAGCCATCCCATCGGAAGTTCTTCAAGCTGCGTTAAGTAAGGTGATTCCTACTACCTTTAATCAAATTACAGTAGACGGAGATACTTCTACAAATGATACAGTCCTTGTACTGGCAAATGGCATGGCAAAAAACGAACCTCTTACCGAAGAACATCCTGATTATCCGGTCTTTTTGGAGCTTTTATCTACAACATGTGAGAGTCTGGCTAAACAGATTGCTAAAGATGGTGAAGGGGCAACAAAGCTAATTGAAGTAAAGGTTTCAGGAAGCAATAATGACGAAGAAGCACGCGTTATTGCTAAACAAATAGTAGGATCTAATTTAGTGAAAACTGCAATTTATGGATCAGATGCTAACTGGGGAAGAATTATCACCGCTATCGGTCAAACAAAAACAGCCGTTAATCCATCAAGAGTAGACATAGCGATTGGCGATATCCTTATGCTTAAGGAAAGTGAACCACAGTCGTTTTCAGAACAAACGGCAATCGAGTATTTAAACCAAGATTTTATTCAGATATTTGTAGATTTGCATAATGGCAAAGGCGAAGGAAAAGCCTGGGGCTGCGATTTATCTTATGATTATGTCAAGATAAATGCCAGCTACAGAACTTGAGGTGATACCTAGTGAAAACCATTGTTATAAAATGTGGCGGAAGTGTAATCGATCAACTAACTTCAGAATTTTTTACTAGTTTAAAAAGGTTAAAGAATAAAGGCTATCAACTAGTTTTCGTCCATGGAGGCGGTCCCGATATCAATGAAATGCTTGATTATTTTCAAGTGAAAGCTGCCTTTCATAATGGACTCCGTAAAACGACGAAAGAGGCGTTAGAAATAGTCGAGATGGTCCTGTCAGGCAAAACAAACCGTAAGCTTGTTCAGTTATTAAGAGAACATGACTTGAATGGGATTGGCCTTAATGGAACAGATAATAATTGCATAAAAGCTTCTCTTATTGATGAAGAAAAGCTTGGACTCGTCGGGGAGGTATCCGAAGTTAATATCAGGTTGATTTCCTCCCTTTTAGAGGAAAATTTGATTCCCGTCCTAACACCATTAGGGATTACAGAAGACGGAAGAAAATTAAATATTAATGCAGATTATGTAGCATCAGCAGTTGCGAAGTATTTACATGCCGAACAATGCCTTTTTGTAACAGATGTAGCAGGAATTTTAATAGATGGAGAACTTCAAGCAAGAATGGCACAAGAGGAAATCACTCATTACATCAACACTGGACAGATTAATGGGGGCATGATTCCGAAGGTTACCTCTGCTATCGCAGCACTGGAGAGTGGATTAAATAGTGTTATGATTATATCAGGAAAAAAACAGTTTTTTGATGGCGAAGAATTAATCGGAACAAAAATTGTTGTGAAAGAAGGGATTGTAGAATGAGTCATTTATTCCCAACCTACTCAAAGTGGGAAATAGAGCCAGAATCTGCGCAGGGGAGTTATTTGTATAGTAAGAATGGTGGCGTTTATTTAGATTTTACTTCAGGAATAGGGGTATGCAATTTAGGACATTGCCATCCAGAAGTAAAAGCTGCTGTTGAGCATCAATTAAATAAATTTTGGCATGTTTCCAATCTTTTTCCATTAGCTGTGCAGGAAAAGGCAGCAGAAATATTAACGAATGCATCTGGATTGGATCTTGTTTTCTTTGCGAATAGTGGGGCAGAGGCAAATGAGGCAGCCATTAAACTGGCAAGAAAAGCAACGGGAAAAACAAAAATTCTTACTTTCAAGCAATCCTTTCATGGAAGAACCTTTGCAACAATGTCAGCAACTGGACAGGATAAAATAAAGCAAGGCTATGGGCCGATGCTGGAGACATTTGAGTATGTTCCATTTAACGATTTAAATGCATTAAAAGAACAATTAACAGAAGACGTAGCTGCCGTGATGCTTGAAGTAGTGCAAGGAGAAGGCGGTATATATGTAGCTTCTCAAGAATTTTTACAAGGTGTTGAAGCACTTTGCAAAGAAAAGGGTGTCTTGCTGCTAATTGATGAAATTCAAACAGGAATGGGCAGAACAGGAAAAGCATTTGCCTTTCAACACTTTGGTATTAAACCAGATATTATTAGTGTGGCAAAAGGAATGGCAAATGGAATTCCAACAGGAGCTATTGTGGCAGATGGAAAGCTAAAGGAATTCTTTGGTCCAGGCAGCCATGGTACCACATTTGGAGGAAATCCTTTAGCGATGGCAGCAGCTATTAAAACAATGGAAATAATCTTTGAACCAGCTTTCTTAGAAGCAGTCGAGAAAAAAAGTGAATGGGTATTTAGCCTTTTAAAAGAAAAATTAGCCGGAAATCAACATGTAAAGGACATTCGAGGTTTAGGATTGATGATTGGAATTGAATTGGATATACCCGTTGCTTCTATATTAGGAGAATTAAGAAAAGAAGGCTTAATCGTTTTAAATGCTGGGGAAAAGGTTATACGTTTATTGCCAAGTCTTAATACTTCACCGGAAGATTTTATTAAGGGAATGGAAATAATGCAAAAAAGTTTAAATATTCATGCAAAAGTAACAATCTAATGTGTATTTTTTTGCATGATAATGTATAATTATAAGAAATAAAGAGTAACTATACATTCATTATAGAGGTGTTAACAAATGGAAGGTTATCTTCACTTAAGCAATGGTGTGAAATATAAAGGCGATTTCGTTACAAATAGCGATGCCAAAGAGATAAAGGGAGAAATCGTATTTTTCACTGGAATGACAGGATATCAGGAAGTACTAACAGATCCTTCCTATAAAGACCAAATTATTGTTTTTACGTACCCGTTAATTGGAAACTATGGCATAAACAAAGAAGATTTTGAAAGTAAAAAGCCGCATGTAGCAGGTGTTATTGTATATGAATCGAATAGTGACGCATTTCATTATCAAGCTGAATATTCCTTACAGCAATATTTAAATAAATGGAATATCCCAATGCTAGCACATGTTGATACCCGTTCTATTGTAAAAAATATAAGAAAATCTGGTTCTATGCCAGCCATTATAACAGAAGAGAAAGAAGTTTCTGTACCAACATTTGCTTTAAAGGAGGATGTTAAAGTAGCAAAGGTTTCGGAAATGAACTTTCAAACGTATGGGCAGGGTGAATATCATATTGTCCTTGTTGATTTTGGAAAAAAGGAAAGTATGTTAACAGCATTATTAGAGCGTGAGTGTCAAGTAACGGTCGTTCCCTATAATACACCATTTACTAGTATTAAATCACTGCAGCCTGACGGCATTCTCTTATCAAATGGACCTGGGAATCCAAAGGAGTTAATCAGTATTTTACCAACGATTAAAGCAGTGATTAAGCATTACCCAACTCTTGGTATTTGTTTAGGACATCAGCTTGCAGCATTAGCTTTAGGGGCAGAAACTACCAAACTATCATTTGGACATAGAGGAGCCAATCATCCTGTAATGGATCGGAAGAAAAAGAAAGTGATTATGTCCTCTCAAAATCATAGCTATGTAGTAAAAGAAGAAAGTCTATCTGCTACAGGTTGTGAAGCAAGATTTTATAATCTTCACGATGGATCAGTAGAAGGGCTGTCTCACAGCATTTATCCACTGCAGACGGTACAGTTTCATCCAGAGGCAAATCCAGGTCCTTCAGAAGGATGTTATATATTTGATGAATTTATAGAAAATGTTAAAGCAAATAATGGGAGAGTTTTTGCATATGCCTAAAGACACGACGATAAAAACCATACTTGTAATAGGCTCAGGACCAATTGTAATTGGTCAGGCAGCTGAATTTGATTATGCTGGCACACAAGCATGCATGGCTTTGAAAGAAGAAGGATATAAAGTCATCCTTGTAAATAATAATCCGGCAACGATAATGACAGATGAAACTTTTGCTGATTCGATTTATTTTGAACCATTGACAGTAGATGTTTTAGAAAAGATTATTCAAAAAGAAAAGCCTGATGGAATTCTTGCTACTTTAGGAGGGCAAACGGGATTAAATCTGGCATTTCAATTGAGTGAACAAGGCATCTTAGAAAAGTATCAAGTAAAATTGCTGGGAAGCTCTATTGAATCAATCAAAAAGGGAGAAGATAGAGAAGCATTTAGAGAATTAATGTATCAATTAAATGAACCAGTACCAGAAAGTAAAATTGTGCATAAAGTCGAAGAAGCGATAGACTTTGCAAATGAAATTGGCTTTCCTATCATTGTTCGTCCTGCCTATACCTTAGGTGGAACAGGCGGTGGTATCGCTGGGGATATGGAAGAATTCATTAGTCTAGTATCTGGCGGTTTGAAGGAAAGTGCCATTGGTCAATGCTTAGTGGAAAGAAGTATTGCTGGCTTTAAGGAAGTAGAATATGAGGTAATGCGTGATAGTATGAATACATGTATTACCATTTGCAATATGGAAAACATCGATCCAGTCGGAATTCACACGGGCGATAGTATTGTTATTGCTCCGTCCCAAACATTAACAGATGTAGAATATCAAATGCTTCGTTCTGCTTCTATTAAAATCATTTCTGCCCTAGGAATTATAGGTGGATGCAATATCCAATTTGCACTAGATCCGAACAGTAAGAAATATTATTTAATTGAAGTAAATCCAAGGGTGAGTAGATCATCCGCCCTTGCATCAAAAGCTACTGGGTATCCGATTGCTAGAATGGCTGCAAAATTGGCAGTTGGTTATTGTCTCAATGAGCTAATAAATCCAGTAACAGGAGATACATTTGCAAGCTTTGAACCGGCATTAGATTATGTCGTAGTAAAAATACCAAAGTGGCCATTTGATAAATTTCCTACTGTATCAAGAAAACTCGGCACGCAAATGAAGGCGACAGGAGAAGTAATGGGAATAGACCGCAATATGGAGCGGGCCTTGCTAAAAGCAATCCATTCTCTTGAGATAAAGGGAAATGATTTAACCCTTCCAGAATTAAAGCATATGCCAGTGGAAGTGTTATACGAGAAAATGCTGGAACAAACGGATGAAAGATTTTTTATTATTTTAGAACTAATTAGGAAAGAGGAGCCACTTGCTAAAATACATGATTTAACAAAAATCGATTTATTCTTCCTTCATCGATTTAAAAGATTGATTGAGATGGAGAAAGAAATATTCCATACTTCCCTCCAAACAGTAACAAAAGAGAGTTTACTGAAATGGAAAGAAAAGGGGTTTAGTGATGCTTTCTTAGCAAATGCGTGGAATTGCTTTGAAAAAGAGGTAAGAGAAAAACGCAAACAATTACAAGTGATGCCTATTTATAAAATGGTTGATACTTGTGCAGCAGAATTTGAAGCAAAAACTAATTACTACTATTCCAGCTATTATGGTGAAAATGAGCAAAATAAAAGTACTAAACGAAAAGTACTTGTTATCGGCAGTGGTCCCATCAGAATTGGTCAAGGGATAGAGTTCGACTATTGCTCGGTTCATGGCGTATTTGCCTTAAAAGATGAAGGTCTGGAAACAATCATTATTAATAATAATCCAGAGACCGTGAGTACAGATTTTGCCACGGCAGATCGTCTATATTTTGAACCATTAAGCGTGGAAGATATTATGAATGTTATCGAATCAGAAGGGATAGAAGATGTCATTGTCCAATTAGGGGGTCAAACTGCTCTTAATGTAGCAAAAGAACTGGAATCCTATGGTGTCCATATTCTTGGAACAAACAGTGACACAATCGATGTTTTAGAAGATAGAGATTTATTTTATAAGCTATTGGAAGAAGAAGATATTCCTCATATCCAAGGAGATATCGCAGAAAATGAGCAGCAGATTATTGCTTCAGTCCAGAAGATAGGCTATCCAGTTCTTATCCGTCCATCTTATGTGATTGGCGGTAAGGGAATGGAACGGATAAATAATGAAGCAGAATTACAATCCTATTTACAAACAGAGGTACCTTACCCTGTCCTTGTTGATCAGTTTATGGAAGCTTCAGAAGCAGAGCTGGACTTAGCAACAGATGGAGTCGATATTTGTGTTCCAACGATTATGGAACACATCGAGAAAACGGGAGTACATTCAGGAGATAGTCTATCTATATTGCCTGCTAAAAATTTATCAGTAAGCGTAAAAGAAAAAATGATCACTTACGCTAAAAAGATTGTTCAGCATACAGGCTATAAAGGACTAATGAACATCCAGTATATCATCAATAAGGAAGAGGTATATGTATTGGAAGTAAATCCTCGCGCTAGTCGAACAGTACCGATTGTAAGCAAAGTAACTGGTGTACCATTAGTACAAATTGCGACAAAAATATTGCTTGGGACATATACATTGACCGAAAAAGAAAAAACATATTCGGATGATATAGAATTTACTTGTATTAAGTATCCTGTTTATTCCAATTATGCTTTAAAAGGGCTAGATTCTAAATTGGGACCAGAAATGCGTTCTACAGGAGAAGGAATTGCACTTGCAGAAACGCTAGAAGATGCGTTGAAAAAAGTATTTCACCCTACTTTAAAGAAACTGCCAAAGCAGGAGATGAAAATTGTTTTAAAAACAACAGAAGATCTAGCAGATCTTTATGATAAAGCAGACCAAGTCCAATTATCAGTTGAAATCGCTGATAACCAATCAGTAGAATCGTTACTAGCAGATAAGAGTACGGTTGCCTTTTATAATCCAACAAACTTACAAGAAGATCGACAATCTCGCGAATTAGCAACGAGAAATCGTATTATTACCTTCACGCAAAAAGAAAGTCTCGAAGCATTTATTTCCTCTTTTAAAGGAAAAGACATAACCGTTCATTCGATTCAGGAATGGCATACAAATATAAGAAAAGGAGTGAGTACAGTATGATGATTACATCTAATCTAGATTTAAAGGGAAAAGATTTATTAACATTGGCTGACTATTCAAAAGAAACAATCCTTGAATTATTAGATAAGGCGAAGGCAATAAAAGAATCCCACTTAAAGGGAGAAATAATTGCCCCTCTAAAAGGAAAAACATTAGGAATGATTTTTGAGAAATCATCAACGCGAACAAGAGTCTCCTTTGAAGCTGGGATGCTTCAGCTGGGAGGGCATGCTCTATATTTAAATAGTCGAGATCTGCAAATTGGCAGAGGGGAGACTATTTCAGACACCGCAAAAGTGTTATCCCAATATGTAGATGCCATTATGATTCGTACTTTTTCTCACGATATTGTCGAAGAATTAGCAGAGCATGCAACCATTCCTATTATTAATGGATTAACGGACTTATATCATCCATGTCAAGCATTAGCAGATTTACTTACTTTATTGGAAGTAAAAGGGAGTTTGGAAGGTCTAAAGCTTGCGTATATTGGTGATGGAAATAATGTGGCTCATTCTTTACTTATCGCTTGCTCGAAAGTAGGGGCAGATATTTCCATTGCGACACCACCAAATTATGAAGTCGATAAAAAAGTGGCGGAACTAGCCTATTCTTTTGCAAAAATAAGTGGCAGTAAAATTGTCCTTACTCATAATCCTATAGAAGCTGTTCGGGATGCCGATGCCATCTATTCAGATGTATGGACCAGTATGGGGCAAGAAGCGGAGAATGAGCAGCGTTTAAAAGATTTCCAAGGCTTTCAAATTAATGCAGAATTAGTGAACCATGCAAAATCGGATTATATTTTTTTACACTGTTTACCAGCCCATCGTGAAGAAGAAGTAACATCAGAAATTATCGATGGAAGTCATTCCTACGTCTTTCAGCAGGCCGGCAATAGATTACATGCCCAAAAAGCATTATTGGTGGAAATTTTAAAATAATTTGTATGAAGACTGTTAACAGATATATTGTGTGTTAACAGTCTTTTTAGGTTATTTTTTTAAAATAGATATGGACTTATAGCATGCTCGAATGAAAATGTATTTATTCCAATAAAAAGCCAGTCATTATTTTCCGTAATGTTCACTTTGAAAAAAGGTAATACTAATAAGCAGTTAAGTAACACATATTTGCTTCGTGTTTACTTAGCTTTTGAATTGGTAATGGATAAAGGAGGAGTTTATTTTGGGTCAAAATAGACAGTTTCGTCCAGGGCAAAAGGCACCAAACAATGGATTGTATATAGAAATTGGTGAAACCGGAAGTAACGTAAATAATCCTCAAATGCTAAAACTGAAAGCTGGAGACCGCTTTCCAGAAACATCGAATCATAATCGATTATGGACATATCAAAGAAAACCATAATAAGTTAACCCCAATATTATACGATGATACCCATACTCGTATAATGATTTAAAAAGGGATTTCTCTAAAGAGTCTGCTTCATGATGATTATCTCCTTGAGATCATTGTTTTGAATATACTCTTTGTCCAAGAGAGATCCCTTTACATATGGATAAATTATACTATAATAAAAACAAAGGTCAAAAAAGGTCAAAAAAAGGAGTCTTGTAAAATGAACGTAGAGCAGATGACAGAAAGAGTCCAACTAGCCATAACTGAAGCACAATCCCTTGCAAGAAAAGAAAGTCATCAAGAAATAGATGATATTCATTTATTTATGGCAATTCTTCATCAACAGGATAATTTAATGACGGCCATTTTAAACAAGTTACAAAAAGATCCAAATAGAGTGAGCGATAAATTAGCGGAAGAATTAAAGAAAAAGCCACAAGTATCATTTAGTGGTTCTCAACAAGGTACGGTATATATAACTGCTGGTTTGCAGCAGCTTTTAATGAAAGCAGAAGAAGAGATGCGGGAATGGGAAGATGAATACTTATCTGTAGAGCATCTTATACTGTCAGCCTATAAAGTAGAATCCTCTGCAATAGGAAGAATATTGAAAGAGGAAGATATTTCATTAGCGGAAATAAAGAAAGTAATAAAAGAGATAAGGGGGACACAGAGAGTGACAAGCAAAAATCCCGAAGCGACATATGAAGTACTTAGTAAATATGGACGAGACTTAGTAGAAGAAGTAAAGTTGGGCAAGCTTGACCCAGTGATTGGTCGTGATAATGAAATTCGTAATGTAATCCGTATACTATCAAGAAAGACCAAAAATAATCCTGTTTTAATTGGGGAACCGGGAGTGGGAAAAACGGCTATTGTAGAAGGTTTAGCACAAAGGATCGTTCGAAAAGATGTCCCAGAAGGCCTAAAAGATAAAACTATTTTTTCTTTAGATATGGGGGCATTAGTAGCAGGAGCTAAATTTAGAGGCGAATTTGAAGAACGTTTAAAAGCTGTTTTACAAGAAGTGAAAAATAGTGATGGCAGAATCATCTTATTTATTGATGAATTGCATACAATTGTCGGGGCAGGAAAAACAGATGGTGCAATGGATGCAGGAAATATGCTTAAACCGATGCTGGCAAGAGGAGAGCTTCACTGTATTGGTGCCACAACATTAGATGAACATCGTCAATATATTGAAAAAGATCCTGCACTTGAACGCCGCTTTCAGCAGGTTTTAGTCTCGGAGCCGACAGTGGAAGATACGATTGCTATACTAAGAGGACTCAAAGAAAGATTTGAAATTCATCATGGTGTAAATATTCAAGATCGTTCTATTATTGCAGCTGCAACTTTATCGGACAGGTATATAACAGAACGCTTCTTGCCGGATAAAGCTATCGATTTAATAGACGAAGCTTGCGCGATGATTCGTACAGAAATCGATTCGATGCCAATTGAAATAGATGAACTAACAAGAAAAATTATGCAGCTTGAAATTGAGGAAGCGGCATTGCATGGAGAAGAGGATGAGCAAAGTAAAGCGAGACTTGCGGTTATTGCAAAGGAATTAGCTAATCTCAGAGAACGTTCTAATGTCTTAAAAGCAAAATGGCAGCAGGAAAAGGATGCTTTACAATCCATCCATGAGAAAAAAGAACAGCTTGAACGAAAAAAGAGAGAGTTAGAGGATGCAGAAAATAATTATGATTTAAATAAAGCAGCTGAGCTAAGACATGGCAGCATTCCAAAATTAGAAAAAGAAATTAAGGAGATGGAAGAAAAGACAAAACAAGGACAAGAGAACCGTCTCCTTCGAGAAGAAGTGACAGAAGAGGAAATTGCCAATATTGTTGCAAGGTGGACTGGGATTCCTGTATCCAAGCTAGTGGAGAAAGAGAGAGAAAAATTATTACGCTTAGAAGCAATTCTGCAAGAAAGAGTGGTTGGCCAAGCAGAGGCAGTGCAGTTAGTCAGTGATGCAGTATTAAGAGCGAGAGCAGGAATAAAAGATCCAAACAGACCAATTGGCTCCTTCTTATTTTTAGGACCTACAGGTGTTGGGAAAACGGAACTTGCCAAAACCTTAGCGGCAACGCTTTTTGATAGTGAAGAGCAAATGATTCGTATCGATATGTCCGAGTATATGGAAAAACATGCTGTGTCTCGTTTAATCGGTGCTCCTCCAGGATATATAGGCTATGAAGAAGGGGGACAATTAACAGAAGCAATCAGAAGAAAACCATATTCTGTTGTCCTATTAGATGAAGTAGAGAAAGCTCATCCAGAAGTATTCAATATTCTGCTTCAAGTTCTTGATGATGGCAGGATTACAGATTCGAGAGGACGAACAGTGGACTTTAAAAATACAGTCATCATCATGACATCCAATATTGGTTCCCATCTTTTATTAGAAACGGGAGAAGCAGAGGAAATACCCGAAGTAATAAGAGAAGGCGTTATGAATCAATTAAATGGACATTTTAGACCAGAATTTTTAAACAGAATTGATGAAGTTATTTTATTCAAACCTTTATCACTCGGAAATATTAAAGATATAGTATCCAAGCTAGTTGTTCAATTACAAGCACGCCTTACAGATCAGCATATCACTATTGATATGACGGAAAAGGCGAAAGAATTTGTTGCAAGAAATGGGTTTGATCCAAAATTTGGAGCAAGACCACTTCGTAGATATTTACAGAAAACAATTGAAACACTGCTGGCAAAAGATATAATTGCTGGTAAAGTAAAAGAAAGTGATCATGTTTTAATTGATGAAGAAGAGGAACAAATAATTTTAAAACATACTTTGTAATTTTCGACTATTAAGTGTTTGTAACAGCCTGAATACAATTGGACAAATTAGTAAATATTTGTATTCAGGCATTTTTTTATGGCTGCAATAAAAAGGTGATTAAACAAAATACACGAATAGAATTCCCCTATTAGTGCATATATTTAATCACCCAATCTTACGATATACAGATTTTTAATGAGAACCTTTTTCATGAGCAGGTTCATCTGGAATAATTGCTGATAAAATGAAAACTAGTACGGAAAAGACAGCTGTCAGAATTAGCCCCATTGAAAAATTAAAAGGAACCCCATTCATTGAACCAACAACATAAACTAACATTTGAGCAAGTAAAAATGTCCAAAAAATTGTCATTATGTAACGCAACCGAAATCACCTCTTTATAGCTTGCTTATCATAACCATCTTACCACATCGAAGCTAAATAATAAATGTGAATGATAGAGCTTTCTTAAATTCTTCACTTTTTCCATTATAAATAGTATTTCCGATTATGTTAATATGTCATTCCTTTAACAGAAATAGATAAAAAATCTGATTATTTTCTGAGATGACTCCGCATTTCTTCTTGAAATATAGGCAAACTCCCTTACGTTTTAATAAAAGAGACATACATTATTAGAAGGAAAATGCTAAAAAGGAGTTTTTAAGATGGAGAACCGGAACTTCCTGTTAGATACCGAATGGAACATGATACATTATCCTCATCGACCTAATGGTTTCGGTATCTTAATAATTGGAGACGAAAGAAATTATGTAACCGACAGTAATAGTTTTTGGAACCAAAATGAAGGAAAGCGGAATTTAATTGAATCGTTACGGGATAATGGATATACGATATTTTATTCCAATCTATATGGAAAGAACTGGGGCAGCGAAAAAGCTTTGCAATTGGCGAAAAGATTATATGAACATATTATTCGAACAGAAATATTAAACCAGAGAATTCATATAATTGCTGAAGGAATGGGGGCACTGACAGCGATCCAATTAATGATGGAGATGAAAGACAATATTCGATCTGTTGTTTTGCTAAACCCAATTTTATCTTTAAAAGAACATTTAGATAGAGAGAAAGAGCATAAGTTTTTTATAAAAAAGTTAACGAATGAGATAAGTATCGCTTTCAATACCAATAAGCAGGAGTTATTCGAAGTAGTAAAGGATAAAAAGGAGTATCAGTTAGATGAGGCTGAAATCCCAACTAAAATAATTCATATTTTGCATAATGGTAGATCTTATTACCAATCAAATGGATTAAAAAAAGCTTCTGTAATTTGGGAAGAAAAAGACCTGCCTATTTTTGTATCCTATGTATTACCAGAGAAAAGGAGTGCCATTCCGAAACAAATTGCAACGTTTTTTAAGAAATATGAGAAGACACTTTGAAAGAAAAGATGGTGTTCAAGTAGCAAAGGCTATATTAGAACACCATCTTTTTTGAACTTTTCATATGAAAATGGCTTCTGAAGAAAGCTTTTATTAAGCAGATGAAATAATTGTCTTTTTTACTGCATATGATACATTAAGTAATTTTAAGGGGAGGCTTCTTCATGAAGAAAGCTGTAATATTTGGCGTTTATCAGTTTGTGGGCTTTCATATATGCTCCACCTTACTAGAAGAAGGAGAGGAAATAATCGGCATCTCCTATCCGGAAATTTCGATAGAAGATTTAGAAGATAAGAGAATGGAAATTGGGCGCAATGCGAATTTTAGTGAGAAAAGCTTGGATAAGCTCCCTTTTATTCTCCAAGATCCAAATGTACAACATATATACTTTGACCTCTATACAATAAAACAAATATCAATATACGAAAAGATCCAAAATCTGTTTTCAAATTTTCGAGACAAAGAAACGAGCTGCGGTAAAAAGTTGACATTTTTAGTGAATATTACTTCTAGAGAGGCAGAAAGAGATTTTACAACCTTTTTAAAAGATAATTTAGTTGACCATGATATACAAGTAATCCATTTACCAACACTTTATGGTCCATGGCAGCCAAGTGATTTTTTATTTCAACAGATTGTAGAGGGAAAAGAGAAGAACGATATTCAGTTAAATGTCCGCGAGTATACAATGGATGCAATTTTTATTGAAGATGCGGTAAGGGAAGTAGTAAAAATGACAACGAAAGGACAAAATAATGATATTCTATTAAAGAGTAAGGAAATAAACCATTGGCAAAGATGCTTAGAACAATTACAATGGGATATACCAAAAACAAAAAGGGTTCTGCAATTATCTCGAAATTTACAAGAAGTAATCATTGAAAACAAAGGGACAATAGAGGATAACATAGAAAAGCAAAAGAAGCATTACGTATTTAATAGAATTTAGTAGTATTATAGGAGTAAATACAATGAAAAGTGCATGGATGAACATTCGTAAATCAATAATTAGGGGAAAGATTTTTTTTATCCTTCCTCTAATGGCGTGTGTTCTTTTCCTTTTTCTATTCTTTCATAATTCACTGGGGAAACAAGGAAAATTAGAAAAAGTTGGTCTTCTTGTAGTTGGAACAGTAAATGATCAGGCATGGGGGACGCAAGGATATAAAGGATTATTAAATATACATACGAAACTTGGGGTAGATGTGTTTTATAAAGAGTCTATTGATTCTTACACAATTGCAGAAAGAGCAGTGAAGGAATTACAGGGAAAAGGGGTTAATTTAATTTTTGGCCACGGCGGAAACTTTGTGCAGTATTTTAACATTCTTTCTCAAAAATTTCCCTCCATCCATTTTGTTAGTTTAAATGGAAGAGAACCTGCAACACAATCGAATACAAGTAATATTAAACTAGAGAATTATCCGATGGGTTTTTTTAGCGGGATGGTTGCCGGTCATATGACAAGAACAAATATGGTAGGCGTTATTGGTGCATACGATTGGCAAGAGGAGGCCAATGGTTTTGAAGCAGGGGTCCACTACATCAATAAGGATGTAAAGGTCTTGAAAGAATTCGTTAATGATTGGGATAACCGTGAAAAAGCGATGAGTCTGTTAGATAAGGAGATCAGTCAAAATGTAGACGTGGTTTATCCAGTCGGTGATGGTTTTCATGTGGGGATCATTGAAAGAATGAAAGAAAATGGTTTATACGCGATTGGATATATTTCAGATCAGTCTTCTATAGGAAAATATGCGGTCTTAACAAGCACCATTCAAGATATACCCAAGCTGTATGGGCAAATCGCTCAAGCATTTAATGAGGGGAAACTAAAGTCTGGAAATCGTGCATGTGGAATTAGAGACGATACCATTTTTCTAGGGAAATATAGTCCCAATGTTGATAAAGAGTTTATAGAACGGTTGGAGAAAGACTTAGAACGCTATAAGAACACAGGCAAATTGCCGAATGAAATTTAAATTAAAATAGAAAATCAAAAACAATTTTTCAAAAGAAAGCTTGATATCTTTTGAAAAATTGTTTTTTTTTTGAACCAAAAAATTTAAAAAGTGACCAGAAATACTCACTGCTTTGGCTGAAATGGAAGGAAATCATGCATTTTTAAATTAATACAGGAGTCTGCACAATTATGTGCAAATAAAGGTATTAATGTAATAAAGAATGAGCTTTATACTAAAAACATAGTGGTGAAAACGCTTAATAATGAGGAGGGAAATATAAATGAATAATTCATGGTTAGACCTGGAAGGGAAAGTTGCCATTGTAACAGGTGGATCTTCTGGGATTGGTTTTGCTATTGCAAAAGAGTTAGTTAATAATGGTGCGAAGGTGATTATCTCTGATTTAGTAGGAGAAGAGGGGCAGCAAGCAGATGGTTCTTTTCTTATAAAATGTGATGTCACCAATAAAGAAAGTGTTGATCGAATGATTAATAAAGTTATTGAACAATATGGAAAGCTTGATATTTTAGTTAATAATGCTGGGGTGAACTTACCAAGATTGCTAGTTGATATAAAAGGAGAGAAACCACAATATGAATTAAATGAAAAAGATTTTGACTTTATGGTTGCGGTTAATCAAAAAGGTCCATATCTTTGTGCACAAGCGGCAGCGAAGGAAATGCTGAAGCAAGGTAAAGGGGTAATTATTAATGTTGCTTCTGAAGCGGGTCAAGAAGGATCGGCAGGTCAGAGTTGTTATTCTGCTACCAAAGGAGCGCTAATCTCATTTTCTCGCGCATGGGCAAAAGAGTTAGGAGCATATAATATTCGCGTAGTTGCTATTGCTCCAGGAATATTAGAGAAAACAGGTTTGCGCACGAGTGCTTACAATGAAGCTTTAGCTTATACTCGAGGTGTTACTGTAGACGATTTATCAACTGATTACAGTAAATCAATTCCGATTGGCAGGGAGGGTAAATTAAAAGAGGTTGGTGATTTAGTGTCCTATCTTGCTTCAGATAGAGCTAGTTATATTACAGGGACGACCTTTAATATATCAGGTGGAAAATCACGTGGCTAATAAACTAGCCATTTAATGAATAAATCAGTTAATATACCAATGCTTTATGATATATTTAGTGAATTGAATATAAGCATAGTTCATATATGAACAACAGGATATAAGGGTGTGGTAATTAAATGACTGATTTAAATTCCAGTAGTCGCATAGGGAAAATTATAGAATTAACTGCTAAAAAAATGTATTGTCCTTTAGATTATCTTGCGCAGCAAATGGGGATAAGTGCAAGAACTGTTCGGCTAGTAATTAAGCAATTTAATAAAGAATTAGAAGGAATAGCTGAATTGATTAATGAAAGAGGGAAAGGTTTTTTTTTGAAAATTCACAATCAGGAAAAGCTTAATAGGGTTATAGAGCAGTTTAATAATCTCTCTCAAATGGTTGATTCACCTCAAAGAAGAATCGCAACTGTTATCGATATGTTATTGAATGATGATGGAATAATAACTATGGATGAAATGGCCTTTGAGTTAAATTTAGGAAGAACAACATTAGTGAATGAATTAAAAAAAGCATCAGTGGCTCTCGAAACGTATAATCTTGCCATCAAAGGAAAACAGAACAAGGGGATGTATTTAAAAGGTAGAGAAATAGATTTGCGATTTTTTATATTGGATAATTTATTTCCATATCTTTTTACCGAAGATTCATTGGATAAAGATATTAAAGAAGCAATTATAGAAGTCGCCAATCATTATGACTTTGAGATAAGTACGAAAGATAGATTGCTTCATTCTATTATTATTATGCTTGATCGTTTTTTAAAAGGTCACCCCATAAAAGAAATGGATGATAACTACCATAAGATAGTAAATTCACCTGATTTCAATATAGCCTTAGAAATAAGCAAAGTTCTTGAAAGGAAATTATCTATAAGCCTACCTAGATGTGAGATTCTTTTTATTGCATTGCCAATCGTCGGGAGAAGGACACCAATTAATAGCCATTCCATTGAAGGTGTTATAGTAACAAAGGAAATCACGAATCTTTTGGATAATAGTATCACTAATTTAGGCTTTAATTTAAATAAGGTAAAAGAAAGTGGAGATTTTTATAAGGATTTACAATATCATCTTACTTTTATGATAAATCGATTAATGTTTAATATCCAATTGAAAAATCCTTTATTAGATGATATCAAAGGAAAGTACCCCTTGGCATATCAAATGTCAGAAATAGTTGGAGAAAGTATTTTCAAAGAATATGGAATGAAAGTTTCAGCAGAAGAACTTGGATATATCGCATTATATTTTGGTGTTTTCATTGAGAATAACAAGGACAATCTTAAGAAATTAGAACAGGTAGTAGTTGTATGTGGAACTGGTAGAGGGACAGCAAAAATTGTAGCAATGCAGCTGAAAAAAATACTCGACCCCCATACTAAAATAGATATCTTTTCTGAAAATGAATTAAGTAAGAATACATTAGATAAGTATGATATTGTCTTTTCGACAGTTAATATACCCTATGCCATTCAAACGCCGTTAGTTATCATTAGTGAAATCTTTGATGAGAAAAAGGTTCTGCAACAAATCGAACATATTAGTTACTTAGATAAATTTGAAATTAAAGAAAATAGTAGTACAAGTTTCCATTCTGTTATTAAACTACTGCTAAATAAACAAAAATTCTTTATTTTAGATAAATCGTTAAGTTACTCAGAAAATCTAAATTGGATGGTTGATCAGCTAACTTTAAATGGTTATGTGGATGATGCCTTCAAACAGCGCTTGCAAATAAGAGAAGAAAAAGGGTCGATGATATTTGATAAATATATTGCACTTTCACATACCCTCCATTATCAGTCAGACAAAATAGAGCTGGCGGTAGGGATTTTTCCAGAAACAGTCTGGCAGGATAATCATGCGTTAAAGTTAGTATTTTTGTTAGCCTTACCAGAACATACAGAATATGATGCTGGTTTATTAGTGGAAATTTATGATGAAATTATTAATATATCTTCTAATACAAAATTGGTGAATAAATTGATTCAAGTTAAAAAATATGAAGATTTATGTCTTTATCTCGAGGATGGAATAGAGAAGGATATTTAGGATGTGAATGAATGGAACTAATTATAATTATGCTTTTAATAGCAGGAGCATTTGTTATTCAAATGGGATTGGGATTTTTACAGATTAAACATTTTACTAAAGGCTATACGGAACTTAGAAGAATGGGAAAAGTAGCGATTGGGAAGAAACCTGGCCGGATTAAAGCAGGCACCATTGTTTTGTTTGCAATCAATAATAATGGCAGAATCCTTGCCGCAAAAAAAATGCAAGGAGTCACCGTAATGGCGAAATTTCGAGATTTGCCAGGTTTTCTTGATAAGAATATTAGAAATTTAAAAGATGAAGATTTAAAGCATTGCAATAAATTACTAAGAGATGCAATTTTAGATGCCTCAAATAATTACAAGATAATTATGAATGGTGGAGTCGTGCCAGAAAAAGATAGTTTCTTTAAAAGAATGATGATACGAGCAGAAAATGCCGTTTCATTTAAAAAATAAGAAGAGGTGTAATTCATGGATTATATCATAAAGTTTGCTGAAGGATTTAGAAATTTATTTGATACAGGAGCAGAGACGTTCATTTCCTGGATGACAGGTATAGTTCCAGTAGTGTTATTACTACTGGTAGCGATGAATACTATCATTCAATTAATAGGTGAAAATCGTATTAATCGTTTAGCGTCGGCTTCTTCCAAAAATCCCTTATTAAGATATTTAGTTTTACCATTATTAGGGACATTTATGTTAGGTAATCCAATGGGGTTATCGTTAGGAAGATTTTTACCAGAGAAATATAAACCTAGTTATTATGCATCTGCATCTTATTTCTGTCACACAAGTAATGGGCTATTTCCTCATATTAACCCAGGAGAGCTATTTATTTTCCTAGGAATTGCCGCAGGAATAGAACAATTAGGCTTTAGCACGGCTGATTTAGCGGCTAGGTACTTCCTAGTGGGATTAGTTATGAATTTCTTCGCAGGTTGGATTACGGATTTTACAACGAAAATGGTAGAAAAACAGCAAGGAATAAAATTAAATTCCGAAGTGAAATTAAATCATTAAGATGGAGGATTCCGATATGGCACATTATCGAACGATAAAAATAAAAAAAGGAAATGGTGGATTTGGTGGTCCGCTGATAGTTACTCCAACGGAGCAAAGAAATAAAATTGTGTATATTACTGGTGGAGGAGCAAAACCAGATATAGTTGATAAAATTGTGGAATTAACTGGAGCGGAGCCGGTAAATGGATTTAAAACATCTGTACCTGATGAGCAAATTGCCATTGCAATTATAGATTGTGGTGGGACATTAAGATGTGGGATTTATCCACAAAAAAGAATACCAACGATTAATATAATGCCTACAGGAAAAAGCGGCCCTTTAGCAAAATTTATCACAGAAGACATTTATGTGTCTGCGGTAGGATTAAATCAAATTGAACTTATGGAAAACGAAGCTGTCTTGGAGAATGCGAGTTCAGTAGATAAAGAAGATAATATACCTAAGAAAGAGTATAAATATAGTACAGACAAAAAAATCTCTCAAACTTTGGCTGAAAATCATAAACAAGGACTTCTAACAAAAATAGGGCTTGGAGCAGGGAAAGTAATCAGTACTTTTTATCAAGCTGGTCGTGAAGCAGTTCAAACATTAATTAATACAATTATTCCATTTATGGCATTTGTATCATTATTAATTGGTATCATTCAAGGTTCCGGAATTGGAAACGTATTCGCTAATTTAATGTCTCCATTAGCAGGAAACATTATTGGTCTCTTATTAATTGGTTTAATATGCTCTTTACCATTTCTATCACCGTTATTGGGACCTGGGGCGGTAATTGCCCAAATTATCGGAACTTTAATAGGTGTTGAAATTGGTAAGGGTAATATTCCACCGAACTTAGCGTTACCTGCAGTTTTTGCTATAAATACACAATGTGCAGCAGATTTTATTCCTGTCGGGTTAGGTCTAGCAGAGGCAGAAGCGGAAACAGTGGAAGTAGGGGTACCGTCCGTATTATATTCAAGATTTTTAATAGGGGTACCACGAGTATTCGTTGCTTGGTTAGCAAGCTTTGGATTATATAGTAATTAAGAAAGAGGATAATAAAACAACTAATGGAGGCGAATGGCATATCAATATGCCGGTTAAGATGAAAACAATTTACGAAAACACAATTAATAGTATAGGGCCATTAGCCACAAGCTTTCTAGAAGAAAAGATGATCATTCTCTTTGGAGAAGGAGCACCTAAAGAATTAGCAGAATTTTGCTACGGAATTGAAGTGGTTGGTGTCAAGGATAAGATAAAAACAGGTCAAAAAGTAATGATAAATAATGAATCATATGAAATAACATCTGTTGGTGAGATTGTAGAACAAAATTTAACATCTATGGGACATATTACATTACGCTTTAATGGGGCTACAACTCCTGAACTTCCTGGTACTCTTTATATAGAGGATAAAGACATGCCAGTTTTAGAAATTGGTACGAAAATACGAATTGTTTCCGAGTAAAAAGATTCGATAGGAGATTTCCAATTAGAAATTATAATCATTGCAATGAGTTAAGTAAAAATAAGGTGCAAGTAGATAATGAATTGGGAATCTTCTATTTTTAATTTTTTGCCAAATTTTTTTAAAAAGAAAAGAGGAGAATCTTTCCGTGAGACTATATATTGATTCAGCAAATCTTGAGCAAATTGAAAGAATAAATGAATATTATCCTATTTCTGGTGTGACTACTAATCCTTCTATTCTCGTAAAGGAAAAAAAGCCCTATATTCAAGTTCTTCAAGATATTCGGAAAATTCTAGGAGAAGATAAAGAGCTTTTTATTCAAGTTATTGCAGATAATGCAAGTGAAATAGTAAAGGAAGCTGAGTATTTCCAAACAAGGATTTCAGGGAAGATAATTATAAAAATTCCTGTTACGGAAGAAGGAATAAAAGCAATAAAAGCGTTAACTGCAAAAAAAATACCAACGTTAGCCACAACCATATATACTCCATTTCAAGCGTTAATCGCGGCAAAAGCAGGAGCAAAGTATGTTGCTCCTTATGTTAATCGGATTGATGATTTATTAGGAGATGGCATTCGTGTAGTGAGTGAAATAGTTACTCTGTTTACCACACATAAAATTAGTACCGAAGTATTAGCGGCAAGTTTTAAAAACGTTCAACAGGGCTATGAAGCATGTTTAACTGGAGCTCATACCATAACTGTAGCTCCTGAAATAATTGAAAAATTAATTGATTTTCCAGCAACTACTAGAGATGTTAGAGTCTTTCAGAGTCAGTGGGAGGATACGTTTGGAAAGGCTGGGAATCCCCTTCTTAAGTAAATAAATGGAGCGAAACAAATATGGAAACGAACAAAATTGTATTTTTTGATTTAGATGGAACACTTCTGACTAGTAAGCTTACTGTGTCAGATAGTTCCATTGCGGCAATAAAAAAATTAAAGGAAAACGGTGTTGAGCCTATTATAGCTACAGGTAGAACATTAATGGAAATAGGATATATATTAGAAGCTACAGGTATTAATTCAGTAGTTGCTATGAATGGACAGTATGTAGTGTATAAAGGAACAACGATTTATGAAAATCCATTAGAAGTAAGTGTAGTAAAAGAACTTCATCTGGATGCAATGAAAAATAGGCATGAAATGGCGTTCTATAATGCGGAAAAGATTTGCGTTACAAATGAGGGGGCTACTTTAATTAGGAAGAATTATGAAAGAGTAGGTGGGAAATATCCTCCTATAAATGAAGGCTTGTACAATCAAGAACCCATTCATTTAATGTTAATTTTTTGTGAACCAGATGAAGAAGTCTATTATCAGGAGAAGTTCCCACATTTTCAGTTTATAAGAAATTCACCTTATGGATGTGATATCTACCCCAAAGGAAGGTCAAAGGCAACAGGCATAAAGTATTTGTTAACTCATTTAAATTGTTCTGTTGAGAATACGTATGCATTTGGAGACGGATTAAATGATTTAGAAATGTTTGAACTCGTTAAATATCCAGTTGCAATGGGAAACGCATTTGATATTGTAAAAAAATCAGCCAGCTATGTTACAACTAGTAACGACGAGGATGGTATCGTAAATGAATTACACTTATGTGGAATCATTTGATCCGTTAGTAAAAATTAAAAATCATAAAAGAGGATGGATTAACAAGTAATGATATTTTGCAAAGTTAATCCATCCATTTTTTTATAAATGGGGTAATTTTCTTAAAAATAGGTTTTAAGTCATTTGCTGATGTCATTAACAAATCAACGTTTTTTATCAGAAGTTCCAAGTCAATTTGATTTAAAAAATTTGCAACCGCATCAATATTTACATTTTCATCTTTTTCTTCTACTTGCTGTGTTTTTCCGCCACTTCTTCCAAGAATCCAATCATCCCCTTTCTCTCTTCTGCTGTAGGATGGTTGTTTGTCGTTATGCTGGAAATGTTCAACCTGCTGCTTTTTTCTAACAGATTGACGGTTTGTACCAAACATAAACATGGAAAAGTGATCAATTGCTGTCTCTTCCTCTTCTATTTTTTCATTATCTTTTTCATCATAGAATTCCTCTTTAAGATCCTCCACACTATTTCCTCCTATTTCACGATTATGGAATGATGCTCTTAATATGCTATGATAAATATCAAGGAATGCTTAGACCAATGTAATAGAAAGTAAAATATGTTGCAAAAGGGTAGAGGAATTTGATAAAATTAGTACCAAGTCATAATAATTGATAATAATATAATACTGTATGAATAATGTTTTCTTTGGAATAACAGTGAGAATAAACGAAGAAAACGGTATAAGCTTCTTTGTCTGTGAATTACCAAAGGCACCGATTTAAACTCAACAGACTGGCATCATTTAAGCAATCATTCTAATAGGATTTAATGAAAAGACTGTTTATACTAATTAACAGTCATAAACGAAACATATACCGGATAACCGGTGACTATAAAGGAGCTGAAAGCTTTGGGAACAGGAATAATTGGTATTGGCCGTGAACTTCCAGAGAAAATTTTAACAAACTTTGATTTAGAAAAAATGGTTGATACGAATGATGAATGGATTAGAACAAGAACTGGGATAGAAGAACGAAGAATTGCAGACGACAATACAGATACATCTGATATTGCATTAGCTGCAGCAAAGAAAGCAATTGATGATGCAGGTATTCACCCAGAAGATATTGATATGATTATGGTGGCAACTGTTACGCCAGATCAATCATTCCCTTCTGTTGCCTGTATGATTCAAGAAAAACTAGGAGCTAAAAAAGCAGCAGCGATGGATTTAAGTGCTGCATGTGCAGGTTTTATGTATGGGATGATAACTGCCCAACAATTTATTGATACAGGTGTTTATAAATATATACTTGTTGTTGGGGTAGAAAAGCTTTCTAAAATTACGAACTGGGAAGATCGCAATACTGCTGTTCTCTTTGGTGATGGTGCAGGAGCTGCTGTATTAGGGAAGGTTTCTGAAGGAAGAGGCATTCTTTCTTTTGAGCTAGGGGCAGATGGTTCAGGTGGAAAACATCTTTATTTAGATGAGGAAGACTATATTTACATGAATGGTAGAGAAGTTTTTAAATTTGCTGTTCGCCAAATGGGAGAAAGCAGTGAGAATGTTTTGGTGAAAGCTGGATTATCTAAAGAAGACGTAGACTTTCTTATTCCCCACCAAGCTAATATTCGCATAATGGAAGCATCCAGACAAAGATTAAACTTACCAGAAGAAAAACTATCGAAAACGGTTCATAAATATGGAAATACAAGTGCAGCATCTATTCCGATTTCATTGGTGGAGGAACTAGAAGCTGGTAAAATCAAAGATGATGATGTACTTGTAATGGTTGGTTTTGGTGGAGGTTTGACATGGGGCGCGATTGCAATGCGCTGGGGCAGATAATAAATTTCTTCCTATATAAATAGAATATACTTTTTAAGTTGATGATAATTACAAAAAAGGAGAAAAAGTCATGAGTACAAATAAAAGAGTAGTTGTTACTGGTATTGGTGCTGTAACACCGCTTGGTAATGATGCAATAACTACCTGGAAAAATATTGTTGCGGGAGTTTCTGGAATTGGCCCATTAACTAGAATAAATGCAGATGAATATCCAGCTAAAGTTGCAGCAGAAGTGAAGGACTTTAATCCAGAGGATTTTATGGATAAAAAAGATGCTAGAAAAATGGATCGCTTTACACAATATGCAGTCGCAGCTTCCCTGATGGCTGTAAAGGATGCTGAATTGCAAATCACTGATGAAAATGCACCGCGTGTTGGGGTTTGGATTGGGTCAGGTATTGGCGGAATGGAGACATTCGAAAATCAATATGAAACTTTCCAAAAAAGAGGATATAAACGAGTAAGTCCTTTCTTCGTACCAATGTTAATTCCAGATATGGCATCAGGACAGGTATCTATTACATTAGGAGCAAGAGGCGTGAATTCTTGTACAGTTACTGCTTGTGCAACGGGAACAAACTCAATCGGAGATGCCTTTAAAGTAATTCAGCGTGGCGATGCAGATGCGATGATTACTGGTGGAGCTGAAGCGCCGATTACTAAAATGTCAGTAGCAGGCTTCTGTGCAAATACGGCCTTATCCTTTAACCCAGATCCGAAAACAGCAAGCCGACCATTTGATGCAAATCGTGATGGCTTTGTTATTGGAGAAGGAGCAGGAATTGTTGTTCTAGAAGAATTAGAGCATGCATTAGCAAGAGGAGCTAAAATCTATGCAGAAATAGTTGGATATGGTTCAACTGGAGATGCTTATCATATTACTTCCCCTGCACCAGGAGGCGAAGGTGGAGCAAGAGCAATGAAAATGGCAATCAATGATGCAGGACTTACTCCAGAAGATGTTTCATATATTAATGCCCATGGTACAAGTACTGCTTATAATGATAAGTTTGAAACAATGGCTGTCAAAGAAGTATTTGGAGACTATGCTTATAAAGTACCAATGAGTTCAACCAAATCAATGACAGGTCACTTACTAGGTGCAGCAGGGGGAATAGAAGCTATTTTTAGCGTATTAGCCATAAAAGATAGCATCGTGCCACCAACGATTAATTTTGAAACAGCAGATCCAGATTGTGATCTAGACTATGTTATCAACACACATAGAAAACAAGAAGTAAATGTAGCAATGAGTAATTCCCTAGGATTCGGTGGTCATAACGCTACAATTGTGTTTAAAAAATATCAATAATTAATGGTTTTTGTTTGAAAGAGCATTTAATAAAAAACTGCTAAGCTTCATTTATAAATCGAGGCTTAGCAGTTTTTTTATTACAAAAATAAATCATCGACTCTTTATTTATAATAATTTTAAATTAATATTGACTATTATTATAAAGTGTATATAATTAAAACTATAATTCTATTATTTAACATAGAAAATTCGGAGTGAATCAGCTTAGAAAGAAAACGCTTTCTTAAGAAGGTGAACTAGCATATTACGTAGAAAGGAAGAATTCTATGCTTAGTATAGAAAGAGCTAAAAACCTCTTAAAAGAAAAAAATATACGTTTAACACCACAACGGCTAGAATTAATTAACATACTTTCTAAAGACAACAAGCATTGGACAGTAGATGAAATTTACCATGTCCTAAATGAGAATATGCCTTCGGTAAGTATTACAACTGTTTATAATAATGTCCATCTATTTACGGAATTACAGTTATTAAAAGAGATACAATTCGGAGAAGGATTAAGTAAATATGAATGGAAGAAAGAGGATCATTATCATATTGTCTGTAGCAATTGTGGAGAAATAGTGGATATTTGGTATCCTACTTTAAGGGAGGTAGAGGCATTTGCGAAATCCATATCTAAGTTCCATATCAGTTCCCACAGCCTCCAATTTTATGGAACCTGTGAGCAGTGTTCAAATGCGTGAACGAAAAAAAGAAAATATTTGTTTAGAATGTAAACAACCAATAAAAAAATTGAAGCATTCCATCCGATGTGGATGTGGAAGTAGAATATTGAAAGATTTACAGAAATAAAAGCTAGATATATAAATTTATTTCGATTACAGAGAAAAGGGATAGACAAGAAGAACTGGGAGTGGAGTTCTTTATTGTCTATCCCTTTTTGTATAGGTAGTTTTGAAAAGACTGGCTGCTATCAAGGTTAAATAGTATCATACACTGCCAGCTATGGAACCTCTAATTTTGAAATCCATATACTGTTTAAATGAATAGGAAAAAATGAGTGAAGAGGGGAAATAGCGGTGGGGGTAATCAAAACAAATAAATGGTTAGAAGATAATTTTTATGAACCAACTACAATATGTGCACATTTTCAATCAGCATTTGATGGAGATAAGCCTCAAAATATATATCGATATTTAATGAGATTTGGAATGTATAAGCCATCAAGACATTCGAGACAAGCATTTGAGAAGATGAAGGAACAAGATACGTGGAATAAATTAGAGCGGATTTTTTCAAAGTATAAAAAAAAATGGAAGGGACCAGATATACCCATATATGTATTTCCCTTTCAGTCTTCATGGAGAGGAGAAGAAAATAAATCGGGTGTATCATTTCCTGATCAGCTTTTCTTATTTATTGGTGATGTAGAAAATGAAAAAGAGCTAGAAGCCCTTTTTATTCATGAATATCATCATGTATGCCGAATTCATTACCAAAAAAAAGCTATAGAAGATTATACTTTATTAGATTCCATCATAATGGAAGGGTTAGCAGAACTTGCGGTGAAAGAAAACTGCGGAGAAGCTTATAATGCCACTTGGTGTCACTTATATAATGAAGAAGAAATAAAGCAATTTTGGGAGACGGAGCTTAAGGAATATTTACATGTAAAAAAAACAGAAGAGAAACATGATGATTTATTGTACGGTTATAGACGCTATCCACGCCTTATTGGCTATAATACAGGTTTTTATCTTGTTAATTCATTACATTCCAAGCACAAAATCTTAGAAAAAGATTATTTCACAATTAAAAGTGAAGCTTTTTTGTAAAATCACACTACTATTTGAATGGCGAGTTTAGCAAAATGGCTCGCTATTTTTATGGAAACACGAAAGGGAATCTCCTCTTAACAAAAAGAAAAAGACATGTTAACGAAAGTTTGTACATATTATGTTAATAGGTTATAAAAGTGGCATGGATGAATCCGAAACTAACCTAGTAAAAAAGAATCGTTCCATTTAAGGATGAACTTTGGCAATATATTTAAAGAGAAAAATGATATTCCGCTATTTATATGTCTATTACTAGAAAACTGGAATGCAAAGAGAAAATCGTATGAAAAAAATAATCCTTTGAAAATAGGAATAAATTTACTAAGCTCTGACAATACTTATGGACAAACAGTTGTTGAAGTGAGGGATAAAATATGCAGTATCTTCATGATGTTTGGGTAAATTGGTTTGAAGGGGAAGAAAACGGATATAATGTATGTCACTTTCATGAATGGAGAAAAGATGATGGTGTTGAATTATTGGACCAAGTGCCACTTTTGAAAGTAGATTCATGCTTATATAATTACATAGAAAATGACTTGGCAGAAATACCGCGACAATTATTAGAAGAGATTTATCAGAAGGCATATCTACGAAAGAATCATGAACGAATTCAATTGGATTATTGTTTTGTTGTTTCTGATGGGATTGGTCTGTTAGTAGTAGATACAATCGGATACTCTGTTCCAATTCGAAAAAGCCGAATGATACCTAGACAAGAACAATTGGCTTATGAATTGCTTGAAAATCAAGAAACGATTTATTATAACTTTCAAAACACCGAAGAGAAAAAAGAGTTCCATATTCTATCACCTGATCCTCATGTGATGAATGGATTAACGAGAAAAGAAAGACAATTAAAGCAATTATTGTTTATGGCATTAGATCAATTACATTCTTCTGAAAATGTAGCAGAAGTTCGTTATTGGTACACAGAATGGAGCCCAGAACGCTATTTTGAGATTCAGCATTTAGATTTTGAACATGCGTGGAATGAACTATATGAGTGTACAAAATACGGATGGTCTAAAAAGCATGAACAGTTTTGTGAGAATATTATAAAAGGTCAGCCTTTTTTTGAAAAACTCTGGGAAATGGAGCATGGCCCGAAAGTAAATTAATAGTAACCAATTAATAAAATGAATAGGATAAAAAAGCCAGAGTCTTAAGTATCCTAGCACTAAGTTAAACCCAAACAATTTGAGGAGATACCAAGTGATATTTCCTGTGATTGTTTGGGTTTTATTCCCTTTTTAGAAGGGGGATCGTTAGGAGGACACTCAACTCCTGCGGGAAGTAGAGCAAAGCCTAAGACCCCAAGGCTTAGGTTGCTCCCCGGCGCATAGAGTGTCTGTAGCGTAATGGAACGAATTGGTTTCCCTACTAATTTAGAGATTGTTCGTCTTTATCCATTAATTATTTTGTTATGTCCTACTCTCTTCTGCGAATTTTTATCAGGATAAGGTAACAGAGAGGGCTGCTCTGTTATAAAGATAAATTCACCTCGATATTAATTTTTCTCTCACCTCTTATAACCCCGTGTAAACTGTAATTCCCCATCTGAAATCTTCACCCTGCTTGATTTGAAGCATAAAAAAACGATGGAGTTAGCCATCGTTTTGATAAGGGAGGAGCTTAACGTCGTTTCCGTCCTAATCCCATTGCATTTTCCATTTTTTTAATCATTTTCCCTGCCACCTTATTTGCTTTTGCCGCACCTTCGTCTAAAATGTCATCTAATTCCGTTGAATTCATTAGCTCATTGTATTTTTCCTGAATTGGTTTTAATGCATCCACTACAACGTTGGCTAAGTCAGACTTGAAATCTCCATATCCTTTTCCTTCGTACTTCTCTTCAAGGCTTTGGATACTTTCCCCTGAAAGAATAGAATAAATAGATAAAAGGTTGGAAACCCCTGGTTTATTCTCTCTATCGAATTTAACGATACCTTCAGAGTCTGTTACCGCACTTTTAATCTTCTTCGTAATCTGTGCTGGCTCGTCCAATAAAGTGATGGTTGCCTTATTATTTGTATCAGATTTACTCATTTTCTTTGTAGGATCCTGTAAGGACATAATGCGAGCTCCTACTTTTGGAATGCGTACTTCAGGAATTGTAAGAATATCATTATATTTTTTATTAAAACGCTCGGCTAGATCACGAGTTAATTCTAGATGTTGTTTTTGATCTTCTCCAACTGGAACAATATCTGTACTATATAGAAGGATGTCTGCAGCCATTAATGGTGGATAGGTTAATAATGCAGCAGAAACAGCATCTTTACCAGTTGATTTGTCTTTGAATTGTGTCATTCTTTCTAATTCGCCAATATAAGAAATACACTGCATCAACCAAGCTCCTTGGGCATGGGCTGGTACTTCTGATTGAATAAATAAAGTCGCTTTATTAGGGTCGATTCCTACAGCTAAGTACAGAGCTGCTAAGCTGCGAATATTGTTTCGAAGTACCATGCGATCTTGAGGCACTGTAATGGCATGTTGATCCACAATACAGAAGAAACAATTGTATTCATCTTGCAGCTCCACGAATTGACTTAATGCACCTATATAATTCCCTAATGTAATGGTGCCGCTTGGTTGAATCCCAGAAAAGATAGTTTTCATCAAATACTTCCTCCAATATGTATTCTAGACCCCTGATTAGTTTATGGATGTTTCTAATCAAGCGGTTTATTCTATTTAATAGTTTATTTTAGAGCCATGTTTATCTGCAAGAGAAACAGTTTTCTTCAAGCAAATACGTTAGTACTGTTAAAAATAGAATCTAGAAACTTAATTATCAATATCATTATTATAACCATTTTAGCATGATTAGTTGATATGCAAAGGCTGTTTTCTTAAAGTTTGACAAATTTTAAGAAAAAAGAATGGATGCAACTAATGATGCAAGGAATAATTTTGAATTCTGATAAATTTATATTAATATAATTATTCTGTAGATTTATATATTTCAGATTTGTTTTTATTCTACAAAATTCTACAAAATTCTTGCGTGTTGAATAATCCAACTATATAATTGTCATTGCGAATGGATTAGATAGTAATATTTCAGACTATTTAAAAACATGTAAGAATACATAAATAATTTGTAATGAATGAAAAATTATTCCTATATAATATTTTGTGCGTTTTACCGTGCTGCTATTTTAATTGGAAACGGTCATTTATTCTAATTGACTGACTATTTAGGAAATGACTGCTTGTGTATTCTGAGGTTTAGAGTGGGAAAGCTATTTTCGAAGTTCCATTTGAGGAAATTATTAAGGGGGTAATTACATGAGAAAAAGAATGCTTGTGCTAATGAGCTTAGTGCTTATAATCAGTGCTTTTCTTGCTGCATGTGGTAATAACAAAGGTGGTAGTGATAAATCATCACAAAATCTTCGTTTAAATATTGTTTCAGAACCACCAACATTACATCCAGCATTAGCTACAGATTCAACATCTGGTGGAGTGTTAATTCAAACTTTTGAAGGGTTAACTCGAATTGATAAAGATGGAGTTCCGCAGCCAGCTATGGCAGAAAAAGTAGATATATCAGATGATCAGTTAACTTACACGTTCAAAATCCGCGAAGATGCAAAATGGACAAACGGTGATCCAGTAACGGCAGCAGACTTTGAATATGCCTGGAAATGGGCAATTGATCCTCAAAACCAATCACAGTATGCTTATCAACTATATGCCATTAAAGGTGCTGAAGCAGCAAATAATGGTAAAGGTAGTCTTGATGATGTTGCTATTAAAACAGTAAATGAAAAAACGTTAGAAGTAACCTTGGTAAACCCAACGCCATATTTCTTACAATTGCTAGCTTTCTATACCTATTTCCCAGTTAATAAAAACGTTGCAGAAGCAAATCCAGATTGGTATAAAAATGCTGGAGATGATTATGTAACGAATGGTCCTTTCAAAATGACGGAATGGAATCATAGTGAGTCTATCCTTTTAGAAAAGAACGAAGACTATTGGGATGCAGACAAGGTTAAATTAGAAACAGTAGAAATGACAATGGTAGAAGATCCAACAACAGAATTAAGCATGTTTGATAACGATGAATTAGATTGGGCTGGCTTACCTTTTGGTGCATTACCTACTGATTCTATTAAAGCTTTAAAAGATAAAGGTGACCTAAATATCAAAGCGATAGCAGGTACTTATTGGTATAAATTTAATACAAAAGAAAAGCCATTTAACAATGAAAATATTCGTAAAGCTTTAACATATGCGATAGATCGTAAAGCAATTGTTGAGCAAATTACACAAGGTGGACAAATTCCAGCAACGGCAGTTGTTCCTCCAACCATGTTTTCAGAAAACGAAAAAGGTTATTTTAAAGATAATGATATCAAAGCAGCAAAAGCAGCTCTGGAAAAAGGTTTAAAAGAGGAAGGCTATGCTAGTGTAAAAGACTTACCAAAAATCACATTATCATATAATACCGGTGAAGCACATGCTAAGATTGCACAAGCGGTTCAAGATATGTGGAAGAAAAATCTTGGAATTAATGTTGAGCTAGATAATGAAGAATGGCAAGTTTATCTAGAGAAAATTGATTCTGGTGACTACCAGGTTGGACGTATGTCATGGTCTGGTGACTATAATGATGCATTTAATTTCCTAGAATTATACCGTGATGCAAACGGAGGAAATAATGATACTGGGTGGGAAAATCCTGAATACAAAAAACTTCTTGATGCTTCACAAAAAGAAACAGATGAGGCAAAACGCAAACAATTATTACAAGATGCAGAAACTATTTTAATGAACGAACTTCCAATTGCACCTGTTTATTTCTATACAAATACATGGGTACAAAAAGATAATCTAAAAGATGTAGTCATTTCAGGTTTAGGGGAAGCACAGTTAAAATGGGCACATTTTGAATAATACAATAGTTGGCTTTGTTCATTCATCATACTATAGGAAATTCGAACTTTAATTTTTTATGAAAGTACAAAGCTAAAGAGAAAAAAGAGGCTGCCTTATTTAACGAGTGATACTTTCTAAGTAAGCTCGTTTCCTAGGGCATCCTCTTCCTTGCTAATTGGCATTGGTTTAGAAAAAATGGAGGTAAAACCATGATAAAGTACTTAACAAAACGTTTGCTGTTTATGGCGCTATCCTTATGGTTAATCATAACAGCTACGTTTTTCTTCATGAGGATGGCACCAGGTAACCCATTTACATCGGAAAAGAAAATGCCGCCTGCAATCGAAGCAAATTTAAACGCCCATTATGGACTTGATCAGCCTTGGTATGTCCAATATGGAGAGTATTTGCTAAGAGTTGTTCAATGGGATTTTGGTCCATCTTTTAAATATAAGAGCCAAACGGTGAATCAATTAATCAATGAAGGATTCCCGGTATCATTAGTCTTGGGCGTAGAAGCAATTTTTATCGCTTTAGCCATTGGTGTTACATTAGGGGTAATTGCTGCTTTAAGACATAATAAATGGCAAGATTATCTGGCGATGATTGTCGCAGTATTAGGAATATCAGTACCTTCGTTTATTATGGCAGCTTTTCTGCAATATATTTTCGCGATGAAGCTGGGGATATTCCCTGTAGCAAGATGGGGAACATTTATGCAAAGTGTCCTGCCTGCAATCGCATTAGCAGCTGGACCAACAGCATTTATTGCTCGTTTAACTAGATCTTCAATGTTAGAAGTGTTAAGCAATGATTATATTAAAACGGCAAAAGCAAAAGGAATAAGCGGCTTTAATATTACTGTAAAGCACGCCATCCGCAATGCGATTCTTCCCGTTGTTTCATACATGGGGCCCTTATCGGCGGGAATTGTTACAGGTAGTTTTGTTATTGAGAAAATCTTCGGTATTCCAGGTCTCGGATCACAGTTTGTCAAAAGTATAAATAACCGTGATTATACAGCGATTATGGGAGTAACTGTTTTCTATAGTATTATCCTGTTAGTATCTGTTCTTCTTGTCGACTTATTGTACGGATTAATAGATCCTCGAATTAAACTATCGGGCGGGAAGAAAGGAGCGTAAAGATGCAAGAAATTTCGAAAGATAAATTTGAAATAGTTGGCAATAGCAGCATAGAGTCAGAGAAAATATCCAAAGCAAGTTTGTCGTTTTGGAAAGATGTTTTTACTCGTTTTAAGAAAAATAAGCTTGCGGTTTTTGGACTTGTTCTTTTAATTCTTTTAATTGTTATGTCTTTAATAGGGCCGTTATTAACTCCGTACAATTATTATGAGAATGATTATACAAAAACGAATCAGCCTCCAAGTGCTGAACATTATTTTGGCACAGATGACCTTGGCCGAGATATGTTTGCTCGAATTTGGTATGGTGCGAAAATATCGTTATTTATTGGGGTAGCGGCAGCCTTGATTGATTTAGTTATCGGCGTAATCTGGGGAGGGATTGCAGGTTATAAAGGTGGAAAAACCGATGAAGTAATGATGCGTATAGCGGATGTATTATATGGTATTCCTTACCTTTTACTAGTAATTCTTTTAATGGTTGTTCTTGGCCAGGGAATATGGACGATGATTCTGGCAATGAGTATAACTGGTTGGATTAATATGGCGAGAATGGTCCGTGGACAAGTATTATCCTTAAAGAGCCAAGAATATATTCTTGCTTCCAGAACGTTAGGAGCAAGTGTATCAAGAATTATGAGCAAACATTTAGTCCCAAATGCAATGGGGCCAATTCTTGTGACATTAACTTTAACTGTACCTAATGCTATTTTTACAGAGGCATTTTTAAGCTATCTTGGTTTAGGATTAACTCCTCCATTAGCCAGCTGGGGAACGATGGCCAATGATGGAATCGGAGCACTGCAATATTATCCATGGAGATTATTTTTCCCTGCACTGTTTATATGTTTAACAATATTTGCCTTTAATGTTATTGGCGATGGAATCCGAGATGCTCTTGATCCAAGACTACGCAAGTAAGGAGTGAGATACATGGAAAAATTATTAGAAGTAAAGGATTTACAAGTCTCATTCCATACGTATGGAGGAGAAGTGCAGGCAGTTCGTGGAGTATCCTTTGATTTATACAAAGGGGAAACATTAGCTATTGTTGGTGAATCCGGATCAGGTAAAAGTGTTACGTCCCAAACATTAATGAAATTAATCCCGATGCCTCCTGGCCATATTAAAGCAGGACAAATTTTATTTAATGGAGAAGATATTGTTCAAAAAACGGATAAAGAGATGGAAAGTATCCGTGGGAAGGAAATGAGTATGATCTTCCAAGATCCTATGACATCTTTGAATCCGACTATGCGTATTGGTACACAAATCATGGAAGTACTGATAAAACATCAGCAAATGAACAAGGAAAAGGCAAAAAAGAAAGCTGTTGAATTGTTAAGCTTAGTTGGAATTCCTAAACCAGAGAAAAGGGTGGATCAATATCCGCATGAATTTTCTGGTGGGATGAGACAACGTGCGATGATTGCCATTGCTTTAGCTGCTAACCCACATCTATTAATTGCAGATGAACCAACAACAGCTTTAGATGTTACGATTCAAGCGCAAATTTTAGATTTAATGAAAGATTTGCAAGAGAAAATGAATACGAGTATTATCTTCATTACCCATGATTTAGGGGTAGTCGCAAATGTGGCTGATCGTGTTGCTGTAATGTATGCTGGTCAAATTGTTGAAATGGGAACAGTTGATGAAATATTCTACGATCCAAGACATCCTTATACATGGGGGCTTCTTGCATCTATGCCAAGTTTAGACAATGATAATGAAGATGAGCTTGCTGCTATTCCGGGAACACCTCCAGATTTAACGAATCCTCCTATAGGAGATGCATTTGCTGCGAGAAATCCATACGCATTAGCAATTGATTTTGAACAAGAGCCGCCAGTGTATCAAGTGTCTGAAACACATTTTGTGAAATCATGGTTACTGCATCCGAATGCGCCGGCAGTAGAACCACCAGCTTCAGTTAAAGAAAGAATAAGAACGTTACCCTCTAACTTTGAAACACCAGTATTAGTAAAGGGGGATAAATAAATTGAAAGAAAAGTTATTAGAAATAAAAAATCTGAAGCAATATTTCAATGTTGATACTCCTAATGTTGTCAAAGCAGTAGATGATATTACCTTTGATATTTTCAAAGGAGAGACATTAGGTTTGGTAGGCGAATCTGGTTGTGGAAAATCGACAACTGGCAGAACGATTATCCGCCTCTATGATGCAACAGGCGGTCAAGTTTTATTTAATGGAGAAGATGTTCATGGAAGAAAATCAAGGACAGAATTAAAGAGATTTAATCGTAAAATGCAAATGATATTCCAAGATCCATATGCTTCTTTAAATCCTCGAATGACCGTTGCTGATATAATTGCAGAAGGCATTGATATTCACGGTTTAGCGAAAAACAAAAAAGAGAGAATGGAAAAAGTATATGAGCTGCTTCATACAGTTGGTTTAAATAAAGAGCATGCCAATCGTTATCCGCATGAGTTCTCAGGCGGACAAAGACAAAGAATTGGAATTGCACGTGCATTAGCTGTAGATCCAGACTTTATCATTGCAGATGAACCAATCTCTGCATTAGATGTTTCCATTCAAGCACAGGTTGTAAACTTGATGAAGAGGCTTCAAAAGGAAAAGGGGCTTACCTATCTATTTATTGCCCATGATTTATCCATGGTGAAATATATTAGTGATCGTATTGGTGTGATGTATTTCGGAAAATTAGTGGAAATAGCGCCTGCAGATGAATTATACAATAATCCGATTCACCCATATACACAGTCGTTATTATCAGCGATTCCTCTGCCAGATCCAGAAACAGAGCGAACAAGAAAAAGAACGGTTTATGATCCAGCAGTTCATCAATATCAAGAGGGTGAAGAGCTTAAAATGAGAGAAATTAAACCAGGACATTTTGTTTATTGCTCTGAAAGTGAATATAAAAAATATAAAGCACAATGAGAATAAGTAAATTCCAAGCCGACAATCCTTGATTGTCGGCTTTTTAGAATGGATGCCTACGTACAGTTGGAAATTGCTAGATTATGCTTGTTTGTGTTTGTTACAATAAAAGGGATACATCATGGATAGAGTCTCAATAGATAATAGATACTGTATGTAGATGGGAGTTTTCACGATGAAAAAGAAAATATTATCCATTGGATTAAGCATATATTTGTTGATTCCCAATATCGCATTTGCAAAAGGGGAAAAGATAATTCCTAAACATCCAACTAAACAAGTGAAAATTATGGTAAAGCATTTACCAGCTTCTTTACCTAGAATGAAGACTAATTTCGATTTTACTTACCCGGATGCTGTGAGGGGGATTTATGTAAACAGTCATTCCATTGAAGGAAACAAATGGAGTCAATTAATGGAATTAGTGAAAACAACAGATTTGAATGCTATGGTTATTGATTATAAAGAAGATCATGGTAATTTGACTTTTATGCCGGAAGCGGATTCACCTTATAGAGAAATTGGCAGCCAATCGATAAAAAATATGACAAAGCTTTTAGAGGAGCTTGAAAAGGAGAAAATTTATCCGATTGCGCGAATTGTTGTCTTTAAAGATTCTGTATTGGCTAAGGAAAAGCCCGAATGGTCTTTTGTCCAAGGAGAGAAGGTTTGGACGAATGGGAGAGGGGAAGCGTTTGTTAACCCGTTTGAAAAAAAGGTCTGGGATTATAACATTAATATTGCTATCGAGGCAGCAAAAATGGGGTTTCAAGAGATACAGTTTGATTATGTGCGTTTTCCAGAAGGATTTGAAAATAAAGGAGATATACTAAACTATACGAAAGGAGATTATCGTAAATTAGATAAGAGTGAAGGGGAGAAACGAGTAGAAGCAGTTACGGACTTTGTTCAATATGCAAAAGAAAAATTAGAGCCATATAATGTGAAGGTTTCTGTTGATATATTTGGATATACAGCAACCTTAGAAGAAGCTCCTGGAATTGGCCAGAATTTTTCAAAAATAAGCAAACATGTCGATGTTATTTCTTCTATGATTTATCCAAGTCACTGGACAAATTATTTTGGGATTGAAAAGCCAGATTTATTCCCCTATGAACTTGTAAGGGAGTATATTAAAGTAGAAAAGCAAAAATTAAATCAATTAGAGAATCCACCTATTTCAAGACCATGGCTACAGGATTTTACAGCTGCCTGGCTGGGCAAAGATAATTATCAAGTATATGGAAAAGAAGAGGTTCAAAAACAAATTGAAGCTTTGAATGATCAAGGAGTTAATGAGTTTTTATTATGGAATGCTGGGAATAATTATACAAAGAATGTCGATTATACACCGAAAAATAAAGAGAATAAAGGAGATTAAATTAGATGCATTGGTATGATAAGTTAAATCAATATTTCCCTGTGGAAGAAATGAAATCACAAGAACATATGGAAGCGTTACTCAAGGACTTTCCAGAATATTATCATAAGGATGAAGGAAAGTATCATGTGTTAATGTATGTGGAAGCAGAGGATTTTGTTTTTGTCGATTATTTATTTGTCTCTGACAAAGCAAGAGGACAGGGGCTTGGTCATCAATTAGTGGAAAAGCTGAAAGAAAAGGGAAAACCTATTATTTTGGAAGTGGAACCGATAAATTATAAAGATAGTGATACTCAAAAAAGACTGAAATTTTATCAGCGTGAAGGGTTTAAGCATGCAACTTCTATTGGTTATAAACGTTTATCGTTAGCAACTAGGGAAGTGAATGCAATGGAAATTCTCTACTGGGCTCCTAATAATGAAGGAGAAGAGGTTGTTTATCAAGCATTGGTAAGAACGTATAATAAAATTCATACCTATAAAGATTTCCAATTTTACGGAGAATCGTATGAACCAGTCGATGAAGTAGTTCAATTAAATATGGAACAAAAACGAAAAAATTTATTCGATGAAATTTGATTAAAGTGTAATAAAACAGCTACCCTCAAGGTGACAGCCCTCCTACAAAATGAGCGGTCACCTTGTAACGAAGATAACTGCTGACGATAAGCTGCCATATATAAAGAAGAGTTTTATTAAAATCTTTTTATATTTTCATTAAAATCTGCTTAATTGAGAATATATAGGGGTTTAATAGAAAGAAATAATGGGTATATAATCAGAAAATATATATTTAGAACAAATATTTTAACAGATGAGATAATTTTTTGAAACTTTTTTGGTTTTCAAACGTCTATAATGATAAGTAACAAAATAACTGAAGGATTCGTACTTTCATAACGAGTTTTTCTTACATAAAGGAGGAGAATCACAGCAATTACCTTAATTAGTAGCAGCTTATATACAGAAATTAATGATACTTGTGGATAAATTTTTTAAAACATATACCATAAAGCAAACAATTAGTGTATAATAATTAATATAAATTACTTGATTGAATTAATTATAATTTAAGAATTATCAAGAAGATAACTCAAGTTATTTATAATCATAATGAATGTAGTTAATTACATGTCTAAATAAAGGGAGCGTGAATTTGTAAAATGGTAACATTATACACTTCAACAAGTTGTACATCCTGCAGAAAAGCAAAAGCATGGTTAGAGGAACATGAAATTGCTTATAAAGAAAGAAATATATTTTCTGAACCGCTTTCTATTGAGGAAATTAAAGAAATTCTTCGTATGACGGAAGATGGAACAGATGAAATTATTTCAACAAGAAGTAAAACTTTTCAAAAGTTAAATGTGAATTTAGAAACAATGCCATTACAAGATTTGTTTGGTATTATTCAAAATAATCCAGGTCTATTAAGACGTCCTATAATCATTGACGAAAAAAGACTACAAGTAGGATACAATGAAGATGAAATTCGCAGATTCTTACCAAGAAAAGTTCGTACTTTCCAGTTAAGAGAAGCACAAAGATTAGTTAACTAATTAGGAACAAAGTATAAAAAATCTGACATAAGGCGGCACTAAATGAAAATTTAGTACCGTTCAGTCAGGTTTTTCTTTTTTATATAGTAATTAAGAAAAAACAGAGGCATTCCTATTGCTTAAGGTAGAAACCAATCTAACTTGATTAGATAGTCTGGTTAAAGTGTTAGTAATTGCCTGGACTTTTTAGTTTGAAATAATTTCTATGAGGTAATACTACTAAATATAACGGTACAGGAATATGGTATTAAAAGAACTAATTACTGAGTTTAAATAAGGCTTCATTTATTTAGATAATTGAAAATTGTGAATGCTTTTGAATAGGCATTTAATGGTTTTTTCCATTCCCAAGATATTTTAATTCCATTTATACTGCTTTTGTCATAAAATATAAAGTACAAGGTACAATACAAGGAAAAATAAAAATTTTATTTCAGATAATTTACTTGTAAGAAATAAAACAATCTGTATGGGGGTCTCTTGTCCCTTCCATCATAGTCTGAAGGGAGTGTTAGCGTATGGAAATTGAAAGAATTAATGATCATACAGTAAAGTTTTATATTTCGTATATTGATATAGAAGAACGTGGATTTAAGCGTGAGGAGATTTGGTATAATCGGGAACGCAGTGAAGAATTGTTTTGGGAAATGATGGATGAAGTACATCAAGAGGAAGACTTCATATTTGATGGACCATTATGGATTCAAGTTCAAGCTCTAGAAAAAGGGTTGGAAATCTTGGTTACAAAAGCACAGCTTTCGAAAGACGGACAGAAATTTGAAATTTCTATTCCAGAGGATAAGCTAAAGGATTTACCAATTGATGAACGTTTTGAAGATTTAATGGATCAGCACTTTACGATTAAAGAGGGAGAAGAAGAGTTCGATGAAAGTCTCGAGTTCCTCTTAACGTTTAATGACTTTGAGGATATTATTTCTTTATCCAAGATGCAAGGGCTGGAAGGAATCGATACAAAACTTTATAACTACAATGGAAAATATTACTTATTTGTCCAATTTCTTGATGAAGAAATTGCAGAAGAGGAAGTAGAAAATGCATTAAGTATTTTACTTGAATATGCTCAAGAAGATTCTAAAATGACCATTCATGTTCTCCAAGAATATGGTAAAGTTATTATTGAGAATGAAGTCTTTATGGAATTAAGAAAGTACTTTCACTAAATTATTAGCAGTTCTAATCATATACAAAAAAATTAAAGAAGCTCTACAATGTTTGGCCGTGTCCATTCATTGTAGAGTTTCTTTGCATATTATGAGAAAAATAATCCTTCAGAATTAATAGAAACCTCTTTAAGAAAGGGCAAATTTTTAATATAAATAGAATAGTTTCTTCCCTAATAAATTGATCATGGAGCATCTGTGGAGTAATTTATGGTAATTATGGGTATATATATAGGAATAAAGAGATAACTCTAAGCTTAATGTAAGTAAATTGGGAGAATGGCGGTGTCTATTATGAATCATACTGCTAGGTTAGGCTTATTTTTTATCGTAGCAGCTCTTTTTGTTTATGTGTTTAATATATTTTTCTCTATACAGGGAGGAATTTACGGACAATTAAGTTTAGTGATCAGTTTATCAGTTGTTTTTATCGGTTTGGTTATTTTCTTTGAAAATCGACATCCCACACAAACATTAACCTGGTTAATAGTCTTGGGGAGTTTTCCAATTATCGGGTTTGTCTTTTATCTATTCTTTGGCAGAAACTATCGAAAAGAAAGAATTTACCGTAAAAAATATTTTCTAGATAAAGAAGCATTTCTGAAGATTGAACAAGAAATTGGTTCTAGGAGAGAAGAAAAGAGAAAGATACTCGATGGACATCAACGCAACTTATTTCACCTAGCTGAGAAACTTGGAAATACGCCTATTTCCTTCGGTACCTCAACAGAGGTATTAACAGATGGAGAGGAAACATTTTCAGCTATTTTGAAAGAACTGAAGAAAGCAAAACATCATATTCACTTAGAATATTACATTGTAAGAGATGATGCCATTGGTCAGGAGATAAAGGATATATTAGTCGAAAAAGCAAGAGCTGGGGTACAGGTGCGATTTTTATATGATGCAGTTGGTTCTTGGAAGCTGTCAAAAAAATTTTGTGTAGAGATGAAAGAGGCAGGGATTGAAGTTATCGCTTTTGGTCCAGTTAAAATGCCTTTTTTTAATAGTAAATTTAATTTCAGAAACCATCGTAAAATTATCATAATTGATGGCAATATTGGTTTTGTTGGCGGTCTTAATATTGGCGACGAATATTTGGGAAGAAATCCTTCGATCGGATACTGGAGGGATACTCATTTATTAGTAAAAGGAAATGCTGTTAGATCCTTACAATTAATTTTTCTGCAAGATTGGTTCTATATGACAAACCATAGCTTTTTGACAGAGGAATATTTAACGCCTATTTCTGAGGAAAACTCGCATGGTGGGGTACAGTTGATTGCGGGGGGACCTGACAATGAATGGAGCGTCATCAAAAGTATCTTTTTTAGTATGATTACTACGGCAAAAGAATCGATTTGGATTGCTACCCCTTACTTTATTCCAGATGAAGATATATTTTCTGCTATTAAAATTGCTTCATTAAGTGGTGTAGATGTGCGTATTCTCGTTCCTAGTAAACCGGATAAAAGAATTGTTTTCCATGCTTCCCGCTCTTATTTCCCAGAGTTACTAGAATCCGGCGTCAGGGTCTTTGAATATAACCGCGGATTTATGCATAGTAAAATTATTATTGTAGATGGAGAAATTGCCTCCATCGGGACATGCAATATGGATATGAGAAGCTTTCATTTAAATTTTGAAGTTAGCGCATTTTTATATAAAACAAGAAGTACGGAAAAGCTTGTAAAAGACTTTCTGGAAGATATAAATCAATCAATCGAATTAGAAGAAGAGACCTTTAATAAGAGACATTATGGCTATAGAATGCTTGAATCTACTTCAAGATTATTATCACCTTTATTATAAAGTGGTTTTGATTTTATATAAAGAGCACGTATTTATTCATTACTTATTTGAAGGTAATGGGCAAAAATGAGCTCTTTTTTCGTATGGTTACATGTTCTATAAAAAAGAAGGAAAATTCAAATAAGAAGAAAGTTTAAGAAGGGATTCTAAGAATAAACAAGAATAAGTATAGAATAAATCGAAAAGGAGGAAATTTATTTTGTTTACAGCCATAACAGAAGCTGGCGAAATAATCAACTTGTTCACTAGGAAGGAGAAAGATGATTTAAAAGGCTTACGGCAAACTCCATTATATTGTCCAGAATGTAAAGGACGTGTTCTCTTAAAAATGGGAGAAAAAAAGATAACACATTTTGCCCATGAAAGGAAAGCATGTTGTTCAAGTAATGGAGAGGCGGAGTCTACTTATCATTTACAAGGAAAGTTGCAATTATATCAAAAATTAGCTGAATTGAATCTTCACCCCCAAGTAGAGCCTTATTATCCAGAAATAAAGCAGCGGGCAGATATTAGCTTTGTCTTTCATAAGAAGCAGTATGTGATTGAATATCAATGTGCTAAGATTTCTCCACAGTTAATAAAGAAACGTACAGAAGGTTATCGAAAAGTAAATATTCATCCTATTTGGATTATCGGCTTTTGTCATTTAAAGAAGTGGAATCCAATCAAATTGAAACTTTCTACATTTATTTATCAGTTTTTCATCTTATACCACAACCAATATCTTCTGCCCTCTTATTGTCCATATGACCGGGCATTTTATTTGATTCAAAACCCAATACCAATATCCATCTCCCAATTCTTTGTGACTACTTTTTGCTATCCTTTAGTAAAAATAGAGGGAAAGCCGCCTCTAATTCCCAGAAAAAAATGGCATTTTACTTATTGGCGAGAGATTATTCATCGGCAAAAAACAAAGGATATACATTACCAAACAAATGATCAATTTTTAAAAGAGTTGTATGTTCATGATCTGCATCCTCATTTCTTACCTCCATTTATTGGAATCCCTTTAAAGGAAGGGTTTCTCCTCGAAACAGCACCATTATATTGGCAGGCTACTATTTTTCTTGATAGCTTTAAAGAAGAGATGAAAATATACCCCCTTCAAAAGATTTATGTGAATTTCCATAAGAGAATCGATAGTAGACAAATTAAAATAAGAGATTTTCCTTTTATAAGCGAGGCAGACTGGAGAAAAGCGGTTAAACAATATTTACACATTCTGGTGGAACTGAAGGTTATAGAGGAAGTAAAACCTCATTTTTATCGGATGCTTTATAAGAAGAAAATCAGAAATTATGAAATACAGGAACAAGAAGAAGCAAGGTTCTATAAACAATTAAAAAAATTGGTTAATAAGCAATAAAGATAAATGAAATAACATAAAATACATATGCTAATGTATATGTAGAAAAATTATTCATGCATTAAAATCGGAAATAGATCGAAAATTTGGTAGAATAAGAAGGAATTGGTTTGGAAATCGGAGAATATTTAATAATGTTTATTTTCGAATTCCGAAATAAAAAGAGTGGAGGATGGAATATGTCAGCAGAAACAGGAGTAAAAAAATTACCACTGCGTAATGAGGTTCCAGTAGAAGATACTTGGAGATTAGAGGATATATTTGCAAGTGATGAAGAATGGGATAAAGAATTTGAAGAAGTAAAGAAATTATCTCAAAAAGCAACAGAGTATCAAGGGAAGCTTTCCGAAAGTGCAGATGTTCTTTATGAAGCTTTGCAATATCAAGATGAGCTTTTATCAAGACTTGGGAAATTATATACATATGCACATATGCGTTATGATCAAGATACGACTAATAGCTTCTATCAAGGCGTAGACGGACGTATTAAAAGTTTATATGCACATGCTGCAAGTGCGTTAGCTTACATGGTTCCGGAATTATTATCCATTGATGAAAAAGTTATCAATGCTTATTTAGAAGAAAATAATGAATTGAAGCTGTATAAGAAGGCTTTAGAAGAAATCAATTTACAAAGACCACATGTGTTAAATGCTGAACAGGAAGCTCTGCTTGCACAAGCATCAGAGGTATTAGATTCTTCTAGCAATACATTTGGGATGCTGAATAATGCCGATTTGGAGTTTCCAAGCATTAAGGATGAAAACGGAGAAGAAGTAGAAGTTACACATGGTCGTTATTCTCGCTTTCTGGAAAGTGCAGATCAACGTGTACGCCGCGATGCATTTATGGCTGTCTATGATACTTATGGCAAATTTAGAAATACATTTGCTTCCACATTGAGTGGAGAAGTAAAAAGTCATACATTTAATGCGAAAATAAGAAACTATAATTCGCCACGACATGCTGCACTGGCTGCTAATAATATTCCAGAACAAGTGTATGAAAATCTAGTGGAAACGATTAATAAGAATTTACCATTATTACATCGTTATGTGAAATTGCGTAAAAAAGTCCTTGGCCTAGAAAAACTGCATATGTATGACTTATATACACCACTAGTAAAAGACGTAAAAATGGAAATTCCTTATGAAGAAGCGAAAGAATTAGTAATAAAGGGCTTGGCTCCACTTGGTGAGGAATATGCGTCTATCTTAAAAGAAGGCTTTGAAAACCGCTGGGTGGATGTACATGAGAATAAAGGGAAAAGAAGTGGTGCTTATTCTTCTGGATCCTATGGAACCAATCCATATATTTTAATGAACTGGCAGGATAATGTAAACAATCTATTTACGTTAGCACATGAATTCGGGCATTCTGTGCACAGCTATTATACAAGAAAATCACAGCCATATCCTTATGGTAATTATTCCATCTTTGTTGCAGAGGTAGCCTCTACTTGCAATGAATCCTTATTGAACGATTACTTGCTAAAAACAATAACTGACAAACAAAAGCGTCTATATTTATTGAATCATTTCTTAGAGGGCTTCCGTGGTACGGTATTCCGTCAAACGATGTTTGCTGAATTTGAACAATTAATTCATGAAAAAGCAAGTAATAATGAGCCATTAACTGCTGATTTACTGACAAAGGAATACTATGCTTTAAATCAGAAGTATTTTGGGGAAGAAGATATTATTATTGATGAGGAAATTGGCTTAGAGTGGTCAAGAATTCCGCATTTCTACTATAATTTCTATGTATATCAATATGCAACTGGCTATAGTGCTGCAACAGCATTAAGTAAACAAATATTAGAAGAGGGGACACCGGCAGTGGAACGATATATTGAGTTCTTAAAGGCTGGAAGTTCTGATTATCCAATTGAAGTACTTAAAAAAGCTGGAGTGGATATGACAAGCAAAACGCCAATCGAAGAGGCATGCCAAGTTTTTGAAGAAAAATTGAATGAGATGGAAAGCTTATTAAACGAAATTTAATTGACTTAAGAATAGTAAAGCGTGTGTTAGAGGAAAACTCTATTACACGCTTTTTTTCGTTTGCGATCAGTCTGAATTTATGAAGATTTTGTGAACATCATCCCAGTTGTATTGCAGAATATAATTAAATTATGATACTATTTAGTTGTAAAGTTAATCACAAACAAACTTATACCCCTTTGTTTGACCGTGAAAAATTTCTCCCATCCCCTTTGTTCGTAAAAGTAAAAAAGGCCTTGCCTTGAGACAGCAAGTCCTTTTTTATTTTTTTCGTCTTTCAATAATAAAAAAATAGACATGGCATCTTTATAGATTACCACATCCCCCAGTTTTAACCGATATATTTCCAAAATACCCCATATTTAGCTGGTATTTGTTCTACTAGTTGTCGTAATTGCAATTTCTTCATTTCTTTTTCAATTTCTTGAATAGATTTATTATAAACAACAGATAATTCCTTTGATGCAACAAGTTTAAAGCATTCTAAAAAGTTTTCTAGTGGAGGTGGAGCTGCTTTTTCTGGCTGAATCTGCAGCATTTCCTCGATAATTTGTACATATACCTCATATGGATAGTAACCAGTAACTTTTATGCCTTCGTCTTCAATATTCTCATTAAAGAAGACTAATGTTGGTATTTCATTTACTTCCATTTCCCTTGTAATTTTTAAATCACATTGAAAAGCTTTAGCTGCACTATTTGAATGAATATCTGATATAAATTCTATTACATCGATTCCTACACTTTTAGCACAGGACTTAAGAACTTCAAAGGTAGCAATATTCTTTTTCTCTAGAAATAATAGTTCTTGTAATTTTCGCAAGAATTTCATCCCAGATTTCCGACCCTGCAATTCTGCTGCTTTAAGTGCAATGGAAGGTAGGTGTGGGGAAACGATAGGGTTATCAAACCATAAAGAACCATCACATGACATTCCTGAACGGCTAGCGGTTTTTTCCCAAAACTCGGCAATATTCGCATGCTTGCTCTTCTTACTGCAATTTAAGGAAGATAATCTACCGCTTAATACATGTTTAAGGGAGAAATACCGTCCATATTCAATCTGCAATTTTTTCATAATAGGCTCAAGCGCCCAGCATTCAGGACAGAGTGGGTCGATAAACATATATATTTCGAGTGGTTTTCTATCTTGGCAATTGTCATCAGCTGTTTTCGGCTTGGATATAGAAATGTCTTTTTCCATCACGTGTTATCACCTTTTTTAGTTTCAATTTCCTCCGAATTAACCATATGTTTTGCTGTCAGCACGAGTCTTGAAAAAATCTCTTCTCGTATTTCGCTATCTAAGTCTACTTCTTCCATGGCTTCATCCATACAAGATAACCATGCCAAGGCGCGCTTTTCTGTTATTGGAAAAGGTAAATGTCTCGCTCTCAGCATTGGATGTCCATGTTCATTAGAGTAAAGAGGTGGACCACCTAAAAATTGTGTAAGAAATTGTTTTTGCTTACGAGCAGTTTCTGTTAAATCTTTTGGGAAGATAGGAGCTAGGTCAGGATGTTGACCAACACGATTGTAGAATGCATCTACAAGTTTATTTAATGTGGCTTCACCAATTTTTTCATAAGGTGTCGACATTTTCTCGACCATATTTAAAACTCCTTTAGCGTTCTTTTATAGCAGTACTTTAACTATATTGTAACAATCGATATTTCATTGTACAAATAAATAGCTTGTAAACAGGTCGAGAGGGAAATTATGCCGTATAATGCTGCGTTACTTTAGCTACGTAATTCTGTGTTTCCTTAAAGGGCGGAATGCCACCATATTTATCCACATTACCAGGTCCAGCATTGTAGGCTGCTAAAGCAAGTTCAACATTTCCGTTATATTTATCTAACATTTGTTTTAAGTATTTGCTGCCACCCATAATATTGTCTAGTGGGTTAAAAACATTTTGCACACCTAATGATGTTGCTGTGCTCGGCATTAGCTGCATTAATCCAGATGCCCCGGCATAGCTTGTTGCATTAGGATTGAAATTGGATTCCACTTTGATAACAGAGCTGATTAATTTTTCCGGTAAGTTATATTTTTCAGCTGCTGCTTTAATCATTTCATCGAAATCAGAAGTGGTAGTTGCCGATGAAGAAGACAGCTTTGTTAAACTTAATGGCATAAGAGAACCAGTACTTGCTAAGCCTAATGGTATGGAGGCTGCTCCTAGTGTATTATTTTCAATTGAATCCGTTAATTTTGTTTCGGATGATAACATATTACTCAGAAAATCTTGGAAGAGGGTAGATGAACTACCGGTGTTTTGTGAATTTAAACCTTGTAAAGCTTGGAGTTCAAGCATTACCTTAAACTGATCAATTTTCATTGCTTTCCTCCATTTACGAAAAATAAGACATTTGCAATTAAGTAACAACACTTTTGCAGTGAACAAAATAGAAGCAATAAAGTGGGGGAGAACCTTTATTGCTGGGTACAATGGTGTAGAATAATCTAGCAAATTAATCGTATTTTTTAATATACTAAATTACTTCTGTTTATATTTTTCTTCATAAAATCTACGTACTTTGTTTTTGGTTTTTCGAACGGGAATTTTTAAGGTGGCTAATAGCTCCTGAAAGTAAATTTCTCCTTCTTCCCGATTGCTTACTTCATATTCTAACTCATAATCTTCTTTTTTTAAATAGAAACTATGGTCCAAAACTAGTAAACCATTTCCAATTTGTTTTTCTGCCCTAATTGTTCGTAGGCTTCCAAAATATATAATAGATGCAGGATCAATGTTCATGTTTCTTAACAAACTAGAAATTTGCTCATCATTTATTTTCCCAGTAGAGAAAATATCATCGCTTTCCGCTTTGGAAAGAGTTTTATTTGTTTCTAGAAGCCCGTCTGGATGAGGTTGCTTTAATGTTAATTCATATTCTGCCTTTTTTTTACGAATTCTAAGTGCGGAGTGATTAGCTTTTAAAGCAAAATCACTTGTATCAAAATAATGATTTTCTTGTTCAAATAAATCTTCCTTTCCCACTTGAAAATGGGTTAGGAGCAGTTCATATTCTTCTTTTGTTAACATATTTTTAAATTCGATTTCAATGTTTTGATTTTTAGACATATATAGATCCTTTCTTAAACCTTCTTGTCTATTATTATAATAGGAGATAGAGAAACAAGCTATGTTCGTGTTTCCATTATCTCAGTCGTTAGTCCTCCAGTTTGTACACTGCTGACAAGGCGCTTCCGCTTTTCTATCTGTCTAGCTGCAGCGCCTAGCGGTTAGCAAACTTCAGACTAGCTCCCTACGATAAGTCAACATCGATTCGCTGACGCTTATCGTGTTTCCTTTATCTCAGTCGCTAGTCCTCCAGTTTGTACACCGCTGACAAGGCGCTTCCGCTTTTCTATGATAATTCTTGTGGTTGTGGTAAAATATGCATAGTTGGAGGGTGAATAATGAAACAAAAATGGCAGATTAAAGAGACGATTAAAAAGGAAAATGAACTAGTATTTCAACTGCAAGAGGATGTCAATTTAGAAAATGCGAAGGCATGTGGTCAAATACTTGTTGATTCTGATGCTCTTGCGTTTATATATTTACTTGAAAAGGAAAATGAATATGTTTATCTAGAAATTCCGGAAAGCGTATGGAAGGATTGTAAACAGGCGTTAGAGTCAAATAGTTCATTTTTTGTAAAAGATGAGAAGGGGCATTTATTGCTTGAAAACTTCAAAGAGGAATTAGAATATTTAATTGAGAATATTCGAGGAAATGGAAATTATGGAGAGGATATGGAAAAAGGAGTTTCATCCGTTTTTCTATAATGATTTGTTAGATTGAATAGAAGCAGATTTATACATGTTTTAATGGTGTAACTCTGCCTGTTTTGAAAAAAAATAGATAGTAATCGACAAATCTTCTATAAAAGAAATGCCTCGTCTGAAAAGAACCTTGGAATTGAGGTGTTATATATATGAAACAGTGGGATCAATTTTTGGCGCCATATAAACAAGCGGTAGATGAGCTAAAGGTTAAACTCAAAGGAATGAGACGTCAATTTGATCATGAAGATGATCATTCTCCAATAGAATTTGTAACAGGACGTGTAAAACCAATAGCAAGTATATTGGATAAGGCAAATGAAAAGGGCATATCTTTAGATAAACTAGAAACAGAAATGCAAGATATCGCGGGACTTCGGATGATGTGTCCATTTGTTGACGATATTATAAGAGTTGTTGAACTATTAAGACAAAGAAATGATTTTGAGATTGTAGAAGAGAGAGATTACATCTTACATAGGAAAGAAAGCGGCTATCGTTCTTACCACGTGGTAATTGTCTATCCAGTACAAACCATAAATGGGGAAAAGAAACTATTAGTCGAAATTCAAATTCGTACGCTTGCAATGAATTTTTGGGCGACGATTGAACATTCGCTAAATTATAAGTATAAAGGCCAATTTCCCGAAGATATTAAAATGAGATTGCAAGGAGCTGCAGAAGCTGCCTTTCGATTAGATAAAGAAATGTCTTTAATCCGGGGCGAAATTCAAGAAGCACAGGCTTTCTTTAACCGCAAGAAAGAAAATGATAAGAATAAGTAGTTTTTAGTTATAAATCACAAAAGAAAATTCAAAGATATTCTGCATTTCTAAAAACTGAGAAGAGGAGCTACCAAACTTATGAAATTTGCCGTTACCTCAAAGGGTGATTCGAAATCAGAAAACTTAGTCCAAATAATAAAACAATATTTGCTTGATTTTGAATTGGAATATGATGAAGAAGAGCCGGATATTGTTGTCTCCGTAGGGGGAGATGGGACACTTCTTTATGCATTTCATCGATACAGCAATCGTTTAGATAAAACAGCCTTTGTTGGGATGCATACTGGTCATTTAGGTTTTTATGCAGACTGGACGCCAGCTGAGTTAGAAAAACTCGTCATTGCGATAGCAAAAACGCCATATAACATTATTGAATATCCAATTTTAGAAGTGATAGTTCGTTATCAAAATGAGGAGAAAGAAACGAGATATTTAGCATTAAATGAATCAACGGTGAAAAGTATGGAAGGAACCTTTGTTATGGACGTAGAAATGAGCGGCAAACATTTCGAACGATTTAGAGGGGATGGTCTTTGTGTATCTACCCCTTCTGGAAGTACTGCTTATAATAAAGCTTTAGGCGGAGCGATTGTGCATCCTTCCATTGAAGCAATACAGTTGGCAGAAATGGCTTCCATAAATAATAGAGTCTTTCGAACGGTTGGCTCCCCATTAATTTTACCGAAACATCATACATGTGTATTAAAGCCAGTAAATGAACCTAATTTTCAAATCTCTATTGATCATTTGAATCTATTACATAAAAAAGTACATTCGATTCAATATCGAGTAGCAGAAGAAAAAGTACGGTTTGCAAGGTTTCGACCGTTTCCGTTTTGGAAACGAGTACATGATTCTTTCATTTCTGAATAAGAAAGAGACAGGAGCGATAGCTTGAGCTTTACGTTAGAGTGGGTTATGCAGCAGGAAAAAGGCATGACCATTAAGGAATTTTTGAAGACTCAACAAATCTCTAAGGCAGCTATAACAGATATAAAGTTTAAGGGTGGGAAGATTCTTGTTAACGAAAAAGAAGAAAATGTTCGCTATACGTTAAAGGAAGGCGATCAATTAGTGGTTTCTTTTCCACCGGAGCTGCCTAGTAGCGGCTTAATTCCAGAACAGATCTTGTTAAACATTGTCTTTGAGGATGAGTATCTATTAATTGTACAAAAAGAATATGGGATGAATACGATACCATCAAGAGAGCATCCTAGTGGTAGTTTGGCTAATGCTTTAGTAGGCTACTATCAAAAGCAAGGAATTGAAGCAACAACCCATATTGTCACGAGATTAGATCGGGATACATCTGGATTAGTGCTGATTGCGAAACATCGTCACATTCACCATTTACTTAGTGAACAGCAAAAAGGCGGTGATGTAAAAAGAAAATATCTCGCTTTTGCTGAAGGGCAAATTTCTCCGTTAGCTGCTACCATTAATGAGCCAATTGGCAGATGCTCGGACAGTATTATTAAAAGAGAAGTAAGGAAAGATGGCCAATCAGCCATTACACAATATCGTGTATTAGCACAGGATAAGCATTTATCTCTTGTGGAATTGTCTTTAGAGACTGGAAGAACGCACCAGATTCGTGTTCATCTAGCTTATCAGGGACATCCGCTTTTAGGTGACGATTTATATGGAGGAAAACGAGATTGGATAAATCGGCAAGCTCTACATTGTTTTTATCTTAAGTTTACGCATCCTGTGACGAAACAATCGATTACTTTTACAGTTGATCTCCCTGATGATATGAAAAGGCTCGAACAGAAATTAAAAAAGAGTGAAGAATCCATTTAAAAGGAACCTTCACTCTTTTTACTTATTTTGCTAAACTGAATTAATGATTCTTTGCTGTTTCTGTATCGAATGTGCGAAATTTTTCATCTATAAGAGGCATACTGGAACACACAGATTCAACAGTTAGTTCTGGATATTGAAGTGCCGTTAATTTCCCTCCGAAGACCGCGCCGGTATCTATGTTGTATGTTCGATTCATTTCTCTTACATTGCGCACAGGGGTGTGTCCATATACAACAATCGGTTTTCCTTTATACTTTTTGGCCCAATCTCTTCTTACAGGAGAACCGTTCCCATGAACCTCTCCGGTGATATCGCCATAAAGCACAAAGGTTTTTACTTTATTATGGTACTGTCCAATATAATCTTCACGAATACCTGCATGGGCAATGACAATTTTTTGATTGTCTAAGATATGGTATAATGGTGCATTTTCGTATAACTCTTTAAACATCCTTCTTATTCTTTGTTGTTCCTTTTTATTTAATTGCTCCCATTCGGCAACAGTTGTTTCCAAGCCATGGGCAATTTTTACCTTTCTTCCTAAGAAGAAACGGTATAGTTTATCACAATGGTTTCCAGGTACATAATAAGCTAACTCTTTCTTAACTAATAAATAAACCGTTTCGATAACCGTTAAGGAAGCGGGACCTCGATCTGTTAAATCACCAACAAAGGCAAGCTTTCTTCCTGCTGGATGCAAAGGATAACCTTGGTCCCAACTATAGCCTAATTTTTCAGTTAAAAGCGTAAATTCCTCGTAACATCCATGGATATCTCCAATGATATCAAGCTTCATTAAAATCACTCCTTTACCTTTTACTATACCCAATTGCTATAATGTGCATTTTTGTTAATTGTTTCTCTATTTGGGGAATTATAAAGAGAGTAATTTGTTTATGTATAAATAAAAGACAAATTGTTTATCTTTTGTTACTATAAAAATCATATTATTTTTTTATGAGAGGAGGAAGAACTAGATGGTAGAGAAAATATTAACAAATGAAGCACAGCATGCTGTAATTCTCCATTCTTTACAAAATGAAAACTTACAAGAATTCCGAAAAAATTTCCTTGATTTACATCCATATGATCAAGCTTCATTTTTTAAGGAAATGGAGATTGAAGAAAGAGCTCAAGTTTTTGAATATTTAGCTCCAAGTGAAATTGCAGAGATGTTCGAGAACTTACAAATGGATAATTGGGAATATCAAGCGTTGTTTGCTAAACTATTACCCGATTACGTTGCAGAGACATTAGCGAATATGTCCGTTGATGATGCTGTCGATATTTTAAATGTGTTGGATAAAGAGCAAGTAGAAAGCTATTTGGCAATAATGGACCAGCCGACTACGGCACGTCTTAAAGCACTTATGCACTATGAAGAGTCTACAGCCGGGAGTATTATGACAGTTGACTACATTAGTTTATCTGCAGAACAAACGGTAGCATCTGCTATGGAGATCCTGAAAAGAGAAGCTCCTAATGCGGAAACAATCTACTATATATATGTTGTTAATGAACAAAAGCAATTAGTAGGCGTTGTCTCGTTGCGAAGTTTAATTGTTAGTGATAATCAGACGCTCATAAAGGAAATTATGAATGATCGCATTTATTCTGTTTCTGTAAGTGAAGACCAAGAGGAAGTAGCAAGAAAAATGCAAGACTATGATTTCTTGGCATTGCCTGTGGTTGATTTTCAAAAAAGGCTGCTTGGGATTATTACCATTGATGATATTGTAGACGTCATGCAAGAAGAGGCTTCGGAGGATTATTCTAAATTTGCTGCTGTTTCAAACATGGATTTCGTTGACCAGCATCCCTTTTCTGCTGCTAAAAAGAGATTGCCATGGCTAATTATCTTATTATTTCTTGGCATGTTTACTGCAAGCTTAATTGGTCGATTTGAAAAAACATTAGACCAAGTTGCTATCCTTGCTGTATTTATTCCGCTTATTGCAGGAATGGCTGGAAATACCGGAACACAAGCCTTAGCTGTAGCCGTTCGTGGGATAGCTACTGGGAATATTGGCAAAGAAAGCAGTTGGAAGTTAATAGGAAGAGAAGCGGGGACTGGGCTTATTACCGGAACAATCTGTGGGTTGCTTGTTATGGTTGTGGTGTATATATGGAAGGGTGATTTCTTTTTAGGAATGCTAGTGGGCATTTCGATTCTTGGAACACTAATTGTTGCTACAATAGCTGGGGCAATCATTCCTCTTATTATGCATAAATTTAAAATTGATCCAGCCGTTGCCTCAGGGCCGTTTATTACGACAATAAATGATATCATCAGTATTTTGATTTATTTTGGTATGGCAACAATGTTTATGAGTTATTTAACAAATTAGAAAAAAAGGAGGGATAGGGATGGCACATGGTGCATCTTTCGCATCACTAGTTATCGTGGTGACGGTAGCTCTATTAACCCCCATTATTTTGCAGCGACTTAAATTGAATGTCATTCCGGTAGTTGTTGCCGAAATTTTGATGGGATTAATTATAGGAAAAAGCGGATTTAATCTAGTCGAACAGGATATGTGGCTAGAAACGCTATCAACATTAGGATTTATCTTTTTAATGTTTTTAAGTGGGTTAGAGATAGACTTTTCTGCTTTCTCTAGTAAGAAAAAAAGAGAGACTCTGCCTAATGGAGAATTGGAGCCAAAATCCTTTCAAACGGCAATTATTATTTTTGCAGCAATTCTCGTTCTTTCCATTGGATTAAGCTTCTTGTTTGTATTCGCTGGTTTTGTTGATAGTACTTTCTTAATGACAATAATTATTGCAACTATCTCTTTAGGAGTTGTAGTACCTACTTTAAAAGAAGCAAATATAATGAAATCAGTTATTGGGCAAATTATTTTGCTGGTGGCTGTAATTGCAGACTTAGTCACGATGATTTTGCTTGCTGTTTTTGCTTCTATCCATGAATCAGGAGGAAATACTTGGCTGCTATTAATTCTTTTTGGAGCAGGGTTAATTCTTTACTTTGTTGGTAGAAGAATAAAAAATAAAAAATTTATGGATACTCTTTCCCGCGGAACCGTGCAAATTGGTACGAGAGCAGTATTTGCACTAATCATTTTTCTTGTTGCACTTTCCGAATCTGTTGGAGCGGAGCATATCTTGGGCGCTTTCTTGGCAGGGGTCCTAGTGTCATTATTATCGCCAAATGAGGAATTGGTTCATCAGCTTGATTCCTTTGGTTATGGATTTCTAATTCCTATATTCTTTGTGATGATTGGTGTGGAGATGGATATATGGTCATTATTTACTGATCTTAAACTATTGCTATTTATCCCATTACTATTAGTGGCATTATTAGTAAGTAAGCTGCTGCCAATCTATTATTTAAAAAAATGGTATGATACTAAAACAATTGTTGCATCTGGATTTTTATTAACTTCAACCTTATCCCTTGTAATTGCAGCAGCGACAATTGGGGAGCGATTGAATATTATTACTACCCAAATGAGTGGTACTTTTATTCTGGTAGCGATTATTTCTTGTATCATTACGCCAGTTGTCTTTAAAAAGCTATTCCCTAAAGAGGCTGCACGTGAAAAAGTGATAAATGTTTCTATTATTGGGGTTAATCAGGTAACCATGCAGGTTTATCAAGAGTTAAAGTCCACATTGTATGATGTTACTTTTTATCATAAAAAACAAGAAAAACATGATTTTCAAATTGCGGACTCCCTATTTGAAATCATTGAGTTGGAAAATTATTCAGAGGATATACTGCAACAAACAGATATTTATGGAGCTGATATTGTTGTTGTTTCCACAGGAGATTCTTACTTAAATGCTGAGATGAGCTTGATGATAAAAAGGGCAGGGGTAGACCGAGTTATTTGTCGTGTCGAGAACATGGAGAAAGAAGAAGTGCTGCGCAGAGAAGATATCGAAGTTTTCTCTATGCTTACTTCAACGAAGGCATTATTAACGGCATTAATTCAATCACCAAATATATTTGCCTTACTTGGTAATACGGAAACAGCATTACATGAGATTACTTTAAGAAACAAAGAATTTGAAGGGATGTCCTTGCGCTCGTTCCCATTTACGGGAGACGTTATTTTCGTTCGCATTTTCAGAGGCTCTGATTTTGTTATTCCACATGGAGATACAGAATTACAGCTTAATGATCATCTTCTTGTTACAGGATCACACTCGTATGTAACAGAATTAAAACGCCAACTAGAGTTTAATTATAAGTAAGCAAGTAAACCAAGCTTTCTCTTTCTTTTGATAAAAGGAAGAGAAAGCTTTTTTCAGAGTTTGGTTCCTTTTAATGGGAATGAAAGTAGATAAAGGGAAGATGGGACTAATGAATAGTTTTTGCTGAAAGAAATGATAGAGTTTTTTAAATAGAAGAAAATGATTAAATCGCCTATTACAACAGTGCTTTCTTTTTTTGCGTTTTTGTAGTAAAATTAGTACTAGGTACTAATAACTTGTAATAGTATATAGGAGGAATAAGAATGACTTTTTCGTTAAAAGGCAAAACCTATGTAGTTATGGGTGTTGCGAATAAAAGAAGTATTGCATGGGGAATTGCGACTTCCTTGCATAAAGCAGGTGCTCGTTTAATTTTTACTTATGCAGGGGAAAGATTAGAAAAAAGCGTTCGTGACCTTGTTGCAACTTTAGATTCAACAGATAGTATTGTTTTACCATGCGATGTTACTAATGACCAAGAGATTGCTACTTGTTTTGAAACAATAAAAAAAGAAGTAGGAACTATTCATGGCATTGCTCATTGTATTGCTTTTGCTCATAAAGAAGAGCTGCAAGGTGACTATATGAATACAACAAGAGACGGATTCTTGCTTGCCCATAATATTAGCTCTTATTCTTTAACTGCTGTAGCAAAAGAAGCTAAAGGGTTAATGACAGAAGGGGGAAGCATTGTTACACTTACTTATTTAGGCGGAGAGCGCGCTATTAGAAATTATAATGTAATGGGTGTTGCTAAAGCTTCATTAGATGCTAGTGTTCGTTACTTAGCTGCTGACCTAGGAAAAGAAGGGATTCGAGTTAACTCTATTTCTGCAGGTCCAATTCGTACATTATCAGCAAAAGGAATCAGTGATTTCAATTCCATTCTTAAAGAAATTGAAGAACGTTCTCCACTTAGAAGAACAACTACTCCAGAAGAAGTAGGCGATACAGCATTATTCTTATTCAGTGATTTAGCAAGAGGGATAACAGGAGAAAACATTCATGTTGACTCAGGTTTCCATATTGTTGGTTAATTTCATGCAAGACAGCCGATCAGTTGATTGACTGTCTTTTTTTTGTTCTTTTTCTTTGCGCCAATTCTACTCTTTGTACTACCTTTCTTTTTTTGTTATTTCAAGTTACATATTAGGCGAATCATGCATACATTAGGATGAATCCTATAAATTTTGTGTTATCTGTTTTAGGAGGTGATAAAGATGTATAGTGAGAATAGTAAACCTTATCTTTCTCAGTCAGGCACAAAAACGATGAAGGGCAATATGCAAGTGAGCTATTCAGCAAATATTTCTAAACAGAAACAATACAAAGAGCTGATGGAAAAAAAGCAGAAGGAAGAGGCGCTCCAAGAAGTAAAAGCGAAAAAAGATTCTGTGAAAGAAGGAGTCGAAAAACAAGGCACTACAAATGTGCAAGAACAAATTCAAACCTATCAGGAACAGCAAGTGGAAAAAGTACCAAGAAAACCCGCCTTTAAACGATTAAAAAGCTTTAAAGAAATGGGAATTGTCGAGAAATTAGAGTACTTACTTCATTTTCCAAAACAGTTACCTCCAGTCCCATGTTTGGTTGTAACTGCTAAGGAGAAAGTTCGTGGATTTGTTGTTGATTTAAATGCAGATAAAGTCGATATAAAATTAATGGATCAGACAATCGTTACTTTAAATATAGCATCGATTGAAGAGATTAAAATGATTGGTATTTAAACATTCTTTCCCGGTTAATAGAAGACGGTTATTTCAAATTGGATATTATGGTGTCATCAATATAATAGCGGCATTATTCACTATATTACTCGCTAGGATATATTTGTCACTATTTATCCATTTGGAATAATCTTTTTTTATTTATCGAAGTTATAAAAGCTGAATATTGTACAAGCATAAAAAATGCTTAAGAATTAGGGAGGATTTAAGGAGTAATAAACTTCACGATACAATATTCAACAAATTTGTGAACATATAGAATCAAACTCGTCTGATAACATGCCTGCTTCTTCCTATGCATAAAATATAAGGCGGAGAGAAAGGAGTGACCATAAAAACGGAGGCGTCTTAAAGACGACCTCCGAGTGTATAGCATTTACAAAGTTAGTAATTCCTTAGTCACAAACATTTAAGTCAACGTCAGCGATACATTGAACAGCACAGAAGCAGTTTAAGTCAACAGTTATACAGCTTGAAGTGCGTTGGAATCCTTCTAATTCACAAATTTTGCTTAAGTCGATTCCTTTGTGTCCAACGATATCTAGAGTTTCCCCATCTTTACCAATAGGAGCAAGAACTCTCAATACTGCACAGCAGTTATCAAAAATATCTTCAACTCTGAAAAAGATGGAAACACAGTTGCAGTCATGACCTGTAAAGAATGCATGGAATGGAGAGCCATCTGCACTACTTAATACGAATACACGTGTATCTGCTTTTTTACGTTTTGTTGGAGATACAAGAGATCCTAAAGGCTCTGAGAAACAGTTAGTTTCACATTCGCAATTGTCTTCAGCGCTATCCTGGATATCTTTAATGGCACGAACCACTTCGCAAACGCAGCTGGATGTACCGTGAATATCTTCTTTTTTTCCACAACCCATAATTGTTTTCCTCCTTGTTTGTTTCTTTCTTTATGTTTCTTACATTACTAACATATTGCCGAAGAGCCTTATGGGTTACGGACAAACGCCTTTTTTCTTGAAATTTGGGCATATGACCATTCGTTTAGAATATTTTGGACAATCGGAGAGGAGAATGGAGATGGAAATCCATTGGATGGAGTTTTTTTTACTCATTTTGGCAAGCTTTCGTGTAACAAGATTGATTGTGTTTGATCAGATTACTGAATTTTTCCGGAAAATATTCTTAGAAGAAATAGAGGAACAAAATAAAGACGGGCAAACAGAAGTTTATATTATCCCTAAGTCAGGGAAAATTCGCGGCTTTATTGGTGAATTAATTAGTTGCTATTGGTGTACCGGAGTATGGGTTGCAATCTTTCTTACCATTTTATATTATTTCTTTCCAGTTATTTGTGAACCATTTGTTCTTGTCTTTGCGATAGCTGGAGGAGCGTCTTTGTTAGAAGCTATTTTACAACGAGTGTTTGTTGAATAGTTACCAAATGCTAGGCTAGTTGTTTACACATACATTTTTTCCTGACATACAATGTGATAAGAACATTAAAAATTAATGTTTTTATACATGTATAAATCATCATTATTGGAGGGATTGGAGTTGCTGGGAAAAAAAGTACCTAAAGTGACTGAGCCAGTAAAGGCGCAACCGACTAAAGCAAAGAGAAAAAAATCTGGATGTAACTGTGGAAAAAAATTAGCAAAATAACAAAAAATACCCGACTTTGTGCGGGTATTTTTTATGACTTAAACCCAGTTTGTAAAAATTGGATATTTTTTGTTGTAGAAACATCTAATAATTATTGCCTAAATCGAAAAAAATAAAGATACATTAATTCATCTTTACATAGGAAGGGAAGAATATGACAAATAGAAGGCATGCATCTTATCTATTGATTTTTAGCATATGTGTATTCTTAGCTGGTTGTGCGAAGGAAACACCGAATAGCCGATGGTCAATGCTTAAAAGGATTAATCCAGCGCCAATTGCTCTTTATACAGAGACTGATGGAAACCAAGAAAAATTAGTAGAAGGAATAAAAGAAGAAACGAATACCATTTCGTCCATTTATGATGTTGCAGTAATCAAGGGGAAGAAAGATACATTAGTTGCATATAAGGTAAAGCAAATGGCCAGGTTTAAAATGAAAAGTATTGAAAAGGAATTAACGAAGAAGCTTGAAGCAAAATATCCAGATGAAAGATTCACTGTCTCTAGTGATTTTAAGATATTCTTAGAGACCATCCGCTTATGGGATAATATCCAGAAGCCGGACTATAGTAAAGAAAAAGCAGATAAACGTTTGAAAGAGATTATTCAATTGAATAATGAATTAACGTAAGGAGGGAAAAAGGTGGCGGATAGTAAGAAAAAAAACAAGACACCACAGCAGCAGCAATATGAAAAATTCGAGCAAAAATTTGAAACGAAACGACCTGTTCTTAAGAACTGCATTAAAGCATTTTTTGTAGGTGGATTTATTTGTATGATTGGTCAATTTATTTCTTACTTCTATATATATTTCTTTCATTTTACGGAACAAACATCGGGAAATCCAACTTCTGCTACCATTATATTTCTTTCGATGTTATTGACTGGATTTGGAGTTTATGACCGGTTAGGCCAGTTTGCTGGTGCTGGGAGCGCAGTTCCAGTATCAGGATTTGGTAATAGCATTATTTCTGCCGCAATTGAACATCGCACAGAGGGATTTGTGCTAGGAGTCGGAGGAAATATTTTTAAGCTAGCTGGTTCGGTTATATTGTTCGGTGTTTTTTCGGCATTTGTAGTTGCTCTTATAAAAACACTATTTATTATGATGACGGGGGGATTCTAATGCTTCAGGGAAAACAGTCCTGGGTATTTCAAAATCATCCAGTAATAAAATCTACCGGAGTATCAGGCGGTCCTTTTGAAGCAAATGGAAGATTAGCTGCTGATTTTGACGTATTACATGATGATTTATGGATGGGAAAAACCTCGTATGAACAGGCTCATCGCATTTTATTGGAAGAAGCAGCACAAACAGCCATGAAAAAAGGAGAACTCAAGCGAGAAGATATCCAGTTCTTTTTAGCAGGTGATTTAATCAACCAAATTACACCTTCCAGTTTTGCTGCAAGAGATTTGCAAATCCCTTATTTCGGATTATTTGGTGCTTGCTCCACGTCTATGGAGGGTTTAGCACTTGCTTCCTTTATGGTGAATTATCAAGGAGCTAATAATGTATTAACAGGTGCTTCTAGTCATAACGCAGCAGTCGAAAAACAGTTTCGTTATCCAACAGAATATGGTGGCCAAAAACCGCCGACTGCTCAATGGACCGTAACAGGTGCCGGTGTTGCTTTAATTACGAAGAATCAGTCAGATGAGCGACTTCCCTACACAACCTCTGCAACAATAGGGAAAGTCGTAGATATGGGATTAGCAGATCCTTTTAATATGGGTGGGGCAATGGCTCCAGCAGCTGCTGATACTATCCTTGCTCACTTCCAAGATTTACAATTAGATCCTTCTTATTATGATTTAATTGTAACAGGCGATTTAGGAAAAATCGGCAGAGAAACGGTAATAGCCCTTTTAAAGGAAAAAGGGTTAACAATTGATGAAAAAATAATGAAAGATTGTGGCTTGTTAATATATACAAATGACCAGCCTGTACAATCTGGAGGCAGCGGTGCAGGTTGTTCCGCAACAGTAATGTACGGGCATTTATTAAATGAAATGAAGAAAGGTATGTATAAAAGAATCCTCTGTGTCGCCACTGGTGCGCTTCTCTCACCGCTTACCGTTCAACAAGGGGAAACAATACCTTGTATCGCTCATGCTGTATCAATCGAAATTTAATTCAGTGCTTTTTCTTTATAGAATGCTTATTTATAAAAGAAAGAAGGAGGAATCTATATGCTCCCAATGTTTTTTTGGGCCTTTGTGATTGGTGGCATAATTTGTGTCATTGGTCAGCTTATGTTTGATGTTGCAAAGCTCACGCCTGCACATTCATTAACAACATTAGTTGTGGCTGGTGCAGTTTTAGATGGATTTGGACTATACGAGCCGTTTGCTGACTTTGCAGGAGCAGGTGCGACAATACCAATTTCAAGCTTTGGGAATGCCTTAGTACATGGGGCGATGCAAGAAGCTGAAAAGCATGGCATTATCGGTGTATTAACAGGTATGTTTGAAGTGACAAGCTCTGGAATATCAGCAGCAATCGTATTTGGCTTTATAGGAGCACTACTGTTTAAACCTAAAGGATAATGCAGTATATCTTATAAAAGAAAAGCAGACACGGAAAAGTGTTGCTTAAACGGAGAAATAAATGATTAACTCTGTGACAATCGTACATTCTATTCGTTAATAGTAGCTTGCCTACACATAAACTTCAATTCCCCATATTCTGTTAAGGAGTACAAGGAGAAGCGAGGTGATGCAGGAATGTGTTATGGCGGATATGGCTATGGCGGCGGCTATGGCGGAGGAGGATATGGAATTTCTTCTTTTGCATTAATCGTTGTTTTATTTATCCTTTTAATTATCGTAGGAGCTAGCTTCTACAGCTAATTCATTTAGTCATTGGGAAAAGGAGTTCTCTTGCAAAGAGAGCTCCTTTCTTGGTGTGCCCGGCATGGGTGCAATCTTAAGGGTGAAAGTCCCGAACTGCGAAGGCAGAAGTAGCAGTTAGCTTAACGCAAGGGTGTCCGTGGTGACGCGGAATCTGAAGGAAGCGGGCGGCAAACTTCCGGTCTGAGGGACACGAACTTCATAGAAGGCTAGGTATCATTGGATGAGTTTGCCAAACAAAACAAAGTCCTTTCTGCCGAAGGTGATACAAAGTAAATGAAGCAGATAGATGGAAGGAAAGATTGCACTCTTACCCGGGGAGGTCTGATGGATACGTGAAGTACTCTTCCTAACCTACTTAGCGATAAGTAGCTGAACCATCAGAAGTCAGCCGATGTCATAGTACAAATCGGTCTAGAACGATTTGGAAGGACGGAACAATTAAGAGAGAATAGCCCTTGGCTTTCAGTAGGTCATGAGGAACACAGAAAACATAGTACCTCACTTGAGGAAGGAAACGGTGAATTCCGTGGGGGATCTCTTGGAGGGTGGAGTGACCACTGGCATAAGAAGATAAGCTATTCACGGAAGGAAGAATAACGATGCTTTTAAATCAAATCCTGTCACGGGAAAATATGCTTCAAGCATTAAAACGAGTAGAACAGAATAAAGGAAGTCATGGAGTAGATTGGATGCCCGTACAAATCCTACGACAGCACATAGTCGAAAACTGGCATTCTATCAGAGAGGCTATTTTCAAGGGTACTTATGAGCCAATGCCTGTCCGAAGAGTCGAAATCCCGAAATCTGATGGAGGTGTTCGGCTACTAGGTATTCCAACCGTGAAAGATCGTTTGATTCAACAAGCCATTGCCCAAGTATTGTCAAAGATATATGACCCGATGTTCTCCGAACATAGCTATGGCTTTCGACCAAACCGAAGCGCCCATGATGCGGTAAGGAAAGCAAAGGGATATATCAAAGAAGGATATAGATGGGTTGTAGACATGGATTTAGAGAAGTTCTTTGATAAGGTCAACCATGATAGACTCATGGGTACACTTGCGAAAAGAATCAATGACAAACCACTATTAAAGCTAATCCGCAAATATTTACAGGCGGGCGTTATGATGGATGGAGTTATTTCAAGTACAGAAAAAGGAACGCCACAAGGCGGACCATTAAGTCCATTACTCTCTAACATAGTTCTGGATGAACTAGATAAAGAGCTAGAAAGTCGAGGGCATAAATTCGTTCGTTACGCAGATGACTGTAATGTTTACGTAAAATCGAAGCGGGCAGGAGAACGAACAAGGGCAAGCATTCAACGATTCATCGAAAAGAAGCTTCGATTAAAAGTGAATGAGAAGAAGTCAGCAGTAGACCGACCATGGAAACGGAAGTTTCTAGGGTTTAGCTTCACGTCTTCTAAAGAACCAAAGATTCGTATCGCAAAAGAAAGCTTAAAACGAATGAAGATGAAAATACGAGAAATCACTTCCAGAAAGATGCCCTATTCTATGAGATATCGGATGGAGAAATTAAACCAATATCTAATGGGTTGGTGTGGATATTTTGCATTAGCGGATACTAAATCACTGTTTATAAAATTAGATGGTTGGATACGAAGAAGACTTCGCATGTGCCAATGGAAAGACTGGAAGAAACCAAAGACAAGGATTCGCAACCTTATACATCTAGGTGTCCCAAAAGGGAAGGCTTATGAATGGGGAAATAGCCGGAAGGGCTATTGGCGCGTCTCGAACAGTCCTATATTAGATAAAACCCTCGATATCTCCTATTGGAATAATCAAGGGTTTAAAAGTCTACAAACTCGTTATAAATTCTTGCGTCATTTATCTTAATTGAACCGCCGTATACGGAACCGTACGTACGGTGGTGTGAGAGGTCGGGAGTTAACCACTCCCTCCTACTCGATTTTTATTTAAGCACTTTGTTCATTTTTTGTTTTCTTTTTCTTGAGTTTTCACCTTTTATTCTTTCCTTCATAGAATATAAAGTAGCTCATCGAAGGAGGAAACACAGGTATGAACAATAATTTCTTTAAAAACATTGAGTCTAAAACTGGCGTTAATATGAAGGATATTTTAGAACTAGCGAATTCCTTACAAAATGCTAATTTTAAAGATGAAAAAACAGTAAGAAGTGTCATTCGCAGAGTATCACAAATTGCTGGAAAATCTGTTCCTAAGCAAACAGAAGATAAGATTGTTGAATCAATTATTAAAGATGGCAAACAGCTTGATTTTAATACATTATCTAAAATGATTAACAAGAAGTAAAAATGAAAAAGGGTAGCTACTCGAATTGACGATATAGTTACCCTATTTTTTTCCTGTTAAATGATTCTTGTAAGAATGTATCTCAGTAAGGCTTGAATTACTGATTCTTTTATAATAGTCGATTCTTTTCAGCTGCATTAATAGCAACCATAGTCAAGGGTGATAATAAACGCGAAGCCTTTGCTTTTTTCCCTCTTAAATACATAGGAATCGATAAATATAGTTCTTGTTGGGCCCTTGTCATCGCAACATAGAGAAGGCGACGTTCTTCTTCTATCGGCATGAAGTTATTATTGCGGAACGATTCTAATGCAAAGTCATGGGGAATGGAACCATCAACCGTACCAACAATGTAGACTGTTTTATATTCTAAACCTTTGGCGCGATGAATCGTGCTTAATGTGATTACATTATCTTCGTTTCGATATTGCTTTCGTAATTCTTCATTCATGGCAGTCATATGGTCTGTATATTGAACAAATTCTTTAATCGATTGGAACTTACGTGCAACAACCTTTAAATCGCGAATATCATCAGAGCCTTTATCCCATTGATTTCCTTCGTTTCCCCGTTTTTTTATAAATTCCTGAAAGCCTAATTCCTTTTCAATATAATTAATAGCATCTAGAGGAGAATAACGAATTAATCGTTTTACTATTTCTGGAATCTTTTTCAATCTGCTTTCTTGAAAAGCGAATCCTGTTTTAATAAAAACTAGGCAATCTAAAAAGCTGCAATCTTCTAATATACTTATTGCTTTAATATCTTGTAATACCGTTTTTTTTAAGAATAGGGTTGGGAGAATATCAGCAACTGCTTGCTGGTCATCTGGATCATGAATGAGCTTTAAATAAGCCATCATACTTTTCACAATAAACCTTTGATAGAAAGAACCTGACTCTTGTTCTAAACGAAATGGCAGACTGGAAGAAGCTAATCGCTCAAACATGGCACGGCTATTTGTATTAGTTCGAAAGAGAATCGCAAAATCCTTCGGTTCATAGCCTGTCTTTATTTTCTCCTGAATATCGGTCAAAATCATCGTAGCTTCTTCTTCCTCATCATAAGGATAAAAGGCAATGGGAGTTTGGCCAGAATAGCCAGTTATCATTTTTTTTGCTCGTCTCTTCGTATTTTTACTGATTGTAGATTTAGCGATGGATACAATTTCTTGGGAAGAGCGGTAATTATAATCAAGAATAATCGTTTTAGCATTTGGATAATCTTTTTCAAAATCTAAAAGGTATTTTGGATCACTACCACGAAAAGAATAGATAGATTGATCATCATCTCCTACTGCATAGATAGAATGAGCTGACCTTGCCATTAGCTTCATCCATTCGTACTGAACTTTATTGATGTCTTGAAATTCATCTAATAAGAAATGAGTAAAACGCTTTTGATAGGTTTCTAAAATAGCTGGATTTTCAAGAAAGAAATGATAGCCGCCCAGAAGCATATCATCAAAGTCATATAAATTTCGCTGTATTTTTTTTGTTTCATATCCACTATATAGCTGGGCAACTTTCTTTTCCCAGTCATTAAGAGGCTCTATTTCATGGGGAAGAAGCATACTATTTTTCCATGCACCGATTAATTGAAGAGCTGCATCGAAAGGGAAGTCTTTTTCATCTATTTGCCTTTCACGGGCAATTTCCTTTAACAAAAGCTCTCGCTGCCAATTACTGCTTAATAATTTATTTCGCTGCCATTTCTCCCGTTCATGAAAAATTAAAATTTGGTAGAGAATGCTATGAAAAGTCCCAGAAACAATTTTTTGCACAATCCCTTTATTCATCATTGGATAGTGCAAGAGTCTTTCCTTCATTTCATTTGCGGCTTTATTTGTGAAGGTAACGAGCATGATGGTTGACGGATCTACCTTTTTCTCCTGTATGAGATAAGCTGCTCTCATTGTTAACACTCGGGTTTTCCCACTTCCGGCCCCTGCAAGAACTAGAATGGGGCCATCATCTATTGCGACAGCCTCACTTTGTGTAATATCAAGAGAATAGCCGTTTTGTTTCAGTGTATTTAAATAAGATTCTTTTGGAAAAGTAACTGGTTGACTAGCAGCGACATCAGATGTATGGGTAATCGCCTTTATAGACATAGGCGGTTTAAAAGGAGTAATTTCTGTATGGTCTTTGGAAATATTTCTACTCTTAGGAATCCGGAACCCATTTCTTTCTTCATAATCGGTTTCAGTCATAGCAGCTTGTTCCTGTGCAACAGCAGATGCTTCTGTCATACAGGGCTGTTTAGCTGAATAGTGATAAAAATAGGGAGTACTTTTTAACCCTAAATAAAGTTTTACTGCTTCTCCACATACAGAGCATGCGAGAAATCCATTTTTGCCAGCTTCATAAATTTTCTGTAATTCTTGTCTGTCAATGGTATTTAAGGAAATAAGTCTATCATAATAAAAAGCTGTTAACATAGGAAACCTCGAATCTATTAATAAATCTGTAGCTGTACATAAGTTTGAAATAATATCTATCATATCAAAAACAGATGATTGTTTAAAGAGTAGAAAAGGGGTTTGCTTTTTGGAAAAGAAGGGAAAAGGATAAAATAATAAACTAGAAGGGACAGATTCTGATGGGATATATTCTGCCAATTTCTCATTATCAAGCCGAGCAGTACGCGGTCAGAGACATTGTAAGCAAAACACGGAATTATAAGAAAGAAGAGATTTATCCAGCGGCTAAAATCGTTAATTTTTCTAACAATCTAGAGTTAAAGTATCCTTCTCAGACGTCTTACCAGAAGAAACAAAGGCATGAAGAACAAGTAGCCAATGAGAAGTTAATTGCAGAACTAACTGGAAAAGGCACTTATTTTCATGCACAAATCTAAATTGCTTTAATTCATTTGGTAGCTTTGCACATATAAAGGCGATCCTTCCTGCCATTCGGCATAGAGGATATCTTTTGGAGATTGAACATTTTGTTTTTTCAATTCTTGCATTAATTGCTCTTCATTCCAACCGATTCGAGGTAAATTTTCTTTGATGATTTCGCCATCAAGAATAACACTTATTGGAAGAGCTGTGATTTCCAACGATAAATTCATATCTTGCTTTGTGGGATTCCTGTATGCTGATTTCTTGAGTACACTTATCGTCCCATCTGTTTCTAAAATCGCATAAGCACATTCTGCTATTGAAAAAACATCTTTTGCACGAAGTAAATGTTGTAATTGGTTAATATCCAAATGATTTTTCTGTAATTCCTTAAAATCAATCTTGCCTTTATTGATAACAATGGATGGTTTTCCTTCTAAAAGTTGTCTGGTTTTCCGAAACTTTTGGGTGATGAATTCTGTTATGTAAATTAATCCTCCCCAAACAAGAATAGAGTACATTATTTCTTTTATTCCTGTCTCTGTATCATACATAGCATTTCCGACAAGCTCTCCTAGTACTAAAACAGAAACAAAGTCAAAGGTAGTAATTTGCGTGATTTGTGTTTTTCCTAATACTTTTGTTAAAAGCAGCAATAAAATATAGCCGATAATTAGTTCGCTAAATATATGTGTGAATTCCAATTCAACTCACCCTTTCCTCCATCTATTGTAGGCAGATGGAGGAAAATTAAACCTCAAACCTCTGTTTTCGATAATTGCGGAAACAAAAAAGGCAGCTCTATGGCGGATAATCACAAGCTTTAAAGGTAAGCTGTGCTTTCAACCATTGGGCAGCCTTAAAATTTTATAAATGCTTAATCATCGTTTTATGTGGAATACCAGCATCTAGGAATTCATCCGAGATGACTTCATATCCTAGTTTGCTATAAAAGGGAATTGCCTGTGTTTGGGCATTCAGTTTTAAGGCAGGAGCCCCATTATTTAAGGCATATTCCTCGATTTTATTCATAACGGCTTTTCCAGCTCCACCTTTTCGATTAGTGGAGAGGATGCAGATTCTTTCTACCTTTCCGTATTCATCAAATGTCCGGTAACGTCCAGCACCAATAGGTTTTTTGTCGTCATCATAGAGGACAAAATGAACGCTATCCTCTTCATATGCATCTATTTCTTCTTCTATTGGTACATTCTGCTCCTGTACAAAAACAGTTTGACGAACATAAAAGGCATCTTTTAACTCTTTATCTGTTTTAACGATAACTACTTCCACTTTCCACTATTCCTTTCCTAAACGGAATGTTTCATAGACTGTCCAAGAGCCATTTTCCAATTCATATAGCAAATGGAAACGATCCGCTGTTTCTTCAAAATGATAGTTTTGCATGCGTAAATTACTGTATAAGTCTAAATGTTCATCACTCGATAAATCCTGCCCAAGTGTAATATGCGGCACAAATGGATGCTCTGGACTAACACCCAATGTACTGATTAGTTCTTGGTGAAGATGTTCTAAGTCTGTACTTGGTTCAATCTTTAAATAAACAACATTGCTTACGGGTTTAAAAGAACTGACCTTTGTCACTTTAATGGGAATAGAATGATAATGACTTGCAATCGTTGCTAGTTTTTTACTTACTTCTTCAATTTCCTCATTATTAGCTTCAAAATCACCAATTAACGTGATATGTGGGGGAATTAAAGCGTATTTCGGGTCATATCTTTTTCGAAGTGAATTAGCTAAATCCTGCAAATCCTTACCAGGGAAAATAGCAATACCGTATTTCATTCGACGAACCTCCATTTCAAAATAAAAGAGTGTACAAAGATATAGAAGATAGACTATCTATTATTACGATTTCAATGTTCTATATGTAAGATATTATAACAAAATTAGTCATTTAAGTTCAAAGATTTCAGAAAAAATCCTAATGGTTAACGAGATACTCCGTTAGGTAATAAAAACAGTCAATCGAATGCCCTTTTTTAAGAAGGAAACATTTTCAGGAGCATTTTTGCAATATAAGGCTGCCAATATTTCCATGTATGATCCCCATTAAATTCTTCATATGAATAATCAGCATTTGTTGTTTGCAAAACATGAGATAATTCTCGGTTAGGAGTCAGAAAATCCTCTGTTGTGTTGATGGTTGTTTTTACAGCTGTTTCCCCTATACCGATAATATGATCTATTTCTAGTAAATGAAAAGAATCGAATTTATGAACAGCATCAAAGACGCCATCATTTACTAAAGGGGATTGCAACATAATTTTTCCAAAAGTATGCGGATATTTTAAAGCGGTCATGAATGATACAGTTGCACCTAATGAATCGCCAATGAGTCCACGTCCCATTCCCATTTGGAAGGTGGGAAACTGTTTATCTAAATAGGGAACAAGTTCATGCGCTAAGAAACGAATATATGCTTTATTCTGTGCGCCATCAGGATGATATTTCCTGCGACGATCATGAACAGAGGAATAGGGGATTCCAACAATAATGGTATCCGCAATTTGATGATTGCCATGTAATTCATCAGCTACTCTGCCGATTCGGCCAAATTGAAAATAATCTTTCCCATCTTGTGCAATAAGTAAATGATATTTATAAAGAGGAGAAAATGCTGGTGGGAGATAGATTAATAAAGTCACTTCTTCTCCTAATTCTTTACTAAAGATAGTTTCCTCTTTAATTGTCCCTTTTGTTGTCATAGTTATCCTTCCTTTATTACGGATGATTTTACAATTAGTTTATCAATAAAAGCACTTTGTGAATAGTATAAAGCTAGAGCGATAGGAATTTTTCTATGTTTGTATTTCTATATATTGTGTATTTTTTGTGAAATAAACACAATATATAGTGAAATGATGATTCGTTCTATTATAATGGATAAGGATTCCTTTAGAATGGAGTGAATTAAATGAGTAATGAAGTTCAACTATTAAATCAATTTGTAGAAATAATTAACAGCAACAATCAAGACTTTATCCAAGAAAATGCAAATGTAGATGGAATGTCGCCGATGAGTCATATGATGCAATTTGCTGCGACAGCTTCTAAATATTATACAATGGAACATTTATTATCGGAAAAGGTAAAACAATCACATGAAGAAGGATATATTCATATTCATGATCTAGACTTTTATTCTTCTGGTACTACAACATGCTGTCAAATCCCGTTGGCCAAAATCTTAAAAAACGGTTTTAATACTGGTCATGGATATATGAGAGAACCAAAATCAATTATGAGTGCAATGGCTCTTACTTCAATTATTTTGCAAGCTAATCAAAATCAGCAGCATGGCGGACAATCCATCCCTATGTTAGACTATGATCTTGCGCCATATATACAGAAAACATATAGAAAAAATAAAGAACGATTAAAGGAGGTAATTCAAAAAAAGGAGGAACTAGAGAAAAAGGCCTGGGAATGGACAGAAAGAGAAACCTATCAAGCTTGTGAGGCATTTATACATAATTGCAACAGCATGCACTCCCGCGGCGGTGGACAGACGCCATTTGTTTCTGTAAATTTAGGAACAGATCAATCAGTAGAAGGAAGAATGGTGACAAAGAATTTATTATTGGCAACCCAAGCAGGACTTGGGGCAGGAGAAACGCCCATTTTTCCAATTATCGTATTTAAAGTAAAAGACGGAATTAATTATCAAAAGAATGACCCCAATTATGATTTATTCCGATTAGCGATGGAGACGACAAGTAAACGATTATTTCCCAATTTTGTTTTTATAGATGCCCCATTTAATTTAGCTTATTATAATGGCACTCCTCAATCAGAAGTCGCCACAATGGGGTGTCGCACTAGAGTGATGGGAAATATCCATGGAAGTGAACAAACAATAGGAAGAGGGAATTTATCTTTCACAAGTGTTAATCTTCCTTTATTGGCTTTAGAGTCAACGACGGTAGAATCATTTTTCCGCAAACTGGATGAAACGATCGACTTGGTTATTGATCAACTCCTTGAAAGATTTTATTATCAAGGAAAGAAAAAAGTAGCGAATTTCAAGTTTTTATATGGACAAGGTGTTTGGCAAGGCGGAGAAGAACTGAATGTGGATGATCCACTAGAAGAACTTCTGAAGCAAGGTACATTATCGATTGGGTTTGTTGGTTTAGCGGAATGCCTAGTATCCTTGCTTGGTGTCCATCATGGAGAAAGTGAAAAGGCGTATGAAATTGGTTTACGTATTGTTCAGTTTATGCGCCAAAAGGCAGACAAAGCCTTGGAAAAATATCAGCTAAACTTCTCTCTTCTTGCAACTCCAGCAGAATCCTTCGCTGGAAAAGCATTAAGAGCTGCTCGAAAGAAATTTGGGATTATTAAAGGGGTGACAGATAGAGAATACTTTACGAATAGTTTTCATATTCCCGTTTATTTTCCCATTTCTATTCATGAAAAAATTCAGCGCGAAGCACCGTTTCATGCGTTAACAAATGCTGGTCATATTACGTATGTAGAATTGGACGGCGATGCCAGTAAGAATGTAGACGCTATAGAAATAATCGTACGGACGATGAAAGAGGCAGGGATTGGCTACGGAAGCATTAATCATCCAGTGGATCGATGCATGACTTGTGGACATAAAGGAATAATCGATAATGAATGCCCAAATTGTGGGGAGGAAAATGAGAACCAGATTGAAAGGATTCGGAGAATAACTGGTTATCTTGTTGGATCACTTAATCGGTGGAATAATGCAAAACGGGCAGAAGAACGGGAAAGGGTCAAACATCGATGAGAGTATTATCGATTGTGGAAGACAGCATAGTAGATGGTCCAGGTTTGCGAACTACTATCTTTTTTGCAGGGTGTACGCATTATTGTAGAGGATGCCATAATCCAGAAAGTTGGAAAATAAATGGCGGAACAGAAATGTCGATTGACGAAATAATGAGGAAAGTAAAGCAAAATCCCTTAAACGATATTACCTTTAGTGGCGGCGAGCCCATGCTACAAATAACAGAGCTTAAGCAATTAGCTAAGGAATGTAAACAATTAAATAAAAATATTTGGTGTTATACTGGATTTCTTTGGGAAGAATTGAGAGCAGCCCAATCTGATGAATTTACCCAACTAAGTATGTATGTAGATGTTTTAGTAGATGGTCGGTTTGTGCTAGAACAAAAAGATTTAAGTTTATTATTTAAAGGAAGCTGCAATCAACGGATTATTGACTGTCAAAAAAGTCTAAAAGAGGATAGGGTTTGTTTAATTAATGAATGATAAGAGAGAGGAAGAGGCCGTGAGATAATTATTTTCACTAAATATAAAACCGAACAATTATACGTAAATGTTAAGGGAAATCGTATAATTGTTCGGTTTTTTTCTTACAGGTCATCCGCTTAAATTTCCTAGCAACTTTCTATTTATGTTAAACGAGGTTTTTTTGTAAATTCTGCATTATGATCTTCTTTTTTAAAGATTGTTTTTCTGATATATGGTAATACCCATCGATCTAATCCGTAGTAACCTGCATTTGCTCCAGCAAACATAATGATCATGCCCATTAAGATATCTGTTGGGTTATGAGAGATGGTGCCTGCAAGCAAGAAACAGAAATTCATAATGACACCAAAGAATGCTGCTGCCGTTGTTAAACAACCTAAAATTAACCCAAGACCAACTAATACCTCCCCAATTGGTACGAGCACATTAAATAGTCCAACATTTGGTAAAGCAAATCCTTCGACAAAACTTGTATACCATCCATAAACCGCGGTTCCGTCTGGTCCTGTAACTGGATTAGTAACGGCATTTGTTAAAAATCCAGAAGCGTCAAATCCTCCGCCAGTTAATTTACCAAATCCAGAAGTAAACCAAGAATAACCTAGCACCAAACGTATAATGGTTAAAAGCCCAGCTGCGACTTTATTTTCTCTTAAAAAACTCATAAACATAAAAATCATCCCTTCTTTTTTTGTTTTTATTATTTACAAGTTAAATATATCAAATACTCTTAAGAAAAAAGTGAGATTGTGATTTAATTCACAATATGTACAAAAGAATATGACGGAATTGTGAACATATTTATATGGAAAGTAATAAATATTGCATTTAATTTAGAAATCACCATTTCAGCACGGTTCTTCTTTTTCGTGTTAGAATAATGGATAAATAAAAAACATCGTTTTTATAATGGGAATTTATTATAAAGGAGAGGCTTTCATGACAACGGTAACCATCATAGCTGGTGGACATAAAATAGACTCACGATTAACAGGTATTTTACAATTTGCGGTAGATTATTTAGGAAAGAAGAATGTGGGTGTTCATATTATTCAAGTTCATCAATTACCAAGTGAGGCCTTAATTACAGCAGATTTTATGAACAAGGATATAATAGAGGCAAGACAGAAAGTAGAACAAAGTAATGGTGTCATTGTATTATCACCTGTATTTCAGGCGTCTTATTCCGGAATTATTAAGACTTTTCTTGATTTATTGCCACAAAAGAGTCTTCGAAATAAGGCAATTCTTCCGCTGATGCTAGGAGGAACTATTGCCCATCTATTAGTAATGGATTATGCTTTAAAGCCTGTATTAGCAAACCTAGGTGCTACGAATTTATTAACTGGAGCTTATGTAACAGATAATCAAATTGCGAAGCAAGACAATCAAAACTATGTTTTAGATATCGATTCAGAAGCAAGGATTACGAATCAATTAGACCAGTTACTGGAGGGAATTCAATAATTGTGGAAAAGTGATGGCAGACCATCACTTTTTCTATATTTTCCTAGAATGTGGAGAGAGGACATGGTATGATAAGGACAGAAGCAGAATTTTAAAAGATGCAGGTAATAATAATCTATAATCATGACTTGTTAGCTCAGTGGGAGAGCACTTGCTTGACAGGCAAGGGGTCACTGGTTCGAACCCAGTACAGGTCATTATAAAGGAACGTAGAAAAAAGCTTCTCATTAGAGAAGCTTTCAGCTTGTTGACAAAATTTAGCAAATGTAAATGGAATTATTATGCATTGATTGGAGGGGAAGGGGTGAGACTCCTGTGGGATCTGCGAGACAGTCTGAGACCCTGCCACGGAAATCAACTCTTATTTAAAAGATGTATATTTATAAACTAAGACAAACTCCTAATTACTGAATTAGGAGTTTGTCGACGGTCTGAAAGCTTCTCAAAAGCTTCTCATTAGAGAAGCTTTTTCTTTGTAAACGTACTTCAAAATTTTATTAATTTGAATAGTCCTGCTAACCAAATACATAATAAACAGCATTTTTTAAGCACTTGGTAGATGCGGAAAATATCAATACCATGGTCCTCTATTTAACGGTACATTTGGACCTAAGTAAGGGTAATAAGCTTGAGTTCCTTGTGGCCTTGGAGCAATATAATACATTTGTCCACCAATCAAATAGTAATAAGAGTTTTCCTTTCCAAGAAGTTGTTGGTTCCATGCTCCATATGTCGGCTGGGGGAAGTTTTGATAAATTACGCCATCTAGCCCAGTGATAATGGTTGGCTGCATATGGTTGCCTCCTTTATTTTTAATTTATCTTATGTGAAGTTTGATAAATAGATAGTTGTTTCCTGGTTATAAAGAAAAAAGCACCAAAAATTTTGGTGCTTACAAAGATTGATTTTATTATAAAACAAAAAATCTATTACATTTTTATTTACTATTTCTCTCCTCCTGTACGGCCCTTAATTGAGAAATAGTTACAAGTTGATACCCTTCTTTCGTTAGCTTTTCAATAATTTCCACTGCTGCATCAGCGCTTTTTTCATATATATCATGCATAAGAATAATGCTTTCATCACTCGCTGCTTTCATAACTTTATCAACAATTTTCTTTTTCGATGGATGTTTCCAGTCTTCTGGATCAATGGTCCAAAGCACAATCTCTTTATCTAGTTCTTTTTTTAGTTCAGGCTGAATGGCTCCATAGGGCGGGCGAATAAGGGTAGGTTCCATTCCTGTTACTTTTTTTATTAAATTATCTGTATCTTGAAATTCCTTTAAGGCTCTCTTCTTATTCATTTTAGTGAGAAGCGGATGATTCCATGAGTGATTCCCTATTTCATGCCCGTTCTCAATCGTTTCCTGAAGGATGTTTGGATAATATTGAACCCGCTCACCAAGAACAAAAAACGTAGCATGGCCATTATATTTCTTTAATGCTTTGAGAATTTTTTTTGTTGGTTTATTACTTGGACCATCATCGAATGTTAAAGCAATGACTTTTTTTGATGGATCAATTTTCGCTCCTTCTGGTAATTCGGTAGCCAATTTTTTCGGTTTTGCTTCTGCAAGTAAATTTTTATTTTTCTCTTCCTCTTGATAGATTGCTAGTAATTTATCTTGTAAGATATCTTTTTTGATGGCAAGTTCTTGAACACCTAGTTTTTCTGCAGCAATTTGGTTAGAAGGAAAATAAAAAAGGATAGAATCATTTAGAATCGCAAAGTGTTGAAAGTTATTTTCATTTGGTGAAGTTCCTTGTTTTACTAACGCTTTGTCTGTTGCTAGGTCTTTATCCTTTATTAATTCGCCATAACTGATTTTTGAAAGGAGAAATAGATAATTGCTTTTTTCTTGGAAAATGTCTTTTAATGAAAGCTGTTTATGTGTCTGTAAATCAAATGTTAAACTTTCTGTTGTCAAATTCCCTTTAGGTCCTGTAATATATTCAAACGTCTCAAAAAGAATCGAGATTGTTTGTTTGCTGTAATGCGTAATCGTGTAGGAAATATGTAAGGAAGTTTCCTGTGTAACCGGAACATTTGATTTCTGAATTCGTTTATCATATTCAGTAATTTTGCTTGTAATATATTTTTTCAATGCAGCAGTGATTTCTTCATCTGGAAGGATTGGATAGCTGGTCCAGTAGCCTCCATGCTTTTCATCTTTAGTATATGAGTTTATTTCAATTGTCTTATAATTTTGATCATATTGTATTTTGACCTCTGGCTGTTTTTCTGAGGGTTCAGCAGCCTGTTTTTTGTCACTATCGAAAAATTTGAAAATAAATACTAAAAGAGTGAGGCAAATAAAAAGTATGAAAATATTTCTCCATTTTAAGCGTTTCATGTTGTTAACTCCTTACTTGAAAATAAAAGATAATGCTTTATTAATATAGACGTAATAGAAGGGGAAATGGTTTTACATTTAATTAAATTCTTCAAAAAAGATTAATGGCAATATATATTAAAGTTATGTATTGAATTATATTTTTCTTTAACTCAATGAATAAAAAATTTTCTTTAATATAATATTGATAAAAGAAAAATTTTTTCGTATAATATTCCTATCAAATGAAAACACTTTCAAACCTAAGAGAAAAGGTGGTAATAATATGGATGCCTATTTATTGATTATTGCATTACTTTCCATTGTCATTGTTATTGTTGGAGTTTCCCTTTTTAAGTGGCACGCTTTTATTAGTTTAACAGTGGCGAGTTTATTTTTAGCAGTTTTTTCAGGACTATCTTTTGATAAGATTGTAAGCGCTTATGAGACAGGGGTAGGTGGCGTATTAGGTCACTTAGTTGGTATATTGGCATTAGGTACAATTTTAGGAAAAATGCTCTCTGAATCAGGAGCAGGCTTAAGAATTGCAAATTTTTTTGTAAACGTTTTTGGAGAAAAGAAATTACCTTGGGCCATGTTTTTCTCGGGGTTTATCATTGGAATTCCAGTATTTTTTGAGGTTGGTATTTTAATATTATTGCCGTTGGTTATTTCCATTCAAAAGGCAACAAAGAAAAATATTTTATTGATTGCATTACCTGGTATTGCGGGATTATCCATTGTACATGGACTGGTTCCGCCACATCCTGGAGCAATTGCTGCTATCGGTATTTTTGATGCTAATTTAGGCAGGGTCTTATTATACTCCTTGATTATTGCATTACCTGCAGGGATTATCGGGGGACCATTATTTGCAAAGTGGATCAATAGCCGTGTTTTTCCTAAAGGAGATTCAACACTTATTACGGCAGAGCCTATAGCAGAAGAGAAATTGCCAAGTACAGGCGTATCCTTCCTATCTATCTTATTACCTGTTATTTTAATGATCATTGGAACCGCTGCCCCTTACTTGACGATTTTCTCAGAAGGCGTAAGAAATGTACTTGCCTTTGTTGGAAGTCCGTTATTATCGTTATTAATTGCTGTATTTTTCGCTTTTTATTTCCTTGGTATGCGTCAAGGAATGGATAAAGAGAGTATCAAAAAGTTTACAGAAGATTGTTTCTTGCCAGTCGGTTCCATTTTACTAATTATCGGTGCTGGCGGTGCATTCAAACAAGTGTTAATTGATAGTGGAGTAGGCGATACAATTGGAACAATGTCAGAGAGTTTATCATTATCCCCACTTGTATTAGCTTTTATGATTGCAGGATTGATCCGGATAGCAACTGGTTCTGCAACAGTAGCCTTAACGACAGCAGCAGGAATAGTGTCACCAATCATCGCAGGGATGTCTGGCGTAAATGTGGAACTATTAGTGATTGCAACTGGTGCTGGTTCCTTGATGTTCTCCCATGTAAATGATGCCGGGTTCTGGATGGTAAAGGAATATTTAGGACTAACAGTCGAAGAAACCTTCAAAACATGGACAGTATTAGAAACGATATTATCATTCATTGCATTTGCAGGCGTCTTGATTTTAGATTTAATTGTTTAAAAGTTCACCTACTATTTTTATGTAGGAGTAAAGAAGCTCTATTCGCCTCTAGAAAACTTTAAGCCCGTATTTAAACAGACCAAATTTTGTGTATAAGTAATCGAGAAGGTACTGGTGGAGTCTTCTATGATTGTAATAAAGGTGTAAATTATAACTAACTTTTAATAGTCCATTTTAGATAAAGTCATTTTTTCATCAGCATACTAATAAAATATCACTTAGATTAGAACCTACTAAATATTCTGATAGAATTATAGGTATTGATAAAAGGGAAGATTATAGAGGAGAGGTACATTTGAAGAATTAAATAGTAAAAAAGGACTCTATTAAAAATGTACATATCTTAGTCAAATTGGTATAATGAGGAAAATAAAGCGGTGGAGGTGGAACAGATTGGTAACTAATCCAGTTCTAGTTGTTAGTAATCTTTCAAAAATCTATAAAGGTACAGGTTATGCGGTACAAGCATTAAAAAATGTTTCTTTTAAACTATATGAAGGTGAAATGATTGTTATTATGGGAACAAGTGGATCTGGTAAAAGTACTTTGTTAAATGTATTGGCTGCTCTAGATATACCTGATCAAGGAGAAATTCAATTATATGGACAAAGCCAAAAAGAAATTTACAAAGAACCTAATGCAACTTTTTATCGTCGGGATAATATTGGATTTATCTTTCAATCTTTCCACCTTTTGAAGGATTTAACAGTGGAAGAAAATATTGCTTTACCACTTGTTTTAAAGGGAGATAAGAAGACTCATATTGATGAAAAAGTGAAAGAGATGTTACAGTTTATTGGCCTTACGAATTGGAAGAGTCATCGGCCGGTTCAATTGTCAGGTGGACAACAGCAACGTGTTGCTATTGGAAGAGCCTTAATAACAGCACCACCTATAGTGTTAGCAGATGAACTAACAGGAAATTTAGATTATAACACTTCAAAAGAGATACTTCAGGTCTTAGTAAATATGAAAGAGACTTTGAAACAAAGCATAGTAGTTGTTACGCATGATCCGCACGTTGCAGCATATGCTGACCGTGTTCTTTTTTTTCATGATGGACAGATTGTGAATGAATATAAATCGGCTGGAGATCAGAAGATAGATGATATATTAGAAAAGTTCGGAAAACTATTGGAGACAAGAGTATGACGAAAACATTGCGAGGAATAGCTTTGCGTTTCTTTAAAACCAATAAGTTCATTACATGGACCTCTGTCTTTAGTACTATTCTATCGGTCTGTTTAGTAATTGTTATGGTCTCCTATGCAACAAATGCAGAACGTTCGTTAAGAGAAGAAGTTCAGAAAATGTACGGTGAGATGGATCTATCGGTTGGATATGAAGCCAAGCTAAATAAAAGTGTAAATCAAGAACTTATTAATTCCTTCCGATCGAATAAGGATATTGATATGCTATCTCCAGTAATTATTACTCACTTAAAAGTAGATGCATTACAAGGGGAAATTTATTCTGTTGGTGTAGAAAATGATAATTTAGCAAAGAGTAGATATCACTTCAAACAGAATCTTCAAGAAAACTCAGTTATCATGAATAAGAGCTTAGCTGAAGCATTGCGACTAGGAATTGGTCAAAAAGTATCTATTGAGGATAATGAATTTATAGTATCGGAAATTATAGAAGACCTAAATGCAAGTGGACTTACACCAGATATACTTCTTTTTACTAAACAAACAGTGCAAAAATTAGTCAAACAAGAGACAGGTGAAGCGAAAGAAGCAACTTATGTTTTAATCAAAGCGAATGAGCAAGCTGATACTTTATTGCTTGCTAGTGAATTAAGGAAATATGATAATGGTTTAAGAATTGATATTGCAGAAGAAGATGAATTTTTAAAAAGTAATGTGCAATCCCTCAAGGTTTTTATTTTCTCTTTAACCTTTTTAATGTTAATCATTACAGCACTGCTAATTATTTCTAATTTCGAATTATTTTTATATAAATATAAAAACCAATTTGCGATTCTTCGCTCCATGGGGGCAACAACAAAACAGCTATCTAAAATTATATTAATTCAAAGCAGCATTATTACGGCAGCAGGAACAATTGGAGGTTTTTTACTGGCTTTAATTAGTCACCAATACATGAAGCCGTGGTTGGAGGCAATATTTTTATTTGATGTACCTAAGGTGAGTTTTAACTACATAGAAAGTTTAATCGTTGCATTCGTAAGTGGAATGATCATTCAGGTTTTTATGCTAATTCCAGCTTATAAGTGTTCGAGATTATTGCCAATTTTAATAATGCAACAAAATGAAAATCGTGATTTCGGCTATAAAAAAATTCGTAAAATTATTGGCTTTGCCCTTCTATTTATTGCCCTTTTATTAATATGTATTGGTAAAGCAATGATGGGAGTAGCGAGTGTGTTACTAGGAGCCATAATTTTGTTAATTAGTATTTATCTCCTATTTCCTATTTATATTGGAACTATCTTAACATGGTTCTTACCAGTAATTAAAAAGACGCTTGGAAATGTCTCTTATATTGCAATTAAAAATCTAGTACCACAAGTAAGAAAAAATACTTTTGTGATATTGACGGTCAGTGCTATGATGACTATAGCAGTATTTGGCTCGGTTATGTTAAAAACAATCCAACAAAATGAAGAGAATTATTTAAAGGAACAATATCCAACCTCTATTGTGTTGACGAGTCGATTAGGGTATGACTCCAATATAGAGCAGGAAGATTTGAAAAAGAAGGTTCAGACAATAAGTGGTGTCATCGAGGTTAGTAGTCGAAGTACGAATAATTCAGCAGAGATAATGGATGAAGAGGGAACAAAAGCTATTGATTATTCCTTGGTGGATTTTATTAAGATGGAACAACAAGGAATTATTCCAAAAATGGAGGACGATAGTGAGAACCTGATAGTGGTATCAGAAAGATTTTTAAAAGAGAATGGTTTAAAAGTAGGAGATTCTATTGACATGGGCCTGTTTTCGAATCAAAAGCAGAGTACCGATTTTGTAGATACACTTACAATAGGAGCGGTAATAAATAATCTAACTGATGCAGATGCTTATATTGACTGGAAAAATAAAAAATTTAAAAATGATTTTACAAAATTCAGTGCGATGTACATTAGCTCTGACAATGAGAAACAAACTGTTCAAGCATTAGAAACACTCAAACGGCAGTATCCTGAACTCCAGATCAATGTATACCAACAGTCTGTTGAAAAAGCGAATAAGATGTTCCTGCAAAGATGGTCTATTTTTATTGGTGTTATGGTTGTGATTCTAATATGTGTAATGCTAGGAGTATTTAGTACACTAGGAAACAACATTTATTCTAAAAGAAAAGAGTTCGCAATCTTAAGGACAATTTCTATCGATCGAAAGGGAATTAAAAAGGTCATATTAACTCAAATCAATCTCTATCTATTGATAGGCTTATTGTTGGGGATAGTTGCAGGACTAATTTTCACCTCAGTTATTCTATTAATAGATTCAGGTCAAATTTCGATTTATTATTCGCTAATAATAGGAATAGGAGTTACTATGTTTCTTGTAGGTAATAGTATATTTATACCTATTGCGACAAAATTGAGTAGAAAAAAGATATCTTTAGAACTTACAGAAGATAATAAATAATTGGAAGAAGAAGAGTGTTAGAAATAAGACAGCTGAAAACGGTTAGTAAGAGGAGGAGAAAAAACTAAATATAGATAAGTTACTCTCTAATTTAGTAGTGAACCAATCCGTTCCAAGGGATTTTTTAAGAGCCCTTAGTTGCGTTGTTTTTTTCAAAAGAGATTAATACGAAGACTCTTATAGGAGTTGCAGGAAAGTCTGAGACCGAGTGACGAGGAGGCTTGGCGCTCACCCCATAGCAAGCGAAGTGTATCCGTCTACGAGTGATTACCACTAACTTCTTTCCTAAAATAATTAAGACCTGAACAATTATGCGTAATTTATTAGCACTTCTGTGTAATTGTTCAGGTTTATTTTTGGTTGGAGTACATTATCCCAACTTTGTATTAAATCAATCATTGTCAACTATTTAGTAATCTGAGTTTATGGAAAGCAAAGTGATATTATTTAATTTAGAAAAATTTACACGAGCAATTTATTTGTCATTCCCCTTTGCTTCATGTACAGTAAAGCTCTCACCTTTTATGGTGAATGCGCGGAAGGTGGACGTCTGTAAAACTCGAATAGTTCAACTATTCAGTTGAACTGCTAGAAGTCTTTTCCTTTCACAGAGATAGAGCATACTTCAACTCTCCATAGGGAAGCAATTAAAGGGGAAATGTTAATGAAACAAGTATATAGTGATTTCATCCAGTTTCGTGGAAATCATTATGATTTTGGATATATGCAAGGAGAATTATTAAAGGATTCACCCATTCTCCCTAATCGGATAAAGCACTGGACATCTAAGCGGAAACGTTATTTTACCATAAATGAAAAAGAATCCATCCAGCTCTTAAACAAATTTATTCCTGGAATGCTAGCAGAAATCAATGGATTAGCAGACGCTCTTCAGTGGAGAACAGAGGATGCATTACGAGAATTTGGCGGTCATTATGTAGAGTATGGAAGAAGTGGATGCTCTATTTTAGCAGGCTCCCAGTATTTAATTAGAAACTATGATAGTCATCCAGGTTCCTATGAGGGTCGTTATATGATATATCAGCCAACTGATACTGGATATGCAGTAATTGGTCCATCTATGCAGATAACAGGAAGAATAGATGGGATAAATGAAAAAGGTCTCGCAATGGGCTATAACTTTATTAATCGAGTTGGTTCAGGGGATGGTTTTATTTGTAATATGATTGGTCGAATGATTTTAGAAACGTGTGCAAATGTAGAGGAGGCCATTGATTTATTAAAAGAAATACCACATCGAACATCCTTTAGCTATGTGTTATTAGATCCTAGTGGAGAGGCATTTGTTGTAGAAGCAACACCACGTTCGGTTATTGCCAGAAAATCTAATATTAGTACGAATCACTTTGAAATATTAAAAGAAGAAAACCGCTATCAGATGGATGAATCGATACAAAGAAAGCAGAATATCGAGAAGCAGCAGGGAAATCATTCAAATGTGTATGAGGCCTTTCGAATATTGAATGATAGAGACAAAGAGATATTTTCAAACAAGTATAATGCCTGGTCTGGAACACTGCACACCGCAGCATACCTGCCTAATGAAAGAAAAGCGTGGTTTGCGCTTGGGAGTGATCGAATGCCTGTTATCATCGATTTAGAATCTTTCTTAAAGGGAGAAAAGCTGAACTTGAAAAAAATTATAGGAAAGCTTGATTATGATACTCCCTTTATTAATATGGAGCTATTATAGCGTATATATATAAAGGAAGTTAGTGATGGTAAGAACAACCATAATTAACTTCCTTTGTTGCGTTTGCTGAAACTCTGAAGTAGGGAATATTGTTTGTCTGCCGTTAAATTCGTGTATCAGAAATGGCATTCCTTATTCTTTCTAATGACTGATTAGCAACATTTTTATTTAAAATCATTACATTAACATACAATGCATCTATTAAACTAAGCTGACCAATTCTTGATGATAAAGCTTCCGAACGATATTCTGTTTCCTCAGAGCTTGTGAACAGTGCTACATCTGTATTCTGGCCGATTGGTGATTTAGGATACCCAGTGATGCCGATTGTTTTGGCACCATTGTTTTTGGCTGTTTTCATTATGTTAATAGTATCTTTATTAGTGCCAGAGTGCGAAATGATTACAGCAACATCCTTCTCTGAAAGCTGAGAAGAGGACATCAGTTGAAAATGAGAGTCGACAAATGAAAACGCTTTAATTCCAGTTCGAACAAATTTATGAAAAGCATCCATCGCGATAACTGCTGAACCACCTGTACCATAAAATTCAACCCGATTTGCCTGTAAGAGAAATTCTACTGCTTTTTGAATCGAATGACCATTTAATATTTCTAATGTATTTTCTAGTGTACGTACATTAGACTTAAATACTTTTTCAGTAACGGTTTTTACACTGTCATTTTCATTAATTTCTTCATGTATTTGCTGAATAGGTTCAATTACTTCTGATGCTAATGCTATTTTCATCGCTTGATAGCCTTTAAACCCAATTCGTTTACAGAAACGAAAAACAGTAGCATCTGCTACTCCTAAATCCTCTGCTAATTCGTTAATGGTGGAATGAATGATTTTTTCTGGATTAACAAGAATATAATCAGCGATTTTTTTTTCTTTTTCACTTAGTCTAGCGTAATAGGAACGAATTTTCCCAAGACAATTTTGCGCCATTGACTTCTATCCTTTCCAAATTAATATAGTTGTAGTATAACACAATTAGTCTCTTGAAAAAAAATTTCTTATTAAAATAATTTTTTTCAAAAAAAATTTGCAAAGGGGTATATTTTCGAAAAAAATTTCTATATAATTGTATATAGAAAGAAATATTTTTTCAAAAGGAGAGGTAACGAATGAACATAGGTCTTATAGGTTTAGGAAAAATGGGCTATAGCTTGGCTTTAAATATGGTGGACCATAAGTATAGTGTAACAGCTTTTGATATAAATGAAAGCGCTGTAAAAGAAATTTCTAATAAAAATGTAACAGGAGTTAATACAATTGAAAAATTAGTAAGAAATTTGCCAGCTCCAAGAGTAATTTGGCTAATGGTACCAGCAGGAGAAGTAACGGAAAATGTCTTACGGGAAGTAAAGAAGTATGTCGAAGCGGGGGATATTATTATCGATGGCGGGAATTCCCATTATAAAGATTCCAAAAGAAGAGGATTAGATTTAGAAGAGCTAGGAGTTTTCTATTTAGATGTTGGCACAAGCGGCGGAGTAGATGGAGCTCGAAATGGTGCATGTATGATGATTGGCGGCAATAAAGAAATATTTGATGAAGTAGAAGGATTGTTTAAGGATTTATGTGTGGAAAATGGTTATATGTATACTGGAGTATCTGGAAGCGGCCATTTTCTGAAAATGGTTCATAATGGAATTGAGTATGGCATGATGCAATCCATTGCAGAAGGATTTGAGCTGTTGGAGAAAAGCGAGTATGATTTTGATAATGAAGGAGTAGCAAAGGTTTGGAATAACGGCTCTGTCATTCGTTCGTGGTTAATGGAATTAACACAAAGTGCTTTTTCTAAGGATCCAAAGCTGGAAGGGATTAAAGGAGTAATGCATTCCTCTGGTGAAGGAAAATGGACGCTAGAAACAGCCTTAGATTTACAAACTGCTATGCCAGTTACAGCCTTATCTTTAATGATGCGTTATCGTTCGTTAGAGGAAGATACCTTCTCTGGAAAAGTGGTTGCGTCCTTACGAAATGAGTTTGGTGGACATAGTGTAGAATCAAAATAGAATGACAAGAAAATCCTTTAGCAGCTAAAAAATGCTAAAGGATTTTTTTAATAAAATCAATGTAAACGGATCGGAATGTTTTTTGGCTATGGTAAGCTTACAGAAAAAGAAGGAGAAACTACATGAGAACTTTTCAGAAGTGTAATCAAAAATGGACTTATAAGAAAACTTAAAAAAACTCCTTTACATTAGATAATAAACTGATTTGCCCACATTGTGGGGAAAAGCAATATGTTACCTCTCGAACAAGAAGGATAACATTTATGGCAACTATTTTAATAATCACATTTACGCTGCTTAGCAATCTTCTTTTTGGACCTTCCTTTGTCCTTGTATTTATTCTGATAGGTTTTATCTTATTAGTTCTCGGACTATATCCTTTCTGGGGTGAACTTTCCAATAAAAAAACTGGGTCATAGCAATAGCAGCAGGCTAACTAATAAAAGGTGGAAAGATTAAATCTCTCATTTAGCAGCGAAGCCCAATTTGTTACATTACAGATTGCGGATGATCCACAAACCTTCTTTCTGAAATGGCATAAAAAATCCAAACAATTATACGATATATTGGCAGCACCGTATAATTGTTTGGTTTGAATACGACTGAAAAACTTTATATGCAAGTAATTTTCTCAAGATGTTTGTGGTGCTTATTTAACCCATTTATTCTGAAAGGATGCTATGGCATCATATTCTTTCTCCAATACTCGAGAGATACGGATATAAATAGCGGTTAAATCCTGATAGATATCAACATTATCTTGGATTGGCTGATGGGAATATGTACTGCCAACTAATTGTTTCATAATCGAAAAATCATCAATTTCTCCTAGTGCATACATACCTAAAACGATGGCACCAAGACAAGAGCTTTCAAAGCTTTCTGGAACGACTACTTCTTGATCAAAAATGTCTGCCATCATTTGTCTCCAAAGTTCAGAACGAGCAAAACCACCTGTTGCTTGAATTTGCTTTGGTGCTCCAATCACTTCTTGTAAGGCTAACATCACCGTATAAAGATTTAAGATAACTCCCTCTAATACGGCTCTCACCATATGTTCTTTTTTATGATGTAATCCTAGTCCAAAGAAGGATCCTCTTGCATTGGCATTCCATAAAGGTGCTCTTTCCCCAGCAAGATATGGATGGAATAATAAACCGTCCGCACCAGGTGTAACTCTAGAAGCAATCTTTGTTAAAACTTCATAAGGATCAATTCCGAGCCTCTTTGCCGTTTCCACTTCCGAGGAAGCTAATTCATCACGAACCCAGCGGAATGTCATTCCACCATTATTTACAGATCCACCAACTACCCACAGATCTTCTGTTAAGCAATAACAAAAGATTCTTCCTTTAGGGTCGGTTACTGGTTTATCTGTTACAGTACGAATCGCCCCGCTTGTACCGATTGTCACAGCGACAACTCCAGGGTCAATAGCATTTACCCCAAGATTAGATAGTACGCCATCACTTGCGCCAACCACAAATGGAGTTTCAGCAGGAATTCCAAGTTCCGCTGCATATTTATCCTTCAGTCCTGTTAAATAATGGGTAGTCGGAACTGGCTTTGCCAACTGCTCAGATGTTACGCCGGCAACTTTTAACGCTTCTTGATCCCAAGTTAAGTGCTCAAGATTAAACATTCCTGTTGCAGAAGCAATTGAATAATCAATTACAAATTCGTTAAATAAGCGATAGAAAATATATTCTTTAATGCCAATAAATTTAGCTGCCTTTGTAAAAATAGCTGGTTGATCATTTCTTAGCCAAGTTAACTTAGATAAAGGAGTCATAGGGTGAATTGGCGTTCCTGTTCTACGGTATATTTCCAAGCCATTGTACTCTTCTTTGATTTTTTTTGCCCAAGAGGAAGCACGGCTGTCGGCCCAAGTAATACAGCGTGTTATTGGTTTTCCCTTTTCGTCTAATGCAATAACACTGTGCATCGCTGAACTAAAGGAGACTAATTTTATTTTACTAGCATCGACGTTCGCTTTTTTAATAGCTGTTTTCATTGTTTCCAATACAGCCTGAAAAATTTGCTCTGGATCTTGCTCTGCGATGGCTGGTGCAGGGCTATGCAGCGGATATTCGACATGATGCATGCTTAATACTTTGCCAGCTTCAGCAAATAAGACAGATTTTGTACTCGTTGTACCAATGTCTACACCTAAATATAGGGATGATAATTGCATATTAAAAACTCCTTTAATAAGAAAAGTGTAAAAAATATTTCATAAAATTACATTATCATAGAAAAAAAATTCTTTATTTATATTTTAAATGAAACAAAATGATTTTGAAAGTGTTTTCATTCATTATTTTAAATTAATTTCCCCTTATTCTCCCTCAAAAGATAAAATTATTGTTGATCTCTTGATTAGTAATAAATTTTTGCCCTGGCGAACATAAAAATAAAGCAAAAATATGCTAAACTTAATTTATCTTATGGGTAAGGAGTTTTTTGAATGAATAATGAGATTGAAACGACATATGAGGCTATTTATAACCAAATACTCCATTTTCAACAGCATGTGGAAGCGTTGAGTAAACAAGCAGGTACATATCAAGAAGAGGATCATGAGCAGCTAATTAGAATGTCTATTGCCCTTCAAGCCTCAAAAGATATTTTGGAAAATATGCTTACACCAGGGAAAAAGCTGAACTTTATTTATGAAAAAGGAATGTTCAGCTTGGAAATGTTTGATGAAAAATAAGCATTAAAGAAGAATATCCTCGCTTGGCCGAATATTCTTCTTTCGAAATTCTCCAGGAGTAATACCAGTAGATTTCCGAAATACTTTTGTAAAATAGTTGGCATTCGCAAAACCTACTTGGACTGAAATGTCTTCAATAGAATATTTGGTTTGATATAATAACTCTGCTCCCTTTATGATACGGATATTCGTTAAATATTGAATCGGTGTAATTCCAAGTACCTTTTTGAATAAACGAGTGAAGTGGAAGCGGGAAAGCGCAGCAGCCTCTGCCATATCTTCTGGTCCGATTGGTTTATGATAGTGATTTTGAGCAAATAATGTCGCATTTAGTATACTTTCAGGAAGCTGGATGTCTCCAATATTCTTCTTATATTGATACAATTCCATTATAAAGGAATAAGCGAGACTTGAAGCTTGAAAAGCGTTATTTATCTGTTTATCTTTTGCTAGCTGATAAATATGCAGAAGATGCTGAATGGGTCTCGAGTCCGAAGCTAATTGAATAATCGGCTGCTCGTTTTCCGTAAAAGAGTGCCAGCATTTTTTTACCGTTTCACCATATAGTGTAATAAAAATAAATTCCCAATGCTCACTAGTTGGAGGCAGATAGTATCTGTATTCCTCTGAAATATCAATTAAAAATGCCTTTCCTGCTGTCAATTTATGATTTTTACCTCCGAGTTCAATAGCACCAATTCCAGATATGGTATATTGAAAAACATACATACTATCCTCTTTACGCTTTTTTCCTTTCCAATTATATAGATGGGAGGTTTGATTTTCCCATCCGATTGACCAAATTTGGGCTACCTCTTTTGTAATTTTTTCCGTAAATCTGTAAGCAAATACATTATTATCTTTTTTGGACAATAGAATGCTCCTTTCTTAGTAGAGCTGGCATTGGTAGAAACTTGCCTTGGATAAGATAGGAGTAATAGATAGAAATTAAGTGTTTGGCATAAAAATTTGAAATTTATTAGCAAATTATTACCCTTTTCCCTTTCTTATTTTACCATTGAGAGAGAAAGGTTTGAAGCATAAAATAAAATTGTAAACGGTTTAATGGAAGTCTAGACTTAAGAGTAAGCATAATTGTTCATATAAAAAGGAGAGATAGAAATGGCAAAAAATCTATTGGCAACTTTTACAAATATTTTTAATGAAGCAGAAACAAGCATACGTACTTTTTTTGCACCAGGACGTGTGAATTTAATAGGTGAACATACTGATTATAATGGAGGACATGTTTTTCCTTGTGCCTTATCAATTGGTACGACAGCACTTGTAAGAAAAAGATCAGATCGAGTGATTCAATTCTATTCTACAAATTTTGCGGATTTAGGTATTATTAAAGTTTCTTTAGACAATCTATCCTTTAATCAAGCAGATGATTGGGCGAATTATCCAAAGGGAGTAATAGTAACACTTGCGCAATATGGATATCAACTCGATGCTGGATTCGATGTTTTATATGAAGGAGAAATTCCCAATGGTGCTGGCTTATCTTCATCTGCATCCATTGAAGTAGTGACAGCCATTATGCTAAATGTGTTGTATTCCTTTGCAATTGATCAAGTCAGTTTAGTAAAAATGTGTCAAAAAGCAGAAAATGAATATATTGGCGTGAACTGTGGAATTATGGATCAATTTGCAATCGGAATGGGCAAAGAAAAACATGCTATATTACTAGATTGCGACACACTTGACTATGTGTATAGTCCACTAGATTTAGATGCTGCTTCCTTAATTATTGCCAATACAAATAAACGCAGGGGGTTAGCTGATTCTAAATATAATGAGAGACGAGGAGAGTGTGAAAGAGCATTAAGAGACTTGCAGGGAGAATTAGAGATTCGATCATTAGGTGAATTAACGCCAGAGGAATTCGATTCGCATGCTCATTTGATTAAGCAAGATGTCGATAGAATGAGAGCAAAGCATGCTGTGTATGAAAATGCTCGAACATTAGAAGCTGTAAAAAAACTTCAAGCAGGAGATATTGCAGGATTTGGACAATTAATGAATGCATCACATATCTCCTTACGTGATGATTATGAAGTGACCGGAAAGGAATTAGATGCATTAGTGGAAGCTGCCTGGGAACAAGCGGGCGTTATTGGATCTCGGATGACAGGTGCAGGCTTTGGAGGTTGTACGATCAGCATTGTCAACAATGAACATATTGAATCTTTTATCGAGAAGGTCGGAGCAAAATATGCGGAGCAAACAGGATTAAAGGCAGACTTTTATGTTGTTCAAGTTGGAGATGGAGCGAAGGAAATTGTTGAATAGGAACAGTTAAAAAAAGGAGAGAGAAAATATGACGATATTAGTATGTGGTGGTGCCGGTTATATCGGAAGTCATATGGTTTCTGAATTATTAGACCTAGGTGAAGAAGTAATTGTTGTTGATAATCTTCAAACTGGGCATAAAGCTGCTGTAAGAGCTGAAGCAACCCTATATATTGGGGATTTGCGGAATGAAAGCTTCTTAGAAGAGGTCTTTAAGAAACATACGATTGAAGCAGTAGTCCATTTCGCTGCTGACTCTTTAGTAGGTGAAAGTGTAACAAATCCGTTGAAATACTATGATAATAATGTAAATGGTGCGATGACTTTATTAAAAGTAATGCATGCAAATGGTGTGAAGAGAATTGTTTTCTCGTCAACTGCAGCAACTTATGGAGAGGCAAAGAATTTTCCGATTCAGGAGAGTGATGACACAATTCCAACAAATCCCTATGGAGAAACTAAACTAGCCATCGAAAAAATGCTAAAGTGGTGTGAAGCAGCATATGGGATTCATTATGTAGCTCTTCGTTATTTTAATGTAGCAGGTGCGCATATAGATGGGAGATTAGGGGAAGATCATTTTCCAGAAACGCATTTAATTCCCATTATACTGCAAGTAGCGTTAGGAAAGAGAGAAGTAATTAGTATTTTTGGAGATGATTATGAGACACATGATGGGTCATGTATAAGGGATTATATTCATGTTACTGATTTGGCCAATGCCCATATCCTTGCTTTAAAAAAATTGCAGAAAGAAGAAACAAGCGGTATTTACAATCTAGGGAGTGGAACAGGTTTCACGGTCAAAGAAGTAATTGAGGCAGCGAGAAAGGTAACAGGGCAACCTATTCCAGCAGAAATTGCTCCAAGAAGAGCAGGTGACCCGGCGCGATTAGTTGCTTCATCAGAGAAAGCGCAAGTAGAGTTAGGGTGGAATCCACAGTACACTTCACTAGAGACAATGATAGGAAGTGCCTGGAGCTGGTTCCAAGCAAATCCGAATGGCTATAAAGAATAAATGAGAATGTACTAAGAGGAAAGGAGCAATGTTAGATGACAACCACTATTTATCATCATGTTGAACAATTGCTTCATTATGGAATAGAATCAAACCTAATTACGAAATGGGATATAGATGTAGTGCGGAATAAATTACTCGAAATCTTGGAATTGGATGATTTTGTCCCATCTGAGGTTAGCGATCCAGCGGAAATAGAGTTGCGTGAACTATTAGATACTATTTTAGATTGGGCTGCAGAACATAATCTCTTGGTAGAAAATACAATAACCTATCGAGATTTATTAGATACTAAATTAATGGCTTGCTTTGTTCCATTGCCATCTGAAATAAATAATAGATTCGCCATGCTCTACAAGGATAAGGGGGCAAAGAGTGCAACTAGTTGGTTTTATGACTTTTCTAAAAAGATTGATTACATTCGCACGGATCGAATTGCTAAAAATGAAGAGTGGCTGGCACATACGAGTTATGGAGACTTAGAGATTACGATTAACTTGTCTAAGCCAGAAAAAAATCCGCAAGAAATAGCTGCTCTAAAAAAAGTAAAACAAGGCTTTTATCCTAAATGTTTATTATGTAAAGAAAATGCCGGTTATGCCGGACGAGTTAATCATCCGGCTAGACAAAATCATCGTATTATACCAGTGACTCTAGAAGGGGAACAATGGTTCCTGCAGTTTTCCCCATATGTTTACTATAATGAGCATGCCATTTGTTTTTCAGAAAGGCACGAGCCAATGACCATTTCGAAAAGAACATTTACTAGATTACTAGAATTTGTTCACCAATATCCTCATTACTTTATGGGGTCTAATGCTGATCTGCCAATAGTTGGAGGGTCCATTCTTGCCCATGAGCATTTTCAAGGGGGATATCATGAATTTCCGATGGCAAAGGCTGAAATAGAAGCTGGATTTACGTTGGAGCGGTTTCCTGCTATCCATGCCGGAATTGTTAAATGGCCGATGTCTGTTTTACGTCTAAATGGAACAGACAAACAACAATTAGTGGAAGCATCTGATTATATATTAAAAAAATGGCTGGATTATAGTGATGAAAGTGTTGATATTCTTGCATATACAAACGGTGTTCGCCATAATACCATCACACCAATTGCAAGAATGCGTAATGGCCAATATGAAATGGATTTAGTGCTCCGCAATAATCGTACAAGTGAAGAATACCCATTCGGGATCTTCCACCCACATGAGGAAGTTCATGCGATTAAACAAGAGAATATTGGCTTGATTGAAGTGATGGGGTTAGCCGTTTTGCCAGGAAGATTGAAAGAAGAAATGAGCATCCTTGCAGAGAATATCGTCAAAGTCGATTTTGAAGAGCGCATTCAACAAGAGCCTGCTATTGTAAAACACTTAGCGTGGGCAAAAACAGTAAAAGAGAAAAATCCACAGATGACAAAAGAAAATGTAAGTACTATCTTACAAACAGAAATAGGAATTGTGTTTGAAACAATCTTACATCATGCAGGTGTATTTAAAAGAAATGACAATGGAACAAAAGCTTTTTATCGATTTATTGAGACACTTTAAAAAAGCTAAGGAAAAAGATTAGACTGGCTGATGCTTGAATACAAATGGGAGAAGAAAAAGGTTTCACAGAGGCCACTCGTTTTATAGGAAAACAGGTGGTCTCTATGAAATCAACTCTTAAACCTAATATTAAAGAACCTTTAGCGCCAAGTGATTGTGAATGGTTTTATAAAAATGCTGCTTATCTGTTTGCTGCTTTTTTAACCGTAGCTTAGGGTTTGGGATATGTAATTGGACTTTATGATAATCTCTATAAGATAAATAAATAGTATAAACTGATTTTCCTAGAGGGGTAAGGAATGCTTCTGGTATCATAATTCTCTTTAAAACCCCTTCATATGGTTCAATCGGAAACATAAACTGGTTATGGATGTTGTTTCGATCGCGGAACAGGAGATGTTCAACCTCTTTTGGGTGATCACCTGCAATACGAATATCGAAACGGAAGAAACCATTCGTATATTCACAATTTATTAATTCAGCATACATAGGGACTCTAATAAAGTTATAAGGCGGGCTTAGTGGAGAAACCCAGTAAGCAGTATCGTCTTTAACTACATGTTTTTTTATTTTTTCTTGATTTATCCATCGAAACAATGTTTCGATATCCTTATAGCGTTTTTGTGAAAATAACTGATAACAAACCTTATTATAAGGATGGTAAAAATGGTCACTGATCTCATAATCCAACGAAGAAGTCGTCCGTAACATTTTTTTCATGGTGGATATATATGCTTTCCTTTTTAAAAACGAATCTAATCTTCCTTTAAACGTTTGATTATTTTCCGTTCTTAGCGTATGATACCGATTTATAAACCGATTAAAGCAATCAAACTCATACAAGCGATTAAGGACCATTCGCTTTAACTCTGAATCCATTTCTTTCTCTTTAAAGTAGTTGATTACTTTTCGATTACAATGCATTTTATTTAATACATTCGTCTGCTTCGTCAAGGATTCGTCATTTTCATCTAAGCGATTTAAATAGTAGATAACAGCTTCTGTTGTTGAGATTTTTTTACAATTAGTCAATACTTCCATGAAAAATTGCTTATCTTCTCCATACTTCATCTCAGGAAATTGAATTTGGTTCTGCTTTATAATGCTAGATTTCATCAATCTTGCTCTAGGTCCTAAATGATGAAAAATATGTGGGATACTCGCCGGGGGGATACTTCTCCTTTCTTTCCATGATTCATGTTCGCCTACTATGGCATTTTTTTTAGACGTGACTTTAATTGTTTTTCCCACTATATAATCATCATCTGTTTCATTTAGTACACTATAGAGTTTTTCCAAGCCAGTCTTTTCAAACCAATCATCTGCATCTAAAAAAGTTAAGTAAGGGGCCGATGAAAGTTCAATGCCTAAATTTCTCGGATAGCCAGGGGTGCCTGTGTTTTTCGCAAGAAGAGCGAGTTTAATATTAGGATGCTCGTTAACAAATTTTTTTAAGATAGAACGAGTTTGATCTTTAGAGCCATCATCAACAATTATGTATTCAATCTGGGGCATTATGGATTGCTGTAAAACTGATTCAATCGTCTTCTGGATTGTTTTTTCATTGTTAAATACGGGTGTGATAACGGAAATAATCGGTTGTTTTAAATAGTTCGCACTCTGAAATAGTTCATACCTATATTTATGTTTTTGTCGAAGAGATGATATATTTTTCATTGCATTCCCTACCTTCATAATTAACACTAAAAGAAACTCTTTATAGCAATCATTATGAATCAACAAGCTAAAAGGTATACTTCCATAAATAGAAAAAATAGTTCAGACGTTATTGGTTTTTATCCTGTATAATATAGAGTGATAAGAACAAATAAGGGAATCTAGCTTTACATTAAGAAAAATGAAAAGGCTTTCTTAATTAACGGGTTTCAAAGTGTGCCTGCTCTGTAACTGATTTTTCCGGAAGAAAGCAATGTATAAGGAGGTTTATAGGTGACAACTATTAGTGATATCGCTAAACTTGCGGGCGTGGCAAAAAGTACTGTTTCTCGATACTTAAATGAAGGCTCTGTCAGCGAAGCCACGAAAAGAAAAATACAGCATATTATCAAAGAAACCGGCTATACGCCTAATGCATTTGCTCAAAGCTTAAAAGCAAAGAAAACAAATATTATCGGAACGATTGTGCCTCAATTAGATTCGTACGCTTTTTCACGGACTTTAATAGGAATAGATGAAGAGTTGAAGGCAAGGAATTATCAAATGTTAATTTCTCATTCAAATCTGGATTTGGAGCGGGAAATAGAAAATATTCATTCTTTAGTAAGACAGAAGGTTGCTGGGATAATTTTATTGGCAACAGAAATTACGAATCGTCATTTAATGATCATCAAACAACTAGGAATCCCTGTACTTATTGTAGGGCAGCAACATGAGGAGATTCCAAGTTTAATTCATAATGATTATGATGCAGCATATGAATTAGGGAAATATATACTATCTCAAGGTCATCAAAGAATCGCCTTCCTTGGTCTCCATGAGAAAAATGTTGCAATAGGAATTGATCGAAAAGAAGGGTTTAAGAAAAGTATCGAGGAAACAGCAAATATCGATGTCCAATTTTTTGAGGTGAAGATGGATCAAGCACAAACATTTTCGATTGTTTCTGAAATAATCGATCGATTTCACCCTAGCATCATTGTATGTGCTACAGATAATATTGCCATGGGAACAATGAAAGCAATCTATTCAAAGGGGATTTCTATTCCTTGTGATCTTTCCATTACCGGATTTGGCGGGTATGAAATGACTGAGATGATACATCCAGGTTTAACCACTGCAAAGTTTTTTTATAAAGATGCTGGCAATCTAGCAGCCAGAAAGATGCTAAGTCTCATTAAAGGAGATGATACTCCCATGAAAACAGTTTCTGGGTATGAAATTATTTATCGCGAAAGTGTTAGGAAAATGTAAGTGCAACTAAATGATATCAGCTAAAAGCGGTTTTAGCCGATATCATTTATTCATATTTTTAGAAAAAGCAGCAAGAAGGACAATAGGAACTTGACGAAAGAAAAGGAAATAACTATAATTTGATGTGAAACTGGTTATCTCTATTTAGTTTGGGGAAATAAAAAAATAGTGGATATCTGATAGGTTAATATTTAATGGATTGAAGAAGCATTGATATAAACCAACTGGTATAGACATCTAGATATATAGACGCGCATATTTTTAAGAAAAGGAGCTTTTAGAATCATGCTAAAGGAAGAAACAAAGGCATTAATATTAAAAAATGTACGTATTTACACAGAAACGGAAATTCATTCAAATGGGTATGTAGTAGTGAAGGAAGGGAAAATCGATGCGATTGGGTTAATGGATTCCTTCCTTGAAAAAGAATGGGAAAATGCACATATACTAGATTTTCCAAAGGGCATGAATTTAATACCAGGGTTTATTGATATTCATATCCATGGAGCAAATAATGCTGACGCAATGGATGCGTCACAGCAAGCCTTAGAAATTATGGCTGAGACATTGCCAAAAGAAGGAACAACAAGCTTTTTAGCCACCACCATGACACAAGAGGTAGAAAGTATTGAAAATGCACTCACATCTATTGCCCAGTATGTCGAGACTGCTGATCAATCAGGAAAAGCAGAAATCATCGGGATTCATTTAGAAGGTCCCTTTATCTCCGAAAAGAGAGTTGGAGCACAGCCAGTCCAATCTGTTAAAAAGCCGAATGTAGAGTTATTTAAAAAATGGCAGACATTATCCAATAATCAAATCAAACTTGTGACGATGGCACCTGAGGAAGATGAAAACTTTGAGCTTGTTCGCTATTTAAAGGCAGAGAATATCGTTCCATCAATAGGGCACTCAGATGCAGTTTATGAGCAAGTATTATCAAGCATTCAAGCTGGTGTCAATCATGTTACTCATCTGTTTAATGGAATGAGAGGTCTGCATCATCGTGATCCAGGAGTTGCAGGCGCAGCCTTGCTCCATTCGGAGTTAATGGCTGAAATGATAGTCGATGGTGTTCATATTCATCCAGAAATAGTTAAACTTGCTTTTTTACAAAAAGGGGCTGATCATATCATTCTCATTACAGATAGCATGCGGGCAAAATGGCTTGAGGATGGTATTTCATCCTTAGGTGGACAAAAGGTAATTGTTCGTGATGGCAAAGCGTTATTAGAGAATGGTGCTCTTGCTGGGAGCACATTAAAAATGAAGGATGCTATCAATAATATGATGAACTTTACAGGCTGCTCTTTACAGGATGTTGTAAAGATGGCATCTTATAATCCCGCCAAGCAAATTGGTGTCTTGGATAAAAAGGGAAGTATTGCAAAAGGTAAAGATGCAGATTTAGTCGTATTAGATGAAAATAATCAAGTAGCACTAACAATATGTAAAGGGAAAATTGTATATTCGAATGGAGGATTTTCAGCATGAAATTAATTGAAGTACAAAATTATGATGAAATGAGTAAAGTAGCAGCCCAAAAAATAATAGAGCAAATACAAACGAAGCCAAATAGTGTGCTAGGACTTGCTACTGGAGGAACCCCAGTAGGAACCTATCAGTATTTAATAAAGGATTTTACGGAGAACCATACATCCTATGAAAAAGTTATTACCGTTAATTTAGATGAATATGTTGGTTTAGAAGAGGATAACCCGCAAAGTTATAGCTATTATATGAAAGAACACTTATTTAATCATATAAATATTCCGGAAAATCAAACTCATTTGCCTTTTGCCAAAAATGTAAATGATAAAGATGCTGGTGAAAATTATGAGAAACTGATTGATTCCTTTGGTGGAATGGATCTGCAAGTTTTAGGAATTGGCGAAAATGGACATATTGGTTTTAATGAACCAGGTACTTCATTCTCTTCCACGACCGATGTGGTTCAATTAGCTGATTCGACGAGAGAGGCAAATGCTCGCTATTTTACTAGTATGGATGAGGTACCAACACATGCTATTTCAATGGGGATTTCCACTATTATGAAAAGTCGGAAAATCATATTGCTTGTGTCTGGAGTGAAGAAGGCCCCTGTGCTTAATCAGTTATTTCACTCCGATATAAAAGAGGATCTTCCTGCTTCTATTTTGAAAAAGCATCCGGATGTTACAATCATCGCTGATCAGGAGGCTTTATCCATTTTGAAAGAAAATAAAGGAAGTGTGTATAGTTGATCATTAAAGATTCACATATTCCTATCTATTATCAATTAGAAATGGAGATAAAAGAAATCATTAAAGAGCTAAAACCTGGTGATCCAATTAGCTCTGAACGAGAGTTTTCCGAGAAATACGGTATTAGCAGGATGACGGTTCGTCAAGCTATTAATAACTTAGTAGCTGAAGGCGTACTTGTTCGACAAAGAGGGAAAGGGACTTTTGTTGCTGCACAAAAGGTAGAGCAAGAGCTTTCTGGATTAACAAGTTTTTCGGAGGATATGCATTCAAGAGGGTTAACACCAAAAACAAAAATTCTTGATTTTAAAACGATTCCTTGTCCAAGAGGCATCGCCAGTAAGTTGAAGATAGAAGAGGGAGACCAGGTTTATGAGGTTAGCCGATTACGTATTGCGGATGATATCCCAATGGCCCTCGAAACTTCCTACCTTCCGTCGCTCTTGATTAAGGAACTGCAGGAAGAGACTTTACATGGTTCTATATATGAATATGTGGAGCAAACTTTACATCAAAAGATTAGTCACGCTACCCAAACAATTGAATCAACTTTATCCCATAAAAATGAAAGTGCATCTCTTGGGATTAAAGAGGGGGCACCAGTGCTGCTGATGGAGCGTTTTAGTTATTTGGCCAATGGAACTCCTTTTGAATATGTGAAATCTATTTATCGCGGAGACCGGTATAAATTTATTATTGATATGAAGAGATCTTAATAAGAAAGAGTAAAAGAAGTTGAACATCGAAGAAGAGTAGGAGAAGTACTTTTCTATTTTTAAGGCAGTTTTGTAAAGGAAGTTAGAAATCCATTTTCAAAAAACAAATGAAAAACTGTTATAATGATTTTTCGAAATGGTTTGCTTTAAGTGTATCTTGGTTGAAAAATATAATTGGTGATTTTCCAGCAGATAAGGACAGTGTTATTACTAATGCAAGAAATGTTAATGAGTATTCTATTGAAGTTCGAATCGAATCCCTGTTAAATAATCCAGAATGTCGAGAATTGCTGCAAACTCATCTTCCTATTTTATTAGAAGTCGAGGTCAAGAAAGTGCGAAGGATTATTCGATAAAAATAGTGAATCAAGATTTACCTAACGCCCTATCTGAAAATCAATTGAATGAATTAAATGACCAATTAAAGAAAATAAAAGTAACGGAGTAATTTTTGTAATTAGATAGAAGTCATATAACAAAGTATCTTTCGTAATCATTTTTTACTAAGGATGCTTTGTTTTTGTTTTAAAGGCCATCAATCAAATATGAATGGTTATGTGCGACTCTAATTTGTTGATTTTTCAATTTAAAGGTATAATTTGGTCTATATTAAAGATAAGGTGAATTAAAAATGAGTAAATTTCAAAAGTCATATGAGAATATCACGATTATTTTACAAGATTCAACTAAAATCCCTATTTTATTATGGATTAGTCTTGTTTATATTGCAGCTCTATTACTTCAATCGTTTGATCATTTGTCCATAATAAATAATATTATTTTTACTTGTGCTATGATAGGACATTGTCTTGCTTATTGGCATTCAAAAACATGGAGTCGAATTTATCCCTGGCTTTATGTAATAAGCCAAGGATTTTTAATCTTCTTATCCGCATTTTGGATACCAGCAGGATCCCCAGCTATTTTAATTGGTTTACTGCCAATAATTATTGCACAGAGCATAACAGTTTTTGAAAGCAAACTAAAGATTTTTATATTTTTTATTATTTTTTATGGCCTGTTCTGTATAGAGATAGTTTTAAGTTATGGATCAGAAGAATTACCGATATTTATCCCTATTTTATTCATCATATTGACTATTGTAGTTTTTTATACGGTTATTTATAATAGGCAGGTCAATGCGAGACTGCGGATGGAATACTATTTAAAAGAGCTAGAAACTGCTCATAAGGAAGTGGAAAAACTAACACTTGCTAATGAGAGACAGCGAATGGCTAGAGATTTACACGATACATTAGCTCAAGGAATTGCGGGCTTTATTATGCAATTAGAAGCAATCCAAGTTTATATAGACAATGGAAATAAGGAAAAGTCACAGGAAATTGTTCTAAAATCTATGCAGCAAGCACGAGAAACATTAAAGGAAGCAAGAATTGTTATTGATAATTTACGATATAATTCCAATACTAGCCAAGGGGATTTTAATAGTATCGTATTGGGGAAAATTCAAAAGTATAAGGAAGCAGCTTCTGCAGAGATTACTTACACAATAGATCGCTTTCCTCCATTATCAACATTTATACTGGAACACAGTGTCCATATAGTAAGTGAATGTTTGACAAATGTTATAAAGCATTCCCAAGCGACACAAGTGAAAATACATATTAACAAAGTGGAAAAGCAAATGGTTATTAAAGTAGAAGATAACGGTGTTGGTTTTGCGGCAAATATGGTTGGCAAACACACTGGGAAATATGGTTTGTTAGGTATAACGGAAAGAGTTAGATTATTAGGTGGAAAAGTGGATGTCAAAAGTATAAAAGGAAAAGGGACGACTATTTTGGTAGAAGTCCCAATCTAAATGGAAAGTGAGAGGAAACGTCCTGTATAATGTACTAATTGTTGATGATCATTTAGTGGTAAGAGAAGGATTAAAATTAATGATAGAAACAAATGATATGTTTCGTGTGATAGGAGAAGCAGAAAATGGAGAAATAGCACTTCATTTAATAGAAGAACTATCACCTGACGTAATCTTAATGGATTTAAATATGCCTATCCTGAGTGGATTAGACACGATAAAAAAATTAAACGAAAGAAATATTTCCATTCCTGTGATCATTTTAACTACATATAATGAAGATAATTTAATTCTAGAAGGAATCAATTTAGGGGCAAAAGGTTATTTACTGAAAGATACTACTAGAGAAAATCTATTCAGGACTATTGAGGCTGCTGTGAAAGGGGAAACCCTTTTGCAGCCTAATATATTGAATACAATCTTAAATTTTAAGGATACTCAAAAGAATAATCAGAAATCTAGCCAATCTATCCTTACTGATAAAGAAACTTTTATTTTACAAGCCATAGCAAAAGGATTTCGAACAAAAGATGTTGCTTTTGATATGGGAATTGCAGAAAGAACAGTGAAGGCGCATTTAACAAATATTTATAATAAATTAGGAGTAAATACTAGGACAGAAGCTGTAGCAATATCTATTGAGAAAGGTTATATTCATCTATAAATCCCAAACTATGCCCAATCGTACATTCGGCAATTGCCCAAATGTACGATTTTTTTTATTTTCTTTTTCTGTAGTATAAAGGCAGAACATATGGAACTAATAGACGAAAGGGGATTTATATGGCAAAATTTCTTTATAGTATTGGCGAATGGGCCTTTAAGCATAGAAAAAAAGTATTAAGTGGTTCACTGATTATCCTAGTTAGCATGGTGATTATAGCTTTAAGTGTCAAACCATCATTTCAGAATGAAATCACTATTCCAGGTACTAAATCAGAAGCTGCAGGTGAATTATTGAAGGAGGAATTTCAGACTGGTGAATCTCCTGAAAATGGCCAAGTTCAATTAGTCATGAAGGCACCAAAAGGGAAAACTTTAGAAACAGACGAAGTAAATGAACAAATTAAAGAAACACTCAACGATATTAAAAAAGACAAGAAAGTAACAGAAATAGCTACACCTTCAGAGCTTGGAAACCTTAATGAATCAAAAGAAATTGGTTACGCTACAGTAACATTTAATATTCCTGCCGATGAAGTATCAGAGGAATCTAAGGAGAATATCTTAGAAAAAATAGAGCAGACACGTGGAGAAGGGATAGAAACAGAAATTGCAGGTAATGTTGCCTTTTCGGAAATGGAAATTGGTGGAATTACTGAAGTTATTGGGGTTGCAATTGCATTTCTAGTACTAGCCATCACATTTGTCTCATTCTTGGTAGCTGGACTGCCAATTATTACTGCAGCTATTGGATTAGGTATTGGGTTAATGATGATTATGATTGGGACGAAGTTTTTTGAGATTACCTCCTTTTCTTTATCATTAGCTGCTATGCTTGGACTTGCTGTTGGAATTGATTATGCGTTATTTATCATTTCTCGCTTTAGACAACAATTGCAAAAAGGTAATTCAGTTAAGAAGGAGATAGCAATTGCAACAGCTACGGCTGGAAGTGCAGTCGTGTTTGCAGGGCTGACTGTTATCATTGGTTTATTGGGCTTAGCAGTAGCGAAAATTCCCTTTCTTACTGCAATGGGAATAGCAGCCGCAGTTTGTGTGTTAATCGCAATTATAATTGCAACAGTTTTGGTTCCGGCGTTATTAGCAATATATGGTGATAAACTCCATCCTTCTAAGAAAAATAAATTAATAGGAAAATTTTCGAAAGAGAATAAGGAAAGTTCCTTAACAAGTAAGTGGGGGAAGCTGCTTTCTGTACATCCGATGATTATCTCTATTTTAAGCATCGCTTTTCTTCTTTCTGTTACTATTCCATTTTTTCATATGGAATTAGGATTGCCTGATAATGAAACAAAATCAGAGAAAACAACGGAAAGACGAGCATACGATTTGTTATCGGAAGCATATGGACCTGGTTATCATGCATCTTTAATTGTTATTGCTAAAGTAAGTGAAAAAACAGAGAATGCTGAACAAGCATTAACAGATGTGACAAATAAAATAAGTGAGCTAGAAAACGTGAAAGCCATTAGTCCGGCAATACCTAGTCCGTCTGGAAAAATCTTTATGATTAATGTAACACCAGAGACAGGGCCGAATGACGTCAAAACGAAGGATTTAGTTCATTCTATTCGAAATCATTCTAGTGAAATGGAAAAGGAATATTCTACAGAACTATTCGTAACAGGAGCAACGGCTGTTAATATTGATATCTCTGATAAGTTAAATGAAGCATTGCCAATCTTCTCTATACTGATAGTTGGATTAGCTTTTATATTATTAGTAGTTGTTTTTCGATCAATTCTAGTACCACTAAAGGCAGTTCTTGGTTTTATATTATCGTTGGGAGCGACTCTTGGTTTTGTGGTATTTGTAGTTCAAGATGGAAACTTTCTACAATTATTTGGATTTAATGCTGCGAATCCAGTGTTATGTTTCTTACCCGTCATTGTAATTGGAATTTTATTTGGATTAGCGATGGATTATGAAGTTTTCTTAGTAAGTAGAATTCGTGAGGAATATTCCCATTCCGGTGATGCAAAAAAAGCAGTATTAGTAGGTTTACAAGATAGCGGAAGAGTTGTTATTGCAGCTGGGTTCATAATGATGGCAGTATTTGCTGGCTTCATGCTTGCCCCTGACCCTATTATTAAGTCAATGGGATTTGCCCTTACCTTTGGAGTTCTCTTTGATGCTTTTATCGTCAGAATGACAATCGTACCAGCTATTATGATTTTAATGGGGAAAACAGCTTGGTATTTACCAAAATGGCTTGATAAGATTCTTCCAAGAATAGATATAGAAGGGGAATCCATTATGCAAGAGACGGAAGAAAAAGATGTTGAAAGTAATTTAGTGACAGATAAGTAAAGAGTAATAAACATTTATAAGAAGAGATGGAGGAATTGCTCCATCTTTTTTGCTTCCTTCTTTATTCAAAAGTAAAATAAAATCATCGTTATGTAATTTGAATTATCTAAATAGTAATAAAGCTTAGCAGGGAGAAAGTAGCTGATGTTTATATTTACTAAATTGAATATGGTTATATTAAATATTGCAAAGGAGTACTTATATGTCTATTGATATAAATTGTGATTTAGGTGAAAGCTATGGTGCTTATCGAATTGGGAATGATGAAACAATTATCCCCTATGTAACTAGTGTAAATATTGCTTGTGGTTTTCATGCCGGTGATCCAACTACCATGAGGAAAACGGTGAATCTTGCACTGGAGAATAAAGTGGCGATTGGTGCCCATCCAGGCTTTAATGATGTTCTTGGCTTCGGGAGGAGAGAAATAAATATATCCCCCAATGAAGTATATGATATAGTCATTTATCAAATAGGAGCATTAGAAGCATTTGTGAAAGCAGAGGGCGGAACCTTGCAGCATGTAAAGCCACATGGGGCGTTATATAATATGGCTGTAAAAGATGGACGATTAGCTGATGCAATTGCCAAGGCTATTTACAAGATAAATCCTGCGTATATTCTATTCGGTTTAGCGAACAGTGAATTGATTAGAGCAGGGAAGCGCTATGGCTTAAAAACTGCTAACGAGGTATTTGCAGATCGAACTTATCAATCAGATGGAAGTTTAACACCACGTACACATAAACAAGCTCTTATCGACTGCCCTAAACAGGCAGCTAAACAGATAATTGATATGGTTAAGAATAAAAAGGTTACCTCTGTACAAGGTGAAGAGATACCTATTCAAGCAGATACCATATGTATTCATGGTGATTCTATCCATGGTATATCCATTGTAAAAGAAGTAACATCTACGTTACTTCAATCGACAATAACCATCCGCAATTTTATGGAGAAAATATAAGTATTTGAATTTAGTATTGCTAAAAAACCCCCTCAATTAGGATGTTGGAAACTAACTACAATACCAAGAATTTAGTTGCAATTAATGACTCAATGAAATAAATAGAAAATTAATCAATTTTTAAAGAAAAAACTGGAATTTTTATTACGTTAAGATGTATAATATATTTCATTGGTGTTACAATAAAGCGGTTTTGTAATTGCTTTGTAACAAAAAAGATAAATACTATAGGATAGTAATAACTAAATGAAGAACTCGCAAGAAATACATACTTACTATTTAATAATGGAATAAAAAATGCTTTCTGGAATTTTAGTAATAGGAGTTTTTTGATTGTTATCTGTCCGTTGATTCACTGGTTTTGTTAGGGGTGGGGGAAATGGGTTCGATTGAAGAGCTCTATGAAAGGTATAGTCAAGAATTAATTCATTTTCTAATCTATTTAGGGGTGAAAAAGGAAGAGGCAGAAGATTTAGTACAAGAAGTTTTTATAAGACTGCTAAAAACAAAGTGTCTCTTTAAAGGGGAAAGTAGTGAACGAACCTGGCTATATACGATTGCGAAAAATATTGCCATCGATCATTTTCGAAAACAAAAAAATTCCTATACCTTTGATTGTGAAATACCTATCCATATAAAGGATGAACAGGCACTTCCTGATGAAGTTGCGATGAAGAAAGAACAGCTTGATTGGATTAATCATTTACTTTGTTGTTGTACAGAAGATCAAAAAAAGGTAATTTATTGTAGATATTTAAAAGAAATGTCTATAGGAGAAACAGCTTTGAATTTAGGCTGGTCTGAAAGTAAAGTGAAAACGACACAGCATCGGGCTTTAAAGCTGCTGAAAAAGAGTTTAGTAAGCATATGAAATTTGCACGGTAACAGAAGGAACTAAATGACTTAGGGAGAAATTTAACTTTTCCTTACATTAAAAAAGTGGAGGATTTCCTCCACTTTTTTTGTTTATTTTATTCCTTTCATCTTGTTTTGAATCATAGGTGATAACAAGAAAAGGATAATACTTAAGATAATAGCTACTCCACCAAGAATACCGAAATATGCAACTTCAGATATTTTTGTGAATAATGGAGCGATTTGTGCATTTAGTGCTTGTGCAGCTGCACTGGATAAGAACCAAAGGCTCATTGTCTGTGCAGAGAAAGCAGCTGGTGCCAGTTTAGTTGTTGCAGACAGGCCGACTGGAGATATACATAGCTCCCCAACTACTACAAGGAAATAGCTTAATACTAACCATAATGGGCTAACTAATGTATTTACTCCGCCTAAATAGGCTGGTAACATCATAATGATAAAGGATAAACCGGCAAACAATAAAGCAATTGAAAACTTCTTAGATACAGAAGGTTGACGATTTCCAAGCTTAACCCAAATCCATGCAAATACTGGTGCAAATATAATAATGAACAATGGATTGATGGATTGGAAAATAGTTGGTGAAAGACTAAATCCGCCAAACTCTAATTGTGTTCGTTTATCAGCATAGGCGGCAAGAATGGTTGATCCCTGTTCTTGAATCGCCCAGAACATAACGGCAGCTAAAAAGAGTGGGATATAGGCAATCAGTCTTGATCGTTCATCACGAGTAGTTTTTGGACTGCGATACATAACAATGAAATAAATAGCTGGAATTAAGAAGCCGAGAATTCCGACAATTGTGACAAATGATTCGAAAGTTAAGATTTTCAATGGAATTAAAATAGCTAGAATGATGGCAAGGACCACTATGCTAATACCGATAGAAGAATATACTTTTTTCTTTTCGTTTTTAGATAATGGATTTGGCACAATTGTACCAGCAAGTCCTAAATTCTTCTTCTTTGTCATCATGAATACTATTAATCCACATAACATACCAATTGCTGCTAGTCCGAAACCAAGATGGAAACTATAATTCATTCCGATTTCTCCAACAATAATTGGTGATAGGAATCCACCCAGATTAATTCCCATGTAGAAGATACTAAAACCAGCGTCACGGCGCGCATCCTCAGGACTGTACATTTCCCCAACAATACTTGATACATTTGGTTTTAATAATCCTGTTCCGATTACAATTAAAATCATGGAAATAAAGAACATGGTAATACTACCCGGCACAGCTAATACAATATGACCAAGCATAATGAAAATACCGCCATAGAAAACGGCCTTACTTGTCCCAAATATCCTATCTGCAAACCATCCACCGATTATCCCAGACATATAAACAAGTGAACCGTAGATAGATACAATGGCAATCGCCGTACCCTCGGAAATACCTAATCCGCCTTTAGATACTTCATAGTACATATAATAAACTAGGATGGCTCTCATCCCATAGTAGGAAAATCTTTCCCAAAATTCTGTAAAGAAAAGTGTGAACAACCCTTTAGGGTGACCAAAAAATCCCTTTTGGGGAACACTGTCCACAATTTTCTGTTTATTTAAATCTGACATTAAAGAAACCTCCTCTATTATTTTAATATAATACTGAAAAGATACTAGATTTGTCAAAAAAATTTTTGTTAGAACATAAAATTGGAATAAATTGTGGCTTTTTAGAGTCTGAATTCATAATAATCATTTTATTATGAAAAATATTAATGTTTTTAATATAATTATTTTTAAACTTTAAGTAAGGAGTTTTAATTAGATACGAAGTATATGCATAAAAAATAAGCAGAAGGAAGCATACTAAAAAAAACGAGTTGGTGAGCACGGGTGCAACAATTCAATGAGCAATCATATAGATATAAAAAGATGAATATGTCTATTATTAGAACAAATTATTTAAGAGTAAACAATCCTTTGATGCCACTATGGTGGGCTCTTGCCATGCCAGGTACTGGTCATATTATGGTTGGGAAGTTTCTGATAGGAATGCTTTTATTTATATGGGAATTTTTGATTAATACACAGGCGCATTTAAATTTAGCTATTTTGTACTCCTGTATTGGTAAATTTCAATTAGCTGCTGAATCGCTGGATATAAGATGGTTTTTTTTCTATGTAGGAATTTATATTTTTAATGTATGGGATGCATACAGAATAACTACGGATATTAATCAAATTTCGCTGTTAGCTAAAGAGGAAAGATATCCACTAATGCCATTTGTTATCCATCCATTGGAAATCAATTATTTGCAGCGAGTAAATAAATGGGTTCCAGTATTTTGGTCCATCATTACTCCAGGTCTTGGTCATTTAATTCTTAGAAACTTTTTAACTGGTTTATTTTTATTAGTTAGTCATTTAATCATACTCTACCACTCAAGAGCATTAGAAGGAATTTATTTCACTTGCAGAGGATTATACGGTTTAGCTTCCTCCACCTTAAACGTAGAATGGCTTCTGTTTCTGCCGTCCATTTATCTATTTGCTGCATGTGATACATATTACCATGCCATTGAAATGAATCAACTGTTTAAACTAGAGCAGAGCCATTATCTTGAACAAAAATATTCTTTTTATCTTAAAAGAAACTTTAAAATAAAGGACAATAATCCATGAATATTATCTCCGTCTTTGATCATTCCTTAAAAGTCGAATTGGTACTACATGAATTAGAAAAGCATCATATTCGCAAGGAAGATATATTTGTATCATCTCTTAATAAAAAAGGGGTAGAGAAAAAATATATGGATCCTTTCAATGCAGATGGTTTTAATATGTTCTTTGTTGCTAGTGTGAGTATGATTATGATGCTTTTGGGTACCATCTATGGATTTGTTCTTTATTTAGGTCCAATTCTCTGGGGATTAATTGGTTTAATAGTGGGAATTTGTATCACCATTCCGGTAGATTACTTGTATAAGCGGTGGAGAAATAAAGAAAAGATAAAACCAAGTAAAGCGGAGTTAATTATCGTTATTCATTGTGAGGAGTCTAAAGCAGCTTTAATAGAAAGTCTATTGTACCAATATCATACAATTGGGTTAGTTAAAATATAAAAAAAGGAATCTAAATTTATAGACTCCTTGTTACTATTTTATCCACGTATTGCTTTAATTGCTTCCTCACGGTTAGGATTGTTATAAATAAATGATCCAGCAACAAGAACATTCGCGCCTGCCTCTTTGACTAATACAGCAGTTTCAGTATTAATACCACCATCTACTTCAATATCAAGTGTTGGATTTAAAAGATCTGCTAACTGACGTACTTCTTTAATTTTAGGAAGGACATTAGGAATAAAAGCCTGTCCGCCAAAACCAGGATTAACTGTCATTAATAGAACCATGTCAATATCTTCGATAATATGCTTAATCATTTCTACTGGCGTACTTGGATTTAATACTACTCCAGCCTTTACGCCCTGTTCTTTTATTAATTGAATAGTACGATGCAAGTGGCGAGAGGCCTCTACATGTACGGTGATGATATCAGCGCCAGCCTTCACGAATGCTGGAATATAAGCATCTGGATTTTCAATCATTAAATGAACATCTAACGGCAAAGTTGTCACAGGACGAATTGCTTCCACAATAAGTGGGCCAATAGTTATATTTGGTACAAAATGACCATCCATTACATCCACATGAATGTAATCAGCGCCACCTCGTTCTACATCTTTCACTTCATCCCCTAGCTTAGCAAAATCAGCGGAGAGAATGGAGGGTGCAACCTTAATCATTTGTATGCCTCCCTTTCTTAATCTATGTATTACATCAAAATTATAGCAGATTGTGAGATATCGAACAAGCGGATTGGATGCGCTTGCTTGTTTTTATGAAAGGTGAGAATGAAAAATTGTAGCCACTTCGTTTGTATAAGAGGATAAATAGAAGTGGCTATCCATAAGTGAATCTCATCATGGAGAATAATTATAGTTTAGTTATGATTTCTTTTTGAATATCAGCTGGTGCTGCAGCGTAATTTGTTGAAATACATGTAATAAGCATTTCTTTATTCTTGTAGAAAGGTTCTTTGTTTTTATTATAATAAAAACGAACACTTTCTTCTTCTTTAAAAAATTCTTTCCCGATTTTTAATAGAGTAGTAACGGGTAGTTTCTCAAAGGAAACAGTGCTTATTTCTTCTTTTTTAGCAACTACAGGCTGTTCTTGGTCTGTATTCTTAAATTCTCTCACCAATTTTTTAAGAACTTTTTCTTGCGAGATTACTTGTTTCAAAAGTTTTTTACGAACTCTTTTTTTCTTCGATTGAAGTCCAAAAGTTTCTAATATATAGTGATGTAATTCTGTATTTTGTGTTACTTCTTCTTGCATCTTACTCATTGTATCCATTGCAAAACTCCTCTAATCTTTTCTTTCACCACTAAATCCATGGAAAATAGGGATTTGGCACTGAATCATTATATACTAAACTGTTAAAAGTACAAAATTTACTTCGATTAACGAAATAAAAATCTATAAAAATTAGGTTGCAAATTTAGAAAAGAAGGCATCAAAAGCCTTCTTTCCTTTATCCACGTTCTTCAAATAGGCGGACAATTTCTACGATTACATTTGTCGCTTTTACCATGTTATCGACAGAAATGAACTCATATTTACCATGGAAGTTTTCTCCACCTGTAAAAATATTAGGAGTTGGCAGTCCCATATAAGATAACTGTGAACCATCTGTACCACCGCGAATTGGTTGATCAATTGGTGTAATACCGAGATTTACCATTGCTTGATAGGCTACATCCACAATTTCTTTTACGGGTTCAATTTTTTCCCGCATATTGTAGTATTGGTCGTTTAATTCCAGTTTTACTGTTTCGACACCATACTTTTCATTTAACTCCGCTACAATTGTCTGCAGGATTCTTTTTCTCTCTTCAAAAGAAGTACGATCAAAATCGCGGATAATATAAGCAAGCTTTGTTTCTTCCACGTCTCCCTCAAAGGATAGTAAATGATAAAAACCTTCATAGCCCTCGGTATATTCAGGTGCCTCATTTGCTGGTAAGCGGTTTTGTAATTCCATCGCTATTTTCATACTATTAACCATTTTTCCTTTTGCTGTACCAGGATGAACATTCGTTCCCTTCACTGTGATTTTTGCGCCAGCAGCATTGAAGCTTTCATATTGCAATTCGCCTAATGGCCCGCCATCAACAGTGTAAGCAAAATCAGCATTGAAGGCTTTTACATTAAATTTATGTGGACCTCTGCCGATTTCCTCATCTGGTGTAAAGGCCACTCTAATTTTACCATGTTTAATTGCTGGGTTTTCTTTTAAGTAAATAAGAGCTGTTACAATTTCTGCAATACCTGCTTTGTTATCTGCTCCTAGTAAGGTTGTGCCATCCGTTGTCAACAAAGTGTGTCCTACGTAATTTTTTAATTCTGGAAAATCTTTTGGAGATAAAACAATATGTAAATCTTCGTTTAAGATAATATCCTCCCCATTATAATTTTCCACTTTTTGTGGACGAACATTTTTACCTGTAAAATCAGTAGCAGTATCTAAGTGAGCAAGGAAGCCGATTGTCGGCACTTTTTTCTCAGTATTTGCTGGCAAAGTTGCCATCACATATCCGTTTTCATCAATCGTTACTTCTTCCATACCAATTTCTTTCAGCTCTTCCACCAATAAATTGGCTAATGTTAATTGTCCTGGTGTAGACGGACATTCTAAATTATTCTCATTTGATTGGGTATCGACAACTGCATACGATACAAAACGATTTATTATATTTTCTTTCATGCGATTCAACTCCTTTATCAGATAGTTTGATTTTATCATAGGAGGAATGAATAAGACGAATATTGTGAATTTATGCTAAAAAGTCTCCCATTTCAGTTGTCGTGGGTAAATAGGTATGTTCACAATTATGTTGAATTTAGTGGAGGATTGATGCTTTATTTACAGAGCTTTTTAGATAGAATATAGTTAATAGGTTTGAAAAAGGAGATTGAGAATGAAAAGAAAAAATAGACCGGTTATTATATTTAGTGTAATTGTGTTAATTATTATTATTGGTATCGCATCTATATGGACACTAAAGAGTAAGGATAATGACGCGATTGAAGACATACAGAAAATAAATGCATCAGCTACTTTTAATCAACAAGAGGAAGAATATATCGTTTATTTCTGGCAAGCCACTTGTACATACTGTAAACAAATAGAAAAAGATGTTCTTTCTTTTAGCAATAACGGTGAAATACCTATTTATGTTGTAGATATGCAGGACGAAAAAAATGAATCGAGCTGGTATGACTGGGAAGAGCATCATAAAAAGTATGACCAAGTAATTGGGAAAATCGAAGACGGGAAAGAAGTATGGAATGAGGGCATAAACATAGAGAATTTCCAAAATGATAAAAATACTGCTTGGGGAATTGTCGCGAACGAAGAAAACCAAATCATTGCAACACATAATACTGCTTTCGGAAACGAAGCACCAGAAAACGCGGAAGGAATTGAGATTACAGGAACACCAACGATGATAAAAATCAAAGATAGGAAATTTGCAGCATATGCAGTCGGTGTAGAAGAAACTGTAGAACTGCTAGGAAAATAACAGTAAAGAAGCTTTAAGATAGGGTGAACCTGTCTTAAGCTTCTTTTTTGATGAAGAGCGATAAATTGCAGCATTCGGAGGGAAGTGGTGTTCATAAAAGGAATGAAAGCCAAAAAGTAGAGCGGGAAAAAGAAAAGTGGCATTCATTAAAAGGATGAAAGCCCAAAAAACAAAAACATTCAGAAAAGCAGTGTTCATAAAGGGAATGAAAGCCAAAAAGTAGGGCGGGAAAAAGAAAAGTGGCGTTCATTAAGAGGATGAAAGCAAAAAAACAAAAACATTCGGAAAAGTAGTGATCATAAAGGTAATGAAAGTCAGAAAGAAGAAGGTAAAAGAGAAAAGTGGCGATCATCAAAAGAATGAAAGCAAAAAACAGAAGCATCCGGGGAAGGTGGTGTTCATCAAGCAAAAGAAAGCGAAAACAACCTCATTACTCACTAAAAAACAAAAATAAACGTAAGCGTAACAGAGATATACATCATATTCTTTCTCTTTTGATAGGAATAGTCTTTAAAAAAAATAAATAAAAACAAATAAACTATTTCAAAAATAAACAAACATATTATATAATGTATTTGGGGTATAAAAAAACAATTTGTGAAGGGAGAAATATTAATGGTACAGAATTTATGGAATAATGAAAAGGCTTCTCAGTTAAATAAGGGATTAGAAGAACTTGTATATCGTTCTAACTTAATTGGGACAGATCGAGCAGTATGTAATTGGGGTGGCGGTAATACTTCTATGAAAACAACCGAAAAGGATTTCCGTGGAAGAGACATAGAAGTAATGTGGGTAAAAGGAAGTGGTTCAGATTTAGCAACAATGAAAGCGCATAATTTTACTGGTCTAAAGCTAGAGGATATAAAACCGTTAATGGAAAGAGAAGAAATGTCAGATGAGGAAATGGTTGCTTATCTATCTCATTGTATGATTGATAGTTCTCATCCAAGGGCATCTATTGAAACTTTATTACACGCATTTTTACCGTATAAACATGTAGATCATACACATCCCGATGCCATTATTAGTATTTGCTGTGCTGATAATGGAAAACAAATTGCCGAAGAAATATATGGGAATCGTTTCGTTTGGGTTCCGTATATTCGTCCTGGATTCACCTTATCTAAAATGATTGCAGAAGGGGTGAAGAATAATCCAAATGCAGAATTAGTATTAATGGAGAAACATGGTCTTGTTGTTTGGGGAGAAACTGCCGAAGAAAGCTATAACAAAACAATTGCGATTATTAACGAAGCGGAAAACTATATTCATAATAAAATAGAAGAGGAGCAAGTATTTGGCGGAGAACAATATCCTGCTTTAAATGAAGAAGAGGCAGAAGAAATTTTAAGCCAAGTAATGCCAGTAATCCGCGGTGCGGTTAGTGGAGAAAAACAAATGCTGTTAACCTACGATAGAGGGGCTGATGTGCTTCAATTTGTAAATAGTAAGGATGCCCAAACCTTATCACAAATTGGTGCAGCATGCCCAGATCATCTTGTACATACGAAAAGACAGCCTTTATATATTGAATGGAATCCGACAACGAAAGATATTGCTAGTTTAAAAGAAAAAATTAAATCAGGTGTAGCAGAATTTAAAAAAGAATATACATCGTATTTTGATAGAAACAAAGAGACTGGAGATCAAATTTCTGAAACTGCTCCGCGTGTTATTCTAATACCTGGCATTGGGATGGTTAATACTGGGAAGACACTAGCTATGGCAGAAGTAAGCGGTGCTTTATACCGCCGTGCAATTTCTGTTATGAAGGGAGCTACAGCCTTAGGTAATTTCGTCTCGTTGAATGAAAATGAATCATTTAAAATAGAGTATTGGCCACTAGAATTGTATAAATTATCCCTTGCCCCGAAAGAAGCTGAATTCTCTCGTAAAGTCGCATTTGTTACAGGTGGAGCTGGCGGGATAGGCAGTGAAACATGTCGACTATTTGCAGAGCAAGGGGCACATGTTGTTATTGCAGATCTTAATATAGAAGGTGCCGAAAAGGTTGCAGCAGAAATAAATGAGAAGTATGGTTCCGTGAGAGCATTAGCCGTTAAGATGGATGTCACGAAAGAAGATGCGGTGAAAGAAGCATACAAGAAAACAGCTCTTACCTTTGGAGGGGTGGATATCATCGTCAATAATGCTGGTCTTGCTACCTCTAGCCCATTTGACGAAACGTCTCTACAAGAATGGAATTTAAACTTAAATGTTCTTGGTACAGGGTATTTTCTAGTTGCAAGAGAAGCGTTCAAACAAATGAAGGAACAAGGACTAGGTGGAAGTATGGTCTTCATTGGTTCTAAAAACTCTGTCTACGCAGGGAAGAATGTTACGGCCTATAGTTCGGTAAAAGCAATGGAAGCGCATCTTGCACGATGTATTGCAGCAGAGGGAGGAGAATTCGGTATACGTGTTAATACTGTCTTACCTGATGCCGTATTACAAGGATCCGCTATTTGGGGCTCTAAGTGGCGCGAAGAGCGAGCAGCTAACTATGGAATTGAACCAGATCAATTAGAAGAACATTATAAAAAACGGACCACTTTATTGGTAAATATTTTTCCAAAGGATATAGCGGAAGCGATTTGTTATTTCTCTTCCTCCAAAGCGGAGAAAACTACTGGATGCATGCTGACAGTAGATGGAGGAGTTCCAGCAGCTTTTACTAGATAATATTGGTTGGATTATTATCCTAATTTGTTCTTTTGAGAGGCTCAAAGAGATAAAGATAAGCATAAAAGAAGTGTGATTTCCATGAAAATCACACTTCTTTTTAATGTTAAATAAGGTAATATATGTTAAAATATTCATGGATGTTTATTAAACTAACGGATAAAAATTGCTTAAAAGTTGTTTTGTATTAAGACGAGGGAAATGAGGACATCTCTTTGAAATAGTAACTAACGAATGACTAAAATATTTTTCTAGCTAATACCAACAATTAATGGAAGGTCAATTTGATTAAGTGGACATACCATTTGTGATGTTTCTCCTATTAGTCCTCTAAAGCCAGGGAATATTATATTTACAAAGGGGAGTAGGCGTTTATGAAAAGAATATTTTATAGTATCCTAATTCTTTTTCTATTAAGTGCATGTTCAAAAGGAGGGGGAATGAAAACGGAAGAGGAAATAGTCGATACAAATAATGTGAAGATTCCTAGTACCATTTTTTATTCTGACAAACAAAATAGTGTCATTGATGAAGAAGAAATGAAATCAAGCATAAAAACATACTTAGACACCCATGAAGAATTATATCTTGCTAGTTCCCCTTTTCAAGAGATAATAGATGAAGAAAAAGAATTAACGAAAAGTGATTTAGAGAAGTTAAAGCAAATTAACAGGCTTACAAGAGAAAATGATGAAAACTTTTTAAACTATATCTCACAAAATACATTACCCCAAGGTTATCAAGAAGAATCCGAAAGAATAAGTAGATATATTATAAGTTTAAATGAGATGCTAAATGAATTAGATACAGTGCTCGACCAACTTACAGACGACCTGAATGAAGATGTCATTCCTACAGTAAACATGGCCTCTTTAAATAAAAGAAGTAATGTAGTAAACGGAAGAGAACAGAAAAAAATAGAAGAGTTTTTGGAAAATAAAAATATCAAGACTAAAGCATTTAGACAGGAGCAATAAGAAAACAGCAGATTAGAAATGGAAAGAGGGCTATCCTTTAAAATAGAATGGCAATACAGATAAAGCAGCTTAGCTTCTTTTATAGGGAGAGCTGCTTTATGTATGCACGGTTTACAGTTGAACTTTCTGTGTGCTAGCGTTAATTCCTCCCCACCTTATTTATCAAAAAATATGTACTTTTCCTCGGAATAGTTGCTAAACCATTCTGTACCTCTCATAATAATCAAAGATAGTTAAATTAGGAGGCTGACCTTCTTGGATCATGTTTTAATGGAACAATTAAGGAAGTTAACAGAGGAAGAAATAAGCATTGTTCAGCAAAAACAAGGGGTAATGAAAGACATCTATACCAGTCAAAGTAATTTTATAATAGAAAGTGAAAAGTTTTTGCGTAATGATAAAATGATAGCGGTTAGAAAGCATACACGTTTTATTGATTTTCCTAAACATAAGCATAATTATATTGAGATTAATTATGTCGTAAATGGTCAGTTGAAGCAGAAAGTCGGGAATGATGAAATCGTGCTGAAAAGAGGAGAACTCCTATTTTTAAATCAGCACATAGAACATGAAATAGAGGCATGTGATAAGGAAGATATCGTCGTTAATTTCATCATTCAGCCGCCATTTTTTCAATTTATATTTCAATATTTACATGAAGAAAATAAGCTGACAGATTTTTTAATTAGTAGTTTATTTAAACATAAAGAGAGTGGTCAGTATTTATATTACAAGGTTTCAGAGGTCATAGAAATCCAGGATATAATTGGGAAACTATTAAAAGAAGAAAGTAATAATTCCATTTTATCTGAATCGACGATGAAGCTTTATATGGGATTATTAATGATTGAACTGATAAAAAATACTGATAAGATTCAACAAAATGAAGGAGTAACACAAGATCAGTATGTAGTCATAGAGGCTTTGACTTACATTGAAGAGCACTATCAGCTAGGGACACTGAATGAACTTGCTGGACACCTTCACCAATCAACGTCTTCATTAAGTAAAAATATTAAGAAAGCAACAGGCTATACTTTTAAGGAATTGCTGCAGGAAAAGCGACTGAGCGAAGCAAAGAATCTATTAGAGACAACTGATCTTCCGATTAAGAGAATTGTAGAAGAAGTAGGGTATGATAATATAAGTTATTTCTATCGGATATTTAAAGAAAAATATGGCATGACGCCAAAAGCGTTTCGATTGAAACTAGCAAAATAGTAATTTGCTAGTTTTTTCTTTGTAATCTGATTCCTTTTATAAAACAATGAACGAGATATGGAAAATAAGGACAATAAAAAAGAAAAGTGCGTTATTTTATTTAAAAATGAAACCCGTTACAATATCTTTAAGAAAACGTTTTCTAATTCCTTTTCAAGGAGAGGTGTAAATGATTAGATATACACTGGCAGTAGATATTGGGGCCTCAAGTGGTAGGCTTATTCTCGGGTCTGTTCAATTAGAAAAATTAGAACTGAAAGAAATTCACCGGTTCGACAATAAGATGATCAAAAAAGGACAGCATTATTGTTGGGATATAGATATGATATTTTCGGAAATAAAAAAAGGAATTAAAAAATGTAATGACATAGGAATTACTCCTGAAAGTATTGGTATCGATACATGGGCAGTAGATTTTGTATTACTAGATGAAAAGGGGGAACTTTTAACAGATGCTGTTGCTTATAGGGACGATCGAACGGATGGCATGATGGAAGAAGTATTCCAGAAAATAATGAAAGAAAGATTGTATTTAGAAACGGGAATTCAATTCCAAAAATTTAATACTATTTATCAGTTATATTCGTTAAAAAAGACACAGCCAGAAGTATTCGCACAAGCGAAAACCTTTTTAATGATACCTGATTATTTACACTATTTATTATCAGGTATTGCAGTGAATGAATACACCAATGCTACTTCGACACAGTTATTAAATGCTTTCACCAAAAAATGGGATAAAACGATACTTGATACATTAGAGATCAATAAAGAAATATTCCAAGAAATTAAAAAGCCAAATACGATTCTTGGGAATTTAAGACCAGAATTAGTGGAAGAGTTTGGCTTTGATATGAAAGTGATTTTGCCAGCGACTCATGATACAGGTTCAGCAGTAATTTCAGTTCCAGCTTTTAACGATACAATCTATATCAGTTCAGGGACATGGTCATTGATTGGGGTGGAAAATAGATTTCCAATTTGTGTGACAAAGGCTTTAGATTATAACTTTACTAATGAAGGAGGAATTGATTATCGCTATCGTTTCTTAAAAAATATTATGGGACTATGGATGATACAGGAAGTCAGACGCAATTATAATAACCAATACTCTTTTGCCAAGTTTGTTGAATTAGCAAAAGAGGCACAAGGTTTTTCAAGTATTGTAAATGTAAATGATAATCGTTTTCTAAAGCCTGACAATATGGTAGAAGAAATTCAGAACTATTGTCTAGAAACAGGACAGCAAGTTCCGACAACACCTGGAGAAATAGCGAAATGTGTTTATGATAGTTTAGTAGATAGCTATGTTACAGCGATAAATGAGATAGAAGAAATTTTTGAAAAAACTTTTCCGAGTATTAATATTATTGGCGGCGGCTGTCAGAATGAAATGCTAAACCAGCTACTTGCAGAAGCGTCTCAGAAGGATGTATATGCTGGACCGATAGAAGCGACAGCAATTGGGAATATTGTTTCTCAATTCATCGCATTAGGAGAAATAGATAGTTTATCAGAGGCTAGACAAATGATAAAGCAATCATTTGAGATAAAAGCATATAAAGCTGCGGAAGATGTAATCAAATAAAAGGAGGATACAATCATGTCGGTTAAAGAAAATTTTGATCTAGCAAAAAAACAATATGAGCAATGGGGAGTAAATGTAGAAGAAGCATTAGAAAAGCTAAAGAATATTCCGATTTCCATCCACTGCTGGCAAGGGGATGACATTGCTGGATTTGAAGTAAATCAAAGAGAATTATCTGGTGGTATTGATGTAACTGGGAATTATCCTGGGAAAGCAACGAATCCGGAGGAATTAAGAAGCGATTTAGAGAAGGCGCTCTCGCTTATTCCTGGTAGACATCGCGTGAATCTCCATGCTATTTATGCAGAAACCAATGGGCTAGCCGTAGAAAGAGATGAGTTAGAGCCAAAGCATTTTGAAAATTGGGTGCAATGGGCAAAAGAAAATGGTTTAGGGCTGGATTTTAATCCGACTTTATTCTCCCATGAAAAAGCAGCTGATGGATTAACGTTAGCTCATCCAGATCAAGAAATTCGTGATTTTTGGATTCAGCATTGTATTGCTAGTCGGAAAATTGCTGAATATTTCGGGAAAGAGCTCGGAACACCGGCATTAACGAATATATGGATACCGGATGGCTACAAAGACATTCCAAGCGACCGTTTAACCCCAAGAAAAAGATTAAAGGATTCCTTAGATAAAATTTATGCTGTAGAAACAGATGAACGCTATAACTTAGATGCAGTAGAAAGCAAGGTTTTTGGAATTGGTTCGGAATCTTATGTAGTAGGTTCCCATGAATTTTACTTAGGCTATGCCTTGAAAAATAATAAATTATGCCTCATGGATACAGGCCATTATCATCCAACCGAGACTGTTTCGAATAAAATTTCTTCCATGCTTTTATTTAGCGATAAATTGGCATTACATGTATCTCGGCCAGTAAGATGGGACAGTGACCATGTTGTTATTTTAGATGATGAACTGAAAGAAATTGCTGTTGAAATAGTACGTAATGATGCATTGGATAAAGTAATTATAGGTCTTGATTTCTTTGATGCAAGCATTAACCGAGTAGCAGCATGGACAATTGGTACAAGAAATATGATTAAAGCTCTTTTAAATGCATTATTGCTTCCAAATGATAAATTAAAACAATTACAAGAGGAAGGAAATTTCACAGAGAGATTGGCATTAATGGAAGAATTTAAAACATATCCATTTGGGGCAATATGGGATTACTATTGTGAACAAATGGATGTACCAGTGCGTGAATCTTGGCTGAGTGAAGTGAAAGTGTATGAGGAAGAAGTTCTTTCCAAAAGATAAAATATAAAGGAATCGCTCTCACCATGAGAGTGGTTTTTTTATGGTTTAAAGATGGAATTGCATGTTGGATACTTGTTTTTTCTTTTCACTGTAAATGTTTCCATGTATAATGATACATACAGTTTTTTCCTTTGGAGGTGTGGTTTTTGAAGCGGTTACTGTATGTATATATGTTTGTTTTTATATTATTTGGTATTTATTTTTATTATTCTCATTTGTATAATGCTTTAGATGATAATAACGGTATGAAAAGAGAGCGCTTACAAGGTGCAGTTAATGACGAGTACGTGATGGTAACCTTTCTGGCAGGGATGGATTACTGGAAGTCGGCATTAAAGGGATTTGAGGACGCAGCTAATGAATGGAATGTGTCTGTTGCTTATAGAGGGGGAACACAATATGACCTGCATGAGCAAATTACTATATTAGAGCAAGTGATTGCCAAGAAGCCTGCAGGGATTGCTCTTTCTGCCATAAATCCAAATAATCTAAATACTACCATTGATAAAGCTGTGGAGATGGGGATTCCAGTTGTTTTGTTCGATTCTGATGCACCATTAAGCAAAGCATCAGCCTTTTTAGGCACTAACAATTATGAAGCGGGTGTAAAGGCAGCAGGTAAGCTGGCATCTCTTATAAATAAAAAGGGAAAAGTAGCCGTTATTACGCTGCCAGATCAGTTAAACCATCAAGAAAGAACAAAAGGGTTTGTGGAAACCATTAAATCAAACTATCCGAATATAGAAGTGGTGCAAGTCCGAAACGGAGAAGGCGATCAACTGAAATCGGAAAAAATAGCAAAAGAGATAATAAAAAAATATCCAGATATTAAAGGGATATTTGTAACAGAAGCGAATGGGGGAGTCGGGGTAGCAGATGCAGCAAAAGATAACAAGGAGATAAATGTAAAGATTATCAGCTTTGATGTAGACAGAAAGACATTAGATAACATAGAAAATGGAACTATATCTGCAACCATTGCTCAGGGGACATGGAATATGGGCTATTGGTCCATGCAGTTTCTCTTTAAACTGCATCAGAAGGACATCATTAGCGACCCTCATGGCCTGCCTCCTTATGTGGATACAGGAATTACCATTGTTACAAAGGATAATGTGAAAGAATATTATGCCGAATATACAAAGTAAGGAAGAAAGGTTTAGATAAATGTTCGCGAAATTAGGGAAAGTTAATGATTTTTCACTAAGAGATAAATTGATTGCTTTGTTTTTACTAATTAGTATTATCCCAGCCATTGGTCTAGGCTTATTAGTCGGTGTAACAGTGGAAAAAATTTTAGGAGAACAGGCAACAAAAAATACCTTGCAATTAATCAATCAAGTAAATACGACATTAGAGTCGTCCATAACGAATGTACAAAATGTAAGTTATCTCATTTCGATGGATGCACAAATTAAGACGTTTTTTTCCTCAGATCGAAAGGAAGGAAACGAGACGGATCAAAGTTATTCCATTCGCCAAAAAATGCAAGGGTTTACATCCTTATATCCAGAAATTGCAGGAATCCTATTAATCAATAAGGAAGGAAAATATATTAGTAATGAACTTTATGCAGAGGATAGAGTGGATTTGACAAAGGAGGAATGGTATAAAGAGGCAGTCCGGAATAAGGGGATCTTTAAAATTATTGGGAAGCCTGAAAAGCGTCATATTATCAGTCAAATTAATTACAAGGATGAAGATGTGGTGACTGTAGTGAGGGCAATTGTCGATAGAGATACACAAGAAATAACCGGTGTCTTATTAATCGATTTAAAGTTAAGAGTCATTGGAGAAGCGATGAATAATGTCCATATTGGATTATCGGGATTTTTAACTGTAATAGATGAAAATGGCAAAGAGATTTATTCTACTTCTAATAGTGAAGCACTCGAGATTCCAGAAACGATTTTATTAGAAGACGATTGGGGGGCTTATAAAAAGGTAGTAGATGGAGAGAAGATGGAGTTTATTTATCAAAGAACCCCTTTTTCCAATTGGACTACAGTTGGGATATTTCATTCGGATGAATCAGTAGCAGAAGTAAAAGAAATTCAATTGTATTTGTTCTTTTTTGTATTTTTTCTGTGTTTTGCCGGTATAACGGTGTCTTATTATTTTTCTCATTCAATTTCCAATCCGATCATTGAATTAATGACGATGATGAGAAAAATTGAAGATGGCCAGATGGAAATCCGTTATAAGGGGAAACGAAAAGATGAGATTGGCAGACTTGGAAAAACATTTAATCATATGATTACAAAGATTAATAGTTTAATAACATTAACAGAAATGCAAGAAAAACAAAAGAGAGAAGCAGAATTAAGAAGCCTGCAAGCACATATAAAGCCACATTTTCTATACAATACATTAGATACTATTAATTGGATGGCAAGAAAGCATGGGGCAAAAGATGTTGCAGAGGTAGTTGCATCATTATCTTCCTTTTTCAGAATTGGTTTAAGTAAGGGCAATGATATGATTCCCTTAAAAGACGAAATGAAGCATATTCAAAGTTATCTTATGATTCAAAAGGCAAGATATCAGGAGAAATTAAGTTATGAAATTATATATGATTCTAATTTGACAGAAGTAACAATCCTTAAGTTGGTCCTTCAGCCTATAGTGGAGAATGCCATTTATCACGGAATAAAAGAAAGAAGAGGACCTGGAAACATAAACATCTCTGCTATTCAAGAAAATGCGTGCTTACTTTTAAAAGTAACGGATGATGGAAAAGGCATGGAAGAGGAGGAGTTACATGCACTAAGAGAAAAACTAAATACGCTTGTGATCTTAAAAAAGGAAAGGAAGGAACAGATAAATTTTGGCTATGGCATGATGAATGTACAAGCAAGAATTAAACTTACATATGGAGACGCGTATGGTCTAGCAATTGATAGTGAGCATGATAAAGGAACAACAGTAACGATAAAACTTCCCATGAATCTAGAGGAAAAGAAGGAGTGAGAATGGATGGATAAACAAATATGGAATGTGTTAATTGCTGATGATGAACCTATTATTCGGGAAGGGATACGGAATGCCATTGATTGGTCTGCACTTCAGATGAATGTTATAGCGGAAGCGGAGGATGGGGAAGAGGCGATAGAGCTTTCGCTGATGCATTCTGTCGACATCCTCCTTATAGATATAAATATGCCAATTGTAAATGGACTAATGGTGATTAAACAGGTAAAAGCAAAGCTGCCAGACTGCCAAATTATTATTATAACGGGTTATGATGAATTTAAGTATGCCCAAGAAGCCGTTCGATTAAATGTATTCGATTATTTATTAAAACCTATCGATCCAGATCATCTAATGGGATTGTTAAATAAGATTAAAATGGAGTTAGTAGAAGTAAATAAAAAAAGGGCTTTACTGGACAGAACATCCGAACAATTCACTAAAAATCTGCCGACCTTACAACATAATTTCTTCCGTGAATGGTTAGGGGGCAAATTAACGAATGAGGAAATAAAGGAACAATTAGCTTTTTACTATTTAAATACAAGTATACCTAAACAACTAGTAGTTATTTCTTGTTTAGAATTTCTCGAAAACAAGCCTATTTTAAGTGAAAAGGAAAAAGGAGAGATTCAAGAATCGTTAAAATATCATATTCTCTTATTCTTACAACACAAGGAAATAGGTTATTTTCATGATGAATCAGGACTGATTGTCCTAATTATCTGGCAAACTATCACTAATGAGGTGGCTTTACAGTTGGAGGAATCTATCAGAAAAGAACTAAAAATGTCTATTGCCACCTATATAAATAACAATGAAGTGGATTACAAACATCTCTTTTCCTTATATAAAATCTGTAAAGAAATGATCCAACAGGAAATGAATATTTCACCTATTGTGAGAAGAGCAAAGAGTATTATTGACCATCAATATGCGGATTCTTCCCTTTCACTTGAAAAAGTTGCGATCACTTTACAGGTATCTCCTGTTTATTTAAGCAGACTAATGAAGCAGGAATTAAAAGTAAGTTTCGTCCAGCTCCTTACAACGAAACGAATGAAACAGGCAATATATTTACTTCAATCAACAGATTATCCAATTATCACAATATCTCAGCTAGTCGGATATGAAACGCAGCATTATTTTAGTACAGCATTTAAAAAGATTATGGGTGTTTCCCCTAATAAATATCGCAGAAATATTATGGAGGAAACAAATAATATACAGTGAAGGAGTAGAGGCCATGAAAAAGGGGCTTCTTTTTTTATGAAATAAGACTAAACGCAGCTCGGGAAAATAGGTGGGAGATCAACTGTCCGTATAGCCAATTATTCAACTAATGATCAGTAGAGGGATAGAGAAGACAACATAGATATTATTTTCTTAATTAAAATGAAAGCGTTTTAATTTAAGTTAAAAAAGTATAAAAATAGTAAATTATTTGAAAAGACCATACTTGAGGCAGATGCTATAGTAAGTTTAGTCAAAATAAAAGCTTAAGACAAATGTAGAAAGGGGGAAGTTTGTTTGTGTAAAAAAGTGTTTACATTTATTGCTGTCATTGTACTAACATTTATTACTGCTGCATGTGGAGTTGAAAAAACTTCTGGAGAGTCAAAAGGGTTTATTGGTATTTCCATGCCTACCAAATCATCAGAAAGATGGGTAAATGATGGAGAAAATATGAAAAAACTGTTTGAAGAACTTGGCTTTAAAACAGATTTACAATATGCAGAGGATGTGATTGAGAATCAAACAGCACAAATTGAAAATATGATTACAAAAGGTGTAGATATTCTTGTCATTGCCCCCATCGATGACCGATCCGGATTAACAGGCGTTCTAGAGAGAGCACATAAGGATGGCATAAAAATTATTTCGTATGACCGTTTAATACAGCACAGTGAATATGTAGATTATTATGCAACATTCGATAATTTTAAAGTAGGAGAGCTGCAGGGTCAATATATTGAGGAGAAGTTAGGATTAAAAGATTCTGAAGGGCCATTTAATATAGAAATTTTTGCCGGATCTCCAGATGATAACAATGCATACTTTTTCTTCGATGGAGCAATGTCAGTCCTTCAGCCATATATAGATTCTGGCAAACTAGTCGTAAGAAGTAAGCAGACAAAATTTAGTCAAGGAGCGACACTCCGCTGGGATGGAGCATTAGCTCAAGCCAGAATGGATAATTTATTAAGTGCTCATTATTCCTCTGAACAGATAGATGCCGTCTTGTCTCCCTATGATGGGATTAGTATTGGGGTTATCTCGTCATTAAGGGGTGTTGGCTATGGAAGCAAAGATAAACCGATGCCGATTATAACAGGACAAGATGCAGAGCTTGCTTCTATTAAAGCAATTATAAATGGAAGACAAACGCAAACCATTTTCAAAGATACACGAGAATTAGCTAAGAAAGCAGTGGAAATGGCAAGGGCTTTACTCAATGGAGAGGAAGCAGAAGTAAATGATACGGAAACATATAACAACGGAAAAAAAGTAGTTCCTGCTTATCTTTTGAAACCGGTTTCTGTGGATGTAGAAAATTATGAAGCTGAATTAGTCGATACGAATTATTATACGAAAGAGCAGCTGGGGCAGTAATAGTAAAAAAAATAGAGGTGGTGAAGGACATGGCAAATATAATTCTTGAAATGCAAAATATTACGAAGGAGTTCCCAGGGGTTAAAGCTTTAGATGATGTTAATTTAAAGGTTAAGCAAGGAGAAATACACGCCCTTTGTGGGGAAAATGGTGCTGGTAAATCAACTTTAATGAAGGTATTGAGCGGAGTTTATCCACATGGTACTTATTCTGGAGATATTTTCTTTCATAATGAGGTTTGCACATTTAAAGACATCAAACAAAGTGAAGAGCTAGGAATCGTAATTATCCATCAAGAGCTTGCATTAGTGTCGGAATTGACGATAGCAGAAAACCTCTTTTTAGGAAATGAAATCGTTAACAAAGGCGTTATTGATTGGAATAAAACAATTTTGCGTACAAGGGAATTGCTTAAAAAAGTCGGATTAAGTGAATCACCAAATACAAAGGTAAGTGATATTGGAGTAGGTAAACAACAATTAGTAGAAATCGCAAAAGCTTTATCAAAGGATGTTAAGCTGCTTATTTTAGATGAACCAACAGCTTCTTTAAATGAGAATGACAGCGAAAACTTACTAAATTTATTATTAGAACTTAAAAAACAAGGAATGTCTGCCATCATTATATCTCATAAACTGAACGAAATTGAAAAGGTTGCCGATTCTATCACCATTTTAAGAGATGGAAAAACGATTGAGACATTGGATGTAAAGAATGATCAGGTGGATGAAAACAGAATTATCAAAGGAATGGTAGGAAGAGATCTTACCAATCGTTATCCAGAGCGAATTCCCCATATTGGAGAGGTTGTTTTTGAGGTAAAAGACTGGAATGTTTACCATCCAAAGCATATGGATAGGAAAGTAATCGATAATGTCTCCTTAACGATTAGAAGGGGAGAGATTGTCGGGATTGCTGGATTAATGGGAGCTGGACGTACCGAATTAGCAATGAGCTTATTTGGAAGAGCATATGGAAAGAATATCAATGGAAAAATAATAAAAAATGGGAAAGAAGTGCAATTCAAAGATGTAACTGCAGCAATAAATAATGGACTAGCCTATGTTTCGGAAGATAGAAAAGGTAATGGTTTAATTTTAATGGAAGACATTAAACAGAATATTACGCTTGCAACGCTTGACCGTATTTCTAAACATGCTGTGTTAGATAAGAATCAAGAGATAAAGGTTGCAGAAGAATATCGGCAGAAATTCAGAATAAAAACACCAAGCATCTTTCAAAAAGCTGGAAATCTGAGCGGCGGTAATCAACAGAAAATCGTATTAAGTAAATGGGTATTTTCAGAGCCAGATATCTTAATTTTAGATGAACCTACTAGAGGAATAGACGTTGGTTCTAAATATGAAATTTATACAATCATTAATGATCTTGTCAATGAGGGAAAAAGTATTCTGATGATTTCGTCTGAATTACCAGAGCTATTAGGGATGTGTGACCGTATTTATGTAATGAATGAAGGGCGCATAACAGGAGAAGTTCTTAAAGAAGAAGCAAATCAAGAGAAATTAATGAAATATATGACCAAAAGTAAAGTAAGGGGGTAAGCGAACAATGCAGCCACAAATAAAACCAAATCCAGTAGGTTCACAAAAAAACAAATCACTTTTTCATGTTAATTTCCGTCAATATAGTATGATTATCGCTTTAGTATTCATTATGGTATTGTTTCAAATTATTACGGATGGTTTATTACTAAAACCCTTAAATATTACAAACTTAATCTTACAAAATAGCTATATATTAGTTCTGGCAGTTGGAATGTTACTTGTTATCGTCACGGGACATATTGATTTATCGGTAGGATCGATTGCCGCATTTGTTGGCGCCATCTCTGCCATTATGATGGTAAATTATGAAATGTCTCCATTTTTAGCAATCGTCATTTCTTTAGTATTAGGTGCTGTTATCGGAGCATGGCAAGGTTTTTGGATTGCGTATGTCCGTATTCCAGCATTTATAGTCACACTAGCAGGAATGCTCCTATTTAGAGGGTTGACGATGATTGTATTAGAAGGGAAATCGATTGCTCCTTTTCCTGAATCCTTTCAGAAAATCAGCTCTGGATTTATTCCTGATATAAGTGGAGGATCATTGCATCTATTAACGATTTTAATTGGTGCTGTTTTATCTATCATCATCATTTTCCTTCAATTAAAAAACAGAAGGAATCAATTAAAACATCAATTTGATGTTCAACCATTTGGGCTGTTTGTATCGAAGTTAGTAGGAATGATTTTAATTTTGAATATCTTTACCTTTGTTCTCGCAACCTATGAGGGCATCCCCAATATTTTAATTGTATTAGGTATTCTGATTGTTATCTATACATTTGTAACAAACAAAACAAAAGCAGGAAGACATATTTATGCAATTGGAGGAAATGAGAAGGCGGCTTTGCTTTCTGGGATTAAAACGAAAAAGATGACATTTATGGTGTTTGTTAATATGGGAGTACTTTCTGCATTGTCTGGTCTCTTATTCGCTGCACGTTTGAATGCGGCTACTCCAAAAGCTGGTAATCTTTTTGAACTTGATGCCATTGCAGCTTGTTTCATCGGTGGAGCTTCTGCATATGGGGGCATTGGAACCATACCTGGAGCAATTATTGGTGGTTTGGTAATGGGAATCATGAATAATGGAATGTCACTAATGGGACTTGGCATTGACTGGCAGCAAGGAATTAAAGGGCTTGTACTTTTAGCAGCTGTAGCCTTTGATATTTATAATAAAAACAAAGCACAATAGTTTGATGGAAGGGATGGAGTAAGGATTATCTTATTTCATCCTTTTTTTATGGAAGGGCTTCTTATTAAAACGAAAAATATGCTATAGTAATAAACATATATCAACTTAATCCCAAGAAAACAAAAATGGAGGGAGAACTTCGAAAGTGCTTGTAGCAGAAAGACGTAGAAAAATTGTGGAGCTTGTGAATGAAAGATTAAGTATACGCGTATCAGAATTAAGTGAAATTTTTTCGGTAACGGAGGAAACGATTAGAAGAGATTTAGAAAAATTAGAGCAGGATAAGCTTTTGATGAGAAGTCATGGAGGGGCAGTGAGTATTGAAAAAGAACCTAGCGATACTCCTTTCATGGAGAGAGAGGTTACGAACGCAGAGCAAAAGAGAGCAATAGCCCGAGAAGCGGTAAAGCGCATACAGCCTGGAGAACAAATCATCTTGGATGGTAGTACCACTGCCTGGTATATGGCGTCACAATTACCTGATATGCCTTTAACTGTGATTACTAATTCTATTAAAGTAGCTTTGGAATTAAGTAAGAAGGAACAAATTAAAGTAATATCAACAGGTGGAATGCTTTTGTCGAAATCATTATCTTATGTAGGACCACTGGCTGAACGTTCCCTTGAACAATATTATGTTAGTAAGTTGTTTCTATCATGCAAAGGAGTAGATGTGCAAAGTGGTCTAAGTGATGCTAATGAATGGCAGGCATTATTAAAGAAGCAGATGATGAATATAACATCAGAGGTTACTCTTCTTGTTGATTCAAGCAAATTCGGAGTAAAGACATTTGCTCATATTGCCAATCTAGATCAAATACAATATGTTATTACAGATGAACGTATTCCGGAAGAATATGAAAATTGGTTTCAAGAAAAAAATATCTCTTTTCAGGTCGTTCCATCATAAAATAATCTGTTCAAGCTTACGGGCGGAAAATGAAGAAAGATAGCACCAATATTTTTGAAAATATATTGGTGCTATCTTTTTTTATTTGGAGAGAAAGTGATTTTAAAAAAACAAAAGAAAACAAAAATATTTCGCAGTAAATACGCATAGTTAAACTGTTTTTACTTTTGAATATATTGACTTATTTTTGTTTAAGTCGTAAAATAAGGATGTGAAAATCAAGATTAGCAGATTAAGGGAGTGAAGAGAAATGGTTGCGATTATGCAAAAGCAAAATATTTTAGATGCTCCATTTATTAAAGAAATGTGTGAAGCAACATTTAATATGTGGAATATGGGCTGGGATGAACGGAATGGAGGAAATATCAGTTATCTTTTAGAAGAAGAGTTAGTGGAACAATATTTGGATACTGGCAAAATTATTCGGTCTATCCCTCTAAAGTTTCCAGTGTCAGAATTGGCAGGGAAGTATTTTATTGTAACAGGCTCTGGGAAGTATTTTAAAAATGTGAAAAAAGATCCTGCAAATACACTTGGTGTTTTAAAAATAGATAAGAGTGGAGAAAAAGTGCATATACTATGGGGATTTGCAGATGGGTCGAATCCTACAAGTGAGTTACCCTCCCATTTTATGAGCCATATTGCACGTTTACGAGTAGACCCTAATCATCGGATTATCATGCATAACCATGCCACAAATATACTTGCAATGACATTTATGCATGATTTAGATGAAGCAAGTTTTACAAAAACACTATGGCAAATGTGTACCGAATGTATTGTTGTTTTTCCGGATGCAATCGGGATTCTGCCTTGGATGGTTCCTGGAACAGATGAAATTGGAGAAAAAACAGCAGTGAAAATGAGAGAGCATCGTTTAGTTGTTTGGCCACATCATGGAATATTTGGTGCCGGATCCACAATGGATGAAACATTCGGGCTGATTGAAACAGCAGAAAAAGCAGCACAAATTTATACGATTATTGGGGATGCTTCAAAGATTAAGCAAACCATTACGGACCAGCAGTTACAAGACTTAGCAGATGCTTTTCAAGTAGTACCTAGAGAAGGCGTATTACATCTATAAAAGAGTCAGGGCAAATCGCTCTTTCTTTATAAATAATTATGTGAATTATTGAACAAACAAAAGGAGGCAAATCAAATGTGTGCACATGTATTTTATGTTCCAAGTACAAATTTAATGGGAAGAGGCTGCTTGCGGGAAGTGTTGATGACAATTTACATGTTTATTCTTGCAACCAACATATATGAAAAACCGCTGGACAGTTAGCTAAAGTCTTAGATTAGAAACGATTGGAGTAAAAATAATAAAGGATGTCTTAAAGAGTTTAACTAACTATTTAAGACATCCTTATCTTATTCTACGACCCGCTTCAAGCCAATGCTAGCTAATGCCGTGTGTAAATTGGCACATGTGGTAATTTTGCTAAAGTCGATTCCTAATGAAATAATTGTTTGAGCAATTTCTGGTCTAATACCAGAAACGATGGATTTAACACCAATTAGGTCTAAGGCATGAACGACTTTAAATAAATTGTCTGCCACCATTGTATCGACGATTGGCACCCCTGAAATATCCAAAATGAGATATTCGATTTTTAAATTGGCAGATTCCTGCAACGCAACTTCTAAAATTAATTGAGACCGCTGTGTATCAATTTCCCCAATAAGAGGAATGATGGCCGTTTCTTTTGCTATTGGAACAACTGGAACAGACAGCTCTTCTAAAGCGGTATAAGCAAGCTTCATAATCTGCGTGTTATGCTCTTCATAAATATGCCCTATGTAAGCACTAATTTCATCGAGTATAGGATCAATAATCTTGCCAACATCCAACATGGTAATCGGCGCGAAAGATTTCTGTTCTAATTCCTCTGTGAATACGTCCCAGATTACATTTCGGTAAATCGATAAGGAACGCAGAGCAGATTGTAAGGGAATATGGTTCTTTACAAAGGCTTTCCCAGTTTTATCCGACCAATACTCAATTCCTTCCGAATCTTTCTTATCTTTTAACGCTTCAGCTAAGATAAAGAAAAGCTTAGCATTCCATTTATGCATATCTTCTTCAGCATATGGGAGAGAAAAATTAGATGTCTGCTGTTGTAAAAATTGTGAAAGCAGCCTATTTGTATTTTCAGCAAGGATGTCCTTGTTTTCTATGATTTTGTTCCCAATATAAGCTAATTCATCCTTCAAAATGCTCACTCCTAGTTTAAATCTATTAATAGTATACATGTTCCTACATTATATGTGGAGTAAATGAGCTTTTCCACCAGTGATAAATTAATAATTTCTCAGAAAAAAAGAATGGAGTTTAAGCTTTCTATGTCTTAATTAGCCCTTTCCTTCTACTTAATTTTTTCTGTTCTTTCTGTAAAGATAATGATCAACCGTTTTACATTTCTATTTAGCATTATCTATATCAATGTTTTTTATCTATACAAGAAAGAGAATATTATTGATTAATTAAATTAAATTCTAAAAATTATAGGGATATCTTATCAAAAAAAGCAGTAAATGACCAATGGTTTTTAAGGAATTGACAAAAATCCTTCTTTTTATGGAATACAGAAAAAAGAGCGGAAAATGTAAGGAAGTTTATACGGACAAGTTAGGGGTAGGAACTAATTGGGTTTAGGACAAAGAGGTTTTGAAAACGCATTACTAATCAGTTGACAACTTGTATATACATGTTATGATGAAAGAGAATAAAAATCATTAGTCTTGTTCAAATGCCGAATCATATCGAAGTAACATTTGCTATAATGTCAAACCGATTCGTATGCCTTTTGAGGAAGTACTAGTAATTAAATAGGAAGTAAAAAAACGTAAATATTAACTGTATTGTTTTTTTACAGACAGGAAAAAGAATATAATTTTCACATCGGTGGTGTATATAGATGAAACAAGAATGGTGGCAAAAGGCAGTTGTGTATCAAATTTATCCGAAGAGTTTTCAAGATACAACAGGAAACGGAGTAGGAGATATTCAAGGGATTATTAAAAGATTAGATTATTTAAAAGAATTAGGGGTAGATGTATTGTGGTTAACACCTATTTATACTTCTCCTCAAAAGGATAATGGCTATGATATTAGTGATTATTATTCCATTCATCATGAATATGGAACGATGGAAGATTTTGATCAGCTATTAAAGGAAGCCCATCAAAAAGGTCTGAAAGTTATTATGGATATCGTTGTTAACCATACTTCAACGGAACATGAATGGTTTAAACAAGCAGCATCTTCTAAAGATAACCCATATCGTGATTTTTATATTTGGAAAGATGGAAAAGAAGATGGCAGTGAACCAACGAATTGGCAATCTAAATTTGGCGGAAATGCATGGCAGTATGATGAAAAAACAGGCCAGTATTATTTACACCTTTTTGATGTAACGCAAGCTGATTTAAATTGGGAAAATGAGAAGCTTCGTAATGAAGTGTATAAAATGATGCAATTTTGGTTTGAAAAAGGTGTAGATGGTTTCCGTCTTGATGTCATTAATTTGATTTCAAAAAATCAAGATTTCCCAGATGATGACGGTTCCGCAGCGCCTGGAGATGGAAGGAAATTTTATACAGATGGACCTCGTGTGCATGAGTTTATCCATGAAATGAATCAAGAAGTATTTTCCAAATATGACAGTATGACAGTTGGAGAAATGTCTTCTACAACACTAGAGCATTGCGTTAAATATACAAAGCCTGAGCGAAATGAGTTAAGTATGACTTTTAATTTCCACCATCTAAAGGTTGATTATCCCGACGGAGAGAAGTGGGAAATTGGCGAAATGGATTTTCAGGCTCTGAAACAAATTTTATCTAAATGGCAAGTTGGTATGAATGAAGGGGGAGGATGGAATGCCCTTTTCTGGTGTAACCATGATCAGCCACGTATTGTTTCCCGTTATGGGAATGATGGGGAATTCCATAAGGAATCTGCAAAAATGCTTGCTACTACCATCCACATGATGCAAGGCACTCCTTATATTTACCAAGGAGAAGAATTTGGCATGACAGATCCTAAATTTACTTCGATTGATCAGTATAGAGATGTGGAATCTTTGAATATGTATAATATTTTACAAGCAAACGGTAAATCAGAAGAAGAAATTCTTGAAATTTTGCGCAGAAAATCTCGTGATAACTCTCGTACACCTGTTCAGTGGAACGGTGAGAAAAATGCTGGATTTACGGATGGAACGCCATGGATTGAAACGGCTCGAAATTATCGAGAGCTAAATGCAGAAAATGCATTAAAGGATAAAGAGTCTATTTTCTATCACTATCAAAAACTTATCCAGCTGCGGAAAGAATACAATATCATTACAGACGGAGATTATGAACTACTTGCTCCTGAAGATGATAAAATATTTGCCTATTTACGCAGTACAGATAAAGAGAAATTATTAGTCGTTAATAATTTCTATGAAGATGAAGTGACATTTACTTTACCAGAACACATTGATTGGACAGGATTAACGGGTACTATTCTTCTATCTAATTATCCTGATTCCGATTCCATGAGAGAAAGTATAAAGCTAAGAGCATATGAGTCTATTGTCTATTATATAAAGTAATAATATTTCGTGCAGATATAGGCTTTTAGAAATATTATTTATTAGATTTATGGGAAAATTTTTGTTATTAAGTTAAAATAGGAAGTGAATCTTTTATTGGAGGGTGCTACCTTGTTTAAAAATCTATTTAAGAGAAATAAGGAAGAAAAAACGAATACGACTCAAACTTATATTCAACCATTAGAAGGAAAGCTATTAAGCATTACAGAAGTTCCAGATCCAGTATTTGCGCAAAAAATGATGGGAGACGGCATAGCGGTTGATCCATCCAATGGCGTATTAGTTGCTCCAGCAGACGGACAAATTATGAATGTGTTTCCAACAAAGCATGCAGTAAGCATGACTGATAACAATGGAAAAGAAATCTTAATTCATGTTGGATTAGATACAGTTAGTTTAAAAGGGGAAGGGTTTACTTCTTTTGTTAAAGATGGAGATAAAGTAAAACAAGGACAAAAATTAATGGAAATTGATTTTGATGCAATTAAAACAAAGGTTCCTTCCATCATTACACCAATGGTATTTACTAACCTTGAAGAGAATGAAAAAGTGATAGTAGAAGGTAATGAGATTAGAATAGGATAAAGCTATGAGGTAAATTTGCCTTATAGCTTTTTTATTCAGAAAAGGGATAAACACAGCCTACAGGTAAAACTGTAGGATTTTTTATATGTGTTTGAAATTCCCCCTTATCCAGAAAAAATTATAATTTCTCCTCTTTCTTTAGATATAAATTTATAAAAAGTATTTTTTTGTCTTCGCTACAGTAATAAGCGTAAAGAACAATAATATCCTCCAAAAAAGGGACAGTCTTATAAGTTTCTCCTCCAAATTACTCAAAAATGCGCCTATATCTTACTAAACCTAAGGAAACAACCTATGCATCATTAGTAGCCTGTACATATAATGGCATGAAAATACTAAGAGAAGAGGTGAAAGAATGAAAGTTGTAATTTTATGTGGGGGCAAAGGAATGAGAATGAGAGGCTTAACAGAGAATATACCAAAAGCCTTAGCTGATGTTAATGGGAAGCCGATTATATGGCATATTATGAAGCATTATAGTGAATATGGTCATCAAGAGTTCATTTTGCCAGTGGGCTATAAAGGAGACCAGATAAAAGATTACTTTGTTAATTCAGCCTGGAGAAACAATAATATACAAATTGATTTAGCAAACAATCAATATACCATTCTAGAAAAAACAGAGCCATGGACAATAACTTGTATAGATACTGGTCAAGATACAATGACTGGAGCACGAATTAAACAGTTAGAACCATATATGGATGATGATATCTTTCTATTAACCTACGGGGATGGTTTGTCTGATATTGATTTAGATAAACTTATTGCCTTTCACAAAGAAAAAGGAAAAGCAGTTACACTTACAGGCATCAAAAAAAATAATCAATATGGAGTACTTGATATAGAAGATGGAATTGCTAATCGCTTTTCCGAAAAGCCGATTTTAGATGACTGGATTAATGGGGGATTTTTTGTTTGTAATAAGGAGTTCTTTCAGTATCTATCAGCCCAGCCAGATTGTGTGTTAGAGGAAGAGCCATTAAGAAAGTTAATTGAAAAGAGAGAACTTGCTGTCTATTTGCATGAAGGAACATGGATATCTATTGATACGCCAAAGGATTTGGAAGACGCAAGAAAGATTTGGAAAAAAGAACAATAGATATAAGGGAGAGAGAGGATTGCCATGAAATGGCTAAAAAGAAATATCATATCAGACTTTTTAAAAGCATTGTCGAGTAATGAGAAACAAGAAAAGTCAGCCACGTTAAATATTCAACTATTTTCAAAAGAGATTTCGGTGAAGTTTCACATTGATAATTTAGTTGACGTCGTAAATGGTGCTAAAAAAAATAATAAGGTGTTAGCTTTACCTTCTCCAAAGAAAGAGATTACATCAGAAAATAATGCGGATGCAAAAAGTAGTATAATTTGTGAAACGAATAATAGTTCTCCAAGAAGTAAGGAGAAATTAGCGCAAGAAGAAGCATTATCTCAAGAAAAGGTCCAAGAAGAAGCATTATTTCAAGAAAAGGCCCAAGAAGAAGCATTACCTCAAGAAAAGGCCCAAGAAGAAGCATTATCTCAAGAAAAAGCGCAAGAAGAGGTATTAGCGAAGGAAAAAGCGAAACAAGCAGCATTAGTGAAGGAAAAAGCGAAACAAGCAGCATTAGTGAAGGAAAAAGCGAAACAAGCAGCATTAGTGAAGGAAAAAGCGAAACAAGCAGCATTAGTGAAGGAGAAAGCGAAACAAGCGGCATTAGCGAAGGAGAAAGCGAAACAAGTAGCATTAGCAAAGGAAAAAACGAAACAAGGAGCATTAGCCCAAGTAAAAGTAATAGAAGAAGCCTTAGCGAAGGAAAAAGCGAAACAAGCAGCATTAGCAAAGGAGAAAGCGAAACAAGCGGCATTAGTAAAGGAACAAGCAAAACAAGCAGCATTGGCGAAGAAAAAAGCGAAACAAGCAGCATTAATAAAGGAAAAAGCGAAACAAGCAGCATTAGCCCAAGAAAAAGCAAAGCAAGCCGCACTAGCGAAGGAAAAAGCAAAGCAAGAAAAGCTAGCTCAAGAAAAAGCAAAACAAGAAGCATTAGCAAAGGAAAAAGCAAAGCAAGAAGAGCTAGCTCAAGAAAAAGCAAAACAAGAAGCATTAGCAAAGGAAAAAGCAAAACAAGAAGCATTAGCAAAGGAAAAAGCAAAACAAGAAGCATTAGCAAAGGAA